>NZ_JBHOQR010000024.1:0-148818 GCF_042408815.1 Thermoflexus sp. | reverse complement strand
GGGGTTGCCATGAAACGCATTGGACTTTACCTGGGTGGCGGGGGGCTGCTGGTTCTGGTTCTGCTGTTCCTCATCGCCGCCTTCTGGCCGGTGCCCCCGGATTTGCCCCCGGGGGGCTTCTCGGATGGGATGCCGGGCGCGATGGGGGCGCTTCGGCGACCCTTCCCCCAGATGCCGGTTCCTCCGGATAACCCCCAGACCCCGGAGAAGGTGGAGTTGGGCCGCTTGCTATTCTATGACCCTCTCCTCTCGGGGGATAATCGCCGATCCTGTGCCACCTGCCATCATCCCGATCTCGGGTTCACGGATGGAAAGGGGCGCTCCATCGGCGCCGACGGCCAGCCCATGCGCCGGGGCGCCCCCACCTTGTGGAACGTGGGCTACCTCCGGCGGCTGTTCTGGGATGGCCGGGCTTCCTCCCTGGAGGAGGCAGCTCGCATGTCCCTGACGGATCCCCAGGAGATGGCGGAACAGCCGGACCGCCTGGTTCAGGAGCTCCGGGCGATCCCGGAGTATCGGGAGCGGTTCGACCGGGCCTTTGGGGGACGGGATGGCTCGGCGGTGACCTTTGAGAACATCGCGAAGGCCATTGCGGCTTTCGAGCGCACACTGGTCAGCCAGAACGCCCCCTTTGACCGTTTCGCGATGGGGGATGAGGGGGCGCTCACGCCGGCCCAGCGCCGCGGCCTGAACCTGTTCCGTTCTGGGCGCACCCGGTGCTTTGAATGCCACACCCCTCCCCTGTTTGGCTCCTCGGACTTCCGGGTGATCGGGGTGCCGGATCTCCCCGGGATGCCAGCGGATCGAGGGCGGGCGGAGATCACCGGCTCGCCCCGGGATGAGCGGGCCTTTAAGGTGCCAACCCTGCGCAACGTCGCCCTGACCGCTCCTTATATGCATAACGGGGCCTTCGCGACCCTCGATGAGGTGATCGATTTCTACAAAGATGGCGGCGGCCGCGGGCGGGGGATGGATCTCCCCAACCTCGATGCCAAGATCCAGCCGTTCCGCCTAAGCCCCGAGGAGCGGGCGGACCTGGTGGCGTTCCTCTATGCGCTGACCGATGAATCCGCCCTTCCACCGATTCCCGAGGCCGTGCCCTCAGGCCTGCCTGTAGTCTCCCGTCTGGAGAACCCGGCGCGAGCGATCGCGGCCCGGTTCAACACCGGCATGGCGGGCTTTTCAGAGCCGCCCCGCGAACCCCGGACCTGGGTGGTGCGTCCCGGGGAATCGATCCAGGCTGTGCTCGATCGAACCGGGCCCGGGGATACTGTCCTGCTCGAGCCGGGTCTTTACCACGAGGCCCTGGTAGTGGAGACGGAGAACCTCACCCTGCGGGGAATCTCACGGGATGGCCAGCGGCCCATCCTGGACGGCCGGGGCATACTGGGGGATGGCATCATCGCCACCCGGGATGGCTTTACCGTGGAGAACCTGATCGTGCGCAACTACACCAACAATGGGATCGTGGTGCCGGGGGCGCGGGGGATCGTGATCCGGGATGTGGTGACGGAGAACACGGGCGCCTACGGTGTGTATCCGGTGGGGAGCGAGGATATCCTCATCGAGCGGGTGGTGGCCACCGGGGCATGGGACACCGGGATCTACATCGGCCAATCCCGCAACGGCCTCATCCGCGATAGCGAGGCCTATGGCAACGTCAGTGGCATCGAGGTGGAGAACTCGGTGGCCATCACGGTGGAGAACAATTACGCCCACGACAACACCGCCGGCATCTTGGTCTTCGTCCTCCCCAACCTCGAATCCAAAGTGGGCTCCCATAACCGGATCGTCGGCAATCGCATCATCCGGAACAACGGGCCCAACTTTGCGAAACCGGGCGCGATAGTGGGGAACGTGCCCTCAGGGACCGGGATCCTGATCATGGCGGCGGATGAGACCGAGGTGACCGGCAATGAGATCCGAGACAACGCTTCCGTAGGCATCGCCGTGGTCGGGCTATACCAGGTTTTCCCAAAGGGGACGGTTTTCGATGTCGGTGCCATCCCCGAGCGGAACTGGATTCACGACAATATCCTGGCGAACAATGGCTGGAACCCGGATCCCAAAGTGCGGGCGGCGGGGTTGCCGGGGGCCGACCTGCTCTGGGATGCGAGCGGCTGGGACAACCTGTGGCGGCAGCCTGGCGCCCGCGCCTTCCCCCCGCTGCTCCCTGGACCGGATTGGCCCTGGCCGTTCCGCCGCGCCTACTGGCGGTCGCTCCAGCTGCTGATCCGGTTGCTGGGATGAGGCGATCCCCCGTCGCCGGATGCGCGGATCGGTTGGTCAAGGGGAGTGATGAGATGTGAGCCACCAAGATCGCCCGCACTCCGCGAAAGCCCTGCCAGGGGATCCGCGCGCGAGCGGAGGGACCATCGGGAATGGACTGGGGGGAAAGGCCATGGGATCTTTACGGGAGCGCATACCGCCGTACTTCCACCTGCTGGAACACCCAGCGCCCGGTCAGCTGGCCGTGGGCTTCCAACCAGCGTCGGACCAGATCCCGATCGTCCCACATAGAAGCTTCCGAATAAATCAGCCAGACCCCTTTCCGGCCCTGCACCAGGGCCGCCATCCGGGACGCCACCTCCGCTTCCCCCAGCCGGTATTTCCCCTCCGGGGTCCGGAAGTTGGTGGCTGGCGCCCATGCCCCTTCGTAAGGCTGGCGGAAATAATAGTCGAACACATACTGAATGTAGCCGATGTGGAACAGGATAAGCTCCCCCGGGCGGTAACCCGCGGCCACGATGCGCGCCGCCGACCGAAAATCCGACTTGATGGGTGTGGCGGACTGCGCCCACAGGCCCATCGTCATGGGGGCCAGAACGAGGGCAAGGGCCATCGCTCGCTGGACACGACCCGGGATCCGATCCCAGCCGATCGCTGCCAGGGCGAACCAGGCGGGCATGGCCGCGATGAGATAGCGCTCCACGAAGAGCGGACGGCAGAGGGAGAGCATGGAAAGCAAGGCCCACGGACTCAACGCCCACAGCGTCAGCACGCCGCGCACCCGCCTGGATACCCGGCCGGCCAGGACCCCCAGGATCATCCATGCGCTCAGAGGGAGAAGCCCCCAACTCGGGAACCCACTCCACACCCCGACCGCTGCCCCCCAGGCTACCATTTCCAGTCCATCCCATGGGGCCACCCGCGGAAAGCCGGTCTCCCCGCAGATCGGGTGGATCCCTCCATCCCACTGAAGCACCTGACGGATCTGCCAACGCAGCAGAGGGAGATCCGCGATCAGCAACAGGAGACCGGCTGCTGTTGCGCCGATCAGCGCTTTCCATGGCCATCCTTTTCGGATCCCGATTAGCGCGAGGAAGGCGGGGAGAAACAAAGCAAAGAGGATATGGCTGTAAAGCCCCAGGAGCAGCCATAGGGCGGCCTCCACCCATCCCTGTGGATCCCGACGGGCGGCCTCCTGGGCGCCCCAAGCAGCCAGGAAGAGAAACACCAGGAGGGCATACATCTTAGCCTCCTGGCCATACCAGACCAGGAAGGGTGCTGTTGCCAGGAACCATGCGGTGAGTCGCGCGGCAGGGGCTGGCAGGTATCGGCGGAAGAGGGCAAACCCCAGGGCCACCGCCAGAGTCCCCAGCCAGACCGATGGGAACCGGAGGGCGAATTCCGAATCGCCGGCCAGGCTAACCCACTGGAAGAGCCCGATGAAATAGAGCGGCCCATTGAAGCCCGGTCGAGTCAGTATCGCGGCCACCCGTTCCCATCCTGCCCGATCCCCCTGCCGGAAGGCCTCGGCGATCTCCCTCGAGAGATCCCGCCCGAATCGCAGCGCATCCACCTCGTCTCGCCAGAGGGACTGGGCAGTCAGGGAGCCCGCCCGTAACGCAAAGGCGAGGAGAATCAGAAGCAGCATGCGGGGATCCGGGCGCCGGCGAGAGGGCCGGAGGAGGACCTGGAGCATCCGCCCGAGGCCGAAGCTGAGCCCCATGCCGGCCAGGAACGAGAAAAGGGAAACCTCGACGCTCATCGCCATATGAGGCCACAGATGGAAACCACCGAAGTGCCCTGCTCATCCGCCGGGCAGAGGGCGTAATCCACCTTTTTCCCCATGGTAGGCTCCAGGATGCGCAGGGCGAGGTAGATCGGGGAGACCCCGCACACGTTGTTGCGGTCTTTGGTCCGTCGGATCTCCTCGAAGAAACCCGCAGCGTCCCCGGCGGCCATGCGTTCGATCAAGGCCTCGTCGTCCGCCTTCAGGCGAGCCTGCCCTGGAAGATCCAGCGGGCGGCCGCCGAAAGCCGGGCCGACATGGGCCAGATCCCCCGCGGCCACGATCACCGCCCGGCGCCCGGCGATGGCGGCGCGCATGGTCTCAACGAAACGAGCGATCACCGGATCGGAGATCGGATCCCGATCTTCCTGGATGAAGGACATCAGGGGGCCGCAGAGGATGGGCACCGTTTCCACCGGTTTCCCCTCGCGTGTCGCATGCAGCCACACGGCGGCCAGCTCGATGGAGTGTTCCCCCCGGTGGCGAAGCTCACCGGCGAAGGCGGCTTCCTCCCCCAGCGCCTGAGCCAGGGCCTCCACGATCGACTGCGCCGTGGGGAGCATGCCGAAGGGCGTGGCGTAGTGTTGACGGGTCAGCGTGATCGATCGGTCCTCTCCGTAATGATCCGTCCCCAGGATGATCGCCAGGTCTGCCTCTCGCACAAACGGGGCGGCCTGCCGCCAGACCCGGGCATAAACCCGTCCACCCCGCGCATAATCGATGTGGGGGCTCACCAGTCCGCGTCCATCCTCCTCGGGATCCTCTCCTGGGGCTTCCTCTTCGAAACGACGGAACAGCTGGCGCAGGGCCGTCGGGTCCTCCGGATAGACCTCTTCCGCGAGCATAGGCGGGCGGAAGGGGGCCCGGCGATAGATCTCCAGAGCCCGGGCCTGGGCTTCCCGGAACCGTTCGTTCTCCAGCAGGCACAATTCATCCAGCGTGGCGATCAGGGAGCGCAGGGCCTCCTCGTCCACTCGAACGCCGTAGCGCACCATCAGCGCCGCGCGAATGGCTCGCAGATCTCGCGTGCCGTCACACAGGGCCAACGCCGGCGCCAGGGATTGTGGGATCATCACCATCTGTTCCGAGAGCCGGAGGGGGTCCCGTACCACCACATACCGGCGACCATTGCGAACGATGGAGCGCAGATCGACCGGGCGAAGCCGGGGATACGGTGTCGGATCGCCCATGGTGATCCTCCTCCTACCATAGGAGGTTGCCCTGCCGGGCTCCAGATGATCGATTACGATCCAGCAAATCGAGCCACTTCCCGTCCCATTTCCCGGACATCATACCCAGGCAGGGCGGCCACCGCGGCTTGGAACCGGGCCTCATGCAGGAGTTCCAGCACCGGCTGGAACCAGGGATCCTCATAGAGGGCCAGCGGGATCACCAGGTCGTAGCGCTCGAGCGCCAGGGGGATGAACTCAAGCCCCAGCGCCGCGGCCGCCGCGCGGATCCCCAGGCCGACATCTGCCCGGCCGCTGGCAACCGCCGCCGCTACGGCCAGATGGGTGAGCTCCTCCCGTTCGTAGCCCACAATTGCCCGGGGGTCGATGCCCAGGCGCTGGAGATGATAATCCAGGAGGATCCGGGTTCCCGCTCCCCGCTGGCGGTTCACGAACCGCACATCCGGCCGGGCGAGATCCTGCAGATCCCGGATCCCCTTAGGGTTTCCCCGAGCGACGATCAGGCCCTGCTCCCGGTGCGCCAGGGTGACCACTGCCACCGGGATCCCAGCGAGATATCGGCGGACATAGGGCAAATTATATTCGCCGCTTTCGGGATCCAGCAGGTGGGACCCGGCCAGATGGCATTCTCCCCGACGAAGGGCGATCAGGCCTCCCAGACTGCCCGCGTTCGCGCTCTGGAGCCTCCGGCCGGGATACCGTTCCGCCAAAAACTGGGCCATCAGATCCAGCGCCATATCGTGGCTGCCGATGGCCAGGACGGTGCCTTCGATCTCCTCTATAGGGGTGTAAAGCTCGATGGAAACCACCTGGCCCTGATCGTATCCTTCTACAAATCGAGGGATCCGCAGGATCCCATCCGCTCGCACCAGCGAGGACAGGACCCCTGCCCCGCGGGGGAGAGGCGCCGCCACATAGCGCTCGCCCACCCGTCCCACGGTCACCCGCACCCACTCCTCGTCTCCCAGCGGGGAGAGCAGCTTGCGGGTGAGCACGGCGGAAAGGCGCGGTCGCCGTGAGGGCGGGCGGCCCAGCCAACGGGCGAGCAACGGTTCCACGAAGATCTCGCCGGTCAGGGCTGCGGAGACCGGGAACCCCGGAACCCCAATGACCGGGATGGACCGCCCATCCACCTGGAGCATCCCCAGGATCACCGGGTGGCCTGGGCGCACCGCCACTCCGTGGACCAAGAGGGTGCCCAGGGTGGAGACGACCCGGGCGGTGAAATCCTCACGCCCTGCGGAGGAGCCAGCGTTGATGAGGACCAGATCATGGGTGCGAGCCGCTTCCCGGGTGGCTTCGAGGAGACGATCGAAGTCGTCGGGGATGATCGGGAAGCGGGTGGGAAGTCCGCCCCACTCGCGGATTTGAGCGGACAGCATCAGGGAATTGAACTCGATGATCTCCCCCAGCCGCACCCCTTGCGCCGCGGCATGTTCGGGGGGGATCAGCTCCGTCCCGGTGGGCAGGATGGCCACCCGGGGCTGACGGCGCACCCAGACATCCGCATACCCACATGCCGCGATGACGCCCAGATCCACAGGCCGCAGCCGATGATTAGCGGGCAGCACTAGCTCGGCCGCGGCGATATCCTCAGCGACCGGGCGGACATTGGCCCAGGGGGCAACCGGTTGATACAAGATGATCTGGGTCGCCCGCTCAGGGGCTTCCGCGTCGAATTGCACTTGCTCCACCGGGACCACCGCGTCCGCCCAAGGCGGAAGGGGATCCCCGGTATCCACATAACAGGCCCCCTCCCCGGCATCGGCCGGGTGGACGGGCAGCACCCGCGGCTGAGTTTCGGTGGCGCCTATCGTATCCTGGGCGCGGAGGGCGAACCCATCCATCGCCGCAGCCGGATAGGGAGGGACGGACAACCGGGCCCAGATGGGCTCTGCCGTGATCCGCCCCAGCGCCTGATCCAGGGGAACCCGCTCCCCGGAGAACGGCCCATCCAGGCCGGCCTCTCCCAGCGCTTGAAGGAAGCGCGCCCAGGCTTCCTCTAGAGGGATATCTTCCAGATAGATCCGACGGCCCATCGGGGAACCCCCGGAGGGAATCCAAACCAGAAAATATTTTATCCGCGAATGCCTGTGTATTTCCTCCGCAACGGCTTCGTGGGTGGCTTCCGGTGATGGTTAGGGGAAAATCGGAAACCCTGGGCGGACCGGTTGCCTGAGGGACGGGGCGAGGCCCCATGATGGGGGCAAGGGGCAGATCATTCCTCTTTCTCGAACAGCGAGACGGTCTCAATGTGATAGGTTTGTGGGAACATATCGAACGGCTGAACTTCTCGCAATTGGTAACCTGCATCGAGGATCCGGCGGGCGTCTCGGGCCATGGTGGCGGGATCGCAGGAAACATAGATCCAGCGCCGGGGCGCCAGTCGCAGGAGGGCTTCCAGGGCCTCCCGAGAGCATCCGGTTCGGGGGGGATCCACCACCAAGACGTCGAAGGGCTCCTCCAGCGTCGGGGCGACCGCCTCCACAGTCCCGGCTTGGATCTCCACATGGGGGAACCGGGCCAGGTTATGTTGGGCGTCGGCGACGGCTGCCGGATGCGCTTCGATGCCGACCACCCGTCGGGCGAAAGGCGCCAGGTGCGCTGTGAACAACCCGACCCCGCAATAGGCATCCAGGACAGCCTCCGTCCCGTGCAGATCGGCCCACTCCACCACCCGATGGACAATTTGTTCCGCTATCGCCGTGTTGGTCTGGAAGAAGCTGGAGGCTGAGATACGGAAGAGGAACCCGCCCACCTCTTCTGTGAGATAGTCCAATCCGATCAGCGGGATGATCCGCTCATCCTCGGTGAGCAGGACCAAGGAGACCCGCAGGTCGGTCTCCAGGATGGGCAGCTCATCCCCCTCGGTTTCGAAGATCACCATTCGATCCCCGGTGCGAACGCCGCATCGCAGCGTGAGCCGCCGCAGGGCCAGTCCCTCGATGTCCAGCGCCTCATACAGTTCCTGGAGCATCGGATGGGCGATCCAGCAGCGGGTGATGGGGACCACCCGATGGGAGCGCATCGCCTGAAAGCCCAGACGGCCATCGGGGGTTGCGGAAAACTGGACCTGATTGCGATAACCCAGAGGATCGGGGCTGGGGATGGTGGGGCGCACCGGCGGGTCCTCGATCTTCCCGATCCGGCGCAGCTGATCCCGAACGATCTCCGCCTTAAATTGCAGCTGGGCCTCGTAGCTCATATGCTGGAGATGACAGCCGCCGCATTCCCCGAAATGGGGGCAAGGTGGCTCCCTTCGCGCCGGGGAGGGGGAGATCACCTCCCGGATCCGCCCCCGGGCGTAGGAGCCCCGATCTTCCACCACTTCAATGTCCACGGTCTCCCCCGGGATGCCGAAGGGAACAAACACCACCTTGCCCTCATGACGGCCGATGGCCTCGCCCCCATGAGCCATTTGTTCCAAAATCAAGCGAATCCGATTCATTTCTTGAACGGAGGCATGCGACTGGATTTTCCCCGCACGGTCCAGTGGGCCCTCGCGGACGGCCCGCCTGGCCCTTCACGCTTCCGAATAGGATCTGGATAAACGGTGCAGGGCCTGCGGGTCATAGGATCCATCCCCGCTGGCGGGCGACCTCATAGAGGAGAAGGGCGGCGGCGACGGCGACGTTGAGGGACTCCATCCCCCGCGCCATCGGGATCCGCACGGTGCGATGGGACAGATGGTGCACCTCCGGCCCGGGGCCTGCCGCTTCACCCCCCAGGATCAGCGTCACAGGCTCCCGCCAGTCCACCTCCAGGTAGGTGTGCGTGCCTCCGGGTGTCGCGAGCCAGATGGTGGTGCCCTTCAGGAGAGCGGGGATTTCCGTCCAGGAGGCCGGGCGCACGGGCAGAACGAAATGGGCGCCCGCGGCCGCCCGCACCGCCTTCGGATGCCACGGATCGGCAGTCCCCGGCGGGAGGATCATCCCTTCCGCGCCCGCCGCCGCCGCGCTGCGCAACACAGCGCCTACATTCCCGGGCTCCTGAACCCGATCGAGGAGGACCAGGAAGGTCGGCGCGGCGGGCCAGGGGAGTTCCGGGATCGGCGCTACGGCGATCACCCCCTGGGGAGTCTCCGCCTCCGTGCACATCTGAAGGATCGCCGGGGTGACCTCATAACAGGGCACCCCGGCTGCCTGAAGGCGGGATAAGGTCTCCTGAGCACGGGGGGTGGGATCCGCATAGAACGCGAAAAGGAGGCGGTATTCCGGATGATGAGCATTGAAACGCAGGGCCTCATCGATCAGGCGCGGGCTTTCCAGAACCATCTGCCGATAGGTGCGGCGGGCTTTCCGCTGTTCCAAGAGCGCCCGCACTCGCTTGACCTTCTCATTGGAGGGACTGGTGATCCGGAGCATATGGGAATGGGATAGGGCCCCTCTGCCGGACTTTCCCGCCCTCCTCCCATGGAGAGAGGGCGATTGGGGGAGGGGCAGAGCGACGGGGGTGCTCCGTTCTCCCCCCGAAGCGTTCGGGCAGGGAATTCAAACCATCAGGCAAGGCCCAGCGCCTGGCGAGCGGTTTCGACCAGCTGGGCGAAGGCGGCTGCATCCCGAACCGCCAGATCCGCTAGGATCTTGCGATTGAGGGTGATCCCGGCGGCCCGCAGCCCAGCCATCAACCGGCTGTAGGAGAGGCCGTTCTGACGGGCTGCGGCATTGATCCGCATAATCCAAAGACGGCGGAAATCCCGTTTGCGCTCCCGCCGATGGCGATAGGCGTAAGCGAGGGATTTAATCATCGCCTCGTGAGCTCGCCGGTAATGCCGACTGCGGGATCCCCGCTGGCCTTCCACCATCTTCAGCACCTTCTTGTGGCGACGGCGATTCGTGACGCTGCTTTTCACACGAGTCATCGCAACTTCCCCCTATAGGTGCGAAAAGATATGCGGCTGAGGATAGGATGCCGGAGACACCCTGCTCTCCAGCGGAATTCAGGACTGGCGCGGCCGTGCGCCCATTTCGGGAGCTGAGGCGCTCTCTCCCCAGAAGCTCTTACCAAGAGACCAGGGATGCGACTTCCGCTTTATCGGGAAAGCAGGGGTGCCCCTTTCAGCGGTGCCCTCAGACCTAGAACACCTGGCCCCATTAATCTTTCTTGTCCAGATAGGGGGCCAGCCGCTTCACCTGCTTATAAACGAAGGGCTCAGTCACTGGGAGCATCTCATCGTAGAGCCGCTTGGTGCGTTTGGCACGCTTGCGCCGCAAGTGACTGCGGCCGATCTTCGCGCGCACCAGTTTCCCGCTCCCGGTATAGCGAAGCCGCTTAGCGGTCGCCTTGTGGGTCCGAATCTTGGGCACCTTCGATCACCTCCGGGCTGGATTCCACTTTCCGTTCCGCCGGCGCCACCCCCTTCCGACGCAGGGGGGCCAGCACCATCACCATGCTCTGGCCCTCCATACTCGGCGGGATTTCCACCATGCCCACATCGGCTACCTGCTCCGCGAAACGCTGGAGCATCTCTGTAGCCAGCTGCAGGTGCGTCATCTCGCGCCCCCGCATCCGAACCTGGACCTTGACCTTGTTGCCATCGTTGAGAAAACGCCGGGCATCCCGCACCTTGAATCCAACGTGGTGGGGATCCGTGGTGGGCCGCAGGCGGACCTCTTTCACGACGATCTGTTTCAGCGCCTTGCGGGCTTCCCGTTCCTTCTTCGCTTGCTCGTAGAGGAACTTGCCGTAATCCATGATGCGGCAGACCGGCGGGTCGGCCTGGGGGGCGACCTCCACCAGATCCAGGCCATACTGGCGTGCCGCAGCAAGCGCCTCCATCAAGGAAACCACACCGATCTGCTTTCCATCCGGGCCGATTAACCGGACCTGGCGCGCCCGGATTGCCTCATTGACACGATATTTCCGAGCGGAAATATGCTCCTCCTTCCTGGGAGAGGATGTCGGAGAAGATCATAACATGGGGCCGCCTGAACGTCAACCCGGAAATCCCAACGAGGCTTTTCCAGGGGGTTCAGGGCTGGGCACGTTCGCGGTTCGGCTGGGATAGGGACTTTGATGTCATGGAGATCCGGAGTTGCTATGAAGGATTGGACGAAAGGCTTCGGGGGCCAAGGAAACAAGAGAGCGTTCCCCTTGACCCCCAGGGAAGGGGATTCGCGCTTTCGCCGCTCCGTCGGGCTCCCAAGCTCTGGGCTAATCTGGTCGATTTGCGAAGGGAGGGGGAGATCCCGGCGACAGCAGCTCTCGGGCCTGCTCTGCCCACTCGGTCGGGACCAGGACCTCGACCCGATGGAAGGTGGACGCGATCAGCGTATGAATAGCTTCGTAGCGAAGCCGGGCAGGGATTCCTTCCTGCTCCAGTCGGGCCTGCACCATCTGGCCCTCGATCAGGTTCCCCGCCTCATAGACCAGTACCCAATCCGCCGTTGAGCCCAACAGCGTGCTCCTTCAGGATGCGGTTCCCTCTGGGGATTCGCCGGTTGTTGAGGGTGCGGTGCCTGAACGCTGGGCCATCATCTGCTCCAACTGAGCCCGGCTTTCCTCCAGCCATTTCCGAAGCTCCTCCGCGCGGCGGCGCGCTTCCGCCGCTGCCTCCTCCGCCCGGCGGCGGGCCTCCATCAGAGCAGCCTCTGCCTGAGAGCGAGCCTGCGTCGTCCATTCCTCTGCCTGGGTTTTCAGCTCAATCCCCCGTTCCTGTAACAACCGTCGGGTCTCCTCGCCTGAGCGGGGCGCAAACAGCAAGGCCACCACCGCGCCCACCAAGGCCCCGGTCAGGAACCCCGCCAGAAAAGCCCCGAACGCTCCACCCTGCTCTTGCTCCGCCATAAGTCACCTCCATCATCGTAAAGACTGAAAGCTTGATCGTTATCCTCATCCTTGCCTTCCCATCAATTCGATCGGCTGCGCAGCAGGCGGATCAGCGTTCGCAGCGCCTGAGCAACGCCAGCCGCCACACTGGCCGCTTCAATGGTCGGACGGGCCAGACGTCGGCCCAGGAAGGCGCTGGTCCCATATACGGTATCGACCGTCTCCTGGGCGCGCTGGAGGATCGGCTGGATCTCCTGTTTCAACCAATCGACGAGGCGGATGAGACGGTAAACCAGAAAGATCATCGCAGCGCCAAGCAGGATCAACTGAAAGGTGAGGGCGATGATCAAAATATCCCGCAGGACCGCGGCGGTAGCCGGGTGCATGTAAAGAAAGACCAGGAAGGCCACGAACAGGGCCATGGCCACCAGACCCAACAGGCTCCAGGCGATGGGAGGCCAGCGACGCATCGGAAGCCTCGGTTCTCCGATTTACGGATGCCAAAGCCGATCCCCGATCCCCTCCCATTATAACGGAAGTCGCGCCCGGCTGGACCCCAAAAGATCTTTCCTCGCATTGCTGTTGAAGCGGCCCGCGCTGGTCAAGAGGGACATCCCCTCAGGCAGGAGATGCTTTCGCTCCAACCCGCCGCTCCACTGATGGACGATTCGGCGCCCCCCATACCCACTGGGGCAAATTTGACAAAACCCTCCCTTCCCGCTATAGTGAGAAGCAGCCCTCATGAAGACCCAGTTCCGGTGCGAGCCTTGTTGGAGAGGATCCAATCCCTGGCTTGGAAGCGCCAGGGAAGGATCTTTTGTTGTCTTTTATCAGAGGAAGGAAGAGCGATTGCGCATCGCCTCTTTTTGATCCGGCCAGGGTGGAGCATCCTGTCTTCCCATTGTGTGGAAAGCATGGTGTAATCCGGACGGATGATCCCCATTTGAAATCCCGCTCGGTTTTCATAGTCATCGAGAGGTGGGAAGATTTTGCCTGCATTTGGCCGATGGTCATGATTATCTCCCTGCGGTTTTCTGGACAAGGGATCCGGATGGGGGGAGCCTGGCCGCTCCACCCCTGAATTCACTGTTGAAACTGAAATAGGGATGCGACTTGTCCTCAGAGGAGGCACCTGTGGAGGCTAAGGAATTTCGCGCCCTGCGGATCTCGCTGGCATCGCCAGAGCAAATCCTCTCCTGGTCCTACGGCGAGGTGACCAAGCCGGAGACCATCAACTATCGCCGGTTGCGGCCGGAGAAGGATGGTCTGTTCTGTGAGGTGATCTTTGGTCCCACCCGGGATTATCAATGCTACTGCGGCAAGTATAAGGGTCCCCGTTATAAGGGCATTGTCTGCGAGAAATGCGGCGTGGAGGTAACCCGCGCGACAGTGCGCCGGGAGCGGATGGGGCATATCACGCTGGCCGCCCCGGTGGCCCATATCTGGTATACCCGTCGCGTTCCCTCTTACCTGGGGTTGCTGCTCGACATCTCCCGCCGTAACCTGGATCGGGTCCTTTATTCCGCCCAGTATGTGATCACCTTCGTTGACGAGGAGGCACGGCAGCGGGCTCTGAAGCGCCTGGAGGAGGAATTCGAACGCGAACGTCGCGCCATTGAAGCGAAATACCAGAACGAAATTGAGGGGCTCCTCTCGAAAGTTCAGAAGCTGGAGGAGCGGGAGCGGCAGAAGCTGGCAGATCGGGAAGCGCGCATTGAGGAGAAATGGGATGCCGAAGTCGAAGCCCTCATGCGGGAGGCCCAGCGCACCCAGGCCCGGCTGGAGGAACGGCTGGGCAAGACGATCCGTGCCCCTGTGGTCTTCGAGCCTACCGGCGAAGTGATTGCGGACGCCGGGGAGACGGTGACTCGGGAGCATCTGGCCGTCCTGAAGCGGATCCTGGAGGAGCAACTGAACCGGATTAAGGAGAAGGAGGCGGCGGAGCGCTCCCGGGCTCTGGCGAAAACGGAGGAAACCCTGAAGGCCCTGCGGGAGGCCGCCGAGGAGAAGATCGCTGCTTTGAAGGATCAGGCCGCCCGTGAGGTGGAGGCCTTGCGTCAGCGAGTTCAAGCGGAGCGCGATGAGCTCGTGAGCCTCGCTCCCCTCCAGTTCTTGGGGGAGAACAAATACCGCGAGCTGAAGAGCAAGTGGGGCCAAGTCTTCAAGGCAGAGATGGGGGCGGAGGCTTTCCTGGAGATCCTGCAGCGCCTGGATCTGGAGCAGATGGCTAAGGAGCTGTGGCAGGAGATCCGGCAGGCCAAATCCAAACAGCGTCGCAAAAAGGCCATCAAGCGCCTTCAGATTGTCCGTGCCTTCCTGCGAAGCGGCAACCGTCCCGAGTGGATGATCCTGAGGGTCCTGCCGGTCCTCCCGCCGGATCTGCGGCCCATGGTTCAGCTGGACGGCGGGCGCTTTGCCACGTCGGATCTGAACGACCTCTACCGCCGGGTGATCAACCGGAACAACCGTCTGAAGCGCCTGCTGGAGCTGAATGCCCCTGATGTGATCATCCGCAACGAGAAGCGTATGCTCCAGGAGTCGGTGGATGCCCTGATTGACAACGCGCAGCGGGGCAAGGCCATGTCCCGCCGTGGGCGTCGCGAGCTGAAATCCCTCAGCGATATGCTGCGGGGGAAGAAGGGGCGCTTCCGCCGGAACCTGCTGGGCAAGCGGGTGGATTACTCCGGGCGTTCGGTGATCGTGGTGGGGCCGCAGCTGAAGCTCCACCAGTGCGGTCTCCCCAAGTCTATGGCTCTGGAGCTCTATAAGCCGTTCGTGATCGCCAAACTGATCCGGTATAACTATGCGGCCAACATTAAGGGCGCCCGACGGCTGATCGAGCGCCAGCGGCCGGAGGTCTGGGAGGTGTTAGAAGAGGCGATCAAGGAACGGCCGGTGCTCCTCAACCGGGCTCCCACCCTCCACCGCTTGGGGATCCAGGCGTTCGAGCCGGTGCTGGTGGAGGGCAAGGCGATCCAGATCCACCCGCTGGTGTGCGCGGCCTTCAATGCCGACTTCGATGGAGACCAGATGGCTGTCCACATCCCGCTGTCCGATATGGCCGTCTGGGAGGCCCGGAACCTGATGTTGTCCAGCAAAAACCTGCTGCTACCGGCCAACGGTGAGCCTGTGGTCGGTCCTACCAAGGATATGGTATTGGGCTGCTACTATCTGACGATGATCCCTCCGAACGGCCAGACGGAGACACGCAAAGTCTTTATGAGCCTGGAAGAGGTTGAGCTGGCCTACCATTTGGGCAAGATCTCGCTGCACACCCCGATCCGGCTCTACACGGATACCGTCTATGATGAACACGGCCAGCGGTATCCCGATGGCAAGCCGCGCCGGCGCCTGATTGAGACCACGGTCGGGCGCGCCCTCTTCAATCTGGTATTGCCTGTGGAGTTGCGTTTCGTGAATGAAACGATGGACAAGGGCCGGCTCAAAGATCTGGTGGCCCAGTGCTTCCAGTGGCTGGGACCGGAGGCCACGGTGGAGATGGTGGACCGGCTGAAGGACATCGGCTTCCGGTATGCCACCCGCTCGGGTGTGACTATCGCTGTGGCTGACCTTCCTATCCCGTCGGCCAAGCGGGATGTGCTGGCCCGCTACGAGGCTCTGGTGGCGGAGGTGGAGCGCCAGTATCGGCGGGGGTTGCTGACAGAGGAGGAGCGTTATAACCGGGTCATTGACTTGTGGCAGCGGGCGACCAATGAGATCGCCGAAGCGGTGAAGCAAACGATGAGCCCGGATAACAACGTGGCGATCATGGCCCTCTCGGGCGCCACCAAGGGCGGTTTCCAGCCGGTGGCGCAACTGGCCGGGATGCGCGGCCTGATGGCCGACCCCACGGGCCGCATCATTGAGCTTCCGATCCGTTCTAATTTCCGGGAGGGGCTGACCACGATTGAATATTTCATCTCGACGCACGGCGCCCGGAAAGGCCTGGCCGACACGGCTTTGCGCACCGCCGATGCCGGCTACCTGACCCGCCGCCTGGTGGATGTGGCTCAGGATGTGATCATCAATGCCCACGATTGCGGCACCCGCTCTGGCATCTGGATCCGGGCCACCGACGATGTCGGCGGCCAGACCATGCGGGAGCGCATCTTCGGTCGCGTCCTTGCCGCGCCGGTTTTCGATCCCCGGACCGGCGCGCTGATCGCCGATACCGGTGGGCTCCTGGACGAAGAGCTGGCGGAGCGCATCGAGAAGGCGGGCGTTCAGGAGGTGTATGTCCGCTCGCCCATGACCTGTCAGCTGCGCTATGGGGTCTGTGCCCTCTGCTATGGGCGCGATCTCGGGACAGGCCGACTGGTGGAGGTGGGAACGGCGGTAGGGATCATTGCCGCCCAGTCCATTGGCGAGCCCGGGACCCAGCTGACCCTGCGGACCTTCCACACGGGCGGCGTGGCGGGCGTGGCCGATATCACCCAAGGTCTGCCGCGGGTGGAAGAGCTCTTCGAGGCCCGCCGGCATCCCAAGGGCGAGGGCCTGATGGCCGACATCGATGGCATTGTCCACATCTACCGCACGGAAGAAGGAGGGCGGCGGATCCGCATTGTGAAGAGCGAGCGGAAGGAAGACAGCTACGAGATCCCCGGCAACTGGTCGATCAAGGTGGAGGATGGCCAGGAGGTCGTCGAAGGCCAGGTGCTGGCCAGCCGGGGAGAGCAGCAGATCACCGCCAAGCACGGCGGGCGCGTGGTTTACCAGAAGGGCGAGCCGCTGAAGGTGGTCTATGAGCTCCGGGAGGAGCGGGAATATGAGGTGCCCGCCACCGCCCGCCTGCTGGTGGAAGAAGGGCAGCGGGTGAAAGCTGGGGACGCGCTGACCGAGGGGCCCAAGAACCCGCACCGGATCCTGCGGCTGCTGGGACGTGAGGCCGTGCAGCTCTACCTGCTCAGCGAGCTCCAGAAGGTTTACCGCTCTCAGGGCGTGAACATCAATGACAAGCACTTCGAGATCATCATCCGCAAGATGCTGAGCAAGGTCCAGATCATCAACCCGGGCGATACCGATTTCCTGCCCGGCGATCTGGTGGATCGTTTGATCCTCCAGGACATCAACGCCCGGCTGGTTGCCGAGGGCAAGCGCCCGGCCACTGCCCAGCAGGTCCTGCTCGGCATCACCAAAGCGGCCCTGGCGACGGATTCCTTCCTGTCGGCCGCTTCCTTCCAGCACACCATCCGGGTGCTGGCTGGGACGGCTCTGGAGGGCAAGATCGATGAGCTGCGCGGTTTGAAGGAGAACGTGATCATCGGTCGTCTGATCCCGGCCGGGACCGGGTTCCGGTATTACGCCGAGAAGCGTGGGATAGAGGCTATGTCCCGTGGCGGTGCAGGCCCCACGCTGGCAGAGGCGGTGACCACCGCCATCGACCTCTGAAGTCAGGAAGGCCCGAAGATGAGCTGAGGGGGTTGGGGAGGCTGCGCCGGTTCGTTCCCAACCCCCTGTTTTTTGGGTCAGGATAGTTTGCCCAGCCAGGCTTTTTCATGCAGGGGTTGAATGGCTCCGGAAGCCCGCGGGGGAGATCAAGCGGGGTTTACGCGATCATGCCTTCGATCTTTGTCGCCCTGGATCTGGAGACCACCGGTCTGGACCCGGAAACCGATGCCATCATTGAGATCGGGGTGGTCAAGTTCCGGGGGGAGATCGTGCTCGACGCTTGGAGCACCTTGGTTCGCCCGGAACGGCCGATCCCTCCCTCCGTGGTCGAGCTCACTGGGATCCGGCCGGAGGAAGCCGAGCAAGCGCCTCCGCTGCGGGCCGTCCTGCCCCGCCTCCGGGCGATGGTGGGGAAGGCGATCCTGGTCGGTCACTCCATCGATCAGGATCTGGCGTTCCTGCGTCGTCATGGCCTCTTCCTGGAAAATGATGCCCTGGATACCTATGAGCTGGCGGCCATCCTGGTCCCCTTCGCCGGCGGCCATGGGCTTTCCACCCTGGCCCAGGAGTTGGGGATTCCGGTGGGAGTGATCCACCGGGCGCTGGAGGATGCCCGGCTGACCCACCGGCTGTTCCTGGCCCTGTTCGAGCGCGCCTGTCAGCTGCCCGAGCCCATCCTGGAAGAGATCGTCCGGCACGCCGCCCATCTTCCCTGGCCACCCCGGCGCTTCTTTGAAGAAGCATTGCGGACCGTGCAGCGGGGCCGCTTCACGGATCAGAGCATCGGTGCCCAACTGCGAGCGAAGGGCCTGGCCACCCCGGAAGCGTATCTGACCCCTCCTCCCGTGCGGGCGCGGCCACTGCGCCCCCGGCCCCAACCCCGGCCGATCGATGGGGAGGAGCTAGCCCGGCTGCTGGAGCCCGGGGGCGCCCTCTCCCGGATCTTCCCCGAATATGAGCATCGCCCTCAGCAGGTGGCCATGCTCCAGGCCGTTGTCCAGGCCTTTAACGAGGGGAAGCACTGGATGATCGAAGCGGGAACGGGGGTCGGCAAGAGCCTGGCCTATCTGATCCCCGCCGCTCTCTGGGCCATGCGCAACGGCGAGCGGGTGGTGATTTCCACCAATACGATCAACCTTCAGGAGCAGTTGCTCCAGAAAGATATCCCCATCCTCCAGCGTTTGCTCTCTGAATCCGGTCTGGCGGATGGCTCTGCCCTGCGCGTGGCGTTGCTGAAAGGCCGGGCGCATTACCTGTGTCCGGCCCGGCTGATGCAATGGCGACACGTCGGGCCGGCGAGCGTGGAGGAGATGCGGGTGCTGGCCAAGATCCTGGTCTGGCTGCCCACGACGCAAACGGGCGATGGGGATGAGCTCTACTTGCCCACGCCGGTGGAGCGGGCGCTGTGGTCTCGCCTCTCCGCGGACAATGAGATCTGCACCGCCGATGCCTGCGCTGCGTGGGGCGATGGAGGATGTTTCCTCCATCGGGCCCGAAAGGCCGCGGAGGCGGCTCACCTGATCATCGTGAACCATGCCCTGCTCTTCGCCGACGCGGCCGCTCAGAATATGGTGCTTCCGGAATACCGCCATTTGATCATCGATGAAGCGCACCATCTGGAGCAGGCAGCCACGAAACAACTGACCGTGGAAATCGATCGCTTCGGATTGTTGCGGCTGCTGCAGGAAACCGGCAGCGCCCGGGAGCAACGGGGCGGGCTGGTGGGAGCGTTGCGGGGCCTGGAACGAAGCCTGCCCCCAGCCTTGCGCAACACCCTGGCGGGCATGACCCGCCGTCTGAGCGAGGCGGTGGAGTCGGCTCGGACTGGCGTGGACCTCCTGATGAACGCTCTCACCGCCTTTCTGGAGGAGACGGCTCCGGGTGGTGGAGAATATACCCGCAAGGTGCTGCTCACGGGCACCGAACGGAGCCGCCCCACCTGGGCGGCCGTGGAGCAGGCCTGGGAGCTCCTCGCGGTTCGATGGGGGACCGTTCAGGAAGCCCTGAACGCGATCCGGGCCGCGCTCACCGAGCTGCTGGATCACGGGTTGGTGGAGGGGGAGGAGGCGCTGGGGCTGGCCAGCGGGCTCAGCCATGACTTCGAGAAGGTCCGTCAGGCCCTGGAGGCGGCCATCCGAAAGCCGTCGCCTGAGACCGTTTACTGGCTGGAGGGCCATGGGGGCGAGGGGGACTGGGCCCGGGTGGGCCTGTATGCCGCGCCTCTGGATGTGGGACCGCTGGTGCGGCGGCATCTGCTGGAGCCCCGGCGATGCGTCATCATGACCTCCGCCACCCTGCGGACAGTGAATCGAGAACGTCAGGAGCCGTCCTTCGCCCATCTCAAAAACCGACTGGGCGCCTGGGAGATGGAGGAGCTGGCCCTGGATTCCCCCTTTGATTACCAGCGGAACGCGCTGCTCTATCTGGTGACGGACATCCCAGAGCCCGGCCAGGCCGGCTATCAGCGGGCGGTGGAACAGGCGATTCTGGAGGCGGCCCGGGCGATCGGGGGACGCACCATGGCGCTCTTCACGGCCTATGCTCCCTTGCGGCGGGCCGCCCGCGCGTTGACCGCTCCGCTGGCGAAGGCCGGGATCGCCGTATACGAGCAGGGCGATGGGAGTTCCCGCCGACAGCTGGTGGAGCGCTTCCGGTCTGCGGAACGGGCCGTTCTGCTGGGGACCCGAAGCCTGTGGGAAGGGGTGGATATCCCGGGTGAGGCGCTCTCATGTCTGGTGATCACCCGGCTTCCCTTTGAGGTGCCGGACGAACCCGTTTTCGCTGCCCGAAGCGCCCGGTATCGGGATCCCTTTCTGGATTATGCGGTCCCGGAGGCCGTGCTGCGGTTCCGCCAGGGGTTCGGGCGGCTGATCCGCAGCCGCTCGGATCGGGGGGTGGTAGTGATCCTGGACCGGCGGATCATGAGCCGTACCTATGGCGCATGGTTTCTGATGGCACTTCCTCCCTGCGCGATCCACCGGGGCCCTCTGACCCAGATCGGGGTGGTGGTGAAGGCGTGGCTGGAAGGCGCGATAGGGCTGACGGAAAACGTATCGGCTGGCATTTCAGGCTGAGGAAAACGGGAGGGGAAAGGGGCACAAGCAGCCTTTCCGGTTGCCCTTACCCGCCAGGGGGCCTATCCCGGAACTTCGAATAGCGGGACGGTTTCCCTATGATGGCTTCTCGCCGGGTGGTTGCTGAAGCGATCCTTCCCTCCGGTCATCGCGTGGCGCTGGTGCATGGAGACCTCACGGAAGAGGAGGCGGATGCCTTGGTGAACGCGGCGAACCCCTACCTGAAGCATGGAGGAGGCGTCGCCGGCGCGCTGGTGCGGAAAGGTGGCTCCCAGATCCAGGTGGAGAGCGATGAATGGGTTCGCCGTCATGGACCGGTGCCGGTGGGTGGGGTGGCGATTACCGGGGCGGGACGTCTCAAGGCCCGCGCCATCCTGCATGCGGTCGGGCCGATATGGGCAGGCGGGACCCAGGAGGAAAATCGTCTGCTGGCGGAGGCGATTCGTAACGTTCTGAGGATCGCCCGGGAGCAGGGGTATGAGCGGATCGCGATGCCGGCAATCAGCACAGGCATCTTCGGCTTCCCGAAAGAGCGGGCGGCCCCCATCTTCTGGGAGACAATTTCCTCCTTCGCCTCCGCTCATCCCGGGGAGCCGCCCCGGGAAATCCGGGTCGTGATCCTCGATGAGGCGACCCTGCGTCCTTTCCTGGCGGCCTTCCAGGAGCAGTTTGGATCCTTTGCCAAGTGGGCCCCGGGGCAGTGAGCAGAGCAAGAGACTGGGCCAGGCTCCTCAGGCAGCCTGACCCAGTCCCTACATCCTCATCGAGGGTGATGATCCCCTTACCCGCTCAGCAGGCGGACCAGGAGCGCCTTCTGGGCGTGGAGACGGTTCTCCGCCTGATCGAAGATCACCGAATGCGGGCCGTCCGCCACATCGTCGGTAATCTCCTCGCCGCGATGGGCTGGCAAACAGTGCATGACGATGACATCCGGCTTCGCCTTCGCCACCAGCGCGGCATTGACCTGGTAGGGGGGGAAGACCCGACGCCGGATCTCCGCCTCCGCTTCCTGTCCCATGCTGGCCCATACGTCCGTGTAGATCACATCGGCGTCTCGCACCGCCTCCGCCGGATCGTGGGTGAACAGCAGGCGGCTGCCGCTGCGGGCGGCGAAGGCTTTCCCGCGTTCGATGACGGGTTCTTTCAGCATATAACCCGGAGGCGTGGCAATGGCGAAATCCAACCCCAGCATGGCGCAGATGTAAAGCAGAGCCGTGGCCACGTTGTTCCCATCCCCCACAAAGGCCAGCTTCAGCCCCCGCAGGCGTCCTTTCTTTTCATAAACGGTGAGCATATCCCCCAGGGCTTGGCATGGATGTTCGTCGTCGGAGAGCCCGTTGATGACCGGGATCGTCGCGTAGCGTGCCATCTCTTCCAGGACGGCGTGGGCGAAGACCCGGGCCATGATGGCATCCACATAACGGCTAAGTACGCGGGCCACATCGGCCACGCTTTCCCGCTGGCCCAAGCCAACCTCCTGCGGAGAGAGATAGATGGCGTCCCCGCCCAGGTGGCGCATGGCCATCTCGAAGGAAACCCGCGTGCGCAGGGAGGGCTTTTCAAAGAGCATCCCCAGCGTCCGGCCAGCCAGGATCGGCGGCCGAACCCCCGCTTTCCAGTCCGTCTTCATTCGGGCGGCTTCCATGATCAATCCTTCGATCTCCTCCGGCGACCAGTCCGCCAAGGAGATGAAATGTCGTAAGGAGCTCATGGAGCTCTTTCCTCCTGAAAAATTGGTTTTGTCGATCGGGCTTCGCCCGGCCCCTACGGATTATCCGATGAGCCTTCCGACCGGAAAGCGGCCACTGCCCGTTGCAGGATCACCCCATCCAGGTTGCCCCCCGATAGGACCAGAACCGCTGTCCGGCCGCTCCAGCGTTCCGGATCCTCCAGAAGGGCCGCCAGGCCGACCGCGCCGGATCCCTCTGCGATGAGATGGGCTTCCACCGTCAGCAGCCCAATGGCCCGCAGAACGGTTTCCTCTCGAACCACAATCACCTCGTGGATTGCTCCCTGGCAGGCCAGATGGTAAGCGAGCGCTCCCACACCGCCAGGGTCTGGCCCGCCGGATAATCCGTATAGAGCCGTCCATCCCGCAAGGAAGCCGCGGTCTGTAGCCCAATGATCCGGGTTCGAGGAGACAGGGCCTGATAGACCGTGGCGATCCCGCTGATCAACCCGCCCCCGCCCACCGGAACCCGCACCGTGTCTGCCTGAGGAAGCTCCTCCAGGATCCCCAGCGCGATGGTCCCCTGCCCGGCGACCACCCAAGGATCCTCATAGGCATGGATATAGCATGCGCCGATTGAGGCTGCGAAGGCCAGCGCGGCCTCATGGGCTTCCGTGTAGTTCCGACCGACCAGCCGCAGGCAGACTTCCATTGCTTCCAGGGCCCGGATCTTGTTCGGGGAAGCGGTTTCCGGTAGGAAGACCGTAGCGGGGATCCCCCCCCAGCAGCTGGGCGGCGAATGCTACCGCCAGACTGTGGTTGCCGGCGGAGGCGGTGACCACGCCGCGCTCGCGTTCCTCTGGCGTCAGATGCGCCAGCCGAGCCAGAGCGCCGCGAACCTTAAACGAGCCGGTCGGCTGCCAGGCTTCGAGCTTCAGCCCAACCTGGCCCCCCAGCATGCGGTTCAATACGGGAAACATCCACAAGGGGGTCGCTGGAAGCACCTTCCGCAATGTCCAATGGGCTTCCAGGATCTGGGCGAGAGATGGAGCGCCCGATGGGAGGCCCATAGGCTGCCGTCTCAGCGTGGCCACGGAATGCGAGTGCGGACCCGCGCTGCCACTTCTTCGCTGGGCCCGCGAAGGATCAGCGTGTCTGCCCCCTTCCATTCCAGCCATAACACGTCCTTCCCAATCCAGAGGGCCTGCCCGGCGGTCTCCCGGACAGGGCCTTCCCCATAGCGAGCGGCTGCATAGGCCCGGTAGGCTTCCACAAACTCGCGGGCCTCCGCCTCATTATCCCAGGCCACGGCGAGCACCAGCAGGTCCTGACCCGTCGCTTCATTCCCATAGACCGCATAGCGATCTCCACCCCATCCGGCGGCTGCTTTCTCTGCCTGAGATGCGGGGAGGCGTTCCTCCAGATAAACTCGCAGGAAGAACTCCCCCAGCACATTCTCATCGATCAGCCGCCAGCCACTCCCGAGCGTATCGGTGAGGGGCGGCAGCGTCACCCGGATGGGCGGCTCGCGGCTCCGGAACTTCTCTGGATGCAGGATCTGTTCGGTGGAAGCCGGAGGATCCCGGAAGGCAGCGTTGATTGCATCCCATCCTCCCTGGTCATACAGCGTTCGAACGAATGCGAAGCCAGCCTCGTAGGGGAAGGTGAGTTCCTCCCGGATGACCCGGGGAGCGCGGTCGAAGACTTCACTGGGCTGACGCTGGACGGCCTCCAGCCATTCCTGTTGCGCGGTCCGGGGGAGGCGGCTCAGATAGAGCAGTTGCGTAAGGGTTGCATCTCCTTCTACCAGGGCCCGCCGGGCGAGCATTGCGTCATCATCCAGGTCCTTCGGCCGCTTGCTCGGATCATCGGTGAACCCGAGGGCGACGAGATCGAAGTGCTGATCCTGCAGAAGGTGTGTGTATTCATGGGCAAAAGTCACCTGCTCCAGGATCCCCGGCTGCTCCTGCTCGCTGATCACGAAGAATTGTTTGGTGTCCGGGTCGTAGAAACCCGCGATCTGTTCGGTGTAAAGATCGAGCAGGAACTCCCGCAGGTTGAAATCCCGCGGCAGCAGATCGAAGGCGGCCAGGGTCAGGGTATCCTGGCGGGCCTCTTCTGGTGTGTAATCTTTCTCGAACTTCCTCTCCTGATAGGCTCGCAACTCCGCCGGGGTCATCAGGGAGCGCGTGTAAGGCCCCGTCGCCTGCAGTCCCCGGATTTGTTCCACCACCCGGGCGATCTCATCGAAAACCTTCAGGCTCGGGACGGTGGTCCCCGGAGGGGACAGGGGGGTTGAGACGGACGGGAGGGGAGTGGTGTCTGGCAGCGGAACGATTGGGGTCGAAACGGGTGGGGGCGAGAATGGGGGGGTAGGGAGAGCAGGGCGGGAGGCCCAATGGGCGGCGGTCCAGACCAGCGCGACAGCCCCAGCGCTGCAGGCCAGAACAAGCGTGATCAGCAACCCGATCCCCAATCGACGCATGATCGCTCCTGAGCAGGAGTTATGGGAATTGTCTATCGAAGTACAAGAAGGGTCAATCCTTCCTGGGTTTGCGGCTTATCGATGAAGCGGTCACGCGGATGAGCTGCGGGGCTCTTCAAGGGGGCGCCCACATCAGCCTTTCCAGCAGCGCCTCATCGGAGCGGCGGCGGCGGGCGAAGACCTGGGGCCGCTTCCGGGCGGCGCGCGGCCAGGTGAGAAGACCGGCCAGCATCCCCCGTAGCCGGGCTCGCGCGGCCGTTCCCCTCCATGCCCGGAGGGCATTCCACGCGATCCGGAATTGCGCCCGCAGGACCTGTGGCCAGAACCGCCTCAGCAACCCTGCCGGGTAATCTTTGGCGATCAGATAAATGAAATTCCGCCCATCATAAAAGCTGGCGATCGGGCCGCCGCCGGTGGCGCTCAACTTGTGATAGACCACGGCGGTCGGGACATACCAGCAGCTCCATCCTGCGATCTGAGCTCGCCAGGCTAGATCCACATCCTCACACGAGTAAAAGAAATCCTCATCGAAGGGCCCGATGTCCTGGAAAAGCTCCCGCCGATAGGCAGCCGCTGCCCCGCAGGCGGAGAACACTTCCTCTTCCCGATCATACTGCCCCCGATCCGTCTCCCAGACCCCACGGTTTCCCGGAACCCCGTCCACCCGATAGTAATCGCCGGCGGAATGGAAAACATCCCGCCGATCGAAGAGGAGGATCTTAGAAGCCAGAAGCCCCGCGTCCGGATGGCGTTCGAAGGCTGCCACCATGGTCTCCAGCCATGAGGGAGAGGGCTCCGTATCATTGTTCAGGAGCACGATGATCTCCCCTTGGGCGGCGCGGATCCCTGCGTTGACGGCCCCCGCAAAGCCTCGGTTGAATCCCAGGGCCAGGATTCGGACCTCCGGGTAGCGGGCGAGGAGTTTCAGGGAATCATCGGTGGAGCCGTTGTCCACCACCAGCACTTCCCGTCGGGCATAGGTCTGTCGACGCAGCGCCTCCAGGCAGGTGGGCAGATGGGCCGCGCCGTTCCAGTTGGGGATGATCACGGAGACCAGGGGCTCGTTCATTCGGCCAGCCATCCTTCTTCCGCCAGGTAGGCCCGCAGCGCCTCTGGCCACGGGCGCAGAGTGATCCCCAGGGCAGCCCCACACAGGTTGCGTAGCGGGGTAAAGGGAGGGACCCGGGAGGGGCGAGGGAATTCCGTGAGCGAGATGGGGGTCACCCGGATGTGCGATCGACCAGTCCGACGGAGGACTTCGATGGCATACTCGTAGCGGGAGCACATCCCCTCATTGGTGAAATGATAGATCCCATAGGCTCCGGTCTCGATCAGGCGGGCGATCGCCGCCGCCACATCCCGGGCGTAGCTGGGCGAGCCCACTTCATCGTGGACCACCCAGAGGGCCCCCTGTTCGTCGGCCCGCTGAAGGATCTTGCGAATGAAGTGATGGCCTCCCGGGCCGAAGACCCACGCCGTTCGGACGATGTAAAAACGGCGGAGCAGGTGGGAGACGAACCACTCTCCGGCCCACTTGCTGAGACCGTAGGGGTTGATGGGGTTGGGAGAATCGAACTCCAGATAGGGCTCGGTTTTGGTCCCATCGAACACCTCATTGGTGCTGATGTAAACCATGGCCGCTCCAGCCGCCCCGCAGGCCATCGCCACGGTCTGGGTGCCCAGGGCGTTCACCCGAAAGGCCCGCTCCGGATCCCGGGCGCAGCCATCCACATCGGTCATTGCCGCTGCGTGGATGACCACATCGGGCCGATGGCGAAGGATGGCTTGAAAGACCGCCGCCCGATCGGTGATGTCCAGATCGGCGTGGGCGAGCGGAATCAACGAATGATCCGCCAGGGCCTCCTGCAGGGCCCGCCCCAGTTGCCCGCCTGCCCCTGTGATCAGGATGCGCATATACTTCTCCAAGGGCGAGTCATGGCTTCTGCGTTTGCCATTATAGAGCTTTATGGGACCCGCGGAGCAAGCCGCGGGCCGCGCTTTCGAAAGGGATTGCCCCTCTCCAAGATCTTGCCATCGTAAGGAGAAAGGCAAGCAGGCGAGGAGTGCTCGGGCGATCCAGCATGCTGACGGTTTCAGGATCACATCGCCGGAGGGGCGTGAAACGATGGAGGGAAGAAGACGGTCCTGATCTTCGATGGAAGCTGTGGCTTCTGCACCTGGGCGGCGCGGTGGGTGAAGCGCTGGGACCGAAGGCATCGCGTTCAGCTGGTGCCTTTTCAACGTCCGGGGGCTCCAGAGCGTTATGGCTTGACCCGGGAGGCGTGCGAACGGGCCGCGTGGGCGATCACGCCTGATGGCACATACCATCGGGGCGCCGCAGCGATCATGGTCGCCCTCAGCGAGGCCCTGGGTTGCCCAGGGATCCGAGCGCTTTATCGGATCCCCCTCTTCCGGAGGATTGCCGACGCCCTCTACGAGTGGGTAGCCGCTCACCGGGGACAGCTACCGGGAACTCGTCCGTATTGCGAGGAGCATCCCGAAGAATGTGCAGGGACTCGCTCGGATGGGGTAGAACTTGCGTAAAGGGGGTGACCCGGCGGGTCCAGGGGCGACCCAGTGGGTCGCCCATTCCGCAGGATGGGCGACAGCCTTTCGCCGAAAGTTGACCAATGCCCATTCTCGAGATAAACTTCACAAGGCCTGCCTGGCCGGGGAGTGGCAGGCCCATGGCTCACCTCCTGGCGCCGTGGGGCACGGGGATCCCGTGCCCCACGCGTCATGTAAGGGGATGGGATTGGAACGCCTCCTGCAATTGCCGAAGGGCGGCTGGAACTTCCGGGGAGATCCGATCGGCCTGCCTCACCGCGTGCATCGCGCGGGCGATATCCTTCAGGCCGTTGCCGGTGATCATCACGACCACGGTTTCCGTTTCCCCAATCCCACCTTCCCGAACCGCCTTCTCCAGCCCAGCGAAAGCGGCGGCCGCCGCCGGCTCGGCGAACACCCCGACCTCTCGGGCCAGGGTCCGCATCGCGGTCAAGATCTCCTCATCGGTGACCGTGAGAAACGCCCCGCCGGTCTCCCGCACCGCTTGCAGGGCGAAGCGCGCATCCCGGGGCTGGCCCACCGCGATACTGTCGGCGATGGTGCGCGGCGGCTCCGGCCGGATCTCCTCCCTCCCCTCTGCCCAGGCTCGGGCCAGCACGGCGGATCCTTCGGCCTGGACACCCATCAGGGCAGGGGGGCGTTCGATCCAGCCCAGCGCCGTTAGATCTCGAAAGCCCTTCCAGAGCCCGCTCAGGATGTTGCCATCCCCGACGGGGACGAACACGCGATCCGGAACCTGCCCCTGAAGTTGCTCCCAGATCTCATACGCAGCGGTTTTCTTTCCTTCCCGCGTGAAGGGGTTATACGCCGTGTTGCGGCAATACCAGCCGAAGGCTTCGGCCGCCGCCAGGGTCAGGTCGAAGGCCGCGTCATAGGTGCCTTCCACCAGGAAGACCCGGGCGCCGTAGATCAGGAGCTGGGCGACTTTGGCCTCCGGAGCCGTATGGGGAACGAAGATGATCGCGGGCAGATGCAGGGCCGCCGCTATACCTGCCAGGGCCGCCGCGGCGTTCCCGGAGGATGCGGTGGTGATCGCGGAGGCGCCTTCCTCGATGGCTTTCAGAGCCACCAGCGCGCTGGCGCGGTCCTTAAAGGAAGCGGTGGGATTGCGTCCGTCATCCTTGATGTAGATCGCCCGTAACCCCAGCCGCCGCGCTGTCCGCTCCGCCCGATACAACGGTGTCCATCCGACGGCCTGAAGAACTCCTGCCCCCTCCACCCGTTGCAGAGTGTCCGGGCGCAGGGGAAGCAGCGGCGCGTAGCGCCAGATGGAGCGGGGGGGTTGCTCCCATAGTTGCCTCGGGCTGACGGTGGCCCGCAGGCGATCGTAGTCATACAACACGTCGAGGGTTCCCTCCGCGCCGTCCCGGGGGCAGACATAGCGAACCTCCCCCAGATCGTAGGTCGCGCCACAGCGTCCACAGCGAAAGCCGATGGCGAACATCGACAGGCCTCCGGGAAGGGGATGGCGGGGTCTCCACTCCGTTCCAAGCGCGCCGGATATTCCGGTTGGGATTCTTCGGCCGCCGCTGGTCCAAGCCCCCAGGAGATCTCTCCGCTTGTGTTATACTGAGGCCGGTTTCCAGCAGCAAGCAGCCGGGGCGCATCCCGATGCGCCTCGGAGACTATTTAAAGAAAGGAGCGTTCGATGCAAAAGCGCTTTCTGATGAGCGTGACCTGGCCGTTGCTCATGCTGGCAGCGTGTGCTCGTCCAATGCCAGCTCCCTCCCCGACGGCCTCGCCGTCGCCCAGCCCATCGCCGGAGCCCACCTCCAGGGCGACCCCGGCGGCCACGCCAGATCTCCAGCGCATCCTTTTCCCGACGCCGGAGGACTGGAGCAAGGGAGCCCCAGAAGCGCGGGTCACCTTCATCGAATGGGGCGATTTCCAGTGACCCTACTGTGGGCAGCTTGCGCCGCTGCTCCGGCGTCTGGTAGACGCCTATCCTGATGAGGTGCGTGTGGTATACCGGCATTTCCCCCTGCGGACCATCCACGATAAAGCCATGATCGCTGCGGAGGCGAGCGAGGCCGCCGGTGCCCAGGGGAAGTTCTGGGAGATGCATGACTGGCTTTACGATCATCAGGCGCAATGGATTGCCAGCTCGAACATCACCGCCACCCTGATCTCGGCTGCTCAATCTCTGGGCCTGGACGTGGAGCGATTCCGCCGGGATCTGGAGGAGGGCCGTTATCGAGCGAAGGTCGAAGCGGCCTACGCTGAAGCGGTGGCCCTGGGGCTCCCCGGCACGCCCTTCCTACTGGTGAACGGCCAACCATGGCCCCAGGCCCTGAATTACCTAGAATATGCCCATCTGGAGGCGATGGTGAAGCTGGCCCGGCTGCAGGATCGGCAGTTCAAGGCCCCGCCCCCGATGAGCATTGATCCAGCCCACCGCTACCGGGCCGTGCTGAAGACCGAGAAGGGGGATGTCGTGATCGAGCTTTTCGCTGACCGGGCGCCCCTGACCGTCAACAATTTTGTCTTCCTGGCCCGACAGGGGTGGTATAACGATATCACCTTTCATTATGTGATCACCGATGTGGTTGCCATCACCGGGGATCCCAGCGGAACAGGGTTCGGGGGGCCTGGTTACACGATCCCGGATGAGATCACGGCGACCCTGACGCTCGATGCGCCGGGCATGGTCGGGATGCTGAACGCGGGCCCGAATACCAATGGGAGCCAGTTCTTCATCACGATGGCGCCGCTGCCTCAGCTGAATGGCCGCTACACGCTCTTCGGGCGCGTGGTGGAGGGATTGGAGGTGGTCCGGATGCTGCGTCCGCGGAATCCGGAGGCGGAGCCGGGGGCGCCGCCCGGAGATCGGCTGCTGGAGGTGATCGTCGAAGAACAGCCATAGGCGGGTCGGGCGCCCGTGGGATCCCTTAGGAAGCCTGTGGTGTAAATTCCAGAAATGTGGAGCTCGGAGATGAATCCTTCGCACCCCGAGGTCTCTTCGCCGATCGTTCGGGCAGGCATTCCCGCATATGCTTCATCCGCCGGGCTCCTGTGGATGGGGGCCGGAGCGCTGGCAGGAGGTCTGTTGTTCGGCCTCTGGCTGGGCCTGGCCGCCCTTGCGGCGATGCTCCGGCTGCCGATCCCTGCTCCCGGGCTGCCGGCTCTCGGCCTGTTGGTTGGGGGCGGGCTTTTCCGGGAAGGGAGGCGGATCGCGCGGGGCGAGCCCGATGCCCTATGGCGTGGAACGGAGATCCGGGCCATGGGGCGGACTTTGCTTTTCCTTTTAATCCTGATCGGATGTGGGGCCATGGCAGAAGCCTTTGGCCCCCGATTGTCCGTTCTGGTCCTGCCCTTCCACGTGGGAGTGTCTGCGCTGGGACCCTTTCTGGGGTTCAACCTCCTGTGCTGGCGGCTGCGCGCCCCGTGGTCCCGGCGCGCCGGGTGGTGGGCGCTGAGCCTGGGCAGCCTCCTGGTCCCGGCGCTGGCTCTGTTCCTGGAAGGCATCGTGGGGGCCACACTGATTCTCCTCATGCTGGCATTGCGAATCCTGGTGGAAGGCCCCGGATTTGTCAACCGGTGGTTTCCCCAGGGCTTCACCCCTGAGCGGCTCTCGATGCCCCCGGAGGGCCTGGTGAGGGATCCATGGCTATGGATCGGGATCCTGATCCTAGCCGTTATCTGGGTCCCGGCTATTGAGGAAGCCCTCAAGGCCCTTCCCGCTGGACTGCGGATGCGGGATCCGGCTGCCTCTGGGGTTTCGCTGATCCTGTATGGGGCGATGGGGGGAGCAGGCTTTGCCCTGGCGGAGAGCATGTTAAGCTGGCAACCGGGGATCCCATGGACCTCCACGGCCATCGGCCGCCTGGGGGCGACCGCGCTTCACGTTTTGAACGGCGGGCTCATGGGATGGGCCTGGGATCGAGTGCGTCGGGGCCGCTTCCTCGAAGGAGCGATCGCCTATCTGTTCGCCTGGCTCCTCCATGGCCTCTGGAACGCGGGGGCCATCGTCCTGAGCGGCCTGTTCATCGCTCCGCTCTCCCCGGAGGCCCGTGCTCTGGCGCTTCCCCCGGCGATGATCGGAATGGGGGCGGTGTTGCTTCTGGTGATCGGGGGGCTGGGGTGGGCGCTGCCGATGCTGGGGGAGGTAGAAGCGTCTCACTATCCTCCACATAGGGAATGAGGGCCATGCGGGTCTGGCGGGATTGGCGGATGCGATCCGCGCGGCTTCGGGCTTCCCTGCTCTCGCCGGAGGAGGCCCGCGATCCCCATCTCCGCCGGAATTTCACCGCGGGAGTGGTGAATGGGGCGCTTTTCATCTTCGCTGAAACCGTCCTGGATCCCAATCTGGTGTTGGTCTGGTTCCTTTCCCGCCTGGGCGCTCCCAATTTTCTGTTGGCGCTGGTCTCCCCGATGCGAGATGGATTATGGTTCCTCCCGCAATTGCTGGTTTCCCGATGGATGCGCTATCAGGTCTACTCCATGGGCCTCTACCGGCGGATGGCCCTGGTGCGCGCCCTCGGCGCCTTCGCCATGGCGCTGGGGGTCTGGCGGACGGCCCCGCATCCGAAGGGGATGCTCCTCGCTTTCTTTATTCCATATTTTGTGATCTCCCTGGCTTCCGGGATCTCCGGCCTGCCGTTCATGGAGATCGTGGGCAAGACCATCCCGCCTCGTCAGCGCGGGGTGTTCTTCGCGGCCCGGCTCTTTTTCGGCGGGCTCCTGGGGCTGGCTGCCAGCAGCATGGTTCGTCTCCTCCTGGAAGAGCGGGCCGGCTTGTCTTTCCCCCACAATGTGGCCCTCTTATTCCTGATTTTCGCGGTATTCACGTCCATCGGGATGGCCGCCTTCGCCATGGTGGTGGAGCCGCCCAGCCCCGTGCCGGATGGGCGCGCTTCCCTCACGCCGTGGCGAGAGGCCATCCAGGCCCTGTGGCGACGGCCTTCGTATCGTCTCTTTCTGGGGGCCCGGATCGCCTTCATGTGGGCCGCCCTGGCCACACCGTTCTTCACCGCCTATGCGGTCCGAGAGCTCGGGGTGCCTGACGCGATGATCGGGCTCTATCTGGGTTTCAACGTCGGGGCCTCCCTGCTCTCGAACGTGCTGTGGAGTTGGATCAGTCTTCGGCAGGGGCATCGGGCCGTGCTGGAGAAAGCCGCTCTGTGCGGCATGCTCGGCGCGCTGTGGGCACTGCTGGTTGGGCCCCTGAGCCTGCCATGGCACACCCTGTCCGCCTGGCTGATGCTTCCGGTGTTCGTCCTGAGCGGGGCTCATGCTTCGGGGGCGGCCATTGGAGGGATGTCGATGCTGTTGGACATTGCCCCTGGCCATGACCGGCCCCTCACGATTGGCCTCACGAACACGCTTCTGGGGATTGCTCTGCTCTCTACGTCCCTGGGCGGCCTGATCGTAGATCTCATCGGCTATCGGGGCCTGTTCGCTCTCTCCTTCGGATTCTATACGCTGGCCCTTGTGTTGCTGTGGGGGCTGAGGCGGACGGAGGAGGCCGCGCAGGGGGATGAAGGCTCGCCCGGTCTGTGAAACAACCGTCGCCAGCGATCTTAGAGGGGGTTAACGAAGGGGAAACATCTCGGGACCCGGAGGGCCAACCGGAGGCGCCTGCCAGGCTTTCAGATCCCTGCAGGAGCTGAAAGAAGATGCCCGAGCAAACGATCGGCGAGGATGTGATCTATTACGCGGTCCACCGGGATCCGGAGGCATGTCACACCCTGGTTTTGATCCACGGGGCGGGGGAATCCCATCAGGTGTGGCCAGGGGCCCTGCGGAACCTGCCCGGGGCCACCGTTTATGCCCTGGATCTTCCAGGCCATGGCCGCTCTCGCGGGCGCGGGCGATCCTCCATCGCCGAATACACGGATCGGATTGTAAACTGGATGGAGAGGGTCGGACTTTCCCGCGCCGTCTGGGTGGGGCACTCCATGGGCGGCGCCATCGCCCTGTGGGCCGCCCTCCACAACCCGGAATGGGTCGCGGCACTCGTCCTGGTGGCCACAGGCGCCCGACTCCGGGTCAGCCCGTTGATCCTAGAGGGATTGCGGACGGATTTCCCCCGCACGGTGGAACTCATCGTGGAATGGAGTTGGGGAGAAAACCCGCCGGCCCGGCTGGTCGAGGAAGGACGTCGTATGCTGCTCGCTGCGGATCCGGCGGTCGTTGAAGGGGATTACCGGGCGTGTGATGCCTTCGATGTGATGGATCGCCTAGGGGAGATCCGGGCGCCCACCCTGGTCATCGGTGGCACGGCGGACCGGATGACGCCGATCCGGTATGCGGAATATCTGGCGGCCCATATCCCAAAGGCCGAGCTGGTGCGGATCGAGGGGGCGGGTCATATGGTGATGCTGGAGCAGCCGGAGGCGGTGGCGAAGGCCATACGATCATTCCTGGATCGCAGCGGTTGTTCATGCGACAGCCCTGGCCTCTGGAAGGATCCCCTTTGAGCCCGCGAGAGATCTGTAGATGGTGGCGATCGGGATTGATATCATCGAGATCCAGCGGGTGGAGCGGGCGGTGGCCCGATTCGGCGAACGCTTCCTCCGGCGGGTGTTCACGCCGGCGGAGCGCCGCGCCTGTCAGGGGAAGGTATTCGAATACGCCGCGCGATTCGCCGCGAAAGAGGCGACGGCGAAGGCGCTGGGGGTTGGCCTGCGGATCATGGCCCGCGAGGGCATCGGGTTCCACGACGTGGAGATCCTGCCCGACCACCGGGGGCAGCCCCACGTGCACCTGCACGGATGGGCGGCGGAACGCGCCCGGGTGCTGGGTTTGAAGCAATGGGCGGTGAGCATGACCCACGATGGTGGTTTCGCCATCGCGGTGGTGGTCTCGACCGGCGCATGATCTTCCATTCCTCGCGAAACACCCGATGAGCCCATTCGCCTGGCTTCGTCCACCGGATCAATCTCCCGTTCCCCCGGATCCCCACGATGTCCGGATCGCCGACCTAATCCGGGCGGATCCGGTGGGAGCCCATGTGGCGCTGATCGGCATCCCCTTCGACACCACGGTCATCGGCCGGCGGGGCGCCCGCGAGGCCCCCGCGGCGATCCGGCGCGCCCTTTACCGGATGACGGCTTTCGATCTGGAGAGCGGGGTGGATCTCGCTGGGCTCCTGCACATCGTTGATCTGGGGGACGTCGCCGTGGTCCATACGGATGTTCACGAAACCCACCGGCGGGTCTCCGCCGTCATCGCTGAAGCTGTCCGCCGAGGGTTGCGCCTTCTGGTGCTCGGCGGGGATCATGGGCTTTCTTATGCCACCATCCGGGGCGTACGCGAGGGCCTGGGAGGAGAGCCCATCGGCGTGATCCAGTTCGACGCGCATCATGATCTGCGAGCGCCTCTGGAAGGGGAGATCACCAGCGGGACGCCGTTCCGGCGTCTGCTGGAGGAAGGCCTCCTGCAGGGCCCTCACCTGGTGCAGATCGGGCTCCTTGGGGGGCGGAACAGCCGCGCTTACTATGAGATCGCCCGACAGCACGGCGTCCATGGAATCCCGGCCGCTCGGGTTCATACAGCGGGTCCAGAGTCCATCGTGCAAACCGCGCTGGTGCATGCGGCCGTTGGGACATCCGGGTTCTGGATCAGCCTGGATATGGATGTGTTCGATCCGGCGTATGCCCCCGGGGTCTCCGCGCCGAGCCCGGGGGGGCTGATTGCCTTTCAAGGGCTGACGATGGTGCGCCAGCTGGCCGCTCATCCGGCATGTCTGGGGATGGAGCTGGTCGAAACCGCTCCGCCGCTGGATCCCGACGGCCGCACCGTCGCTTTGGCGGGCGCCCTCGCGTATCGGTTCCTGGTCGGGCAGGGGGAGCTCCGTCGGCAGCGATGAGGGACCGACGGGGCACGGCGGACCTCCTTCGGAGTTTGAACGCTGCCGGCACCCGGCCTCGGCTTCCATTCCCCCCGAGCCCGGAGCCGGCCCCGGTCTTGACAGAGCTGAACCAACCCCATATAATTTAAGCGAACGTTTGTTAGCAAAAATGGCGCGACGAAGTCATGGGGATCGACGGAAAACTATCCTGCGGGTAGCCGGGCGGCTTTTCAGCCAGCGGGGCTATTACGGCACCTCCATCCGGGACATTGCATCGGCGATCCGCCTGCAGGGCGGGAGCCTGTATGCCCACATCGCCTCGAAGGAGGAGCTGCTCTGGGAGATTGTGGATGAAGCGGCCCAGGCGTTTCTATCCAGTCTGGAGTCCATCGTCCGCTCGGAGCGTTCCCCCTTGGAGAAGTTCCGGCTCGCGGTGGTGGCGCACCTGCGGGTGGTGACGGAGCGCCAGGATGCGGCGGTGGTGTTCAATCACGAGTGGAAAGCCCTCAGCCCCAAGCGCCGTGCGGACGTCCTGGCCCGTCGGGATGCCTATGAGGCGCTGTTCCGCGAGATCCTGCAGGAGGGGATCGAGGCTGGGGTATTCCGGGCGGATCTGGACGTGCCGTTGATCACCCGGTTCATCCTGACGGCGCTGAACGGTATCGCCGTCTGGTATCGCCCGAAGGGCCCCCTTTCGCCGGAGCAGATCGCCGAGGCCTTCGCGGATTGGGCGATGCGGGGACTTCAGAGGTGGGAGCCTGGGGAAGCCCTTCCGGTGATGCCGGATACCCTTGGAGCAGAGGGAGGGGTGTGATGCTCACATACCGTGTTCACGGTTACACGATCCCGGTTCCGGAGCAGGCGCCGCCGCCTCAGGAGGGCCCGGAGTATGAGGCTCGCCTGGCGGAGTTCGAGGCGCGCATCGCTCGAGGGGAGAAGATCGAGCCCACGGACTGGATGCCTGAGGAATATCGGCGGCAGCTGATCCGCATGATCTCCCAGCACGCCCACAGCGAGATTGTGGGCATGCTTCCCGAGGGAAAGTGGATCCCCCACGCGCCCACCCTCCGGCGCAAGCTGATCCTCATCGCCAAGGTGCAAGACGAGGGCGGCCACGGGCAGCTGCTGTATCGAGCGGCGGAGACCTTGGGGGTCACCCGAGAGGAGATGGTCGAGGCGCTGCTGGCCGGCAAGGCGAAATATTCGGTGGTGTTCAACTATCCCACGCCGACTTGGGCGGATGTGGCGGCCATCGGCCTGCTGATCGATGGCGCGGCGGTGGTTAACCAGCTGATGCTGGCCCAGGGCTCCTACGGCCCCTACGCCCGGGCGATGAAGCGGATCTGCTACGAGGAATCCTTTCACATCAAGCAGGGCTACGATGCCTTCGTGGCTCTGGCCACTGGCACCCCTGCCCAGCGGCAGATGATCCAGGAGGCGGTGAACCGCTGGTGGTATCCGGCTCTGATGCTCTTCGGCCCGCCGGATCGGGATTCGGTGCACACGCCTACCCTGTTGCGTTGGCGGATCAAGACGAAGACCAACGATGAGCTGCGCCAGGAGTTCGTGGATCAATACGCGCCGATGGTGCTGCGCCTAGGCCTGACGATTCCCGATCCGAACCTGCGCTACGATCCGGAGACGAGGCACTGGCGGTTCAGCGAGCCGGATTGGGAGGAGTTCTGGCGGGTGATCAAAGGCGACGGCCCGTGCAACGCCGAGCGGATGGCGGCCCGGCGCCGGGCCCACGAGGAGGGCCGCTGGGTGCGGGAGGCCCTGGCGGCGAAGGCCGCGCAGCGAACTAACGGAGGGGGCGATGGGCGATACGCAGTGGCCGGTTTATGAGGTTTTTCTCCAGGAGAAGCGGGGCGATCCCCACGTGCACGTGGGGGCAGTCCACGCCCCCGACCCGGAGATGGCCCTCATCCTGGCCAAGGAACAGTTCGTGCGGCGGGGCCGCTGCGTCAGCTTGTGGGTGGTCCCCACGGAGGCGATTTACGCCTCCCGGGCCGAGGAGGCGGAGGAGCTCTTCGCCTCCGCCCTGGAGAAGGAGTATCGGGAGCCCCGAGGCTTCCGGGTGACGGAGCGGGTGCGGAGGTGGATGGAGCGCCATGGCCAGTCTCTTCCCGAAGCCGAATGAGACCGTTGCCCTTCCGGATCCCCTCCGGGAGGCGGTGGGCCAGCTGCTCCTGGCGATGGCCGACGATGAGGTCCTGCTGGGCCACCGGGATTCTGAGTGGGTGGGCCACGCGCCGATCCTGGAGGCGGACATCGCCATGGCCAGCATCGCCCAGGATGAGATCGGGCATGCGGTGCTTTGGTATTCCCTGCTGCAGGAGCTGGGGTGGCCGGATCCGGACCGTATGGCCTACTTCCGGGATCCCCCGGAGTTTCGCAATGCGACGCTGGTGGAGCTCCCTAAAGGGGATTGGGCCTTCACCATCATCCGACAGTTCCTTTTCGATGTTGCGGAGAAGGTCCGGCTGGAGGCCCTGATGGCCAGCGCCTGGATGCCGCTGGCGGCGGCGGCGGCCAAGGTGCGGCGGGAGGAGACGTATCATCTGATGCACAGCCGAGCATGGGTGCTGCGGCTGGGGGACGCGACGGAGGAGAGCCATCGCCGAATGCAGACGGCCCTGGAGCAGGCGTGGCCCCATGCCCTGGGGCTCTTTGAGCCGACACCCGGGGAAATCCTGCGGGTGGAAGCCGGGATCCAGCCCCCGGAGGCCGAGCTCCAGGCCCGCTGGGAGGCGGAGGTCCGTCCGATCCTGGAGGCCGCCTCGTTGAGGATCCCGGAGGCGGAGCCCGTTTACGGCGGGCGGCTCGGCCGGCATACGGAGCACCTGGCTGCACTGCTGATGGACTTCCAGATGGTGGCCCGTTTGGGATTGGGGGAGACATGGTGAGCGAGGGCGGGGCGCTGACCCGCGAGGCGGTGCTGGCGGCTCTAGAGGCGGTGAAGGATCCGGAGATCCCCACGGTCTCGGTGGTCGACCTGGGGCTGATTTACGATGTCCGGGTGAAGGGGGATGAGGTGGAGGTGGATTTCGCGCCCACCTTTGTGGGATGTCCGGCGTTGCACGTCATGGAGCAGGAGATCGTGGCGTGCATCCGGGCCCTGGGGGCACGCAGCGTCCGGGTGCAGCGGGTGTATCGCCCACCGTGGACCACGGATCGGATGAGCGAGCGCGCGCGGCAGGCGTTGCGCGAGCTGGGGATCGCGCCGCCCCGGCCGGTCCCGGCGGAGATCCCGCTCACGGCGTTTGAGGAAGTGCCCTGTCCCTTCTGCGGATCCACCGATACCCGGATGGAGAACCTGTTCGGTCCGACTTTATGTCGAGCGCTGTTCTACTGTCACACGTGCCGGCAGCCCTTCGAGGCGTTCAAACCCCTGTGAGGCGGGAAGGGCCTCTTTTCTCTTCCCCATGGTTGGGCAGGCGGGCGAAGCCATTTCCGGTGGCCTCGCCCGCCCATGCGGATCCCCTGGGATGGCTTACGCTGCGCGGGTGATCCGGCCTCGGGCCAGGGTGATGATCCCATAGATCGCAAAGGAGATGATGAAGGCGGGGAAGGTGGCCCCCACCGAGGGAGCCAGGCGGGTGAGAGCCTGGTAAGTGGCCACCCCGGCCGCCCAAGCCGCGAGGCCCTCCCACCGGATGGCCACCGGTCGATACAGATCCGCCTCGGTGTAGGAGCGGCGCACCACGAAATAATCGGCCGCCAGCACGCCGAACAGCGGGACGAAGGCGGTGCCGATCAGCAGCAGGAAGTTCTCATACTGGGCGATGGGGACCGTGAGGGCTAGCAGGAGGCAGATCGCTCCGATTGCTCCGGCGAAGAGCGCCTGGCGGCCCCTCGGCCAGATGTTTTGCAGGGACACGGCCGCCGAATAGATATCGGCGAAGGCGTTATCGGTCTCATCCACCAGGATGATTGGCAGCACGATCCAGCCGATGGCCAGCGCCCCGATGGCTTCCACCAGCTGACCGGTCTGGGCGGTGAGGAGCAACAGGGCGCCCAGCCCGTAGAACCACACGTTCGCAATGAGATAGCCGATGTAAGTTCCCCAGAAGGCGGGCCCTGCCCGCCGGGCGAACCGGTTGTAATCGGCCACCAGAGGCATCCATGAGATCGGCATCGCGGCCACCAGATCCACGGCCAGCCAGAAGGGCATCTCCCCGGTCCCCGGTCGCCGCCACACGGCTCCCAGATCATATGTGGATATTAGGTAGATGGTCAATCCGATGGTGGTCAGCAACACCAGCCACACCGCGAATTTCTCCAGCCACTGGCGCACCACTACCAAGGGCCCTCCAATGGCCATCAGGGTGCACCACAGGGCGAAGAGGATGGCCCAGAAGGGATAGCTGGAGAATCCGAGGAAGCGGTCGCTGATGAAATTCGCCGCCTGAGCCATGATAATGATCTCAAAGGCGCCCCAGCCGATCAGCTGGAGCACGTTGAGGGCGGTGGGCAGGAACGACCCCAGACGCCCAAGGGAAGGTCGAAGCAGCACCATGGTGGGCGCGCCCGTTCGGCTGCCGATGTATCCCGTGGCGGCCAGCAACAGGTTGCCCAGCAGCGTCCCGATCAGGATGGCCAGCAGGGCCTGGGGAAGCCCCAGGCCGGGCACCAGCAGGGCGCCGGCGGCCATCACCAGTAACCCCACGCCGAGATCTCCCCACAGGACTGCGTAATCGAGGAATCCCAGGCGCCGTGCTTCCACCGGCACCGGCTCGATGCCCCATTCGGGGGGCGCATGGATCCGGGGAAACGCGCGAGCCCATACTTTGAGGATCGCCATGGTGAACCTCCCTGAAGAAGGTGTGGGAATGAAGCGGCGTGGGGGAATAAAAAACCCGCCGACGGGCGGGCGAGGAGAACGAAGCGGTCGCGACGGTCCCTCCGCCGGTATGACCCGGATCAGGTTCAATGGGTCGGCGCCAGGGCCGGCCTTCGGCCGGCAAGGCGCCCTCTCAGCCCGCTTCCCCGCGGACTCCCCACGTCGCTTCAAATCGTGATTTTAGCGTTGCAAGATGGCGCGGTCAAATTCCAACGCTCTGCCGGAGATCTCATCCCCCCAGGCCCATCAGTTCGCGGGGGAACGTGGTGAGCGATTCCGCCCCGGATTCTGTCACCACCACATCGTCCTCGATGCGGACGCCGCCCTTCCCCGGCAGGTAGATCCCGGGCTCGATGGTGAAGGTCATGCCAGGCTGAAGGAGCTCGGTGTTCCCCGCCACGATATATGGGGGCTCATGGACCTCCAGTCCGAGCCCGTGGCCGGTGCGATGGGGGAAGTGGGCGCCATAGCCGGCCGCCTCAATCACCGAGCGGGCCGCCCGGTCCACGGCCTCCGCTGGGATTCCGGGCCGCACGGCGGCGCGGCCGGCGGCGTTGGCCTCCTGAACCCGCTCATAGATCCACCGCAGCTCGGGATCCAGCTCGCCCACCGCAAAAGTTCGCGTGAGATCGGAGACATAACCTTCCACGACCACCCCGAAATCCACCAGCAGGAGCTCCCCGGTCCCGATAGGGCGATCCGATGGCGTGGCGTGGGGGAGGGCCGTGTTCGGCCCGGCCACCACGATGGGCTCGAAGGCCAGGGCATCCGCCCCGGCCGCGAAGCACGCCTGGATCAGCCGCCGGGTCGCCTCCCGTTCTGTCATCCCCCTGTGCACCTGGGGCAGCCATATCCGCAGCGCTTCCTCCGCCACTGCGACGGCCCGTCGCATCGCGGCGATTTCGTTCGGATCTTTTACCATCCGCAGCCGGGCCAGCAACGGCTCCGCCGCGATCGGTTCGGGGGAGGAAAAGACGTGGGCGAGCATGGACCATTCCAGCACGCGCATCCCCAGGGTTTCCACGGCGATGGGACATCCGCGCCGGCCCACGGCTTCCGCCGCCGCCTGGAACGCCCGTGCGGGCCCTTCCTCGTCGGTGTAAGGGAACAGGCGCCATGGGATCGGCGCCTGCTGGGCCTTCTCGATCTCGAAGGCCGGGAGGATCAGCACGGGATCGCTATCCCAGGGAAACAGCGCCACGATGGGGCGCTCCATCCGATGGAGAGAGAGACCGGTCACATAGAACAGATTGGCGCCGGGGACTAAGGCCAGGAGCTCGATCCCCTCCCGGTTCATTTCCTCCCGCAAGCGCAGCCAGCGTGGGTGTGACATCGTTGCCTCCGGGCTTTCTGTCTCCGGGTCCTTCCCAACCTCCCACCGCCTTTCATGCCCAGGAAAGTGGGAAAGCCCTCTGGATCAGTTTGACAAATCCTCCCGCTTGTGGCAACATAGAACACTGGCATGGGTCGGGGACCTGTTCGACGTTTCCCTTATACGCGCTCTGGCGCTTCGCTGATGTTCGCATCAGCGGAGCGCCGGTTGCGCTCTTCAGGCACCGGGAAGGCGATCTCGCTCCCGGTGCTTTTTTTTATACTGCCGTCCTGAGGGAGGGCCCCAGCATGACCACCATCCGTCTGCCCGGAGCGGCGGACATCCATGTGCACCTGCGGGAGCCAGGGGAGACCCATAAAGAGGATTTCGCCAGCGGGACGGCGGCGGCGCTGGCCGGCGGGGTGGTGACGGTGCTGGCCATGCCCAACACCCGCCCGCCCCTTACGGATCCCACAGCCTTCCGGGAAGCCGTGCAGCGCGCTCGGGCAGGGGCGCGCTGCGAGGTGGGCCTCTTTGTCGGCGGCACGCCGGAGAACCCCGAGGTCGCTGCGGCCTTAGCCCCCCAGGCCGCTGGTCTGAAGCTTTATCTGGATGCGACCTACGGCCCTCTTCGGCTGGAAAGCCTCGCCGCGGTCCTGGGCCATTTCAAGGCTTGGCCCGGCCACCGCCCCATCGCGGTCCACGCGGAGGGGCGGGCCGTGGCGATGGTATTAGGGCTGGCTGCCCTGTTCCGCCAGCCGATCCATTTCTGCCATGTCAGCCGGCGGGAGGAAATTCTCCTCATCCGCCGGGCGAAGGAGCGAGGCCTTCCGGTCACGTGCGAGGTCACGCCGCACCACCTGTTCCTGACGGAGGCCGATTGGCCCCGTCTCGGCCCGTTCGGTCTTATGCGACCGCCGCTGGCCACCCGGGCCGATCAGGAAGCCCTCTGGGCCAACCTGCCGGTGATCGATGCGGTGGCAACCGATCACGCCCCCCATACCATCGAGGAAAAACAGAGTCCCCACCCGCCCCCCGGAGTGCCGGGCCTGGAGACCATGCTGCCATTGATGCTCACCGCCGTCGTTGAAGGCCGCCTGTCCCTGGAGGAGGTCGTCCGCCTGGTCGCCACCGGGCCCCGGCGCATTTTCGGCCTGCTGGAGCCCCCGGAGACGTGGGTGGAGATCGAATGGGGTGGACCCTGGACGATCTCCCGGGAAGGCCTTTTCACGAAATGCGGATGGACTCCTTTTGAGGGGATGGTCGTGCGAGCCCGGGTGCGGCGCACGGTTCTGGAAGGACGGGTGGCCTTCGAGGACGGAGAGGTCCGCGCCCTCCCGGGATCGGGACGGGTGCTGTTCGCCGATCCCCTCCGTCAACCCGGTGCATCGTTGCAGCGGCAACGATGCCGCTGTGGAAACGATTCGCAAGGAGGTGAACGATGGTGAGTCGACCGCGCCTGTTCCAGTTCGATGGCGTCGCTCCGCGGGAGCCGGTGAACCCCCACAACGGCTTCTACATGCAGGATATCCTCTCGGTCTCCCAGTTCAACCGGGAGAACCTGGCCTATCTCTTCGAGGTGGCTGAGGAGATGCGGGAGCTGGTCCGCCGCGTGGGCGCCTGCGATCTTCTCAGGGGCTATGTGATGGCCTGTGTCTTCTACGAGCCCAGCACACGCACCAGCTCCTCCTTCATCGCCGCGATGGAGCGCCTGGGCGGGGCCGTCATTCCCATCACCCAGGGCGTCCAGTTCTCCTCGGTGGCCAAGGGGGAGTCCCTGCCCGACACCATCAAGACCCTGGAGCAATATTCCGACATCATTGTCCTGCGCCATCCCGAGGTGGGCGCGGCGAAGATTGCTGCCGATGTGGCGGAGGTCCCCGTGATCAACGCCGGCGATGGCATCGGGGAACATCCCACCCAGGCCCTGCTGGATCTCTTCACCATCCAGGAGGAGCTGGGCCGCATCGACGGCCTGCATATCGCGATGGTGGGGGATCTCCGCTTCGGGCGCACGGTGCACTCCCTGACCAAGCTGCTCACCATGTATGACGTGCGGCTGTCTTTCGTGTCGCCGGAGATCTTGCGGCTGCCGCTGGACCTGATGAATGAAGTCCGGGCGAAGGGGATCCCGGTCTATGAGACCTACGACGTGGCGGATGTGATCGAAGAGGTGGATGTGCTGTATGTGACTCGGGTGCAGAAGGAGCGTTTCACCGATCTTAACGCCTACGAACAGGTGAAGAATTACTACGTGATCACACCGGAGCTGATGAAGCGGGCCAAGGAGCGGATGATCGTCATGCATCCACTCCCCCGGGTGGGAGAGATCGACCCGGCAGTGGATCGGGATCCGCGGGCGGCCTATTTCCGCCAGGTGGCCAACGGCCTCTATATCCGGATGGCCCTGCTGGCCGCCGTGCTGGGCAAGGCATGAGCTGGAGGATCGGCCATGGAGTTCTTCGACCGATTGGGCGCGCGGACCGGGCCAGCCCGGCTGGGACTGTGCGTGGGCTTGGATCCGGTGCCGGCGCGCCTTCCAGGATGGGCGCGCCAGCATCCGGATCCGACCCTGGCCTTCCTGCGCTGGGTGATTGAAACCACCGCGGAGTTCGCTGCGGCCTACAAGCCCAACCTGGCCTTCTACCTGGCCCTGGGCGTTTCCGGTCTGGAGAGCTTGCGGGCAGTTCGGGCGGCGATCCCGCCGGAGATCCCGGTGATCCTGGATGGGAAGTTCGGGGATATCGGGTGGACCGCCGAGGCCTATGCCCAGTTCGCTTTCGATGTCCTGCGAGCGGACGCGGTGACGCTGAGCCCTTTCCTGGGTCCGGAGGCATTACGCCCGTTTCTGAGCCGGGAGGGCCGGGGGATCTTCCTTCTGATCCGGACCTCGAACCCGGGTGCGGAGGCCGTGCAGGAGCTACAGGTTGGGGGGGAGCCCTTCTATCAGGCCCTGGCCCGTCAGGTCCAGGGCTGGCCTGGGAGCGAGCGGATCGGCTTTGTGGTTGGGGCGACGGCTTCGGGGGCCCTGGCCGCCCTGCGCCGTATGGCCCCCGATCGCTGGTTCCTGATCCCGGGGGTTGGGCCTCAAGGGGGGGATCCGGAAACCGTGCGGATCCTCGCCGGTCCCCCGGCCCTGATCGCCGCCTCCCGGGAGATCCTGGAGGCGTCGGACCCGGGCGCAGCGGCCCGATTTCTCATCGAGCGCCTGCAGGGGATGTCCTCTCCTTCCGTTGTCCCCCGCACCCTGGCCCGCTGGCTGTATGAAACCGGCTGCATCCGCTTCGGGGAGTTCGTCCTCAAGTCGGGCCAGCGGTCGCCGATCTATCTAGATCTGCGTCGCCTTGTGGCCTTCCCTCAATTGTTGGAGCGGGTGGCTGGAATGTATGCGGCCCTTCTGGAGCGCCTCACGTTCGATCGCCTGGCGGCCATTCCCTACGCCGCGCTGCCGATCGGGACCGCGGTGGCGCTCCGGATCGGGCGTCCTCTGCTGTATCCGCGGAAGGAGGCGAAGACCTACGGAACCGCCCAGCGAATTGAGGGGGACTTCCATCCCGGGGAGACGGTGGTGATCCTGGACGATGTGCTGACGACCGGGGCCAGCAAGCGAGAGGTGATCCAGACGCTGGAGGAGGCAGGCTTACGGGTCACCGACATTGTGGTCCTGGTGGATCGAGAGCAGGGGGGACGACAGGAGCTGGAGGCCGCCGGCTATCGGGTCCATGCGGTTGCCACCCTTACTGCTTTGCTGGATGCCCTGGTCATAGAGGGGAAAATCCCCTCGGCCGAAGGGGATCGGATCCGAAAGGCTCTGGGGCTGAGGCCAGCCCCTTCGGCCTCGGGGTGAGGAACGCGATGGATGAGGCCAGACTGCCACCTACGGAGGTCCGATCAGGCAGATCGTTACGAATCCCCAGTATGGAGTGTCCTGGATGGGGGATCATCCGGTGGAATCCGAATGGGCCTCCTCGTTGGATCTTTCCTGTGAGATCGCGGGGGTGCATCTGCCGAACCCGCTGGTGTTGGCCTCCGGGATCCTGGGGACCAGCGCTTCGCTAATGGTCCGCCTGGCCCGCCTGGGGGCCGGGGCCATCACTGCCAAGTCGGCCACCCGGCTTCCCCGGGCCGGGCATCCCAGCCCGATCCTTCTCGATTGGGGGCACGGACTCATCAACGCGGTGGGCCTGACCAACCCGGGGGCCGAGGGGATGGCCGCTATCCTCCAGGAGGCCCGGGCTGAGCTGGCCGCCATGGGCGTTCCCCTGATCGCCAGTGTCTTCGCCGCCAGCGTGGAGGAGTTTGTGGAGGTCGCGCGGATCCTAACGGCGGCCGCGCCGGATATGATCGAGCTGAACCTTTCGTGTCCCAACGTGGCGGCGGAATACGGCGAGATGTTCGCCGCCAGCCCCCGGGCCACGGCGGAGGCCGTGGCGGCGGTGAAGGCGGCGGTGTCCTGCCCGGTCATCGCCAAGCTGTCCCCCAACGTGCCGGACATTGCTCGCATCGCCCGGGCGGCGGAGGAGGCGGGCGCGGATGCCATCACTGCCGTCAACACGATGCCGGGGATGGTGATCGACATTGAGGCGGGCCGGCCGATCCTCACCAACCGCGAGGGGGGCCTCTCGGGGCCCGCCCTCAAGCCGATCGCCGTCCGATGTGTTTACGAGATCGCCCGGGCGGTGCGCATCCCCATCATTGGCACCGGTGGGATCCTCACCGGGGAAGATGCCATCGAGATGCTCATGGCGGGGGCGACGGCGGTGGGCGTGGGCTCGGCGGTGGCCTATCGCGGGCTGGGAGCCTTCCAGGCTATCCGGAGGGAAATGGAGGAATGGATGAAAGCCCACGGCGTCCGGTGCCTGCAGGAGATCCGCGGCCAGGCGCATCGGGAATGAGGGGCCGGATCTGGGATAAAATAATTAGGAGTTCTGCTACCTGCGGCGCTGGATAGCTCGAAGGGATGGAGGTGGAACCGTGGAGGAGCATGGTGTGGTTCGGCAACCGGAAGAGGGACAGGCTTCGCCGACGCCCCAGGAGGCGGCGGTGGCGGAAGCAGAAGCCTCGCTGATGGACCAGCTCGAGACGTTAAAGAAGGAGCTGGAGGCGGCGCGGGCGCAGGCTCAGGAATACCTGGAGGGCTGGCAGCGGGAGCGGGCCGCCTTCGCCAACTATCGCAAGCGGGTGGAGGCTGAGCGGGCGCAGTTCGCTGCGGAGGCGACGGCGCTGTTCATCCGCAAGCTCCTGCCGATCATGGACGACTTCGAGCGGGCCCTGCAGACCCTTCCGGACAACCTACGTCATCTGACCTGGGTGGAAGGGGTTGCTCTGATTTACCGCAAGCTGCAGCTGGCCCTGGAGTCTGAAGGGGTGCAGCCTATCGAGGTGAAACCGGGCGATCCCTTTGATCCCATGCTGCATGAAGCGGTGCTTTACGAACCCGTGCCGGGCTTTGAGGATGGTCAGATCGTGGAGGAGCTGCAGAAAGGCTATAAGCTGGGCGATCGGGTGCTCCGCCCCACCCTGGTGAAGGTGGCCCGCAAGGTTGAGTCTGTGCCTGAGGCTCCAGGGGACGAATCGGAAGGGAAGACAGGGATATAACGCCGGTGGCACAACTGTGAACAGTGGTCCGACATCAGAGTGAGGCTCCATGAGCGCATCCCGCAAGGACTACTATGAGATCCTCGGCGTCCCGCGAAACGCCACGTTGGAGGAGATCAAACAAGCCTATCGCCGTCTGGCCCGCCAATATCATCCGGATGTGAACAAGTCTCCGGACGCCGAGGAAAAGTTCAAAGAGATCAATGAGGCCTACGCCGTCCTCTCCGACGAGGAGAAGCGGCGAATCTATGACATGTATGGTCATGCCGGCCTGGAGAGCCGAGGGGTCCGCCCGGAGCCGGCGGATTTCACGGATTTGTTTGCGGACCTGTTTGAGGATCTCTTCGGCTTCGGGCCGCGGGTTCGGATGCGCCGGGCCCCCCGACGGGGGGCGGACCTCCAGACGGAGGTGACGTTGACCTTCGAAGAGGCGGCGCTAGGGGGGGAGAAGGAGATCGAGGTGATGCGCAACGAGCCATGCCCTCGCTGTCGGGGATCTGGCGCGGAGCCCGGGACAGGCCCCACTCGCTGCCCTACCTGTGGAGGGCTAGGGGAAGTTCGGCGGGTGAGCCAGTCATTCCTGGGCTCCTTCGTCCAGGTCACCTCGTGCCCGACCTGTCGGGGGACAGGGGAAGTGATTGCCTCTCCATGTCGAGAGTGCGATGGGGAAGGGCGGGTGCTCACCCGCCGTCGGATCGCGGTGCGGATCCCAGCGGGGGTGGACGATGGGATGCAGATCCGGCTGCCGGGCGAGGGAGAGCCCGGGGAAAACGGCGGGCCGCCGGGCAATCTCTATGTTCAGGTGAAAGTCCAGCCCCATCCGTATTTCCGCCGTCGGGGGGATGACCTGATCGTCCAGGTCACCGTGAACGTCGCTCAGGCCGCCCTAGGCGATCGGATCCGGGTGCCCACCCTGGAAGGGGAGGAGACGGTGGAGATCCCGCCGGGCACCCAGCCGGGCCATGTGATCCGCCTGCGAGGCCGAGGCATCCCTCACTTGCGCCGCAATGGGCGAGGGGATCTGCTGGTGGTGGTCCAGGTGGAGATCCCGACGCGTCTGACCCCGCAACAGCGGAAACTCTTCCAGGAGCTGGCCCGCACCTTACCGGAGGGCGGCGTGCAGAAACCGGAGAAGGGGTTCCTGGAGCGCCTGCGGGAGCTTCTCGGCGGGTAACGCTTCCGTGCTCTGCGGGATCGGCGGAAACCGGCAGAGGGTTTGTCCGATGCGCTGGCTGGAGATCTCGGTGCGGGTGCCCACGGAGCTGGCGGACAATATCGCAGAGGTGCTCTCCCGTTATGCCCCTCATGGCATTGCCTATGATTATGGCCCCATCGAGACCGATGACACCGATTGGGAGCGTCCCCGCCTGCCCCCACCGATCCTCACCCTCCGGGTCTACCTGCCGATGACCGGGGATTGGGAAACGGCGCGGCAGCGCATCGAGGAGGGACTCTGGCATCTGCGTCAGGTCCTCCCCTTCCCGCCGCCCCAGTTCCGGGAGCTGGATGAGACCATGTGGGAGGAGGCATGGAAGGCCCACTATGATGTCTTGCGGGTGGGCCCCTTTGTGATCCGGCCCAGCTGGCGGACCGCGCGGCTGGAGCCGGGCGATCTGCTGATCGAACTGGATCCCGGGATGGCCTTCGGGACGGGCACCCATCCCACCACACGGATGTGCCTCCAGGCCATCGCGGAGTGGGTGCGAGCAGGGGATCGGGTTCTGGATCTAGGTACGGGCTCCGGGATCTTGGCGATCGCGGCGGCCCGGCGGGGTGCCGCCCGGGTCTGGGCTCTGGACGTCGATCCGGTGGCGGTGCAGGTGGCGCAGGAGAACATGATTCGCAATCGGGTGGCGGATCGCGTGGTGGTAATGCGGGGTTCCCTGGAGGAGGCCCGTGCCCTGGGCGAACGCTTCGATGGAGTTGTGGCGAATATCGTGGCCCCGGTGATCTGCAGCTTCTGCGAGCGGGGCATCGTGGAGTTGTTGCAACCGAGGGGCTGGCTGGTGGTCTCCGGGTTCTTCCACGGGGAACAGGAGGAAGCCGTCCGCCGGGCCCTGGAGGCCACCGGCCTCACCGTGACGCGCCGCTGGATCGAGGAAAGCTGGGTCGCGCTGGGAGCACGACGGAGGCGCTTTGGATGACCAAACGCCCGCCTCTCAGCCAAGCCGCTGGAGCTCTTTCCGGATATCCCCGATTACCGCCTCTTCTAAATGCGGGTCCTCACGTAGAGCCTTCGGGCGACCTCCTTAAGATGCTCCCGCATATCACGACCCAGCAGGGGGCCTTCTGGACGAACGTTATCGAAGTAATAACGTTCCCACTCCTTGAGGGTGCGAGGGGCGCACGCGCGGATCGATTCGGCCTGTCGGCCCACATAGCGAGGCCGAACATAGCCTCCTTGTCGAAGCGCAAGAGCCCTGGATCCACCAGTGGCTGAGCCTCCTTCACCCGGGGCTGGTCATCTGGGGGCGGATCGACCGGCGGCAGCCCCTGCTCCCGCCGGAGGATCCGTGCGGGCCAACCGGGAAGCCTCCCGGATCTCCAACGGAGGCCATTCCGATCGACCCGGTTTCTTGAACAAGAGGATGAATTCATCATCCAGCCCCACGATCCCGTTCGGGGGATATGGAAAGGAGTCCATCACGACGGCCCCGCCCGTGGGGCGCATCGTGGTTTTCTTCTGTCATATGATCGCCCCTAATTGAAGCCGATCGCCTCGCCCGGAGCGATGATCCCGGCCCGGAAAACCTCATCATCCGGGGGTGGGTTCATGGGATGGATCTCCGCGCTGATGCAGGCGTTCTTCCGCTGGCTCTATCACGAGGGATCCTGGGCCTATGAGGGGATTGCCGCCCTGGTCTCGGCCGGGCGCTGGACAAAATGGGCAATCTCGGCGTTGGAGCACGTGGAAGGGATGCGGGTGCTGGAGATCGGCCAGGGCCCGGGTCATCTGCTGGCGGCCATGGCTCATCGGGGCCTCCGCCCGGTTGGGCTGGATCTTTCCTTCCCGATGGCCCGCCGGGCGCAGCGGCGAACGGGCTTCGCGATCCCTCTGGTCCAGGGTCGAGCGCAGGCTCTGCCCTTTTCCGACCAAACTTTCGATACCGTGGTGAGCACTTTCCCGGCTCCTTTCGTCCTGGAGCCCGCCACCTGGCAGGAGGCCGCCCGCGTGTTGCGGCCGGGCGGTCGGTTCGTAGTGCTGCTCGGCGCCTGGCCTGCGGGGCCAGGCCTTCTTATGGGAATACTCCGGATCCTCTACCGATGGACGACCCAACCCCGGGGAGAGGGTTCCTTCCTGGAGGTTTTCCGTCTCCGGGCTCAGGAGGCCGGCCTGGCGTTTCAAGAATGGTCCGGTTGGGATGGGCCCTGGCATTTACAGGGAATGATCGCGGTCCGTAAGGACCGAGAACCCCTGAGGGGCGGGGGGCGTTTTGGGCCCGGCGAGCAGCGCGGCAACCAGGGCATGGAGCGCTGCGCTGAGCCAGAGATGGCCGGTGAGGCCGAACAGGGCCGTGGATGTTAGCGCACTCCCCCAGATCGCCGGCCTCTGGGCCACCTCCGGATCGCTTCCGAACTTCCGCCGCGTGCCCCACCAGACCCCGAAGGCCACCCAGGCGGCCGGAAGGGGATTTTGAGGAAACCATGCCGCGATCAGGATCCCTCGCCCCAGGGCCAGCAGGGCCTCCCGGGCCAGGGCCGTGAAGGCTTCCTCCAGCCTTTCGCTCCACGGGACCGGGCATGGCCTCCAGAGGCCAGAGCCCCAGAGGGCCAGCAGCGTCCATCCTCCATAAAGGCCGGCCAGCCCGATACCCCGGACCCAATCCGCGGGAAGCCATCCCAGCAACGCCCCGGGGGCGAAGCGGAGCGGCCCCACCAGCCCCGCTTCCCGCAGGCTGATCCATCCCGCCCCCAACACAAGGCCCAGCGGAAGCGGCCCCGCGATGAGCGGCGCGCTGATCTCCAGCAGGGGTTTTCCCCTTGGAGGGATTCGACACCGAAGGGCCGGGAGAGCGATTTCCGCCATCAGCGTCAGCATACCCAGCAGCATGGCCGGGGTCCAGCGGCTCATCGGGCTTCCTCCCGGGCGGAAGCCTTTGCATCGAGGGCGGCGCCGGGCAATGGGACCTGAAGCCGGACGCGGGTGCCCTGACCGATGGCGGATTCCACCTGCAATTCCCCGCCGAGTAGCTCAGCCCGCTCCATCATGCTGAGCATCCCCAGGCTGCCCCGACGGCTGTAGTCCGCCCGCAACGCCTGGGGGTCGAATCCCCGCCCATCATCCTCCACGCTCACTTGGAGCTGATCGCCCTCCACTTTCACGCGGATCCACACATTCTGGGGCTCGGCATGCTTGCGGGCGTTGTTCAGGGCCTCCTCAATAATAGAAAACACCAGCCCCTTCGCGTTGGGGTCCAGGGCCTGATCCACCCGCGGGTCCGCCTCGACGTGGATTGCGAAGGGCTCCGTTTCCTGAAACCGTTCAGCCAGATGGGTGAGGGCTGCCACCAACCCTTGGGATTCCAGGATCAACGGCCGCAATCGGAAGAGGAATTGGCGCAGCTCCTGAACGGCCTGGCGGGCCATCCGTTCCGCTTTCTCCAGCTCGGAAGGAAGCTGCGCGGGATCATGCTGGAACAGCTTGTGGAGGAAATTCAGCCGCATTGCCAGGGCGGCCACGCTCTGAGTGGGGCCATCGTGCAACTCCCGGGCCAGCCGTCGCCGGGCCTCTTCCTCCACATCCACCAGGCGCTCCTTCTCCTGCTGGAGGGTGTGGTAAAGCAGGGCGTTCTGCAACGCAATGGAAGCCTGGATTGCGATGAGCCGTAGCAAATCCCGACGCTCGCCCGTGAGAGCCTGGGGGTCCAGGCTGCCGATCACCAGGACGCCATAGCGCTCCGGGCCGATCCCCAGTGGCAGAAGCAGAGCGGCCTGGGCGACGCGCATCACCACCAGCCGCCCGAGCTCTGGATCCTGGGCCGGATTCGAACAGAGCGTGGCCTCCCCGCTTTCCAGCGCTTCCCGGATCGCCCCGGCGACGCCATGCAGGCGAATTCGCTCGTCCCGGAGCGGCAAGCGTCGGGCAGCCGCCACCTGCAAACCCTCCGGGTCCAGGAGAGCGATGAACATGGGCGGAGCAGGATAGCCGCTTCCCCGGAACAAGCTCTCGCTGACCTCGAGGGTGGCGTGGAGGATCTCCTCGATCCGCCGCATCTGCCCCAGGGCGGCGGCCAGCTCGAAGATCCCCTGGAGCTGCTGGCGGGCCTGGGCAAGCAAACGCTGCTGGGCTAGCTCCCGCAGATGAAGCTCCCGCAGGATCTCCCGTTTCAGGCGATCGCCCACCGCCCCGGCCAGCAATGCGCCCAGGGCAAGAACGCTGCCATGGACGAAAAAGGAGGGGAAAACCAAGACAGACCGGGTCCGGATCCATTCCCAGAGGACCAATCCTCCCACCAGGCCAAGGGTGACCAGCTCCCCTGCCCACCAGTTGAACCGGAGGGCCGCGGTGAGGATGGGGAGGAAAGCGAAGAAAAACAGGGGACTGTTCAGGCCGCCGGTGATCGCGATGAAGGAAAGGGTGATCAGCACATCGCCGGCCAGCGTGATGCCCGGGAGGGGCAGAGGAGAGCGCACGAAGACCAGGGCCAGGAGGACCAGAAGATTGTAAAAGCCTGTCAACAGAAAGAGGGCAAGAAAGGCCGTTTCAGAGGCCTGCCATGCGCCCCGGTTCAAGGCCGCCGTTAAGGCCATCGCCGCGATCAGCAACCAGCGCAGGTTGCCCAGCACCCATTCCACCTGGGCAGCATCTATGGGCGCGGGCGACACCGGTCGTGTTTTCATAGATCCTCATTCCTCTCCGGGCACTGGGTTTCATCGGATGTTGTTCTGAGCTAATCGTAATCGAAAGCGGCGGAATCGGCCAGAGGTTTCGGGGGGAGCGCATCTCCGCTTTCCCCAGCGAGGCTCCCGTTCTTCGGGGAGTTTGAGGGCTGCTGGGCGGGGCTCCCCAACTTCCGGACGGATTCAGCCGAAACTCGATACAATATGAGAACAAGCTGGATATCCCAGCGACGTGGTCCGAACCTTTGGGCGGGGAAGCTCATTCCCCTCCTGTGCGGTCCTGTCGCGGGCGGAGGAGGATGGTGGGGACGGCGTGGGGACCCTTCCCCCTGAAAATCGCATCCCCAAGTTAGGGAGGAGTTCAGGCCTCGATGATCAGCGATCAGCCGCTTCGACGGGACATCCATCTTTTAGGGGATCTGCTCGGCGAGGTGATCCGGGAGCAGGCCGGGCTCGAGGGCTTTGAGCTGGAGGAACGGGTCCGACAGCTGGCCCGGGCCCGCCGGGCCGGGGATGCGGAGGCGGAGAGGGCGCTCCGGGCGCTCCTCGAGGAGTTGACGCTGCCTAAGCTCCATGTCATCGCCCGGGCGTTCACGATCTTCTTCGACCTGGCCAACCTCGCGGAGGATCGTCATCGGGTGCGGGTGCTGCGGGCGCGGGAGCAGGCGGTGCACCCCCAGCCTCGACCCGAATCGATCGCCGAGGCGTTCCACCGGCTCCGATCTGCTGGGATCTCTCCCACCTCGATGCGCGCGGTTCTCGAGGCGCTTTCCATCGAGCCGGTGTTTACCGCCCACCCGACGGAAGCCAAACGGCGGACCGTGCGGGGCATCCTAGGCCGGATCCGGGGGATTCTGACCGAACTGGATGCGCCCGATCGATTGCCCCGGGAGCGGGAGGAGCTGCTCCGGCGCCTGCGGGCGGAGCTCACCACCTTCTGGCAGACGGACCTGACGCGGGTGCGCCGTCCCTCCGTGATGGACGAGGTGGAGAATGGCCTATCCTTCTTCGTCCGAACGTTGTGGTCTCTCACCCCCCGACTGTATCGGGATGTTCGGGAGGCCCTCCGGGCCACCTATCCGGAGCTGGGAGATCGGATGCCGATCTTCCTGCGCTTCGGCTCATGGATCGGAGGGGATCGGGATGGAAACCCCCGGGTGACCGCGGAGGTGACAGCGCAGACCCTGAAACGCCACCGCCAGGTCGCTCTATCCCTTCATCTTCAGCAGGCTCGTGACCTCTTCATCGCCCTGGGGGTCTCCACGCGCCAGGCTCCGATCTCCTCCGCGCTCGCTCAAGCCCTGGCGGAGGCGGAAGCGCGGTGGCCGGCCCTGCAGGAGCGCCTTTCCCGTCTCTCCCCGTATGAGGGATATCGCCGGTGGATCGGTGTGATCGCCTGGCGCCTGGAACAGACCCTGCGCTGGGACCCTCTAACGGGTGATCCGCCTCCAGAAGGCGCCTATCGGTCCGCCTGGGAACTGGTGGAGGATCTGGAGCGGATGCGGGAGAGCCTGCGGGAAGGCCGTGGAGAGCGCATCGCTGAGGGCTTCCTGTGGGACTGGTGGATTCAGGCTCAGGTGTTTGGGTTCCATATCGCCCGCTTGGATGTGCGTCAGGAAGCGCGACGCCATGCGGAAGCGATCGCCGAGGTGCTTCGAGCCGCAGGAGTAGCGAACGATCTGCCGTGTTCCGAGGAAGAGCGGATCGCCCTTCTGAGGGAGACGTTCCCTCGCGCGGCGGAGCTGATAGAGCGGACGGCCCCATCGCCGGAGACGGCGGAGGTCCTCGCGGTGTTCCGCCTGATCCATCAGGCCGCCCAGGCCTACGGCCCCGAGGCCCTGGGGCCGTATATCATCAGCATGGCCCACAGCCCGGCGGATGTGCTGGCCGTGCTCTGGCTGATGGCCGGCGCCAATGGCCTTTCAGCCCCTCCGGAGTTCTTCCGGGTTGCGCCGTTATTCGAGACCATCTCCACACTGCGGGGAGCGCCCGGGATCCTGGATCGGATGCTTTCCCTGCCTCCATATCGAGAGCATCTGAGCCGCCAGGGGGATCATCAGGTGGTGATGATCGGCTACTCCGATAGCACCAAGGATGGCGGATATCTGGCCGCCGTCTGGGGTCTTTATCGGGCCCAGGCGGAGATGGTTCGGGTGGCCCGCGCCCATGGGGTCACCCTCACCTTCTTCCATGGGCGGGGCGGGGCCCTGGGGCGGGGCGGCGGCCCGGCGGCCCGGAGCATCCTGGGCCTTCCGCCCGACGCGGTGGGCGGTCGCCTGCGCATGACCGAGCAGGGCGAGGTGCTGGCGGAACGTTACGACGATCCGCAGATCGCTTACCGCCATCTGGAACAGGTCCTATGGGCGACGCTGCTGGTCTCCGCCCTGCCTTCCCCGGAGCCGGAGGCCGCATGGGTGGAAGCGATGGAGCGGATGAGCGAGGCGGCTTACCGCGCGTATCGGGAGCTCCTGGAGACCCCTGGCTTTCTCACCTATTTTGAACATGCGACGCCCATCGATGGCATCGAGGAGCTCCCCATCGCCTCCCGCCCCGCCCGCCGGCGTCCGGAGCGGCGATTGGAAGATCTGCGGGCGATCCCCTGGGTGTTTTCCTGGACCCAGAGCCGCCATCTGCTTCCGGGGTGGTTCGGATTGGGGAGCGGCGTGGAAGCCTTCGTGCGGGCGGAAGGGGCCTCCGGCTGGTCGCTACTGGAGGAGATGGCCCGCCGCTGGCCGTTCTTCCAGGTGGTCCTGGCGGATGCAGCCCTGGCCCTTGCGAAGACCGATCTAGGGGTCGCCCGGGCCTATGCCGAGCTGGTCCCCGACGCATCCGTCCGCGAGGCCATCTGGTCCCGGATCGAGGGGGAATACGATCGAACGCGGCGGGTGATTCTGCGCATCATGGGTTTGCCCGATCTCCTGGAGGACATCCCATGGCTGAAGCGCTCGATCCAGGTGCGAAACCCTTACGTGGATCCCCTGAACTTCATCCAGATCCTTTTGCTTCGGCGCTGGCGGGAACAGCCAGAGGCGGAGGGACTGCGGGAGGCCCTGTGGCTCACCATTCAGGGGGTCGCGGCCGGGTTGCGCACCACAGGGTAAAGAAAGGCCGGGTGGGCGGGCACCTTCGCGGTCCGCCCACCCCTCCCGCCCTTCTTTCACGCTTCTTCTACGAATAGGGGGATCTGCTCGAACCGGTTGACATCCACCAGGCCGAGGTCTGTGATCTTCAGCTCTGGGATCACCTCCAAGGCCAGGAAGCTCATGGTCATCAGGGGGTTGGGAAGCTCGCTCCCCAGGGCCCGAGCGGCCTCCAGCACCTCTTCCATCTGCTTGCGGACGGCTTCAATAGGCCGATCGGACATCAGCCCGGCGATAGGAAGCGGAACCCGGGCCAGCACCCGCTCGCCGTCGGCGACCGCCACGCCCCCGCCGGTCTCCGCCACCGCCCGAACCGCTGTCATCATCGAGGAATCATCGGCCCCGATCACCACGATATTGTGGTGATCGTGGGCCACCGAGGAAGCCAGCGCGCCCCGCCGCAATCCCATTCCCTTCACAAACCCGAGGCCCATCCGCCCGGTGGCCCGGTGGCGTTCGATCACGGCGATCTTCAGCAGATCCCGCTCCGGATCCGCCACCGCATCGCCGTCGAGGATGCGGGCGTCCTCGATCAGATGCGGCGTGATCACCTGATCGGGGATCACCCCGATCACATGGATCCGGCGACCCCGGGCCGGGATCCGAAACTGGATTCGATCCCAGGCGATGTTCATGGTGCTCGGCAGGTCTACCCTCCGGCTGACCGGCTGCCAGAGCGGCCGTCCATTCTCTGCGACTAAGACCCCGTGGCGGAAAACGAGCTCCGGGCGGAGGTCGTAAAGATCGGAGAACACCACCAGATCGGCGACCCGACCCGGAGCGATGGCGCCCCGATCGTGGAGCCGGAAATGCTCCGCCGGGTTCAGGGTAGCCATCTGAATCGCGATGACGGGATCCAGGCCCAGATGCACCGCTTTGCGGATCAGGAAATCGATATGGCCTTCGTCCAGCAGATCGAGGGGATGGCGATCGTCGGTGCAGAAGCAAAAGCGGCGGCTGTTCGCCGGGGTGATGGCGGGAAGCAGGTCCGCTAGGTTGCGGGCCACGGAGGATTCGCGGACGAAAACATACATCCCGAGCCGGGCTTTCTCCCGGGCCTCCTCGGCCGTCGTGCATTCGTGATCCGAGGTGATCCCCGCCGCCACATAGGCCACCAGGTCCCGGCCGGTGAGCCGCGGGGCGTGGCCATCGCGGATCCCGTGGGCGAAGGCTCGGAGCTTGTCCAGCACCACCGGGTCGCCGTTGATCACCCCCGGATAGTTCATCATCTCCGCCAGCCCCAGCACCCAGGGGCTGGAAAGCAGCGGCTGGAGATCATACCAGTAAAGGGCGGCCCCTGCCGTCTCCATAGGGGAGGCTGGGACACACGAGGGCAGCATCACGAAAACACTCAGGGGGTTGTATTTGGCGGCGTTTAGCATATAGCGGATGCCATCCAGGCCCAGGACGTTGGCAATCTCATGGGGATCAATGATCACGGTGGTGGTGCCCCGGGGGACGACGGCGCGGGCGAACTCGGGTGGGGGAACCATACTGCTTTCGATGTGAACATGGGCATCGATGAATCCGGGAGCCACAAAGCGGCCTTTCAGATCGATGACCTCCCGGGCCGTGTAGCCCTCGCCGATGCCCACAATCCATGAACTGTGAATCGCGATATCCGCTTCATAAATGTCCCCGGTAAACACATCGATCAGGCGTCCTCCTTTGAGGAGCAAGTCGGCCGGCTCCTGACCGCGCGCCAGGCGGATCCGATGGGCGAGCTCCATAAGCGATCCTCCTTCGAGAAGGAGAGGTGGTGCGCCAATCCGGGGGACGGCCCTTCCCCCTGTATCCTTGATAGGTATCCCTCCAGCGTCCTCGAAAAGGAGATCCCACGTATTTGAAAATATTATAAGAGAGAAATGCCGGATCGGAGGCGAGCAAGGCGTTTCCATAACCCTGTGGACAGCTAGGGTTCGGCCGGGCCGGCGGACCGCTCTTTCTTCTCGAGGAACCTCGCCCATTCCCTCCCCCCACCCTCAGCCCGCAGGCGCCATACGGTCATCAGAGGGCGCTGAATCCGGACCACGAAATCCAAATAATTCTTCGTGATCTTGACACATTAACTAAGATAAATGTAGAATTTTGCCTGATTGATGGGGAAGGGGTGGCCTGGGATGTTCGGAACGGTGGCGGAAGCCGGGTTATTCGGGATCGGCTTCCATCGACGGGAAGGGCTTGAGGGTTTGGCGGCGTGGCTGGGGCTTCCGCCGGAGGAGGTGCGGGAGCGGCTGGCGGCCTTTCGGGCCCTGGGGATGAGGGAAGGGGTCGTGCTGAGCACCTGCGAGCGTCTGGAGATCTATGGTGTCGGTCCGTTGGAGGAGGCGGTGGCCTTCCTGCGCCGCGCTCTTCCCGGCCGATCCCCCGTTCTCTGGGTGGGCCGAGCGGTGGCCGCCCATTTATTTCGGGTCGCCGCCGGCCTGGATTCCACGGCGGTTGGGGAGACCGAGATCCTCGGTCAGATCCGGAACGCCCTGGCCATCGCCCGGGAAGCGGGAGCGGCCGGGCCGATCCTGGGCCCGCTGCTGGAGCGCGCCCTGGCCTTGGGCCGGGCGGTTCGCGCCCAGACGGAGCTCGGCCGCCTCCCTGTATCGCTGGCCACTCTGGCGGTCCAGGAAGTCCACCGTCGGATCTCCCTGGAAGGAAAGCAGATCCTGGTCGCCGGGGCCGGAACGATGGGCACCCAGATCGCGCATGTCCTCCTTCGCTATCGACCTGCTGGGATACGGGTGCTCAGCCGAACGCTGGGACGAGCCCGCGCCCTGGCCGAGCAGGTGGGCGGGGAAGCGGGCCCATTGATGAATCTCACAGCGGATCTGATCCGGGTGGATGTGGCCTTTCTCGCCCTGGCCACCCCTCGACCGATCCTTTCGGCGCCGGATCTGCAAGGGATCATCGCCGCTCGCGGTGGAACGCCGCTCTGGCTGGTCGATCTGGGGGCGCCGCCCAATGTGGGCCTTGATGGACCGCTGACGCCTGGAGTTCATTGTATCCGCCTGGAGGATCTGCAGTCCCTCAACGCCCGGTATCGGGAACGTATGGCGGAGGCCATCGCTCGGGCGGAGGAGATGGTGGCGGAAGCGGTGACGGAGTGGGAACGGTGGTGGCGGAGCCGCCAGGTCGGGCCGGTGATCGCGCAGCTGCAGCGGCGCGCCGATGCGCTCCGGCGACAGGAGCTGGAATGGCTCTGGCCCAAGCTTGGGGAGCTGACCCCCACCCAGCGGGCTCGGATTGAGCAGTTCGCCCATCGCCTGGTCCAGAAGCTCCTCCATTTGCAGATGGTGGGCTTGAAAGGGATCGCGGAGGATCCTTACGCGCTTCAGCGGCTGCGGGTGCTTTGGGAAAAAGAAGGGGATGCGGGGGGCGCGATCCCACCCGCCTGGGGGGAGTGATAGTTGCCGGCGGTTGCCTCCGGGCGGGTGGAGATTGCTCGCGATGGAGGGTCCAATGCGCGGCCCACGCCCATTGCGCGTTGGCACGCGAGGCAGTGCCCTCGCCCGGGCGCAAACCGAGCAGGTCCTTCAGAGGCTGCGGGCTCTGGACCCGGAGCTTTCCCTGGAAATCGTGATCATCCGCACCAGCGGCGATCGTGGGCAACGGGAGGTGCGGGGGGCTTTCGTCAAGGAGCTGCAGCACGCGCTCTTAAAGGGGGAGATCGATCTAGCGGTGCACAGCCTGAAGGACCTCCCTACGGATCCGGTGTCCGGGCTGCGGCTGGCCGCAGTGCTGGAGCGGGAGGATCCCCGCGAGGCGCTCATTGCCCGGAATGGATGGACCTGGGCAACGCTGCCATCGGGGGCGCGGGTGGGGACCGGCAGCCCCCGACGCACGGCCCAGCTGCGGGCGCTGCGGCCGGACCTGGTTTACCTTCCACTGGTTGGCAATGTGGATACCCGGTTGCGGCGATTGGAGGAAGGACATTACGAAGCCATCGTGCTGGCGGTGGCCGGGCTGATCCGCTTGGGATGGGGCGAGAAGATCGCGGAGATCTTCCCCCTGGAGCAGGTGCTTCCCGCCCCCGGCCAAGGCGCCATTGCGGTGGAGGTCCGGGCGGACGATGCCTCAACCCTGGCCCTGGTGGGGCGTCTGAACCATCTCCCGACTTGGTGGGCTGTAATCGCGGAGCGGGCGTTCCTGCGGGCCCTGGGAGGCGGCTGTCGCGTCCCCATCGCGGCCTATGCGGAAGTCCACGGGGAGCGCTTAACGCTGGAAGGGCGGGTGATGGCCCTGGATGGGATGCGGGGGGTCCGGGGGCAGATCGAGGGGCCGGCGGAGGCCGCGGAGGCTCTGGGGGAAGCGCTGGCGGAACGGATTAAGGCCGCGGATGGATCCATGCTGCTGGAGGCAGGGGAATGAAACGACTTCCGCTGGCCGGATGCCGCGTGCTGATCACCCGTCCGCGCCGTGCAGGAGAGGACCTGGCGGAGCGCCTTCAGGCGCTGGGGGCGATCCCTCTGCTGTTCCCGGCCATCGACATCCGGTCCCCTGAGGATCCCCGGCCGCTGGAGGAGGCAGCCCGGCAGGCTCCGGCGTTCGACTGGATCCTCTTCACCAGCGCCAATGGGGTTCATGCCTTCATGCAAGCCTTTCAATCCACCGGTGGATCGCTGCGGGATCTGGCTCGGGCGCGCCTGGGGGCGATCGGCCCAGCGACCGCCCGGGCCCTCCAGCGTTACGGCTTGACTGTGGATTACCTTCCCCCCGTCTATCTTTCCGAGGCAATGGCGGAGGGACTGGGGGAGGTGAAGGGGCGACGCATCCTGCTTCCTCGTGCGGACATCGCCCGTCGAGACCTGGCGGAGCGGCTGCGGGCCCGTGGGGCGGAGGTGGTGGAAGTGACGGCTTACCGGGTGGTGCTGGGCGGAGATCCGGAGGTCTTGCGAGCGATCCTCACCCCACGGCCCCATCGGGTGACCTTCACCAGCCCCTCGACGGCCCGTGCTCTGGCCGAGCTCCTGGAACGTCTGCAGGAAGCCCTTCGACCGGCGGATCTGCCTGCTGTATGCATCGGGCCGATCACAGCGGCGGAAGCCAGGGCCCTGGGCTTCCCGATTGCGGCTGTGGCCCGGGAGCACACCCAGGCCGGGCTGATCCAGGCCCTGGTGGAAAGCTGGATCAGGGGCTCAGCGACCGGCCTGGCCGGTTGAGCTCGTGGATCCTCCATCCATCCCCATGAACCCGAAAGGAGGTGGCGAATGGTTCAGGTTCTTTCCTCCACCCGGGTGGAACCCATCGATCGGTTGCGGCGTCTGCGCCGCACGGAGGGGCTGCGGGCGCTGGTTCGGGAGACCCGGCTGACGCCGGAGGATTTCATCTATCCCCTCTTCGTCCGGCCGGGTCGGAACCTTCGGGAGCCGATCCCTTCGATGCCGGGTCAGTTCCGCTTCACCGTCGATCGCCTGGAGGCGGAGATCGAGGAGATCCTCCGCCTGGGGATCCGGGCGGTGCTGCTCTTCGGGCTGGCCGAGCGAAAGGATCCCGAGGCCCGGGAGGCTTATGCGGAGGACAGCGTGGTTCCTCAGGCGATCCGCCGCATCAAGGCGCTCGCCCCGGAGCTCGTAGTGATCACGGATGTGTGCGTGTGCGCCTACACGGACCACGGGCATTGCGGCGTCGTGCGGGACGGGGAGGTGGACAACGATGCCACGCTGGCCCTTCTGGCCCGGATGGCCCTGACCCATGCGGCCGCCGGAGCGGATCTGGTGGCCCCCAGCGCCATGATAGACGGCCAGGTCCGGGCGATCCGGGAGGCCCTCGACGAGGCCGGCTTCCCCTATGTGGGGATCATGGCCTATTCTGCGAAGTTCGCCTCTGCCTTCTACGGACCGTTCCGGGAGGCAGCGGACTCCGCCCCGCGCTTTGGCGATCGCCGGAGCTACCAGATGGATCCCCCAAATGCGCGGGAGGCCCTGCGGGAGATCGAGCGGGACATCGCCCAGGGGGCAGACATCGTGATGGTCAAGCCGGCCCTGGCCTATCTGGACGTGATCCGGCGGGCCCGAGAGCGCTTTGATCATCCTCTTGCCGCCTACAACGTGAGTGGGGAATACAGCATGGTGAAGGCGGCGGCGCAGATGGGCTGGCTGGACGAGAGGCGGGTTGTGATGGAGATCCTCACCGCTATCAAGCGAGCAGGGGCTGATCTTATCATCACGTATTTCGCCCGGGAGGCGGCGCGCCAGTTGCGCGAGTAGGGATGCGTATCTCGGCGTTTCCACCTTTCCATCCGGAGGGATGTGATGGAAAAAACGGTCCTCGGGCATTTCGCCTTCTTCCGGCTGAGCGATTCCTTCTGGGCGCTGCCGGCAGCCCAGCGTCGATCTCAGGCTTCCGCCTGGTGGGAACGGCTTCAGGGCGTCGCCGCGCGCGTGGAGCTGTATCAGGTCTTCCCCAGTCGCGTGGAGGCCGATTTGCTGGTCTGGAGCGCGGATCCGGTGGAGACGACGGACCTTCCTGCCCGCTTCTTTGAACGGTTGGCCCGGGCCGTCAACGATTGCCGGATCCTCTTCCAGCCTGTCCTCACCCTCTGGGGTTTCACCCGGCCTTCCATCTATGCCGCCGGACGCTCCCCTCAGGAGATTGATCCCTTCGATGGGGACCGCAAGACCTATCTGATCGTATACCCCTTCGTGAAGACGGCGGACTGGTATCGGATGAGCAAGGACACCCGTCAGGGGATGATGAACGAGCACATCCGGGTGGGGAAGCAATATCCGGCGATCCGCCAGTGGCTGCTTTATGCCTTCGGCCTTCAGGATCAGGAGTTCGTGGTGGTCTATGAGACCGAGGACCTGGTCCTGTTCTCCGATCTGGTCCAGGCCCTGCGGAGCACAGAGGCTCGTCAATACACTCTGCGGGACACGCCGATTTTCACCGCCCTTCACCGGCCACCGGAGGTGGTCCTGGATCTGCTGGGCTGAGGGAGAGCCCCATGCGGTATACGGAACGCCCCCTGCTCATCTACTGGGAATTGACCCGCGCGTGCGATCTGGCCTGCCGTCACTGTCGGGCGGAAGCGATTCCCTGGCGGGATCCGCGGGAGCTTTCCACAGCCGAGGGGTTCGCGCTGCTGGACCGCCTGACCGCTTTCGGAGAGCCCCTACCCCATCTCGTGCTCACCGGCGGGGATCCTCTGAAGCGCCCGGATCTGTTCGACCTCATTGCGGAAGCCCGACGCCTGGGCTTTCCGGTGGCCCTCACTCCCAGCGGCACCTATGCCCTCGCCGAGGACGTGATCGCTCGCCTGAAGGCGGCCGGGATCTGGATGTTGGCCCTGAGCCTGGATGGATCCACGGCGGAGCGCCATGATGCCCTGCGCGGGGTGCCGGGGAGCTTCGCCCAGACGGTGCGGGCCGCTCTGTGGGCGGTCGCAGCCGGTCTTCCCCTCCAGATCAACACTCTGGTCTGCGCGGAAACCATGCCCGATTTGCCGGCGATCGCCGAACGGGTGGCCGCCCTGGGGGCCCGCCGCTGGAGCCTCTTTTTCCTGATCCCCATCGGCCGTGGCCGGCTCCTCCGCGAGATCTCGCCGGAGGAAAGCGAGCAACTGATGCATTGGTTGATCGACCTGGCCTCTCAGGTGCCCTTCGAGATCAAGACCACTGAAGCCCATCACTACCGACGGGTTCTGGTGGAGCGAGTGGGCGGGCGCCTCCCCCCCGCCGCGCGCCGTGGGTTTGGAGTCCGGGACGGCAATGGGGTGATGTTCATTTCCCACATCGGAGAGATCTATCCCTCCGGCTTCCTGCCGATCCCCCTGGGGGACGTGCGCCGGGAGGATCCGGTGGTGACCTATCGGGAGCATCCTCTGTTCCGTGCCCTGCGGGATCCGGATGCGCTGAAGGGGAAGTGCGGGCGCTGCCCCTTCCGGGCCATTTGCGGCGGATCCCGGGCCCGCGCTTATGCACACACCGGAGATCCCCTGGAGAGCGATCCCCTGTGTCCCTATCTTCCGGCCTGAGGAGGCGGCGATGCGCACCGAGCGTTCCGAGCAGCTTTACGCCGTAGCCCGAATGCGGATGCCCGGTGGGGTCTCCAGCCCGGTGCGGGCCTTCGGGGCGGTGGGGGGCACGCCCCGCTTCATCGCCCGCGGGCGCGGCGCCATCCTCGAGGATGTGGACGGCAACCGCTACATCGACTACGTGGGTTCATGGGGGGCGCTGATCCTGGGCCACGCCCACCCTGCGGTGGTCCGCGCCTTGCGGGAGGCGATCCGCCGGGGCACCAGCTACGGCGCGCCCACGGAGGCCGAGCTCGAGCTGGCTCTGCGGATCCAGGAGGCATTCTCTTCCATTCAAAAAATTCGATTTGTGAACTCAGGGACCGAGGCGACAATGAGTGCCCTGAGGGTGGCCCGGGCGGCCACTGGCCGCTCCAAGATCATTAAGTTCGAGGGCGGCTATCACGGCCATGCCGATTTCCTCCTCGCCCGGGCCGGTTCGGGCCTTGCGACGTTCGGGCTCCCGGATAGCGCGGGGGTTCCCGAGGCCTGGGTTCGGGATACCCTGGTGGCGCCCTATAACGATCTGGACGCTGTCGCCGCTCTCTTCGAGCAGTTCCCCGATCAGATCGCAGCGGTGATCGTGGAGCCGGTGGCCGGGAACATGGGCGTGGTGCCGCCGAAGCCGGGTTTTCTGGAGGGACTGCGGTCGCTCACGCGCCGCTACGGGGCGCTGCTGATCTTCGATGAGGTCATCACCGGCTTCCGGGTGGCGTGGGGAGGCGCTCAGACCCTTTATGAGGTGGAACCGGACCTAACCTGTCTGGGGAAGATCATTGGCGGCGGGCTTCCGGTCGGGGCATATGGAGGCCGGGCGGACCTGATGGATCAGGTGGCGCCAGCCGGGCCCGTCTATCAGGCAGGCACGCTCTCGGGCAACCCCCTCTCGATGATCGCAGGGCGGGTCACCCTGGAGCAACTGACCCCTGCGCTCTACCAGCAGCTGGAGGAGCGATCCGCGGCCCTGGCGGAGGGCCTGCAGGAGGTGGCGGAGCAGGCGGGTGTGCCTGTTCACATTCACCGGGTCGGGTCCATGCTCAGCGTGTTTTTCACGGAGCGCGCGGTGGTAGATTACGCCACGGCTGCATCCACCGATCGCGCCCGCTACGCCCGGTTCTTCCACGCCATGCTGGAGCGCGGGATTTATCTCCCCCCTTCTCCGCTGGAGGCCTGGTTCGTCTCCGCCGCCCACACGGAAGCCCACATCGAGCGCACCCTGCGGGCGGCCCGGGCGGCGTTCCGGGAGGTGGCCCGTGGGGTCCTTTAACGATCGGTTTCTACGGGCTTGCCGTCGCGAGCCGGTGGATGCCACGCCGGTCTGGTTCATGCGCCAGGCCGGTCGCTATCTCCCGGAATACCGGGCGCTTCGGGAACGGCATGCCTTTCTGGATCTCTGCCGTCGGCCGGAGCTGGCCGCGGAGATCACGCGCATGCCGCTGCGCCGCTTCGCGGTGGATGCCGCCATCCTGTTCTCCGATCTGACGATCCCCCTTCTGGGCATGGGAATCCCCCTCGCCATCGAGGAGGGAAGCGGTCCGGTGATCGAAGCCCCGTTACGCCGGGAGGCCGATGTATCTCGCTTGCGGCTGCTGGAACCCGAAGCGGATGTCCCCTTCGTCCTGAAGGCCATCCGCATCCTGCGGGAGGAGCTTCCGGTGCCGCTCATCGGGTTCCTGGGCGGGCCCTTCACCCTGGCCTGCTATCTGGTAGAAGGTCGGGCCGCACGGGATTTCGCCCGGACACGGGCGCTGATGTTCGCGGCACCCACCACCTGGCATGCCCTCATGGAACGTTTGACGGAGAGCCTGCGCCGCTATGCCATGGCTCAGATCGCCGCGGGCGTCCATGCCCTTCAGATCTTCGAGAGCTGGATCGGTATCCTCCACCCTCAGGATTACCGAACGGGTGTCCATCCCTACCTGAGGCATCTGATCGAATCCCTGCGCCCGATGGGGATCCCGGTGATCCTGTTCGGGACCGGAACGGCGGCACTGCTGGAGGATCTGGCGGAGACAGGAGCAACGGTGATCGGGCTGGACTGGCGGGTGCCGCTGGATCAGGCGTGGGCGCGCCTGCGCCATCGTGTAGCCGTTCAGGGGAATCTGGACCCGGCGGTGTTGCTGTCGCCCTTCGAGGTGGTCGTTGTCCATGCGGAGCGGATCCTGCGTCAGGCCGGCGGGCGGCCGGGCTATATCTTCAACACAGGCCACGGACTGCTGCCCGAGACCCCACCGGATACGGTGGCCCGTCTGGTCGACTGGGTGCACGCCTATCGCTGGGATCCCCCCATGGAGCGGCGGGGATGAACCCGGAGGCATCGCGATGCGGGTGGTGATCGTCGGGGGAGGGATCACCGGGCTCAGCGCGGCTTATTTCCTGGAGCGCGCCATGACGGAGGGACGGTGGCGCGGCGAGATCGTTCTGATCGAGCGGGCGACCCGGCTGGGCGGGAAGATCCTCACGGTGCGCGAGGACGGGTTTGTGGTGGAAGGAGGGCCGGATTCCATCCTGCGGGTGAAGCCGGAGGGCATGGCGCTGCTCCGGGAGCTGGGGCTGGAGGAGGAGGTCATTACGCCCGGGTCTCGCACGGTGTATCGGCTTCATCGGGGCCAGCTCGTTCCGATCCCGGAAGCGCTCCTCGCCCTGCGCCCGGATCCCCGGGCGATACTTCGGACGCGCGGCCTGCCGTGGTGGGGGCGGATCCGAGCGCTCCTGGAGCCCTGGATCCCGCCGCGCCGGGATGAGGGCGATGAGCCCCTGGCTGCATTTCTCCGGCGCCGGTTCGGCCGCGCTTTCGCAGAAGACATCGCCGAGCCGTTAACGGCCGGCATCCATGCCGGGGATCCCGAGCGCTTGAGCACACAGGCGCTCTACCCCCACCTCCTCGCCCTGGAGCGGCAGTTCGGAAGCATCGCGCGCGGGTTGAGGGGTGTCGGCCCCTTCCCGCCTTCCGATCCCCTCTTCGTTTCATTGCGCTCCGGCATGGGGGCCCTGGTCGATCGACTGGTTGCTTCTCTCCAGCGAACGCACATCCGAATGGGGCGCACGGTCATCGGCCTGGCCCTGAGCGGCGAGGGCAATGCCCGTCGCTATCGGGTGGCGCTGGAGGACGGAGAAACCCTGGAGGCCGATCGGGTGGTGCTGACGGTTCCCGCGATGGAGGCCGCGCGCCAGATCGCCGCGTTCGCCCCGGCGACGGCGGCACGGCTCCGGGAAATCCCCTTCGCTTCCCCGGTAGTGGTGACCCTGGCGTTCCGTCGGGATCAGGTCGCTCACCCGTTGCAGGGGAGCGGATTTCTGGTGCCGCGGAAAGTGCCTTTCCCCCTGACTGGCTGCACCTGGATCTCCTCCAAATGGCCAGGGCGGGCGCCGGAGGAGTTCGTATTGCTGCGGGCCTTTCTACGAGAGGAGGGGAATCGCGAGGCGATCGAAGAGGAGGACTCCGTTCTGATCCAGAGGAGCATGGAAGCCTTGCGGCCTCTGCTGGGCCTACACGGGGATCCGGTGCGGGCATGGGTGCACCGCTGGCCCCAGGGGATGCCCCAGTATACCGTCGGGCATTTGGAACGCCTCCAGGCGATTGAGGAAGCGTTCCGGGCGTTCCCCGGCCTCCTGCTGACGGGAGCCTCGTATCGAGGGATCGGGATCCCGGATCTGATCCGACAGGCGCGGGAAGCGGTGACGAGGCTTCTCTCCGCTCACGAGATCGGCCGCCCGGATCCGCTGACAGCCACCTGTGGGGAAGACCGGCCTTCTGCGGAAGAGATCATCCGGTGAGGGTCTGGACATGGCGCGCATCGGGGTGCTGCTGATGGCTTATGGGACGCCGCGATCGCTGGAGGAGGTGGAGGCCTACTACACCCATATCCGGGGAGGACGTCCGCCTTCTCCGGAGCAAGTGGAGGCGCTGCGGGAACGCTACCGCCGCATCGGCGGGCGTTCCCCATTGCTGGAGATCACCATGCGAGAGGCTCAGGCCCTGGAGGCCCGGCTGGCCCGGCTCTCCCTCGGGCATTCCTTCCACGTTCGGGTGGGGATGCGGCATGCGCCCCCCTTCATTGAGGAAGCAGTCGCTGGGCTGCTCGCGGAGGGCGTGGATCGTCTGATCGCCCTGGCTATGGCGCCCCATTTCTCCCGCATGAGCGTGGGCGCCTACCATGCCGCCGTCCGGCGTGCGCTCGTCGCTCGCGGCGCGGCGATCCCTGTGGTGGAGATCGGAGGCTGGGGCGCTCACCCGCTCTTCGTGATGGCCATGGCGGAACGCCTGAAGGAAGCGCTGGAGGATCTCCCGGAAGGGGAGACCATCGTGATCTTCACGGCCCACAGCCTGCCCGCCCGATTGCGGGAGGAAGGGGATCCCTACGAGGTGGAGCTACTGGATTCCGCACGGCGGGTGGCGCGGATGCTGGGGTGGAAGCGCTGGCGCTTCGCTTATCAGAGCGCCAGCGCGACGGGCGAGCCGTGGCTGGGTCCGGATCTCCGGGAGGTTCTGGAAGGGATCGCACAGGGGAGGGACGCGCGACATGTGGTGATCTGCCCCATCGGCTTCGTGGCCGACCATCTGGAGATCCTTTACGACCTGGACGTGGAGGCCCGGGAGGCGGCGCAAGGGTGGGGGCTGACCTTCCGGCGCACCCGCTCCCTGAACGATGATCCCCTCCTCATCGAGTGTCTGGCCGCGCTGGTCAGCGAGGCCGTCGCCGGCGGGTGAGCGCCGAATCTCAACGGGCAGGGGAGGCGCCTGGAAGCAGCTGGAGAAGGGCCTCCGCCTCCTCCCGGAACGGGGAGGGGCCAGAGCTCTCCAGAAAGGTCTGAAGATGCTGCCGCGCTTCGTCCACCTCGCCCTGTTGGGCCAGCAGCCGGCCGAGCCAGTAATGGGCCTCCGGCATCCCGGGGCGCTGAGCCAGAGCCCGTCGGAGATCTGCTTCGGCGCCGGTGAAATCCCCTTCCAGCAGGCGGACTGCTCCGCGTCCAACGTGGGCTTCGGGGAAATCGGATCGGAGCTGGAGGGCCTGTTCGAAGGCCTGGCGGGCCTCCCGGATTCGATTCTGCTGAAGGAAAGCGGCGCCCAGCAGATAATAGGCCCGCGCCTCCTGCGGATGCCGCGCCAGAACCGCCTGGGCCTCAGCCACGGCCTCGCTCAGGCGGCCGCTTTGATACAGCACAGCCCCCAGGCCCAGGCGGGCGGGCGCGTATTCTGGAACCCGCTGCAGCACCTCCCGATAGGCCTGCTCGGCCTCCGCCATCCGGCCCGTCATCGCATAGGCATCCCCCAGCCAGACCCGGGCGTCGAGGGCTTCGGGATGTTCCCGGACGAAGGGTTCCAGCACCGCGAGGGCGGCGAGGCCATCGCCCCGTTGCAGCGCCTCCCGGGCCTGGAGCAGCCGGGGCTCCAGGGTAAGGACGGGTGTGGGGGTCGGGGTGGGGCGACAGGCGGCGTGGCCTCCCATCCACGCCAGGGCCAGCGCGAAAAGAAGCGCCCGCCTCATCCTTCCTCCTGCGCTTGGAGGTTGAGCACGATGACCTGCGTTTCCTCCGGCAGCTCGTTCCGGGAGATCCTCAGCACATCCACCGTAGGGGCTTTCTCGCTCCCCAGCTCTTTCAGGAACTTCTGGACCGGATCGAGCTTGAGGGCCAGCCCGGGCACCCGGTAATGCATCGGGATCACCACCCGGGGCTCGAGGAGGCTGACGACCTCAGCGGCCTGGGCTGCGTTGAGCGCCCCTCCTCCGCCGACCGGGATGAGCAACACATCCACTTCCCCCAGTGCTTCCTCCACCTCAGCCTGGGAGGGCACATGCTGGAGATCCCCCAAGTGGCAGACCCGCAGGTCCTCCAGCTCGAAGAGGAAGATCGTATTGCGCCGCTCGCGATCCCGCTTGCGGCGGTTCTCAGGCCGGATATCCAGGCCGGTGATGAACACCCCGCTGATTTCGTATTCCCCAGGCCCGCTGAGGACATGCGGCTCGCCCTTCACCAGGCGAACGGCGTTATGGCCCGGGGCGTCGTGGCTGACGGTGACGATATCCGCTTTCAGGCGGGGCAGGTTGAGCCCCACGCTTTTATCATACGGGTCCGTCACAATCGTCGCCGTCCGGCTGCGGATACGGAAGCAACTCAGGCCAAACCATGTGATCTCCATCGCTCCAGCACCTCACCTTCAGGATGCATTTCAAGAAGACCATCCCCATGGGCCTGGCCCCATTACGGATCCATCGTATCACAGAGGGATGGGGCCGTCACCCTGAAACCCTTCGATCGGATCCCAGAAAAAAGACCCGCCGCGCCGGGCGTGTTATAATCATCAAGAATACTGAAAATTAGTGTCTATGCGATCATCCCCCTCCGATCCGGAGCGCTGTGAGGAGGTCACCGATGAGCGGTCGAGGGAAGGGAAACGCCCCGAAGGCGGCCGCAGCGGCGGGCGTGCAGCTGGATACGGCGACCAAGCTCTCGTTTTATCGTCGGATGGTCCTGATCCGCCGCTTCGAGGAGTTGGCCCGCATCGCCTATCAGCAGGGGAAGATCGCTGGCTTCCTGCACCTCTACATCGGCGAAGAGGCTGTAGCGGTGGGAGCCATCGCCGCCTTGAAGCCAGAGGATCATCTCCTCACCCACTACCGGGATCACGGCCATGCGATCGCCAGGGGCCTGGATCCCCGCCTCCTGATGGCGGAGCTCTTCGGGAAAGTGACCGGGTGCAGCCGGGGCCGCGGCGGTTCGATGCACTTCGCCAGCCGGGAGCACAATTTCTGGGGCGGCCATGCCATCGTGGGAGGACATCTCCCGATGGCCGTGGGCCTGGCCTTCGCCGCCAAATATCTGGGGGAACCCCGGGTGACGATGGCCATCTTCGGGGATGCGGCCACCGATATTGGGGAATTCTATGAGGCGTTAAACATGGCCGCCCTCTGGAAGACTCCCGTGGTATTCCTCTGCGAGAACAACCTCTACGGGATGGGGGTGGCCATCGAGAAGGCCTCCGCGGTGACGGAAGTTTACAAGAAAGCCTGCATGGCCAATATCCCGGCGGAGCGGATCGACGGGATGGATGTCCTGGCGGTCTATGAGGCGGCCGCTCGGGCAGTGGAGTGGGCCCGCGCTGGGAACGGCCCTTACTTCCTGGAGGCTCTCTGCTACCGCTTCCAGGGCCATTCGGTGGCTGACCCCGAGCTCTATCGCACGAAAGAAGAGGTCGAGCAGTGGAAGCAGCGAGATCCCATCCAGCGCTTCCGTCGGCACCTGATCGAGGTAGAAGGGATCCCGGAGGCGCAGCTGGATGCGATCCACGAGGAGGTGGAGCGGGAGATGGAGGAGGTCATGCGCTTTGCGGAGGAAAGCCCGGATCCCCCGCTGGAGGAGCTTTACGATTTTATCTACGCCAACCCCGTGGGGGCCTGGCGTGGCGATGAGCGGTTCCTCCGCGATTGGGATGGCGCATGATAGGGAGGGCGCGCGGATGGGGCGAAGCCCTCGCTGGAGGGGCTGCACCGCGCTGGCGTTTTCGGGAGATGCGAGCGACGAGGGACGGCCTGGGCCCTGGGAGCACCGAATCGGGGATCGCTGGATCTCCCATTCCTGCGGAAACGATGAGGAGGAAGATCGACCATGCCGATCATGACCATCCGGGAGGCGATCCGGCAGGCCCTGCGGGAGGAGATGCAGCGGGATCGCCGGGTCTTCATTATGGGAGAGGACGTCGGGGCTTATGGCGGAACGTATGCCGTAACTCGCGGCCTTTACGAGGAGTTCGGGGAGGAGCGGGTGCGGGATACGCCCATCGCGGAGTCCGCCATTGTGGGGGTGGCCTTGGGGGCGGCCCTGGGAGGGCTGCGCCCGGTCGCTGAGATCATGACCATCAACTTTGTCCTCCTGGCGCTGGATCAGATCGTCAACCATGCCGCCAAGATGTCTTACATGTTCGGCGGCCAGTTCAAGGTGCCCTTGGTCATCCGGGTCCCCGCGGGGTGGGGTCAGCTCGCGGCCACACACTCCCAGACCTTCGAGGTCTACTTTGCCTACGTCCCAGGCCTCAAAGTGGTCTACCCGGGAACGCCCTACGATGCCAAGGGGATGCTCAAGGCCGCTTTGCGGGACGAAGATCCGGTGATCTACATCGAACATACCGCCCTGTATCCGGTGCGGGGCGAGGTGCCGGATGGCGATTACGTGGTCCCCATTGGCAGGAGCGAGATCAAGCGGGTGGGGCGGGATTGCACGATCGTGACGTATGGGCGGATGCTGCAGGCCAGCCTTCAGGCGGCGGAACAGCTGGCCCGGGAAGGCATCGAGGTGGAAATCGTGGATCTGCGCACATTGCGCCCGCTGGACATGGAGCCGGTTTATGAGTCCATTGCCAAAACCCATCGGGCCCTGGTGGTCACGGAGGAGTGGCGCTCCTTCAGCGTAGGTGCCGAGGTGGCGGCCCGCATCCAGGAACACGCCTTCGATGAGCTCGACGCCCCCGTGATGCGCCTGGGGAGCCGGGAGGTTCCCATGCCCTATAACAAGCATCACGAGCGGGCGGTCCTTCCCTGGCCGGAGGATGTAGTGAAGGCGGTCAAGATATTGCTGCGCTGAAACGTAAGGATCATCCTCCCGATGATCGCGCCCTCAACTCAGGCGGTGGAGGCAAGAGATGGCCACAACGGTCACAATGCCCAAGATGGGCTTCGATATGGTGGAGGGGAAGCTGCTGCGCTGGCTGAAGAAAGTGGGGGATCCAGTTCGGGCCGGGGAGCCGTTGGCGGAGATCGAGACAGAGAAAGTCAACATCGAATTCGAGGCGCCGGCCTCCGGCGTGTTGAAGGCGGTGCTGATCGAAGAGGGGACCACGGTGCCGGTGGGCACCCCCATCGCCATCATCGGAGCCCCCGATGAGCCGGTGGAGGTTCCTGGAAAGACCCCGGCGCAGGCCCCCGCACCGACCGCCGCGCCGGCTCCACCGCCTGCAGCCCCCCCGCCGGCTCCCGCCCCGGCGGCGGCCCCGACCCCGATGCCAGAGGGGCGGGTGAAGGCATCCCCCCTTGCCCGGCGGCTGGCCCGCGAGGCCGGGATTGACCTCCGGGAGATCCCGGGAACGGGCCCCGGCGGTCGCGTGGTGAAGCGGGATATCGATCGCTATCTTCAGGCCCGGGCTCCTGCTCCGACGCCGGCGGTGGCCCCTGCTCCGGCTGTTGCCCCCACGCCTCCCTCCCCCCCACCGCCGACGGCGATTCCCGTCAGTCCGCTCCGTCAGGCCATCGCCCGGCGGATGACGGCCAGCAAGCAGACTGTTCCGCATTTTTATGTCACCGTCGAGGTGGCTATGGACGAAGCCATGGCCTGGCGGGCGCGGATCAACGAGGCGTTGGGAGAGCGAGGCAAGGTCTCAGTGAACGATATGGTCGTGAAAGCGGCGGCCCTGGCTCTGCGAGAGTTCCCTGCATTGCGCTCTTCGTATCAGGAGGGCGGGATCGTGCGCCACGAAGCCATTCATATCGGGATCGCTGTAGCGCTCGAAGAGGGGTTGATCACTGTGGTGCTGCGGGATGCGGATAAGAAGCCGCTGGCCCAGATCGCGCGGGAAAGCAAGGAGCTGGTGGAACGAGCGCGGAATGGAAAGGTCCGGCCGGAAGACATTGAGGGAAGCGTGTTCACGGTGAGTAATCTGGGGATGTATGAGGTGGAGCATTTCATCGCCATCATCAACCCGCCTGAGGCGGCCATCATGGCCGTGGGTAGCGTCCGCGAGGTGCCAGTGGTGAAAAACGGTCAGCTGGCCGTGGGGCAGCGGATGAAGGTGACAGTCTCCGCGGACCATCGGGTGACGGATGGTGCGGAGGTCGCTCGGTTCCTCCAGGTCTTCCGTCGATATCTGGAGAATCCCCTGCTTTTGCTCATCGAGTAGATCGGGGGCTGGGGATCGATCCCGCGGAAGATCCCCGCGCGATTCTTCGGCTTTCTCCATCACCCGCGATCTCGAGGGGTTGGGGGCCCCGAAGGCGGCCTCCCATCCCTCACCGGCGCGGCCGCCGAAGCCATGCCACGCAGCGCAGTAGACCCGCCGAGCCGCTAAAAGCATCGCTCGGCAGCGAGGACGTAGGGGTTCCTCATCCATACCCGTGGCCCCCTTTTCTGGACCGATAGGCCCATCGGATCGCGCCCCCCACGGCCAGCAGGCCGATCCACCCGCCGATGCAGCCGGGCACCGGGCGCACCGGGCGCCATGTCACCTGGAGCGAGATCGCCGGCTGATCTGGGCTGAGCGGGACCATCCAGCGAATCCGTCGGCCTTCCACCTGGGCGCCGCTCCGGGGCGAGTAATCCACAATCGGGCCGGGGAGCTCCACCTCATAGAGCATCCGGAATTGGGCGGCGCGTAGCAAGGAGAGCTCCTCCGTCGAAAGCGGCGGCTCCCCCGCGGCGATCCGCAGGCGATCCAGGATCCCCGAGATGGATAACGTCACACTCAGGGTCTGAAAGCCTCCCTCTTCCCCCAGAGCCACCTGTTCCAGCCCGGCCAGGGGATCTCCTTCGGGCAGGCGGTTCAGGTCCTCCAGCGCGCCCAGCGCACGACGCAAGCGAAGCCCCTCCTGTTCCCGCGTGGGATCCTGATAGTCTTCCACCTGCCATCCGCTTGCTTTAGATTTCGCGCGGAGCGCCTCCAGAGGGTCCACCGTTGCGGTCTGCAGGAGAACCGAATCCACGGCGATCACCACCGTCCGCTCCGCGGAGCCATCGTTCCGCAAACGGGTTCTCACCTCCAGGGTGAGGCATCCGCTGAGCCCCAGAAGGGCCAGCGCCATTAGGATGATCCGGGGAGTCTTCTCTCTCGGGCTCATGGTCGGTTCACCCCGACGTGACTCATGCGATCCCCTGGAGCGCGTGGGCCTGCGCCTCCAGCAGCTCCGTAATGCCCTTGCAGGCCAGGCTCAGGAGCGCCTGGAGCTCTTCCCCGCTGAAGGCCCGACCTTCCCCCGTCCCCTGGATCTCCACGAAATGTCCTTCGCCGGTCATCACGATGTTGAAATCCACTTCGGCGATGCTGTCTTCCGCGTAACAGAGATCCAGTCGGGGCTCTCCTTCTACGATCCCCACGCTCACCGCCGCCACTGGCGTCCGCAGGACCTCTGGAGGAACCCCCCCGGCTTCGATCAGGCGGCGCAGGGCCAGGACGACCGCCACGTAGCCGCCTGTGATCGCCGCCGTCCGGGTGCCGCCATCCGCCTGGATCACATCACAATCCACGATGAGGGTCCGTTCCCCCAGATATTCCAGGTTCAGAGCGGCCCGCAGGCTCCGGCCGATCAACCGTTGGATCTCTTTGGTGCGCCCGCTCTGCAGCCCCGCCTCCCGCGGTGTCCGCGTATAGGTGCTGCGGGGCAGCATGGCGTATTCCGCGGTGAGCCAGCCTCGCCCATGACCCTTCAGCCACGGGGGCACGTTTTCCTCCACGGTGACGTTGCACAGCACGCGAGTGCGCCCCATCTCGATCAGCACCGATCCCTCGGCGTATTCGGTGAAGCCCAAATGGAAACGAACAGGGCGCAAGGCGTCATTCAAGCGCCCATCCGGCCGTGGCATCCGATCACCTCCAGAGCGAGACTCAGGCTTCCTGGCAGGATTTTGGGGATCGGGCGGGGCGCTAAGGGGTCCTCATCGCCCCGCCTGAGGGATAAGACGAAGGCGAGCGATACGCAGGCCGTCCATTGCCTCCACCCGCAGACGGACCGCCCCGGCGTCCACCTCGTCGCCTACTCGGGCGATGCGCCCCAGGCGGCCTAGCACGAACCCGGCGATCGTCTCGTAGTAAGGATCCCGCAGGTCCAGCTGGAACCGTTCGTTCACCTCCTGGATCGGAAGCAGCCCGCTGATCAGATAGGAACCATCGGGCATGGCGACCACATCCGGCTCTTTGGGCTCCATTCGTTCATGCAGCTCTCCAACGAGTTGTTCCAGCACGTCCCGCAGTGTGACCAGGCCGGAAGTGCCCCCGAACTCATCCACCAGGATCGCCAGATGCTCTTCCCGCTCCCGGAACTGGCGCAACAGATCATCCACCCGGATGGAGTCCGGCACCACTAGCACCTCGCGGCACAGGTCCCGCGCCTGGACGGGGCGGCCTTCCCGCCATGCGCGCAGCGCCTCTCGGAGATGTATCACCCCGATGATCCGATCCAGATCGCCCTCATAAACTGGGAACTTGTCGTAGCCGGTCTGAATCGCGGCGTCGATGATCCGCTCCACGGGGGCCTCAGCTTCCACCGCTACGATCTCCGTCCGGGGCACCATGATCTGGCGGGCTGGGATCTGACCCAGGTCGAAGACCGCTTCCAGGATCTCCCGGGCTTCCGGCTCCAAGATCCCCGCTTCCCCGCTCTCGTCCACAATCCGCTTGAGCTCCTCAATGGTATACATCATTCCATAACCGTCCCCTGAAATCCGGAGGGCTTGCAGGGTGAAATCGGTGACCCGATGGAGCACCCAGACCAGGGGGCGCAGGAGCCAGTAGATCGCCCGCATCGGGCCCAGGGCCGTTAGCAGCACCCGTTCGGAGGCCCGCAGGGTGGCGATCTTGGGAACCTGTTCGCCCAGCACGATCTGGAGGCCGAGGATGAAGGTCAGGTTGAGCGTAAGGGGGAGGATCTGCAGAGCCTGTCGAACCAGCGGGGTTGGGGGAGGAAGGACCAGGATACGTTCTAGAGTCGCCGACAGGGTGCGTTCTCCCAGCCACCCCAGCGCCAGCCCCACCATGGTGATCCCCACCTGTACGGTGGCCAGGATCTCATCCCGATGCTGTGCGTCCTCCAGCCAGCGCAGCGCAATCCGTGCGGCCGGGGAGCCCGACTCAGCCAGCACCGCGATCCGGCTCCGGCGAGCCGATACCACGGCATACTCCACCGCGGCGAAGAAAGCATTCAGGCCGATCAATCCAAAAACCGCCAGCCATTGCAATAACAAAGAACTATCGTCCATCGCGGATCCCTGACGCAGCCCCACCGTTTGGGGTCACGAGAAGCGCCGAAAGCGTTCGTCCGGCCCCAAACTGAAAGGTGTTCAACGGCATGACCTACGGGAGCATGCGGGGCGGGGCCGCTCTTCCAGAGCAGTTATTATAGCGGGGGCCCGCGCCTTGTGAAAGCCATGCTGTGCGCCGATGGGAAATCGGCCTCGTGAGGCACTTCCGCGCCGGGTATCGGCTTGCGCCGACGTGATGGGGCCGGTGGAGGCCCATGCGGTCGAATTCCTTTAATATCCGGTCTCCCGGTCGATGACTCCATGCTGTCGGGCTTTCCGCTCCGCCAGCTGATACAGCCCAAACCCCAGGCCCAGAGAGAGCAGGGTCATCCCTCCTAGCATCGACAACAGCTGCCCATCCGACCATCCGGCGAAGGTTGGGAAGCGGGTGGCCGAGGAACCCAGCAGGGCCCGACGGATGCTTTCCAGCCAGTAGGTCAAGGGGAGCGCATATCCGATCGGGCGCAGGAAGGGTGGTAGGACCTCCAGGGGGAACACGGCGCCGCAGAACAGATAGAGGGCGCCGGCCACCGCTTCTCCGATCACCCAGACATGGCGGGCGGCCAGAAGGGTAGCCCCTGCCAGCCCCACCCCCAGGCCGATCATCGCCAGCAGCCCCAGCATCATCGCGATGAGGAAGAACCCTCCGCCCGCCCAGGAGATGCGCAACGGCAACCGGAAAACCAGCAGCCCGAATAGGAGCGTGATCGCCACAGCGATGGTGCCGGTGGCCATGCGGGCGACCCCTCGCCCTACCAGGTAGGCTTCCGTGGGGATGGGGGTGATGTAGAGGTATTTCAGGATCCCATATTCCTCCCGGTCGATGATCAAAACCTGGCTGATCCCCGTCAGGACGGCGCCCACGTAGATATAAAAGGCGTTGCCCAGGTAAAGGTAAGCAAAGAGGGGGTGGCTGAAATCCGCCCGGGCCACCACCTTATACATCAGGATCAGGATCAGGACGCTGGCGATGGGCTTGGCAACTGAGTAAATCATAAACAGGAAGGGATCCGTCCAGTTGGACTCGATCTGCCAGCCCAGCCAGGCGGCGGTCCGCAGGGTGTGCCAGAGGGTTCGCATCAGCGCCTCCGCTCTGTGAGCCGGCCTTCCCGTCGGGCCAGCCATTCCAGCGCATCCAGGGCGTGCTTTGCGGCAAGGAGAAAGATAGCGCTCAGCACCCCCAGGCCTCCGATCTCCCATCCCACCGGGAAGAGACCGCTGGCGGCCCGCGGGAACAGCAGCTGCCGCATCGCATCCAGGCCCAGGGTGAGGGGGATCAGAGAGGCCAGCGCGCCGATCCAGAACCCCAGCGCCCGGATGGGGAAGTAGAACCCGGAGAGCAGGTAGATCGGCTCCTGCAAAAGGTTCGAGAGGTGCCAGGCCTCTCGGCCCCACATCAGGAAGAGAGAGGCCAGCAGCATCCCCAGCCCATACAGGGCCAGCAGGGTCAGCAGGAAGGCCCCCCCTAGGGCCAGAGGATTGGCCGGGGCGTAGCGCACCCCGAAGAGCAGGGAGCCAGCCAGGACGATCACGGTGGCCCGCAGGGCGGTCGCCAGCATCCCGCCCAGCGCCATCCCCGCCAGGATCCCCATCATCGGCCCAGGGGCGATGATGAACAGGGGGAGGTTCCCTGATTCTTTTTCCCAGTAGAGCTGGCTGGACATCGACCACAGGACATTGAGCCAGAAGGCGGTCATGGCCCCGCCCAGGATCACGAAGCCGATATATTCCTCAGGGGCCTGAAGAGCCCGGTAGATGAACACATAGGCGGAGGTGCCCAGCAGCGGCAATCCGATATCGATGAGGATCCAGCTGGGCTCCCGGTTCTGGCCGATGATCCGCGGGTAAGCCCGCGCGATCATCGTTCGCAAAAAGAGGACCATGGCTTCCCGGCTCATCCCGGCTCCTCCTCGCCGGTTTCCGAAAGGCCTCGCCCCACCAGACTGACAAACACATCCTCCAGGGTGGGCTCCCGTTTGCGGAGGGCCAGGATATGGGCGCCGTTCGCGGTCAGAACCGAGATCACCGGCCCGATCACTCCCTCCTCCTCCAGGATGAGATCCAGCTCCAGGTGCCCGTCATGATGGCGATGATGAACCTGACGCACCCCGGGGATCTCCCCGAGGAGCTGGGCGTGATGCGGAAACTCGGTCACCGCAATGGAGAAGATGGCATCCCGTTGAAGGCGACGCTTCAGCCCCTGGGGGGTGTCGCAGGCCAGGATGCGCCCTCGATCGATGATCGCCACCCGATCGCATAGCTCCTCTGCTTCCAGCATGTAGTGGGTGGTCAGAAGGATCGTCCGCCCCGGCCGCTCCTGGATCCACGCCCGGATGAACGAGCGGATCTGCCGCGCTGCGTTGACGTCCAGCCCAAGGGTGGGCTCGTCCAGGAACAGGATCTCCGGGTCGGTGAGGAAGCCCCGGATGATGTTGACCTTCTGCCGCAGCCCGGTGGAGAGATCCGACATCTTGGAATCCCCGCGATCCCGCAGATCGAAGCGCTCAAGCAGCTCCTCGATGCGGCGGCGCGCGGTCCGGTTATCCAGGCCGTAGAACTGGGAGAACATCCACAGGTTCTCGCGCACTGTGAGCAACCCATAGCCACAGGATTCGCCGCCCGCCACCATATTGATGCGACGTCGGATGGCCTCCGGCTGGGTGGCCACATCGTAGCCAGCGACCCATGCCCGGCCGGAGGTCGGCAGGAGCAGGGTGGTGAGGATCTTGATCAGCGTGGTCTTCCCAGCCCCGTTTGGCCCCAGCAGGCCGAACAGCTCGCCGGGGCGGATCTCCAGGTCCACCTCCTGCAAGGCGACCCGCTCTTGAGGCGGCTGCCCCCGTTTCCGGGCCACCCGATAGACCCGGGTCAGCCGCTCGGTGCGCACCGCCCAGACCTCTCCCTCCATGCGATCGCTCCTGGTGGATTCACATCCTGCCGGTGGGCTGACGAAGGGAATCCCCTAAGGCAAGCAGAGGGGCCTCTGACCCTCCCTTGGCCCATCTCAATATATTTTTCCTCTGGGAATGGCGCTGGGGGAGGGGGCCAGGGGGCTCCTCCCGGAGGCCTGGCTCAGGGGATCCTCTCCGACGTCGAGGAAACGTCAGGGAAATGTCAGATTTCCGTCCAGCAGAGAAGCCGGCCACGGCGTATTCTGTAAAACGAGCAGCGGGCGGAACCTCTTCTCCTCCTTTTAGCCGAGCGCCGGGGATGGCGGCCCCCGGCGCTTCGCTTTTTATGCGGGACGGATACAGCCAGGCCTGGATCTGGGGAAGCGAGACGGCCCTTTCCCCCGCCGGAGCTCCAACGGCGCTGGGGAACTCATCCGGATCACGGCCGGATCCGGAGGTCTGGCGCGGCTTCCCATGCCGCCGGCCGGGGCACCCGGGAGAGGGCCCGGGCCTGGGCCTCCGCCCGGTAGCTGCTGCGCACCAGCGGGCCGCTTTCCACCCATCGGAACCCCAGCTCGTAGCCGATCCGCTTCAGCTCCTCAAATTCCTCCGGCCGGTAGAACCGCTCCACCGGAAGATGGTTCCGGGAAGGCTGGAGATACTGGCCGATGGTCAGGATATCCACGCCCACCGCTCGCAGATCCTTCATCACGTCGATGATCTCCGCCCACGTTTCCCCCAGCCCGACCATGATCCCGGACTTGGTGACGCATTCCGGCCACAGCTTCTTGGCGTTGGAAAGCGTGGCCATCGCCCATTCGTAGCGATCCTGAGGCTGGACCTTCTTGAAAAGCCGGGGCACCGTCTCCACATTGTGGTTGAAGATGTCCGGCCGCGCCTCGATGACGATGCGCAGGGCATCAATCGATCCCTTGAAGTCCGGCGTGAGCACCTCCACCGTACAGCCCGGAACTTGCTCCCGGATCCGGCGGATGGTCATCGCGAAGAGGGTGGCGCCTCCGTCCGGCAACTCGTCCCGGTTGACCGAGGTGATCACCACGTGGGAAAGCCCCATCGCCCGGACGGCCTCCGCCACGCGGTTCGGCTCGTCCCAATCCACGGCGAGCGGGCGGCCGGTTTTGACCGCGCAGAACCGGCAGGAACGGGTGCAGACATCCCCCAGGATCATAAACGTCGCCGTGCCGTGCCCCCAGCATTCCCCGATGTTCGGACAGTGGGCTTCCTCACAGACCGTGTGAAGGCGCTTGCTCCGCATCAGCCGGAGCACGAATTCATAGGTCTCCCCCTGGGGGGCCCGAACTTTCAACCACTCCGGGCGCCGCGAGAGGCGGGGCGGGGAGATCGGGGCCGCTTCCAGGGGGATGGGCTCGCGGATCGTGGAAGCCATTCGCTCACCTCGTTCTGGAGGTTAACCGATGACGCGTTCATCCTAACACAAAAGGGGGCCGGGAGGCAAACTTCGGCCCCCTTTCCGTTTCAGGGCGTCGGCACAGCCGCCCCATGGCGCTCGCGGAGGCGCCGGGCTGCCGATACCATGTGGCGCAGGGAGGGGATCACCTCCTCCCACCGTCGGGTCTTGAGCCCGCAGTCCGGGTTCACCCAGATGTTCTCCGGGGGGATCACCCGGATGGCCCGTTCGATGATCGCTTCCATGGATTCCGGCGTCGGGATGGCGGGGGAGTGCACGTCGTAGACGCCCGGGCCGATCTGGCGCTCATAGCGGTGGCGCTCGAACGCGTGGATGACCTCGCCCCGGCTCCGTGTGGCCTCGATGCTGATCACATCGGCATCCAGGGCGTCGATGTATTCGATGATCTCATTGAACTCCGAGTAGCACATATGAGTGTGGATCTGGGTCTCCGGCCGGGCCCGGGAGGCCAGGCGGAAGGCCTTCACCGCCCAGTCGAAGTATTCAGGCCACCGCCGCCGCTTGAGAGGCGCCCGCTCCCGGAAAGCTGGCTCATCGATCTGGATCACCCGGATCCCCGCCGCCTCCAGATCCCGGACCTCATCTTGAATGGCCAGGGCTAGCTGGAAGGCCACTTCCTGCACCGGGATGTCCTCCCGGATGTAGCTCCAGGCCAGCATGGTCACCGGCCCGGTGAGCATGCCCTTCACAGGCTTCGCGGTCAGGGATTGAGCGTAGGCGATTTCCTTCAGGGTCATCGGCCGGAGCCGATGGACATCCCCATACAGGATCGGCGGCCGATACACACGGGTGCCGTAGGAGAGGATCCAGCCGTGCTGGGTGATGGCGAAGCCCTCCAGGCGCTCGGCGAAGAATTCCACCATGTCCGAGCGCTCGAACTCCCCATGGACCAGCACATCCAGGCCCAGCTCTTCCTGGACCTGGATGACATACCGAATCCGCTCCTGGATGAGGGCTTCGTATTCGGCCTCCGGAAGCTTCCCCGCCCGATAGGCCGTGCGGGCCCGGCGCAGATCCTCCGTCTGGGGGAAGCTGCCGATGGTGGTAGTGGGAAAGAGGGGAAGGGGCAGCCGTTCCCGCTGCCGGCGGGATCGCTCTGCGTAGGGAAGGTCGCGGAAGAAATCCTCCGGCCTCAAGCGGCGCACCCGCTCCTGGACCTCCGGGTGATACCAGTGGTGGGTGGGGTGGGCTGGGGCATTCCATTGCCGTACTGCTTCGGTCTCCCCTTCGGTCATCAGGGTTTTGAGCAGGCGAAGTTCCTGGAGACGTTCCATGGCGAAGGCGATGCGCTCCTGAAGGGCCGGATCGAGACGGGATTCCAGCTCGACGGTTACGGGGAGGTGATAGAGCGGCCCGGCGTTGGAGATCCAGATCTCGGCGGAAGTCCACTGGCGGAGCGCCTCGACCTGCTGCGCCGCCTTCTGGAGATCCGTCTTCCAGACGTTGCGGCCGTCCACGACCCCGGCGATGAGAACCCGGTCGGAGGGGAAGCCCGCCCGCCGGAGCGTCTCCAGGTTCTCCGCGCCGTGGATGAGATCCAGCCCGATGCCCCGCAACGGCAGGTCATAGAGTTGGTCAAGGAAATCCACGCTATCGTAGTAGGTAAACACCAGAAGATCGGCCTCCCGGCCCAAGGCAGTGTAAGCCTCGCGGATCAGCGCGACGTGCTCGGGCGGCACGTCTGTCACCCATGCGGGCTCATCGACATGGATCATGAGGGCGCCGGCCGCTTTCAGGGATCGGAACAGCTCAGCATAGGCCGGGATCAGCGCCCGGAACAGCGTCCCGAAGGCCTCCGGGGGATATCCCTTGCTGAGCCGGAGGAACGTATACGGGCCGATCACATACGGGATGCCGTCCGGGGTTTTCCGGAACGCTTCGAGGGGCTTGTTCCAGGCAACCCGGAAGACCGGAGGTTGCCCCCCGGCGCAGGGGATCTCTGGAACCAGGTAATGATAGTTGGTGTTAAACCATTTGGTGAGCTCCAGGGCCTTCTCGCCCCGCGCCAGCGCGAAGTAATCCTCCAGCTGCCCGCCGTTCGGATAAAGCCCCAGGATCAGGGCGGTGTCCAGCATCGGGTCATACAAGGAGAGCTCGCCGACCGGGAAGCGATCCACAAAGCGTCGATAGGTCTCCAAGCGCTCCGCTTCCAGGGCCTCCAGGCCAGCGACCAGCTCCGCCTCCTGAAGCTTCCCGGCCCAGAAGCCCTCAATCAAGGATTTATATTCCCGTTTGCGTCCTAGGCGGGGATAGCCGTATGCGTAGGTGTGCATCGGTCCCTCCTGTGAGGAGAGTATTGAGGGGTCCCAGGCCCATCCCGGCCTTCCGCTCACCATTCCCGATACCGTTCCTCCCGCCACGGGTCCCCCCGCATATGATAGCCGGCCTGCTCCCAGAAGCCCGGCCGATCCTCGGCCATGAACTCCAGGGCCCGGAGCCATTTCGCGCTCTTCCAGAAATACAGGCGGGGCACAATCAGGCGGAGGGGGTAACCGTGCTCGGGCGTCAGCGGCTCCCCGTTGTAATGGGTGGCCAGCAGGGCGTCTTCCATGTATTCCATCGGGATGTTGGTCGTGAACCCGTATTCGCAGTGGGCCATCACATAGCGGGCCTCAGGCTTCACCCGAACGAACCGCAGCAGATCCCGAAAGGCCACCCCGGTCCAGGTGGTATCCAGCTTGCTCCACCCGGTGACGCAGTGCACATCGATGGTGATGGTGGTCCGGGGGAGCTGCTGGAACTCCTCCCAGGTCCAACGTTTCTCCTCTTCCACTAATCCGAAGACCCGGAAGTCCCAGGTCACCGGATCGAACTTCGGGATCGGCCCGTAATGCAGTACCGGGAATTTCTCCGTCAGGACCTGCCCGGGCGGCAGGCGCCGGGCGAACCGGGCCGCTTCCTCCTGAATCTTCCGTTCGAACCGCATGGTCCCCTCCCCAGAGGATCCGACTGTGGGTTTCCGGAGCGCCACAAGATTCAGGATAATGGAAACTACGCAGTCTTCGGATATCCCCGGGCCAGATGCCGTGCGGCCCGGTTACTGGAGATTCTACACGGAATGGCGCCCGGAATCGAGAATGGGCAGATCGCCCAGCGCCTGATCCTGGGCCTGGCGCTCAGCGGCCTCGCCGGGGGCATCGCCTTCCGGCTGGGCATGCTGGCCGAGAGCGGATGGCTGGGAGCGGTGCTGGTAGGCACAGCGGTCTTCGGTTTCGGAGGATGGCCGTGGGCGGTGCTGCTGATCGCGTTTTTCATCTCCTCCTCGGCGCTGACCCACTGTGGATCCGGGCGGAAGGCGGAAGTGGCCCTGGACTTCGCGAAGGGCGGACGTCGGGATCTGGGACAGGCGCTGGCGAACGGGGGGGTCGGGGCGATGCTGGCGATCCTCTGGGGGTTCTCTCCACATCCAGTGTTCTGGTGGATGTTTGCTGGGAGCATGGCGGCCGTCACGGCAGATACCTGGGCGACGGAGGTCGGGCTGCTCTGTGGACGTTCCCCCTGGGATATCTGGAGGGGGAAGCGGGTTCCCCCGGGAACCTCCGGGGCGATCACGCGGGAGGGGACGATCGCCGGCGGGCTGGGGGCGCTGGGGATCGGGCTCCTGGCGGTCGGGCTGAGCCCAGTGGGCGGGTCCCTCGGGCTGGCCCTGCCGGTGGGGCTGGCGGGCTTCCTCGGGATGCTGCTGGACAGCCTGCTGGGCGCGACGGTGCAGCGGATCTACTGGTGCGATCGGTGCGGGAAAGAAACCGAGCGCCGGATCCATCGCTGCGGCCAGCCGACCCGTCCGCTGCGAGGATGGAAAGGGCTGAATAACGATGGCGTCAACGCCCTGGCCGCCCTCGCCGGAGCCCTTTCGATGGGCCTGTGGATCATCGTCTGGAGATAATCCATCCGGTTGGGACACCTGGCTTCCCCATCGGGGGTCAGCGGCGTAAGTCCTATCATGGATAAAGGAGGCCATGGATGGCCGGGGAGGAAACCCTGTTCTGTGCCTTTCATCCCGGCATCCCCACCGCGTTGCGTTGCAACCGGTGCGGGCGGCCGATCTGCATCCGGTGCGCCGTTCCGACGCCGGTGGGGTACCGCTGTCGGGCATGTGTGGCCGGCCAGCAGGCGGCTTTCTTCAACGCTCGCCCTCTGGATTACGGCCTGGCGGCCTTGGCGGCGACGGCGATCGGCCTGCTGGCGGCTCCCCTCGTCGCCGCTGTGGGCTTCTGGGTGATCTTCATCGGCCCGCTGGTGGGGAGCCTGGTCGCGGAGATGGTGCACCGGCTTATCGGGCGGCGTCGGGGGCGCTGGATCTGGCTGGTGGTCAGCGGGGGATTGGTCGCTGGGCTTGTGCCGTTTCGCCTGCCGCTCCTGCTGGCCTCTCCCTTGGTCCTCCCACGCCTCCTGTGGGATGGGATCTATCTGGCCTTGGCCATCAGCACGGTGATCGGCTACCTTCGGTTCTGGCGATGAGAGGGATGGACAGGCCGGGAGTCCATCGATACGGGAGATGGGATGCTCATTGAGCTGCACGTTCGGGATTTTGCCATCATCGATGAGGTCACCCTCCGCCTGGAACCCGGGTTGAATGTGCTGACCGGGGAAACCGGGGCCGGGAAATCCATCCTGGTGGACGCGGTGGCGGTGCTGGTAGGCGGCCGGGCGGATGTGGAGATGATCCGGGCCGGCGCGGAACGGGCCCTGATCGAGGGGCTGTTCCAGGTGGACGCCGCGGTGGGTGCGCTGCTCGCCCCGATTCTGGAGCAGCATGGCCTGCTGGAGGCGGAACCTCCAGGGGAAGTGGTGTTGAGCCGGGAGATCCGGCCGGGCGGGCGCCATGTGGCCCGGGTGAACGGGCGGCTGGTGCCCCTGCACGTCCTGAAGGAGATCGGCCAGATCCTGGTGGACATCCACGGACAGACGGAACATCTCTCGCTCCTGCGCTCCCGGGAGCAGCTGGAGCTGCTGGATCGATATGCGGGGGTCGGGGAGTTGCGGGCCGCGCTGGCGGAGCGGGTGGCCCGCTGGCGGGCCGTGCGCCGGGAGATCGAACAGCTGCGCCAGGACGAGCGGGAGAAGGCCCGCCGGATGGATCTCCTCCGCTTCCAGATCGAGGAGATTGAGGCGGCCCGGCTCCGGGAGGGCGAGGAGGAGGTCCTTCTCCAGGAGCGAAATCGTCTGGCGAATGCGGAGCAGCTGGCCCATCTCGCGGATGCCCTCTATCGGGCCCTTTACGAAGGGGAGGAAGAAGCGCCATCGGCGCTGGATCGTCTGAGCGAGGCGGCGCGATCCCTTCAGGCCCTGGCGCGCATCGATCCCCTCTTCCAGCCTTATATCGAGACCATGGAGAGCCTGGTCGCCCACGTGGAGGATCTGGCCCGCGCGGTCCGGGATTATCGGGAGGGGATCGAATTCAACCCCCGGCGGCTGGCCCAAATCGAGGAGCGGCTCGACCTCATCCGACGGCTCCAGCGGAAATACGGGGATACGATCCCGGAGATCTTGGCTTATGCGCAGCGGGCGAAGCAGGAGCTGGAGACCTTGGCCCACGCGGAGGAGCGACTTGCAACGCTGGAGGAGGAGGCCGAAGGCTTGTTGCGGGAGATCGGGGAGCTGGGGCGGCGGCTCTCCCGTCAGCGCCAGGAGGCCGCGGAGCGGTTGGCACGGGAGGTGGAAGCCCAGCTCGCCGATCTGCGGATGGCTGGGGCGCGGTTCGCCGTGGCCCTGGAACGGGTGCCGGACCCGAACGGGGCTTATGCGGATGGCGCCCGCTGGGCGTTCGACGCCACCGGATTGGATCGCGTCACCTTTCTGATCGCTCCGAACATCGGGGAGGGATTGCGGCCCCTGGCCCGCATTGCATCGGGGGGTGAGACCTCCCGCCTGATGCTGGCGCTGAAAGTCGCCCTGGCCCAGGCGGACCCTGTTCCCACTCTGATCTTCGATGAGATCGATCAGGGGATCGGTGGGCGGGTGGGGGCGGTGGTCGGGGAGAAGCTCTGGCGCCTGGCCCGCCACCATCAGGTCCTCTGTGTCACGCATCTCCCTCAACTGGCCGGGTTCGGGGATACCCATTTCAAGGTGGAGAAGCAGGTGATCGGCCATCGCACCGTGGCCCGGGTGACCCGGGTGGAAGGGGAAGAACGGGTGGCGGAGCTGGCCCAGATGCTCGGGGGAACCGGCCGGGCAGCGGTGCAGAGCGCCCGGGAGATCCTGGAATATGTGGCGCGGGTGAAGACGGGGGAGAGCGTCCGTTCCGCTTCCCGTCGCCGGTGAATCCGAAGGCTTGATTCGGCCCCCTCGTCTTCTTCCGGGGCGGGCGCGCCAAAGGCTTACCCCCTCTATTGCCCCAAAACCCTCACGCCCTCAGGCGATCCACCGTTTGCCTCTCGTCGGGAGGGAAGAACCGCCGCTCCGGTCGGGAAGCAACCCGGAAGGCCTATAGGGAAAACGCCTTGCAGCCCAGCTCCGAACTTTTGACAGGGAGGGTTCTCCCCGCTACGATATTATTGAAAAATTTTTTCAGTAAGCGAGGGACAGCGTGAGCTGGGAGGAGCGATTGAATCAAGCGGGGTGGCGCGTCACGATGCCCCGTCGGGTGGTGCTGCGGGTCCTGCAACAGGCCAGGCGTCCGCTATCCCCTCAGGAGATCCACGCCCGGGGGCGGCGGATGCGTCCCTCGCTGGGGCTCGTGAGCGTCTACCGGGCGCTGGAGGTGCTGGAGCAGGCTGGGCTGGTCCGTCGGGTTCATCAGGGGGCGCGCTGCGACGGCTATATCCTGGCCTCGCCAGGCCACCATCACGTCCTGATCTGCCGCCGCTGCGGGCGCGCCGTGGAGTTCCCCGGCGCGGAGGACCTAAGCGGCCTGATCGCCCAGGTGGAGCAGCGGACCGGGTTCCGCGTGGAGGATCATCTGCTCCAGTTGAGCGGTCTTTGCGCGCCATGTCGAAAGTAGAAAGAGGAGGAACCTATGCCCAGGTTTCCATGCCTTCCTTCCAGCGGGCGGATCGTCGTGGCGCTGACGATCCTCCTAACGGCGTGCGGAGCCCCGGCGGCCGCTCCGATCCCCACGCCTCGCCCTCTGACGGTCGCCGCTACGACCCCTATCGTGGGCGACGTGGTGCGCCAGATCGGCGGCGAGCATGTGCGGGTGACGGTCCTTCTGCCCCTGGGAGCTGACCCCCACGCCTTCGAGCCCAGCCCCCAGGATATCGCCCGGGTGGCCGACGCGGACGTGGTGTTCGCCGTCGGGGCGGGCCTGGAGGTCTTCCTGGAGCCGCTGTTGCGGAGCGCGGGAGGGAAAGCCCTGCGCGTGGAGCTCACCGAGGGGATTCCCTTACGTCCATTCGAGGCGGAAGTCCATTCCGAGGGACAATCCGCGGTGGGAACCGAGCTTCACGCCCACGGGGCGTGGGATCCCCACGTCTGGTTGGATCCGAACAATGTGATCACCTGGACCCACACCATCGAGGCCGTGCTGAGCCGGGTGGATCCGGCGCGGGCAGATCGGTATCGGCGCAACGCCGAAGCCTATCGGGCGCAGCTCCGGGAGCTGGATGCTTGGATCCGGGAGCAGGTATCGCAGATCCCTCCGGAGCGTCGGAAGCTGGTCACCGATCATCAGGTCTTTGGCTATTTCGCCCACCGGTATGGATTTGAGCAGGTGGGGGTCATCCTCCCCGGCGGGAGCACGGTCGCCCAGCCGTCGGCCCGGGAGATCGCTGCCCTGGAGGAAACCCTCCGTGCGCTGGGCGTCCCGGCGATTTTCGTGAGCAGCACGGTGGACCCGGCCCTGGCCCGGCGCATCGCCCAGGATACGGGAGCGCGGCTGGTGCAGCTGTATGTGGATTCCCTCAGCCCGCCGGGGGGCGAGGCGGATTCCTACATCCAGATGATGCGCTATAACGTGCGGCGGATCGTGGAGGCGTTGCGCTGAACCGCCCAGCATTCCGGTCCACGGGGAGGGGGCGATGGGGCTGGTGAATCTGTGGCGGAAGGTCACATTGCGGGAGCGAGATATCGGTCATCCCCCGGGAGAGCCGATTGTGGAAGTCGTCCATGTATCCATGCGCTATGATCGCGTGGTGGCCCTGGAGGATGTTTCGTTCACCGTGGAGGTGGGGGAGCGGATCGCGATCGTGGGCCCCAATGGAGCGGGCAAGAGCACGCTTCTGAAGATCATCGCGGGGGTGCTGACACCGACAACGGGCTCGGTGCGGATCTACGGCCGCGGCCCCGGCGGGCATCTCTGTATCGCCTACATCCCCCAGCGGAACCAGGTCGACTGGAATTTCCCCCTGACGGTTGCCGATGTGGTGATGATGGGTCGGATCGGGAGGATGGGTCTGTTGCGCCATCCCGGGCCCCGGGACTGGGCGATCGTTCGCCGCGCCCTCGAACAGGTAGGTATCGCGGATCTGGCCGATCGCCCCATCCGGGCGCTCTCCGGCGGGCAGCAGCAGCGCATGTTCATCGCCCGGGCCCTGGCTCAGGAGGCGGAGCTGCTGTTGATGGATGAGCCGTTCACTGGCCTGGATCTGCCGGCCCAGGAAGGCATCCTGGAGATCCTGGAACATCTCCGCCGGCAGGGGGTCACCATCCTCCTCACCACCCACGATCTGGAGCAGGCCGCGTCCCATTTCGATCGCGTGCTGTTGCTGAACCGGCGCCTCCTCGCCTTCGGGCCTCCCGATGCGGTCTTCACCCCAGAGGCCCTGCGGGCGGCTTATGGAGGGCACCTGCGTCTGATCCCCATGGAGGGGGAGTTGGTCGCGATCGGGGATACCTGCTGTGAGGGGGGATGAGCCATGGGGGAGGCGCTGCGCGTCCTGCTGGATCCTCTCCAGTATGCCTTTATGGTGCGGGGCCTGATCGCTGCGGTGGTGACCGGCGGGCTTTGCGCACTGGTGGGGACATATGTGGTGTTGCGGGGGATGGCGTTCTTCGGCGACGCCCTGGCCCACTCGATCCTTCCCGGCCTTGCCTTGGGTTACCTGCTGGGAGGCGGCTCCCGGGATTCCCTGTTCTGGTGGGGCCTGGGCACGGCGATCCTCGCCGCGCTGGGGATCGGGGGCCTCAGCCGGGGGGGACGGCTAAAAGAGGATACGGCCATTGGGGTGCTGTTCGCCGGGGCCATGGCCTTGGGGGTTGTCCTCATCTCCACCTCCCGAAGCTACGCCGTCGACCTCACCCATCTGCTCTTCGGGGATGTGCTGGGCGTGGGGGAGAGCGATTTGATCCGCCTCGGGATCTTCGCTGCCTTCGTCTTCGCGTTCATTGTTCTCTTTTACAAGGAGTTCCTGGTGATCTCTTTCGACCCCATCCTGGCGGTCACCCTGCGCCTTCCTACCCGCCTGCTGGAAAACTTGCTGCTCATCCTGATCGCGGTCACTATCGTGGTGGCGCTGCAGACGGTGGGGGTGGCGCTGATGGTGGCGATGCTAGTGACCCCAGCGGCGACGGCGTATCTGCTGGCCCGCCGTCTGCCGGCGATGATGGCCCTCTCGGTTGCCCTGGCGGCCTTTTCCGCCGTCGTCGGACTGTATACGTCGTACTACGCCGGCGTGGCCTCCGGAGCCGCTATTGTGCTCACCGCGACGGGGATTTTCCTGGCCGTTCGATTCTTGCAGATCGTCCGGGGATCGTCCCAGGCGTGAGGGAAGGCGTGCCCCGTGGATCCTCCTAACCGATTGTGGGGGAACGGATCCTGATCGTGGAGGATGGGCAGCGGTCAAGGCGGACCGCGATCGCTGCAGTTCTTTATCATCCCATGTGAACGGGAGGATATTAGGATGGGAGATCCGGTGATGGTGATGGAGAAAGTGGAGAAAATCTACCGGCTGGGAAAAGTGGAGGTCCCGGCCCTGCGTGGGATCGATCTGGTGATCCGGCGCGGGGAGTTCGTGGCCATCATGGGACCCTCCGGCTCCGGGAAGTCCACCTTGATGAACCTTCTGGGCTGCCTGGACACGCCCACCCGGGGCCGCTATATCCTGGAGGGCCAGAACGTCTCCCGGCTCTCCGATGACCAGCTGGCGGAGATCCGGAATCGGAAGATCGGCTTCGTGTTCCAGCAGTTCAATTTGCTCCCCCGGGCCACGGCCTTGCAGAACGTGGAGCTGCCGCTGATCTACCGGGGGGCGCGGGATCGGCGGGACCGGGCCCGGCGGGTGCTGGAGCTGGTCGGCTTGGGGGACCGGCTGCATCATCGTCCCAATGAGCTCTCGGGTGGCCAGCAGCAGCGGGTGGCCATCGCCCGGGCCCTGGTGACGGAGCCGGCGGTCATCCTGGCTGATGAGCCCACGGGCAACCTGGACTCCAAGACCGGCCGCGAGATCCTAGCCCTCTTCCAGCGCCTGAACCGGGAGCGCGGGATCACCCTCGTGGTGGTGACCCACGATCCCTTTGTGGCTCGCCATGCCGAGCGCATCGTCCGCATTCAGGATGGCCTGATCGTGGGCGATGAGCCGGTGCCGCCCGAGGAGCGTATCCTCGAGGATGGAGTGTGAAGGGGGACGCGATGACCGCCCATGAACGGCGTTTCGACCCGCACCATTGCGATCGGTTGCTGGATCCCGCCCGCTGGGCGAAGTGGGACCCGCCTCGGTTGCTGGCGACTTCGGATCTCCATCCCGGGGAGTCGGTGATGGATCTGGGATGTGCACCGGGTGGCTGCACGAGGATGCCTACCTCATCCGTGCCTCCGGCCTTCATAAGGGGGGTAGCGGCTCGCGAATCACCATCATGTTTGGCAAGGAGGGGGATCTATGGCTCTAGCACCTCGCCTGTGGAAGGTGTTTCTGTGGCTCTGGATCGCAGTTGGGATGGCCGCCTGCGCCGCCCCGGCCTCGCCCGAGCCGACCTTAGCGGTCACGCCCACGGCCGTTCCCGCCGAAGCGGGCACGCCGGCCACCCCGGCCATCGCCCCTACTCAGGCTCCCCCCGCCGATACCCGGGGCCATCGCCTCACGTATCTCGTGATCCCAGAAGAAAGCGAGGCCCGCTACCGGGTGCGCGAGCAGCTCGTGGGGGTGAGCCTGCCCAGCGATGCGGTGGGCGCCACCCGGGCCATCACCGGCGTCCTGGTCCTGGAGGGCGAGCGGATCGTCCCCGAAGCCTCCCGCTTCCAGGTGGACCTGCGTACCCTGACCAGCGATCAGGCGCGGCGGGATAACTTCATCCGGCGCAACACCCTCCAGACGGATCGCTATCCATATGCGGTCTTCATCCCCCGGGAGATCCAGGGGCTTCCCTCGCCCCTTCCGACCTCGGGCGAGCACGCCTTCCGGCTGATCGGCGATCTGACCATTCGGGAGGTGACCCGGCCGGTACTGTGGGAAGTGACCGCACGGGTGGAAGAGGATCGGGTGATCGCTCAGGCCCGGACCCAGTTCACCTTTTCAGACTTCCGCCTGGAGCCGCCCCGGGTGCCGGTGGTGCTGAGCGTCGACGAGACCATCCGCCTGGAAGTGGATGCTGTGTTCCAAAGGCAGCCATAAGGGGAGGATGGATAGAACCTCTTGGGACGAAGCCCGGCGGGGGCGATGTCCATTCGTCGCCCCCGCTTTTAGTGGGAAGACTGAAGCAGCTATGGAAACCCACAGGCACCACCTGAGGATTTCCACAGTTCCCAAGCGCCATGGGGGGCCAGGAAACCGCCTGGAGGGATCAGCTTGGCTCTCCTCCTTAGCACACCGGATCCTCCGCGCCCAGGGATGGCCAGTTAGGCTGGATGCAATTCATCTGACCGGGGGTTCACCCTACTGGGATATGGAAACCATAGGGCTGGAGCATGTCCGTTGGCCATAACGGTGGAGCTCGATGGGCATCAGCTTCCCAGCGTCATGCCATCATCCGAAGCATCCCATCCTGCTTGACAGTTTTGCCTTCTCTCGTTGGAGGGCGCCGGGAACACGGACGACGGATATTGACTGGACGCGCGAACGGCCAGCGGTCTGTCCGAGCTGCGAAGCATCGAAGGTCTGGATCTCCGTAAAGCCTGTAGCCTCGAGGGCGGATCGGATTTCCGGCTCCGAATCGCATCATTGCAGAACGGTGGCATTCGAACGATGCCACATCCCCTCACGCAACTGGAAAATCGTGATGGCGAACCAGCCGATCCGCTCCTCCTCATCACAGCCCGCGCGAGCGATAAAAGCATGATCTTCTTCTACCGCACCGAAAGAGCCCCGCCAGCGCGCTTTGTAGCCCGGTTCCATGTCAGGTCGAAGAGGAAAAAGCCACTGCCGCGACCGCCCGATAGGAGCTCCCGATTCCCACCTAGGGATCCCAGGATCTCTGGGAAAGCGGGGAGTTCCAGGCTGGGTGTCCCTTCACCGGTTCCCCATGGCTTCGGGCAACCCGGCCCAGTGTCGGAGGACGCGTTCCAGATCCTGGGGCCAGGAGGGGCGACGGGGGAGGCGCACCGCGCCATCGGCGATCCAGCCGCCCAGTTCCCGGATGAGCCCATCGGTCCCCGCCGGGGCCGGCCGCAGGACCAGGGTCCGCCCCTCCCCATGGATCCGTTCGATCCCCGCCTGGGCGGCCAGGATCTTGAGACGCAGCTGCTGAAGGAGGTTGCGGGCTTCCTCGGGCAGCGGGCCGAACCGATCCTCCAGCTCCCGGGCCATCTCCTCCACCCCCTCCAAGGTGGTAATCCCCGCCATGCGCCGGTAGAGCTGCAGCCGCAGGGCGGGATCCGGGACGTAATCCTCCGGCAGGCCGATGGGCCAGGGGAGGTTGAGGGTTACCCTCTCCGAGGTCGGCGGCGGCGGCGCTCCTTCCCGCTCCGCCCGAAGCTCGGCGATGGCCCGATTCAGCATCTTCATATAGAGGTCGAAGCCTACCGCTGCGATGTGTCCGTGCTGACGGGTGCCCAGGATCTCCCCTGCGCCCCGCACCTCCAGGTCCCGCATCGCCAGCTGGAAGCCGCCCCCCAGCCCGGGGATCTCGTAGAGGGCGGCCAGCCGTTCCCGGGCTTCCGCGGTGAGCGGGATCTTCGGATCATAGAGGAAATAGGCATAGCCCTGGAGCACGCTCCGGCCCACCCGCCCGCGGAGCTGGTAGAGCTGGGCCAGCCCGAAGAGGTCCGCCCGGATCACGATCATTGTGTTGGCGTTGGGGATGTCCAGGCCGCTGCTGATGATGTCGGTGGCCACTAGCACGTCGATCTCCCCCCGCGTGAAGGCCATCATGGTCTTCTCCAGCTGCCGGGGCGGCATCTGGCCGTGGGCCATGCCGAAGCGAGCCCCCGGCACCAGGGCCTCCAGCCGCTCCTTCCAGGCCTCCAGGCCGTGCACCCGGTTGTAGACCACGAAGACCTGCCCCCCGCGATCCAGCTCCCGCATGATCGCCGAGCGCACCAGGCGATCATCGTAGGGCCCCACATAAACCTGTACTGGCAGCCGTTCCTCTGGCGGCGTCTGGATGAGGCTGATGTCCCGCAGCCCGCTCAGGGCCAGATAGAGGGTGCGGGGGATGGGGGTGGCCGTGAGGGTGAGCACATCCACCTCCGCCCGGAGGCGCTTGAAGTGCTCCTTGTGCATCACACCGAAGCGCTGCTCTTCATCGATGATCACCAGCCCCAGATCCTTGAAGATCACATCGGGCTGAAGCAGACGGTGGGTGCCAATGAGGATGTCGATTTCCCCCTCCCGGAGCCGGCGCAGGAGCTCCGCCTGCTCCTTCGGCGAGCGGAGCCGGGTGAGGACCTCCACCACCACTGGGAAGGGAGCTAGGCGGGCGCGGAAGGTCTCGTAGTGCTGGTGGGCCAGGATGGTTGTGGGGGCCAGCATGGCCACCTGCTTGCCGTCCATCACCGCCTTGAAGGCCGCCCGCAGGGCCACCTCGGTTTTCCCGAACCCCGCGTCCCCACACAACAATCGATCCATGGGCCGCGGCCGCTCCATATCCGCCTTGACCTCCTCGATGGCCCGGAGCTGATCCTCCGTCTCGATGAAGGGGAAGGAAGCCTCTAGCTCCCGCTGCCATGGCGTGTCTGGCGAGAAGGCGTGGCCCCGGGCCACCTCCCGTCGGGCGTAAAGCTCCAGCAATTCGCGGGCCACCTCGGCCGCCGCCTGTCGCGCCCGCGCCCGCGCCTGAGCCCAGTCCCCGCTCCCCAGAGGGTGGATCTCCGGGGGCTGATCCGTCGGGCCCACATACCGGCTGACCCGATCCGCCTGATCCACCGGCACATACAGCCGATCGTTGCCGGCATAGCGCACCACCAGATACTCCCGCTCCACGCCGTCCAGGTTCAGGTGGACCAAGCCCTCGAAGATGCCGATGCCGAAGTCCTCGTGGACGACATAATCGCCTTCTCGGAGCTCCCGGATCCATTCGGGAGGCGGGCCTCGCCGGACGCGCCGGCGCCAGGGGAGAGGGCGAAGCACCCCGAAGAGCTCCGCATCGGTGAGCAGGGCGAAGCGCCGCCCATCCCGGGATCGGAACAGCAAGCCTCCGCTCAGCGCCCCGTTGAGAAAGTAGATCCGTCGGGGAAGGGGCGGGGCTTCCAGGGCCGGGATGCTGCAGGCCGCTTCCTCCATTCCATGGGCATGATCGGACCAGACCTGCGCCAGCCGGGCGGCCTGGCGGCTGACCACCACGACGGCCTCGCCCAGATGAAGGCGCCGGCTCAGATCCTCCAGGATGCGCTGGAGTTGTCCGCCGAAGCGGGGCGGAGCTTCCACGGGCAGGGAGGGGAATCCGCCCCCTTCTGGGATGGCTGTGATCTGAAGATGCGGGCGTCGATTCCGATGAGCCTCCCAGATCTGCCGGTCGACAAAGGGATCGGGATAATCCGGGGGAAGGAACCCCGCGCCCTCCGCGCGGGCCCGCAGGGCTGCGGCTTCCTCCATCAGCTCATTCCAAGCCGCCTGGATCTCCGCCTCGTCTAGGAGCAGCACCCATCCGTCCTCGGGGAGATACGCGATGGGGGTAGTGGAGTCGGCATAAAAATAGGGGAGGTAAAACTCCAACATCGGGAAGGGAGCGCCACGGGCCAAGGCATGGCGTTCCCGCTCGAGGGCCTCAGCCTCCGCGGGGGCCTCCACGGATGGCTGCCAGGCGGCCAGCCGCTCCGCGATCGCCGGGCCATAGGCCGGCAGCGCCTCCCGAGCCGGCAGAATGCGAACCTGCTCGATGGGCCGGAGGGTCCGCTGAGAGATGGGGTCGAAGGCGCGCATGCTGGCGATGCGGTCCGCTTCCCACTCGATCCGGATCGGCTCCGGAATTGTCGAGGGGAAGAGATCCACGATCCCCCCGCGGCGGGCGAATTGCCCCGGCTGGGTGACGACGGTGACCGGCTCATACCCGGCCTCCAGGAGATACCGGAGGAAGCCTTCCATTGGAAGCTCCTGGCCGGCCCGCAGGATCCGGCGCAGGCGGTGGAAAAGCCGCGGCGGCAGCGTGCGGAGGAGCAGGGCGCGGATGGAGGCCACCACCACCGGCGCAGGATCTCCATTCAAGCCCGCCAGGGCGGCCAGGGCGGCCAGGCGCTCCGCGCGGATCTCCGGAGGCCACGGCGCCCGCTCGTAAGGGAGCGCCGGGGGCTCCGGCAACCGATGGATCCGCTCCGCCCCCAGCCAAAGGGCCAGGTCCTGGGCCATCCGCTGGGCCCCTTCTGCGGTCCCCGCTACGATCAACATCGGTCGCAAGGCCCGTCGGGCCAGCCCGGCGATCCAGAACGACCACGCCCGCCGGGGAAGCGCCATCTGGATGGGCTTTCCCATGACCAAGGCTTCAGTGGTCTGGGAAAGGAGAGGCTCTGCTTCCAGAAATTCCAGCAAACCGCTTAGCGCTCCCATGCTCATCGATGGATCCCTGCCTTGACAGCTCTACCGGGTTGTGTTATCGTATGATCGGTTCCCCCAACGGCTCGTTGTTTCCCAGCTTATTTTACGGCAGGCATATCGGATGACCGGTCCCGAGGGCTCCTTTTCGATCCAGCTTCCAAATCGCTCGAGCTTCGCTCGAAGGTCGAGTATATCCTTCCTCTTGCTTTCCACGGTCTCTCTGCTGAGAGCGCTCTGATCTCGATGGGCGGTTCAGCACCCGACATGGCCTTTTCCCCTGGGACTTTTTTCCTACATTTCAATTGTTGCGCCTTTCTTATCATTGGACCTGAGCATGCCGGCCCCCTTAGCTCAAAGGGAAAGAGCGGCCGCCTTCTAAGCGGCGGGATCCGGGTTCGAATCCCGGAGGGGGCGCTCACAGGGCCGGCGCGATCGCGCCGGCCCTGTTGGTTTCGGCGTAGGGATGCATTCCCCGTATATGCGGTGGTGGAGCGTTCACCGGTCGAGGCGGAAACCCAACAGGCCGGGTTGTCCGGCCGGGCTGTCGCTGATCGGTGGATCTTACGAAGACTACGCACCGGGGAGCCCCTTACCGGGCGCTCTCCTATTTATGCCCGACCACCCAGAGGCGAAAGGATCGCCGATCCACCGATTCCTGCGCTGACAGTCCAGCCGTTTCCACAAGCTCCCGAATGCGCTCCCCGCTCAGGAACCGGCTGCGCAGGCCGATCCACCGTTCGAGCAACGCTATTCCCTTAACCGGCCAGCGGCGGATATCTGGCTCTTCGATCACCAGCCGGCCTCCTGGTCGGAGCACTCGGGCGGCCTCCTGGATGGCGGCCGCCGCATCGATAAAATGATGCAGGGCATCGACGATGACGATCCGGTCGAAGGCGCCATTGGCGAACGGAAGGCGCTCGGCGAGGGCCTGAACTGGGATCAGTTTCGGACGCCGTCGAGCCACCTGGAGCATTCCCCAAGCCGCGTCGGCCACGATGGTCAAGCCGGCTATCTCCCGAAAAGCGAAGGCCACCCGGCCGGTCCCCCCGCCGAGATCCAGCAGTCGTCCTCCGATCGGAGGATCCAGATGATCCCGAAGCGGCGCGGGATCCAGAAACCGGGTGGCCGCATCGTAGAAAGGCGCGATCCGCTCGAAAAGCCAGTTAGAGCCCATAGCGATCGCTCCCATTGATGGGCAGGCGGTGCTGGAGATCTCGAGGGATCCCCCTTCGGCGGCGAGATGGCTTCGGATAGGGCTTCCGCGGGATGGGATCACGGCCCACCTATCGAGCGAAGCCATCGATCATCCTTTGATGAAGGGATCGCCGCGCATGGCCTGGTTTCCCTCATTTTACAGGCGTTCCGTCTTCCTGATCCCTCCTTTGAAGCAGGCGGCGTGCCTTCGGAGCGTTTGCTTGCCCTTAAAATATTTTCTGACTCATCCTGTGGGCAGGGAGGATCGGTGGAGCGCTTCGGCTGGGAGGAGGCACTGAAGGCCTATCAGGAGGATCGGATATCCGGGGCGATGGCGCTGGCGGTTCGGGCCGCCCAGATTGTGGAGGAATGGGCCCAGATCGCTCCGGTGGATCGGGTGGAGGATTTCCGCGCGGAGCTGGAAGGATTACTGGACGCCCTCATCCAGGCGCATCCCGACATGGCGCCTCCCCGGCATCTGGCGGAAGCCGCCCGTCAAGCCATCCGAGAGGCCTCCTCTTTACCGGCGGCTCGAGCAGATCTGATCTCTGCGCTGCAGAAGTTCCGACGCCGGCTGGAAGTCCATGAGCGGGCCGCTGCCCGGCATGCCGCCGCATTGCTTCGCTCCGCCCGGACGATCCTGACCCATTCTCGGAGCGGCCTGGTGGCTCGGGCCCTGGCGTTCACCGCGGAGAAGGGCCGATATCTTCAGGTGATTTGTCCGGTGGCCGAGCCCGGAGGGGAAGGGCGGCGGATGTCTGAGGAGGTGGTGGCAATGGGCCACGCTGCGATCCTCCTTCCGGATCTCGCCGCGATGGGCTGGCTTCCGCACGTGGATCTGGTCATGGTCGGGGCCGATGCATGGGACGAAGATGGGATCGTGAACAAGGTGGGGACCCTAGCTTTGGCGGTCCTGGCTCGGGCGTTCCGACGCCCCTTCTTCGTCGTGGCGACTTCGGAGAAGCGATGGCCGGCCGGGGTCGACCCTCATCCTGCTCGGGCCCGACGCTTTCCTCCGCTCATCAGCGAGGAGACCCCATGGTTCGAGTTCGTTCCGCGCTCGTATCTCACCGGCTTAATCTTAGAGGACGGGTTGTGTCTGACGGCGTAGCCTCCTGGTTTCCGAGGTCTGGGAAGGTTAAGGAGGGGAATCCGTTCGGTTGCCGCCAGGCCCCTTCGGCGATTTCCCCCCATGACCAAAGTCCCAGGGGCGAGCCTGCACCCCTTCCTTATTATGAAAGCGACATCCTTCATCGCCCATTTGGTTCGCTGTCATCCGGGTTGTATGGACGATCCCCTCATCCGTGAGAGGGCTTGGGATGGTGCTTTTGTGGGATAAAGGAAGGCCCCTCACCTCGGATCGATCTGGAGACCAGATGTCGTGCTTCCGGCGTGAAGTGGGTCAGGGACTGATCGAATACGCGTTGCTGGCCTTGCTGATTGCGCTGGCCGCCCTCGTTGCTATCACCGTGTTTGGGCAAGCCGTATCGGGCCTTTATTCGCAGATCCTTTCCCGCTGGCCATCGTGATCCGCTGGGGAAACTCGGGGCTTCTCGATTCGGTGGATCCCCTTGCTTTCTGGATGAGGCTGGATGCCACCACCTTTCTTCTCTTCCATTTACATTTTACATTAGCGGCTGAATTCGATAGGCTTTCTTCCTGTTGGCAATCCGTTGTTCCCACTTTGGCCCCGGTGGGTGAACCCCTCGGAACCGGTAGGAGCTGCTTTCGCTAAGCCCCCATCCGGAGAAACCCGCCCTTCCCGCGCTTCTGGGACATGGCGAAAGCCCATAACCGAAGAGCGTCCCGCCCGTTATTCATGATGGGATGAGCGCCCTATGGGGATCCTCCTATTCGGGATTCCCTCGGGGTCGATCCGGGGAAGCCATGGGCTTGGATCGGTGCAACCTGAGATCGGAGCGATCTTCCGGGGGGCATCGCTGCCGGCGGCGCCCATCCTCACTATGGCCAATACCTCCAGAGGAGGTGGAACATGCGTCGAATAGGAATCTGGCTCCTGATCCTGGGGTGGATGTTGCTTCCGGTAGGAGCGGTATGGGCCCAGGAGCCATCCCCTACCGCGACCCCCGCTCTGGGTCGCCCCGTTCTGGTCAGGGGAAGCATCACCGCGGTCGGTGATCATTCAATTACATTGAACACCGAGCAGTGGGGCGCCCTGGAGGTTCAGATTCGGGAGGGGACTCGTTTCCATGTCCCCGGCTTTGTGCGGGCGGACCTGGGTGAGGTGCGGGTGGGGGATCAGGCGACTGTCCACGGGCGCTGGCTGGAAGAGGGCCGATCCCTGGAGGCCGATTGGGTGATCGTCCGGGGCCCGGTTCAGGTGCGTCATGGGGACGTGGCGCGAATCGACGTTGGGGCACGACGGTTGGAAGTGAAGACCCGGGCGGGCGAGACGATCCCGGTGGAGTGGACGGCGCATACGCGCCTGCACGTCACGGGGGTGATCTCGCCGACATGGTCGGATATCGGCGTCGGCTATCCCGTCACGGTCATCGGGCATTTCGTGGAAGGAACGTTCCTGGCGGGTCGGGTGATCACTCGGCGCCCTCATCGCATGTTCCACGGCACCCTCCAGGGTGTGGAGGGCAACACCCTGGTGATCCAGACCCGGGAGGGTGAGCAGGTCCGGTTGGTGACCGATGACCACACTCGGATCCGGATCCCTGGTCATCCCCATGCTACCCTGTCGGATCTTCAGGTGGGGGATATCCTGACCGCCCGGGCGGTGGGCAATCCGGATGGAACCTGGCTGGCCCGCACCGTGATTGCGCGCTCGCCGAAGCTTCCGAAGCCTGGCTCTCAAGGCCCTAAGCCCGGCGCCCCGCCCCCTCGGCGTCCGTAGGATCATGTCGACCGTTCTCCTCCGGGTTCGGATCGGTGGGGCGACGCGCTTCGACGCGTCGCCCCCTATGCTGTCCCTCATCCATGGGAGTTCCGACATGCGTCTTGAGCGGATCCTTCTCGGCTTCCTGATCGTGGAAATGGCCATCCTCGGGTGCGTCCGGAAGGTGCCGGCTGGGGGTTCCCCCAGCCCGCTCCGGACGGCGTCAATGACCCCATCCCCGGGTGCGAGAAAACCCCAGGCCCCGCCCATGCTACCCGGCTCCCCTCCGGCGGAAGAGCCTGCTTCCTCTGAGGCGACGATCCTTTCTCTGGAAGGCCCCGTGGAAGCGGTCATCCCCGGAGGGTATCAGGTGGCCGGCCATCTGGTTCGGGTTTCCCCCGATCTCGATGCAGAGGGCCCGCTGCCTCCCGGGGTCTACGTCACGGTGATCGGCTCCCGTGCCCCCGATGGCGGGCTGATTGCGGAGTCTTTCGAAGTTCTGCGGCGTCCGGAAGCGGAGGGAGAATGGGAAGGGGTGATTGAAGAGGCGCTTCCCCATGGCTATCGAGTGGATGGGCGTCGGGTGCTTGTGCTCCCTACCACGGCCCTCATCGGGACCCCTCAGGTGGGCCAGTATGTTTACCTCTCCGGCTTTGAGCAACCGGATCACACCATCCTTGCGGATAACCTGATTGTGCTGGAATCTCCGTAATGGAGGATTCAACCCGTGACCTTCCGGTCATGGGTGATGGAAGAAAAATCGTTCGGGGGTTGGGGGCGCCCGATGCCCCCAACCCCCTTTCCTGGAGTCCTGTCCTTCAGTCCTCCATCAGGAAAGGATTGGCCACCCGTTCCTCCCCGATGGTCGTCCATGATCCATGTCCGGGATAGACCCGTGTTCCATCGGGAAGGCGGAGCAATTTCTCCCGGATGCTGCGCATCAGGGTCTCGTAATCCCCTCCCGGCAGGTCGGTGCGGCCGATGCCTCGAGCGAAGAGGACGTCACCGTCGAACACCACACCGGCCTCCGGCTCATAAAGCGAGATGTGCCCCGGCGTGTGCCCCGGGGTAAACAGCACATGAAACCGCAACGTCCCCACTTCCAAGACATCCCCATCCTGCAGCTCCAGATCGGGAAGGGGGCTGGGAGGCATCGGGATCGCCCACCAGTCCGCGCCCCCTTTGGCCTGCAGGAGCGGGAGATCGGCGGGGTGCAAGGCCAGGGGAGCGCCGGTGGCTGAAACCACGGCCCCGTTGGCGCCGATGTGATCCCAGTGCGCATGGGTGTTGATCACATAGCGCACCTTCAGCTCCAGCGCCTGAACTACGGCCAGGATCTGGTTGGGATCCCAACCCGGATCGATGATCACCGCTTCCCGGGTCTCTGGGCAGGCGGCGATGTAGCAGTTGGTGGCGAGCGGGCCGACGGTTAGGATTCGCAAGTGCATGCGAACGGAGGAAGGAGGGCGGGACATCTACAGCCTCCCGAAAGGGAGATCTGGGGGGTGTCAGATCCAGGGGCTGCCTTCCGGCTCCTCCAGGGTGGCCCGGACAGCGGCCTCGATGTGAGGCAACGCCAGGCCCCCCAGTCCGGTCCCGAAGAGCACGCCGGTGATCCATCGCATCCACGAGTTAAAGGAGCCCAGCGCATCTCCCACATAAAACCACGAGGGCAGGCATCCCCCGGTCAGCATCACGAGCCAGGCGTTGTCATAGCGAAAGCCGCGCTCGCCGATCCCATAGAGGAGGTCATTGATGAAATGTGTGGTGCCATCCACGGCCATGGGAAGGGCCAGCAGGAAGAAAACCCCTATGGAAAGCGGCCGCCAGCGCCGGCCGCTTAAAGCATAAAGAAGCGCTACAACCCAGAGGCTGGTATACATGGAGATCATGCGGTCCGACCAGGCGACCTTATACCCGAAGGCCGGATTGCCGATGAACTCCCGCAGCAAGAGAGGATCCTCATAGGGCCAGACCTGATGGATCTCGCTCAGCGAATACATGGGCTTGGGCCCGAACAGGAAAAGAGATCGCTGGGGCAGCTGATGGCAGAAGAGGCTGTAGAGCGCGTAAAGCCCGCGGGCCGGCGTTTCCCAGCCCATGCGCATGAACACGGGCGCAAGCCATGGAAGGCCAACGAAGAGGCCGTATCCGATTAGGAAGACCCAGATCCATTCGCGCAGAAGCCATCGGCTGAGGCGCTCTGGGATCGAACGATGGGCTCCCTGTTCTATACCCCGCCAACTGTTGCCTCGGGGCAGGGCTTCGACAGTCCCATGCCTTTCATTAGCTGTCGACGAGCGCATTTCAGAGATCCCCCCAGGGATCCACGGATCTATTATATTATGCCATTTGTCGCTGAGGCGTCTCTTCCACCTGGGGAGATGGTCGCGGGCCAGGCGATCCACAAGACCCTGTGTATACTGGAGGCTCCCGATGCGTCTGCCGTTCTTCGGACCCACTTTTGAGGAGATGCGGGATCCATCGTGTCAGCCGATGGAGATTCGCGCGCGCGCCCTCGAGGCCCGGTCGCGCGATCCCCTGGATCCTTACAACCTGTTTAACATCACCTGGCGCGATCCCGTCGGCCGGATTTATTATGAGGTCCTGCCCTCCGCCCTCACCGGCGTGGAGGCGCCCATCGTAGTCCTGTATTCCAAGGATTTCCCCACCGGCTCCCACAAGGTGGGGGCCGCCTACTCCATTCTGATGGAAAAGGTGCTTCTGGAAGGCCTGCGGCCGGGGCACCACATCCTGGTCTGGCCCTCGACCGGGAACTATGGCATCGGCGGGGCCTGGGTCGGCGGCCGGATGGGGTTTGAGGGGATCGTCATCCTCCCCGAGGGGATGAGCCGGGAGCGGTTCGAGCGCATCGCCGCCTACGGCGCCCGGGTGATCAAAACCCCTGGCTCCGAGAGCAATGTGAAAGAGATCTACGACAAATGCAAGGAGCTGGCGGGGGCGGATCCGCGGGTGCGCATCCTGAACCAGTTCAGCGAGCTCGGGAACTATCGCTTCCACTATTATGTCACCGGGAACACCATCGTCGAGCTGGCGGCTCAGCTCCACCAGCAGGGGATTGGGAACGGCCGGGTGGCTGCCTTTGTCTCGGCCATGGGCTCGGCGGGCACCATCGGCGCGGGCGATCGCCTGAAGCAGGTGTGGCCGGCGTGCCGGATCGTCGGCCTGGAGCCGATCCAGTGCCCCACGCTTTATATGAACGGCTACGGCGTCCACGACATTCAGGGCATCGGCGACAAGCATGTCACCTGGATCCATCACGTGATGAACATGGACGCCCTGATGTGCATCGATGATCTCTCATGCAAGAAGGGCCTGCAGCTTCTGACCGAAGAGCCAGGCTGGAAGGTGCTCGCCCGCTGGGGGATCCCTGAGGAGCAGATCCAGCGCCTCTCCCAGATCTTCGGCATCAGCGGGGTCGCCAATGTGCTGGGGGCTATCAAGACGGCGAAATTCTATCGTTTCGGCCCGAGGGATCTCATCGTCACCGTCGCCACAGATAACATCGAGCGCTATCGATCGGTGATAGCGGAGCTCACTCAGCAGTATGGGCCGATGGATGAAACGGAAGCTACCGTGCGTCTGGTTCACATCTTCCATGGCCAGGGGCTAGACTGGATCCAGGAAGGGACACAGGAGAATCGGCGCCGGTGGCACAATCTCAAATACTTCACCTGGGTGGAGCAGCAGGGGAAGACGGTGGAGGAGCTCGATGCCCAGCTGGATCCGGAGTGGTGGGAGCGGGAGCAGGCCCGCATCCCGGAGCTGGACCGCATGTGGCGCGAGGCGAGGGGGTTTTAATCTGAAATTCCCTATCGGTTTCTTGAATCGAGGCTTCCCAGAGGAATGGGGGCAGATCCGGAATGGAAGCGGCGGTCGCGGCCTTCTTCGATGTGGACTACACGGTGCTTTCGGTGAGCTCAGGGCGGCAGTGGGTGCGCTATCTGCGCCGAAACGGCCGCATGACCTGGGCGATGTGGGGGATGTTCCTCTGGCTGGCCCTGCGCTACTACCTGGGGCTGCTGGAATTCCCCCGGGCGAGCGCCAGACTGACCGCGATGATCGCCGGGGCCAATGAGGCGGCTTTCCGGGAGGAAACCCGTCGCTGGTTTGAGGAGTGGGTGCGGCCTTACATCGCCCCGCGAGCTGTAGAGCGGATCGCCTGGCATCGCGCCCGGGGGCATCGGGTCGCCCTGGTCTCCGGGGCCACTGAATATGTGGTGCGCCCCCTGGCCGAGGTCCTCGGGATCCCGGATTACCTGTGCACCCGTCTGGAGGTCATCGATGGCCGCCTCACCGGTCGGGTGGTGGAGCCCCCGTGTTATGGCCCGGGCAAAGTCTACTGGGTGGAACGCTATGCCATGGAGAAGGGGATCGCTCTCGACCAAAGCTATTTTTATTCCGATAGCTACACCGATCGCTATCTGCTGCTGCGCGTGGGCCATCCGGTCGCCGTGAACCCCGATCCCCGCCTGCGCCGGCTGGCGCAGCAGCGCGGGTGGCCAGTCGAGCGCTTTTACTGAGCTGGGGGTGGACATCGCCCGACAATCGGCTCGTGGCTGGGTCCTGGGCACCCAATGGATCCGCAGCGGCTCACTCCGGATAGGTCGGCCCTGCCGTGAGCGGCCCGACCTGGTTTCGGAACTCCGTCCGGCTCCAATCGCAGCGGGTGCAGACGACCCGGACTTCCTCTATGTAGGGATCATGCTCATCGGGCTGAAGAATGGACCAGCGGAGCCGGCCGCCGCATTGTGGGCAGGTCGGGGTGATTAGCCAGGAGTAAACCCCGGGGGGGTGGATCCACGCCAGGGCCGTCATCCCCAGCGCCAGGATGATACCGATCCAAGCCGGGCCCTGAGGCCGGGCCCCGATCCCGATCCCAGCCCAGATCAGCATGAGCAGGGCGATGAACCAGCGCACGTAGGGATACCGGATGAACAGCATGGTTTCCTCCGCTCTCATGTCAGATCCGGTGACTGCGAGGGAAGCCCGCGTGGCTCCGATCCGCGCGCCCCCTAATCAAGCACCTCCCCATAATTCACTGGCGCGCTCCACGCCGGGCGGATCGCCACCCGCTGATGGACCTGCGGCCCCAGCTTCTCCCAGTAGGCCGCCCGGTCGGGAACCCCATAGACCCATTCCTCCAGCCATGCTTTCAGGCGCTCCGGATCCCGGGAGACGGCATCCCATTCCATATAAAACCGATTGTCCCGATCATAATAGCCCTGGGCGTAAGAGGGATGGGCGCCATAGGGCACATGACAGACGGCCGTCACCAGAAAGCCCGGGATCACCGTCCGGTTCGGATCCTGACGGATTACCTCGGAGGGGACGATCTCCTCGGCGGTTACGATCACCCGTCGGGCGGCGAGGGCGGCTTCCTTCTGTTCCCCGATGATGCCCCAGATCTGGGCGTTTCCCTCCTCATCCGCCCGCTGGACATGCACGATGGCCACATCGGGCTGGAGGGCCGGGACGGCCATCAGGCGCTCGCCGGTGAATGGACAGGTGATCTCCCGGTAATGAGGGTTGACCTGGGGCAGATCGTGGCCAGAGGGCCGCATCGGCATAAAGGGCAGCCCTGCCGCCCCTGCCGTCAATCGCGCCACCATCGCGAAATGGGTGTATTCCTCGATTTCGATCTCCCCTGCTTCCACTGCCCGGCGGATGGCATGGAGCATTCCCACGCCAGGGTTCCCGGCCCACGAGAAGATCAGCCGCCGCGCGCATCCGGCCGCCACCATCTGGTCGTAGATCAAATCCGGAGTAGCGCGAGCCAGGATCAGCCCTCGCTTCCGCTGACGGATGATCTCATGCCCGGCCGCGAAGGGGATCAGATGGGTGAACCCAGCCAGGTAGACCAGATCCCCATCATGGACATAACTGGCGATCGCCTCGGCCAAGGACATGCGCTTGGGCATCGCGTGCGCCCCAGTCATTCCTTCCGGACGTTGTTCGTGAAAATGGGGAGATGTCCCAGAGAGATAATGTGGCGCCACCGGGCCCGCTCGCCTTCTGTGAATACGGCCGCCTCCGCGATCACGATGGCCCCGGCCTTGTTCATGAGCAGGCGCATCGCCTGCAGGGTCGATCCGGTGGAGATCACATCATCCACCAGGACCACCTTCCGACCCCGAACCTGTTCGATATCTTTCTCATCCAGATACAGCGTCTGAGGTTGCCCCGTCGTAATCGAGAGGGTCTCCGCGCTCAGCGCCTCGCCCATATAGGGTTTATAGCTCTTGCGCAGGATCACGTAGGGCAGGCCGGTCTCAATCGAAAGCTGATAAGCCAGAGGGATCGCCTTGGCCTCTGGGGTGACGATGACCTCCGCTTCCTTGGGGATCCGTTTGGCCAGCTCTTTGGCCGCTGCCAGGACCACCTCCGTGTCTCCCAGCATATTGAAGATCGCGATGCGCACGCCAGGGGCGATCTCGAACAGCGGAAGATGCCGGACCAGCCCCGCGATCTCCACCGTATAGGTCTCGCGCTTCGGGCGCATGGGGTCCACCTCCCGCCGGGATGCCGAAGCTATTATAACCCAACTCACCACCCTGTCTTTCCAATAGCCCGGGAAGGGGAGGCCTGCCTTCTCGGCATCCACCACCATGGCATCGTCCGCGAGTTACGCGGTGGGTTCCCCTGTGGAGCTTTGAGGATCAAAGGGGTATCCAAGTTATAATGCAACCGGATATCCTTACGGCAACGGAATCTCGCAGTGGGGAGGCAGCACGATGAAAGCGGTGATCCCGGTGGCTGGGTTTGGAACCCGGCTGCGTCCACACACCTACAGCAAGCCGAAGCCGCTGATCAACGTCGCCGGCAAACCTTTCCTCGGTTACATTCTGGAGAAACTGACGGCCCTGAATCCGGTGGAATACATCTTCATCGTCGGTTATCTGGGCGAGCAGATCCAGCATTATGTGGACAGCGTTTACCGGTTGCCGGCCCGCTATGTGGAGCAGAAGGAGCTCCTCGGGCAGGCCCATGCCCTCTGGCTGGCCCGCGATTACATCGATGGCCCCATCGTGATCATCTTCGCAGACACCCTGTTTGAGGCCGATCTTCAGGATCTGGATGCCCTGGATGCGGATGGGATCGCCTTTGTGAAAGAGGTCGATGATCCCCGCCGTTTCGGGGTGGTGGAGCTGGACGCGAGGGGCTATGTCACACGGTTTGTGGAGAAGCCGACCAGTCTGGAGAACCGTCTGGCGGTGATTGGGATGTATTACGTTCGCAATGGTCCCCTGCTGGTCAAGGCCTGTGAGGAGCTGATGGCCCGCGGCATCCGCACGCGGGGCGAGTATTTCCTCACTGATGCGCTGAACATCTTCCTGGAGTATGGCCAGCGGCTGCGGGTTCGAGAGGTGAACGTATGGGTGGATTGCGGGACGCCGGAGGCTGTGCTGGAGACGAACCGATATCTCCTTTCCCATGGCCACGACAATTCCTGGGAGGCTCAGCGGGAGGGCGTGGTGATCATCCCCCCTGTCTTTATCTCCCCCAGCGCCCATGTGCGCCATGCTGTGATCGGCCCTTACGCGACTATTGCGGATGGATGCTTCATCGAGAACGCGATCATCCGAGACTCCATTGTGGATAGCGGGGCCCGGATTGTGAATGCTGTCCTGGAGCAATCCCTGATCGGGCGGGACGCCTATGTAGGGGGGCGGTTCCGGCGGTTCAATGTGGGGGATTCCTCCAGCATCGATTTCACATAGAGGAGGATCCGCGGCGATGAGGCCCCGTCCGGAATAAGGCCATGTAGGGAAGCCGGGCGGGCTGCCCGCGGCGGCTGATCCCGTTCCCCCGCTTCAGGGGAGCGCTCCGGGATGCTCAGCGCTCATCGGAGGTCTCGAGGGGAGCGCCCGCTGTGTCCTCGATCGCCTCCAAACCCTCAGTCCGGAGCACAGCCACGAAGGGGAGATTGCGGAACTTCTCATCCAGATCCAGCCCGTAGCCGAAGACAAAAACATTGGGGATTTGGAAGCCCACGTAATCCAGGGGGACGTGGGTCTCGCGTCGGGCCTTCTTATCCAGCAATGCACAGACCCGCAGCGTGGCGGGGTTACGCGTCCAGAGGAGTCGCAAGATATGGTCCAGCGTTCGGCCGCTGTCAACGATGTCCTCCACGATCAGCACATGGCGCCCTTCGATGTTAGTCTGGAGATCCATCAGGATGCGCACGACTCCGGTGGACTGGCGGACACCGATCCCATAGCTGGTGATCGCCATGAAATCGATCTCATGGGGAATCGTGATATGGCGCATGAGATCGGTCAGAAACATCACCCCGCCCTTCAGCACGCAGACCAGCACCAGGTCTTTGCCCGCGTAATCCCGGGAGATCTGCGCTCCCAGCTCGGCGATCCGACGCTGCAACACATCCGGGGGGATCAGGATGCGCTCAATGAGATCCTCACATCCCCAGCGGGATGGGGTTTCCACCAGCGTCTCCTTCATTCCAGCCTCCATTCCAGCCCGGTGGCCCGGTCTCTAAAGGGGATCGAGGGGATCCCGGGGAACCACGTGACAGCGGCGGCAGCGGGCCTCATACGTTTCACTTCCCCCCACCAGGATCACCGGATCATCGTAGCGAGCGGGCCGCCCGTTGATGAGCCGCTGGGTCCGGGTGGCCGGCGCCCCGCATACCACACAGATCGCTTGGAGTTTATCCACCTGCTCGGCCTGGGCCATTAAAAGGGGCATCGGCCCGAACGGCTCACCTCGGAAATCCATATCCAGGCCGGCCACGATGACCCGTATCCCCCGCTCGGCCAGCTCCTGGACCACGTCGGCGATCTCCCAGTCAAAGAACTGGGCCTCATCGATTCCCACTACCGTGGTCCCAGGGTGAAGGTGCTCCAGGATCGCTCGGGCATGGGGAACCGGGATAGCCTCGATGTCCAGGCCGTTGTGGGAGCGGACTCTTTCGGTTCCATAGCGGGTGTCGAGGAGGGGTTTGAACACCTGAACCTGCTGACGGGCGATCTGGGCGCGGCGGAGCCGGCGGATCAGCTCCTCGGTTTTGCCGCTGAACATGCAACCGCAGATCACTTCCACCCAGCCTGTCCGCATCGAGTCCATGCGCTTTCCTCCCGGATCAGGGCGCTGGATCTTCGAAGGGCTCCAAGGGCGTGGGCACCTGGATTCGAGCCCGGGGCATGCGTCCAAGGGAAAAACAATGCGAGCGGGCCCTTCCAGAACCCGCCCGCACTGTTTTATTCGCCCTCGCTTTCTCCTTCCATGGTCTCGAGGATCTCCCCCGGCTCCTCGACGACCTCCACCACAGCCTGCTTCCGCTTACGGCGCTGCGCTCGCTCCCCCCGCGCCTTCAGGTAGGCCTCATCCCGGGCGCTCAGACGCCGCATGAAGCGATCCACCTGGCCTTCTTTGTCGACGATCCGCTGCTCGCCGGTAAAGAACGGATGGCATTTCGAACATACATCCGTCCGGATCACCGGCACCGTCGCGCCGGTGGTCCAGGTGTTGCCGCAGGCGCAGATCACCTGGGCGTTGGGATACCATGAGGGGTGAATTCCCGGCTTCATGCCTCACCTCCGTTTGGGGACGCGCCATTCGGGCGGACCGGCTCTGGATATACGCTCACCCGTTTCCGGCCGCCGCGCATGAACTCGAAGCGCACATATCCATCGATCAGGGCAAAGAGGGTGTAATCCCGGCCCATCCCCACGTTCTTGCCCGGGTAAATCCGAGTGCCGCACTGGCGGACCAGGATATTGCCGGCCCGCACGAACTGGCCGTCGAACCGCTTTACGCCACGGCGTTTGGATTCGCTATCTCGCCCATTGCGGCTGGCGCCGCCACCTTTCTTGTGGGCCATGGTTGCCTCCCCTTATGCCGATGCCCGGACGCCGGCTTCAATCGCGTCGATGCGCAGGACCGTGTAGGTCTGGCGGTGGCCCTGCTTACGCCGGTAACGCTTGGCGCCCGGCCGGTATTTGAAGACGATGATCTTTTCTCCCTTCCCATGTCCCAGCACGGTCGCCCGCACCCGGGCCTCCGGGATGACCGGCTGGCCGATCCGAACCTGTTCCCCTTCCCCAACCATCAGAACCCGGTCGATCTCCAGCGAGGCACCGGCCTGCAGAGGAAGTTTTTCGACCTGGATTTGATCGCCTGCCTTCACGCGATATTGATGGCCTCCGATTTCGACCACAGCGAACACGATAGGACCTCCTGTGCATCGCAGGGCTTTGGGGATAGGCGTGTTCAAGATGCCCGCCTCCGGCCTGCCCCAGGCCGGGGAGTTCACCGATCGAAGAGGCCGGGTGATGAAGAAAGGGCCGCCCCGGGCGGCCCCTTCCACTGGCTGCGGGGGGAGGACTCGAACCTCCATACCCGGATCCAGAGTCCGGTGTGTTGCCCCTTACACCACCCCGCAGGGCCGTTCTTCATTTTACACGGGGCCTGCGCCCTCGGTCAAGCGCAGAATCTCCCATACGGTCTCATCCGTTGTGGGCTCGACGATGTCGCCCACAATGCCCGCCGGAGTTCTGGAAGGCGCCCAGCCATGCGCTGGGTTTTTCCGGTGGCGGGGGCAGAATTTGCGCAATGGGCTCCCCACGGTAAGTCACGATCTCAGGATTGCCCGTCCTGCGAACCCGTTCCAGGGTGCGGGGCCGCCCCTTTTCCCCTGTCCTGCATCCGTCTGTCGGATTCCCTACTGAAGGCCCAGCCCCAGGCCGAGGGCCAGGCACAGGAGGGCAGCCAGCCCGAAGCGCCATGTCATCGCCATCCAGGGCGCGTAGCGCGCCCGGTGATCGTGGAGCACCTCCACCAGCGGTCGCTGCTCTCGCATGGCCTGCCATGGCGCCGCCATGTTGCCTCCCATCTCCGCCACCGCCGGGAACGCGGCGATGAGGAAGTAAGCCAGACCGATCCAGAACAGGCCGTCGGAGATCCGGTGGGGGGTGAGGCCGCCCTGAAGCCCGCTGAAGAGCACCGCGATCCCCAGCGCCAGCCCGGTCAGCCCGAGGATCTGCATCCCACCCCGATCAAATCGAGACATCTTGACGCTCCTTTCCCGGATTCGTTATCTGGGGGCCGGGCCCACCCATTGGCCCCTTGCAGGCAGCCGTCCGAGTTGCCCCTACTGGAAATCCCGCCATGCGGGGATCCCGGGGATGCCTTCGGCAGCTCGGATCGCGCGGATCACGGCCTCCGCCACCGCCTCAGCGGCGAAGGCTCCGATGATGCTGACATCCGCCTCCTTTTCGCCGGTTGCCAGCGCGAACATCGTATCGCCGTCCAGCATGGTATGCGCCGGGCGGATGGTGCGGGCGAGGCCGTTATGGGCCATCTGGGCGACTTTGTTCGCTTCCTCCTTCGATAGCCGGGCATTCGTCGCAACCACGCCGATCACCGTGTTTTCAGGGATCCGCCGGCGGAAGCTCAGGGAAATCTGGCCGGCCAGGACGCGCAGGACGGCCATCGTGTCGGCGAATCCCTGGCCATCCGGGCGCCGGGCGCCCGCCAGGATGGCGCCGGTGTGGGGGTCCACGACATCGCCGAGGGCGTTGACCGCGACCAGCGCGCCGACTCGAATTCCATCTCCGATCTCCAGGCAGGCGGTGCCGATCCCTCCTTTCATGGCATATGGCATGCCCAGGATCTTGCCCACGGTTGCGCCGGTTCCTGCCCCCACGTTGCCTTCGGGCACCGGCCCATCGGTCGCGGCCTGACAGGCCGCGTAACCCATCGCCGCGTCCGGGCGAACCCGGGGATCGCCGATCCCCAGATCATACAGAATCGCGGTCGGGACGATGGGCACCCGTCCACCCGGGGTCTCAAAGCCCACCCCTTGCTCTTCCAGATAGCGCATCACGCCGGAGGCAGCGTCCAGGCCGAAGGCGCTGCCGCCGGCCAGCACCACCGCGTGCACCTCCTGAATCAGGTGCATAGGACGTAGAGCGTCCGTCTCCCGCGTCCCCGGCGCGCCCCCGCGCTGATCTATACCGGCGACGGCGCCCTTCTCGCAGAGCACGACCGTAACTCCGGTGAGCGCCTCCAGATCGTGGGCGTGGCCCACGCGGATGCCCGGCACATCGGTGATCGCATGATGGCGTAACGCCATTTCCCTCCTCCCACTTCAGAAAGGGATGGGATGGTCCAGGAAGAGCATGAAGGGAATCCCCCTCTATCTTAGTCGCGTTCGTGATCCCATGGGGAACCTTCGGCGGGGCCTGCCGGGGACGGTCGGGATTCGATCCCTTCCTTTGAATTCCCACCGGGATCATAATCGTGGGGAGGAGCCCTCCACAAGGGAGGGGCGCGGATCGAGGGCAGGCGGGGATTTCTATCCTTCGGGTCAGGGATGTTGGAATGGCATGCGGGGGATTGACATTCGGGATCCAGAAGGCGCGACGCACGCTCATCGGATGGATCTGTCTGGTCGGGATCGCCTGTCAGGCCCGGGTGGCTCCAGCGGAGCCTTCCCCTCTCGGGACCCTGGAGCGTCTTCCCGCGATGCCCTCACCTGCGTGGAGGACGCCCACGCCGGATCCTCCGCGCGCCGGGGGGGATCCGGATCGGGAGTTATACCTGGTGCAAGCGGGAGATACCCTGGCGGCTCTGGCCCAGCAGTTCCAGACAACCGTGGAGGCGATCCTGACGCTGAACCCCGGGCTCGATCCCCAGCGTCTTCAGATCGGGCAACCCTTGTGGATCCCAGTGGGGGTGAAGGCCCAGGGGCCGGCGCTCAAGTTGATCCCGGATTCCGAGCTGGTATATGGGCCCGCGTATCGGGATTTCTCCACCGCAGAAGCGATCCGCCGGTTAGGTGGTTATCTGAGCCGCTATCAAGAGATCATTGGGGGAAGGGCCCGGACGGGGATCGAGATCGTGGAAGAGGTGGCGCGCAATCATAGCGTGGGCCCGCGGGTGTTGCTGACCCTGCTGGAGATGCAAAGCGGCTGGGTGCGCGGGGAACCGGTGGATGACCAGGCCCGGCTTTACCCGATGGGCTGGAAGCAGCCGGGTTCCGAGGGTCTCTACCGGCAGTTGAACTGGGCGGCGGATCGGTTGAACGATGGCTATTACGGCTTTAAGGGGCGCCACATGGGGACCATACGGTTCGCCAATGGGCGGCGGGTGCGGGTGGCCGATGGCTTGAACGCCGGGACGGTTGCGGTGCAGGCCTTCTTGGCGGCGGTGCTCCCTCCCGAAGCCTGGGCCCGGGCGGTGGGTCCCTCGGGGTTCCCGGCCGTGTATCGTGCGCTCTTTGGGGAACCGTTCCGCCCGGGGCCTGCGCCGTCGATGTCCCCGGAACCCGCCTGGCAGTTGCCATGGGGGGATGGAGAGCTTTGGTATTTCACAGGCGGGCCGCACGGGGGCTGGGGGAATGGAGCGGCGTGGGGCGCGCTGGATTTCGCGCCGCCGGATGTGGAGGGATGCGCCATCTCCCACTACTGGGTGCGGGCGGTCGCGGACGGCGTGGTCGTGCGCACAGGGGAAGGCCTCGTGGTTCTGGATACGGATGGGGATGGGCGGGAGGAGACCGGCTGGGTAATGGTGTATCTTCACATCGCCGCGGAGGGCCGTGTCCCGCCGGGCACTCGCGTCCGAGTGGGGGATCCCCTCGGGCATCCCTCCTGTGAGGGCGGGTTTGCGGACGCGGCTCATGTCCATCTGGCCCGTCGCCTGAACGGGGAGTGGGTGCCGATCGAACCCGGGCGCCCCTTTCGTCTCGGGGGCTGGGAGGCCCATCCCAGCTTCGCACTCTATGAGGGGACGATGGTTCGAGGCGATGAGCAGAAGATCGCGTGTGCGTGTAAAGATGAACTCCGCAACGGGATCCGGGCGCCCTAATCCCTCTGCTTCCCTTCCGGATCTCAGTCTGACCGCGTCCGTCTGTCTGCAACCCGTAATATAATCATAGACGCTCGTCCAGGCCATGGGAGTGCCCTCCATGCGGGACGGTTTCCGCAAGCCCGGGGTGTTGCAGGCGTTTTTAAGCGATCCGGATCCTCAGGAGATCGCCGAAACGCTCGTGGCCTTCGCCAACACGGACGGCGGTGTCCTGGTGATCGGGGTGGATGCGGAGGGCAAAGCGATCGGAGCGGATCCCGAGGAAGTGGAGGATGCCCTCCGGCAGGCTATGCTCCGCTGTCGCCCCCCCATCCAGATCCGATGGGAGCTGAACGAGGCGGATGGAAGAACCATTATCCTCCTTCACATTCCCCGCAGCCCGGAGCTCCACAGCCTGGACGACGGTCGGGTCCTGATCCGACGGGGAGCGGAGAATCGACCCCTGGAAGGGCGGGAGATCCAGCAGCTGGCGGCGATGAAATCCGTCGGCGACTATGAAGCGGAGGTGGTCTCGGGCGCCACCCGGGAGGATTTGGATGAGGCGATGATCGCGGAATACCTCACCAAACGGGCAGCCCGTCAGCGCCGGCCCATTGCCGGGGGCGTGGAGGAGCTGCTGGTGGAGATCGGGGCCCTGACCCCCTCAGGGCAGCCCACGGTGGCGGGGATCCTGTTGTTCGGCAAGCAGCCGCAGCGGTTCCTCCCCCAGAGCGGCGTCGTGTTCGTCAAATATCCGGGGACGACCCCGCATGGCGAGGGGGGGTTGCCGGGATATGCGCGTCGAGAGGAGATCGGGGGGCCGCTGGCACGGATCGTCGAGCAGGCGTGGAAGATCGTGTGGGATGAGATGCAGGTGGGGGCTGTGGTGCGAGGCCTGGAGCGCGAGGAGCGGCCGGAGTATCCCCCTTTTGCGGTGCGAGAGGCGATCGTCAACGCGGTGTGCCATCGGGATTATCGGCTGCGGGGCCGTCGGATTGAGATCCGAAAGTTCGCCGATCGACTGGAGGTCAGCAGCCCGGGAGGGTTACCCGGGCATATCACGCTGGATAACATTGTGGACGAGCATTATTCCCGGAACCCGCGGATCGTCTCGGGGTTGTTCTATTGGGGATATATCGAGGAGCTAGGTCTCGGGATCGATCGGATGATCGAGGAGATGGTGCGGGCCGGCCATCCCCAGCCGAAGTTCATCGCCCAACCTTATTCCTTCACGGTGATTCTCTATAATCGACAGGAGCGCCCGCCGGTTCCCGTGGGGGAACCCCCTATGAACGAGCGCCAGCTGAAGGCGCTGCAATACGTCCGGGAGCATGGGCGCATCACCAACCGGGAATACCAGCAGCTGTGCCCCGGGGTCTCCCCCGAGACGCTCCGGCTGGATCTGGCGGATCTGGTCCGGCGCGGGATCCTCCTGAAGATCGGGGAGAAGCGCGGGACCTACTATATCCTCAAGTAGAAGGGACCTTTGCGAAGCAGCAGAACACACCGCCTTCCCCGCCGCTTTATCCCAAGGATTTCCCCAATCGGATTGGGGATAACAACATGGTTAACTGGTCGCCGCCGTTTCCGATTCGGGATTCCGCTGGGTGGGATCCTGGCCCTGGGGCTGCTGGGGGGTGACAGCGTTAGCGATTTACAGGCCGGGCCCACCTGACGGGCCCTACCGGGAGTTCCCCGGGAAGGGATGCCTGTGGAGATCCCTCTGGCGGCGGAACGGCGGAGAGCCGGTCTACGAGCCACGGGTCGAGGAAGCCGGAAGGGGCCGGTCATTCGGTTCCCCCTGTTGGGGGAAATAAATGACGATGAGCCATGGAACGGCTTCGCCGCTCAGCCCTCCGTCTGGAGGAGATCGTCAACGCCATGCTGGATATCTCCCAGATCAACACGAAGACCCTCTCGATCTATCCGATCTCCATCCAGATCCCCACCCTGATCCGCATGGCGGTGGAGCCTCTGGAAAGGGCGATCGCCGAACGCCGCCAGCAGCTGATCCTCGAGCCCATGGGGGATCTCCCCGTAATCTATGGGGATTTGACCTGTCTGGTGCAGGCTCTGCGTCACATCGTGCAGAACGCCATCCAGTTCACGCCCGATGGGGGGACGATCACCATCCGCGCTCGATCGGTTTCCCCGGAAGAGGGGGAGGGATCGTCGGCATATGTGGAGATCGCCGTGCGGGACACAGGGATCGGGATCGATCCAGAGGATCAGGCGCTGATCTTTGAGAAGTTCTATCGGGTGGGGCCGATCGAGCTTCACTCCACCGGATCGGTGAAGTTTAAGGGCGCGGGACCAGGTCTGGGGTTGCCCATCGCCCGAGGGATCATCGAGGCCCACGGCGGGCGGATTTGGGTGGAAAGCCCGGGTTACGATGAAACCCGATGCCCGGGGAGCACATTTTATATCTGGCTCCCCGTAGCCCCTCACGCCGGGGAAACACGGGGGAGGGAATAGAGAGCGGGCGCTCCAGGCAGGACCGGGGTGCAGGCAGCGAAGGGGCCCGCACCCTGGTTGTTGCCATGCGGCACGGCGTGTTCGTGCCTTGACAGCAGGCTTTCTTAGGCATACAATGTGTCTGAAAAAGTTGATCTTGTTTTCACATTTGTGAGCCCTCCCATGGACGACGAGCGGCTGGCGGAGATTGCGTCCTGGTATTACGAGGAGGGGCTGGATCAGGCGGCGATCGCCCGGCGGCTGGGCTGCTCGCGTTCGATGGTTTCGCGTTACCTCAAGGAAGCTCGGGCCCGGGGCTTGGTGGAGATCCGGGTTCGACATCCCCTCAAGACCGATTCCCTTCTCGCGAAAGCCCTCCAGGATGCTTTCCCGCTTCGCGAGGCCCTGGTTCTGGCGGATCCTCCTTCCGATCCCCGTTCGCTCCTGCGCCGCCTGGGAGAGCTGGGGGCCCGGGCGTTGCAACAACGGCTGCGTCCGGGGATCCGCATCGGGGTGAGCTGGGGAACGGCTGTATACGAAGTCGTGCGAGCGATGCCGGAGCTTCCCGTGAGCAGGGCCCAGGTGGTTCAGATCATCGGCGCGCTGGGCACCGGCGATCCCATGATCGATGGTCCGGAGCTCGCCCGCTGGCTGGCGGAGAAGCTGAATGCTCCGGTCCGCCATCTCCACGCGCCGCTGCTGGTGGAGGGCGAGGCGGTGGCCCGGGCCCTACGGGGCGAGCGGGCGATCGCTGAGACCCTGAATCTGGCCCGCGGGGTCCATGTGGCCCTGATCGGGATCGGCTCGGTGGATCCCCGGCTCTCCAGCCTGCGACGGGCCGGCTATTTGACGGAATCCGATCTGGAAGCGCTTCGGGCCGCCGGGGCCGTAGGGGATGTGCTGGCCCGGGCGCTGGATGCGGAGGGGAACCCTCTGGATCACCCCCTGAACCGTCGGGTGATCGGCCTGGAGCTTGAGGCGCTGCGTCGGATCCCCACGGTGATCGCTGTGGCCGGGGGCGTTGCGAAGGCTCCCGCGATCCGGGCCGCGTTGCGCGGCGGCTATGTCGATGTGCTGGTCACCGATGCGGAAGCTGCTGTCGCTGTCTTAACTCTGGAGGGAGCGATGGTCTATGCATGACATATCGATGGTTTCCACTCTGGAGGTCGCCCTCGATCTCCCCCGGGAGCGCCTGATCGAATGGCTCTATCAGATGCATCTGATCCGGGCCTTTGAGGAGACGGTCGAGCAGCTCTACGCGGCGGGGAAGATGCACGGCACCATGCATCTTTCCATCGGCCAGGAGGCGGTGGCCGTGGGAGCGATCGCCGCTCTCCGTCCGGATGACTATATCACCTCCACTCATCGCGGCCATGGCCATGCCATCGCGAAGGGGCAGGATATCCGAGCGATGCTGGCGGAGCTGCTGGGGAAGGAGACGGGCGTCTGCCGGGGACGGGGTGGGTCGATGCACCTGGCTGATCTGGAGCGGGGGAATCTGGGCGCCAACGGTATTGTCGCCGGCGGGATCCCCATCGCTGTCGGCGCGGGGCTCAGCATCCGCATGCAGGGGCAGGACCGGGTGGTGCTATGCCTCTTCGGCGACGGGGCGGCCAACCACGGCAACTTCCATGAGGGCCTGAACATGGCCGCCATCTGGCGACTCCCCGTGGTCTTCCTTTGCGAGAACAATCAGTACGCGATGTCCATGCCGATCCGGAAGGCGATGGCAGTGCCCCGGGTGGCGGACCGCGCGGCCGCCTACGGCATCCCCGGCGAGACGGTGGATGGCATGGACGTCCTGGCGGTCTACCGGGCGGTGCGCGCGGCGGTGGAGCGGGCCCGGCGTGGGGAAGGCCCCACCCTCATCGAAGCGATCACCTATCGTTACAAGGGACATTCGAAGAGCGACCGCCAGGTCTATCGCACGAAAGAGGAGGTGCAGGCCTGGATGGCCCGGGATCCAATCGCTCGTTTCCGCGCCTGGCTGATCGCCCAAGGATGGCTCTCGGAGGCTGAAGCGGCGGAGATCGAGGCGCGGGCCCGACAGGCCGTTGAAGAGGCCCTGCAGATCGCCGAAGGGGACCCCGAGCCTCGGGTAGACCAGTTGACCGAAGGGGTCTATGCAGAGGATCCCTCTATGCCGCCCCTCTGGATCCGCCAGGCGTTTGGGTCGGGAACGGCTGTGGAGCCCCCTCCGGGGACGCGGGAGCTCTCTTACATGGAGGCTCTGCGGGAGGCGATGGCCCAGGCCATGGCCGCCGACGAGCGGGTCTTTCTGATGGGGGAGGACATCGGGGTCTATGGTGGGGCCTTCGGGGTGACCCAGGGGCTGATCGAGCGGTTTGGGCCGGATCGGGTGCGGGATACGCCGATCTCCGAGAACACCATTGTAGGAGCCGGGGTGGGGGCTGCTCTCACCGGCATGCGCCCGATCGTGGAGATGCAGTTCATGGATTTCGTCACCCTGGCCATGGAGCAAACGGTCCTCCAGGCGGCCAAGGTCCGCTATATGTTCGGCGGGAAGGCCCGGGTTCCCCTGGTGCTGCGCCTTCCTGGCGGATCGGGTACGGGGGCGGCGGCCCAGCACTCCGAGAGCCTGGAAGCGTGGTTTGTGCACGTGCCCGGATTGAAAGTGGTGGCGCCCGCCACGCCTTACGATGCGAAAGGATTGCTGCTAGCGGCCCTGGCCGAGGAGAACCCCGTGATCTTCGTGGAGCACAAGCTGCTCTATCGAACCCGTGGGCCGGTTCCAGAGGAGCCGTATGTGGTCCCCCTGGGACGGGCAGCGGTGCGGCGGCCCGGGCGCCATGTGACCCTTGTGGCCTATTCCGTGATGGTGCTGCGTGCCCTGGAGGCGGCGGAGCGGCTGGCGGCGGAAGGGATCGAGGCAGAGGTGATCGATCTGCGCACCCTGAAACCCTACGATGCGGAGACGGTGATCGCCTCCGTGAGGAAGACAGGCCGGCTGCTGATCGTGCACGAGGCGCCGCGGCTGGGGGGCTTCGGGGGGGAGCTGGCCGCTGCCATCGCCCAGAGCGAAGCCTTCGCGTATCTGGAGGCGCCCATCGTGCGGCTGGGCGGTGCGGACGTCCCGATTCCCTATCATCCGCGTCTGGAGCGGGCGGCGGTTCCCCAGGTGGAAGATATCGTCGAGGCGGCCCGGCGGCTGGCGCGCCTGGAGATCTGATGGAGGAGGCTCAGGAACGCATGCCGGTCCCGGTGATTATGCCCAAGTTCGAGATGGCCCAGGAGAGCGGGAAGATTCTCCGCTGGCTCAAGCGGGAGGGAGAGTCGGTGGCGAAGGGCGAGCCCATCCTGGAGGTGGAGACCGATAAGGTCGCCATGGAGGTGGAGGCGCCGGCCAGCGGGACCCTGGTGGGGATTCGGGCGGGGCCTGGCGAGGTGGTGCCCATTGGCCAGCCCATCGCCTACATTCTGCAGCCCGGCGAAGTCGAGGAAGCCTCTCCCTCCACGCCCTCCATGCCGGCGGCTCCCCAGGGCCCCCGGGCGACCCCGGTGGCCGAGCGCATTGCCCGGGCCCATGGCCTGGATCTGCATACGATCGCCGGCACCGGGCCAGGTGGGCGGGTGACCAAAGCGGATGTGGAGGCTTCCTTAGCCCGGCGTGCTCCGGTGGAAGCGGAAGGAAAGATCCCCGCGGTCCCTGCGGCGCGGCGACTGGCCCGGGAGCTGGGAGTGGATCTGCACACGGTGCGGGGGACCGGGCCTGGAGGCCGGATCCAGTCGGAGGATGTGCGGCGGGCGGCGGAGGCCTTGTCCCGGGTTGCAGCGCCGGAAGCCCCCGCCCCTCCGGCGATCCGTCGGCGAGTGCCGCTGACCGGGATGCGGCGGGCCATCGCGGAGCGGATGCTCCGAAGCGTGCGGGAAGCGCCCCAGTTCACGGTCAGCGTGGACGTGGAGATGAGCCGGGCGCTGGCCCTGGTGGAGGATCTGGCGGCGTGGGCAGAGCGGGAGGGCGGGCCCCGGGTGACCCTGACGGCCTTGCTGGTGAAGGCCTGTGCCTGGGCGTTACGGCGGCATGCGGCGCTCAACGCGACTCTGGAAGGGGAAGAAATCCTGGAATGGGAAGCCGTGAACATCGGCGTGGCGGTCGCTGTGCCCGAGGGCCTGGTGGTCCCGGTGATCCACGATGTCGATCGACGAGGGGTGATGGAGATCGCGCAGGCTCTGGAGGAGAAAGTGAAGCGGGCGCGGGAGGGACATCTGCGCCCGGAGGATGTGCAGGGAGGGACCTTCACCCTGTCGAACCTGGGGATGTATGGCGTGGATCGATTCACGGCGATCCTGAACCCGCCCCAGGCGGCCATCTTGGCTGTGGGCCGGGTGGCGAAGCGGCCGGCGGTCGGCGAGGGGGATCGCGTGGAGGTGCGCCTGATGGCCACTCTGACCCTAACGGCGGATCACCGGATCGTAGACGGCGCCCAGGCCGCCCGCTTCCTGGACGACCTGCGGATGGTTCTGGAACGCCCGGGGATCATGCTGGGATAGGAGGACTTGGATGGCGGAATCTTCAGCTGGGTCGTCTCGTCTGTGGGGACCCAGAAAGTGACGTGATCTGAGCGTCTGGTGATCATGCGAGATGTTGAGCATGGGATCTCGCCGGCCCTGGCGATCGCGACCCTGGCACGGCCGGTGAGTTTCCGCAATATGGTGAATCCTGAGTGGCTATCGCACCGATCTTCCACGCTTGATCCTGGCGCTGGCGTATCTGGCTCTCTATTTCGGTTTGTGGGCGCTGGTCTGGCGCCGGCCTCAAGCTTTTCTGAAGGCGCCGCAAGATAGGTGAAGACAGGAGGCAGCCTCCCCATGGGAATCGTACATCGGCGGAAGCCAGAGGGATGGGACTGGGAGGGCGTGCCTGTGGTCCCTTACACCGGACCGGGAGGAGTGTGTGGATCCCGGCGGGTGCTGATCGGCCCCCGGGAGCACGCTCGCTATTTCGCCCTCCGCTATTTTGAGCTCCCTCCCGGATGCCGTTCCAGCCTGGACCTCCATCCCCATGACCACGGCGTGGTGGTCCTGCAAGGGCGCGCCCGCGCCCGCCTGGGTTCGGAGATCGTGGAGGTTCAGGCGGGCGATGTGCTTTATATCCCGCCCATGGAGCTCCATCAGTTTGAGAACATCGGCGAGGAGCCTTTCGGGTTCCTATGTGTGATCCCGAATAAGGCGCTGCTTCAGAGGAAGCAACTGGAGGAGACGGGATGATCGCTCACACCCGGGCGGTGATCTATCACGGCCGGGAGGATCTCCGCATTGCAGATGTGCCTCTGCGGCCTCTCGCCGAAGGGGAAGTGCTGGTGCGGATCCGGGTCTGCGGCCTGTGCCCAGGGGAGATCATGGACTGGTATATGGCCCGGAAGGCGCCCCTCACCCCCGGCCACGAGCTGGTTGGAGAGGTGGTGGAAGTGGGGCCGGGGGTGACCTCCTTCCAGGGAGGGGAGCGGGTGGTGGTGCACCACCATGCGCCATGTGGAGCCTGCCGGTTCTGCCAGCGGGGCGATTACGTGCACTGCCCAACCTGGCGGTCTACCCGCCTGATCCCGGGCGGGCTGAGCACGTATGCCATCGTCCCCCCTCCGATCGTGGAACGGGATCTCCTCCCGATCCCGCCGCATGTTTCCGACGAGGTCGCGGCGTTCACGGAGCCCCTGGCAACGGTGGTGAAGGCCCTGCGGCGGGCCGGATTGCGCGCCGGGGATCGAGTGGCGGTGATCGGGCTGGGGGTGATGGGGTTGCTGCATGGGATGGTTGCGCGCTGGTGGGGGGCGGAGTGGGTCTGGGGGATCGATCGCATCCCCGCCCGCCTGGAGATCGGCGCGCAGCTCGGGATCGTCCCGGTCCCCGCTCCCGAAGCGGCCGAACGGATCCGCGCGGAGAGCGAGGGGCTGGGGGCCGATCTGGTCGTGGTGGGCCCTGGATCCGTGGAGGCGATCGAGCTGGGGTGGGCCCTTGTGGCCTCTGGAGGAACCCTGTTGCTGTTCACGCCGACGCCGCCCGAGGCCCGTTGGCCGGTGGATGTCCACACGCTGTATTTCCGGGAGATCCGGGTGATCCCCAGTTACTCCGCCGGTCCGTCGGATATGCAGGAGGCACTGCGCCTGCTTGCGGAAGGCCTTCCTGTGGAGCGCCTGATCACTCACCGGCTGCCGCTGGAGGAAACCCCCCAGGGCTATCAGGCGATGCGGGCCTATGAGGCATTAAAGGTGCTCGTTTATCCGTAGCCGGGTGAGGCTTGGGGATTCCGTGAGTCAAACCCTTTTATGCGCCGTCGATCTTCCGCCCCCCCGATCGTAGATGAGGTCATCCTTCCAGGCCAGGTAGATCCCAAGGGTGCGGATCCTGCGCATTGGACACCTCCGGTAGGGATGGGCTCCTCCGGAGGATAGCCGTTCGCGAGGGGCTCGGCTTTCCTCAAGGCGCCGGGGGCGGTAGGGGCGAATCGCCTGCCCGCCTTCCCGTTCGAGCCGAACGATCCCGGAGTCGGCCTGATCCGTTCGGACCAGGCCCCATTCTCCGATCCGCATGCCCACGAAGGCCAGCAGGTGCGGCACACCGAATCCCAGCCACGTGAGGCGCTCCGCCCGGAAGCCCTCGCTGATCAGGCACACCCCCTGTAAAGCACAAGCGCCAGCAGGGAAGCGCTCCCGGAGGCCTTCCGCCGCGAACGGCTCCAATGGCTCCGCGATGAGACGGGTTACTGGAACGCCCGACTCCGGTTACAATCAAGCCGGAACGGCATATGTTACCGGTTGGGCTGGAATCCATAGGATATAGGGGCCCCTCCCCACCATGTGAATTCTAGAGTGAGGATCTCCGATGAAGGGTGCAAGGAAGTGGATCCGGTGGAGCGTTGTGCTGTTGCTTGGGCTCAGTATCTGGGGAAGCTTTGCCACGGCTCTCCACGCTCAATCCGCGATGGCCGTTGCGGAGCGCTTCGATGTGGAGATCCGCGTGCAGTTAGACGGCACCATGGAGATCACCGAGCATCAAACGATCCGTTTCAATGGGACGTTCCGCCGGGGGTTCCGGGAGATCCCCCTGTGGCGCACGGAGGGGATCACCATCCTGGATCTCCAGGATGATGAGGCGACCTATCGTCGCGCGTCTTCTGGCCAGCCGTTTACCTATGAGGTGGAGGAAAGCCGTGAGGGGATCACCGTTCGGTGGTTTTTCCCGCCCACGACGAACGCGGTCCGAACTTTCCATCTGCGCTATCAGGTCCAGGGCGCGATCCGGCGATATCCGGAGGGGGATCAGCTGTGGTGGAATCCGCTTCCCGCCAAGCATGCGTATGAGATCCGCCATAGCACGGTCACGGTGGTCCTGCCCCCCGGGGCGTCGGCCCAGCGGATCGCCGCTTATGGCCCGGCGGATGGGGAGATCCTGGAAGGGGGACGGACGGTGCGCTTCCAGGCCCGACGTCCTCTCCAGCCGGATGAGTCCTTCGAGATCCGGGTTCAGTTCCCCCATGGCATCCTGCCCCCCGAGCCTCCGGCCTGGCAGGTCCAGGAGGACCGCCTGCCCTTGTATAACCTGGGGCTGCTGGCCATGGGGGTGTTGCTGCTGATCGGCGGACCGGCCTTGGCCCTGGCGCTATGGGCAGCGCGGGGGCGGGATCCCTATGTCGGGGTTGTGCCGGATTCGCTTGCCGAGCCGCCTTCCGCGGATCCTCCGGCGATGGTGGGCGTGCTGCTGGACGAGCGGGCGGATTTGCGAGACATCCTGGCGACGGTGGTGGATCTGGCCCGGCGAGGGGTGTTGACGATCGAGGAGGTTCGCGAAGGCTTTCGCCGGGAATTCCTCCTTCGGCGGACCGGACAGGAAAGGGATCTGCGGCCCTTTGAGGCGGTTTTGCTGCGTGCCCTTTTCAACGGAAGCTCGGTTCGCCGTATGGGGGAGCTTCGCTATCGCTTCGCCCATCGCCTGCCGGAGATCGAAGCGGCGCTGTATCGGGCGGTCGCCCAGGCGGGGTGGTTTGCCGGCCGTCCCGATCGGGTGCGGGGCGGCTATCAGTTCCTGGCCTTCGGGTTCGGCGGCCTGGCGGTGCTGGCGGGCATCGCCGCGGGGAACTGGAGCGGTCATGGGCTGTGGGGGATGTGGGCAGTCGTCGTGGGGTTGGGGGGAACATCCCTCGCGTGGTGGCTGATCGCCCCTCACATGCCCCGGAAAACCCGGAAAGGCGCGGAGCTGGCCGCCCGCTGGCGGGCCTTCGCTCAGGGATTGCGCCGGCTTCAGCAGATGGCGCCGGAGGAGGCGCGGGCACGGCTTGAGGCCTATCTTCCCTATGCGATCGCTTTCGGGATGGAGCGCCGGTTCCTGCGGCAGTGGCAGGAGCTGGCCCCCGATCTTCCGCCGCCGCCGTGGTATCGCCCGTGGATCGATCCGCGCCCCGCTTCCGCGCCGGGGAGGATCCCGGGCCATGCCGCGCCCGCTCCCGCTTCGGGGGGGCTGGGGGTTCCCTCGCTGGATGATGCGGCGAGCGCCCTGACCGGCAGTTTGAACGCCTTTGCTGAGGGCCTGACGAGCATGCTCAACGCGGCCGCGGATACGTTTGTCAGCCGTCCACCTTCGGATTGGGGAGGCGGCGGGCGCTGGAGCGGCGGCGGGAGCTTCGGCGGCAGGGGGGGCGGCGGGGGCCGAAGCGGGTTCGGATAATCCATTCTTCATCCGAGAGGGGGAAGCTGTATGCATCCACGCACCATGCAGACCCTGGGGATCCTGATGATCGGCGCCAGCGTCTTCCTGGAGATGGCCTTCCTCGGCTTCCTGGCCATCCAGCGGGTCCGGGCGGAGCTGACGCCTGGGGGCTTCGCGCTGGGGGCTTTCCTGATTTTTCTGGTGTTCTCCCCCCTGCTCATTGCGGGGATCTATTTATGGCGGCGGGGAGGTGTGGAGGCCCGGGAGGCGGAGGTGGCGGAGAAACAGCGTCAGCTTCTGGGGATGATCCAGGCGCGGGGGAAAGTCGCGCTTTCGGATATCGCCCTGGAGCTGCGGGCGAGCCGGGATCAGGTGCGGGCGTGGATCTATGATCTGGTGCACATGGGGCTTTTCTCCGGATACATCAACTGGTCGGAGGGCTTGCTATATTCGGCCGAGGCAGCAGCTTTGCGGGACGCCGGCAAATGTCCCAACTGCGGCGGGGCGCTGGAGCTGGCCGGGAAAGGGGTGATCCGCTGCCCCTATTGCGGCGCGGAGATCTTCCTCGCCCGGTGACCCTTCTTCCCTTCCGGCGGCTCAGAGAGCTGCAGGAAGGGGGGATCGCCCCTTCGGCTGTCTGCGAGGCATGATCGTCCTCGGGGAGGGCCCATGGCGGTTCGTGCGCGCACATTGAAAGAGGCATTGAATCTCTTCGACCCCCGGGTTCCGTTATCCGGGCGAGCCCTGGCCGCGTATTACGTGGAGCGGCCGGATGTTCCCACCCAAGAGCTGAAAGCCTACCTGGAGGCGATGGACGAGCCGGTGAAGGTGCTCTTCTCCGGCCACCGGGGGAGCGGCAAGAGCACCGAGCTCAACCGCCTGACAGGCCTTCTGAAGGGACGCTTCTTCATTGTGCACTTCTCGGTTCTGGAGATCCTGAACCTCACGGACCTCACCTATGTAGATCTCATCCTGGCCATTGCCCTGCGCCTGCTCCAACAGGCCACCGATGAACGCGTTCTGAAAGGCCGCAAGCGGGGCCTGGTAGGGATGGGAATGCTGGAGGACCTTTACCGCTGGTTGACCCACGAGATTGTGGAGGAGGAAATGGTCAGCCCCTCGCGCGAAGCCTCCGCCGAAGCGGCCCTCAACCTCCTGGCCCTGAAGCTTGAAGGGCGGGTCAAGACCGAGAGCAGCACCCGGCGGATGGTCCGGGAACGGGCGGAGCTGCGGCTCTTCGAGCTGGTATCCCGAACCAACCGGCTGATCGAGGAAATCCGCTCCAACGCCCGCCGGCCCGTCTTGGTGGTGGTAGAGGATCTGGATAAGCTCTCTTTCGAGCGAGCTATGGGGCTTTTCCTGAACCATGCCGCCCTGCTGGCGGAGCTGCGCGCGCATATCCTGTTCACCTTCCCCATCGCCCTGCGTTATGCCCGCGAGTTCCTTCAGATCCGCAACCATTTCAGCGAGCGGTTCATCGTCCCCAACGTGATGGTCTACGATCGCCATGGCCAGCTGCGGCCTGAAGGGCACCGGGTGATGCGGGAGATGGTGGAGCGCCGGGTGGAGCCTTATCTCATCGATCCGGAGGCGATCGATCTGGCCGTTCGGATGAGCGGCGGGATCCCCCTCACGCTGATTCAACTGGTCCAGTCGGCGATCCTGCATGGGCTTGCCGCCGGCCAGGATCGGATCGGCCTCCCCGAGATGCGCAGCGCTGTGATCCAGCTGCAGAACGACTATCGGGGAACCCTGCGGCCGGAGGACTACGGGGAGTTGCTGCGCTACCATCGCACGCGGACCTTTATCAACAACGAGCGCACCCGGGAGTTTTTGGCCAGCCTAAGCCTTCTGGAATACAGCGATGGGGAGCCGTGGTGCGATGTTCATCCCATTCTGCTCCCCCTGTTAGGGGAACCATGAGGCGGGAAAAGCCCATGGATCCGGCCTCCCAGGATGAGCGGTGATCCCCACCCCTGCGCCGCGGGAACGGAGTCGCCCGCTTAGGGGTTCAGACGATAGCCATAACGACGCACGGTCTGAATCCAACGTGGACGCTTGGGGTTAGCTTCCATCTTCTGGCGGAGGTTCCAGATATACCAACGGAGGGCTTGCAGAGATCCCTCCTGGGTCCCTCCCCAGATGGCGGTCAGCAGCTCGGCGATAGAGACCACTCGCCCGGCCCGTTCGGCCAGATAAACCAGGAGCGTGTATTCGATGGGGGAGAGATCCAGGGGTTGGCCTTGGAATCGCACCTGCCGCCGTTCCCGGTCGATCACCAGGGTGCCGTTCCCGATCTCCAGGATCGGCGATGCGGCAGGGGCGGCCTGGCGCACCCGCCGCAGGATCGCTTCCACGCGGGCCAGCAGCTCCTCAACCGCGAAAGGCTTGACAATATAATCATCCCCTCCCAGAACCAGCCCCCGCACTCGGTCCGGGATCTCCTCTAAAGCGGTCAGGAAAAGGATCGGCACCGTGGAGACCCGCCGGATGCGTCGACAGACCTCCCAGCCCTCGATGTCAGGGAGCAGCACATCCAGGATCACCACATCCGGATGGTGGAGGTCGAACAGCGAAAGCCCCTCCCCCCCGGTGCCCGCTGCGAGCACCTCATAGCCCTCCTGGATCAGGGTCCGCGTCAACAGCTCCCGTAACAACGGATCGTCATCTATCAGTAGGATCAGCGCTTTCCCATTCATCATCGTTTCCCTTTACCTCCACCCCGGGTTGGTCGACCCCCCCGACGATCCCCGTAAGCCACGCTTCTCAGTTGATGGCGAATCTATAGTTTCCAAGACTATTCTGAGATTTTGGCTTAGATTTTACCTTAGTGGGGAGAGGCTTTCCACCACTGGGTGGAAAGCCGGCGGCATCGACAGGGAACCGGCTTTCTTACCATTCATACCAGTCTGGAGGCCAGGCTGGGCGAGGCTGGGGGCGGCGGGCGAAGAAGCGGACGAGCAGCCAGCCGGCCACGAACCCGCCGATGTGCGCCCACCAACCGATGCCCCCCACAGATGGGCTTGCCGTGGTGATGGCGGCTAGGCCATTGATGAACTGGAGCAGGAACCACATCACCAGCAGCACGGCCGCTGGGACTTCAAAGAAGCCCAGGCCGAAAAAGAAATAAGGGGCCAGCACCGTCACCCGCGCCCCCGGGAATAAAACCAGGTAAGCGCCCAGCACCCCCGCGATGGCCCCGCTGGCGCCGATCAGGGGGACCCGGGAGCCGAAGAGGACGAAGGTCTGGATCAGGCCGGCGATGACCCCGCAGAGGAGATAAAAAACCAGATAGCGCATGTGGCCCATGCGGTCTTCTACATTGTCCCCGAACACCCATAGGTAGAGCATATTGCCCAGAATATGAGCCCACCCCCCATGCAGGAACTGGCTGGTGACCAACGTGATCAGCCAGAAGGGATCCGCATGCCCCAGGATGGCGCCCCAGATCCGAATGGGCACCGCCCCCCATGTAAACAGGAAGCGATCCAGCGCCCGCGAAGGCAGCGAGAGCTCGAACAGGAAAATCAGGGCATTCACCAGGATCAGCGTCCAGTTGACGATGGGAATCGTTCGGCTTCGCGGGCTGTCACTGATGGGAATCATCTGGAAATCCCTGGCGAAAAGATCAAAACCCATTATACCTCTGTTGGAGGAAACCGTAGGGCGGAGGCGGAGCGTTATGTGCTGGCCTGGATCGATGGGATGGTGGTTGGGCGCGAAGGGAGCAGGCTGGATGGTCCCCTCCTTTTTCCCGGCGGGTTTTGAGAGGATTAGGGGTCAGGCTGATCCCGAACGCCTTCCGGCAGAGATCCCCGGTAGCCCTTGATCGTTTGGCTTGACGGAGAATGGAGGGCTGGGCATAATTGCTGATGGAGGGATGGCCGAGCGGCTGAAGGCGGCGGTCTTGAAAACCGCTAGGAGGCCTGAGCGCCTCCTCGGGGGTTCAAATCCCCCTCCCTCCGCCTGCGGGGTGCTCCAGGGGCCCATGGCGGGTCGCTGGGAAGTCCATGGGTCATCCGGGTGACTGGGGGATCGGTCACCCGGATCGTCCTGTTCGCTATGGAGGGGTGCCGGAGTGGCCTAACGGGACCGCCTGCTAAGCGGTGGGGGGTGCGAAAAGCCTCCCTCGAGGGTTCGAATCCCTCCCCCTCCGCCTGCCCGCGGGGCAGCGCCTCAGGCGCTGCCCCGTTTTTCATCCTCCATCGAACGGTGTGCAATCCATGGGGGTGCCGGGCTGGACCATCCGGTGATCCTCTTCACCTATCGAATGATCCGTCGTGCCGCCTGCTCACACAGGTGACGCCCGCCGGCCTCCAGCCACTCCTGGAGCCGGGGGCTTTGGGTCGCTCCCCGCCGGGCGTCCTCGTAGATGCCCACTCCCCAGTAGACATAGCGTCGGGTCTCCTCGCCCCAGCGTTCTGGGCGCCCGATGACGGTGTGGCCTCCGTTATAGCCGGCCAGGGCACCCGCGACATCGCCCCCCGCTTTGCGCCACGCCTCTGCCAGATACGAAAGCCCGGCGCGCGCATTCGTCTCCGGATCCCACGGATCCTCCCGGGCTCCGAAATGGAAGGGCATCACCTGGAAGAGCCCGATGGCCCCACGGGAGGATCGAGCCAGCGGATCCCCACAGGATTCAATCTGCATCACCGTGGCGATCAGATTGGGATCCAGCTGGTAAGCCTGCGCCCAGGCCAGGATCTGCGCCGACCAGCGTTGCACTTCGGGCGTAAACAAAGGGGCCAAACCCCTTCCCTCCTCTCCTCCGCGGTGAGGGGCCGGGAAGGGGGAGAGGTGGATGGCCTCCTCTGGATTCAGGGCCATGGCCACCAACCCGGCCAGCGGTGTCAACAGCAGGACCGCCAGCATGGCAATCCCCAACGGAAGACCGCGCGTAACCCAGCGTTGCGCTTCCAGGGTCCACATCGCCTCCACCTCCGCGAGCCTTCCAGCATTCAAGGGGGGGAGCGGCCCGCTCTGCCGTCTCTGGACTCGATCGGCACCGGGGCAGGAGCCCCGCGTCCCGGCGCCCCTGCTCTCTGCACCGGCCGATTAACGCGGACCGACCCGCTGTCGTCGCGTGGCCTCCTGGTCCTCCGGCGCGATCAGACGAGGTCCGGGAGCGGCCCCTCGCGTCTCCTCCGCGGCTTCCGACATCTGGGCGATCCGGGAATCCGCCCACGCCTGGAGGCGATCGGCGAGCCAGCGCGCCGCGGGCAGCAGCAGCCCCATCATCGTGCTCACCAAGAGGACCCGGCCCGTCCAAACCAGGAAGGCTATGGCGGTTGGGATGTAGGGTATCATGGCGTTGACCCAGGCCGTGCGGGGCGTGCCGGTCTGCGTGAGCGGCGAGGCCATCAGCGCCAGGGTGACGGCCCACCACTTGAGCAGGGCATTGGCCCCCGAGGCCAGAAGCCAGGCCACCAGCACATACCAGAAGCCGGGCTTCTCCCGCTCCTGGGGGAGCGAAAGATAGAGCAGACCCGACAAATCCACCAACCACAGGCCCAGGGCTAGCAGCATCCCCCAGGTCACTCCATCCGCTGTTAAGTTGCCGAAGAGCGTGGTCAACGCGTATTGAGACGCTGAGTAATTGAACCACTCCAGCGCCAGCCATCCCCCGGCCATCATCAGCCCCACCACCAGCGGCACCCCGATCTCCCCGCTCGAGGCCGGAGGTATCCTCTTCTCGCGGTTCGGTTGGGAGGCCAGACCCTCCGGTTGAGCCGTTCGGAATCCATGCCAGACCATCCGAGCCTCCTTAGAACATTTGTTCTAATCCGCAGCCTCATCATATCACTGGGCGGATGGGGCGTCAAGTCCGGGCCTTCGCGGGCGCTTCTTCTCACACAGGCTCTGGGCGTCTGCTGCGCTTCATTGGCCTGGCTACTGGGGGTCAGGCAGGGCGGGAGAGGGGACCGGCATCCTGCACCGTCTGCCCATGGGAGCGCGTTCACCCAAACAGGGGTTTATTCGGGCAGCGTGGCCAGCCAGAGGCTCAACCGCTCCTGCTCCTCCGGGGAAGCTGGCGTGGTTCCTTCCATCCGCTCCACCGGCCAGAGCAGGGGGTAGCCGCAGAGCGGGCAGATGGGGGAAATGCCGCTTTCCATGAAACGAAGGGCGTGTCCTTCCAACTCCACGATCCACTCTTCCGCCTGCACCCGATGCACCCACGCGCCTTCATGGGCCTGACATCCGGCCCGATCGCAAAACAGCTGGATCTTCTCCATTCGAACGACCCCTCCAGTGGTCACGCTGGATGAAAAGGACCATCGCTCAGGATGGGATTTCCCGAAGGGCTTGCGATGGCCTGTCCCTTTCGAACCCCTCAGGGAGGTTGCGCGAGCCCCAATGCCCTTATTGTCCTTCCGGCCCACGCATCTGTCCACTTTGTATGGTCCCCCAGGAAGCGGAGGCGTGATCCGCGATGGTTCCACGCCCGCGCTGTTTCGCGAGATCCCCGCGATTTACGCTACAATCGTAGAGATTGGGACAGTGGTTCTGCGGTGTCGGAATCATCGGGGCTGGGAAAGGCATATTCAGCGAGGTCGAGGGAAGAGGGATGGAGGCGGAGATCCGACCCCTGCGCACGCTGGAAGAGATCGAGGCGTGTGTGGAGCTCCAGCGCCGGATCTGGGGCTCGGATGATCTGGATGTGGTTCCCGCTCATGTGCTCATCACGGCGGCCCATAATGGAGGGGTGCTTCTGGGCGCCTTTGCCGGCGGCCAGCTGGTGGGGTTTGTGTTTGGTTTCCTGGGAACCGATGAGCGTCGAGGGCGGGAGGCCCCAGCCACGGTCAAGCTGAAGCATTGCTCCCATCAACTGGGCGTGCTCCCCGAATGGCAGGATAAGGGCATCGGTTACCAGCTCAAGCTCGCGCAGCGCGAGGCGGTCCGCAATCAGGGCCTGCGGCTGATCACCTGGACCTATGACCCGTTGGAGAGCCGCAACGCCTATTTCAACATCGCCAAGCTGGGGGCCGTGTGCAACACCTACATCCGGAACGCCTATGGGGAGCTCCACGACGCCCTGAACCGGGGGCTGCCCACGGACCGTTTCCAGGTGGACTGGTATATCGCCAGCCGGCGGGTGGCGGCTCGCCTGAGCCAGGGCCATTTCGCTCTCTCCCGTTCCTCCTTTGAGCAGGCCGGCGCGGTGCTGGTGAACCCCTGCCGCTTCGATGAACGCGGCCTGCCGATTCCCCCCGAAACGTTCCAAACTCCAGATGTCGGCTTCTGGCTGGTGGAAATCCCTCACCGCTTCCAGGAGGTCAAGCGGCAGGATCCGGGCCTGGCCCGGGCCTGGCGGTTCCACACGCGGGAGCTTTTCGAAACCGCCTTCGCCCTCGGTTACTTGGTGGTGGATTTCGTCCGGGAACAGGAGCCGGGAAGGCCTCCCCGCAGCTTCTATGCCCTGGTCCGGGCGCACCTGACCGGAAGGGAGCCATGGAGCGTCTTCGCCCGGGATCTCGTGGACCTTCGGGATGCGGAGTGATCGCGGATGCGGCTCTCTCGATTTCAGGATCCTGCCGTCTTCGATGAGCTGGCGGAGGCATGGATCGATCTGTTGCGCCGATCCTCGGTGGATGCCCCCTTTCTGCGCCCGGGCTGGCTGCGGATCTGGTGGGAGCATTTCGGGGAAGGAGAGCTCCACCTGCTGACATTTGAGGAAGAAGGGCGGCTGATCGGCCTCGCGCCCCTGCGCCGGATCGCCCGGGATGGCTATCGGGTGCTGGAGACCTTCGGCGAGGAGGTCACAGATTATCTGGATCTCCCGGCGGAGTCCGGCCGGGAGGGGGAGATCGCCCACAGGCTTCTGGCCTGGCTGCTCAGCCCGGGGGCGCCGGAGTGGGATCTCCTGATCCTGTGGAACATCCGGGAGGATTCTCCCTTGTATCCCCTATGGCCGAACCTGGCCTCCGCTTACGGCCTGACCGTTCAGGTGGAGCCGTTGACAGTATGCCCAGTGCTGCGATTGCCCGCGACGTGGGAGGCGTATCTCCAGATGCTGGATGGGAAGGACCGTCACGAGCTGCGTCGCAAGATGCGCCGGGTGGAGTCACTGGAAAACATCCGCTGGTATATCCTGCGAGAGGAAGGACCAGATATCGAGGAAGCCATCGAAGCGTTCCTGGATCTGATGGCCGCCAGCAGCCCTGAGAAGGCGGACTTCCTGAGCGAACGCATGCGCGCCTTCTTTCGTCGCGTGATCCGTTATGGCCTCCGGGAAGGATGGGCGCGCCTCTCGTTTATCGAGATCGAGGGCGAGAAGGCCGCGACCTACCTGGATTTCGATTACGGGGATCGGATCTGGCTGTACAACGCGGGTTTCCATCCTCGCTTCGCTGGCCTGAGCCCCGGGGTGGTCCTGCTCGCTTACCTGATCCGTCATGCGATCGAGCGGGGGAAGCGCGTCTTCGATTTCCTGCGGGGAGATGAACCGTATAAGTTCCGCTTCGGGGCCCGGGAGGTGCCCCTGTATCGCATCGTGATCTCCCGGACCGAGGAAGGGAGCTTCTCCACCCCCTTGTGAGCGGGTGCCTGGGGCAAGCGCTGCCGTCAAGGGGGCGGGGGAAGCCTTCCGGCCTTCTCCATATGAGGCAACGGGGCATGCCAGGGATGGGCCGATCCGGGAAGATCTCTTTGAGAATGCAAGCACCATCTGTGTGGACCTACTCCACGTCCTCAGGAGGTGCCCCATGGCGGTCGAGCTGAAGGTGGTGCAGATCGAGAAGCCGGACGAGCTCAATGTGATCCTGGGCCAGAGCCACTTCATTAAGACCGTGGAGGACATTCACGAGGCGCTTGTGAACACCGTCCCCGGCATTAAGTTTGGCCTGGCCTTCTGCGAGTCCTCGGGCCCCGCCCTGGTCCGGGCCAGTGGGACAGATCCGGAGCTGGTGGAGCTGGCGAAGAAGAACGCGCTGGCGGTCGGCGCCGGGCACTTCTTCATTGTGGTCCTGGGTAGGGGCTACTACCCGATCAATGTCCTGAACGCCATCAAGATGGTCCCCGAGGTCTGTCACATCTACGCAGCCTCCGCTAATCCCATGCAGGTGATCATCGCCGAGACCGAGCAGGGGCGGGGGATCCTCGGGGTGGTGGATGGGGTGGCCACTCGAGGGGTTGAGACGGAGGCCGATGTGGCGCATCGCAAGGAGTTCCTGCGCCGCATCGGCTATAAGATGTGAGGGGGAAGCGGAAACCGTGCGAGCGGGGATCAGGGAGCGTTCGCGGGCGGGACGGGTTGTCCCGCCCGCCGGATCCAGGGGAGATGCGGATGGGGCCTGTGGTGCTAGTTTTTCTGGATGGTGTGGGAGTGGGGGAGCCAGAGCCGTCGAATCCCCTCTTCCTCCCCGGTCTTCCCCGGCTATCCGCCCGATTCGGCCGTCCGCTGGTGCGGGGATGCGCGGGGGAAAATGGGGATCTGCTCTGCCGCGAGCTGGATGCGACCCTGGGCGTGCCGGGCCTGCCTCAGAGCGCGACCGGCCAGACCGCGCTGTTCACGGGCCTGAACGCTCCCGCTCTCCTCGGTGGCCATCGAACGGGATATCCCTCCCCGGAGCTGGTGCGCCTGCTGGAAGATCACAGCCTGTTCCGCCGGGCCCAGGCCGCGGGCTTCCGCCCCACCTTCGCCAATGCGTATTCAGAGCTCTACTGGCAATGGGTCGCCCAGCGGCGGCTGCGCCCTTCCGTGACGACCTGGATGAACCGGCTGGCGAACCTGCCCTTTCGGACTTTCCAGGATTTGCAGGAAGGGCGGGCGCTGCTCTGGGATATCACGAACGCCTTTGCACCGGTGTGGGCCCGGCGGCACGGCCGGCCTTTCCCGGATCTGCCGCCTGTGGCGCCCGAGGAGGCGGCAATGCGGCTGCTCGGGTTGCTGGAAGAAGCAGACCTAGTGCTCTTCGAGAGCTTCCTCACCGATCTGGTGGGCCATCGACATTTGCCCCCGGAGCCGGTCCTGGAGACGCTGGATCGCTTCCTGGATGCTCTGCTCCGGCATCGGCCGCTGGGGGCGACCGTGATGGTGACCAGTGACCATGGGAACATGGAGGATCTGCGGACCCGGCTGCACACCATGAATCCGGTCCCCCTTCTGGTCGCCGGGCCAGGGACCCAGGCCTTTCAAAACGCGACCTCGCTGCTCGATCTCACCCCCGGGGTTTTGAGGGTTCTGAGCGCGTAGATCCGTCCTTACTCCACGGCCGGGCCGAGGGGAGGGCGAAAGCGCTCCCCCCGTCCATCCCCGGCGCCTTCGGGCCCCGGGTTTTTATGCGCGCCCCAGGCGTCGCGGCTTCTCTTTGGCCCAGGCGAGCAGCTGCTCCAGCGGCCAGGCGTTGGCGACGTCCTTCGGCGTGGCCCAAGCCCGCCGGGCCACGGCTACACCGAAGTGGATCAGATCGAATTCCCCGGGGCTGTGGGCATCGGTGCTGATCACGAGTTTGCATCCTAGCTCCAGTGCCCGACGGGCCAGGACATCCGGGAGATCCAGTCGGGCCGGGTTCGCATTGATCTCCAGCAACGTCCCCGTCTCCGCGGCGGCCCGCAGGATGGCCTCCCAGTCGGCGTCCGCTCCCTCCCGTTCCCCCAGCAACCGTCCGGTCGGGTGGGCGATGATGTGAACATACGGATGGCGGATGGCGGCCAGGAAGCGGGCCGTCACCCGTTCCCGATCCTGCCGCAGGCCGGTGTGCACGGAGGCGACCACCAGATCCAGGGCAGCCAGGACCTCATCGGGGTAATCGAGGCTGCCGTCGGCTCGGATCTCCACCTCTGCCCCGTGAAGCACGCGGAACCCATCGCCCAGCTCGGTGTTCACGGCCTCGATCTCCCGGCGCTGTTCCCACAGCCGTTCCGGCGTCAGGCCTTTCGCCACTCCCAGACTCTGGGAATGGTCGGTCAGCAACATGTAGCGGTAACCCCTGGCCTTCGCCGCCTGGGCCATCTCCTGGATGGAGGCCTGGCCATCGCTCCAGGTGCTGTGGACCTGAAGGTCGCCCTGGAGATCTTCGATCTCGATCAGCCGCGGGAGGCGGCCTTCCAGGGCGGCCTCGATTTCCCCTCGCCCTTCCCGCAGCTCTGGCGGGATGTAAGCCAGGCCCAGGTGGCTGTAGACCTCTTCCTCCGTCGCGCACAGGATCTCTTTCTCGGTCTCCACCTGGGTGAGGGCGTATTCGCTGAGGCTGTAGCCGCGCTTGAGGGCATGCTCCCGCAGCTGGATGTTGTGCTGCTGGCTGCCCGTGAAGTATTGCAATGCCGTCCCCCAGCGCGCGGCCTCGATCACCCGCAGGTCGGCCTGCAAGCCGGTCCGCAGGCGAACGCTGGATTTCGTGGAGCCCTTCAGAAGCACGGTCTCCACGATGGGGAGCGTGGTGAAGCGCTCCATCACCGCATCGGGGTTATCGGCCGCCACGAGGAAATCTAGGTCGCCGATAGTGTCTTTCATCCGACGGAAGGATCCGGCGGCGGCCAGCTGCTGCACGCCGGGGACTTCCCGGAGGGCACTCAGGATCTCATGGGCCAGAGGCCATGCCACGCCCAGCGGAACCCGTCCGGTGATCTTGCGGCGCTTGACCGCCTCAATGCCGGCCAGGATCTTACTTTCGAGCTTAGCGCCGAAGCCGGGCAGGCTTCGGAGCTTCCCCGCGCGGGCGGCCTCCTCGAGCTCCTCGACCGTGGTGATCCCCAGCTTCTCCCACACGGCCTTGATGCGTTTGGGACCCATCTCGGGGATCTGGCGCATCTCCAGGAGGCTCTGGGGGATTTCGGATTTCAGGCGCTCGTAGAGCTCGAGGCGGCCGGTGCGGAGCAGCTGATCGATCTTTTCCTCAATGGCTTCGCCCACGCCAGGGATGGTGCGCAGGGCGCCTTCCCGCCAGAGATCGTAGATGTCCCGTCCCAGGGTGGCGATGTTCTCCGCCGCCCGCCGATACGCCATGACCTTGTAGGGGATCTCCCCCTGGATCTCCAGCATGTCGGCGATGTTTTCGAGAATTTGCGCGATCTCCTGGTTAGTCCATCGCCGTTCCATCGTCGCCTCCTCGGATCGCTCTCCTGAGGGCGAAAGGGTTCCTTTCCTCGGCTGGAGGGTGGATCAGGCGGGACTTTCCGCCTGATCTCATCATAGCGCAAAAGGGAAGAGGGAAGCAGGCCAGGTGGGGCCTCCGGGAAGCGGCCGGCTGCGCTGGAAGGGATTCCGTAGTCCTTTCCCGGATGGCCCTCATCGTGGAGGGGGAAGGGGGCGTTCGGTTTCCGGGTTGGAGGCGGCGAGGACCATGCCTTCTGAAGGCATGGTGGGGATCCTCCGCAGGCCCAGGGCAGCGAATCCCCCCACCAGCACCATGAGCAATCCTGCTCCCAGCAGCACCGGCCGGGGGCCCCATAGCTGCCCGAAGAGCCCGGCGCTTCCCTGGGCGAGGACCAGCGCGCCGTTCACCACGAGGTTCACCAAGCTGTCCACTCGCCCCCGCAGGGGATTCGGCGTGATCTGCTGGATCAGAGTGGCCATGCCGGCCCGGGCCACCACTACACAAATCCCCATCGCGAAGGCGGCCAGGAGCACGAAGGCGAAGGTCTGGGCCTGACTGAAGGCCACCGTAGCGAGGCCGGCGGCGGCCAGGAAAAGGCCCACCACCCAATGGGTCGGGATCCAACGGCCGAGCAACGGCACCACCCCCAGCCCAATGGCCAGGCCGATGCCCATCATGGCCATTGTCAGGCCGAACCCTCCGGCGCGCCCTTGCAGGACCTCTGTGAGGAACGCCAAGCCGAGGACCTGCACCACGCCGATCCCGATGGTGGCGAAGGGCGTGATGGCCGCCACTTTCCGAAGGGAGCGCCGGGTCCATACGAAGCGAAGGCCTTCCAGCAGATCCCGGCTGGGGTTTTGCCGGGCTGGCTGGGGCCGATTCACGGATGGGGGAAGGCGGATCCAGGCCAGAGTGAGGGCGGAAACAAGGAAGGTCAGGCTGTCAACGATGAAGGCCGCGTAGGGCCCGAAGCGATCCACAAAGAACCCAGCGGAGATCCCGCCCGCCACCAGGGCCAGGACGTAGCTGGCCTGGAGCATCGTGTTGGCCTGTAACAGGTGGACCGGGGAAACCAGGGCAGGAAGCACCGCGTTGCGGGCGGGATAGAACAAGAGCCCTATAATGGCCATGGCCGAGGCCAACGGATACAGCCGCCACAAATCGACGTTGCTCTGCACCGTCAGCGCGCCCAAGACGATGAGCGCCCGCGCCACATCGGAGCCGATCAGCACATAACGACGCGGCCAGCGATCGGCGAAAACCCCTCCCCACAGTCCGAAGAGGATCTGGGGAAGGGTGATCGCCATGGCCAGCCCCCCAAAGGCGGCCCGGGAGTTCGTTAGGCGGTCCAGCAGGCTTAAGCCGGCGATAAAGAGGAACTGATCGCCGATTTGCGACAGAAACTGGCCCACCCAGAGCAGAGTGAAGGACCTTCCGAAGGGCCAGAGGGCTCGCCCGCTCAGCCAGGATTTCCGCATCGGGTTCACAGCGGCAGCTCATAGATCCGGTAGATCTTGTAGATCCGCCCGCCCATCGCCTGGATATCCCGATTCATCATCAAGTTGTTCTCCAGCACCCACGACATCTCCGCACGCCGATAGCCCTTCGGCAGGGCCGCTTTCGCCGTCTCATAATAGAACAAGGCGCTCACCCCTTGAGCGCGCCAGCTCTCGATAACCCCCATCGCGAAGACCCGGATAGTATCCACCACCCGGCGCACCTTCCAGTAATAGAGAAGCTTGAGCAACGTCCACCACTCCGGGACGCCAGGGCGCGGGTAGGCCTTTCGCAGGGCCTGGTTCATATCCGGGAGAGTCAGGGAGAACCCGATGGGCTCCTCATCGACCTCCGCGATGAACACCAGATCGGGGTCCACGAACTGGATCAGCTGAGCGGCCATATGTTCGATCTCCGCATCGGTGAGCGGCACAAAGCCCCAGTTCCGTTCCCAGGCCGAATTGTAGACCTTTTTGATGCGATCGAGCTCCTCCCGGAAGCGCCGGATATCCGCCTGACGCACCCGGAATTTCGCGCGGCTCTTCAGCTTCTCCACCACCCGGACCAGTTTCTCCGGCCAGTTGAAGACCTCCACCGTCAGCTCATAGGCATAAAGGTCCATTGCCTTCTGGAAACCGAAGCGCTCGATGAAATCCCGATAGTAAGGGGGGTTATAGCTCATCAGGATGCGAGGCGGGTCGTTGAATCCTTCGATCAAGAGGCCGCATTCCTCATTGGTGCTGAAGGTGGTCGGCCCGCGCAGCGCCGTCATGCCCCGGGATCGAACCCAATCCCGGGCCGTGGCGAGCAGGGCGTGGGCGGCTTCCTGATCGGGCAGCACCTCGAAAGCGCCGAAGAAGCCCACCCGCTCGCTGTGGAAGGCATTGTGCTGATGGTTGATGAGGGCGGCGATGGTGCCTACCGGCTCCCCATCTCGTCGGGCTATGAAAAGGGCAACTTCCGCGTGCTGATAGAATGGGTTGCGTTGCGGGTCGAAGAAGATCATCCGCTCGCTGATCAGCGGGGGAACCCAGTAGGGATCGCCCCGATACACGCGCCATGGGAATGTCACAAAAGCCCGGCGCTCGGCCGGGGTTCGACATTCCTGGATGGTCAGCATGCGCCTGTTTCCTCCATTCATTGGATGAGGAAGCGGCCCATGGATCTGCGCCGCTGGGCTTCGATCGGGCCGGGTTGCTTCCGCTGTTCCACCTTCGGGACATGCGCCCGTCTCCGCACCGGTTCAAGCCCTTCCTTTCACGCCAGAAACGCCAGGGCCTGGGGGAGGATGCGGAACGTCGCCGGGGCCTCCCCGACCAGCTCTCCTTCTGCCTGCAGGAACATCCGCTCTTTCGCCTCCACGTGGATCTCCTTCGCGCGCCGCCAGGTGATCTTGGGATGCCTCAGATGCGTCCCCCGATAGACGCGAGGGAGATTGCCCACGATCTCTCCCTTTCCCAGATCCCCCAGGAGGATGACATCGAACCATCCGTCATCCACCTCGGCATGCGGGGCGATGAACATCCCGCCCCCGAAGTATTGTCCATTGCAGACCAGCACCGAGTTCATCCGTCCGGAACGTTCTTCCCCATCAAACCGCACCATGACGGTCTTGTTCTGATACAGGATCAGGGTGAGGAAGAGATACACCAGATAGGTGCCGGTGGCCCCGAAGGCCTTGATGCCCCGGTTGGTGCGATCGGCCACTTCCCCATCGAATCCCAGCCCCGCGGCGTTGATGAAATAACGGGTGACGGTCTCCTCAGCCCGCCGACAGGTGATCTGACCGACATCCACCCGGCGAACTCGTCCCTCCCGCAGCCGCAGGGCCGCGGCGACCGGATCCCGGGGCAGCCGGAAGGTGCGCACGAAATCAGAGCCGGTGCCCAGGGGGAGCATCCCCAGGCGGATGGTCTGCATGCGCTCCGGATCTTGCAGGGGGAGCCCGTTCAGGATCTCATGGAGGGTTCCATCACCGCCCACGCCAACGATGGTGGTGAAGCCGGCCTCCAGGCCCTGTCGGGCGAGGAGGGTGGCGTGACCGGGCTCCTGGGTGAAGACGACCTCCATGCGGATCCCTTCCACGCGCAGGCGGGCCTCCAGCCCGCCCCATCGCCGGCCGGTTCGTCCATTGCCGGCCACCGGATTCACGATCACCCACCAGGGTTGTTCCGCCATAGGTTCAGGGCCCTCCCGAGGGAACGATGGATTCCGCATCGTGCTGGCGGGCGAGCTTTGACGGCTCAGGGAGGCCATGGTATGCTCAGAACGGCAAATCCTCAAGCCATGGAGCGTCCCCGATGGCCAGATCCCGCACCGAGTTGATCGTGCAGCGGCTAAAGGATCTCCAGGCCAGCACGCCGGACATCGAGGCCTCAGCCCTGGTCTCCGTCGATGGGCTGATCATTGCCTCCGCACTGCCTCGGGATGTGGAAGAGGATCGGGTCTCGGCCATGTCGGCGGCCATGCTCTCCTTGGGAGAGCGGATCGCCAGCGAATTGGGGCGGGGCACGCTGGATCAGGTCTATGTGCACGGATCGAACGGCTATGTGATCCTGATGGCAGTGGGTCAGGAGGCCGTGTTGACGGTGCTGGCCCGGGAGAACGCCAAACTGGGCCTGATCTTCCTCGATATGCGCCGGGCGGCGCAGGATCTGGCGAAGTTGATGGGGTAGGGCAAGAAGGGTGCGGGGCGCTCCAGGCGCCCCGCACCCCCTTTTATGGGGCCATGGGTTCCCTTCCAGGCCCAAAGGTCCTGGGGTGATCTCTACCCACACCTCGCAGGGGATAGGGGCCATGTATCCCTCATCAGCCCCCACCCGAGCGACAGCGAAGAGCCCTGGGAGGCGTCTATGACCAAATATATTTTTTGCACGGGCGGTGTGGTCAGCAGCGTTGGGAAAGGGGTAGCCGCAGCGGCCCTCGGGCGGGTGTTGAAAACCCGGGGGCTCCGGGTGACCATGCAGAAGCTGGATCCTTATATCAATGTGGATCCCGGGACGATGAATCCCTTCCAGCATGGGGAAGTCTTCGTCACCGAGGACGGCGCGGAGACGGACCTGGACCTTGGGCATTATGAGCGCTTCATCGATGAGAACCTGACCCGGGCGAGCAACGTCACCACCGGGCAGATCTACGCGGAGGTGATCGCCAAGGAACGTCGGGGCGATTACCTGGGGGGGACGGTCCAGGTCATCCCCCACATCACCAACGAGATCAAGCGGCGCATCGGCCTGGTGGCCAAAGCCCACCAGAACCCCGATGTGGTGATCGTGGAGGTGGGCGGCACGGTGGGCGACATCGAGGGCCTGCCCTTCCTGGAAGCCATCCGCCAGATGCGGCGCGACGTCGGGCGGGACAATGTCCTTTACATCCACGTGACCTGGCTTCCTTATATCGGCGCCACCGGGGAGCTGAAGACCAAACCGACCCAGCATAGCGTGAATACCCTGCGCAGCGTGGGCATCCAACCCGATGTGATCATCGCCCGGGCCGATTACCCCGTCCCGGACAGCCTGCGGGAGAAGATCGCCCTGTTCTGTGATGTGGACCTGCGGGCGGTGATCCCGTTGCCCACGGCGAAGATCCTTTACGAGGTTCCCCTGATGCTGGAGGAGGCTGGGCTGGGGACCTTCGTGGTGGAACGGCTGGGCCTCCCGGGCCGCGATCCGGACTGGACCGAGTGGTCCCGGATGGTGAGCGAGATGCGGCGTCCGAAGGAGAAGCTCCCCATTGCCCTAGTGGGCAAATACGTGGATCTCCACGACGCTTACATTAGTGTCCGCGAGGCCCTGATCCACGCCGGCGTGGCCCATGGAGTGGATGTGCAGATCGAGTGGATCCCAGCGGAGGATCTGGAGCATGGTCGTTGCTGGGATCGCCTGCAGCGGGCCCATGGGATTGTGGTGCCCGGCGGCTTCGGCTATCGGGGAGTGGAGGGGAAGATCCTGGCTGCCCGCTACGCCCGGGAACACCGCGTTCCTTACCTGGGGCTATGTCTGGGGATGCAGGTGATGGTGATTGAGCTCGCCCGTCATGCCCTTGGCTCCGATGAGCCCAACAGCACCGAGTTCAATCCCCATACCCGCTATCCGGTGATCGATCTGCTGCCGGAGCAACGGGATATCACGGATCTGGGGGGGACGATGCGGCTGGGGGCCTATCCCTGCGTCCTGGTGCCGGGGACCCGGGCCGCTCAGGCGTATGGGGTGGATCTGGTTTATGAGCGGCATCGTCATCGCTTCGAGTTCAACAACGCCTACCGAGATCTCCTTCAGCGAGCCGGGCTGGTGCTGAGCGGCCTCTCGCCGGACGGCCGTCTGGTGGAGATCGTAGAGCTGGCGGATCATCCCTTCATGCTGGGAACCCAGTTCCATCCAGAGTTCAAGAGCCGGCCCAACCGACCGCATCCCTTGTTCCGGGCCTTCATCGCCGCCGCCGCGTCCCGTCTGGATTGAGGCGATCATGGCTCTGCTGCCTCCCGGGCTGCCCGCCGCACGGCCTCGGAGGGGTCGTTCCAGGCACTCCGCAGGGCTTCCCGGGCGATCGGATCGTCCAACGCCCTCAAGGCCTCCACTGCCGCCAGGCGCACGGGGAGAGGGCTCTCCCATCGTAGCAGCACCGCCAGGGCCGGGATCGCCCGGGGATCCCTCAGGCGTCCCAAGCTGCGAACGGCTGCCTCCTGAACACCGAAGTCCCGGGCATGGAGAGCCGTTTCTATTAAAGCGGGCACCGCCCGGAGATCCCCCAGCTGCCCCAGGATGGTCGCCGCGGTGGCCGCCCGGGTTCGCTCGGGATGCCGGAGAGCGCGAAGCAGCTTCTCAAAGAAATCCCGCTCCTCTGCCAGGGAAGCGCCGCAGGTGGGGCAGAGGGTCTCCTCTCCTGCGGGCAGCTCGGCCCAGCATTCGGGGCAGAATCGGGTGAGCTCCCCCATCGGATGCCTCCTGCTGAATGTTCAGATCTCACTGCCCTCATCTGGATCCAGCGCGGCCGCTGGATCTCCCTGAAGACGGCGCAGCATCTCCCGGAGCCGGGCATTCTCCTGCTGCAGGCGGCGGACCACCTCCTGGAGCCCCGTGCTCATCGCCTCAATGGCTCCATGGCTGAGCTCCCACCGCCGCAATGCTTGCTCCGCCTGGAAGAGACGGAACTTCATCACCGCGTAACGCCCTTCCAGTTCCACTAGGCGCCGGATCAGGCGCTCCACCTCCTCCGCGGAATGGGTCCCGGCAGCCACGCCGGAGAGGATGGCTTGCCCCTCCGCATAAGCTGCTCCCAGTCCCAGAAAATAGAGCAGGCCCTCGGCTTCGCTCAGGCGGCGAGATTCCCAGAAGGCCCGCCAGCGGCACGCGGTCTCTTCATCCACCTCAATCGTCCAGCGAACCATTGTTCTCTACCTCCCCAGCAAAGAAGGCTACCGCGCGAATCCAGGCCTTACGTTCCTCGGGGCTCATCGGCTCGTGGCGATAGTTCCAGTCATGCTTGCGGATATATTCCTGCAGATCCTTCAGAAGATGTTGAAGGCGCCGGGCGGCATCGCCGGCCAGCCAGGCGAAGGCCTGAGGCGCTCGATCGCGGGCGCCTGCCAGCGCCATCCGCAGGTGGGGCAAGCATAATCCATCCGAAGCCGTGTAGTGCTCCTGGATCTCCGCATCCTCGAGGCCTTCGACCAGCCACTCCGCATATGCCCGCGTGGTCTCCTCCCCTAGCCGGCATACCCGGCAGCGCGCCCGCCCATGCAGGCCAGCGATCCCGTGGGGGCCAGGGCGGCCGGTGGCGTGGAGGACACGCGCCAGCCATTGATCGAGGGGAGAAAGAGTTCGGGCAGGTTCCTGGGCCATCGCCTCCAGAACGGGGATCACCCGTTGCAGGAGATCCTCATAAAGGATCGCGTTCCCGAGCCCATCCCCGTAGCGCCGCGCCTCCAGGCGTTGCAATTGCCAGGCGTGCCGGCTGCAGAATCCCAGACCCGCCGCCCATTGCTCACGGGTCGCGGGGTCGTTCACGTTCTCCCAGAGCAGGTTCTCCAGGTAACGGGCCTCAGCCTCCCGCTGCAGACGACATAGCGGGCATCCGGGTTGCCGCATCACATGCTTCAAATTCGCCAGTCCCCAGCTCATCCCCTCGCCTCCCAAGCAAAAAAGCCTCTATCCCATCCCTGGGATAGAGGCTATCAGCCACGCCCGAGGCATGGCGGTTCGCGGGAAAAGCCCCCGCCCGGCGAGCCTCATCGCCGGATCGGTTTTAATTTTACCCTGAAGTTCTCGCTGGATCCAGCGGCGGGGGGGATTCGACGTCACGGTGCATTCGCCGCGGGCTCTGAACACCTCCCGAACCTCTGGTGTGCTAAACTGAAAGCCAGCGTCCCCAGCGTCGCTGGGATCCTGCCCGTGGGAGGAAGTCCCATGCCGGAGCGGATCAACCTGTGGAACATGCCCGCGTGGGCCCAGCTGGCGGTCTATGCCTTCCACGCGCTCTGTCTCGCCACCTTCCTCCTTTCTTTCTACCGGCGCATCCGGATCTGGTGGGCAGTGGGCCGGCCGGAGATGCGCTTCGATCGCCTCCCGGAGCGTCTGAAACAGGTGCTCATCTACGTCCTGGGGCAGCGGCGGGTGATCCGGGATCCGGTCGGAGGGCTCTCCCACGCCTCGCTGTTCTGGGGGTTCGTGATCTTCTTTATCGGAACGACCCTCGCCTTTATCGATGCGGACGTCTTCAAGTTCCTGCGTGGGGAGATCTATCTGGTCTATGAGTTCGTGCTGGACCTCTTCACCCTGCTCGCTCTGATCGGAGTCGGGATCCTGGCGTGGCGCCGCTATGGAGCGCGCCCGCCCAAATTGAGTTACGGCCGTCGGTTCGATCTGGCGCTGGTCTGGCTGCTGGTTCTGATTGTCACCGGCTGGCTTCTGGAATCCTTCCGTATGGCCGTGCAGCGCCCGCCATGGGGACCGGCCTCCTTCATGGGGTGGATCCTCGGCCAGGCCTGGATCGCCATCGGCCTCGGCGAGGACGTCCTGCGCCCTCTCCATCAGGCGACCTGGACCTTCCACGCCGCTTTGGCCGGCCTCACCTACGTCTTCATTCCAGTGGGTTTCCTGGTCCACATCGTCTCCTCCACCCTCAATGTGTTCTTCTCCCGCCTGGACCGGCCCAACGGGGCTTTAACGCCGATCCCGGATCTGGAGACAGCGGAGCGGCTGGGCATCGGGACATTGCGGGATCTGACATGGGTGCAGCTGCTGAATGGGGAGGCGTGTACGGAGTGCGGGCGGTGCCAGGCGGCCTGTCCGGCCTACGCCGCAGGGACCCCCTTGAATCCCAAGCAGGTGGTACTGGACGTGCGGAATACCCTCCATGCGGTGTTGCCGCCCACTCTGAACCCCTTTGCGCCCATCCAGATCCAGGAGGATCGCCTGGCCCTGGCCGGCACGGTGACACCCAAGGAGGCGATCTGGGCCTGCACCACATGCTATGCCTGCGTCTCTGAGTGCCCCGTGCTCATCGAGCATGTGGACCTCCTCGTGGGCATGCGGCGCTACCTGACCTTGATGGAGGGGGAGGTCCCGGCCTCCCTCTCCAACACCTTCCGCAACACCGAGCGGACGGGCAACCCGTGGGGGCAGCGGACCTCTCGCCTGGAATGGGCAAAGGGCCTGGACGTCCCGGTGATGGCAGAAAGGCGGGAGGCGGAGGTTCTCTTCTGGGTGGGGTGCGCGGGGGCTTTCGATCCCAACGGCCAGCGCACTGCCCGGGCCATTGTCCGCCTGCTCCAGTCCGCCGGCGTGGACTTCGCCGTGCTGGGGGATGAAGAGACGTGCACCGCCGAGTGGGCCCGCCGCGCCGGCCATGAGGCCATGTACGTTGCCGCCACGGAAGCCATTCTGGAGACACTACGGTCCTACCGCTTCCGCATCCTGCTCACCATGTGCCCGCATTGCTACAACACCTTCCGAAACGAATACCCCCAGTTTGGGGGGCGGTTCGAAGTGGTTCACCATACCGAGTTCCTGGCCCGCTTGGTAGAGGAAGGTCGGCTGAGGATGAAGGGAGGAGTAGGGCAGCGCTGGACCTTCCATGATTCCTGTTACCTGGGCCGTTATAATGGGATTTTCGATGCGCCCCGGCGCCTGCTGCAGGAGAGCGGAGTAGAGCTGGTGGAGATGGCCCGGAGCCGGGAGCGAGGGTTCTGTTGCGGGGCGGGGGGTGCCCAGGTCTGGATGGATACGCCGCAAGCCCGTCCGATCCACCTCCAGCGCCTGGAGGAAGCCCTGGGGGTGAACCCCCAGGGCATTGCGGTTGCCTGTCCTTTCTGCCACCTGATGCTGACTTCCGCTGCCCAGAGCAAAGGGGTAATCGATCAGGTTCCCATTCGAGATGTTGCCGAGGTTATGGCGGAAGCACTGGCTCATCCATCGGGCTGATCAAGGAGAGCCTTCCCATGGAGGAATTGCTGGATCGCCTGGAATCCACCCTGAGCGATCTGCGATGGGCGGTCGCTCAGGTCTCCCCCGATCGGGAAGGGCGACGGCCGCCACCTGCCCTGGGCGATTGGTCCGTGCGACGCCAGCTTTACCACCTCTGGTTCTATGAGGCTCACATCGCTCTGCCACAAATCCGCTATGCCCTGGGCCTTCGGGGACCGCTGGCTCTCGGCGAGGTGCCTGATGAGGATCTCTTCTGGCCCCGGGAGATCCCGGCTGCGACTTGGCTCGCTCGCCTGGAAGAAGTTCGCCGGGAGACCATGGCCCTGCTCCGCCCGATCCCATTGGAGGTCTGGAGCCGGCCGGTTCCCAGAACGATCTGGGGAACGCGGACGCTGACCTGGATCGTGACCAAGACCATTCAGCACACCTATGAGCATATGACGACGATCCTCCAGATCGCCCTGTTCTGGGAGATGGCGGCGGCCTTCGAGCCACAGTGGGAGTTCGAATGAGGCAGCGAGCCCGATCGGTCGCATACGGCCTCCAGGGGTGATACCCTTCCCAGGGAAGGGAGGCCCATGATGGCGCTGACGACGGAAGATCTGCGGGATCTGGTGGAGCTGTTGCGGGCGCATCCCGAGTGGCGGGAGGTCCTGTGGGCCCTGCTGGCCTCGGAGGATGTCCTCCGCCTGCCAGCGGAGCTCGCCGCCTTCCGTGCCGAGGCCGAGCGCCGCTTCGCCGAGCTGGCGGAAGCGGTCCGCCACCTGAGCGAGATCTTGGTTGCCCATCGTCAGGAGTTCCTAGCCCAGCAGGCCCAGACCGAGGCTCGCTTTGCGGAGCTGGCGGAGGCGATCCGTCGCCTGAGCGAGGAATTTGCTGCCCACCGCCGGGAGTTTCTGGAATACCGGGCCCAGACCGACCGCCGCCTGGATCGGGTGGAGCGTCGCCAGGAGGATCACCGTCGGGATCTGGGGGAGCTCCTGTCGATGCGCCTGGAGGCCCTCTACCACGAGAATCCTGGTCTCTTTCGCCCCCCGCTGCGGTGCGCCAGCTGGAGATCCTGGAGGAGGCGGAG
>NZ_JBHOQR010000036.1:0-63105 GCF_042408815.1 Thermoflexus sp. | reverse complement strand
CGTAGGAGGCATCAGAAAAAGGGGTCTTTCGGACGTCTACGGACTATTTTTGCCACTACGGTTTCGCGAAAGAAGTGAACGCACGGCCGTAGGGACAAGGCTTTCCGGGCTCAGAGGGGGCGGGAGGTGTCAAACGTGGGTGATGGCCGGACTCGCCTTCCTCACCGTCCGGGAGGCTCTGCGCGGGCCCTCGGGGAAACCTGACGTCGGGCGCGAGCCGCTCGCCCGCTGACCTGTCTGGTGAAGGAGACGACGGGGAGCCCTTCCCCTATCGTCTTCGTGCCCTACGAAGAGGCCTACTCGGAGGGCTTTGAGGACATGCCCCGGCGCCTTCCGGACCTGAGCAAGGCGGAGCGGGTCATCGGCTACCGTCCTACCCTGACCCTGCGGGAGATGCTGGAGCGCATCACCGCCTACGAGCGGGAACGGATTGCCGTCTCAGGTTTACCTGTAACTTGGCAATGGAGGATGGAATCACTTGATGGGGATGGAGAAAGTCGGGGTAGCACTGTTGGGCTTCGGGATATGGGGGCGCAACTTGGCGCGCAACCTCCACGAGCTAGGGGCGCTGCGGCTGATCTGCGACCCCAGCCCGGAGCGCTTGGAGGAAGCCGGCGTCCACTATCCCGATGTCGACCGAAGCGGTGACCCGGAAGCTGCCCTTGAGCGAGATGACATTCAAGGGGTTGCGATCGCGGCACCCGCCGTCACGCACTACGAGCTGGCCCTACGGGCCCTGCAAGCAGGGAAGGACGTCTTCGTCGAGAAGCCTCTGGCCCTCAGCGTGAAAGAAGGCCAGAGGCTTGTAGAAGAGGCCGAGCGCCGTCAACGGGTACTTATGGTCGGCCACGTGCTGGAGTATCATCCGGCCGTCCAGACGCTTCGGGAACTCATCGCGCGGGGGGAACTCGGCCGCCTCCGCTACCTCTACTCGAACCGCCTCAACTGGGGGCGCATCCGCACCGAGGAGAACATCCTGTGGAGCTTCGCCCCCCATGACATCGCCCTCATGTTGCGGCTTCTGGGGACGATGCCCGAGGAGGTCGCCTGCCACGGCGAGGCGTACCTCAACCACGACGTGGCCGACGTGACCCTGACGGTTCTCAAGTTCCCCCGAGGCATTCAAGCCCACATCTTCGTGAGCTGGCTCCACCCCTTCAAGGAGCAGCGCTTCGTGGTGGTAGGCGAGCGGCAGATCGCCGTCTTCGACGACACCCAACCTTGGGAACGTAAACTGGTGCTTTACCCCCACCGCGTCGAGTGGGAGGGAGGTCAGATTCCCATAGCCCGCAAGGCCGAGGGCATCCCCGTCTCCTTAGAGCCCAAGGAACCCCTTCGGGCGGAGATGGAGCACTTCTTGCACTGCATATCGACCCGGCAGCGTCCCCTCACCGACGGGGAGAGCGCCCTGCGGGTGCTGGAAGTGCTCATGGCCGCCCAGCAATCGCTCGATGACGGGGGGAGGGCAATCGTCATCGCGCCCGGCGCGAAGGAGGGCATATACGTGCACCCCACGGCCGTGGTGGACGAGGGGGCCGAGATCGGCGAGGGGACCAAGATCTGGCACTTCTCGCACGTCATGCCGGGGGCCAAAATTGGGCGGGACTGCGTGCTCGGCCAGAACGTGTTCGTCGGGCGGAATGTCGTCATCGGGGATCGGTGCAAGATTCAGAACAACGTCTCCGTCTATGAGGGGGTAACGCTGGAGGAGGGCGTCTTCTGCGGACCGTCGATGGTCTTCACCAACGTCATCAACCCGCGCAGTGAGATCGAGCGGAAGGACGAGTTCCGCCCGACACTCGTCAAGCGGGGCGCCACCCTGGGAGCAAACAGCACCATTCTTTGTGGGGTGACCATCGGGCGCTATGCCTTCGTGGGGGCCGGGGCGGTGGTGACCAAGGACGTGCCCGATTACGCGCTGGTGGTGGGGGTTCCGGCCCGAATCGTGGGATGGATGTGCGAGTGCGGGGTGAAGTTGAAGTTTGTGGACGGTCGGGCAGTGTGCTTGGCCTGTGGAAAGCGCTATCGCAAAGAAGGCGACCGCGTGGTGCCGGAGGTTTCCTCATGAGTGTCAAGGTGCCGCTTTTTGACCCGCGCCCTCAATATGAGGCCTTGAAGGACGAACTGCTCGCCGCGGTAGACCGGGTCCTCTCTTCAGGGAAGTATATCCTCGGCCCTGAGGTGGAGGCGTTTGAGCAAGAAGTGGCCGAATACCTTGGAGTCAAGCATGCCATCGGCGTAGCCAGCGGTACGGACGCCTTGTGGCTCTCCCTTAAGGCCCTGGATGTAGGACCGGGGGATTACGTGTTGACCACTCCCTTCACCTTCTTCGCCACGGCCAGCGCTATCTTTAACACCGGGGCGCTGCCGGTATTTGCGGACATTGACCCCAGGACCTTCAACATCGATCCCAACAAAGTGGAGGAAGCCTTGGCTGGCAAAAATCCGGTGTGGCAGCGGCTGGGGATTGACCCGAAGCGGGTGAAGGTGCTGTTGCCGGTGCATCTCTACGGCCAGCCTGCAGACATGGATGAACTGATGGATATAGCTGCCCGCTACGGGCTTCGGGTGGTGGAGGATACGGCCCAGGCCATGGGAGCGGGGTACAAAGGGCGTAAGGCTGGCACCATCGGCGATCTGGGGGCCTTCAGCTTCTTCCCCACGAAGAACCTGGGTGCCTTTGGGGACGGAGGTCTTGTGGCCACCAACGACGACGCCTTGGCCGGGAAGGTGCGGATGTTGCGGGCCCATGGTTCACAACGCAAGTACCATCATGAGCTTATCGGCATCAACAGCCGGTTGGATGCGTTGCAGGCGGCGATGTTACGGGTGAAGCTGTCCCACTTGGACCAATGGATCGAGGCCCGGCGGCGCATTGCCGCTCGATACACCCAGGCGTTTCAAGGGCTGGACGGGGTTATGCCCCCCTATGAGGTGCCAGGGTATCGGCACACGTATCATCAGTACACCCTGCGGGTACCGAGCGGCCGCCGGGATGAGCTTCGGGCTTTCCTCCAGAAGCAGGGCGTAGGCTCAACGGTGTACTATCCCGGTCCGGTACATCTGCAGCCTGCGCTCGTCCACCTGGGCTACCGCCCCGGCGACTTCCCCGAAGCCGAATGGGCATGCCAAGAGGTGCTATCGCTGCCCGTGTTCCCGGAGCTTAGGGAGGACGAGGTAGATTACGTGATAGAACAGGTTTTGGCGTGGGCGGAGGGCTAGCACCTATGACAGCAGGTAAAACGTTAGAGGTTAGGGTCCACGAGGTGAGAGGCCGGTGCACCGTGTTCCAGGAAGGGGACAGCTTCCACATCGAGAAGGGGTATCGTCTGAAAGCTGCAAAACCTGTGTGCATGCACGCGTTGGCCTCTCTAATGCCCTACTATGTCGCTTTGAGCCGGGGGATTTCGCCCGTAGAGTTGGGCTTGGCTCGGGAAGGGAACGCCGCCTTCGTGCAGTGCCTAGACCCTTGCGAGCGCACCGGAGGGGGCACGGTCGTCTTTCAAGTCACCCCGATCGGTTCCGGTGATGCTCCATGAAAATCGTGAACATCGTGGGGGCACGGCCTCAATTCATCAAAGTTGCGCCCATCCTTAAGGCCATCGAAGGGCATAACCGCGCCCGGCCGGATGTCCCGATCCATGAAGTGCTGGTCCACACCGGCCAGCACTACGACTATGAGATGTCCCAAGTTTTCTTCGATGAGCTCGGCCTCAAGGCCCCGGACTATCACCTGGGCGTCGGCTCCGGGACCCACGGCTACCAGACGGGGGAGATGCTGAAACGCATCGAGGAAGTCTTGCTCAGGGAAAAGCCCGATTGGGTCCTGGTCTACGGCGATACGAACAGCACTTTAGCGGGGGCTTTGGCCGCGGCCAAGCTCCACATCCGCGTAGCCCACGTGGAAGCTGGGCTACGCAGCTTCAACAAGCGGATGCCGGAGGAGATCAACCGGATTCTCACGGATCACGTTTCCGATTGCCTCTTCTGTCCTACGGAGACGGCCGTCCAGAATTTAGCGCGTGAGGGCATCACCAAGGGAGTCTATCTGGTAGGTGACGTGATGTATGACGCCGTTCAAATGTATCTGGCCGCAGCCGAAGACAAGTCTCAAATCTTAGAAACCTTAGCCCTGAAGCCCAAAGAGTACGCTTTAGCTACAGTTCATCGGGCCGAGAACACCGACGATCCAGAGCGCCTTAGAAACATCATGATGGGCTTAAAACACATCGCTCAAGACGGTCTACGAGTCATCTTCCCAGCGCATCCGCGCACCCGCAAAGCTATTTCAGATTTGTCTCTAGACATCTCCTCGTCGAACCTCAAGGTGATCGGGCCTGTCTCATATCTAGATATGCTGGTCCTGGAGAAGAACGCAAGGGTCATCCTCACCGACTCCGGTGGGGTGCAGAAGGAAGCCTTCTTCTTTCGGGTGCCCTGTGTCACCTTGCGGGAGGAGACAGAATGGGTGGAGACCGTAGAAGCAGGCTGGAACGTGCTGGCCGGCTGTGACCCGGAGCGGATCGCTCACGCGAGCCTAGCGGCCCAATGCTCTGCCAGCTCTCCCTACTCCTGCTCTATCCCTTTCTCCCCCCGTACTCCCCTACCCCCTGCCACGCCCTACGGCGATGGCCGGGCGGGGGCGAGGATTGTGATGATTCTTCTTGAATGTTCGGGAAGATTATGATGAGATTTTGGGATTCGATGGTCGCGCCATTTACACTATCACGAAAACAAGTAGTCCAGTTAACTTCTGTTACCATTGCTACCGCATTCAATAACTTGGTGGGATTTGTCGTCAACGTTGTCGCGGCCAAGAAGCTGGGTGTTGAAGGGTTTGGGGTGTTCTCTTTGGCGTTTTCTGTAGCCACACTGGCAGGGGCCATTGGCGATTTTGGGTTTAATCTCGCCATGATTCGCTTGTTTAACAAATATCAAGCGAATCCAGAAAAACAAACTATGATCCTTGGGACAGCGTTAGGCTTGAAGGGCGCGCTCTTTGCCCTACTCGCCGTGACATCCTTGCCCCTGAGTAGCTTTCTAGCTTGGAGTCTAGGCGTAGGTTCCGTAAACTCGAACCTCTTTGCCATCGCCCTTATCACAGGTGGATTTCTTTTCATCTGGACCTATCTGCAGGCTTATCTCCAAGCTTATCGCTCCTTCAAACAGCTTACGGGGTACATTTTGGCTTATTGCGGGCTTCGCCTGGCATGCTTGCTGGTTGCCTACAAATTCTTCCCCGAGGATCCGCTGGCTTGGCTTGCCGCAACCTACACCGCCCCGCTTTTCGTGCTGACCCTAATTGGGGTGGCGCCCAGCGGGCGCGAGGCAATAGCAATCCTTTTTAAGCATCCTGACGCGAGTCTCGGCATCTTCAGAGAATTACTCAACTATAGTAAATGGGTGGCTATTTCTGCCATCGCTTACACGGCAATGCCCTACTTAGTAAGATTTATTCTGGCCGTTCGTGGCTCTGTAGAGGAGGTAGGGATATTCTCGGCGGGTATGACTTTTACTGTGGCGTTTTCCACATTGAACACAGCGATACGGGCTGTGCTCTTCCCACAAGTGACGGCATTTCGAGAGCAGCAAATTAGACGATATTCTGCGAGACTTAGTCGGGTGGCACCGTACTACGTGGCGTTTGCTATAGTGGGAATTACTGCGTTAGGATTATTGCAATGGTCTCTTTTGGGGAAGGAGTATCGTGAAGCATTGCCGGTGTTTCTGGTTACAAGCGGGGCATTGGCCACCGTAATCTTTTTGGGGCTTGCGACGATGTTGGTCCATACATTAATGAAGCCACATGTGGACGCATACACTAATATCTTTCGCCTAATGGCCACCGCGCTCTTCTGTTTATTGATTTCTCCGTTGAATGCTCTAGGTGCGGCGGCAGTTTACGGTGTAGTTTTGGTTATCGGCGAGCTGGGCATGCTTTTGTACTTGCGTCGTATAGGCCGAGAAACTGTGCTATGATGGGACGAGGATTTACAAGCTCTTTCTTTCTTGGGACATTGTTCTATCTCCTGTTGGGTATATTGGCTGTAGCAGCCGTCCTCATAGTTGGGCCGGATAGTAAGAGCTATCTCGTTGTTGGAATAGCGACCTTCGGTTTATTCCCTTTTGTTCGTGCCTCGTTACGGCGATCTGAGGATTTATTGGCACCGAGTGTACTTTTGCCTTTGACTTATGCGCTTTACGCTCTTGGTCCGATTTCGTTATTAGGGAATTTTTCGGACCAAGCACAGACACAGTACTTGTTTCTGCAATTTTGGGGGCTCCTGGCACTAAGAGTAGGCATTTCCGCCGCGTCGAAACGGAGCAAGGTGCCAGCGAGCAATATCGCATTTCCTCCCTTAAGTAGGCGTTGGGGCATGCTTCTTCTACTAACTGCCTTCGGTATGTTGGCTGGGGCAAGTGTTTCGGTGCTTACTTTAATTGCATCCCTTGGAAGTCTTGGGCAGTACCTTGAGATTGGTTATGGAGGAGATTTCTATCTCTCTCTCAGGAGCGGATTTGTAATTGGGATAGGTTTTCAGTGGTGGCTACTAGGTACTGGACTGTTGATATATTATGGAATCCGGCGGTCTACTATAGCTACTGCCTTTGGGCTAGTTCTCTCCATGCTTGCTGTGATAGTTATACTGAAGACTGGGCGGCGGCACGAATTTCTGTTTCCACTTATCTATTCCGTAGTGTTAATCAACTATGGCTATAAACGAATTCCATCTTTGCTGATCGCTACTGGTGTATTGTTGGGTATTGCAACAATGCAATATTACGCCTTAGCACGATTCTTCCTGGCGCAGGGATTCCTGTACAGTCTATTTCAAACGTGGCCAATGGTGGTGAAGAATCCGTATCTTCTGCTTCCTTGGAATACAAACGAGTTCAAAATGCCGGGAGCATCGTTGATAGAGGTCCTTGAGTATGGAGGACCTGGTCTTCTGTATGGTGCCTCGTATCTGACTGCGGTAGTTAGTACGATTCCATTTTTGGGAAGGCTAGTTAGTGGGAGCCTGTTCCATCCCAATAATTGGCGATTAGAGACTTTCTATCCTGAAATCCTCGCCGCTGGTGGGGGGCTGGGCTTTTCTCCTGTAACGGAAGCTTTTATCAACTTTGGGTATGTCGGTATATTCGTGCACCTGTTCCTTTATGGATATATTATTGGGGCTATTTACAATCGGTTGATCCGGCGCCCATCCGTGTCAAGACTGCTCCTATACGCCGGCAGTTTGCCTATATTTATGCTACATGGAATGCGCGTGGAGAGCGCGTCATTTATATATTTATGGGTGCGCTATCTTGTGCCTTGGATAGTCTTTGGCCTACTTAACGTCGTGACAGAGTCAATTAGAAGGAGAGGAGAATAACTGATGGGTAAAATTAGAGCGCTTCACATCCTCCCCAACTTCGGACCCGGGGGGGCCGAACGGATGGCGGCGCATTTGCTGCTTCACCTGGACCGTCGCCGCTTCGAGGTGGCGGCGGTTTCGCTTTTCGATAGACAGGGTACGGACCTGGAGACCATGCTCGACCGAGCGGGCGTCCGGGTTTGGTACCTGGGTAAACGAAAGGGGTTTGATCCCAGGATGTACGGGCGCCTTGCCCGGGTATTCCAGGAGTTTCGACCGGATGTTGTGCACACCCATCAGTATGTCTTGCGATACCTTCTTCCCTTGGTCCTTGCGCGGCGGGCACGTGGGTGGATTCACACGGTCCATAACGTCGCCGAGAAAGAGGTGGATAAGCCTGGAAGGTGGGTGCATCGTGCTGCCTTTCGGATGGGTGTGGTTCCGGTGGCTATTGCGAAGGAAGTCGCCCGGAGCATTGAGAGGGTGTACGCCCTAAAGGGGGTACCCCTGATTCCTAACGGAATCCCGGTGGCCGAGTACAGTCTGGGAGAGGACGTGCGGAAAGCCTGGCGAGCGCGTGAGGGGTACGCAGAAGAAGATGTCCTGCTAGTTTCGGTAGCACGGATGAGCCCTCCAAAGAATCACCCCTTGCTGATTCGGGCTTTTGCCACGGTCGCCTGCCGCGATCGTCGGCTCCGGTTGCTTTTGGTGGGTGATGGTCCGCTACGGCCGGAATTGGAGGACCAGGTGAGGGTGCTGGGCTTAGAGAACAAGGTGCGTTTCCTGGGCGTGCGGAGCGACGTGCCGGAAATTCTGGCCACTGCGGATGTGTTCGTTCTATCCTCGGAGTGGGAAGGGAACCCCCTTTCGGTCATGGAGGCCATGGCGGCGGGTAAGCCGGTAATCGCAACGGCTGTGGGTGGCGTACCTGAGCTTGTCGAGGATGGGGTAAGCGGGCTCCTGGTTCCCCCGGCAGACGCGGGTGCGCTGGCCGAGGCGATTTGGAAAGTAGTCGACGACCCGGAGTTGCGGGTTCGAATGGGTTGTGCGGCATTTCGGCGAGCAAAAGAGCGTTTCGACGTAGGTGTAATGGTGCGAGGGTATGAGGCCTTGTATGAGCAGCTTCTGGAAAAAGGCTGAGAGAGCGGGCTCACTGCTTCGGTACTGGGGAGCCATGCTGTTGGGACGCAGTTACTGGCATGTGCCTCAGGGACTTGGGGCGTTTTTTATCCCCGGAAAACTTTGGGGCTACTACAATGATCTGACGGCGAAGGTGCAGTGGGATGGACCGCAAGATCAAACAGGTTTGCCCCTGAACGACGTAGGGGGGAAGAAGATACATTTTCCCACAACGCTCTTTCAGAAAGCATTGGGACTTGTGGTTAGCCTCCGGCCAAGAGGATGAGGGGCATAAGAGCGCGTTTCTCCGGGTTGCACAGTGGGCTGTTGAAGCACAGGATGCACAAGGAGGGTGGGTAGTTTGGCCCCTTCTGGGCCTAAGATACGCTTCGCCCTACTCGGCCATGACCCAGGGCGAGGGGATCTCTGTACTGGTCAGAGCTTATACGCTCACACAGAATTCAGCCTATGTAGAGGCAGCGCGTCGGGCTTTGGGGCCCATGCAGAAACCGATCGAAGATGGGGGCACTTGTCGGGTAGTCCCCGAGGGGCTCATCCTAGAAGAAGTCCCAGCGGAGGATTATAAGGCAATCCTTAACGGTTGGGTATTCGCCCTGTTTGGCTTGTATGACTTCCTCCTTGTAGAGGATTCCAGCGAAGCCCGCCAGATGCTTAAGAAAAGCCTAAGCGCACTTGTGGCATATCTTCCCTCTTACAATGCAGGGTATTGGTCCTACTACGACCTTTCGGGCCACTTGGCCAGCCCGTTTTATCAGCGGCTTCACATCGCCCAGCTTGAGGCGCTGAGCCTCGCATTCCCTGAGTATGCGTATCTGTTCGGTCAGTGGCGGGAGCAGTTTATGCGACAGGACGCGAATTTGCTGTGTAGGGCCCGGGCCATTGTGGCGAAAGCTTTTCAAAAATTGCGAAACCCTCCTGCGGTGATTCTCAAATGAGGTTGGTCTACGTAACTTCTAGCTTCCCACATGGGCCGGGTGAGGCCTTCATTCTCCCCGAAGTCCTGGAGCTTGGTCGCCAGGGGCACGAGGTCTGGGTGGCGCCTATGTACCCCCGAGGGGATATTGTGCATACAGAAGCCTTGCAACTAAGCGAGCGGGCGGTGGTGCAGCCTCTGTTCTCTCGGGAAGTGGTGCTCGGGGCCCTAAAGGAGTTTCTTCGCTCGCCCGTACGGGCTTTGCGGGCGCTGGCACTCTTGCTCACCTGGAAGCCGCGCCATCTTCTCAAAAACCTCATTGTTTATCCCAAAGGACTGTGGTTGTCGGGATTAGCCCGACGGCTTAGCGCGGACCATATCCACGCCCACTGGGCTGCTACGACGGCAAGCATGGCGATGGTAGCCAGTGAGGTTTCCGGCATTCCCTGGAGTTTCACCGCGCATCGCTGGGATATTGTGGAAAACAATATGCTCAAGACAAAGGTCCAAAAAGCGCGCTTTGTGAGAGCCATTTCCGAGGAAGGAAGGCAAGAGATCTTGAAAATAGTGGGTAAGAGTTGGGCAGCGAAGGTGTTTGTAATTCACATGGGAGTAAGCCTTCCCAGACCCTTAGCCCAGCAGGAACAGCAGGTAAGACATACCCCGACCATCGCCTGTATAGCCAATCTCGTGGAGGTAAAAGGGCATAAGTATTTGCTAGAGGCCTGCCGCATCCTCAAGGACAAGGGGCTGCGATTCCGGTGCCTCCTCGTGGGAGAAGGACCGGAGCGCCGGGCGATTGAGGAGCAGATTCGAGCGCTCAACTTGGAGGATCGGATCGAAATGCGAGGGGCTCTGCCCCATGGGCAGGTTCAACAGCTGCTTCGTGAGGAGGCTGATATCGTGGTCCTGCCGAGCATTGTAACCGATAAGGGAGAGAGGGAGGGGATTCCTGTAGCCCTAATGGAGGCCATGGCTTATGGAGTTCCCGTGATCTCTACTAGAACTGGCGGCATACCTGAGCTGGTCACGGAGGGGGCTGGCATCCTGGTAGAGGAGAAGAGTCCAGAACAACTGGCCCAGGCGATAGCGACCCTTATCCATAATGTGGCGCTGGCAAAAGAGATGGGAAGAAGAGGCCGTTGCAGGGTCGAGGAGGCTTTCAGTATAAGTAAGAACGTGAAGAAACTGCTGGACATGATGAATGGCAACTACGAGTTTGAGGAAGGACAATGAGCCCGATCTTGGTCACGGGCGGGTTTGAGTTTATCGGCTCCCATGGGGTGGATGCTTTGATTGCTGAAGGCTACCAAGTTATTGTAGTGGACAACCTTTAGAGGACGCCCCTCATAAAGCGCTTAGAGGAAGGAGTGCCCTTCCGAGCATGCCTCGACACGCAAGCGTACAACAGAAGAAGATCCTTAGATTTCCGGGCCAGGCCCTCTATGGTCCGGAGCGGAAAGGTGAGCTAAAGAGGATCTTCTTGGATGCCTCCAAGGCCGAGCAAGAGCTTTGCTGGAGGCCTTCAATCCATCTCCTGGATGGCCTGCGGGAGACCGCAAAGTTCCTACGAGAGGAACGGCGATGAACCTCTGGATCTTCAACCAATACGCGCACCCGCCGGACCTCCCCGGCGGGACGCGACACTATGACCTAAGCCGGGAGCTGGTGAAGCGAGGGCATCGGGTGGCCATCTTCGCCACGAGCTTCCACCACTACCTCCACCGCGAGACGCGCTTACAGCCGGGGGAGCACTGGAAGGTCGAGGATGTCGACGGCATCAGGTTCGTCTGGCTCCGCACGCCTCCATATTGGCGCAACGATTGGCGCCGGGTGCGGAATATGGTGGCTTTCGCGCTCCAGGCTTGGCGGCTGGGACGAAAGTTGCCCAAGCTCGCGCCCGACATGGGGAGGCCGGATGTGGTGATCGGCTCCTCCCCTCACCTGCTCACCCCTCTTGCGGCCTATTGGGTGGCCAAGCATCACCGGGCCAAGTTCATTATGGAGGTCCGGGACCTCTGGCCCCAGACGATCATCGACATGGGGGAATTGAGCGAGCGGAATCCCTTGACGAAGCTGCTCCAAGCTTTGGAAAGGTTCCTCTATCACAGAGCGGAGCGAATCATCACCCTCTTGCCGAAAGCAGGGGAATACATCGCCGCTCAGGGTATAAACAAAGAGAAGGTCGTCTGGATTCCGAACGGGGTCGATCTCTCCCGGTTCCAGGTCCGGGTCGAATCGAGATCGAGAGGCAAGGGCCATGAAGGCCTCAAGGTGATGTATCTCGGCGCGCACGGTCAGGCCAACGCGCTGGATGTCCTGCTGCAGGCGGCCAAGATCGTCCAGGATCGCGGCCACCGCGAGATCCACTTTATCCTTGTGGGCGACGGTGCGGAGAAGCCCAGGCTGATCCAGCTGGCCGAGAAGCTGCATCTGAGAAATGTGGAATTCCGCGATCCGGTCAAGAAGACCGAGGTGCCTCAGACCCTCCAGGAAGCCGATGCCTTTATCTTCAACCTGGAGAGGGTCGAGGTGTTCAAGTATGGGATCAGCCCTAACAAGCTGTTCGATTATATGGCCTCGGGAAGGCCCGTTCTCTTCTCCGTCGATGCACCCAACAACCCCGTCGAGGAGGCCCGTTGCGGCCTCACCGTCCCGCCTCGTGATCCGCAGGCCCTAGCGGAGGCGGTCATCGCGCTTTATGAGATGCCTCCTGAGGAACGGGAGGCGATGGGCCGCCGGGGACGATCCTATGTCGAAAAGCATCACGACATTCGTGGCCTAGCCGATCGTCTCGAGCGGACGCTAAACGGGGTCTTACTTTCACCCCTTCCATGCTACGATAAGGTGCTATGACTTTGAGGGCCCTTTAAACTATAGTTGGCGTTCAAACGCCTACTTACGATGCTGGAGGCCATGGCCACCGGGCTCCCCCTGGTGGCCACGGACGTGCCCGGCTGCCGGGAAGTGGTTGTGGACGGGGTGAACGGTCTGCTGGTGCCGCCCAAAAACCCGGGGGCTTTGGCGGCCGCTATTGAAACCCTGCTCAAGAGCCCCGAGCTTCGGGCCGAGTTCGGGGCAGCATCCCGGCGGCTGGCCGAGGAGCGGTTTTCCGATCAGCAGGTGGTAAGCCGTATCCTGGATCTTTATCGCGAGCTCCTCGCGGAGAAAAATCTTGCTGTCTGGACCTGAAGCAAGCTGCCCGAATCCGTCGGATGTCCGGATCATGCTTGGGGAACGCAAATGTTAAGGAGGGAAGAGGATGCAGATCGCGCGGAGCTTTCCCAGAGTGCACGGAGGACGGTATGCCCTCCTGCTGGTCGAGCGACGAATCCTCCTGATGGTCCTGGATCTGCTCGCGGTGAACGGGGCACTGTGGATCTGGCTTCATCTGCGCCCGGAGATTGTTGTCCGCCTCCCTCATTGGTTCCTCTTGGTGAGCGTGCTCTATCTCTTCGCGGCCTTCGTTTTTGATGCTTATGAGCCCCGAGGGAGTGTCCGTTTCCCTTCCACCGTCCTGAGCGTGGCGAAAGCGGGTCTGACGGCCGCTGCGCTCTTTCTGCTCATCCCATACCTTCCCCCGCCTCTGCCCACTGCCCGTTCCCTTCTTTTCGCTTTCCCATTGCTTGCTCTTGCCGCCCTTGTGGGAGGACGGGGACTTTATGCCTTGATTTTCACGCGTCCTGTCTTTCAGCGCCGCACCCTGATTATCGGCGCCGGCTGGGCCGGCCGCACGATCGCGGAGGCCCTCTCGTCCTATGGGGATGGAAGCTATGAGATCGTTGGCTTCGTCGATGATGACCCTGCTAAGCACGGTGCTCGGATGGCCTGGAAGGGAGGGGAGACCCGGCCGGTGCTGGGGGATCGCCACCGACTCCCGGAGCTCATCGCTGCCCATCGAATCGATACGCTGGTCCTGGCTATCACGCACGAGGTGGATGGGCAGCTGTTGCAGATGCTGGCGGACTGCCTGGAGCTGGGAGTGGAGATCCTTCCGATGCCGGTTCTGTATGAGCAGCTCACCGGCCAGGTGCCGGTGGAGCATGTGGGAGATAATAACTGGTATGTGGCCATGCCCCTGAGCCATCCCCTCACCCGCACGATCAACCGCGCGATCAAGCGAGGGATGGACTTGATCCTCGCCTCCCTGGGGATGCTGGTGCTCGCCGTGCTCTTCCCCTTCATCGCCCTGGCCATCTACTTGGATTCCCCCGGGCCGATCTTTTACACGCAGGAGCGTGTTGGGAAAGGGGGGCGGGTGTTCCGGATCTACAAATTCCGTTCCATGGTGCCGGAGGCCGAGAAGGAGCGAGCGGTCTGGGCCCAGGAGAACGACCCGCGGGTCACCCGGGTAGGGCGCATCCTGCGCCGGACTCATCTCGATGAGTTTCCTCAGTTTTGGAACATTCTAAAAGGGGAGATGAGCGCCGTGGGCCCACGGCCGGAGCGTCCTGAGTTCGTGGAAGAGCTGGCCCGGGAAATCCCTTTCTACCGGGTCCGCCATGCGGTGAAGCCCGGCATGGCGGGATGGGCTCTCGTGAAATATGGCTATGCTTCATCTAAAGAAGATGCCATGATTCGATTGCAATATGATCTTTATTATATCAAACATTGGTCTCCTTGGCTGGATCTCGTGATTCTTTGCAAAACAGTAGTGGATACTCTGACATTTCGGGGCCGGGCGTAGGCCAGAGGGAGAGGCATAGGGCCCGGTGCGTTTCTGATGAGTGTAAGAAGCGGATATCCTTCGGGCAGCTGCAGCATGCGGGTTCTGATCACCGGCGGCGCGGGGTTCATCGGATCTCACGTGGTGGAAGCCGGACGGCAAGCCGGATGGGAGATCTGGGTGGTCGATGATCTCTCCCGGGGCTCCCGGGCCCATCTGCCGACCGATGTCCCGCTGTTTGTGATGGATGTGCGGGACCCCTCGTTGGAGGAGCTGGCCGTTGATTTCCGCCCGGCGGTCATCCACCATCTGGCCGCCCAGGTGGATGTGGCGGCGTCAGTGGCGGATCCATGGCATGACGCTTCCGTCAACCTGCTGGGCACCCTGCGGGTGCTGCGGGCGGCCCTTCGCGGCGGCGCCCGGCGGGTGGTCCTCGCTTCTTCCGCCGCGGTGTATGGGGAGCCGGAGCGGCTGCCGGTGGCGGAGGAGCACCCGCTTCACCCTCTCTCCCCCTATGGCCTCAGCAAGGCGGCGGCGGAGGCCTACGCCCGCTGGTTTGGGGCCCATTATGGGCTGGAGGTGATCATCCTGCGCTATGGGAACGTCTATGGGCCCCGACAGCCGGCGGTCGGAGAAGCCGGGGTGATCGCCCGCTTCCTGGCCGCTCTGGCCGACGGCGAGCGGCCAGTCATCCACGGGGACGGGCGGCAAGTCCGGGATTTCATTTACGTAGGGGACGTGGCGGCAGCGCATCTGCAAGCGACAGCCCGTGGAGCGGGAGGAATCTATAATATTGGGACCGGGCGGGCGATCTCCATCCGTGGGCTCTATCGGCTGATGCAGAGAGTAACCGGTGTGGAGAGCGAGCCTGCCCATGGCCCTCCGCGGCCAGGGGACATCCGGCGGATGGTCCTGGACATCCGTCGGGCTCAGGCGGAGCTGGGATGGACTCCACAGGTCGGATTGCGGGAGGGCCTGGCCCAAACCTGGAAATGGGTGAGGGCGGGGAAACGAGGCCCTTGCGCCCTGATGTTCTGATCAGCGTCGTCGCTTCCCCTTCCGGCCATGAGCAGGGTGCCTGAGGCGTGACCCCTTTCTTCACCGCAGGATCTAGAGGGATCGGAAGACCAGTTTTAGAATTCTCCTGCAAAAAGCTGAGGGATGGGCTGCGTTTCTGAAAAGAGGCTTGCCGGCCTGGCGCTGGGACTGGTGGGATTGGGGCTGATCCTGGGGCTCCACCCCTGGCTGATGGCCATTTATCACACCGAGCTCGGGGCTCGCGAGATCGAGGCCGCTCTACGGCCGGTCTTCCCGGACCGCCTGGCTCCGGAGCAGATTCAGGATCCCGGGCGCTTGGCCCGGGGCATCGCCCACCTTCGGGCGGCTCTGGCGTGGGATCCGCACCATCTCGCCGCGCGGCGTTGGCTGGCTCGGGCCTATGCGGCCCAGAATCAGCCCGACGAAGCGCTCCAAATCCTCGAACCAGCTCTCCTGGATTTTCCTACAGATCCCCGTGTGGCCCTGGAGCTGGGCGACTTGCTGGATATGCGCGGGGATGTGGAGGGAGCTATACGGCTTTATGAGCGCGGCCGGATTGGAAGCCGTCGCCTCCCTCTTGTAGCCAACTACTTGAAGCGAGCTGACGATGCGCGCCGCGAGAACCTGGATCTGGCCGCTCGTCTTTATCAACGCGCCCTGGCGTTGGATCCCGGGAATCTGTATGCATCCTATCGTCTGCTGGAATTCTACCGGCATCTGGGGGATCAGGCGGGCATGGCGGAGATGACCGGGCGATTGCGGCGGTTCGGACCGGAAAGCGTGAGGGTTCGGGTGGATCTGGACTTCCGGCTGCCGCGCGCTGAGGCCTCCGCCATGATCGCTCTGGTCGAAGATGGGATCTGGGATCTGGGAACCCTGCGGCGGGTGATCCGAGCTCAGCTGGCCCTCGCGGCGGAGGGATTGCCGGGTTTGATGGTCGATCAGGCCCTGGAGATCCTCCGGGCGCGCCGTCCCCAGGATCCTCACTGGGTGTTGGATCAGGCGGAGCTGAGGCATCGACGGGGGGAGAAAGGGCAGGCGGAAATCCTCTATCGGGCGGCTCTGGATTTGGATCCTCACCTTGCCCGGGCATGGCTCCGACTGGGGATGCTAAAAGAGGAAGAGGGCACCCCGGAGGCCCAGCGGGAGGCGGCGGCCTTCTATCGGCGATATGTCGAGGCAGCCCCCGATGATCTATTGGGATGGCAGCGCTGGCTTCGCGCATGCCATGGGCTGGAGGAAGATCCATCATGCGCCGGATCCACGGATGGACAGCGATACTTAGCGGAGCGCACCGATGACCGGCGCCTGGCTGCCGATCTGTTAGGGATCCCGGAGGCATGGCTGAGGCTGGGGGAGAATCAGTGGGCCTTTGGCGATTTTGAGGAATGGGAGAAGTCGAAACCCCAGGGATGGGAATGGTCGGATATGTCCAATGCACCGCCCTGGGCTCCAGGTCTTTTCCTCAGCATCCCCGAGACTCTAGAGGCCTATCATGGACGAGTCGCTGCCCGTGTAGATGGTCTGTGGACCGAGGCGCAGGAGGGCCGGGAGCCGGCACGAGCGGGATACTGGAGCCATTCGATCCTTGTGGAACCCGGGGCGCTCTATCTGCTTTCCTTTGCCTATCGAGCGGACCTGGCTCCTGGGGGTTGGATCGGGATAGGGCTTTCAGGCTATGCGGAGCTGCGTTTGCCGGACACGGGAGGAAGCTGGCGGTATGTGGGGATCATCGCTCGGAGCCCGGGGTCCGATGGACAGGTCCGACTGCTCTTGCGGCTATGGGGCGAAGGGGAAGCGGCCTTCGACGCCGTGGCATTGCGGACAGTGCGGATCCCTGAGGATCGTGTTCCTGCGGACCTCCCTCGGATGACCGTTCGGTAGGAGGGAGGATGGATCGGTGTTCGGCTGGGATCTCGCATTGGACATGGCCGGCGCTCTGGATGGCGCTCGCCCTCATCCGGGGCTTGCTCTACGCGGCACTCGTTCCGCCATGGCAGGCTCCCGATGAGCCGGGTCATTTCGAATACGCATGGCACATCGCCCGGCTTGGCCGTCTGCCGGCCCCCGGGGAGATCCTCCCCGAATTTGAGAGGGAGCAGCTCGGCTCGCTTTATGCGTGGCATTATGGAGCGTTCATCGGCCGTCCGCTTCCGGACCGGATGCCGGAGCGAATCTCGGATCTCCCCTCGAGCATTTTCGCTCAGCGTTCCCGAACACTTCTCGGGGGCCGGTTCTCTCTCGCGTATCTATGGGCAGCGGGATTCATAGCGCCGCTGATTCACGAAGATCTGTCCGTTTTGCTGTATCTGGCCCGGGCGTCCTCCGTGATTCTGAACGCGATGGTGATTGCTTTGGCCTGGGCGATTTTCCGGGAAGCCGATCTGCCGCAGGGATGGGCGGTGGCTGCCACTGGGTTCCTTGTCTTCTGGCCTCAACACACTTTCATCAATGCCAGCGTCAACGAGGGGCCCATGGCGGAGCTCTGGGCTACCTTAGCGCTCTGGGGATGGATCCGTCTATTCCGGCGAGGGCTGTGCCCCCTGGGCCTTGGGGCCATCATCGGCGGGACCGGGCTCGCCTTGTGGACCAAGAACACGGCTGCCCCGTTGATTCCCTTGAGTGTTCTTTATGCTGCAACATGGGGATACCGAATCTTCCGGAGCAAGAGGCAGTGGGGATGGAAGCTGACCTCAGGCGTTACCCTTGCGTTTCTCCTGTTCAGCGCAGCTCTCCTGTCTTTCCGGACGCCCGTCGGGCGCTGGGTCCAGGGAGCGCTTCGAGCCCTTGAGCCTGGGGACATAGGGGGCGAAGGGCTGCCGTCTTTGGATCAGACGTTTCGGTTGGCGGTTGAGAGCATGTGGGCTCGTTTCGGATGGATGAACGTCTCTGCAGGGTGGTTCTGGTATGGGGTTGTGTATCTCCTCTTAATGATTGCTCTGGAGGGCTGGATGCTTCCGCGCTCCCGCCGGTGGCGGGTGCCTGGCTGGGTGATAGGGGTGATGGGGGCTTTTGTGGTCTTCACCGTAGCAGGCTGGATGTTCTTCGTTATGAATGTTCCAAGAGGGCGCTATTACGCGCAGGGGCGATACATGTTTCCGGCTGCTGTGCCTCTTGCCTTCTTCCTGGCAGGGGGATGGGGGCGATGGATCCCAGAAGGATGGGAAGGTGCGCGGGTGTTCGGATTCCTTCTTTTGTGGGCCATCCTGGATGCTGCCGCCCTCGCTTTCGCGCTCTTGCCTTATTTTTACAAAGGAGGCTGAGGTGAAGATTCCTCGGCCGCATAATCTCTGGATTTCGAGATGGCTGCTTCTGTCCCTTCTGCTGATCTGGGGAGACCAGGCGCCCTTCCGAGGGGCCATGCAATCTGCAGGGGCTGCTCCCGATTTTACCCTCTATCTTCCGCTTATCGCACGGTTCTATGATCCGGGATATACGTCTCCCTTTGGGATCACAATGTATGGGGCGGTGGATGATGCATGGGGTCTCTCCAAGATGAAAGAGGCGGGAGGGCGATGGGTTGTCACGGTTCTATCCTGGTCAGCAGTAGAGCCGGCGCGGGGGAGTTTCAACTGGGCGGGTTTTGACGAGAAGGTTCGGAATGCCCAGGGGGCGGGGATGGAAGTCTTTGTTCTCTTTACAGACAATCCCTCATGGGCGGCCGCGCTGCCTGGGGGGCCTGTGACGAACACCCAAGACCTTGTGGACTTTGTCACCCGCATGGCCGAGCGCTACGACTGTGATGGGGTCGAGGATGCGCCCGGCTCCCCTTGCGTTCATTACTGGTCCTTCTATGCGGAGCCTGATAATGGGGATCTCGACCGGGCCCGCTATGGAAAGGGCTACTGGGGGCACAATGGTGCTGGTTTTGCGGCGATGCTTGCCCAGATCTCCCCAGCCATTCACACGGCGAACCCGCGCGCCAAAGTGCTCATTGGTGGCCTGGCCTATGATTGGTTCGAAGAGGAGGGAGGACCCTTTGTCCGATCGTTTCTGACGGATACCCTTCGCGCCTTGAATGCGCTAGGAGGAGGCGAGGGACAGGCTCGACGCTTCATTGATGCGGTAGCTTTTCATTATTATCCGATATCCCCCCATCGTTGGCCGACCCTTCGCGAGAAGGCAATGGAGATCCGTGGGATTATGGAGCGGCATGGGATAAGTGACCTGCCTTTGCTCGTGCCGGAGATGGGTTTCTGGAGCGATCCAAGCGTTGGAAGCAGCGAAGAACTCCAGGCGCGATGGCTGGCTCAAATGTTGGTGCGAGGTCTCTCCGTTGATCTTCGGATGCTGGCTTGGTACTCCGTTTTCGATGCTGGGCCCGGCACCGAGGCTCACGGTCTGTTCTGGGATCGGGATCTCAACCGTCCGAAGCTCTCTTACTGGGCTTATCAAACATTAACGCGGGAGCTTCAAGGCGCTCGTTATCTCCATCCTCTTGACATCCCTGGAGTTGAGGCTTATGTCTTCCGTATGCCGGATGGTGTGGAGAAGACCGTTCTCTGGGCTCGCGGATCCAACACCACAGTTGATTTCCCTTATCCATGCTTGCGCTTGGTGGACACGGTCGGGAGGGTCTACGATCCCGTTCGGGATGGAGATCCGAATTGGGATGGGGATCGGACTGCAAACGGCCAGATCCGGCTGGGGATCTACGTGGATCAACCCTTTTACGTGATGCCTCGCCCATGTCCCTGATCAGAACCCTTGGCCCTCTTAGCGGGATGTTCCTTCTTCTGGGCATTTTCCTGGCTGGGGCCGCATGGGCGGCTCCGGAAGAGGGCCCCCAGCAGCCGTTCGCAAATGTCCTGGTGGGGGAGTTGGTCGCGGGCCGTTCGATATGCCAGACCTTTGTGGCTCGCTTTCCGCATCTGGCAGAAATCCGTGTCCGGATTGGCACATATGGACGACACAATCAGGGGGAGCTGCGATTTGTGCTTCGAGAGGGGGAATGGAATGGGCGGCTGTTACGCGTGGCTTATGCGGAGATGGCAATCCTACGAGACCATGAAGAATATGCTTTCACCTTTCCGCCTGTGACATCTTCCGCAGGGCGCCGTTTCACCTTTTGCCTGGAGGCTCCAGGGGGACAACCTGGGAACGCCGTCGCGATCTGGGCAGCAGACACGGATCAGTATCCGGAGGGGGAGGCCCTCTTGCGGGGCTTTGGGGGAGGGGAGGCGGACCGTGTTCAGGATCTGGCGTTCCGCGCCGGCTATGCCCTGACCATCCCTGATCGCTGGGTTATCCTGGCAGAGCGCCTAGGTCAGGGGAAGCCAGTGATATTAAGATGGGGAGCGGCGTATGGTCTGGTTCTGGGAATGTATTTGCTGGGCACATACCTGGCCTTCCGAAGAGCTTTCACTTTGGGTTAGAAGAATGGGGAGGTGGCGGAAAGCGGCAGGCCTCTGCCTGCTCTTGCTTTTGGAGCTTGCGGGGTGCACTTGGGCAGACACCCAACCCCTTCGCCCGATGGCTCCTGCTCTTCTCCTGGAGCCGGGCCATACCGTGGGGCAAACCTTTGTGGGCCGCCATGGGGGACTGAACGGAGTGGAGCTTTGGCTGGAGCCGGAGCCGGGGGCGAAAGGCATCCTTCGCCTTCACCTTCGAGCCGATCCCCGATCCCCGACTGACCTGGCTGTGGTGGCGTTGCCGCTGGAGACCGTCACAGTTCCCCGTTTCTACCGCTTCTCTTTCCCCCCCGACAACCGTTCCCACGGCATGTATCGCTATGCTTTCCTGGAACTGGAAGGCACGGGCGCGGTGCGGGTGGGTGCTGCCCCCGGTGACGCCTATATCGACGGCGCGGCCTATCGGGACCATGAACCCCTGGATGTCCAGCTGGCATTTCGGTTGACTTACGATCTCAAAGGAATCGCCATAGAGCTTGCGCAAGCGGTGTTGGCTGGAGTTTGGTTTTTATTTCTATCCGCGTTGATTTATTTGATTCCGGGATATGTCTTGCTCGCGTGGTTCTGGACAGGGGGATCTCTTTCCTGGCTGGATCGCATGGGGCTGGCGGTTGGGATCAGTCTGGCCCTTTACCCCCTTCTCCTATTGTGGACCGATTTTGTGGGCGTGCATGGGGGGGCGCTATACGCGTGGCTGCCCGTGGGAGGCGGGCTGGTGGCTCTGGCTTATCGGCATCGGAGATGGCGGTTGCGCCAGGGGTGGAAGGCTTTGCAAAGGTGGTGGCGTGAGGAGGCCTCCGGGCCAGATGGCGTCCTAATCGGTATCCTCCTCCTGGCCTTAGGAGTTCGGTTGCTGGTAGCGCGCGGGCTGGAAGCGCCTATGTGGGGCGATGGCTTGCAACATACGATGATTGTTCAGCTGTTGTTGGATCATGGCGGCCTGTTCCGAGAATGGACTCCCTACGCTCCCATTACAAGTTTTACATATCATTATGGCTTTCACAGCCAAATGGCAGCGCTCGCTTGGATCAGCGGTTGGCCTGCGCTCCAGGCCGTGCTGTTCGGGGGCCAGCTGATGAATGGGCTAGCGGCCTTTACCCTCTATCCTCTGGCGCGCCGGATGGGGGGATCCCCATGGGCCGGTGTGGTAGCCGTGGCCCTTCCAGCCTTGGGGTGGTCAATGCCAATGTATTATACAAACTGGGGGCGCTATACTCAGCTGGCTGGGCAGACCCTCTTGCCGGTGGCGGTGCGCCTAACCGTGGAATCGCTGGAGCCTCAGAAACCCAATCTGCGTTTACTTCTTCTAACCGCGCTGGTGGTTGCCGGTCTGGGGTTAACTCATTATCGAGTCTTGGCCTTCTATGGTATTTTCTTGATCACGTGGATGCTTGTCCGTGGGCTACAGTGGTTCCATCCGGCCTGGAGAGAGGGCATACTGCGGCTATTGATTCTGGGAGGGCTCGTAGTCATCCTGATCCTCCCCTGGTTGGAGCGGTTAGGGGAGGGAGGACTTCCCGCCTCCCTGCGGCAAACTCTATCCGCTGGCGGTGGAAGCAGCCCCGGTCTGGAGACGTGGGGAGATCTGAAAATGTACATGCCCCTGTGGGGCTGGATCCTGGGAGGGTTGGCCCTGATCACCGGATGGATGCGTCATCGGAATGCGATCGGATTTCTATTGATCTGGTGGGCTGGCGTCTTTCTGAGTGCCCATCCGCAGCTGGTGGGCCTGCCAGGGTCTGGAGTGATCAGCAGCTTTGCCTTCTGGATTGGGATCTACTTGCCAATGGCCCTTTTGATCGGTATCGCAATCGGAGATCTCCTGGAAATGGGATGGCGCAATCCATGGGTTCGGCGGATGGGAATCGTTCTAATCGGGTTATTCGGTGCCTGGGGTGCTTGGAATCGGCTTGGGGATATTGATCCCCGCTCTCATGCCATGCTGACCCGACCGGATCGGCAAGCCATGGATTGGATCCGTAGACATCTGCCTTCGGATGCGCGGTTTTTGATTAATGGGTTTTTAGCCTATGGAGGTCAGGATGCGGTAGGCAGCGATGGGGGATGGTGGCTGCCCCTGTTGGCCCAACGAGCGGTTTTGATTCCTCCCCTCCCGTATGCCATCGAGCGGACCACCGATCCCCATCTTCCTTCACGTCTTCGGGAACAGATTTCCCGTTTGACGGCGCGTGATCCCCAGATCCTGAACGATCTGGTTCGCTTAGGTTGGTGTTACGTCTATGTGGGACAGCAACAAGGTCGGGTCAATGCCCCCTCGCCTCCTCTTTGGGTGCCCGATGAGCTGCGTGGAGGCCCTTGGGAGCTCTTATATCATCAGGATCGGGTCTGGATCTTCCGATGGCGGGATTGTGAGCATCCCGGGCGGGAGTAGCCCCAACAGTGGGGATTCTCCGACCCGGAGTAATCCAAAGGGAGTATAGACAGGATCCTGGGAACCCAATAATATAGCCTTAGAACCCTGTTCTCGCGAAAGGAGGCTTGGCCATGATGCGAAAATTACGATGGATCATCCTATTTGTTGTCCTTTTTTCGATTGTAGGCCCTGCATGGGGAGCCCCTCCAGGTCAATTTACTGTAGATTTTAATATTCAAAATCTGGGAACAAGCTCAGCCAACATTGTTGTGAATTTTATAAATCCAGACGGGTCCTCGGCAGGTACGAAGACCTTTTACAACGTGTCTGCAGGGGGATCGGCGTATTTTAATCCCGCCCTTCATACGCTCGATGGGGGTGGCACCCTGCCCTCTGGGTGGCAGGGGGCTGCAATCGTGAGCGCAGATCAACCGGTCTCTGCGATTGCCACAGTAGCGAACAATCTCTCTGGATCTCAGTATGTATCAGATGCCTATGTGGGAATCGGAGAGCCTGCTCCTGTGGTTTTCGCGCCGATTGTGATGGCCAAGTTCGGTCCTTGGAACACCCGCATGGCGATCCAGAACGCGGGTGCGTTGTCAGCGACGGTGGAGATCCAGTTCATCAGCGGTGGCAGCGTGGTGGCTACCCAGTCCATTCCGAATCTTCCTGCAGGAGCTTCCGCACTGGTAGATCAATGGGATCATCCTACTTTAACCAATTTCAATGGATCAGCGATTATCTCGGCGACGCAACCCGTGGCGGTCACGGTGGATGAATATCGGACAACGGGGGGACTGTTAGTCTCCTACTCGGCTTTGCCGCTTAGTAAGGCCAGCACTACGTTGTACATGCCGGGTTATATCAACGCCTATGGATCGTGGACTACTGACTTTACGATGATCAACACGGCATCAAGCCCGGCTTCTGTTCAAATTCAGTTCACGAACAATCAGACATTAAATTGTTCCATTCCAGCCAATGGCAGCCTCTATCTGAATCCTGCCGCGAATGTCTATGGAGGATGTACAGGGGGGCCGCTGGCCAGCAATTTCTACGGCGCAGCAACCGTGACCTCCACACAACCCCTGGTCATTGCTTATAATATCGCGAACACTCTGGGGCCAGGCGATCGGGCCATCGGTTACACCGCCTTTGCTCCATCCGACGTAGGCACGAAGATGGCCGTTCCCTTGATCGAAAATCAATACAGCGGAGGGAAATGGACGACAACCTTCTCCGTTCAGGTGATTGGCGGGGGGGCCGCTCAGCTGACCCTTAACTACTCGGGCAATCTGGGCACCTTCAGCCGGAATGTCACGGTGCAGGACGCCCAAACCTTCAATCAGCTCTCTGATGGACATATTCCACCAGGTTTCCTCGGTAGCGTCACCATTTTGTCGGACAAACCGATCGCGGTGATTGGCGATCAGAACAGCTTGATCCTATCTGGGGATGTGGCTGCAGGGTTCCCGGGGGTTAAATCCCCCTAGCTCCTCTTGATTCGATCACCATACTAGGATTAAAATGCCGGGGTGCGATCGTGGTCGCACCCCGGCATTTTTGATGTTGAAGAGGAGAAAATATGGCGGCCGTTCGCATGCTTTGCTGGCTAGGAGTTATGAGCCTCATAGGGAGCTGCGCTCCCTTCCGTCCGTTTCCCTTTAGTTCTCCTTCCATGGGCCAGCCCTCCCCTATTTTATTCGAATCGCCTGTTGAGCCCATGGTCATGCCCGCCACGTTTTCCCCGCCTTATCCTGCCGATTTGAATTTGGAGTCAGCGATTCTCCGGCCCGAGGATTTCCCATTCATGCGAACGCTCTATGTTCTCCGCACTGAGATCCGTGAAGCGACCTTCCGCGGTCTTGAGTTGCGTTTTCCTGTGGAGGAAGATCGTTATCATCCGTTCATAAAGGGTTTCGCGGTGGAGCTACGGCTGTTCCAGGACATCCGCTTGGCCTGGGAGGCGTATGCCCGGCGCTTGTCTTCATCAGAAGGCTCATTTCGTTTGATCCAGACGGCGGCCGACGAAGCGCGCTGGAGGATACATCCCTCCGAGGAATCGAGAAGCGGAAAGATCTGGTCCCATGAAGTTGTTTTCTGGAAGGGAAACTTAGTGGGCTATCTGCTTGTGAAGTGGTCCGATCCTTTGACAGAGGATTTCATGCGGGAGCGGGTGAATCTGATCTTTGAGCGCCTGGGGAGGTAGCGATGGCCCCTGTCATTTCGCCGCGTGGCCGCTATCTGGTTTTCGGAGCGCCTCGATTACCCGAGGAAGCTATTGAGGCGGTGGTGGAGGTCCTTCGCTCGGGCTGGCTGGGAACAGGCCCGCGGGTGGCTGCCTTTGAGGAAGCCTTCGCTCGATATATCGGCGCTCCCTTCGCTGTGGCTGTGAGCTCATGCACGGCTGCTCTCCACCTTGCCCTGCGGCTGATCGGGGTCGGCCCTGGAGATGAGGTGATCACCTCCCCCATGACTTTTGCGGCCACCGCTAATGTGATCATCCATGCAGGAGCGCGCCCTGTTTTTGCTGATGTGGATCCGCGGACGGGCAATCTGGATCCAGAGGCCACCCGGGATGTGCTCACGCCTCGCACCCGCGCAATTATCGTCGTGCACTATGCCGGGCGCCCATGTGAGATGGATGCGTTCATTGACCTTGCCCAGCGCCATGGGATTTTTATCATCGAGGATGCCGCTCATGCGCTGGAAGCGTTCTATAAGGGCCGTAAGGTGGGGACGCTGGGACATCTGGCTGCCTTCAGCTTCTATCCGACCAAGAGCCTGACGACAGGGGAGGGCGGGATGTTAACCACTGCCTCCGCGGAATGGGCGGAGCGCGCCCGCATCCTACGCCTGCACGGCTTGAGCCGGGACGCCTGGCGCCGTTACACCGAGGAACAATTCCCGGATTACGAGGTCATGGAGCCCGGGTATAAATACAATATGACGGACATCCAGGCGGCGATGGGGTTGGCTCAGATGCCTTATCTGGAGCAATGGCGGAGCCGCCGCGAGCGGCTCTGGCGGCTTTACAACGAGGGGCTGGGGGACCTCGAGGGGATCCGCTTGCCTCCGGAGGAGGAGCACATCGTCCACGCCCGCCATCTGTATACCATCCGGGTGGATCCTCGAGCAGCCCCGTTTCCCCGGGATGAGTTGATCCGGCGGCTGCACCAGGCCGGTATCGGAACAGGGATCCACTACAAGGCATTGCACCTCCACCGGTTCTATCGGGAGGCCTACGGCTATCGCCCCGGCATGTTCCCTCACGCTGAGCGGATCTCTGAGGAAACCCTCTCCCTCCCTCTCACGGCCCACATGGAGGAAGATGAAGTTCTTTATGTGATCGAGAAGATCCGCGAGCTGTGGCGGAGGGGACGGTCTTGAGGATGTGGTGGCGCTGGTGGGAGTTATGGCGCTTAGCTCGGGTCCGGCTGCGCAGCGAGGAGGACTATCAAGCCTTCCAGCGTTATCAGGGTCGATGGGTGGTGGAGGAACTCATCCATCGTGGGTGTGCGCTGGCCGGCCGGCGGATCTTGGATCTGGGCTGTGGATACGGAGGTTATTCGTTGGCTTTGAGGGAGGCCGGCGCCCGGGTAGTGGCCTTGGATCTCTCCCTGTCCTCTTCCTTGGGGGAAGGGATCGCGGAGGTGCGCGGCGACGCGATTCGCCTCCCTTTCGCGAGCGCGACCTTCGATGGTGTGTTCTGTGCCAGCCTCATCGAGCATGTTCCGGAGCCGTTGGGACTGCTCTGCGAGATCCGGCGTGTGATGCGTGAGAAAGGCTGGATTTATTTAAGCTTCCCGCCTTTCTATAGTCCGCGGGGTGGACATCAGTTCTCGCCGTTTCACTACCTGGGGGAACGCGCGGCCCTCACAGCGATCCGATGGCGAAGGTGGTGGGGGAAGAGCAGCTGGGTCCCGGAGCGATTCCCGACCTCCCCCTCTTCCTTCGCCCGTGCCTTCGGGGATTACGGTCTCTATCCCCTGACGATCCGCCGCGCCCGAAAGCTGATCCTTCAGGCGGGGTTCCGGATCGTCCATCAGGGGGTTCGCTTCCTCCCGTTGGATCTCTCCCGCATCCCGCTGTTGGGCGAGCTGCTTACCTGGCACGTCGAGTTCATCCTTCGGCCATGAGGGATTTTCTTTCCGTCCCAGAGGCCCTGGATCGCTTCTGGCACCGCCACGATAAGGGGTTGGCCACTCTGAGGAATCTAAGGCGGCCTGAGGAGGTCAGCTGGATCCATGATTTGTATCGAGGGATGCCAGCCCCTTTCAACCGCTTCTTCGCCTTCTGGCAGGAACGGGCGGTGCGCCGGCTCTGGCGGAGGTGCCCACCCCAGCCGGGGGAACGGGCCTTGGATTTAGGATGTGGGACAGGGCGGTGGTCTCGTCTGCTCCAGCAATATGGAGTCCGGACGGTCGGAGTGGATCTGGGGTTCCATGCCCTCTCCTGGGCTCGCCGTCTGACCCCTTTAGGATCATGGGCGGTGATGAACCTTCCCCGCCTCGGTTTCCAAAGCGGCTCATTCGATTGGGCGATCTCAGTGACCGTCCTCCAACATCTCCCCTATTCCGTTCAAGAGGAGACCCTCACGGAGCTCCGACGTCTGCTGCGTCCGGGAGGAAGGCTGGTCGCTTTGGAGCTGTGCCAGCTCGAGGGAGAGGTCTTTTATCTATTCCCAAGACAGCGCCGAGACTGGGGGGCATTGTTCCAACGGCACGGGTTTCACGTCCTAGGAACCCAGGCCGTGGAGCGGCTTCCGTGGATCCCTTTTCTCCGGCGCATGGCCTCTTTCGGGCTTCGGGAAGCTCCAGGAGGGCCGAGGGGGATAGAGAGGGCAGCAGCGTGGTTCCACCAGAGCCGGTGGCCGTGGATCGGCCTTTATCTCTTCTTGGCCGTGGCCTACCCTCTGGAGGGTGTGGCGGCCTTCCTGGGTTGGTCGTGGGGAGCCCGATACACAGCCTGGCTGCTGCGGAGGGAAGGATGAAGCGGCTCCTTCTGATCACCTCGTCTTATCCCTTGAGCCCGGAGGAGACCTTCAACGCGGGGGTCCTCGCCCGCGAGCTGGCCCTCGGCCTACAACGGGCAGGCTACCAAGTCTGGGTGGTGACGCCTCGTAAGGACCGACCGATCCGCGAGCCTCAACTCCCGGTTCTCGAGTTCCCTTGGTGGGGTAATTATCGAGAGTTGGCCCCTCAGCCCTCGCATCCCCTCAATTGGATCCGCTTCGCCAGCCTTGTGCTTAGCGGCATGGTCTTCGTGGATCGGGCCACTGCTGCTCTCGGAGTGGAGGCTTGCGTGGCGTTGTGGGCCCTCCCATCGGGAGCTTTGGCGCATTGGGCTTGGCGTCGGCGTCGCCTCCCCTACGGGGTGTGGGCCTTAGGATCCGACATCTGGGGGCGGCGGCGTTATCCCTTCGGGGAACGGGTGGTCCGCCGGGTCTTGCAAGATGCTGCCTTCTGCCTGGCCGATGGCTGGAACCTGGCCCAGGAGGTCGAACGGATCAGCGGGAGGCGGTGTGGGTTCCTCCCTGCGGCCCGGCGGCTGCCGCTCGAGATCGCTCCGGCTGTGCTCCCTGCGGCTCGTTGTCGCTTGCTGTATGTCGGCCGCTTTGAGCGGCAGAAGGGCGTGGATCTCCTGGCGGAGGCCTTGTGCGCCCTGCGGGAGGATCTGGCCGGCGTTCAGGTTCATATGTTGGGGGATGGAACCCTGCGGCCGTGGGTGGAGAGGCGTCTCGAGGCCTGCGGGCTGGCCGGAACGGTCTTCCTCCACGGCTATGCGACCCCCCCCATGGTGGTCTCCATGATGAAAGCGGCCGATTACCTCGTGATCCCCTCCCGCGTGGAGAGCATCCCTTTGGTCTTCGGAGACGCCATGCAGTGCGGGCTGCCCGTAGTGGCCACAGATGTGGGGGACCTCGGCCTGTTGATCCGCCTGAAGGAGGTGGGGTGGGTGGTGGGTGAACCTACCGTGGAGGCCTTGGCCACAGGCCTGCGGTGGGTCCTATCCCATCCCGATCGTCGGGAGGTCTTCCAGCGGAACACCTCCATCCTGCGGGGATGGTTCCGGCCCGAGCGTGCGGTGGAGATCATCGCCTCCCTTTTGAAGGGGGAACAGGATGAAGGAACACTATCAGCCGAACTATTGGGCTTGCTGGGAGACGTGTAAGGACCCGGAGTTAAGACGGCAAAAGGCCCGCAAGATCCGCTCCATCCTGGAGGCTGCAGCCCCCCAGCTCATAGAGCAGGGGGGGAGAGCGTTGGATGTCGGCTGCTCGATCGGGGTGATCAGCGAGCATCTCGTGCTGGCATGGCCACATTGGGAGATCGTCGGTGTGGACATCGACGCGGAAGCCCTGCGCCTTGCCCGAAGCCGAGGGGCAAGGCTTCCCTTATGCGTGGGGGATGCGCTACAGCTTCCCTTCCCCGATGCCGCCTTTGAGTTGGTCCTCTGCGCCCAGGTCTACGAGCACGTCCCAGACTGGCGTCGCTTGCTGCGGGAGATCCAGCGGGTGCTTCGGCCGGGTGGGGTCTGCTTCTTCAGCGGCCCCAACCGCCTGTTTCCGGTTGAGTTGCATTATGACCTCCCCCTGCTCCCTTACCTCCCGCGCCCTCTGGCCCATCGGGTGGTGCGCTGGAGCGGCAAAGCTCCCCTCTATTATGAACGCCCCGTCTCATGGTGGACCCTGCGCCACGCCTTGGAGGATCTGGGATTCGTGATCGAGGATTACACTTACCGTCTGTTGGAGGATCCACAGCAGTTCCACTTGAACGGACGATGGGTGAGGATCTTCTCGCGCTGGGTGCGGCGGCTTCCTCCGCGATTTCGCCCGTGGCTGACCCCCTGGATGCCGAACTTCAACCTGGTCCTTCGGAAACCGGAGGGCCGGGGCTAAAGTCGCTCCTCTAACTCCCGCAGCCGGCGCAGGACCTCCTCGAGCAGCCTTCGGTTGTCTCCGATGCGATCCGCTAATAGGCCGAAGAGGAAGATCAGGAAGGCCAGGATGATGGCCATGGTGGCGACGATGAGGGACTGCAGATGGCCGTAGAGGGCGAAGCCCTCAGCGATGAAAAACCACCCCAGCCGGGCGAAGAGAATCAGGCCAACCCCCAAAAAGGGAAGGGAGAGATAGAAAAAGACCTTCAGCGGCTCGTAGCTCGCGTAGACCCGCACAATGGTCGCCCCCTGTCGTTTGATGAAATCCCATAGGCCATGATGGAGCCGGGAGGGCCGGGAAGTGGGACGGGCATGGATGGGAACATGGGTGACGGCCAGACGTCGCTTGCCGGCCTGGATGAGATGTTCCACGGTGTACGAGAAGTCCGTCAGCACAATCAATCGCAGGGCCGCCTCCCGGGTGTAGGCCCGGAAGCCGCTCGGCGCGTCCGGAACGTCCAGCCCCGAGGCCCAACGCACGACGGCCGAGCCCAGGGCCGACAGAATGCGCTTGTGCCAGGGAAAATGGGCCAGGCGGGTGACCTGTCGATCGCCGACAACCATGTCGGCTTCCCCTCGTAGGATGGGCGCGATCAACGCCGGGATGTCCCCCGGATCATATTGGCCATCGGCGTCTACGTTCACAATGATGTCCGCGCCCAGACGCAGGGCGGCGTCGAACCCAGTCTGAAAGGCGGCCGCCAGCCCCCGGTTCCGCCGATGCCGTATGACGATGTCCGCTCCGGCGGAACGGGCGATCCCTTCGGTCCCGTCGGTTGAGCCATCATCCACCACCAGGACAGTGATCCGCTCCACCCCAGGGATCTCCCGCGGGATCCCTCGGATCACTTCCCCGATGGTCTCCGCTTCGTTATAGGCTGGGATCTGCACCACGATGTGCATAAGCCCTGAGTCCCCAGATCCTTCCGATGTTTCCCTTCCCCTGGATGCAAGCCCCGCCAGGCCACCCTTTTCCATAATAGCCTGAGCCGGCTACTCCGGGGAACTGGTTTGGCAGGGAACGCCTCGATGGTTACACTTTGAGGAGCGAATCCATCCGGATGCATCCTCTGGAGATCGGGGATCGAAGGCTGCCGCTGGGCCTCGAGGGAGCTTCCCCGCCGGGGCGCACCGCAAGCTGCGTTCGGGAGTGAACCGGAATGCCGATCGCATGGTTGGTGCTCTTGACCGCCATCTCCTTGAATCGCCTCCACATCCCTTCCCTCTGGTTCGATGAGGGATGGTCTTGGCATCTGGCCCGCATGCCCATCCCGGAGATGCTGCGGACCACGGCGGCGGATCGGAGCCCCTTCCTCTACTACCTGCTGCTCCATCTCTGGATCCGGATCGCCGGGGAGAGCGAGTTCGCGCTGCGGTGGCCCTCAGTGGCGTTCGGCCTGCTGACGGCCGCCCTGGCCGGACGGATCGCCGCGCGCGGGTGGGGATGGCCCGCGGGGATCCTGACGATGCTGGCGATGGGGCTTTCCCCCTTCTGGCTGTATTATGTGCAGGAAGCCCGGATGTATGCGATGCTGGCCGCCGGGGCATTGGCCGCCTTCGAGGGGATGGAAGCGATCCTCCGGAAGCCTACGTCGCTTCGCTTCCTGATCTGGACACTGCTCGCCGCCGGAACAATCCTCACGCATTATTACGGGCTTTTCCCGGCGGCCGCGATGGCCATCGGGCTGGGGCTGGGGAGCGCCCGCTGCTCCGGGGCGCGCCGGCGATGGGCCGCGAGCATGCTGGGACTCCTGGGGCTCATCGGCCCCTGGCTGATCTTCGCCCGAGAACGGTTCGTTCGTCCGGAGGATTTCCTCCGACCCCCCGCGACCCTGCTGGGGATCCTCTCCGCCCTCGCCCACGGGTTCTGGCCGGGGGAAGGGACATGGCTCCTCGCCGCTATCCTCGCCCCGGCTGCTCTGCTCCGCTGGAACGCCTTCGCCCGTCGGTGGGCGGCGCTCACCCTGGGCACCATGGCCCTGACCGTCGCGACCCTCGTGACGGTTTTCCCTCGGTTCGCCTTGTTCCATCCCCGCTATGGGATCTTCCTGTGGGCGCTGTGGGTCATCGGGATCGGCGGCGGGGCCGCCCGGCTGGGGGAGCTCCTCGGCGCGCGGATCCCCGGGTTGCCGCGCCGGGCCGGAGGATGGATCGGGGCGCTGTTCCTCCTGCCCCTGGGAGCCATGCTCCTCGGCCCATGGTGGACGTGGTGGGCGGATCCCGGCCGTGGCCGGGATCCGTATCGGGAAGCGGTGGCCCACGTGGCCCGACAGATCCGGCCGGGGGAAGCGGCCCTCGCCCTGCGGGCCAACTGGGCGGTTCTCTATTACTGGAACCGGATGGGGATCTCCGCTCCGCTCCTCATGGGCCCGGCATCCCCCGTGTGGGAGGAGGAAGCCGTTCGAACGTGGCTGGAGGACGCCCATCGACGATATGGCCCGCCCGACCGTCCGTGGCGCCTGTGGTTCTTCGGATGGCAACAGAACGTGGTGGACCCCCTGGGGCTCTTCGATGGGCTGTTGCTGGAAAACGGCTTTGAGGTCGGGGGACAGCCTTTCGGTTCCCTCTGGGTGGCTTATTATGAGACGTGGCCGCCTTTCCATGGGCGTCCCCTGACGCCGCGGAAGGCCGATTTCGATGGGAAAGTCGAACTGCGGGGCGTGCATCTGCGCCAGCCCCGCTGGCCGGGAGACCTGCTCGGAGTGACTCTGGCCTGGGCGCGGGTGGGGCCGATCCCTCGTTCTCCCCAGATGTTCATCCATGTCCTGGATCCTGCCGGGCGCTTGGTGGCCCAGCAGGACGGTCCGCTGCCCAACGATCTCATGCCGATCTCTACCTGGCCCCTCGATCACCCCTTCCCAGTCTTCACTCGGGTGATCCTGCCCCGGGATCTCCACGGCCTTTACCGGATCCGGGTGGGTCTGTATGACCCTCGCTCCGGAGCCCGATGGCCGGTCCGGGTGGATGGCTCCCTCGGGGATGGCGTGGAGGTGGGGGTCCTGGAAATCCCGTAGCCCCGTTGATCTGCACCCAAGGATAGGGGAACGAAATGCGTGGAGGGCTCCGGAGATGGGGTATACTCAGAGCACGTCGGGGAACCCGGTATGGAATCGCTGGGTATGGAACCTCAAGGGATGCGGCGGGCAGGAAACTTTCCATGAAGTCGGGTCGGGAGAACCGCTGAGATGTCGGAGCGGCTATATCTGATCCGGCACGGGCGCACGGCGTGGAACGCCGAAGGACGGATCCAGGGGTGGGCGGATGTGCCCCTGGATGACGTGGGTCGGGAGCAGGTCCGCCGGCTGGCGGAGCGCCTGCGCACCGCTCCGCCGGACCTCATCCTTTGCAGCCCGTTGTGGCGGGCCTATGAGACCGCCTGCCTCCTCGCCGCCGCCTGGGGGGTCCCTATCGAGGTGGATGAGCGCTTGAAGGAGCGTGGGCAGGGTCCCTTCGAGGGGCGCCCGGGGGAGGAGGTCGCCGTGTTGCAGCGGGCCTGGCGGGAGATGGCCCGGGATCCAACCACGGCGATCGTGGGGGTGGAGCCCCGCGAGGCCTTCGCGGAGCGGGTGTGGGCGGCGATGCAGGCGGCGATGGCCCGGCCGGAGCAAGCGGTGGCGGTGGTGGCCCACGGGGGGACCTTCGCCATGTTCTTCCGGTGCTGGCTGGGCTTCCCCTTGGATCGGCCTTCCCCGTTTCGCTTCGATAACGCCTCGCTGACCGAGCTGGTCGTTCAGGATGGACGCTGGGTCGTGATCCGCCTGAACGATACATGCCATCTGGAGGATCGAGCGGGGTAGCCCCGGGCCGGCGTCAAACGAGCGGCCCGCTCCGCGCTCAACGGCGGACGTCCTCGCCGGTTAAAGCGTTCCGTGGCGCTTGACAGCCCTCTGCCTCCATGCTACGATAAGGGCCCGTCTGGATCCGAAGATCTGGCGGCTCAACCTGTTTTCTACCCTATATATAGGGGTTTCGTCCGTGCGCTGCCCCTTTTGTGGGAATGGGGACACGCGGGTGATCGACACCACGCCGGAGGCGGAGCGACGGGCCGTGCGGCGGCGTCGGGAGTGCCCCCGGTGTCTGCGCCGGTTCACCACCATTGAGCGGCCGATTCACCTCGCGCCCATGGTGATTAAGCGGGATGGGCGACGGGAGCCCTTTGATCGGGAGAAGCTGTTGCGGGGGATCCAGATCGCCTGCGCCAAGCGGCCCATCCCGGCGGAGGCCCTGGAGCGCCTGGTGGAGCGGATCGAGGCCCGTCTCCAGGCGATGGGGAAATCGGAGATCCCCAGCCGGCAGATCGGCGATATGGTCATCGCGGGGCTGAAGGAGCTGGATGAGATCGCCTACATCCGCTACGCCATTGTGTATCTCGGTTTGAGCGATCTGGAGAGCATCCGGCGGGAGATCGATAACCTCCTGGAGGCCCGAGCCCGGGAAAGCGCCTCCCCGCCGGCCGGCCCGGCCTGAACGGCGCCTGACCTCGGGCCCTGTTTCCATCCCAAGCAACCGATCCGCGAACCTCCTACCGATGGCTCAATGGTGTCCGCGGATTCGCCATATATAGGATTTGATGTCAAATAAACCGCCATATATGGTGGTTCCCCGGGTTCTCCGAGAACAGTGGAGATCCGGATGGTGTCCATGGGGTCAGCGGGCCGATGGAGTCCGGGGCACATCGATGCCGAGCGATCTCTATTTTGGGGAAGGAGGAAACGGCCATGACGACGCGCTGGGAGATCCGGGTGGATGAAGCGAATACGGAGGCGGAGATCCCGTTAACCGAGAACGGCCGTATCGTCCTGGAGCGGCGGTATTTGCGCAAGGGGCCGGACGGCCGGCCGGTAGAGACCATCCCTGAGATGTTCCGTCGAGTGGCTCGGGCCATTGCGGAGGCGGAGAAGGAGCTGGGCGGCGATCCGGCCCTATGGGAGGAGCGGTTCTACCGGATGCTCACCTCCCTCCGCTTTCTCCCCAATTCCCCCACCTTCACCGGCGCCGGCACCCCGCTGGGGCAGCTGGCGGCGTGCTTCACGCCCGAGATGCGCGTGATGACCGATCGCGGTCCGAAACGGATCGATGACCTGCGGCCCGGCGATCGCGTCCTGACCCATCGTGGCCGCTATCAGCCGGTCCGGCAAACCTCCCGGCGGTTTTATCGGGGACCGCTGAAGGTGATCCAAGTGGGGCGGATCGGTCAACCCATCCGGGCCACTCCCGAGCATCCTTTCCTGACCCCTCAGGGCTGGGTCATGGCCGCCGATCTCCGTCCTGGAGATTGGGTAGCTGTCGGCTTCCCGAAGGGGATCTTGCCGGTTGGGCCTTTCGATCCAGCGGAGGCCGTCTATGCCGAGGATCTTGAAGCCCAGTGCATTGCTCCAGCGATCCGAGTTCGCCGCCGATCTCGGCCGCTTATCGAGGAAGCCTTTGAAATCCATCTTTCGGTTCCTGTATCTCTGGGTAACGACATATTGAGGAACGGAGACCATGCATATTTGAAGATAGAACATGTTGGAACTGAGGGGTATGAAGGATTTGTTTATAATTGTGAGGTAGAAGAGGATCACACTTATGTTGTAGAAGGCGTTGTAGTCCACAACTGCTTTGTCCTCCCCCTGGAGGATGACATGGGGAAGATCCCGGGGGGGATCTTTCAGACCCTGCGGGATGCGGCGCTGATCCAGCAGACGGGCGGCGGCAATGGGTTCTCGTTCTCCCGTCTGCGTCCCAAGAACGCCATCGTCTTCTCCTCGATGGGCCGGGCTACCGGCCCGGTAGGCTTCCTGCGGGTCTACGATCGGGCCTTCGGAGAGATTGCCCAGGGAGGATGTCTGACGCCGGATACCCTGGTGTTCACCACGCATGGGCTGCTCCGGCTGGACGAGATCGTCGATCCGGAAAAGCCCGGATGGCAGCCGCAGCGCATCACCGTGTGGACCGATGAGGGTCCCCGGATTTCCCTTCACGGCTATAACCGCGGCCGATCCCGGGTGTTGCGCGTGGTGACGGAGGAGGGCCTAACGCTGACTGGCACGCCGGATCACAAGGTGAAGGTGCTGACGCGGGAAGGTTGGGTCTGGCGTCGGCTGGATGAGCTGCAGCCCGGCGAGGCCATCCCGGTCATTCTCGGCCAGCATCAGGGCCATCTCCAGCCTCTGAAGCCGGTCGAGAAGGAACACGGCGATCCAGTCATGCCCCGGCTACCCCCTGTTTTGGACGAGGAGTTCGCTTTTTTCCTGGGGTATCTCACCGGTGATGGCTTTGTAGCCCACGGGGAGAACGATCATCGAATCGGGGTGGCGGTGGCCGATCATTCTTACCTGATCGAAGAGATGCCCCGCCTGATGGAGCGTCTCTTCGGGGTTCAGGTCCATATCCAGCGCAAGCCCGGGAAGGGCTCTACGCTCTTCATCATCGATAACCGCGCGGTGAAGGAGTTCCTTCGCATGAACGGTTTGGGGAAGGGCCGGAGCGTGGAGGCCAGCGTCCCCCGTCTGATCCGGCTCAGCCCTCCTTCGGTGGTGGCGGCTTATCTGCGGGGGCTTTTCGAGGCCGATGGAAGGGTCGTCCATGGCTATCCCATGCTCTGCACTGCCTCGGAGCGCCTGGCCCGAGAAGTGGCGGTGTTGCTCATCGGCCTGGGATGCCCGGTGAAAGTGCGCTCGGGCCATCCATCCAGGAACCGGTTCGGACGGTCCCGGCCCTGGTTCGTTCGCATTGTCTCCTCGGCCGGGCTGCGGGCATGGGCGGAGCGGATCGGTTGTGATCCCCGCTCCCGGTTCCGGGTTTGCCTGGAGCGGATCCCGGATTCGAATCGTGAATCCGCCTATCCGCTTCCGGAGCCCGCTTACTGGCTCAGCCCGGTTCGGGGAGCGACCGCCCTTCCACTGCGGGATCGACGCGGGCGAGGAACCGGTCGAAAGATCCGAAGCCCGCGCCCAGCGCTGCCACGTGCCTTGCGGCGCTACGTCCGAGGGGAGGGTTGGCTCACCCTTACGGCTTATGAAGGGCTAACAGCGCGATCTCCTGAATTCGCCCGACATGCTCTTCCGGTGGGCAATCGCTGGTTCGTTCACGTTCGATCCGTTGAGCCCGCTGGCGAGGCGCTGACGCTGGACCTGGAGGTATCAGACAATCACACCTATTTGGCCAATGGCATGGTGACCCACAACAGCCGCCGGGGCGCCAACATGGCGGTGCTCCGGGTGGATCATCCGGACGTCGAGGAGTTCATCACTTGCAAGACGGACGAGAACGCCATCACCAACTTCAACATCTCGGTGGGCATCACCGATGCCTTCATGCGGGCGGTGGAGAACGACGAGGAGTGGGAGCTGCGCTTCCCAGACGTGCTGCATCCCGCCTATCGCAACTTCCGGGGGACCCTGGAGGACGCCGAGCGGGCGGGGATCCCCATCCGGGTCTACAAGCGGGTGCGGGCTCGGGACCTCTTCCGCAAGATCGCTGCCCAGGCCCACCACAACGGTGAGCCCGGTGTGCTCTTCCTGGACACCGCGAATCGCTCGAACCCGGTCCCGCATCTCTACACCTTGGAAGCCACAAACCCCTGCGGTGAACAGTGGCTGGGGCCTTACGAGAACTGCTGTCTGGGCTCGGTGAACCTGGCCCGCCACGTGAAATACGTGGACGGCCGGGCGGAGGTGGATTGGGAGAAGCTGCGGGAGACTGTGGAATGGGCCACCCGCTTCCTGGACAACGTGGTCCAGGTCAACCAGTATGTGCCCGCCGTCCCTCAGCTGAAGGAGGCTGCCTTCCAGACCCGCCGCATCGGCCTGGGCTTCATGGGGCTGGCGGATCTGATGTATCACTTGCGGATCCGCTATGGCTCGGAGGAAGGCCAGGAGTTCGCCGCCCAGATCGCGGAGTTCATCCGTTACCACGCTATGCGGACCAGTATCGAGCTGGCCAAAGAGCGGGGCCCCTTCCCGGCGATCCGGGGGAGCATCTATGACCCGGAGAACCTGAAATGGGAGCCCCCGAAGCCTCTGAAGCCCTACACCCGGGATTGGGGCCGGCCGCCCCTGGACTGGAAGGCCATCGTGGAGGGGATCCGCCGCTACGGCATCCGCAACGCCGCCCAGACCACGGTGGCCCCGACTGGCACGCTTTCCACCGTCGCCGGCTGCGAGGGCTACGGGTGCGAGCCCGTCTTCGCCCTGGCCTACATCCGCTACGTCCACGAGGCGGAGGGGCGACTGGAGCTGCGCTACGTCAGCCCCCTCTTCATGCGCGCCCTGAAGGAGGCCGGCCTCAATGAGGAGGCCCGCGCCCGGATCATCGAGGAGGTCCTGCGCAGGGGCACCTGCCAGCACATCCAGGAGCTCCCCGACTGGATCCGCCACACCTTCGTGGTCGCCCAGGACCTCACCCCCGAAGAACACGTGTGGATGCAGGCCAGCATCCAGGCGTTCATCGATAACAGCATTTCCAAGACCATCAACTTCCCCGAAACAGCAACCGTGGAAGATGTCGAAAAGGCCTACCTTCTGGCATGGAAGTTGGGATGCAAGGGCTTGACCGTATACGTGGCCGGATCCCGTCAAAAGGAGGTCCTGGAGACCCTGGAGACCAAGGCCAAGAAGGAGCAGAAGGGGGCGGCGATGGTTCCGACCCAGCCCACGCTGCCGCAACCAGTGGGCCCGACCGTGCGTCCGCGGCCGCAGAAACTCGCTGGCGTCACCTACCGGATCGCCACGCCGGTGGGGACGGCGTTCATCACCTTGAATGAGAACGGCGAGGGCCAGCCCTTCGAGGTGTTCCTGAATGTGGGGAAAGCAGGTTCGGACATCGCGGCGGTGGCGGAGGCCATCGGGCGGCTGATCTCCCTGCTGCTGCGGCTGCCTTCCCCGGTGCCGCCCGCCGAGCGGCTGCGCCAGGTGGTGGATCAGCTGCAGGGCATCGGCGGGGGGCGCGCCCTGGGCTTCGGGCCGGAGCGGGTGCGCAGCCTCCCCGACGGCATCGCCCGGGTGTTGGCGGAATACCTGGCGGAGCGCGGCCTGGAGGCCTCGGCGATCCCGAGCCCTCCGCCAGCGCTCCCGCTGCCGGAACCTCGCCCGGAGCCCGCCGAGCGAGAGGCCCTCGGGCCAGTGGGGGACCTCTGCCCGCAGTGCGGCGAGGCTACGCTGCTGGAGCAAGAAGGATGCCGGACCTGCTATAACTGTGGCTACAGTGAATGTTAACCCGATCCCCCTCCCTGGAAACGGGGAGGGGGATTTCATTTCTGGACTTCAAGGGATCAGCGGGCCCCTGAGGTCGCAAAGCCGTCAAGAGGGGAGAGGGGTGGAACGGGATCCCGTCCCCGCCGGGCGGTTTGAGGCTCTGGACTCCCCACATCACCATCGGTTCGGGTAAAATCCCCATTGATCTTTCTGGCATGGAGACCAGCGGATGCGCAGCGTGGAATGGCATGACGGCGTGCTTCGTCTGATCGACCAGCGACGTCTGCCCCATGAGCGGGTAATCCTGGAGTGTGACACCCCACAGGCGGTCGCGGAGGCCATCCGCACCATGGCAGTCCGCGGGGCGCCGGCGATTGGGGCGGCGGCCGCCTTCGGGATGGCCCTGGCTGCCCTGCGCAGTCCGGCGTCCGATCGGATAGGCCTGTTGCGGGATCTGGAGGCAGCGGCGGCCCTGCTCAAGGCCTCCCGGCCCACGGCGGTGAATCTGTTCTGGGCAGTGGATCGCATGCTTCGCCGCGCAACGGATGAGGGCCTGGAGGATCCCCAGGCGTTGCGGGAGGCGCTGGTGGCGGAGGCGATCCGCATTGCGGAAGAGGATGTGGAGACCAACCGCCGGATGGGCCAGTTCGGGGCGTCTCTGATCCGGGATGGTGACATCATCTTGCACCACTGCAACACCGGCGCCCTAGCCACGGTGGATTACGGCACCGCCCTGGGGGTGATCCGCACGGCTCACGAGCAGGGGAAGCGCATCCATGTGCTGGTCGATGAGACGCGGCCACGTTTGCAGGGCGCCCGTCTGACCGCGTGGGAGCTGCTCCAGCTGGGCATCCCCTTCACCGTGATCGCCGACAGCGCGGCCGGCTATTACATGCGCAAGGGGAAGGTGAACATCGTCCTGGTGGGCGCCGACCGCATCGCTGCCAACGGCGATGTGGCCAACAAAGTCGGCACCTACACCCTGGCGGTCCTGGCGAAAGAGCACGGGGTCCCCTTCTATGTGGTGGCCCCCACCTCCACCATCGATCCCCATACGCCGAACGGAGACGCCATCCCCATTGAGGAGCGGGATGAGCGGGAGGTGCTGGAGATCGAGGGCATCCCTATCGCCCCCCGGGGAGCGCGGGCGGCCAACCCCGCCTTCGATGTCACGCCTGCCCGCTACATCACCGGGATCGTCACGGAGAGGGGAATCCTCTATCCGCCCTTCGACCTTCACATTCGGCGGGCCCTGGGCCTCGAATCGGAGGGGTGACGGGATGTGGCTGCATTGCGCGGCCTGTAGCCATCGGTGGCCCTATCTCCGCTTCGAGATCCGCTGCCCGCGTTGTGGCGGCGACTGGCTGGATGTCGTCTACGATCTGGAAACCGTCCGCCGGCAGTGGGAACGCGTGCTCCGTGACCGCCCCTTCACCATGTGGCGCTATCGGGAGCTCCTGCCCCTGCGTCATGATCTCCACATCGTGACGATGGACGAAGGGGGAACGCCGCTTCTGCGGGCGGAGAACCTGGGGTTGATGCTGGGCCGTCCGCGCCTTTACATCAAGGACGAGCGCCAGAACCCCACGGGCTCTTTCAAGGACCGTCAGGCCTCCCTGGCCATCTCAGTGGCTCGGGAGGCCGGCTTGCAGGAGATGGTGGTGGCCTCCACCGGGAATGTGGCCATCTCGTATGCCGCCTACTGCGCCCGGGCCGGGATTCAGCTATGGGCCTTCCTGGTGAGCTCCGCGCCCGCGGACAAGATGCGGGAGGTCGCCCTGTATGGGGCGGAGGTCATCAAGGTGACCGGGACTTACGACCAGACCAAGCAGGTGGCGGCCCGGTTCGCCGAGCGGCGCGGGCTGTTCCTGGACCGGGGGATCCGGAGCCTGGCGGCGCGGGAGAGCATGAAGACCCTCGCTTTCGAGATGGCGGAGCAGCTGGGCTGGCGGGCGCCGGACTGGTATATCCAGGCCGTGAGCGGGGGAATGGGCCCAATCGGGGTGTGGAAAGGATTCCGGGAGCTCCAGGCCATGGGTCTGGTGGATCGGGTTCCGCGCATCGGCATCATCCAGGCGGAGGGCTGCGCCCCTATCGTGGCATCCTTCCGCGAGGGCCGGGAGCAGGCCCAGGTCGTTCCTACGCCCCGCACCCGGATCGCCACGCTGGCGACCGGGGATCCGGGCCCGGCCTACCCCGTGCTGCGCCGCATCGTGCTGGAGACCGGGGGCTTTATGGAGACGGTGAGCGATGAGGAAGCCTATCGGGCAATGCATCTGCTGGCTAAGATGGAAGGCCTCTCGATAGAGCCAGCGGCGGCCGCCGCCTTCGCCGGTGCCTTCAAGCTGATCGCCTCCGGGCGCATCCGGCCGGAGGAGACCGTGGTCATCAACGCGTCGGGGCATACCTTCCCGGTGGAGAAGTTCGCCCTGGGAGAAGGTTGGGTCCACACCCTGGAAGCCCCCGCTGCGCCTTCCGAGGGGTTCCTCACTGCATTAGACCAGCTGGATCCGCGCAGCCGGCGGGTGCTGATCGTGGACGACGACCCGGATGCGGTGCGGCTGATCCGGCGGATTCTGCAATCGCGCGGGGTTTTCTATGTGGAGGCCGCCTATCGGGGCGACGAGGCCCTGGCGCGCATCCGGGCGCAGCCGCCAGATGTGATCCTCCTGGATCTGATGATGCCCGGGATGGACGGCTTTGCTCTCCTGGAGGCATTGAAAGCCGATGAACAGCTGCGCCGCATCCCGGTCCTGGTGATCACCGCTCGGAGCCTGGCGCCGGAGGAACAGGCCCGTCTGCGCGAGCAGGCCTACGCGGTGCTGGAGAAGGGAACCTTCACCGATGAACACCTGCTCGAGGACATGCTGGCGGCCCTCCATGCTTCATAGCTTCATAACGAGCCGGGCCCTCGTGTCGGTTCCGCCCTTGTTTTTTCCTCCGTCGGTCATCTGGGCCGGGTCAATACCGGTTTCCGCCTCCCTCAGGGTTCCGGATAGATGGTCACCCAGGGGCGAATACGCTCCAGGGTAGCGGGGCCGATGCCCGGGACGGCCAGGAGATCCTCCAGGGACCGGAAGGGTCCATGCTTGAGCCGGTAATCGACGATCGCCTGCGCAGTCCGGGGCCCGATGCCGGGGAGCTGCTCCAGCGCTTCCACGGAAGCCGTGTTCAGGTCCAGGCGGGCGGAGGGGGTGGGCGTAGCCGATGGCGGCTCCCCGCGTCGGGGCACATGCAGGTGCATCCCATCCGCAACCGGCGCGGCCAGATTGAGGGCCTCGAGATCCGCATCGGCCTGAGGGCCCCCTGCCTGCTCCAGCAGGGCCCAGATCCGAACCCCCTGAGGGACGGTGTAGACGCCGGGCGCTTGCACGGCGCCGGTCAGGTAGACCTGGATCCACTTCGGGGTGGGGGTAAGGGTCGGTGCCGGGGTTGGGGGCGGAACGATCCGGATCGGCGCGGGAGCCGGACGCCGGAGCAGCCAGATGCTGGCCAGGAAGCTGGCCAGGGTGGCTCCCAACACGATCGTTTCTCGCAGGGTTAACCAGAACTCGCCTCCTCTGGAGGCGGACGCCGGACCTCGATTGCGGATGCTCATGGCGCTTCGTCTGAGTCGAGCGGGATAGGGATCTGCCTGCGGGATCGTTCGGCTTGATCTCCCAAAAGCGATAGCGCCGAACGGGCAGCACAGGGCCCGAGCAGGGAAAGCCGGGCATGCTGGCTCATGTTTATGATAGCGAATAGGCTGAGGAGGCCTGCTCCATCGCGGGGGATGGGGGGCAGCCGGCCTGCTTTTCCGCGTCTCCCGGCTGTAAAGATGAGGGGGCGGGCAGCTGCAACGCCCGCCCCGCCGACCCAGTCCAGGTGCGATTCGGAAGGCGCGGCGATCCTTCCCGGAAGATCCATCGACGGATGCTTCCCCACCGCTAGATCGCGGGGAGCTGGAGGAAATCGCCGGCTTACAACATCCCCTCCAGGATCCGCTCCAGCGCCATCGTGTGGGCGCAGGTCCCGCGATGCTGGAAGAACTCACAGTCGCACGTCCAGTTCCCCTCGTGGTAGCGAACGTGGTGGGTGTTGTTCTCGCCGCGCACGGTGACGGCGAAGGAGATGAAGTGGAATCGATCCCGCTCCTCAGCGTAGCGCCGGGCTTTCTCAATCTTGCCGATCAGCGCCGAGTCCACCATAGGGAGCCTCCTCCTGAGGGTGGAATTCCGAGCGGCGTAGCCCCTTACAGAAAAGCAAAACGGCACGACAGCCCATCGGCCGCGTGCCGTTTTGGGGATGGCCTTCGTTGTCGGACCTCTCCACGCAAGGGAAGCCTCCCCCATCTGCGTGTTCTGCCTCCAGTATAGGCGAGTTGGGGGGAGTTGTCAAAGCGGCCGGGTGGGTGGGGCGCCTCTCGAGGCCCTGGAGCCGCCCGCCACGGCAAGGGTGCCGCCGGAAAAGCCTCACGACGGCTCTCCCGCTCAAAGCGCAAAGGGCCATGGGTGGGCAAAGCGGAATGTTCGGTCTCCTCCTCCCAGCCTTTTGAGAAATTCTTCACGAGACGGGGGGTTGAGATAAACTATTGATGACATTCTGGTATTGGAGGCGATCCATGAAGCAGCGGATAGGGATCGGGCTGGCTCTGATGGTCGGGCTGATCCTGGAGGCGATCGGGTGCCAGCCTTCATCGAGCGCGGGTCCGATGCGGGTCCGCTTCGGGGCCCTGCCGATCTTGGATGTCCTGCCGGTCTATGTGGCCCAGACCGAGGGCTACTTCGCCCGGGCCGGTCTGGAAGTGGAAGTCGTGCCCGCGGCCTCTGCGGCCGAGCGGGATCAATTGATGCAGGCCGGGCGCATCGACGCCATGGTCAACGATACGCTTTCGACGCTCTTCTATAACAAAGAGAAACCCCAGATCTACGTGGTTCGCATTGCCCGCCAAGCGTATCCGCAGGCGCCCCAGTATTTCATTCTGGCGAACCCCAGCGCCGGGATCGAAAGCCCTCAGGATCTGAAGGGGGTGGAGATCGCCATCTCCCAGGGGACGGTCATTGAGTATATGACAGATCGGATCCTGGAGCGGGCGGGGTTGAAACCAGGGGATTACCAAACGGTGAACATCCCGCGCATCCCGGATCGGCTGCAGGCGCTGGTGGAAGGCCGGGTGAAGGCGGCCACCCTTCCGGATCCCTTCGCGACCCTGGCGATTCAGCAGGGGGCGAAGGTGATCGCGGACGATCGGGAGGTCCAGTCGATCTCTCTGAGCGTGCTCAGCTTCCGGGCGGAGGTGGTGGAGAAGAACCCGGAGGCCGTGCGGCGCTTCCTGCAGGCATGGGATCAGGCGGTGGCGGCCATCAACGCGAACCGGGACAAATACGCCGGCCTTCTCTCCGAGAAGCAGCTGGTGCCTCAGCCCCTGGTGGGAACCTATCGGTTACCCCCGTATCCGGAGCGTGCGCTCCCCACCCGTGAGCAATTCGCGGATGTGATTGCCTGGGCCCGGGGGAAAGGGCTGATTCCGGGCGACATTCCTTACGAGCAGCTGGTGCGGGAAATCCGTTGAAGAGCGCTTGCGGGCCGGGGAGGCAGTTCCCCGGCCCGCCGTTGCTTGTATTCCCGGAATGTCAAGACGGCTGGAGGTATTTCCCCAGGATCGGGGCCAGATCACGCCGGAGAGACTCGGGGACCAGGGAGAGATCGGTGGCAAAGGCGTGCTGCAGGGCGCTGCCGCAGGCGCAGGGCCGCTCATCCGGGAGGATGCGGGCCAGGACCCGAATGGCCTCTTTGGCCATGGCTACGTTGGCAGCCAGGCGCTGAATCACCATCTCCGCGGTCACCGGCTCCTCGCTTTCATGCCAGACATCGTAATCCGTCACATGGGCCATCGCTGCATAGCAGATTTCCGCCTCGCGGGCCAGCTGGGCTTCCGGCACCGCCGTCATGCCGATGATATCCGCCCCCCACTGCCGCCAGATCCGGCTCTCAGCCTTCGTGGAGAAACGCGGCCCCTCGATCGTGATAAAAGTCCCCCCTTTGTGGGCCGTGCCTCCCACCGCTTTCACCGCCTGGTAGACATATTCGCTCAGGTGAGGACAGAAAGGATCCGCCATCGAGATGTGCACCACCAGGCCGTTGCCGAAGAATGTATAAGCGCGCTTGCCCTTCGTCGCATCGATCAGCTGGTCCGGGACCACCACGTGGCCGGGGGCGAACTCCTCCCGAAGGCTCCCGCAGGCGCTCACGGCGACGATCCGCTCGACTCCCAAAACTTTGAGCGCATAGATGTTCGCACGGCTGTTGATCTCGCTGGGGGCGATCCGGTGGCCGCGCCCGTGGCGGGGGAGGAAGGCAACCCGTCGTCCCTCCAGCGTCCCGATGATGATGGCATCGCTGGGATCCCCGAAGGGCGTGGGGATCTGCACCTCCTCCACATCTTGCAGGGCTTCCATCTGGTAGAGGCCGCTGCCCCCGATGATGGCCAGCTTCACAGGCTCTCGCGCCATGGGAAAGATTCCCTCCTGCAGGGTGCTCATCGAAAGATATGATATTTCAGAGCGCTGGGATAGGGTAGCCTCTGCCCGCCTGGTTTCCATCCGAACAGGCGGCCCGGGATTTGAATGCCGGGTTCAGGCCCGACTCACTCCAGAGCGCCCGGCAGGGGATTCTGGGCGAAGGGCAGTGTAGCCAGGCGGGCCGGAATGGCTCGTTCGCCGGATCGAACGGAAACGGGGCGACCGGGCTCGGCGTATTCCCGCAATACGTATCCGAGACCGATGGGACCCCACCGGGGGGAACGAATTGAACTGGTCAACCACCCGACCTCCCGTCCCTCCACCTCCAGGCGGGCGCCTTCGGCTGGGATCTCCTCCTCCAGATACAGGCCCATCAAGCGGCGGCGGACTTTCTCATAGTGTTCCAGGCGGGCGATGACTTCCTGCCCGATATAGCAGCCCTTCTGGAAGGAAATCGCGAACCGAAGGCCGGCTTCCAGTGGATTCACCCTTTCAGTCAGCTCCCGACCCCATACGGGGATCCCCTGTTCGATCCGCCAGATCTCCCACATGGCCTTCCCCATGGCCGGCACGCCCTGCGCCTCCAGATGTTCCTGCAGCATCCGGATGGGATTGGGGGGGCCGATGATCCAGAGGGCAGGCGGGAAATCGATCCTCGCCGCGAGGACCTCTATGCCGGCGACCCGGATCCACTGGCCGGCATAAGGGGGGCCAGGCGACCACCCCAGGCGCTCGGCGGCCCGGGGCCCGATCAGCGCTATGGCCTCCCAGCGGTCAGCGCCGTCTTCGATGCGGACCCGATCCCGGAAAAAGATATACTGTCGAAGCCATGAGCTCAGCGTCGGGCCGGCCCCGGGAGATGTCAGGAGCAGGATCTCTTCCTCCAGCGCCCAGGCATGGACCCAGTCGATGATCCGCCCGGTGGAGGTGGTGAAGACCGTGGGGAGGACCATCCCGGGTTGCATCGCGCGGAAGTCATGGGTGGACATCCGTTGCAGGAAGGCCAGCCGATCCTCCCCGCGCACCAGGAGCCGCCCCCATTGCTCATCTTTCCAGATCGCGGCATCCTGCCATGCCGCAATCCACGTCCGTTCGATGGCCATCGGGTCTGACCTCTCCCCCGGCCCTTGTGGGGAAGGGAGATGGAGGGTTCGGTCTGCGTTTCAAGTCAGGTTGCTGGTTTCAGTTCCCCGGATTCATGATCATAGCAGATCCATGCCTTACCTTCAACGCGATTGGAGAGCGAAGGGCGGTTCCCCTCTTGTTCGGTCGGGATGAGTCGAGGAAGACTGATGGAGGCGGGAGGATGAAGGCGTTTCCCCAGTGGATCGCCCTGGCCGGGGGGCTTCTGTTGGGATGGGCGGTTCCTCTGGCGCTGGCTCGGATGGAGGCGGATTTGCTCCCTCCACCGCTCTGGGGTCCGAATGCGGTCGCGAACAGCGATCGTAGTGGCTTCGCCCAGCAGGAGCCTAGTCTGGCCATCCATCCTCAAAATCCCGGGAATCTGGTGGTGGCCGCTAAGGATTTCCGTCGCACTCAGGATATCACCCGCGAGGTCTGGATCTATGTCTCTTTCGATGGCGGGCGTTCCTGGCCGATCCAGCTTCCCTTCCCCGGGCTCCCTCCTGCGATCACCCGGCAGAGCGATCCCGTGGCTCTGGCGGCCGAAAACGGGCGCTTCTACGTTCTGGTCCTGGGGGCAGGGACCCCTGCTTACCGCCACCATGGGCTCTTTCTGACATGGTCGGATGACGGGGGGCGCACGTGGCGGGACGCGGTGACGGTGATTTCGGAGCCATCGACCATTCTCGATGATAAGCCATGGTTGGCCCGTGATAACCGGCCTGGCAGCCCGTTCTACGGGCGCCTCTATGTGGCCTGGCGCCCCATGCATGCCGATGTGCTGTGGATGGTTCACTCCGGAGACGGGGGGCTTTCCTGGTCACCCCCGGTGACTGCGACGGAAGGGGAAGGTGTTCAGGGGGCTATGCCGGTGATCGGAGCGGACGGCGCGGTCCATCTGTTCTATGTGGAACCGATGTCCCCGACCACGCCGGGGGAGATCCGCGTGGTGACTTCCTTCGATGGTGGGCGTTCCTTCTCTGCCCCCCGGACGGTGGCCCACGTCCTCCAGCCTCCCAGCCCGGTGCGGCCCTACGACCGGTGGCGGCTTTACACGCTCCCCAGCGCGGCGGCGGATCCTTCCGATGCAAACCGGCTCTATGTCACGTGGACCGAGCTCTCCACCCGGGGAGATTTGGGGACGGAGGTGGTCTTCGCCCGTAGTGAGGATGGCGGTCGAACGTGGAGCATATCCATTCCGTTCGCCGCCCCTGGCGATGCGGCCCATCCCATCGTGCGAACGGATTCCCGCGGATGGGTGCATTTGTTCTGGCTGGACCGCCGGCGGGATCCAGGAAACCGTCTGTTCGATGCTTTTTATGCGTATTCGCCGGATGGCGGCCGGACGTGGAGCCTGCCGTTCCGGGTCAGCAACCGCTCCTTTGACCTCAATGTGGGGGTGCCGCCGATCAGCCCGGCCCCCGGGGATTACTGGGGCCTGGATGTGGTCCGCGATCGGGTGTGCGCGGCCTGGAGCGACACCCGATTCGGAGATGAAGATATCATGGTCGCGTGTGGGATCCTTCCCGCTTCCGCGCGCCTGTTGCTTCCGCTCGTTCCGCTCTGGTGAGCCTGGGGCCGGGCAGGCGTCGCGGATTGGCCCGGGGAATAGGCGGCGATGCCGCCCTCGAAGGATGTGAAACTGGATTGGTCCATCTGGACGCGGTTGGCCCGAGGGGGATGGCCCCGCGGAGGAGATCCGCGCTCCGATCCGGAGGGAAAGTGAAGGATGGAAGCGGCTCGACGGGCGACAGCGCAAGCCCATCCAAATATTGCCTTTATCAAATACTGGGGGAATCGGGACGACCGGCTTCGCCTTCCGGCGAACCCTTCTCTCTCGATGAATCTGGGGGCGCTGCGCACGGTGACTACGGTGACGTTCCTGGAGGAGGAAGGGCCGGATGTTCTGATTTTGAATGGGATCCGGGTGGAGGGCCCGGCTCGGGATCGGGTGGAGGGGTTCCTGAATTATGTGCGGGGGGAGGCTGGGTTTCGGGGGCAGGCCGTGGTGGAGTCGAACACGGACATCCCGGCCGGGGTGGGGCTGGCTTCCTCGGCGGCCGCCTTTGCGGCGCTGGCGGTGGCTGCCGCCGCGGCACTGAGCCTGGATCTTTCGGAACGCGAGCTCTCCATGCTGGCCCGGCTCGGCTCCGGGTCGGCCTGTCGGTCCGTGCCCCCTGGCTTTGTGGAATGGGTGGCGGGAGAGCGCCACGAGGATTCGTATGCCTACAGCATCGCCCCGCCCGAGCACTGGGCGTTGTGGGATGTGATCGCCATCGTCAGCGAACAGCATAAGGTGGTCAGCTCCAGCGAGGGCCATCGCCGGGCGGCCACCAGCCCGCTCCACGCCCTGCGGGTGGTGACAGCCTCTGAACGGGTTGCTCGCTGTCGGGAGGCGATCCAGCGACGGGACTTCGAATCCCTGGCGGAGATTGCGGAGACGGATGCGATCTGGATGCACGCCGTGATGATGACCTCGCGGCCTCCGTTGTTCTACTGGGAGCCCGCCACCATCACGGTCCTGCAGGCTGTCCGTCGCTGGCGGGAGGAAGGGTTGCCAGTGGCCTTCACGCTGGACGCCGGGCCCAATGTGCATGTGCTCTGTCCGGGGGAAGTCGCCCACGAGGTGGCCCAGCGGCTGGGGCGCGTGCCGGGGGTGCGGCGGGTGCTGACCAGCGGGCCGGGGGGTGGAGCCTCTCGGATCCCGGGTTCCTAGGGATCCGGAGGAGTGTTGCTGACCTCCCGTAGAGGAAAAGGGGCCAATCCGGATAAATTCCCTTTGGAGGAACCATGAGCGAGCCAATGATCGGAGTGCCCTGGGGAATCCTGGGATTCCTGCTGGTTTTGGGTCCTTTGATTTTTTTCCATGAGCTGGGACATCTGCTGACCGCCAAGCTGGGTGGGGTTGCGGTCGAGGAGTTCGGTTTCGGTTTCCCTCCGCGCCTGGTGACCATGGGCCGCTGGGGAGAGACGGTTCTGTCCCTCAACGCGATCCCCTTTGGGGGCTTCGTGCGGCTACGCGGGGAAGAAGATCCGGAGATTCCAGACGGGTTCGCCGCCCGGCCGTGGCCGTGGCGGCTGCTGATCCTGGCGGCGGGCCCGTTGATGAATATGCTGGTCGCCTGGGGGGTGCTGATCCTGGTCTTCCTGCTCGGGGTTCCTGCTTCCCGAGTGCAGATCCAGGGTGTCGCTGCGGATTCGCCCGCGGCCCGAGCCGGGCTTCGATCGGGCGATTTCCTCATCGCCCTAGAGGGGATTCCGGTCTTCACGACCGAGGAGGTGCGGAGGCTGGCCCAGGAGCGCCGGGGACAAACCGTGATCCTGCGGATCCGTCGCAACGGCGTGGAGCGGGAGGTCTCCGTGTATGTGCGGCCGGATCCGCCTCCCGGTCAGGGCGCGATGGGGGTTATTATCGCCACCGTGCCGGATTACCAGCGGATTCAGCGCTTCGGCGTTTCCGGGGCGATCGCCCGGGGCACGGCGATGTTCGCCATGCTGACTGGTCAGCTCTTCAGCCTGCCGGCCCGCATCGTGCTGGGACTCGTCCCCCCCAGCGTGCTTCAGCCAGCGGGCCCGATTCGAATTGGGGCGGAGGCTGGCAAGGTGCTTCAAACCAGCGTGGAGGTGGGCTCGCCGGATGTGTTCCTGACCTTCATAGCTTTGATCAGCCTGGCCCTCGCGTTCACCAATCTCCTGCCGATCCCCGCCTTGGATGGTGGACGGATCCTGTTCGTCCTGGTGGAAGCGGTGCGGGGCCGACGGGTGGATCCGCAGCGGGAGCGGGTTGTCCATCTGATCGGCTTCTTCCTTCTGATCGCGCTTCTGGTTTTCCTCACTGTGCGAGAGGCTGGCGAGCTTTTGCGGCCAGCTGGCTCGTAAGCGGCCGCCCTGGCCTCGCCCGCGGGCAGTGGAGGCCACCGAACCCCGTCCGGATGGCCGGGGCAGCTGTTGCACCAGACATCCCTTTGGGATTCGGGGAGAGGAAGACCCACGGAACCCTTTTCAGAAGGCGGAATCGGCTCATGTCGGGAATATCCAAGAATCGACCGGTTGTGGCGACGACGTTTTACGTGCGCTATGCCGAAACCGACCAGATGGGTATCGTGCATCATAGTGCCTATCTGGTCTGGTTTGAGGAAGGGCGAAGCCAGTATATGCGCGCCTGCGGGGCCGACTATGCGGATATCGAGCGCAGCGGGGCCTTGTTCGCGGTGACGGAAGCGCACGCCCGTTATGAGGCTCCCGCCCGCTACGGCGATCGCGTCACGGTGCGCACGTGGGTGGAGGAGGTCCGCAGCCGCGCCATCACCTTCCGCTACGCCGTTTACAATGCCGATACCGGGGAGCGCCTGGCCACGGGCTGGACCCGGCATGTCTGTCTCGATCGCAACGGCCGGGTCACGGTGATCCCGGAGATCTGGCGATCCATGCTGGCTCGGGGTCCTCAATCGGCCTCCTTTGGGGATCAGCGCGTTCAGGTGGAGGAAGTGAGGTGAGGGCGGACGGGGCGCTGCGAGCGCCATGACAATCCGTTCTCCGGAGGACACACCATGGAATATCGCACCCTGGGACGAACTGGTCTCAAGGTCTCCGTTCTCTGCCTGGGAACCATGACCTTCGGCTGGACGGCGGATGAGCCCACGGCCCATCGGATCCTCTCCGCCGCGGTGGACGCGGGCATCCATTTCATCGATACGGCCGACATCTATCCGTATTGGGCTCCAGGGGCATGGGCCGGGCGTACCGAAGAGATCATCGGCCGCTGGCTGAAGGGGCAGCGGCGCGAGGCCTTGGTCATCGCCACGAAGGTGCGTGGGCCGATGGGCCCGGGCCCGAACGACCAGGGGCTCTCCCGAAAGCACATTATGGAAGCGGTGGAAGGGAGTCTCCGCCGCCTGGGGACCGATTACATCGATCTTTATCAGGTTCACTGGCCCGATGAGGAGACGCCCCTTGAGGAGACCCTTCGGGCGCTGGATGATCTGGTGCGGCAGGGGAAGGTGCGCTACATCGGGGCCTCGAACTTCCCGGCGTGGCTGCTCTGCAAGGCGCTGTGGATCAGTGATCGGCATGGATGGGCGCGCTTCGATAGCCTGCAGCCGCATTATAACCTGCTCCACCGGGCGGAGTTCGAGCGAGAGCTGATGGCTTTATGTCGGGATCAAGGCCTGGGCGTGATTCCCTACAGCCCGCTGGCGGGCGGCTTCCTCACCGGGAAATACCGACGAGATGCCCCACCCCCTTCCGGCAGTCGAGGGGCAGTCAGCGAATGGCTCTCGCGTTACCTCCGGAGCGAGCGGGCATGGCGAACCCTGGAGGAGGTGAAGCGGATCGCCCGTGAGCTCGGCAAAACGCCTTCTCAGGTTGCCCTGGCCTGGGTGTTGAGCAACCCGGTGGTGACCAGCCCGATCATCGGGGCCAGCACCGTCGAGCAGTTGCAGGAACTCCTCGGCGCGGTAGGTTGGTCCCTTCCAGAGGAGGCAAAACAGCGCCTGGATGCCCTCACCGCGTGGGAAAACGAGGAAAACGATTAAGAACGATTCGGCAGCCGTTGGTCGGAGACGCTGAGAACCGGAACGGCACCAACCCTGCGGATCCGGGCGAGATGATTCCCGCAGCGCTTAAGGAGCTCCATGCGGGTGGTCTTGCTCTCCAAAGCTCTGGTCGTGGGGGCCTATCAACGCAAAGCGGAGGAGATCGCCCGCCACGAGGATATCGAGCTTATCGTGCTCGTCCCTCCCGCCTGGCGGGATGAACGAGGGATGCTTCCCCTCGAGCGGGCGCACACCCGGGGCTATACCCTGCTGGTGGAGCCCATTGCTCTCAACGGGCACTTCCACCTGCACTTCTATCCCCACCTGAGCCGACGCCTGCGCGCCCTGCGGCCAGATCTCCTGCACATCGAGGAGGAGCCCTATAACCTGGCGACCTGGCATGCCGTCCGGGTCGCGAAACGGATGGGGATCCGAGTGATCTTTTTCTCCTGGCAGAACCTCCTCCGTCGCTATCCGCTGCCCTTCCGCTGGTGGGAACGGGAGGTCCTCCGATCCGCCGACGCGGCGATTGTGGGCAGCGAGACGGCCGCCCGGGTCTGGCGGGCCAAGGGATACGCAGGGCCTCTGGCGGTGATCCCCCAGGTGGGGGTGGATCCGGAGTTATTCTCGCCGGTGGCGGAGCGGCCGCCCCGGCCTTTCACCATCGGCTACGTGGGCCGGTGGGTTCCCGAGAAGGGGATCGATCTCCTGCTCCGGGCGGCCGCAGGGCTGGCCGGAGGCTGGCAGATGCGGATCATCGGGAGCGGCCCGGCAGGGCCGGCCCTGCGCCGGCTGGCGGAACGCCTGGGGCTCTCCGGACGCGTCTCCTTTGAGCCTCCATTGCCCTCCACGCGTATGCCGGAGGTCTATCGGAGCCTGGATGTGCTGGTGCTTCCCTCCCGAACCCGGCGGAACTGGACGGAGCAGTTCGGCCGGGTGCTGATCGAGGCGATGGCATGCGGCGTTCCGGTCATCGGCTCCTCCGCCGGGGAGATCCCTTGGGTGATCGGGGAGGCTGGGCTGGTGTTCCCGGAAGATCAGGAGGACGCTTTGCGGGAAGCCCTCCGGCGTCTGATGGAAGACCCCTCGCTCTACCAGTCCCTGCGGGAGAAGGGCCGGCAGCGGGTCCTGGAGCGGTTCACCCATCAGCGGATCGCCGCAGATACGGTAGCGGTGTATCGAGCGGTTGTCCATCGACCCTGAAAGCCAGGGATGCGTGGTCCATGCTGGCGCTGGGGGCGGAGCGGGTTGCCTGGAGGGCCGCGCTTCGTTTGATTCCGGCTGCCTTCCATGGAAGGCCTTGCGAAGGCCCTGGAGGTGGGTGAAAATAAATAGCCTGATCTCTTGCCGGTGCGACCCATGGCGATCCGCCTCGCTTTCCCGATTACAATCCAGACCGATCGAACGATCTGGCTGGAAACCCGGCACCCGGAGTATGAGCAGGCCCGGGATGTCCTGGCCTGCTTTGCGGATTTGGAGCGAAGCGCCGGGTCGATCCATGTCTATCGAATGACCCCCCTCTCGGTATGGAACGCGGCCGCCCTGGGCCTCACGGCGGAGGAGATCCTGGCCGGGCTCGAACGGTTCAGCGGCGGCCATGTCCCCGAGACGCTCCGCCAGGAGATCCGGGAATGGATGGCTCGCTACGGACGGTTTCGTCTGGAGATGGAGAACGGCCGGCTCTGGCTGGTCGCCGATGATCCGGCGCTCCTGGCCTGGGCCGTCGATCAATCCGTGGTCGCTCCCTTCCTCCGGACGGCCCCGGGAGGCCCGATCCGGGATCGGGTGGAGGTGGAGCCCCGGGCCCGCGGACATCTGAAGCAAGCGCTCCTTTATCTGGGTTACCCGGTAGAGGATGCGGCCGGATACATCGAGGGGGCGCGCTTGGATCTACGCCTGCGCCCGGCCTCCCGGTCGACGGGCGAGCCGTTCCGCCTGCGGCCTTACCAGGAGGAGGCCGTTGAAGCTTTCCTCCAGGCGGGGAGTGGGGTGGTTCTGCTTCCCTGCGGGGCCGGGAAAACGATGGTGGGCCTGGGGGTGATGGCCCGGTTGCAAACGGCCACGCTGATCATCGCCACCAGCACGGTGGCCGCCCGCCAGTGGATCGCTGAGATCCTGGATAAAACCGATCTGAGCCCGGATCAAATCGGGGAATACACCGGCCACCGGAAGCAGATCCGTCCGGTGACAGTGGCCACCTACCAGATCCTCACCCACCGTCCCCGACGGGATTTCGAGGAGGACCTTCTCCGCCAGTTCCCCCATTTCCGCCTGTTCAACGCCCTGGACTGGGGGCTGATCATCTACGATGAGGTCCATCTGCTGCCCGCGCCAGTCTTCCGCATCACAGCGCAGCTCCAGGCCCGGCGACGTCTGGGGTTAACCGCCACGCTGGTGCGGGAGGATGGCCTGGAGCGGGAGGTGTTCGCCATGATCGGCCCCAAGCGTTACGAGGCGCCATGGCGGGAGTTGGAGGCACGGGGCTGGATCGCTGCCGTGGAATGCCATGAGGTCCGTGTTCCGATGGGGCCGGAGGATCGGCTTCGATACGCCGCGGCGGAAGAAAGCGAGCGGTATCGCCTCGCGGCCACCAATCGGGCCAAGGAGCCTGTGGTCCGTCAGTTGCTGGAAAAGCATCTGGACGATACCGTGCTGATCATCGGCCATTATCTGGAGCAGCTGGAGCGGATCGCCCGGGCAATCCGCTCCCCGCTGATCACCGGCCGCACACCGGTGGTCGAGCGGGAGCGGCTCTTCGACCAGCTGCGTCGGGGGGAGATCCGCCGCCTGGTGGTCTCGCGGGTGGGCAATTTCGCGATCGATCTCCCGGACGCTAACGTGCTCATCCAGGTTTCGGGGACTTTCGGATCACGACAGGAAGAGGCCCAGCGTTTGGGCCGGATCCTTCGCCCCAAGCGCAATGGGGTCCTAGCGCACTTCTACACCCTGGTGAGCCGGGATACGGTGGAGCAGGATTATGCCGCCCGGCGCCAGTTGTTTCTCACGGAGCGGGGCTATCGATATGAGATCCTTGAGGCGGAGGAATTGCCTGCTTATCACCCTGCTGTCGCGGATGTGCCGGTCTGGTATCGTTCCCTGCCGGGCTCCCGCTCCGATGGACGAGGGCCTTCCTCCAATGGTCATGGATCGCTGGCTTGATGGATTCCCCCGCTCGCTCCTGATAGAGGCATTCCGCCTGTGGTCCTCCGGCCGGATCCACTGGCGCTCCGGAGATGGAGACGTGCTCTTCGCGACGGTTTTCCCGCCATCTCGATCGAAGACCCCCACGGGCGTTCCCCGGGAAATGAAATGGCGGCGACCCTGCCCCGGAGGGGAGATCCGTCTGGAGACGCTGCGGGAGCGGGGCTGTGGATGTCGTGGCAGCAAACCATGCGCCCATGAGGTGGCAGCCTGGCTGGCCCTGCTGCTGGATATCGGGCCCGCCCCGGCGGAGGGTCTGGAAGATCTGCGGCGGCTGGAAGCCCAGCTGGAACAGCGGACGACGGTGGAGCTGCTCCGCCTGGCCCGCCTTCGGGGATGGCCCCTTCCCCGCGGGCGCAAGCCGGAGCGGGTGCGCCGGCTGGCCGCTCGGCTTTTCCTTTATTTCCGGCTGGGGCTGTGGCGGGAGGAGCTGGATCCGGAGCTGGAGGGCCTCTTAGGTCTGATCCGTTTGCTGGGAGCCGAACGGGTGGATCTGGAGGATCTCGAAACGCGGTGGATCCGCTGGACAGGTGGGGAACGCCGGGTGTTCCGGCAGATCTGGAACCGGGCGATCCGGAAGGGGTTGCTGATCCCCTGCGTCCTGGGCCATGAGACACGGCCGCGTCCCCATGCGCATCTCGTCGCCGCCCTGGAGATCTCCGCGCTCCCGGCCCCCGTGTTCCCGATCACGGTTTATCGCGGTTTCCCACCGGATCGGATTGTGGCGGCGCCCCCGATCGCCCCGCTGCTGCGGGAAGCCTGTCGCGGGCTGTTCCCTCAGCGGTTCGGGATCCCCCTCCGCGTGCATCCCCGGGCGAGGATGTTCCCATGGTTGTGGGGATGGCCTCATGATCCGGAGGAAGTAGAGGCTCTCCTCGCCCGCCATCCGTGGGGCCCTCCCCCCTACGAGTGGATCACGGTGCCGGTGAGCGGGCTGGCCTCTGAGACAGTTGAGGCAGTGATGGAACGGATCGGGTTGCCATGGGAAGGCGCGGCGTTCCTGGTGGAGGCCATGGGGCGGCTTTCCGGCGCCCCGCTGGGGGAGATCTTCCCCGCCTCACCGGCCCTGAGGGAGGCCGACGATGCGGAGATCATGGATCAGCTGTGGAGGCTGTGGCAGAGCGGCGCTACTCTGTTTGAAATCCTCTGGCTTCAGCGCTGGGATCCAACGGTTCGCCTGTTGCGGTCTATCGGCTGGATCGGGGGAATGGAGCAGCTCTATTACGAATGGGGGCTGGGCCGGCAGGTCCTGATCCGCCTACTGGGTGGGCTGCCGGACGAATGGGTGGATTGGACCGATGTGGCGCGGGCGCTGGAGGCGGTGCAGCCGCCGGGATTCGCGGGCCCCTCTCTCGACCGGCCCTGGCGGCTGGTCCGTGGCCACCCGGTTCAGGAGCCGCTCCCGCTCGCTGAGCATGTGCGGGCCTACCTTGAGGGATCGCTGTTCTGGCTGGGAGCAGTGGCCCTCGCCTATGAAGGCGATGCGCTCCGGGCGTTCCGTCTGACGCCGCGCGGCCGCCGCTGGGTCCGAGGGGAAACCGATGCGGGCGCCCCGCTCGCGGAAGGGGCGCTGGAGGGGGTCTCCCTGCCCGAGACCCGATGGCTGGATGAGCGGACCTGGTCGGTGCGGCCGGGGCCAGAGTCTGCCCGTCTGCTCGGGCTCTCCAGCCGCCTGGGCCGTCCGACGGGCTCCCCCTTCGTGTTCACGCTGGATGAAGTGCGGATCGAGGGGCTGCTTCGGGAGGGATATCGACCGGAGGAGATCCTGGCCCTCTTCGAGGCTTCAGGCCTGTCGCCCACCCCCACGCTGCGTCAGGCGCTCCAGGAGGCATGGGCGCGTCTTAGCCGGGTGCAGGTGTTCGAGAACGTCACCCTCCTGGAGACCGGAGATCCGCTCCTTCTGCAGGAGCTTCTCACAGCCACCTCCTTGGGGTCCGCCATCTTGGGTTGGCTGGCGCCTAACTTGGTCATCCTGGAGGAGTCTGCCCTGGAGCGTCTGTGGAAGGAGATGCGGGATCGGGGATACTACCCCACCATGGTGCGGGATTGAATCCTCAGAGGAGGCGCCAGGGTCACCGGCCCGGCGTGGATACCTATATGATTGGGTGTGGTATCATAAATCAAGATGGGATTTTCCGCTGAGGGCTTTGCCCACATCTTTTGCCCTTCCCCAGTGGCGGGGTTTGGAGACGAATCTCAGGAGGCGTCCGATGGCGGAAGAGCTCACGCAGGAAGAGAGGAGCCAGGTGGAGGCCCCGGTGGTGGCCCTGACGGAGGGGGCAGCCCGGAGGCTGCAGCAGATCATGGCCGAGAAAAAGCTGGAGGGGTATTTCCTCCGGGTGTTTGTCGCCGGTGGGGGATGCGCGGGCCTTCAGTATGGAATGGGGTTCGAAGCCGAGCCGGAGGCCGAGGATTATCAAATCGAAAGCCACGGGATCCGCATCCTGGTGGACCCCATCAGCGCGATGTATCTGTGGGGCTCCACCATCGACTATGTGGACGCCCTGATGGGGGGCGGTTTCCAGATCCACAATCCCAATGCGATCGCGACCTGTGGATGCGGCCACTCTTTCCGCACCCAGGGCGGTGCTGCTCCCTCTGGTGGCGGATGCCGTTGCCATTAAGAGCGCCGGATCTCGGGGAGCAGCCGCTTTCCCAGTAGGCTGCCCAAAGCAGACACCAGTTTGTCTCGGATTCGGGGGGCGGGGTTGTTCTTTGATTTTAAGGGCTACAGGGGCGCCGAAGGCGCTCCCCGTAGCCCTCGCGGTCCTTCCCCGCTTCATCCCTCTCGTTGCCGAATCACAGCTCCCAGCCGCTCCGCTGCCGCTCGGATCAGCCGTTCCCGCAACGCGGCGACTTCGCGATCCGTGAGGGTGCGGTCCTCGGCCTGGTAGACCACAGTGAATGCCAGGCTCCGGTGGTCGGGCGGGATGGGAGCGCCCTGATAGACATCGAAGAGGCGCACCTCGCGCACCAGGGGGGCGCCGGCCTCCCGGAGCACAGCAGCCAGGGCGGCCGCTGGCACGCTCTCTGGAACGATGAAGGCGAGATCCTCGACCACAGGAGGCACTCGGGGCACCGCCTCAAAGGCGTGAGCCAGCGGCGTCAGCGCCTGGAGGGCCTCCAAATCCAGCTCGGCCACCAGCACGGGTTGATCGGGCAGCTCCCACATCCGACGCACCAGCGGATGCAATTCTCCCAGGATCCCGATGGGGCGCCCCCTTGCCATTACTTCAGCTCCACGGCCTGGATGAAGCGTCGGATGTTCCACACGCTCGAACACGACCTCCGGGATGTGAAGCCGCTCCAGCAGGGTCTCCACAATCCCCTTCAGGTCGAAGAAATCCATGGGCGCGCGATCCACCGTCAGCCATGAAACCGGATCCCGGGGGCCGGTGAGGGCCAGGCCCACTCGCCGCGGCTCCTCCGGCAACGCGGCACCCGGGATCGGGAGGAAGACTTTCCCCACCTCAAAGAGAGCCACCCGCTCCCGGAACCGCAGGTTGGCAGCCAGGATGCGCAACAGGCCCGGCAGCAGAGTATGGCGGAGTACCGTGCGCTCCTCGCTGATCGGGTTGATCAGACGGAGATACTCCAGAGCGGTGTAAGGATTCGCGACGCCGGGTGGGGTTAGGCGGGCTTCATCCTCGGGATGGATCAGGGAATAGGTGATCACCTCCTGGAGCCCGCAGGCGACCAGGATGTCCCGCACCCGCTCCTCGAAGGCCCAGGCGGGGTTCCCCCGCTGGGGCGGCAGGGGATCCCGCAGACGCGTCTCCGGGATCCGATCATAGCCCCAGATCCGGGCGATCTCCTCGACAAGGTCCTCCGGCCGATTGCAATCCAGCCGGTGATCCGGCACGGTCACCCGCCAGGCCGTCGGCGGCGATGGGCGGCGGCCCCGACGGCGGGAGGGCGCGATCGGCTCCATCTGGAATTCCAGGGAGCGGAGGATCCGCTCGATCTGCCGGGGGGGGATCGAGAAGCCCAGGACCCGCTCCACCGCTTCGACGGAGAGCGGGATCACCACACGCCGGGCTTTTCGCACATAGGCATCAGCGATCCCCCGGGCCACGAGGCCCCCCGCCAGCCGCTGCATGAAGGCGGCTGCCCGCTGAGCGGCCGGGATGGTGAGGGCCGGGTGGATCCCCCGGCCGAAGCGGGCGCTGGCCTCGCTAGGCAGCCGGTGGCGGGCGGCGGTGCGGCGGATGGAGACGAAATCGAAGTTCGCTGATTCCAGAAGGACGGCCCGGGTGGCTTCCGTGACCTCCGTCTCGGCCCCGCCCATCACGCCGGCGATCGCAATGGGCCCGGCCTCATCGCAGATCAGCAGATCCTCGGGATCGAGGGTTCGATCCACTCCATCCAGCGTGCGGATGCGCTCGCCGGGTCGGGCGCGGCGGACGATGATCGTGGGCGGGCGGCCGCTGGCGCGCTCCACCAGCCGGTCGTAATCGAAGGCGTGGAGCGGCTGGCCCCATTCCAGCATCACGTAGTTGGTGATATCCACAATGTTGTTGATCGGGCGGAGCCCGCACAGCCGCAGACGCCATTGCATCCAGTAGGGGGAAGGACCGACCCGGATGTCCTGGATCACCATCGCGGAATAGCGCGGACAGCCCTGAGGATCCTCAATCCGGATCTCCATGAGACGGCGGACGGCCGGGCCCAGGGCCTTCACCACGGTGGAGGGATATCGGAGGCGTCGGCCGGTGAGGGCGGCCACCTCACGGGCGATCCCGATCATCGAGAAGGCGTGAGCCAGGTTGGGAGTGAGATCGATGTCCAGCACGGCGTCGCCCATGTAATCCGCCAGAGGCATCCCTACCGGCGCCTCTGGGTCCAGCAGGATGATCCCCTCGTGGTCCTCCGAGATCCCTAGCTCCTTCTCTGAGCATACCATTGCATCCGAGTAGATCCCTCGGATCGCCCGGCCCTGAAGGGTCATCTTCACCCAGCCGGGCTGATGGCCATCGTAAAGCGTCGCCCCCTCCAGGGCGAAGGCCACCTTCAGCGGCCGCTCCGGGGGGCGCTCCATGAAGGGGAAGAGGTTCGGAGCGCCGGTGACCACCACCTTCGGTTCCCTCCGGCCGTAATCCACGGTGGCCAGGAGCAGGCGGTCAGCGTTCGGATGGCGCTCCACCCGAAGGATCTGGCCCACAACGATCCGCTCCCGATCCCATTCCAGGGGGGCGCCGGGGATCCCGAACCGCTCGATGGCGGTCACCTCCAGGCCGGCCATGGTCAACCGTTCCGCCAGCTCCTCCGGCGGGAGCTCCACCTTCACGTATTCCTGCAACCAGCGCAACGGAACCCGCATCACGCGTCCCTCCCGCATCCATTTGTGGTCGAGCACGAGGCGAAGCGCCTGTTAGAGGCGTTCCCAAGATAGGGAACCTGAAGCCCCCCGATGTAGGGCCTTTCCCAGCCGGTCCGTCAGCTCGCTCTCGTGGCACCAGATGGCCATCGGCAGCGGATCCAGGAAGACCGCCACATCGATGTCCCGAAAGGTCTCTGCCTCAAGTGAAGACCCCATCAGGCTCCCCGGGCCAGAGCTGTGGCCAGGAGCCTGGCGATCTGTTCTTTTTCCTCCGGGGAAACCCGATAGATCTTCATCCGAATTGCTCTAAGAAACGCAGGTCGTTGGCCCAGAAATATCGAATGTCGTCGATGCGATGTTTCAGCATGGTAATGCGCTGCGGCCCCATGCCGAAGGCGAAGCCGGTGAAGCGCCGGGGATCATATCCCCCGTTCTCCAGCACTACCGGGTGCACCATCCCGGCTCCAGCGATCTCCAGCCACCCTGTGAACTTGCACACCCGACAGCCGAGCCCCTCGCATAGGATGCAATCGATGTCCACCTCCACGCTGGGCTCTGTGAAGGGGAAATAAGAGGGGCGGAAACGGATCCGGCGATCCGTCCCAAACATCCGGCGGGCGAAATCCGCCAGGGTGCCCTTCAGATCGGTCATGGTCACCCGCTCGCCGATTGCCAGCCCTTCGACCTGGTGGAACATGATCTCGGAGCGAGCGGTGATCTGCTCGTAGCGGTAACACATCCCGGGCAGGATCACCCGCACCGGCTCCGGGCAGAAGGCCCGCATGGCGTGGATCTGGCCTGGTGAGGTATGGGTGCGCAGGATCACCCCCTCCCGGTCCGTGTAGAAGGTGCTCCACATATCCCGGGCCGGGTGATGAGGCGGGATGTTGAGCAGCTGGAAATTGTATTCGTCGGTCTCCACATCCCGGCTGGTGAAGACCTGGAATCCCATCTCGGCGAAGATGGCCACAATTTCCCGTAGGGTCTGAGTGGCCGGGTGAAGCCGGCCCGCGCGGACCGGTCGGCCGGGCAAGGTCACATCCAGGGGCGGGGCCTCCAGCTCCCGGCGCAGCGCGGCCTGGCGGATCGCTTCCAAGCGGGCCGCATAGGCCGCCTCGAGGGCTTCTTTCACTTCGTTGGCCTTGCGTCCGATGATCGGCCGTTGGTCTTTCGGCAATGTCCCTAGCATGGCGAACGTCTCCATCAGCCGGCTTCGCCGCCCCAGATAACCGGCATACCAGGCCCGGAGCGCCTCTTCGGTATCCAGCGCCTCCAGGGCCCGCAACGCCTCCTCCTGTAAGCGCTCCAGCTCCTCCGAGGTGATCATTCCCCATCTTTCCTCCTGGGAAGGATGAAAGCAGGTCTTCATGAAACAATCACGCCCTCATCCCTACCAGGGACGAGGGCGTGGGATCCCCCGCGGTACCACCCTGCTTGGCCTGGGCGCATCCGGCCCAGGCCCCCTCATCGGCCCATGGCTCCACCTCCCCATGGGCAGCCCAGGTAACGGCGGGCCCTCCGGGAGCGACTACTGCGGAGGCCGGGAAATCCCCCTCCGGTTCGCCGCTCCGGCTCCGGGGCGAACTTCAGCCGGCGGTCACCGAGCAGGGCTCTCAGCCTGCGACCCTGCCGCTCTGGCGGCGCCGCTCTGGCCTACTCCTCCCCTTCTTCGCCGTTCGAAGGTCTATTAAGATTGAGATGGCTCCGGGGTCTCCAGGGTCCAGGCTTGGGGGGCGATCAGTTCCCCCTGGGCCTGCAATAGAAGGCCCACCTGGCTCTCCCTGGCGATCTCCAGAGCGCGACGGTCCAGGGTCACGCCGAAGATGAGGGGCAACACATTCCCCCGAATGCCGTAAGCCTGCAGGGCTTGCACCACCCGGGTATTCCGTAGCAGATCGACGAACTCGTGAACCGCGCGGGGGCTGACACGGGCTTTCGCAGAGACGAGCACCCACGCTTCGTTCCCATCCGGCCCGCGGACCCGCGCGACCCCATCCAGCTCTCCCACCTGATCGATGGCCAGGGTGGTGATGGGTTCCAGGAGGGCATAGCCGCGTTCCCGCAGATAGCGTTGCAGCGCTTTCACCATCTCCCCTTCCACCGTCACCCCGATCGTCTGTCCGAACCGATCCAGGGTCCGCTGGAATTGCTCCTGACGCAGGAGAATCTGCTGGATGATCTCTTCGGTGCGGCGTTGGGCTTCGGCCAGGGCCCGGACTTCGGCGCTGAGCTCGGCGAAGCGGCGCTCGGTTTCGGCGCGGTGGGCGGCCAGGGATTCCTCGGTGCGGCGTTGGGCTTCGGCCAGGGCTCGGACTTCGGCGCTGAGCTCGGCGAAGCGGCGGTCGGTTTCGGCGCGGTGTGCGGCCAGGGATTCTTCGGTGCGGCGTTGGGCTTCGGCGAGCTCGGC
>NZ_JBHOQR010000035.1:0-24133 GCF_042408815.1 Thermoflexus sp. | reverse complement strand
GGAGATGGTGATGCCGGGGGACAATGTGAACCTGCGGGTGCGGCTGATCGCGCCGGTGGCCATTGAGGAAGGGTTGCGGTTCGCCATCCGGGAAGGCGGCCTGACCGTCGGCGCCGGCGTCGTCACCAAAATCCTGGATTAAAAGTCACAACAGCGTATCCCCCTCTCGGAAAGGAAGGGTCTCCGATCCGAGATGGCCGGGTGCGCTGCTGGCGATGGGGGGAGTGTAGAGCCACCGGAACCGTGTATTCTCCCAGGCTGGACAGAAGGGCGAGGTTCTGGTAAAGTTAAAGAAGAGGCGGGTGAAGGCAAGCCAGGCCGCCCTTGCTTGCCTCGCGACCAGGATATCCTCTCCGTTATCCCGAGCATGCGGCTGAGGCAGCTATGGCGAAAGAAGTGAGGATCGTGATTACGTTGGCATGCACAGAATGCAAGGGGCGGAATTACACAACACAGAAGAATCGGAACAACGATCCAAATCGCCTGGAGCTTCGCAAATATTGTCCGCGATGTCGTAAGCATACCTTGCATCGGGAAACCAAGTAAGTTTCCTGAATCTTTTAAAGGTGCAGGCCGGTAGCTCAATAGGCAGAGCAGCGGACTCCAAATCCGCAGGTTCCAGGTTCGAGTCCTGGCCGGCCTGCCTGGGGTGGCCCTGGGACACCGCCATGCGGTGTCCCAGTTTGTGTTAAAGTAGGCGCAGTGGGCTCCAAGTTCATAGGGGAGGGAAGGCCGCTGCGTCCCTGGTAGGGCTCGATCAGATTCCGGGCCGTTGGGGGAATGGTGTGGCAACCCGATGAGCAAAAGGAGTGGACATCCTGTGGCGAAGGCGGCAGAGACTCGGCGATTCTTGCGAAGCGAGTGGGCCCCCCTTCGATATCTGCGAGAGGTTCAAGGGGAGCTCAAGAAGGTCCGCTGGCCAGACCGGCGGGAGTTGTATCGTCTGACCGGGGTGGTTCTGGCGGTCACCATAGGGATGTCGATCCTCCTGGGGTTGGTGGATTATTTCTTTTTCTGGCTATTCGGAGGGATTTTCACCACCCCTCAGGATCCTCTCCGGTTAGGCATTGCGATCGTGGGCACGCTGGGGGGGCTGGGCGCCCTGGTTTATGCTTTAACCCGGGATTGAAAAAGGGAAGCGGTCTTCCTCGGCGTTCGGCTGGAGCCTTTTTCCGGATCCCAACGGTTTTTGAGGGAAGGGTAGGCGGGGCTGGGCGGGGTGTGGAAGATGTCCCGCCCAGCTCTGTTTTGCGGTGAGATCTGGAAGAAGAGCGGGTTCGGAGTTCCGCAATCTTTCGGAAAAGGGAGCGCTATGAACGGGGAGGAAGAGCGGTTTGCATCTCCGGAATCCTTCGAAATAGACGAGGAACCTTTGGAGGAGTTGTTGCGTGAGCTGGAGGCCGCGGGAACTCCCGAGATGCCAACCCGTGAGACAAAAGAAGGGGAGGGGGGCGCGGCGGCTTCCGAGGGGGAAGGGGAAGATCGGTTGGTCGCCTCGACGGAACGAGCTTGGTATATTGTGCACTGTTATGCGGGCTCGGAACACAAAGTGAAGCACAGCCTGGAGCAGCGTATTGCTTCTCTGGGCATGCAGCATAAGATCTTCAACATTGTGGTTCCGGAGGAGGAAGAGATCGAGATCCGGGAAGGGAAGAAGCGGCCCGTTCGACGGCGAATTTACCCGGGTTATATCCTGGTGGAGATGATCATGGATGAGGACTCATGGGCGGTGGTCCGATTCACGCCTGGAGTCACCGGTTTCGTCGGAATGGGCAACCAACCCACTCCGCTGCGCCCGGAGGAAGTCCAGGCGATTTTCAAACGCATGGAGAGCAAGGCTCCACGAATCCGTGTCACCTTCAAGCCTGGACAGAAGGTTCGGATCACTGAAGGGCCTTTTGCGGATTTCGTGGGAATCGTGGATGAGATCGATCCGGACAAAGCGAAGATTCGAGTTCTCGTCTCTTTCTTCGGGCGGGAAACACCCGTAGAGCTGGACTTTACCCAGGTGGAGAAAATTTAGTAGACAGAGGGGATCATCTATGGCCAAGAAGGTCAAGGCAGTTATCAAACTGCAAATCGAAGCGGGCAAGGCGAACCCGGCACCGCCCATTGGGCCGACTCTGGCCCCCCATGGAGTCAACGTGATGGCGTTTTGCAAGGAATACAATGCCCGCACGGCGCACATGGCCGGCCAGATTGTGCCGGTGGAGGTCACGATCTACACGGATGGCTCCTTTACGATGGAGCTCAAGACTCCACCGGTGTCTGACCTTCTCCGCCGGGCGGCCGGCATTGAGAAGGGCTCCTCGGAGCCGAACCGGCAGATCGTTGGCCGGATCACCCGGCAACAGCTGCGGGAGATCGCGGAGCTTAAAATGAAGGATCTGAACACGGAGGACATTGAGGCGGCTATGCGGATGATCGCCGGCACGGCCCGTAGCATGGGGATCCAGATTGTGGATTAGGAGTTACCTTTTCCCGGAAGATATATAAATCCTCCGCGGATAAAGCCGTGGGAGGGCCGGAATGGCCCGTATGCACCACAGGAGGTTCCAAAAATGGGTGAGCGAGGGAAAAAATATCTGGAGGTGTTGAAGAAGGTGGATCGGGAGCGCCTCTATTCTCCCCGCGAGGCGATGGAGCTGGTCAAGGAGACCAGTTATACGCGCTTTGATGGCACGGTCGAAGTGCATATGCGCCTGGGAGTGGATCCTCGCCATGCGGATCAGCAAGTGCGGGGGGTGGTTGTTCTCCCCCACGGGTTGGGCAAGCGGGTTCGTGTCCTGGTGTTCGCGGCGGGGGAGGCAGCGCGAATTGCCCAGGAGGCCGGCGCGGATTATGTCATCAGCGATGATGAGGGGATCAAGCGGATCCAGGAAGGATGGACGGACTTCGATGTAGCCATTGCGACGCCGGATATGATGCCGAAAGTCGGCCGGTTGGGGCGGATCCTGGGCCCCCGTGGGCTAATGCCGAACCCTCGTGCGGGCACGGTGGTGAATCCCGAGGATCTCCCGCGGGCGATCCGGGAGGCGAAGGCGGGCCGGGTGGAGTTCCGGGTGGATAAGACCGCTAATCTCCATGTGCCCATTGGCAAGGTCAGTTTCTCGGTGGATCAATTGCTGGAGAATTTCGCAGCCCTGATGGACGCGGTGAAGAAAGCCCGGCCCTCCGGGCTGAAAGGGCCTTATATCCGAAAGGTGGTGGTCAGCGCGACCATGGGGCCCGGCATCAAGGTGGATCCAGTGGCGGCTCAATCTCTGGAAATCGCCGCTTGATCGAGTCTAGGCGGTTGCGAAGAGGAGGGGGTCAGCGCCAAGCGCGTTTTCCTGGTATTCTTAGGCGAACCCCTGCCGGTGAAGTCAGGTGCCCTTTCGCTTAAAGGGGCCAGAGCCCCGCCTGTCGAGGCAGGGCGCGGAGCAAGCCCTTTCTTGCCCATCACCAGATGGGTGAGGGGAAGGTCAGTGCGCCCTTGTCCGCCCAGGCAGGGGCGCACTGTTTTTTGCACACTGGGGCTCGCCTTCCGGGGGATGAGATGGCTGGGCTCCGCCCCCGGGAAGCCGGTTGCATGACTTCTAACCTGGTCGAGGAGGTGGGGCTTGCCGTTTACACGGGTTGAGAAGGAGCAGATGATCGCGCAGTATCGGGAGCTGCTCTCCCGCAGCCAGGCCCTGATCCTTGCGGACTACCAGGGGCTGGATGCGCAGGGCATGTATCGGCTTCGCCAGAAAGTAAAAAAGTCCGGCGGGGCCTTCCATGTCACAAAGAACACGTTGCTTCGTATTGCCCTGCAGCAGGCCGGGTGGACGGTTCCGGAAGATCTGCTGGAGGGTCCTACGGCAGCAGCCTTCTGCCTGGAGGATCCTTCGGCGGTGGCTAAAGCCCTGTTGGAGTTCGCCGAGGAGAACAAGATCCTCAAGATCAAGGGCGGGCTGCTGGACGGGCGCCGGCTGCGCCCGGAGGATGTGAAAGCGCTTTCCGAATTGCCGCCGCGCCCAGTAGTGCTGGGCCAGGTCCTGGGAGCGATCCAGGCCCCGGCCGCCCAGCTGGCCGGCGTGCTGACCACAGTTCTGCAGCAAGTCGTTGGCGTGCTGCAGGCGCGGGCCGATCAGCTGAAAGAGATTTCCCAAACCGCTTAAATCCTCTGGAGGTGATTTCCCCATGGCGGATCTTCAGAAGCTGGTTGAAGAGTTGAGCAACCTGACCTTGCTGGAAGCTGTGGAGCTCGTGAAGTTGCTGGAGGAGCGCTGGGGGGTGAAGGCGGCAGCCCCTGTCGCGGTTGCTGCCCCTGTTCCCGCGGCGGCCCCCGGTGCTCCGGCCGCGGCCCCAGCTGTTGAGGAGAAGACGGAGTTCGATGTAATCCTCAAGGAGGTCGGGCCGAAGAAGATCGAGGTGATCAAGGTGGTGCGCCAGCTGACCAACCTGGGGCTCAAGGAGGCCAAGGATCTGGTCGAGGCCGCCCCCAAACCGGTTCTCGAGGGCGTCAGCAAGGAAGTGGCTCAGGACGCCAAGGCGAAGCTGGAGGCGGTGGGCGCTGTCGTGGAGATCAAGTGAAAGCCGCGCAGCGTGGAAGGGAAAGGGTGGGGCGGGAAGTTTCACCCCCCGCCCCACGGCTTATTATGAACGGCCAGACGGTCTCCGAACTTGAACCCATTAGCTTCGAGCGGAATCGTCCGCTTGCAGGAACCGTGCATAGAGCTCGCGGAGGGCTTCCCCGGGATGTGACTCGTAATCCTCCGGCACCGGCAGTGTGGGGGGAGAGAGGACCGGGCGTTTCCGGGCGGCGAAGCGGGCGACGACTTCTACAGCGGGTTTGCGGCTCCCATCTGGACGCAGCAGCCCGAAGTGCCGCTCGTGCACCAGCCGGTCGCACGGGGGATGATCCCACAAATCGGGATGGTAATCGCTGAAACACCAGATGAAGGCCCCCAGCGCTCCCGCCTGATGCAGAGCTTCCAGCGCTCGCTCGAAGAAGGCGGCTGCTTCTTCCTCCGCGATGAGCGTGACCTCAAAGGGGCGATCTTCCAGCTGGCTCGAAACGTTGTGAGTGGGTTGACCCGGTGGGGCCGTGGGCAGTCCAAACTCTTCAAAGAGCACTGGTTTCCCGCCCAGGCTGGCGGTGAGACGCGCCAGGAAGGCCAGCGCCTGCTCATCCAGCGGATGACGTGCCCACTGGGCGTAAATCGGATAGCCGTGCATGCAGAGGAAATCCAGCATGGGCGCCAGGACGCGGATGCGGAACCCCAGATCCTTTTCCAGGACCGGACTGTGGAAGCCGACGGTGATGGGATGGGCAGGATCCATGGCACGGAGCGCGCGTGTGAGGGTGGCCAGCCAGCCCACGGCGGCCTCCGGGGTCCGAGGTCGCAGCACCAGGTCTGGCTCGTTCCCCAGATCCCAGGCGAGCAGAGCTGGGTGATCTCCCGCTGCCTGTGCCGCCGCTTCCAGCATCCGAACCTGGGCGTCCAGAGCCATGGGATCTTCGTAAAGATCCCGGAGGCGTCCTTTCACCACGCGTCCCCCCGCGATCAGCCGAAAGCGGGGATCGCTCTCTCGGTCCCCATCCAGAAGCCATGGCGGCAGCCAGTTCACGCCGCTCATATGTCCGGTGAAAAGGGTGACGATCACCCGGAGCCCATGCATGTGTGCCAGGTCCAGGACCTGACGGAGACGCTCGAGCATCTGTGGATCCACGGTATACGGCTCGGGCATGAAATCCTCCCACATGAGGAAGATGCGGACCCCATCCAGATGCCACGAGGCGATCTCCGCCATGTCCTCCCGGACCTCTTCCGGGTCGAAGCGCTTCCACCAGAACATCGCCTTGGTGCGCGGCCAGTAGTTCACGCCGACCACAAAGTGAGAATCCCACATCGCTACGAGTGCTCCCCTGGTAAGGATCAACGTCCCCGGCAGAATCGCTCCACATCTTCTTTTTGAACGGTCGCCACGCCGATCACCGAATCAGCCCCGCCGTAGTAAACATAATACGTCCCATTGATCTCCACGGCTCCGCATGTGAAGACCACATTGGGGACCTGCCCCTCACGCTCCCAGGAAGCCTCGGGAGCGAGGATGGGTGCCTCTTGGCGCCGGATCACCCGAGCGGGATCCTCCAGATCCAGGAGGGCGATCCCGAGCCGATATACCCGGTGATCATCGACCCCGTGGTAGAAGAGCAGCCATCCCCATTCTGTTCGGATCGGCTGCGCGCCGGCCCCAATCTTCCATGATTCCCAAGTCCCTGGGCGGGGTCGCATGATCACCTGGTGGTCCGTCCAGTGGATCAGGTCATCCGAATAGGCCAGCCAGATATCCGGAGGTCTCCGATGGAGCATGGCATACCGTCCTTTGATCTTCTCCGGGAAAAGAGCCGCGTCCTTGTTGTCTTCGTCCGGTAGAAGAATCCCGTGTCGCGTCCAGGTAATGAAGTTCGTGGTGGAGGCCATGGAGACCCGGACCTCGGATCCAGAATAGGCAGTGTAAATGACGTAGAATTTCCCTTCCAGCCATGTAATGCGCGGATCCTCCACTCCCCGGGCTTCCCATGGTGCAGCCGGGATCAGGACCGGCTGATCCAGCCGGTAAAAGTTCAAGCCATCCGAGCTGATCGCATACCCCAGGCGGGAGATCATATCCTCACCCATGGCGCGGTAGAGCATGTGAACCAGGCCGTTATGATAGACAACACCGGCATTAAAGACGTATCGGGACTCCCACGGGTGGTGGGGCAGAGGTTTCAGGATGGGTTCAGGATGACGGGCGAGACGAATCATCGGAGTCCTCCTCGTGATGATTGTGAGATGGGATGCGATGGGCAATCGCCCGCTGGATGGACCAGACCAGAAGCACCAGGAATCCCCCGCTGATCAGCAGCGCCATGACATCTACCACAAAGGCGGGGGATCCGGGAGTTAAGAAGGGAAGGGCCATCAGGGCAAGCAGGAACAGCGTCAGGCCCATCGTGAAGGCGAGGCGGCTGATGGCGGGTGCCATGGAGGGATCTCCTGAGCGAAATGACAAGCCACCTGGTGATCGGCTGGACCTTCCAGGACCGGCGAGATCTCGCGGCAGATCGGTTGGACGTATGGACAACGCGGATGGAAGCGGCATCCGGAAGGCGGCCGTCGCGGATCTGGCGGATCGATCTCCTGAAGGGCCATCGGGCGGATGGCTTGCGCAACCCGCGGATCCGGAACGGGGACCGCAGAGAGGAGGGCCTGGAGATAGGGATGGCGCGGGTTCTCCAGGACTTTGGGGAAGGCACCGTACTCCACGATCTTCCCCAGATACATGACCGCCAGTTGCCCTTCCTCCGCCAAGTATCGAGCGGTTGCCAGGTCGTGGGTGATGTATAGGATGGCGATGCCCAGGCGGCGGTTTAACTCGCGCAGCAGCTGCAGGATAGCAAGTCGCAGAGAGACGTCGATCATCGAGACCGGCTCATCGGCCACGATCAAACGCGGCTGCACCGTGAGCGCTCGAGCGAGGAGCACGCGCTGACGCTGGCCTCCGCTCAGCTGATGCGGATATTTATCCAGGAACAACTCTGGCGGCGTCAGACCGACCTGAGCCAGGAGTTCCGCTGATCGCTCGCGGGCCTCCCGTTCGTTCCGGGCGATTCGGTGATGAAGAAGAGGCGCCTTCAATGACTGATAAACCGTGCGGACGGGGTTCAAGGCGGCGAAAGCGTCCTGGTGCACCAATTGGACGGCCCGCCGGTATTGGAGGAAGGCACGGCGATTCATCGTCCACACATCCTGTCCCTGGAAAAGGAGGCGCCCTCGGGTCGGTCGGTAGAGGCCCGCCACCACTTTGCCCAGGGTGGTCTTCCCGCTCCCGGTTTCCCCGACCAGCGCCAGGATTCCCCCCTCCGGGATCGCCAGCGATACCCCGGCGACTGCTTCCACCCGTTCCCGGGATAGCCAGCCCCGTTGGAAGATCACCCAGACATCTTCCAGCGCGATCAGCGTTTGCCTCATCATAGAGCACGCTCGGAGTCTCTGCTCGGCGGAACGATCACTGTTGAGCTTGAATTCTGGTGAGGCAGAATGGCTCCTCCCCTTGGAGCGATCGACCTTACAGCTTCTGGGCCGGGGCTTCCTGGGCGACCCGTCGCCAGTGATGACATGCCACACGACGATTGCCGACCTCCTCGAGTTCCGGCTCCGCCCGGCGGCACATTTCATCCGCATACGGACATCGAGGATGGAAGCGGCAGCCCGGAGGCGGATGCCGCAGGTCCGGGGGAGCCCCGGGGATCGGACGCTTCCCGGTCAGATCTCCGCGGAGGGTCGGCACCGCCTGAAGGAGGCCCCGCGTATAGGGATGATAGGGGGATTCGAACAGGGTCACCGTGGGCGCCTCTTCCACGATCTGACCGGCATACATGATCAGGACCCGGTGGGCCGTCTTCGCCACCACGGCCAGGTCATGGGTCAGGAGGAGCATCGTCAACCCCATCTGCTCCTGGATCTCCCGCAGGATCTCCAGGATATGGGCCTGAGTGATCACATCCAGGGCTGTGGTGGGCTCGTCCAGGATCAGGAGGCGGGGGTTCATGAGCAGGCTCATGGCGATCAGCACCCGCTGGCGCATCCCCCCGCTGAGCTCGTGGGGATAGGCCCGGAGAACCCGGGAGGGCTCCAAGCGGACCATGCGCAGACACCGGGCAGCTCGATCTAGGATCTCATCGCGGGGCATGGCCTGATGGGCCCGCACGGTTTCCATCATCTGTTCCGCGATGCGCATGACGGGGTTGAGGGCATTCTGGGCCCCTTGGAAGACCATCGCGATGTCGCGCCATCGGCGCTCCCGCATCTGAGCCTCGCTGAACCGGAGGAGATCCACCGGCTCCCCCTTGCCCTCTTCCCACCACAGCAGACGGCCTCCGGAGATGAAGCCGGGCGGCGGGACCAAGCGGATCAGCGCCAAGGCGGTAGTGCTCTTGCCGCTTCCGCTCTCCCCGACGAGGGCAATGAATTCCCCCTGAGCCAAGTCAAACGACACACCATCCACGGCGGTCAGGAACCCATGCCGCCCCAGATCGAAGGCGACGCGCAGATCGCGAACCTGCAACAGAGGCTTCATGCCGGTGCTCGGAGACGAGGGTTCAGGATCTCATCCAGACCATGGGCGAAGAAGATAGCTCCCAATTGGAAGAGGACGATCGCTGCCATCGGTGCGATCACGTAGTGAAGGGCGTTAGGGATATAGATCGCGCCTGTTTGGAACACAGCCAAGTTGAGCATGGTGCCCCAGTTGGTGGGGGAGAAGGGAGCCAGCCCCAGGAAGATCAGTCCAACGCTGGCCGTGATAGCATCCCGCATCATCCGAATGAAGTGAATAACCACGAACGGGGTCAGGTTCGGGAACAGTTCCCGGGCCAAGATATGGGTGGTCCCCAGACCTAAGACACGGGCAGCTTCGATGAATTCCCGCTCCTTCAATGAGAGGATCTGGGAACGGACGGCCCGGGCCAGCGGCCCCCACATCCACAGACTGATCAGCACCGCGAACCCCACCGGATCCCGGATCTGAAACACAGAGCCGATCAAAAGGTAGACTGGCACCGCAGGTACTGTGAGCTGGATGTTGGTCAGCAGCATGAGGAAACCATCCACCATCCCTCCAGAATATCCGGCGAGGGCCCCGATTCCCACGGCTATGGACGTGGTGAAGAGGGCCGTGAGGATAGCGATGGCCAGCACATCCCGGGAGCCGTGGACGATTTGGGCCAGCACATCCCGACCGGCGTAATCAGTCCCCAGCGGGTGGGCCAGGGATGGCGGACGGAAGCGCTCGGCGTATCGCATTGTCGAATCCATGGGGATCAGCTCAGGACCGACGAGGGCCATCAGCAGATAACCGGCCAGGATCAAGCCCCCTATTGCCGCCCGGCGGTTTCCTCGCAATGCCCTGAGGAGGTCGCTCAGAAATGTGCGCATCCTAGTCCTCCATCCGGATGCGGGGATCCAGCAGGGGGTAAATGAGATCTGCGATCAGGTTGGCCAGCACAATGGCCACGGTGGTGAGGATCAGCAATCCCCGCATCATGCCGTAATCCCGGTGATCCAGGGCGAACTTGAAAAACCATCCGATCCCCGGGTAGTGGAAGACCGTTTCGATAAGGACGGAGCCTCCAAACATTCCCCCGAAGGCGAGGGCCAGGCCGGTGACCATAGGAAGGATCGCGTTGCGGCCGACATAATGGGTTAGGATGCGACGTTCCCGGAGACCCCGGGCCCGGGCGAAGGCGATGAAATCTTCCCCCAGGACGGAGATCGCGCTCCCCTTCATCGCCAGAGCCCAGGCTCCGATGTTCTCCAGGGTATAGGCGAGGATCGGCAATGTGGCATGGTGGAACACGCTGAGGATAAAAGGCATGTTGAATCCCGGAGACAGATGGCTGTCATAGGCTCCCTTGGAGGGGAACCATTTCAGGTTAAGGGCGAGGAGAATCAGCAACAGGAGCGCCGTCAGGTAATCTGGCGTTGCGTCCGTCAGGGAGGCGTAGCTGGTGACCAGGGGATCCAACCAGGAGCGCCGGCGGACGGCGATCACTAATCCCAGCAGCGCTCCGATTCCAAAACTCAGGAGGAGAGCGATCGAGAGGACGAAGACCGTCCAGGGTAGGGCCTGGAAGAGGATCTGATTCACCGAGATCCGGTAAAAATATGAGAAGCCCAGGTTCCCCCGCAGAAGCTCCCGCAGCCACTCCAGATAGCGGTCCAGAAGCGGGCGAGTGGGGTCATACCCTACCATGCTGCGCACTTGGGCGTAGGCCACCTCGATGGAGACCCCGCGGGCCTGGGCGATTTCCTGAGCCATTAGGTAGAAGATATCCCCTGGCGCCTGCTCAACTACGACAAAAGTGATGCTGGCGACCAGCCAGATGGTCAACGCTGCCAGAAGCACCCGTCGGATCCACCGCATCTGCGTTCCGCCCCTTTCCACGATTCATCCTTCGCCAGTCGGCCTTGACGAAGAAGGAGCAACCTGTGAAGCATGCAGGGGATAGGCTGGGCGTTCTTGTGCCCAGCCTATCCCTTTTGCGGAGCAAACAGCGCAGCGCAGTTGCCGTTCCCTTTCGGGATCGTCCAGCTATGGGGCCGGCTTCAGGATGCCCTCGATGAGCAGGTGGGCATAGAACCGCTCGATCGCGCCGGGCGCCACTGTCCACAGCGGATCATTCTCCGCCGGCCAGCCGGTCACCCGCACGCCGTCGACGTGGAAGATCATCAGACGCTTTTCCAGCAGGCTGAGGACCGGGAGGTTCTCATTGGTGATCCAGGCCAGCTGGCGGACGATGGCCTTCTGGCGCTCCGGGTTCGGCTCCTTCGACAGGCTATCCAGCGTTTGGGCGATGTTCACATCCTCTCCCTGGGGCCCCTTCGCGGTGGACATCAGATCCTTCGCCCCGGTGAATTCTGCCGCCTCTCCCTGATAGAGGCGATCGTATCCGGTCAGCGGGTGGGCTGTACCCCACCAGGTGCTGCCGAACTGGATCGCCATGTCGAACTGGCCGCCCCGGAGCGTCGTGGGGTATACTCCGGGCTCGACGGTGCGGGTTCGCACTCGGAAGCCGTGCTGGTTCAGCTGGGTAGCGATCGCCTCGGCGGCCAGGGTCCAATCTGTGGCCCCAGCCTGAGCCAGGATCTCAAACTCAGGAGTTCGGCCCGCGGGATCCCGCCATTTGCCGTCTGGGCCCTTCGTCCAGCCCAGCTCTTTGAGCAGCGCCTCCGCCTTCGCCGGGTCCGGGGCGTAGGCGCTGAGGGTGCTTAGGAAATCCTTCCCCAGCCACTGCTCCTCGAAGGACTTCAGGACGCCGTGGGAGTAGGGGGCGGAAGTGAGCCCGGCGTAATAGGCCACCTCGCGCACCTTGTCGCGATCGATCAAATAGGCCATGGCCTTGCGGAAGCGGACGTCGTTGAAAGGCGCCTTGCGCAGATTGAAGAGCAGGGCGAACTCCGATAGGTCCGTGACTAGGTGAAGCCGCGTTTTCGGCTGCCGCTGCAGGATCTGGTCCGCGACGTCCTTCGGGGCGGCGGCGTGGCTGGCGTCCAGCTCCCCGGCCAGATGGAATGCCCACATCACCTCGTTCGAGGTCCAGCGCAGGAAGCGGATGCGATCGATCTGGATCTTGCTTGCGGCGTAGTGGTGCGGGTTCTTCGTCAAGATCATCTCCGAGGCGCTGACGGTCTCCACCTGGAAGGGGCCGATGGCGATGGGCTTCTCCGGCTTGAAATTAGAGAGCTCCTGGCGAACCTTGTTCAGTGCCCCCTCGGCCTCCGGGCCAGTTTGGCCCAGCCATTTGGCGGCTTCCTCGGCGAACTTCCCGTAGGCTGATGCGTTGACCAGGATAGGGGCGCTGCCGATCAGGGCCTTGGGGTTCGCCAGTGGTTGCTTCCATACAATGACTGCCGTCCGATCGTCAGGCGTCTCCACCCGATCGACCTCGCCTGGCCAGTTCCACATTAACTTCATCAGGGCAAAGGAGGCCCACACGTCTTTGCTGGTGAAGGGTGTTCCATCCGACCAGCCGGTCTGGCGCAGCCGGAAGGTGATCCGGTCCGGGGCTTCCTGGAAGGATTCTGCTAAGCTGGGGATTGCCTCGCCGGTAGCGGGGACATAGATCAAGAGGGGCTGGAAGACGAACCACCATGCCCCGCCGACCCCACCGGAGGCGAAGGGGTTGCCGTGATAGGCGGGCGGGACCTCCCAGGTGGTGCCCAGCACGAATTCCTTCGGTCGTGGGGCAGAGGTGGGGGTGACGACTTTCTCGATCACAACGGGGGTAGGGGAAGCGGCTGGCCCGGGGGATGGCGTGGGGGTCGGCGCGCAGGCGCTCAGCAATACGGCCAGCGCTGTAAGGGCGAAAACCCATGCCATCGTCATACAGGATCCTCGGGACATGGCGGACCTCCTTTCCTCAAGATGGGGTGAGAGAGCCTCCACAGGACGCACGCACAACCAGCTGGGTTTCGATGCGGACATGAATGGCAGGCTGCTCTGGGTTCTTCATCAGATCGAGCAGCCGCGTCACAGCCAGGACCGCCATTTTGGATCGAAAGACTCGCATGGTGGTGAGGGGGGGGTCGGTGTGTACGGCGATGGGATCATCGTCGAAGCCCACCACGGCGATATCTTCGGGGATCCGCAGGCCATGCGCCCGGACGGCCCGTATGGCGCTGGCGGCGGTGGGATCGTTGGCCGCGATCAGGGCGGTGGGTCGGGCTCGCTGTAGAAGGATTTGCGTTGCCAGGAACCCTCCCTCGAAGCCTCGCTCTCCCTCTGCCACTAGTGTGGGGTCGAAAGATATGCCATGGGCTTCAAGCGCTTGGCGGTAGCCTTCAAACCGCTCCCGAAAGCTCAGGTTATCCATGGTTTCTGTGATGAAAGCGATTCGACGATGTCCCAGGCGGATTAGATGGGTCGTGGCCTGGAAGGCACCACCGATATTGTCGGTGAAGACACTGTCCACCCCAGGCATGTGGTTATCGACCAGCACCATTGGGAAGCGACGCTCTTTCAATGTCTGGATCAGGGAGGCTGGCAGATCGCAGCCAACCAAGAGCAGGCCATCGACACGGTTCTCCTTGATCAGGGCAGGGAGTGCCTCATCCTCCACGGTAGCAAAGTGGAGGTGATAGCGATGGCGGCGCAGTTCGCGCTCCACCGCTGTCAGGATCTCGCCGTAGAAAGTGTGAGGGGAAAGGGATTGGAGGGCATGGATAAGGAAGCCGATGTTTTCCGTGCGGCGCAGCACCAGGCTACGGGCCGCCATATCTGGGGCATACCCCAGCTCCTCTGCAATCCGCAGGATCCGCTCCCGGGTCGCCTCCTCCACCCGTCCCCGTCCACTCAGCGCCCGCGATACGGTCGCAATCGAAACCCCCGCTCGTTTTGCAATCGCTTTCAAAGTCGGTCGAGACATTTTAATTGATTTAAAATTATTATTCCAAAAAATGCAAAAATTACTCAATCATTAGGTTGGTAATGGATGGTTTGTTTTCATATATTTTCTGGATACGTTTGAGAAATCGTTTTCACTCCAATTTTAAGAGGGAGGAAAGAATTTGTCAAGGGGATGTGGGCCTTCGCCGGTAAGAGGCAGGATGGGGAAGCGGCTAGGAAGATTTTTGGGGGAGGGGGAAAGCTCGGCAGGTTCTTCAGGGAGCCTCTGGCTCCTTGGAGAAATCTGGCGAGGTCGCAGATCCCGTCTGTGTGCGTCTACCCTGGCGCTTCGGCGTTCGGTTCATGCTTCCATTCCCCCTCTCCACCCTAGAGGTCTTGTGTGGGCATCTCTTGAAATGCAGGCGGCGCACCCCAAAGGGTGCGCCGCCTGGTCGCAGATGGAGAGAGGTCCGGATTATGGCCCGTTCTTCATTATCAGCGGCAGATAGATGGTCGCCGCCGTGGGGGCGAAGTGGACGATGACCGGAACCTGCAACGCCGTGAGGGCAGGGGTCGGGCCGATGAAGAGCAGGCCGTAATAAGTGGCCGGCGGAGTGACAGGCTTCGAGAACTTCACCTGGAAGGACACCGGCATGCCTGCGGCTATCGGCCCGGACGGCACACCGCTGACGGTGAGATCCGTGCCCTGGATCGCGTTGATGGTGATGTCGAAAGGCTGGCTTCCGCCGGGCACGTTCCAGCCGTGGACTGCGATCCAGTAGCGTCCGTCCGGCGGCCGGGTCAGGCGGACCCGCTCGAACGCCGTGGGCGTAGTCGAAGAAGCAACCAGGGCGTCCTGGGTGCCGCACTCGAAAACCCCGTCGCCATCGTCCCTGTAGACATACAGGTCAATGTCGAGCCCAGCCACCCCGCTGGCTGTGGTCACCTCCAGCAGCCCGCCGTTGCTGATGGTTTGCGAGATCACCCAGCTGGCCGTGCACGGGTTGTTGGGATCATCCTGGTAAGCGGTCTGGTTGAGGAGCACAGTGGGCTGGCTCAGGCCGAAGGCCAGGACCTGGATGCCCTCGGAGATTGTGCGAGTGGTGGAGAAGGTCTGGGTCCAGTTCCCGAAGGTGACCGGTGTGGTGATCACCACGGGGAACGGGAGTGCCTGGACCGCGTAGGCGGCCCCCACGAGAGGCTCGCCGAGCTGCCTTCCGGCGTAGAGGACGTTATGCAGGGCGATGAAGCCCAGGCCATCCCGGATCTCACCGGCCACGATCTCCCGCGGCCCACCGGTGGCGGTATCAAAGGTGAAGATGCCTGCACCGATATTGGTGTCATTGCTCCCGCCCACCTGCTCGACACTCTGGGGGCCGAAGAAGGTAGGATCTAGGGTGGAGTAGAAGTCCGTGGCGCGGCCGAAGATCCAGGTGTCCACATCGGTGGGGGTTGTGACCCAGCGGGTGTCCACGATCATCGCCTGGCCAGGGGCGGCGGTGCCGTTGGGGATGTCGAAGTAATAGAGCCGCCAATCGCCAGCCTCATAACGCCAGGACCAATCAAAGCCCCCGAAGAGGTGGCCATTGTCGTAGGGCTGGTCGCCGATGGGCTCAGTCAGGGAGGCAGCTCCGAAATCGAAGGTGGGCCCGTTGGCGGCCACATGCACCACCACCGGGATCACGTGCTTGTGTGGGCCGTGGCTCACCTCAATAGCCCCCTCGTAGACGCCGGGCCGCGCTGTGGAGGGCACCGACAGGGTGGCCTGGAATGTGGCATCTCCGCCCGCGGGCAGGCTCACGCTGGAGGCCGAGAGGCTCAGCCAGCCCCAGTCTGCTTTCTTGTAGAAAGTGAGGCGGACCTGCAAGGTGACCGGGTCGCTGCCGGTGCGGCGCTGGACCCCAAGGAAGACCCCGTCGTGGCGTCGGGAGAGGCTATCCCGGCCCAGGCTGGCTTCCAGATAGGTGCCGCTGGGGTAGCCGTAGGTGAAGCGGTTGTATTCCAAGCAATACGGGAGAGGCGGACAAGACACCCGATCGATTTCGGACCAGGAATCAATGTAGCCGTTGTTATTGATGTCTGTCCACAACTTCCCGTTGCCGTTCAGATCCTTCCAGTCGTAGAAGAGAACTCGCCAGCGGTTATCATAGTTGTAATCGCCGTTCTTGTCGAACACATCGTAGGGGAAGATCACCTGGGCTCGCACGAGATCCGGGTCATAAGCGTTGATGAGCGGGGTGATGTCCGTCACCCAGCTTGGACGGGTGAAGGGTGAGGGGCTGAAGGATGGGAAGGAGAGCGTGAAGGTGACCTCCGCGATCCTCTGGAGGGTGACATCCTGCAGGCTCACCGAGAAGGGCGCGCTGGTGGGGTTGTGGATCGTAAACGTCTTCACGGCGGACTGGCCGGGCAGCATGATGGCGGGGAAGGATGGGTATGCCACGCCCCGGTAGCTGCCCGGGTTCCACTGGGCCGGCTCCACCCAGTAGCCATAGTTCATCCCGGCGGCAATGTCGGTGGCCCGGTTCGCATCCACGTTGCCGGATCCCTGGGTGAGGACATCATAGCCCAGGTCGTGGGCGCCGTTGAGGAAGATCGCTCGGGCTTCCTGCCATGTCGGCCAGCGGCCATGCCTGGCTTTGAAGGCGTGGTAGACCAGGGCCAGGTTGCCTGCAGCGATGGGGGTGGCCATCGATGTCCCGCCGAAGATATCGTAGGCTGCTTGGCCATTGCCGAAGTAGATGTTCAGCGGGTTGGCGCCGGTGCCCCACGCGCCCACCGCCACCACGTCGGGCGCCACGTCCCCCAGGGTGGTAGGACCACGGTTGGACCAGGGCTGCACATCGCCGTAGGTGAACCGGTCCGGGGTCACGAACTCAAAGTAAAGCAGGGAGCCGTAGGAGGTGCTGGCGCCCACATCGATGATGGAGCCGCCGTCAGGCTCGGTGACGGTGCCGTAGCCGTGGCCGCCGTTGCCTGTGGCCACCAGGAAGGCGGCGTGGGGAGCAAAGTAATTGTTCAACCAGTGGGCGAAGCGGGAGGTCGCATCCCAGCCATCGTTGATCGTTGCGCTGGCCCCCCAAGAGTTGTTAATGATCTGGGCCTCGTCCCCGCTGTTGGGGATGCCGTCAAAGCCCAGGGCGGCCAGGGCCCAGGAGTCAAAGGGCAGGTAAAAGCCGTTCTGGAAAGCGGCTACTTTGGCCTTCGGAGCCATGCCCGCGAGCACTGGCCCGCCGGCGCCGCCGGAGTTCGCCGCGCCTGCGAAAAGCGGATTGATGGGCCCAACCCCTTCGGGGTCGGTGATCACGCCCTGGGCGGCGATGTCGCCCGCCACATTGGTGCCGTGGCCCTCTTCATCTCCAACAAAAGCGATCAGGCGCCCGGCAGGGGGCACCGCAACACTGGGATACAACGCGGAGACACCCGGCGGTGGGTTGACGCCGTCGGCGATCCAGGTCAACATCCCGGCGGAGAGATCCCAGACCCCGTCTGTTCCGGGAGCCCCGGCGGCGTCGAACAGATCGGCCCCTGCCAGCTCGCTGCCTTTGCGCATCGGCTTCTCGTCGGTGAGATCCTGGTCGAAATCCACATCGACATACACCGTGTCGTAAACCCCAGGTGCGGCCTCGTCGGCCACGATGACGACGGCAGGTGCCCCAATGGTTGCCGCATAGCCCAGCCCCAAGGACCAGCCTGCTATCAGATGTTGGATGTCCGGATGCACCGTGTAGTAATACCGGCCGCTGCGGGAGCGGTCAGGCCATACAAAGAGGAGGGTAGAGGTCGGAACGTTGGTGAAGTCCAGCGTGAGAGCCGCAGTGCATGTGACGCCGTTGCATGTGGCCCCGGAGACCGGCAAGGTGTGGGCGAACCAGGTCAGGGTGACCAGGTCCCAGTAATTATCCGGGCCGATTGTAAGGGTGGGATCCAGCGCATAGAAGGCACCGGAGAGGGTGTTATATGCGAAAGGCCAGCCGGCGTAGGGGCCCGAAGGAATACGAGCCTGGGTGCCCTGAAGGTCCGGATGGCCAAAATCCACCCCGGTGTCCACGACGGCAACCACCACCCCGGCGCCGGTGTAGCCCTTGGCCCAGGCGGCGGAGGCGCCATGGATGTCCTTCACTTTCACGGTGGCCGGCTGGATTCCGGATTCGGGCGCGGCGGATGGGAGGGCTCCCTCCGGCCGGACACGATCGGGTTTCCCAGGCTGCGGCCGCATGGGAGGCGACGGCCGGAGCTCCCGGAGCTTCTGGAACAACAGGCTCTTGCCGCCCTGCTGCAGCAGAGCGCGGATCTCCTTCACGCTCAGACGCTCCCGCTGAGGCTTCGCCTCGTCATCCCACGGAGGTTCCACCGGTTGGTAAGACTCCGTAGAGATCACCGAGATCACCCCGGGGATTCCTGCCAGCTTCTTGAGTTGAGTGTCCAGGAGCTCACCGACCGCCCAGCGGATGCCGTTCAGGGGTTTGCTATAGACCACCCGCCGCATCAGCCCGTTGAGGTCCGTGTCTTTTGTCATCAGGATGCTGACCAGCACCGGGCGATGGGTAGGGCGGAGGGCCAGCGGACGGAGGTCTGGAGCCAGCTTGCTTAGCGCAGGATCTGAGGCGGTTTCCACGCGGGGGCTCGGGGAGGGAGGTGAAGGGGCGGAAGTATAGTCGGATGAAGGATGGGAAGCGGATGGATTCGCGGGGATCAAGGCACTGACCGAGGGAGTTGCTGGGCCTGCAATCAAACCGATCACTGATAGGAGAAGCACCACGCGCCAGAGGATTCTCCAGAGCATAGGCGCCTCCTGGCGATTATAGGTCTATTTTTATTCTAAAACAAGAGATTCAATTGTCAAGTCCCATACACGGAGTGGCCGCCCTCCCGTGCCCCGATTACAATAACCCTGGTTATCCGAAATCCGGGCGCTGCTTCTGCCTTGAGGGAGCCTTCCGGCCCGGGTGGATCCTGAACCTCTCAGGAGGTGTCGCATGGCCGTGGAGCGCTTTGGAGCTGTGACGTTTCGCGGTAAGCCGTTGACGGTGATCGGGGAGCCCCTCCGGGTAGGCGATCCGGCCCCCGATGTGGAACTGGTGGCTCCCGATCTGAGCCCCTTCCGGATCCGCAGCACCGATGGAAAGATCCGAATCCTCAGTGTGGTCCCCTCCCTGGACACCGGGGTGTGCGATGCCCAGACCCGTCGGTTCGACCAGGAAGTGGCCCGATTGGGGGACGAGGTCGTGCTGATCACCGTCAGCGCCGATCTCCCCTTTGCCCAGCGGCGCTGGGCGGCTGAGGCCAACGCCCAGCATGTGATCCTGGCCTCGGATCATCGGGAGATGGCCTTCGGGCAGGCCTACGGCACGTATGTCAAGGAGCTTCGCCTGGAGCAGCGCGCCGTCTTCGTGCTGGACCGCGATGGGACGATCCGGTATGCAGAATATGTTCCGGAAATCGCCCAGCATCCCAACTACGATGCGGTTCTGGAAGCTGTCCGCGCCCTGCTGGGTCAGCCGGAGCCCCGCTGAGCCGCAGCCTCCGTCCCAGCCTCAGGGGGAGGGGGATGGCATAGCCGTCTTCCTCCCCCATTCTCCTTGAGCCTCCCTCGAGCCCGATCCGATTGAACTGGAAAGGAACCGAGGGCCGTGCTATGCTGAGAAACTGGCCCATTTTGATGAGAAGGCGGCCGTGCGGCCATGGCGAAGGGGAAGATCATCGTTCGTGGCGCCCGCGAGCACAACCTCAAGAACATCACGGTGGAGATCCCCCGCGAGAAGCTCGTGGTCATCACCGGCCTCTCCGGCTCCGGGAAATCCAGCCTGGCCTTCGACACCCTCTACGCCGAAGGCCAGCGGCGATACGTGGAGTCGCTCTCCGCCTATGCCCGTCAGTTCCTGGGGCTGATGGAGAAGCCAGATGTGGATCAGATCGAGGGGCTCTCCCCGGCCATCTCTATCGACCAACGAGGGGCCTCCCACAACCCCCGCTCCACCGTGGGGACGGTGACGGAGATCTACGACTACCTCCGCCTGCTCTTCGCCCGCGCCGGAGTCCCTCACTGCCCCCGCTGTGGCCGGGAGGTCCAGAAGCAAAGCCCTGAGCAGATTGTGGAGGCCATCCTCGCCCTCCCGGAGGGCTCCCGCATCATGATCCTGGGCCCCGTGGTGCGCGGCCGCAAGGGCCACCACGGCCCCGTCTTCGAAGAGCTCCGCCGCATGGGTTTTGTCCGCGCCCGCGTGGATGGAGCCATCCGAGACCTGGATGAGCCCATCGAGCTGGATCGCTATAAGATCCATCACATCGAGGCGGTGGTGGATCGCCTGGTTGTGCGCCGGGACGGGGCGGATCGCTCCCGTCTGCAGGATTCTGTGGAGACCGCCCTGCGGCTGGGGGATGGGCTGGTGATCGTGCACAACGCCTCGGCGGAGCCGCCGGAGGACCTGCTGTTCAGTGAGCACTTCGCCTGCCCCTACTGCAACCTCAGCCTGCCTGAGCTCGAGCCCCGCCTGTTCTCCTTCAACAGCCCCAAAGGCGCTTGCCCGACTTGCGAAGGCCTTGGGGTGCAGCTGGAGCTGGATCCAGATCTCCTCATTCCCAACAAGGACCTCTCCTTATCACAAGGAGCCATTGTAGCCTGGGGTGGGGAAGAGGAAGGCGGCTATTACTGGCAGCTGCTGGAAGCGGCCTGCCGCGCCTTCGGCATCCCTACCGACGTGCCCGTGCGGACCCTTTCCCCGGATCAGCTGCGCCTTCTCCTCTATGGGGCGGGCGAGGGCGTGCGGGTCCCTGTTCGCTATCAGGCCCGGGATGGGAGCTGGCGGGTTTATGAGGCGCCCTTTGAAGGGGTGATTCCCAACTTGCGCCGCCGGTATGAAGAGAGCACCTCAGATTCCTTCCGGGCGCGGGTGGAGGGATGGATGAGCGAGCGGCCATGCCCGGCCTGTGGCGGGGCGCGGCTGCGGCCGGAAGCCCTGGCCGTCACCGTGGCAGGCAAGAATATCTACGAGGTCACCCGGATGTCCGTCGTCGAGGCCATGCGCTGGATCGAGGCCCTGCGGGGGGATAACGGGCAGCCGCCGCTGCTCTCCGCGCGACAGCGGACCATCGTCTCCCAGGTTCTGCAGGAGCTACACAATCGACTGCGTTTCATGGTGGACGTGGGCCTCGACTACCTGACCCTGGACCGACCGACAGCCACCCTATCGGGAGGGGAGGCCCAGCGCATCCGTCTGGCCACGCAGATCGGCAGCCAACTCACCGGCGTGCTCTATGTGCTGGACGAGCCGAGCATCGGCCTGCACCCACGGGACAACGAGCGGTTGATCCGGACCCTGAAGCGGCTGCGGGATCTGGGGAACACGGTGTTGGTGGTGGAGCACGACGAAGCCATGATCCGGGCCGCCGATTGGGTGATCGACCTGGGGCCAGGAGCAGGGGAGCAGGGGGGGTACGTGGTAGCCCAGGGTCCGGTTGAAGCCATCATGCGCAACCGCCGCTCCCTTACCGGGGCCTACTTGGCGGGTCGATTCACCATCCCGATCCCGGCCCGCCGTCGCCCCGGCAACGGACGCTTCCTGATCGTCCGGGGGGCTCGTGAGCACAACCTGAAGAACATTGACGTGCGCTTCCCCTTGGGCTGTTTCATCTGTGTGACTGGCGTCTCAGGCTCCGGCAAGAGCACCCTAGTGGTGGAGATCCTCTACAAGCGTCTGGCTCAGATCCTCTATGGCGCCCGCGACCCGGCGGGGGCCCATGAGGCGATCGAGGGCGTCGAGCTCATCGATAAAGTGATCAACATCGATCAGTCTCCGATCGGACGAACCCCGCGCTCCAATCCGGCGACCTATACGGGCGTGTTCACCGACATCCGCGATCTCTTCGCTAGCCTGCCCGAGAGCAAGCTGCGGGGGTATGGCCCGGGGCGTTTTTCCTTCAATGTTAAGGGCGGCCGCTGTGAGGCGTGCGAAGGCCAGGGCCAAATCCAGATCGAGATGCAATTTCTCCCCGATGTGTTTGTGACCTGCGAGGTGTGTCGGGGAGCGCGCTTCAACAAGGAAACGTTGCAGATCCGTTATCGCGGGAAGAGCATTGCCGATGTACTGAATATGACCGTAGACGAGGCCTATGAGTTTTTCGAGGCCTTTCCCTCCATCCGTCGCAAGCTCCAGACCCTCCGGGACGTCGGGCTTGGTTACATCCGGCTGGGCCAGCCGGCGCCGACCCTCTCCGGCGGTGAGGCGCAGCGGGTGAAGCTGGCGAAGGAGCTCTCCCGCCGGCCGACCGGCCATACCCTCTACATCCTGGACGAACCCACGGTGGGTCTGCACGCGGCCGATGTCCAGAAATTGATCGATGTCCTGCAGCGTTTTGTGGACCAGGGCCACACGGTGATCGTCATTGAGCACAATCTGGATGTCATCAAGGTGGCCGACTGGATCATCGATCTGGGGCCGGAGGGGGGAGAGCGGGGCGGGTATGTGGTGGCGGAGGGCACTCCTGAAGAGGTCGCGCGGGCAGAGGCCTCATATACCGGGCAATTCCTGCGTCGGGTCCTTCGGGGGGGAGAGATCCCTTCCAACGGGCGGCGGCGCGAGAAGCGCTGAACAAAGCGGGGGTGGGTGGCCACACAGCCCACCCCACGACTCCGCCGCCTCCTCCAGATTCGAACTCCCGCCGCATCCCCTCCAGGCGATCCCGTCGTTGCAGGATCTCCTCCTGTGTTGGGAGGAGGAGGGCGACCTGCTCCTCGGTGCGGGCCAGGGCCTCCTCCCGGCGGCGCTGGCCCGCACCGGTGTGGATCTGGGCCTCCGTGAGGCGGATCATTGAGTCAATCCGGCGGGTCAGGATTCCGTCTGTTGTTGTGTGGTCGCCAGCGTGCGGATCACTTCCCGCATCTGACGAAGCGCCTCCACCAGCGCGTGCAGAGCGCTGGCCAGCAGGAGCCGGCGCAGCTCCTCCTGCCATTCTGGATGCTCCTTTAAGGCCTGAAGCAGATCCTGGAAATCCTCGGCGTTGAAGGACGCGAATCACCCCCGCGCCCGAATCCTCGAGGGGCTTGTGGGTTCCGGGCAACCCCTCCTATTATTAGGATAGCTGTTTTTCGGCGTTTGTCAGACGGAACGGGAGGGACTTCTCCATGATCCCCAATCGCGCTTTGCTTCGAATGCGGAAGGGGGAAGCGACCATCGGCGCCTGGCTGGGCCTGGGCAGCCCGTATGCGGCTGCCCTGATGGCCCGCCTGGGCTTCGACTGGCTAGTGGTGGACGTCGAGCACAGCCCCTTTGGTTACGATGCGATGGTCCAGAGCGTGATGGCGATTCTCCCCACGGGCACTGCTCCCCTGGTTCGGGTGCCATGGAACGATCCCGCGTGGATCAAACGGGCCCTGGACACCGGGGCGCTAGGGATTGTGGTGCCGATGGTGATGAACGGTGAGGAGGCTCGACGGGCGGCGGAGGCCGCCCGCTTCCCGCCTCACGGGATCCGCTCGGTGGGGGCCTGGCTGGGGCCCCGCCTGCATGGGGAGGATTACCTACAGGCCATCGATGCGGAGATCCTGGTGGTGGTCCAGATTGAGCACATCCAGGCGGTGGAGCGGGCGGAGGAGATCTGCACGGCAGAAGGGGTGGATGTGATCTTCATCGGCCCCAATGACCTGGCCTCCTCGATGGGCCTGCGGGGAACCGATTTTCGGGAGAACCCCGATTGGGAGAAAGCGGTCCAAACCGTCCTGCGGGCGGCCCAGTGGGCTGGCCGGCCGGCTGGGATAATGTGCATGTCTGTTGAGGAAGCCTTGCAACGGCGGGCTCAAGGGTTCCAGTTCTTGGCCGTCGCCTCCGATGTTCGCTATATCGAGGGGATGGCCCAGGAGGTCTTGCGGCGGTGGCAGGCGTGAAAGCCCTTCTTTGCGATGGTGCATGAACGCAACCGGGCCCGGCGAAGGCGGCCGGGCCCGGTGGGCTGGGGAGGGAGGACTCGAACCTCCACCCTCGGCTCCAAAGGCCGGTGTCCTGCCCCTTAGACGACTCCCCAAGGCTCGTCCTCATTATAGCGCAGCGTCGTCTTTGGGGTCAATCATTGTTCTGTCTCCGGCCTTTAGGGTTGGTGCGGATTGAAGGTGCGGATGAAGGCGATGATGTCGGCCAGATCCTGATCGGTCAGAGCCGGGTTGCCTCCCTTCGGCGGCATATCCACCCCCGTGGTGTTGGCCGGATCCGTCGCCGGCCGTCCCCTCTTGATGAACTCC
>NZ_JBHOQR010000033.1:0-9773 GCF_042408815.1 Thermoflexus sp. | reverse complement strand
GCCGCTAACAGTAACACCGCCAATATCCCATTGTAAGGGATACACACGCCCCCGCCGGGAACGGGGATCGGGCCCTCGACGCAGCGCATCCAGTATCGTCTTCATCCTCCCACCTCCTCGCTCCACTGGTAGGCGCTCCCTCTATTCTACGTCGCCTGCTCCCGACATTAGAACTTTGAAAAGCCCTAGAGGGGCATCCCCACACTTGACAAGTTTTGCTTAATACCTAATATAATATGGTAGGAAGGGAGGGACAGATGGCGAGTTTCGGAGAGATGGATGCCGACGCCAGGGCGCGAGAGCACTCGGTAGCGATGGAGCTCTGGCAGGCTCTGGACGGGGTTCTGGACCCGGAGCTAGATCAATCTATTGTCCAGCTTGGGTTCGTTGAGGCAGTGACGGTAGAAAACTCCTGTGTGTGGGTGACCCTTCGTTTACCCACTTTCTGGTGTGCCCCCAACTTCGTGTTCATGATGGTGGAAGATATCCAGCGTGCTCTTCTCCAGGTTGAAGGCATTCAGGCCGTTCGAATCCGATTGCTGGATCACTTTGCCTCAGAAGCCATCGAGTCTGCTGTCCAGAATAGGCGCTCCTTTCAAGAAGCTTTCCCCGGAGAGGTTGCGGGATCCCTGGATGAGCTCCGTGCGTTCTTCCGGCGCAAAAGTTATCTGGGCCGTCAGTTCGCGCTCCTGAACGCTCTCCGCGCTGCTGGTTTCTCACCGCCAGAGATCTGTGCCTTGCGCCTTGCTGATTTATCTGAATCCGGCGGAACGTGGCATGTCCGCCGAGCCGATGGCGTGTGGGTGCCGATTGAGCCCGGGGAAGCGATTCGGCGTTATCTGGAGCGGCGGCGGGAATTGGGCCTCGATATGCGCTCCGATGCTCCCCTCATGCTGGATGCTGATGGCCATCCTATCCCTCTCGAATCCTTCCATAACTATTTCCGTCGAAGTCGAGCTGCTCTCCTGAATTTCAAATCCAATGCTTTTCTCTGCCAGGCTCTACTGGCCAGTCGGAAAGGAGGTGCCCCATGATCCAGGTCGATGGACAGGAGATTTTCGTGATCGATGGCCACATCCATTTCTGGGATGGAAGCCCAGAGAACTGGCGGAACAAATATGGGGAAGGCTGGATGCTTTGCTTTTACGATTATCACAAGTCTCTCAGCCCTGCGGATTATGTCTGGCCCTTCGATAAATATTGCAAATACGACGAGGAAACTTTGATCCGGGATCTCTTTCTTGAAGGCTATGTGGATATGGGGATCTTCAACTCCACCTATCTTACCGAGTTCTTCAAGAACGGATTCAATACCCATATCCAGAACAATGTCTTGAAGCAGAAGTATCCGGATCGCTTCATCCTTTGCGGCACCTTTGACCCCCGCTGGGGAGAGAAGGGCCTGGATGAATTCCGGCGGATGGTGGAGGAATATCCCATTCAGGGCCTGAAGCTCTATACAGCGGAGTGGCGGGGGGAGTCCCGTGGATGGCGACTGACGGATCCCATGGCTTACCGTTATCTGGAGCTCTGCCGCGAGCTGGGGATCCGCAATATCCATGTCCATAAAGGCCCTACGATCTATCCGCTGAATAAGGACGCCTTCGATGTGCATGATGTGGATCAAGCGGCCTCTGACTTCCCCGATTTGAATTTCATTGTGGAGCATTGTGGCCTGCCGCGCCTTGATGACTTCTGCTGGATCGCGACGCAGGACAAGAACGTCTACGCTGGCCTGGCGGTGGCCATCGCCTTTATCCACTCCCGACCGCGGTATTTCGCGGAGATCATGGCTAATCTCCTCTACTGGCTGGGACCCGATCGCATCCTCTTCGGCAGCGATTATGCCCTCTGGTCGCCGCGCTGGATCATTGAGCGGTTCATCTCCTTCGAGCTGCCGCCGGACATCAAGGAGGAATACGGCGTTGATCTGACACTGGAGACCAAACGCAAGATCCTGGGGGAGAACGCAGCGCGGCTCTACGGGATCGACATCGCTGCCCAGCGGGAGAAGCTCCAGCGCGATCCAATTGGCCAGCGGCTGGCCGCGAAGGCCACATGAGAATTGTGCAATAGGCTCTGGAGGTGGAAAGGCCGCCGAAAACGGTCTTTCCGCCTCCAGGCGTATGCAGTGGCCAAGTCTTTGCCTATGTTTAAGTTTATCCTCTCCTCTGGAGGTCAGCCATGAAAGCGGCCCGCCTCTATCAGTATGACCCGCATCTGAATGTCCAGCTGCAAATTGAGGAGGTTCCGGAGCCGAAGATCACTGCCCCGGACGAGGTCATTGTGCGCATTGGGGCGGCTGGCCTCTGCCGCACTGATTTGCACATTATTGAGGGCGTGTGGCGGAATATCCTAGATCCGGACGGGAAGTTGCTTCCTTACATTCCTGGCCATGAGAACGCCGGCTGGGTGGAGGAGGTGGGGAGCGCGGTGACCTCGGTGAAGCCGGGGGATGCCGTGATTTGTCATCCTCTTCGAACCTGCGGGGTGTGTCTGGCGTGCCGTCAGGGGGAGGATATGTATTGCGAGCGGGGTGTCTTCCCTGGCCTGAATGCTAACGGAGGGTTCGCCGAATATCTGGTGACGAACGAGCGGGCCCTGGTTAAACTTCCCGATGGTGTGGCCCCTGCCGATGTGGCCCCACTGGCCGATGCGGGCCTCACTGCCTATCGGGCCGCCAAGCGGGCGGCGAAATTGCTCCCTCCGGGAACCTTCTGTGTGATCATCGGGATCGGCGGCTTGGGCCACATTGCCCTCCAGGCTCTCCGCGCCCTTTCCAGCGCCCGCATTATCGCTGTAGACATCACTGCGTCCGCCCGTCGCCTGGCCCAGGAGCTTGGGGCGGATGAAGTCCTCCCTGGCGGCCCGGACCTCGTGGCGGAGGTCCGCGAGCGGACAAAGGGGGGTGCTCATGTGGTTCTGGATTTCGTTGGAGAGGCGGGGGTGGAGCAGCAAGGCTGGCAGATGCTTCGCAGGGGAGGAACCCATTTCATCATCGGTTACGGAGGGAAGCTCGAGGTCCCCACGGTGCAGATGATTTTCAATGAGATCACGATCGCTGGGAGCCTGGTCGGGAACTATATGGAGCTGGTGGAATTGATGGATCTCAATGCCCGGGGTCTGGTGAAGGTTCACAGCCGGCAGTATCGGCTGGATCAGATCAACCAGGCCATTGACGATTTCAAGAACCGCCGCTACATCGGCCGCGCTGTGATCATCCCATGATCAGGAGGCTCCCATGTTTCCCGCGCCCTTTGAATATGCCGCCCCCTCGACCTTGGATCAGGCTATCCGCCTCCTCCAGCAATACGGCCCAGATGCCCGTCTCCTAGCTGGCGGGCAAAGCCTGATCCCGATGATGCGATTCCGGCTGGCTAGCCCAAAGGTCCTCATCGACCTCAATCGTATCCCCGGCCTGGACTTCCTGGAGGAGGATGGTGGGGTTCTGCGTATCGGTGCCATGGTGCGTCATCGCGCGATGGAGTCCGCCTCGCTCATCCAGCAGCGTTATCCCCTCCTGGCGGATACGGCGCGAGTCCTCGCTGATCCCATTGTGCGTAACTGGGGCACAGTCGGAGGTTCCATCGCCCACGCGGATCCAGCAGGGGATTGGGGGGCGGCTCTTCTAGCAGCGAAGGCGGAGGTGGTGATCACCGGCCCCAAGGGCCGGCGGATGGGCCAGCGCACTGTACCGCTGGAGGAGTTCTTCCTCGGACCCTTTATGACCGCTCTGCAGCCTGGTGAGGTCATAACGGAGATCCGGGTGCCCGCTCCCGGGCCGCGGGAGGCCGGGGCTTACCTCAAGATCGAACGCAAGGTAGGCGACTTCGCCGTGGTCGCAGTGGGAGTCCAGATTGCCCTGGATGCAGATGGAGTGTGTCGGAAGGCTGGCATTGGACTGTGCGCGGTGGGACCCACCTCCCTGCGCGCGCGGGAGGCGGAGGAATGGCTGATTGGCAAGCGCCTGGACGAAGGTGTGATTGCCCGGGCGGGGGAGCTAGCGGCCAAGGCCTCCCAGCCCACCAGCGACACCCGTGGGCCCGCCGAATACAAGCGGGATATGGTACGCGTCCTGACCGTCCGGGCTCTCCGGAAGGCTCTGGAGCGTATTCCGATGATGTGATCTGGACTGGGGGGGATGTTGTTGCGGATCTGGAAAGCCCGGCCGTATTCGCTGATCCCCCCTGAAAGGAGGCAATCATGCCGGCTCGCAAGGGAAAGCGTGCGACAGCGGCACCCCGCCGTACGGCTGTCCGTAAGGCCATGGAGGCTATCCAGCCCGCGGCTCGGCAACGAATCCGAGTAACGGTCAATGGCCGTCCATACGAGGCCGATGTGGAAGCCCGCATGCTCCTGGTGTATTTCCTTCGGGACACCCTGGGGCTTACAGGGACCCACGTGGGTTGCGATACGACCAGCTGTGGGGCATGCACCGTCCTTCTGAACGGGAAGGCCGTCAAAAGCTGCACAGTGTTCGCTGTCCAAGCCGACGGGGCAGAGATTCTGACGGTGGAAGGCCTGGCCAAAGATGGCGAGCTGCATCCTCTGCAGAAAGCGTTCTGGGAGTATCACGGCCTCCAGTGCGGGTTCTGCACACCCGGGATGCTGATGACCGCTTATGCCTTCCTCATGGAGAATCCCCATCCCAGCGAGGAGGAGATCCGGGCTGCGATCTCTGGCAATCTGTGCCGTTGCACCGGGTATATGAACATCGTGAAGGCCATTCAGCACGCCGCGCAGGAGATGGCTGTCCGCTGAACGGGATCCTGTTCGCTCAGGAGGCTGACATGGCGACTACCGGGCAAACCCATGTTGCGCTGGGCCATCCGGTCCGGCGAAAGGAAGATCTCCGCTTCATTCAGGGCCGCGGCCGCTATCTGGATGATATCGTCCTGCCCCGTATGGCCTACATAGCCATGGTACGCAGCCCTTATGCCCATGCCCGCATCCGGTCTATCCGCACCGACGCTGCGAAAGCGATCCCCGGAGTGCTGGCCGTGATCACCGGGGAGGATCTGGAGGAGCTGGGCCTCGCCTGGATGCCCACCCTGGCGGGGGATAAACAGATGGTCCTGGCGGTAGGCAAGGTGCTCTTCCAATATCAGGAGGTCGCTGCGGTGGTGGCAGAGTCCCGAGAGGCGGCGGTAGATGGGGCCCAGGCTGTGGAAGTGGATTATGAGCCCCTCCCGGTGGTGGTGGATCCCTTCAAAGCCCTGGAACCAGACGCGCCGATCCTGCGTGAGGATCGGGAGAAAAAAACCAACCATATCTGGCACTGGGAAGTAGGGGATCGCGAGGCCACCGAGGAAGCCCTGCGTCGATCAGAGGTAGTGATCCGCGAGCATATCAAATTCCAGCGGGTGCATCCCGCTCCCCTGGAACCATGCGGATGCATTGCGGACTTCGACCGGGTCACTGGTCGATTGACCCTGTATGTGACCTCCCAGGCTCCCCACGCTTATCGGACGTTACTGGCCCTGGTGACCAAGTTGCCGGAGCATATGATTCGGGTGATCTCCCCAGACATCGGCGGGGGGTTCGGCAACAAGGTGGCCGTCTACCCGGGTTATGTATGCGCTATTGTGGCCTCCATGATGCTGGGGCGCCCGGTGAAGTGGGTGGAGACGCGCACGGAGAACCTGACCTCCACCTCCTTCGCCAGGGATTACCATATGACAGTCGAGCTGGGAGCGACCCGCGAGGGGAAAGTGACGGCCCTGCGCGTGAAAACCCTGGCTGACCACGGCGCCTTCGACGCTTCTGCGAACCCCAGCCGCTTCCCCGCCGGGCTGTTCAGCATCTGCACCGGGTCCTATGATTTCCCAGTAGCCTTCGCGGAGGTGGACGCGGTCTACACCAATAAGGCTCCTGGTGGGATCTCCTATCGCTGCTCGTTCCGGGTGACCGAGGCCTCCTATCTGATCGAGCGGGCGATGGATATCCTGGCCGATGAGCTGGGGATGGATCCGGCGGAGTTGCGACGGCGGAACTTCATCCCTCCGGAGAAGTTCCCCTATCGCTCGGCGCTGGGGTGGACCTATGACAGCGGCAATTACGTGGCGGCCCTGGATCGCGCGTTGGAGCTGATCGGCTATTCGGAGCTCCGGCGCGAGCAGGAGGAGCGGCGGCGGCGGGGCGAGCTGATGGGCATCGGCATTTCCTCTTACACAGAGATTGTTGGGGCGGGGCCGAGCCATACCTTCGACATCGCTGGCCTGAAGATGTTCGATAGCTGTGAGATCCGCGTCCATCCTACGGGCAAGATCCTGGCCCGCTTCGGCACCCGCCACCAGGGGCAGGGCCACGAGACCACGTATGCCCAGATCGTCGCCCATGAACTCGGTGTCTCTGTGGAGGATGTGCTGGTGGAGGAAGGGGACACCGACACCGCCCCCTATGGCCTGGGCACTTATGCTAGCCGCAGCACCCCCACCGCAGGGGCGGCCGCGGCCATGTGCGCCCGCCGCATCCGCGAGAAAGCCCGCAAGATCGCCGCGCATTTGCTGGAGGCGGCTGAAGACGATGTGGTATGGGAGGAAGGCCGCTTCATGGTCCGTGGCGTCCCCGGGAAGTTTGTGACCTTCCCCCAGGTGGCCTTCGCTGCCTACACCAATCCACCTCCGGGGATGGAGCCCGGGCTGGAGGCGGTTTATTACTACGATCCTCCAAACCTCACATTCCCCTTTGGCACCTACGTATGTGTGGTGGACATCGATAAGGGGACCGGACAGGTGAAGGTCCGCCGGTTCGTGGGGGTCGACGATTGCGGGACGGTGATTAATCCTATGATCGTGGAGGGGCAGATCCATGGCGGCCTGACCGAGGGCTTCGCAATCGCCTTCATGCAAGAGATCACCTACGACGAAAATGGCAACTGCCTCTCCTCGAACTTCACCGAATATCTCATCCCCACAGCGATGGAGACGCCGCGCTGGGAGCTGGACCGCACGGTGACGCCGTCCCCGCACCACCCGTTGGGGGCGAAGGGGGTAGGCGAGTCTGCCAATGTGGGCTCCCCAGCGGCCTTTGTGAACGCCGTTGTGGATGCTCTCTCTCACCTGGGAGTGCGTCACATCGATATGCCTATCACCCCATGGAAGATCTGGAAGATCCTGCGAGAACATGGGATCACGGAATAAGTGAAAAAGCTCTCCGAGTTGATGCTCCATCGGGAGGGCTTCAGGGGCAGGATGGAATGCCGAAGGTGCCCCGCTCAACTCTTTCATATGGCTCAAAGAGCCGCTGGGAGGAGAGGAGCCGATCCCGCTTCCTCGGTTTGAGCTTAACTGTGTAATTCCTAAACGCGAGGCTCTATATGGGCTGGCGTCTGAGTGGCGGAATTCGGCTGGACGAATTGATCCGGGATCTGGAGGCACGGGGAGAGGCTTTCGCGATCGCCACGGTAGTGCGGCGGCAGCCTCCGGTGTCAGCGCGAGTGGGAGATCGGGCGGTGATCACGGCGGATGGCCAGATCTATGGATGGGTAGGCGGCGGCTGCGCCCATGATCTGATCCTCCGGGAGGCCCGGACAGTGCTGGCGAGCCGTCGTCCGCGCCTCCTCCGTATCACGTCAGAGGCTGTCGATGAGAATTTAGAGGAAGAGGCTCGCTCGGTAGCGACAATGGCCTGTCCCAGCCGAGGGGAACTGGAGATCTTCCTGGAGCCGTGGGTCCGTGAACCGCAGTTGCTGATTTTCGGGGAAACCCCCCTGGCTCGCACGCTGGCGCTGTTCGGCCAGGCTCTGGGGTATGAAGTCACGCAGGTGATCCGTGGGGGAGCCTCCCGGGAGGCCCCAGGGGGGATCCAGATCGCCTATCTGGGAGCGATACCGGCTTTCTCTTCCCGGGATGAGCTCTACGTCGTGGTGGCTTCTATGGGTCATTACGATGAGGAAGCGCTGGCGGCTGCTTTGCGCACCCCCGCTTGCTATATCGGCTTGGTGGCCAGCCGCCGTCGGGCTCAGGCGGTTCTCGAGCTCCTGCGGCAGTCTGGATGGTCCGAAGCGGATTTGGGGCGAATTCGGGCCCCTGCGGGCCTGGACCTCGGGGCAGTGACCCAGGAGGAGATCGCCCTTGCGGTGGTAGCGGAGATCACGCAGGAGCGACGGCGGGCGATGGCAGAACGAATGGTTTCGTTGGAATCGACCTCTCCGCGGGCCCGCGATCCGGTCTGCGGGATGGAAGTGGAAGTGGCGACAGCCCGCTATCACGCGGAATGGGGGGAGCAACGGTTCTATTTCTGTTGCGCTCATTGCTGGCAGGCGTTCCTCAAGGATCCTGCCCGCTACGCGCCAGCGGTTGCTCAGCCATAATGGAGGCAGTGAACAGACTGCGGTTGCCTGCTCCTTCTCTTGTCTTTGCACAGGGAGCATGACAGCCATGGGCGATGTGAGAGGGATCATCCTGGCGGCAGGTCGCTCCCGCCGGCTCGGTCAGCCGAAGCATTTGCTCCATGGGATGGATAGACCGTGCTGGAGCATATCCTTCCCGGCTGGAGGTCCCTGGGGGCGACCCCGGTGAAGGTGCCAGAAGGGGCGCAGGCCTGCGCGGTCTCGATCCGGATCGGGCTGCAGGCCACGCGGGAGGCAGAGGCTCTCATATTCTTCTAGGGGATCAGCCAACTCTCCCATTGTCAGCAGCGCTGGTCATACTGGATGGCGGAAGCGCGGATGGCCCCTTCAGGTGATCTGTTATCGAGAAGGGCAGGGGCATCCCGTTCTGATCACCCGGGCTCTGTTTGAGGCCCTGGAAGAGCGGACCGGGGGAAAAGGTCCTCTGGGAGAGGATTAGTGGACGCTCTGGGCAGAGGCCGGGTTACCACTCGTAGATTGCGGTTAGCAATGTCACCGGTGATCGAACATGAGCCCCGCCGAGCGTTAGTGTTCTCATCCCTCCATCCCTACCCGATAAGCTCCTCATACAGGCGCTCAGCAGTGCGGTAAGTCTGCTCCTGGGCCCGGTGGGTTGGGACGTGGGCGGCCAGATAGCGGGCGGCGGCGATCAGCGCCCAGTCCCCCAGAGGGGTTCCGCGCCAGGTCGGGAACTGACGGAAGGCGGCTTCCATCATCTGGATGGTATGGTCGGGATCTCCCACGGCGGAGCCCTCCTCGGGGAGAGGGGCCAGTGGGATGTTCAGGAAGTGATCCAGATAGACACCCATCGCCACGTCGAAAACTCCACGCAGGAGGGCGCGAGATGGGAACCGGTGCATCGCTTGATGAACGGCGCTGGCGAAACTGAAAGTGTGCAGCGCAGTGTCCCAGTCGCTGAACTCGTTGTTCATAATGTGCCTCCTGTCGGCAGGTCGAAGCGGGCGTGATGCCAGTGGCAGGTGAGCAGGCCCTCGCGGAGAGTTCCCCGATGGAGAGGGAAACCTATATGCGGGCACGGGTTGTTGATTGCGTAGATGCAATCTCCCTCAGCGAACAGGGCGATCGTGCGACGGCCGGCTCGGATCACCATGGTTCCCACGGCCTAAATGTCTGAAACCCGGGCCACCCGGAGCCAGGCCCCGGATGCTGTATTCATCCCTATCCTCCGGCGTGTTGGTATTGACGATCCCATCTCATCCGCAAAGCGCGGCTACACGCTTTTCGTTTCTGAAGGAACTGCTCCACTTGGACTCCCTACGTCCAGTTCTCCAGCACTGCTTTCACCTTGCTCATGAAGGCGTCCGCCTGGGCGCCGTCGATGATACGATGGTCGAAGGTCAGGGTGAGGTAGACCATGGGGCGAATGGCCAGCACATCCCCCTGGGGGGTCTCCAGAACG
>NZ_JBHOQR010000029.1:0-60944 GCF_042408815.1 Thermoflexus sp. | reverse complement strand
CGGGCGCAGCGCCTCCCACGAAGCCTCCGGGGAAAACAACGAGCCGTCCGGAAGCCGAAAACCCGTCGAGGAATCAAACTCCACCCCCAGACCAGTCCGCCGATTCCACTCCCGAAGCTGCCCAAAAACCTCCCCGCCGCGTCGCCCGCTTTCCAGGCCGGGAGGGGCACGCTCAGTCTCCCGTCGGCGGTGCGCTCGAATGGATACCCCGGGTTCCGCTCCAACAGCTCCCGCAGCTCCTCATCCGTCACCCCATGCAGCAAGTCCAGCCGGATCCCCATTGGATCCTCCCATCCCGAAGACAGGCGCCCAACCTTCCCAGGCCTGGATCGCTCCCTTCAGGTAGTATAATGATTATTGCCAGCCGGAACGCCTCGCTATCTGGAGGGGATAGGCATGTCGGGGATCTATCCGCTTGGGATTCTGCCTTCGAATTGCAGGTGTCCGCCGCGGGGGTCCGGAGGGGGTTGATCCCACCGATCCCCGGATCGGCTGGCCTTTCCCTTTCCGACCCCCGCATTCCTCTACCTGTCGATCTTTCCTCCCCCCTTTATCCAGCAACCCAAGACTCCGTTTCCAGGAGGAAGTTCCCATGGGAGCGATACTGAACGGCCTGGATGTGGAACAGCTGCAACAACTGTCGGCTCAGGTGGGAGCAGATCCGGAGGCCGCTCGCGCGCTTAACCGCTGGGTGGCGCGGGTGCGCTGGCTGGGCGGGTTCAAGGGACGCGCATATATTCGCAATCACTCCTTTGTGATTGATGAGCCCGCCGACCTGGTGGGCCAGGATGAGGCTCCCAACGCCGTAGAATATGTGCTGGGCGCCCTGGGAGCCTGCCTCACCGTGGGCTTCGTTCTGAATGCCACCAAGCGAGGGATTCCCATCCGCAACCTGGAGATCGCCCTAGAGGGGGAGATCGACAACATCCTGACCTTTCTGGGCCTGAGCTCCGAAGGGCATCCCGGCTATCGGGAGATCGCGGTGAAAGCCTATGTGGACGCCGACGCGGATGAGGAGACCCTTCAATCCGTGTGGGAGGAGACCGTCCGGACTTCCCCGGTAGGCAACACCCTGGCCCGGTCGGTGAACCTGCGGCCGGAGCTTCGCCGGGCGGCGGCCGCCTGAACCCGGAGGCTCTTTCCCACTCCCATCCATGTCATTGGAGGCAACCGACATGGGCACTGTGCTGAACGGCGTGGACGTGGAAACACTGCGGCAGCTGCTCGAAGAGGTCCGATCTCACCCCGAGGCGATTCAGTCCCAGCGCTGGGCGCGCTTCCGCTGGGAGGAAGGATTGCGGGGTCGGGTTTACATCCGCAACCAGTCCTTCCCGGTCGATGAGTCGGTAGACCGTTCGGGGCGGGAAGCCGGCCTGAGCGCCCTGGAATACGTCCTGGGCGCCCTGGGCGCCTGCCTGGGGCTGGGCTTCATCTTCCATGCTACCCGCCGCGGCATCACAGTGAGGAACCTGGAGGTCGCCCTGGAAGGCCGAATTGACAACCTGCTCCGCTTCCTGGGATTCGAAGGGGAAGGACAGCCCGGCTACCGGGAAGTGATCGTCAAGGCCTACGTGGATGCGGACGCCGATGAGGGAACCCTTCAGGCCCTGTGGGAAGAAACGGTCGCCACCTCGCCGGTCGGAAACACCTTTGCGCGTCCCGTTGCTCTGCGGACGGAGATCGCCACGGTCTCCGGGTGGTGGTTCCGGTATTCGCCTGAATCGGAAGAAGGCCTTTCGGGATCCCGGGGCGGGATGCCTTGCTGAGGCGGAAAACCGGGGCCTTCGGGCCCCGATCAACGATCCTGATCTGCTCTATGGAGGGAACGATGGCGCGCAACGGATTGCCTCTCTTTCCGGTGACCGTCGTGGGGAGCTGGCCACGGCCCTCGTGGTTGCTCGAAGCCCTGCGAAAACGCCATGCGGGCCAGCTCTCTTACAAAGAATTTCAGGAGATTGCAGATCGGGCCGTCCTGGAGGCCCTCCAAGCCCAGATCGAGGCCGGCGTGGAGATCGTCAGCGACGGCGAACAGCGCCGGGATAACTTCTACTCCTTTGTCGTTGAGAAGCTCGAAGGGGTCCGCATGATGAGCGTAGCCGAGATGTATGACTACGCGGAGGACAAATCCTTCTTCGAGCAGATCCTCCGCCAGCTGGATGTGCCGGCCTACGCCATCAAGACCCCGGTGGCCGTGGATAAGATCCGCCTGAAGATGCCGCTGGCCCTGGACGAGCTGGAGTTTCTGCGTCGGCACACCGACCGGCCGGTCAAGATCCCGCTCCCCGGGCCTTACCTGCTCACCCGCACCATGTGGGTGCAGGGCCTCTCAGATCGGGTGTATCCCACCCGGGAGGACCTGGCTCAGGATGTGGTGACGATCCTGCGGGAGGAGATCCTGCGCCTGCGGGACGCCGGGGCCGCCTTCATCCAACTGGATGAGCCGGTGCTGACCGAGGTGGTGTTCCAGCCCCCGGTCCACAGCCGCACCTTCATGTGCGCCTCCCTCTCGGCGGCGGCAGAGGATCCTCAGATGGAGCTGGCCTGGGCTGCCCAGCTGATCAACCGCGTCGTCCTGGGCGTGGAAGGGGTCCGGATCGGCGTTCACATCTGCCGGGGGAACTGGACCACGCGGGAGGAGGTGTTGCTCACTGGAGATTACCGGCCGCTGCTGGGTACCCTGGAGGCCATGCGGGTGCAGCAATGGGTGCTGGAATTCGCCACCCCGCGGGCCGGCGACCTGGAGGTTTTCCGGGAGTGCCGGCAGAAGCGCGAGTTGGGCCTGGGGGTTGTTAACCCCCGCACCGCGGAAGTGGAATCCCCTGAGTTCATCATCGCCCGGGTGAAGGCGGCTCTGAACTACTTCGAGCCCTCGCAGATCTTTCTAAACCCGGATTGTGGCTTCGGAACCTTTGCGGAGCGCCCGGTGGCCACTCCGGAGGTGGCCTTCCGCAAGCTTCAGGCCATCCGCCAGGCGGCGGAGCAGCTGCGGCGGGAGTTCGGAGAACATCCCTGAGCCCGGGTCCCCATCATCTGGCCCCATGCGATAATGGGATGTGGGCGCGCCCGGCGCGCCCACATCCTTTTCTGAGGGAAAGGCGATGGCGCCACGACGTCCTCTATCGTTCCAGGAGATCATCCTCCGGCTACAAGAGTTCTGGGCGGAACAGGGCTGTCTGATCTGGCAGCCCTATAGCGAGAAGGTGGGGGCCGGGACGATGAACCCGGCTACCGTGTTGCGGGTGCTGGGCCCTGAGCCCTGGCGCGTGGCCTACGTAGAGCCCTCCTATCGCCCCGCCGACGGCCGCTACGCCGAGAACCCGAACCGCATGCAGCTGCACCATCAATTCCAGGTAATCCTGAAGCCGGACCCCGGCAATCCTCAGGAGCTCTATCTGGAGAGCCTGCGCGCCTTGGGGATCGACTTCCGCCGCCACGACATCCGGTTCGTGGAAGACAATTGGGAGTCTCCCGCCCTGGGGGCCTGGGGGCTCGGCTGGGAGGTCTGGCTGGATGGCATGGAGATCACCCAGTTCACCTATTTCCAGCAGGCGGGAGGCCTGCCCCTCGATCCGGTGGCGGTGGAGATCACCTACGGCCTGGAGCGCATCGCGCTCTACCTTCAGGGCGTGTCCTCCGTCTGGGATCTGGACTGGGACGGAACGCACACCTACGGGGAGATCCTGAAGCCTTCGGAGATCGAGCACTGTATTTACAACTTCGAGCTAGCGGATATCGAGCGGCTGCGGGAGCTGTATCAGCATTACGAGGCAGAGGCCCGCGCCTGTATCGCCCGCGGCCTGGTGATCCCAGCCCACGATTACGTCCTCCGCTGCTCCCACACGTTCAACCTGCTCGACGCCCGGGGGGCGATCGGGGTCACCGAGCGCGCTCGCTACTTCGCTCGCATGCGCGATCTGGCCCGCCAGGTCGCCCTGCTCTACCTGCAACAGCGGGAGCGCCTGGGTCACCCTTTCATGAGGAAAACGCTCCCCCCTCCCGCCCCGGCACCGATGCCGGCCCTGCCGATCGTTGAAACAGCGGAGGATTTCCTTCTGGAAATCGGAACCGAGGAGCTCCCCGCCCGGGATCTGGAAACGGCGCTGTCCCAGCTTTCCGAGAACGCCCCCGTGATGTTCGCGGAGGCGCAACTGGAATACGAAGCCCTGGAAGTCCACGGCACGCCGCGCCGCCTGGTACTTTATGTTCATCGTCTTCAACCCCGCACACGGCCTGTGGAGACATGGGTGAAAGGGCCGCCTGCCCATGTGGCCTTCGATAGGGAAGGCCGACCCACCCCGGCGGCCCTCGGCTTTGCCCGTTCCCAGGGCGTCCCGGTGGAGGCCCTCGCCGTGCGAGAGCTCCCGGAAGGCCGTTATGTCGGTGTGGTCCGACGCACCGAGGGGCAGCCCACCCCGGCGGTCCTAACGGAACTGCTTCCCCGGCTGATCGCCAGCCTGAAGTTCGAGCTGAGCATGCGCTGGAACGGGAGCGGGGTCGCTTTCTCCCGGCCCATCCGCTGGCTGGTCGCCCTCTATGGTCGCGAGGTGATCCCCTTCACCTACGCGGGGGTTTCCAGCGGCCGCGAAACCCGTGGCTCCCGTCCCCGGGGCTCGCCCACGATCCGCCTGGAGCAGGCTGCGGATTACTTCCCCGCCATGCGCCGGGCTCGCATCCTGATCGATCCGGAGGAACGGCGAGCGCGGATCCGAAGGGATCTGGAGCGGCTTGCGGCGGAGGTTGGGGGAAGGGTGCCAGAGGACCCCGAGTTGCTGGCCGAGGTGGGAAATCTGGTGGAAACCCCCACGGTGTTGCGAGGGCGTTTCGATGAGGAGGCGTTGCAACTGCCCGGGGAAGTGCTGATCACGGTGATGCGCAAACACCAGCGCTATTTCCCGATCCTGGGCCCGAATGGCCAACTGCTGCCTTATTTCCTCGCCGTCCGCAACGGCGGCCGGCGCGGGCTGGATCGAGTGCGCCAGGGCAACGAGGCGGTGCTGCGGGCCCGCTTCGCGGACGCTGCTTATTTCTATGAACACGACACCCGCCAGCCCCTGGAGACTTTCCTCCCTCGCCTGGCCACCCTCACATTCCAGGAGCAGCTCGGCTCCATGCTGGATAAAACGCGCCGCCTGGAGGCCCTTGCGCCTTCGATCGGAGCCCTGCTGGGCCTGAATGAGGAAGAGATGCACGTTTTGGCCCGAGCCGCCCATCTTTGCAAGGCGGATCTGGCCACTCAGATGGTGATCGAGTTCACAGAGCTGCAGGGAGTGATCGGGCGGGAATACGCCCGGCGATGGGGGGAGCCCGAGGCGGTGGCGGTGGCGATCTTCGAACACTACCTCCCCCGTTTCGCAGGGGATGCCCTGCCCCAGACCCGGCCGGGGATCGCCCTGGGGATCACGGACCGCTTGGATTCCCTGGTTGGGCTGTTCGCTGTGGGGCTCGCCCCCTCCGGGTCCGCAGACCCTTACGGCCTGCGTCGGGCGGCCTCCGGCCTGATCCAGATCCTCACGGCCCACCGTCTGCGGTTCTCCCTTTCCAGGGCGATGACCGCCGCAGCGGCCATCCAGCCGGTACCCGTGAGCTCTGAAATCCTAGAGGACGTCCGATCCTTTGTGATCGGCCGGCAGCGGGCTGCCCTTCAGGAAGCCGGGTATCGCTATGATGTGATTGAGGCGGTCCTGGCGGCTCGAGGGGATGATCCAGCGTGGGCCGCGGAGACCACAGCCGGCCTGCAGCAGGCGGTGCAACGGTCCGACTGGACTCGCCTGCTCACGTCCTACAGCCGATGCGTGCGGATCCTGCGCAAGGCCGAAAGCGAGGGAAGCCTGCCCGCTTCGGAGGTGGATCCAGCCGCCTTCCGGGAAGAAGCCGAACGCGCCTTGTGGGAGGCCGTGCAAACCGCGCGAAGGCAGGTGCGACCGGATGGCCCGGTGGAGGATCTGATCGCCGCGCTGGAGAGTCTGGCCCCGGTGATCGATCGCTTCTTTGAGGACGTGCTGGTCATGCACGAGGAGGAAATCATCCGCCGCAACCGCCTAGCTCTCCTCCAGGCGGTGGCCGATCTCACTACGGGGATCGCGGATCTCAGCCGGCTGGAGGGGTTTTAGCGCTCCGTTCCCGTTTGTATCAGAAAACTCGAACCGCCCATCGACGTGGCGACTATGGGGGCGACCCGGCCCGGTGGGAGCGGCTTTCGCGGCGACGAGAGCGTTGGGGCGAAATCCCTCTTGCTATGGGTGGCTGCCAGGGTCTACAGGCAGATGCGGGAGCCCCGCCCTATCCCAGCTTCCCCGCTGAACCGGCAACCGAAACCGAAAGGATCTCCATGACCTCGGGCGGAGGCTCCCGCTCCGTTCGCATAATGATCCCCAGTCCCAGGACGACCTCGCCCTCATACATCACGGCGGCCTGCCCTGGGGTGAGGCCCCGGATGGGCTCATCCAATACCACCCGCGCCTGACGATCCGGCATCGGGATGATCCACGCCGGGACCTCCCGTGCCCGATACCGGACCTTCACCGTGGCCCGGAAGGGCGCGGAGGGGAACTCCCCGCTCACAAAGTGGACCCCTTCCAGCAGACAGGACCGGCGGTCCAGCTCCTCGGCTGTCCCCACAATCACTGCGTTCTCCACCGGATCCAGGTCCACCACATACAGAGGAACCCCTGCGGCGATCCCCAGCCCCCGGCGCTGGCCAATGGTGTAGAAGGCCAGCCCCTGATGCTCCCCCAGGATCCGGCCCTGGGTATCCTGGATCGGACCGGGCCGCAGGGCCTCCGGGGCATGCCGCCGCAGGAAAGCCCGATAATCCCCCTCCGCCAGGAAACAGAGATCCTGACTCTCCGGCTTCTCCGCCACCGGGAGGCCGAAGCGCCGGGCCAGGGCCCGAACTTCCTCCTTGGTGTAGCCGCCCACCGGAAACATGGCATGGCGCAACTCCCCCTGCCCCAGCACCGCCAGGACATAGGACTGGTCCTTGCGGGGATCCACCCCGCGCAATAGCTGATAGCGGCCATTCACCGCACGGACCCGGGCATAGTGCCCGGTGGCGAGATACTCCGCCCCCAGGGCCAGCGCCCGCCGCAACAACCAATCGAAGCGGACCAGCCGGTTGCAGCGCAGGCATGGGTTCGGCGTGCGCCCAGCTATGTATTCAGCGATGAAGAAATCCACCACGGTCTTCTTAAAGAAATCCGCGACGTTCAGTACATAAAAAGGAATGCCGAGGTGATCGGCCACCCGATAGGCCAGCTCCATATCCTCCAGGGTGCAGCAACGATTGGTCGAGGCGCCGGCTCCCTCGCCCTCGCCCCATAGGCGCAGCATGATCCCGATCACCTCATAGCCCTGCTCCACCAGCAGGGCGGCGGCGACGCTGCTATCCACGCCGCCGCTCATTGCCACCACCACGCGCGTCATCCCGCTCCTTTCCACGTCCTCCCACCCTTCCCCTGGCATCGCCAGCTTCTGGACAAGAGCCACTCCCCCTCCACCCGCCAATCGAGCCCCAAAGGTGAAGGTCCGTTATGGTTGTCAGAGGATATGCGGCGCCCATCGTGCCTTCCCTTGATCCCTGAGGACCGGGCGGGGCTTGCTCCGCCTCTCACACTTCCACCGCCTGCATCTCCCGCAGCCGGGCGACAGCCCGAGGGAGGACGTCCAGAACATAGTCGATGTCCGCATCAGTGCTGGACTTCCCCAGAGTGAGCCGGAGGGAGCCGATGGCCCAATCGTGGGGCAGACCCATCGCCACCAGCACCTCGGAGGGCTCTGCCCGGCCGCTCGTGCAGGCCGATCCCGTGCTGGCGGCGATCCCCTCCACATCCAGGGCCAGCAGAAGCTCCTCTCCGTTAATCCCCTTGAAGACAAAGCTCGCGTGATGCGGCAGGCGCTCCGTGGGATGGCCTGTGAGGCGGGCGTCCGGCACCCGCTCCAGAATCCCCTGGATCAGGCGGTCCCGCAGCCGTCGGAGCCGGGCATTCTCGCTCTCGCGGCTTTCCTGGGCCAGGCGCAGGGCCGTGGCCAGCCCGACGATCCCGGCCACGTTCACGGTTCCAGCCCGTCGACCTCGCTCATGCCCACCGCCCGTGATCGTCGGAAGATAGGGCGTCCCCTGACGGATATAAAGGACCCCCACCCCTTTCGGGCCGTAAAACTTGTGAGCGGAGAGGGTCATCAAATCCACGCCCAGCCGGTTCACATCCAGATCCAGCATCCCACCTGCTTGCACCGCATCGGTATGGAAAGGGATGCCTTTGGCGCGGGCAATCCGGGCGATCTCCGCAATCGGCTGGATCGTCCCCACCTCATTGTTGGCATACATTACACTGATGAGCACCGTGTCCTTCCGGATCGCCCGGCCCACATCGTCGGGGTTCACCATGCCATATTCATCCACAGGCAGGTAGGTAACCTCGAAGCCAAAGACTTCCTCCAGCTGGCGGGCGGTGTTGAGCACCGCATGATGCTCCACCGAAGAGACGATAAGATGATTCCCCCGGCCCGCCCGACGCTGCGCGAAGGCCACCCCACGCAGGGCCAGATTGTCGCTTTCGGTCCCCGATCCAGTGAACACGATCTCCATCGGATGACAGCCCAGGATGGCCGCCACCGTGCGGCGGCTCTCCTCCAGCGCCTTCGCCGCCGCCCGCCCAAAGCGATGGATGGAGGCGGAGTTCCCATAGATCTCCGTGAAATACGGCAGCATCGCCTCCACCACCCGTGGGTCCACCGGGGTGGTCGCCGAATGATCCATGTAAACCGTGCGCGCCGCCATAGCCCTCCCCTCCTGACCATGGCTTTTCCATCCATCCATATCCGCCGTTCGACTTCCATCCGGGTGACCGAAGGGCCCTCCTCGAAGCCCAGTGGGCCACAGCGAATGAAAGATGAGAGAAGATCTTTTTTCGAGCTGGGAATCTGCAGCGCCGATTCGCAAAGGAGCGGCGTTCCTCATTCTAAATCTTTGAGGAAGAATCCTGCAAAACCTCACCGTGAAACGGTGCAGGCGGGGCCATGCCGTTACCGCTAGCCAGTCGCGGGTGACCGGGGGAGGGGGTGTCTATGGCTGATCCTCTGGCGCGCTGAGCTTGCCCCCCGCCAGGGACTCGCGGGTAAGCTCGCTGAGGAAGGCCAGGGAACGAGGTCGGCGCTCCAGGATGGCCAGGAAGTGTCGACCCACCAGCTCCCCGATCTCCTGGAGCGTCTGCAGGCTAAAAGGGGCGTCCCGGAAGGCGGGGTAAGGACTTCGGAGCGCAAAGCGCATCGCCTTGAGGGCCCGACGGCTCAGAGAACGGGCCGCGGGGAATCGCGGGGCACATCGGGGACAGAGGACGCCTCCCCGTGGGGGGTCGAAGCCGTAGGGCCCGCGCTCCTCCCGGAGGGGTTCCCCGCACCCCACACAGAATTCCACCTGGGGGCGGAACCCCGCGATCTCCAGGAGATGGAGCTCATAATAACGAAGGCTCCGCTGGAGCTCCTCCTCTGTGTCCAGCCGATCCAGCGTCTCTGCCAGCAATCGATACAGCGCCCGACTCTCCTCCCCCTCGGGAGCGAAGATCTCCGCCAGCTCCGCCACATAATGGGCCATTGCGCTGCGGATCAGATCCTCCCGCAGACGGGGGTGGGCGGCGATCACCTCCGCCTGGCTGATCACATCCAGCTCCCGCCCCCGGGCCAGGAGCAAGGACGTCCGCATGAACCGCTCCAGGTGTCCGGCTTTCCGGCTCCGGATCTTCCGCACGCCCTTGGCCAGCACCCGGAGCTTCCCAAACTCCGGCGTCAGCAGGGTGAGCAGACGATCCGCTTCCCCGAAATCCGATCCCCGGAGCACAATGGCCTCGGTTCGATAAAGGCGTTCCCGATCCATCGCTCACCCCTTCCCCTTCACACCCCAGGGAAGGGTCTTCATGATGGAGAGCGCCAGGCCATCCCCTGGCCCGATCTCTGCATCCGCCCCTCCGTGAATGGGGGATCGAGACCATTCCTTCACGGTTGCTTCCTACCCTGCTGACGGGGTGGAGGATTTGGATTCCGGGAGAGAGGCCGCCGGATCGGGAACGGGCGTCACCCGAATGGCCTGGGGCCCCTTCGGAGTGATCTCGACCTCGAACGTCACCGGCTGATTCGCCTCCAGGATCAGCCCGGGGCGAGCGATGCCGGTCCGATGGAAGAAGATCTCCGTGCCGTCCTCACAGCGGATGAACCCATAGCCTTTCTCCGGGTTGAACCACTTCACCCGGCCTTCATAGACCTGCCCAGGCTCCAGCTTCCGCTTCGGTTTAGCCGCCTCGGCGCGGCATCGGGGGCACATGGTCGGCTCGACCAGCGGCTGACCGGCTTCCACCATGCGCCGCTGTTCGGTAACAGTGAACACAAAGGGACGCCCGCATTTCTCACATGTCAGCAGCTTATCCGCAAAAGGCATGGGGCTCTCCTTCGGAGCTAAGGGAAATGATCTTCCCGAACACTCCATCGCGAAGAAAGCTCACGGCTGAATAGAGAAGTCGTTCATCGCGTGGGCGCGGGAGATGGCTCGCCGGCACGCCACCGGAAGGTCCGCGCGGACGCGGGGCCGGCGGGGATAAAGCGCACTGCCCCATCCGGCTCGACCACCCGGCGCACAACCTGGACGGTCCAGCGGAAGGTGTAGAAGGCAGCGTCCTCGCCGACCGCTGCTTGAAGCATGGTCGCTGGGACATGCCAAGCCGTCGATCGCGTGCGGAATTTCCCGATCTCTGCGCCATCCTCCCGGAACAGCCGCACCTCATACCATTCCCCCACCTCCAGCCGCCCGATCGAGACCCACTGGAGCAGCACCGGCAGCCCCAGTCCTTCGACCTGGGCCCCATCCGGTGGATACAGCAACGGCGGCGGCGGATAGGTAGGTTCCGGCGTGGGCGTCAGCGTCGGGGTCGGGCCCGGCGCCGGGGTGGGCGTGGCCAGCGGGATCAACAGGGTCTGGCCTGCCTGGATCCGCTCCGGGTTTGCGATCCCGTTCGCCGCCTGGATCGCCTGCAGGGAGACCCCATATCGCTGGGCGATCGCCAGCAGCGTCTCCCCCGGCTGAACCACATGAACGATTTTATCGGGTCGCGGCGTCGGAGAGGGAGTGACCCCGGGTGGTAAGGTCGGCGTCGCCAGGATCGGTGTGGGCGTGTAAACCGGAACCAGCAGCATCTGCCCGACTACAATGAGATCCCCGGAAAGGTTATTCAGCTGACGGATCGCCTCCACCGGGACCCCGTAACGCATGGCGATATCCGAAAGAGTTTCCCCAGCCTGGACCTGGTGCTGGAGCGGAGGGATCGGCGTGGGGGTCCAGGTAGGGGTCGGCGTGAAGGTGGGAGGGGACGTCCGAGTGGGCGTGGATGTCCAGGTCGGCGTGGGCGTTGGGCGGGTCAGCGCTGCCCGGGCCATCCCGAGGACCCACCAGCTTCCTCCTGCCAGGATCAGGAGAACCAACGCGGCCCCCAGCAAGGCAGACCGCCAGGGAGTGGGTGGCTCCGGCTCTGGCTCTGGGATTTCAGAAGGCCATGTGAGATCGGCCCCGCAGCGCCAGCAGGTGCGGGACCGACGGGAGACCGGCATCCCGCATCGCGGGCACCGACGAAAGGGACCAGCAGGACGGGTTTCCGTCATCGGGAGGAACCATCCAGGCCGAGAATCGGGGCGATCCCCTGCATCGCCTGCAACACGATGGCCACATGCTGATCCAAGGGAACGCCCAGCTCCGCTGCCCCGCGCTCGATATCGGCGCGGTTCACCCCCGCGGCGAACCGTTTATCCTTCCACTTTTTAAATACCGAATCCACCGTCACACTGTAAAGGCTACGATCCGGCCGGACCAGGGCCACGGCGGTGATCAGGCCTGTGAGCTCGTCGACGGCGAACAAAGCCTTATCCCGAAGGGTAACGCGGGGGACCCCGGTGACCTCCGTGGCATGGGAGAGGATCGATCGGATAATATCCTCCGGCCAGCCCCGCTCCCGGAGGATCCGGGCCCCCTGATTGGGGTGGCCATCCGGGGCTACCTGAGGATAGCGCTCATAGTCGAAATCGTGCAGCAGACCGACAATCCCCCATGATTCTTCATCCTCTCCGAAGTGGCGGGCATATGCCCGCATCGCCGCTTCCACCGCCAGCATATGACGGCGAAGGTTCTCACTCTGGGTGAACTCGCAAACCAGCGCCCACGCATCCTCCCGGGTGGGCATTTCCTCCTACCTCCTTGCGCGTCCCGCTTTGAATCCAGTATGCAATGCACCCTATCGAAGCGCGAGCCCGGATTCAAGGAAAGCTATTTTGTATTGGAGCAAACAGGATGTCAAGAGTCGTTTCCCCAGGCTCTCCCCAAGCTGACCAGAGGGGGCTTTTGCCCCCTGCACCCCCCATGGATAACATTCCCGGGGATCTTGACACCGTCCGGAGCCCCCGATATACTTTAAAAGCGAAATGGGCCGTTAGCTCAACTGGCAGAGCAGGGGACTCTTAATCCCAAGGTTGCAGGTTCGAGTCCTGCACGGCCCACCTTCACTCGCCCCGGGAGCAATGGCTCCGCGGGGCGATTTGTTGATCGGCCATCTCCCCCATGACAGCCCCGCCCCTTTCCATTCCGCTGGGATCCCTCAGCTTCCACTGGGCTCGAATCGGGAAGGCAAGAGGGCCCCCTCGGGAGGCACCGGAGGACAGAGTGGCCCTGTTCCTCGCCAACCTCCTGGGAGGAGACGAGTCTTCACATGGACCCCTCCGCCAGCAAGCGGGTGAGACGATCGGGCTCATCGGTGATAATCGCCGCCACACCCAGCTGGATCAGCCGGCGCATCTCCTCCGTTTCGTTTGCCGTCCATGCGACCACGGCATATCCATTCCGGCGACACCAGAGAACCGTTCCCTCATCGATCATCTGAACGTGCAAATGGCGCGCCTGATGCGGGGCCAGGAAAGCGAACCAGGCCCGGCGCAGGGGAAGAGGCAATTCAGGGCCTATGAGAAGGCCGCGGGGGATCTCCGGCGCTAGCCGCCAGGCCCATCGCAGGGCCAGAGGATTAAACGAGGAGAGCAACACCCTCCCGGCAAGCCCATATCGGCGCACCCGCTCCACCACGGCGCGAACCCAACCGACCCTCCACGGGGTGAAGGCCTTTAACTCGATGTTGTAAAGAGCTCGATCCCCAAAGGCCTCGAAAACCTCATCCAGCGTGGGGATCCGCTCGCCGGCGAAACGGGGATCCTTCCATGCCCCCGCATCCAGCGCTTTCAGCTCCGCGACCGTCTTCTCCCATACCCAGCCGGAACCATCCGTGGTCCGGCGGAGGTCGGCATCGTGCAGAACCACCGGGATGCCGTCCCGGGAGAGGTGGACATCCAGCTCCAAGCCATCGGCTCCCAGCTCCATGGCCAACCGGAAAGCCCTCAGGGTATTCTCCGGAGCGATCCGGCTGGCCCCTCGGTGAGCGAGATTCAGCGGACGATCGGATCGGAAGAAATCCATCAGAATCCTCCTTCCATAGCCGAATCGGGATGCCCCCCGGGGGGAGCTTTCCGGAGGGAGGATTTCGCCCTCTTGATCACACCGGCTGTGTCGATCCTATTGTAGAGGATCGCCCGCTGGGGGACTGCATAGAACTCGCGACTCGGGTTTGCGCTCCTGGAACAAACCGCTCAAAATGGAAACACAGGAAGGACCCAGGAGGAGGAGCCCATGATCCCCCCTTCCCGCCTGCGCTGGATCCGCATTTTCCTCGCCGGGCTGATCGGTTCTGCCGCAGGATGGACGGTGGCCACGGCGATGCTGCTGGCCTTCGCCGCCAGAGGGCCTCTCCCCACAGGGGGCGAGATCATGATCCCGACCACTTCGATCAGCGCGGCGCTCCTGGCCGCCTGGCTGGCCTGGGTTAACTGGAGCGAATCCTGAAGCAACGGTGGGGATCACCCGCTTCATCCGGAGAAACGACCGCCCATGGTGGAATTCACCTTTCATTTCCCCCCCGGCTTCCTCTGGGGGACCGCAACCTCCAGCCATCAGGTGGAGGGGGAGAACACGCTCAACGATTGGTGGCTCTGGGAGCAGGAGCCAGGCCGGATCCGGGAGGGGCATCGCTCCGGCCGGGCCTGCGACTGGTGGCGCAATGCGGAAGCCGATTTCGATCGCGCTGCCGCCATGGGCCAGAACGCCCATCGGCTCTCCATCGAGTGGAGCCGGATTGAGCCCCGAGACGGGGTCTTTGATGACACCGCCCTCGATCGCTACCGGGCTATGCTTCAGGCCCTTTGGGATCGAGGGATCGAGCCGATGGTCACCCTGCACCATTTCACCAACCCCATCTGGCTGGCGGAACAGGGAGGCTGGGAGAACCCTGTCGTCATCGACCGCTTTGAGCGATATGTGCGGCGGGCAGTGAGCGCCCTAAAGGACCTCTGTCGCCTCTGGTGCACGATCAACGAGCCCAACGTCCTGGCCTACATGGGATGGAACGAAGGGAAATGGCCTCCAGGAAAGCAGAATTTTCAACTTTCCATACAGGTGCTCCGTCACCTCATGCGCGCCCATGCCCGCGCCTATCACGCCATCCACGAAATCCAGCCCGAGGCCCAAGTTGGGATCGCCCACCATATGGTGGTGTTCGAGCCGGCCCATCCCTCTTCTCCCCTGGATCACATGATGGCTCACCTGCACGACCGCATGTTTAACCGTCTGGTCCTGGATGCGATGATGGCCGGACGGGAACCGGGGATCTTCTCCGTCCGCACAATCGCTATGCTTCGGGGAACTTGTGATTTTATCGGGCTGAATTATTACACCCGACGCCTCTCCGCTTTCGATCGACATTCCCGAGCCACGCTATTCGGGCGCACCTTCCTGAACCCCCACGGCGAGCTCAGCGATGGGGAGTATGGAGAAGTCTTCCCGGAAGGCCTTTACCGCCTGCTGAAACGACTCGCCCGATTCGGGAAGCCCATCTATATCACGGAGAACGGGATCCCGGATGCGGATGACGATCAGCGCCCCCGCTTCCTGGTGCGCCATCTCCACGCGATGTGGCGAGCGATCCAGCAGAACGTCCCGGTGAAGGGCTACTTCCACTGGACCCTGGTGGATAACTTCGAGTGGGCAGAGGGGTGGACGCTGCGCTTTGGCCTAATCGAGCTGGATCCAGAAACCCAGGCCCGTCGCCCGCGGCGCAGCGCCGATCTTTACAAGGAGGTCTGTCAGGCCAATGCGCTGAGCTCGGAGATGATCACTCGCTATACCCCCGAGCTCCTTTCGGAGATGTTCGGGCTCTCATAGCCCCGGTGACATCGCCACGGGGAGCGTAGGGAGCCGGGCGAGCCCCGCTCCCCGCTCAGAGGGGAAGGGCAGAGATCGGCGGACCCCCCGTTCCCTATTCAGGGAGAAGCCGAGACGCTGCCGCAATCGGTCCCACCATGCCCGGCGGATGACCTGCCGCCGGGCCTCACATTCCCGGAGCAGGCGCAGCTGCTCCGCCTCGCGAAGCCTCTCCTCCTGCCAGATCCGGCTGAGCTCCCAGAGCAAGCCAGCGCTCCCCATCGTCCATCACCTCCTTATTTTTTAACGGCCATTCATGAAAGCAAGGCCTCGAACCCGCAAAGGCGAGCTTGTCCTTCTTCTCGCAGCCCTCCAGGTCATGGGAAGAGAAAGCGGGACTCCCCCGCCTCCCTGAACTGGAGCCAGGGATTAAAATTGGAAAGGACGCGGTGAACCCCCTGAGGATTTTAGGGCGGGACCCATCGCTTCGGCGCAGCCCCAGAGGATATTTCCCCGCCCCAAGCGCTGCGTGGACCTCGACATGGCGGCGGCGAAGAAAGCGGTCTGATACATGAGCGACCATCGCGCTCACACCGATTGGATGAGCCGGGAGGACGCCTACATCCTGGCCGGCGTAGTGGTGGATAAGCCCAACTGGATGGTCACAGCCTACCTGTCCCCCAGCATCTTCCATTGAGTGACAGTCAAGATGGAACATCAAGGGCTGGATCGAGCCGCGCGCGTGGGGATGGCCTTGAAAGAACGGGGATGGCGGCTGGCCGTGGCCGAGTCATGCACCGGGGGCCTGCTCGGCCACCGCCTCACCAGCGTCCCGGGCAGCTCCGCTTATTTCCTGGGAGGTGTGATTGCCTACCGTAAGGAGATCAAGGTTCGCATCCTGAATGTCCGGGAAGAGACACTGGCTCGATTCGGGGCCATCAGCGCCGAGGCCGCCCGGGAGATGGCCGAGGGGGTCCGCCGCCTGTTCGGGGCCGACCTCGCCCTCGCCATCACCGGTGTCGCCGGCCCGGACCCCGAGGAGGGCAAGCCGGTAGGCGAGATGCACATCGCTCTGGTCGGCCCGGAGGGGATCTGGATCCACCAGATCCGGGGTGGGCTGGATCGCCAGGAGAACAAAGCCCTCGCGGTCGAAGCCGCGCTGGAGCTGCTGGAGGCCATGCTGGAGGGACGCTCCCCTCAAAAGATTCCCGGAAATCCCGATTCGATGCCCTATCCACAAGCTCGCGAAGCGCCATTGGAGGATCAACTGTGATGTTTCGCTACGCGGTCATCGGCGCCGGGATGCAAGGCACTGCAGCGGCCTACGACCTGGCCCGCTTCGGGGATGCTGAGGAAATCCAGATGGCGGATCGCGATCCGGCCCGGGCAGAAGATGCGGCTCAGCGCCTGAACCGCCTGCTCGGGCGATCTCTCGTCCGCCCGACTGCCCTCGATGCACGCGATGAGAAGGCGGTGGTGGAATTCCTTCGCCCCATCGATGCCGCCATCAGCGCGGTTCCTTATCGACTCAACCCACTCGTGGCTCGCGCGGCGATCGAGGCCCGAACCTCCCTGTGCGACCTGGGCGGGCACACGCCGACGACCTGGGAGATCCTGGCCCTGGACCAAGCGGCCCGCGAGGCGGGGGTTTCCCTTATCCCGGATTGCGGGTTAATGCCCGGTCTGGGGAACACCCTGGCGGTTTACGCCATGCGCCGGATGGACCAGCCTCGGCATGTGCGGATCTGGTGTGGTGGCCTCCCTCAACGGCCCAGGGGACCCCTGGGGTATCGGTTGGTTTTCAACATCGCAGGCCTTACCGCAGAATACACTGGGAAGGCCGTCTTCCTCCGCCAGGGTCGTATCGTGGAAATCGAGGCCCTCACCGAGCCTGAAACCATCACCTTTCCACCGCCAGTCGGCACCTGCGAGGCCTTCGTCACCTCAGGGGGAACCTCCACCTGCCCATGGACCTTCCAGGGCATCCTGGAGACCTACGAGGAGAAAACCGTCCGCTACCCTGGTCATCTGGAGCGGATCCGCGTGCTGGCCGAGTTGGGATTCCTGGAAACCGATCCGATTGACATCGATGGCATTCGGGTGATCCCCCGCGAGGTGTTCCATCGGCTGGTGGAGCCTCGCCTTCAGTTCCCGGAGGATCCAGCAGATGTGGTGGTGCTCCGGGTGACCTGTGAGGGAACTCACCATGGTCAGACGATGGAGATCACGCTGGAACTGATGGATTTCTATGATCCGAAGACCGGCTTCACTGCGATGGAACGGACCACCGGATGGCACGCGGCCATCGTGGCCGGGATGATGGCCCGCGGGGAAACTCCCAAAGGGGCGATCCCCGTTGAACGGGCGGTTGACCCGGAGCGCTTCGTGGCGGAATGGCTTCGCCGCGGCATTCCGATCCAGGAGACGGTGCGACGGCCCCTTCGGACCAATCATCCATAAATGGGAGGGGATCTCATGCTTCCTTTCATCACGGCGGAACAGATCCGCCAGGCGCTGCCGATGCGCCGCGCGGTGGAAGCGATGCGTGAGGCATTCATCGCCTTCAGCGAAGGGCGCGCCCATATCCCCCAGCGGATTCAGATCCCCATCCCCGAGCGCAATGGCATCACCCTGATCATGCCCGGCTACGTCCCGCCCCGGGAACTGGGCCTGAAAGTGGTTTCCGTCTTCCCCCATAACCCGGAACGCGGCCTTCCGGCGATTTCCGCCATGGTGCTGATGCTGGATCCGGAATCCGGAGCGCCGATGGCCTTGCTCGACGGGACCTTCCTCACGGCATGGCGCACTGGCGCCGCCTCCGGGCTGGCCACGGACCTGCTGGCCCGACCCGATGCCACATCCCTGGCCCTCATCGGCGCGGGGGCCCAGGCCCGCACACAGCTTCTCGCTGTCTGCGCGGTTCGCCCGATCCATCGGGTGCGGGTCTACAGCCGAACCCCCGAACGGGCCCGGAAATTGATCGAAGAGATGCAGGGACAGGAGGGGGTTCCCGAAGATATCACTCTCGCGCCCACCCCGGAGGCCGCCGTTGCGGAAGCGGATATCGTATGCACTGCCACCAATTCCTCCACTCCGGTCTTCGACGGCCAATGCCTGCAGCCGGGGACCCACATCAACGCCATCGGGTCCTTCACCCTGCAGATGCGGGAGCTGGATGAAGAGACGTTCCGCCGGGCTTCACGGGTGGTGGTGGATTCCCGGGCCGCGGCCCTGGTGGAAGCGGGCGAGGTTGTGTGGGCCATCCAGCAGGGGATCCTTCAGGAGCAGGATTTGATCGAACTGGGGGAAATCGCAGCCGGGCGTCGACCCGGACGCCGCAGCCCGGAGGAAATCACCCTGTTCAAATCGGTGGGGCTGGCCGTGCAGGACCTGGTGGCCGCTCGCTGGATCCTGGAAGCCGTCCGCTGACCCCCATCTGGGGGCTTGGATGATCGGGCCAGCCTCCCGCCTAGCGGGAGATCGTTCATCCCCATCCTCGCTTCAGGCCTAACCCCATGAGGCGTTCCCAAACAGACAGCGCGGTGTGAGGGAGGGGATCAGAACATGGAGATTCGGGGACGGGTCATGCTGGTGACAGGGGCAGGGCGACGGCTGGGCCAGGCGATCGCGCTGGGCCTGGCCCGGGCGGGCGCTCATGTGGCGGTTCATTTCCACACCGCCGCTGAAGAAGCCGTGGAGACCGTGCGCCGGATCCAGGAGATGGGTGTAGACGCGGAAGCTTTTCCCGCAGACCTGCGGGATCCCTCGCAGATCCCCGCGCTGATTGAGGCCGTGGCTCGCCGATTCGGGCGGCTGGACGGGCTGGTGAACGCGGCAGCGGTAATGCGAGTGACCCGGTGGCACGAGCTGACGCCAGAACAATGGGACAATATCCTGGCCCTGAACCTGCGGGCGCCGATGTTCTGCGCCCAGGCTGCGGCGCGCCATATGGAAGAAGGCGTGATCGTCAACATTGCGGACGGCTCTGCCATGAAACCATGGCCGGATTACCTGGCCCACACCGTTTCCAAATCCGGCCTGGTTGCCCTGACCCGGGCTCTGGCCCTCGCCCTGGCTCCCCGCATTCGGGTGAACGCGGTGATCCCAGGCCCAATCCTGAGGCCAGCTCACTGGGAAGAGGAACGCTGGGGCCGTCTCATCCGTCGCGTGCCCATGGGTCGCCCCGGCATGGCCGAGGAGGTCGTGCAGGCCGTGCGCTATCTGATCGAGGCGGATTACGTCACGGGGACAGTCCTGATCGTGGATGGTGGGCACCATCTGGTGTGATCCTGGACGCCCACCCCATGGCCGATCCGGGAAGATCAGCCTCAGCCCCCAACAACCTCTCCGGAAAGGGCGACAGCGCACCCTGCTCTATGGAGCACGGAAGCGGTAACCCACCCGACGAACCGTCTCCAGATAACGAGGATGGGTAGGATCCTCCTCGAGGATACGGCGGAGCCAGCGGATATGAACATCCAGAGTGCGACTGCGGGAAGGGATCTCCGCTCCCCAAACCCAGCGGATGAGATCCCGTCGTGGGACCACATGGCCGGCCCGGCGCATCAGGATAGCCAGCAGACGGCACTGCTTGGGGGTGAGGCAATAAACAGAATCCCCTCGTTGCAGAACATGCCGAGCCGTGTTTAACCGGAACGGCCCGACCACAATCGTATCCTCCTCCTCTTCCAAACTATGGATAAGCAAAGCCCGCACCCGATGCAGCAAACGTCGAGCCGAGAAGGGTGCCACCAGGATGCCATCGTCCCGACGATCCCAAAGAGGAGCGGATTCGCGATCCACAATCACGAGGATCGGGACCCTCATCCGATGCTGAAGCTGCTGGTAGAGCTCCATCCCTCGAGAAGCGTTCAGGCGATCCATAATCACCACCGCGGGCACCCGCCCTTTCCCTCCTCCCTGGGATCTTCGCGCCCGAAGGGCAGAGAACGCCGATTCCACCGTCACGGCTTCCACACGGAAGCCATGGCGTCTCAGGATCTGAAGCAGATGAATATCCGGCGAAGGCCCGTCGAAAACCACCCAGAGAGAAGTATGCTCTTGATCGGATGTTCGAGCCATCCGGAAATTTCCCTCAAATCAGGGATGGGCACAGGGTTACGCCGTGAATGCCCCCCGCAGCCCGCTGAGGATGAGACGGGATGCGGCGGGCGCCTCCCCCAACGGTCATCTTGGCGAAGGCTCCATCCGATGTCCCTTTTATCGCTCAAAGCTCAGCCTTGAGAAAACAGATCCCTCTCCATCGGCTCCCCCAGGCGGAAGGGAGGGATCGCCCGATGGAAGGTCTCCACGCCCCACAGGATGCGCCGGGCAAACGTCGGAAGGGGCAGCTGGCGCACCCAGCCACCCCCCTGGCTCCGATGGCAGGCCGCCGCTCGTTCCTTCCGATCCAGCACCGACCGCACATCGATCCGGGTGGTCACCGGAGGCGCGGCCCGGATCGCCGCTTCCAGATCGATATCCCGATTGCGCCCGAGGCGGCGGAGATCCACCCCCAGGATCCGCAGAATCACCAGAAACGGCCGGAGCTGCCCGATGGGGAGCGTGGTGTAATATAGGCGCGCAGGACGATAGGGTTGGAGGCCATGAGCCCGGTGTTCTGGGAACGCTTCTGGATCACCCGCTCGCTCGAAAGCCTCCCGCACGGCTCGATGCATGTAGATGTGATCCGGGTGCCCGTATCCCCCATAAGGATCGAAGGTCAGCACCACAGCGGGTCGAAGCTCCCGGATCAGCGCCACCAGATGGCGGACAACTTCCTCAAAGGGAGCGCGGATGAAGGCCGCTGGATGATCCTGGTCAGGAGAGCCGGGCATCCCCGAGTCCCGATACCCCAGGAGATGGAGGCCATGAAGCCCCAGCGCTTCCACGGCGCAGCGCAGCTCCATCTCCCGTATGGTCCCCAGATCCGCTGTCGATTCCATCCCGGGCGCCAGGGAGCCGGCCTCCCCCCGCGTCGCGCAGATCAGATGAACCGTGTAGCCCCGCGATGCATACAGCGCCAAGGTGCCCCCTGGACCGAAGGCTTCATCATCGGGATGAGCAAAAGCCGCCAGCAGCGTTCCCCGAGTCATTGCGGCCATGACATGCGTTGCAGGATGCGCTGCAGAACGGGAAAACTCTCCTGGATCTCTGCTAAACTGGGCATCTCAAGGATCAGCATGGGGCGATTCAGGCAGCGGACCAGCCGGCTGAGGACCGGTTCCATTGGGATCGCTCCGTTATCCAGACACGCCCCTACGTGAAAATGGCTCACCTTCTGGATGACCTCGACCTGAAGGAAAGGATCGGGCTCCCACATGTTCTCCAGCGCGATCCGGATGCCCATCGCTTGGGCCTCCAAGGCCAGCGTGGCCCAGAAGCCCACCTGCCGTTCCAGCCACCGTGGGCGATAGGAGGACTCATCCACCAGCGGATTGTAATTCAGGTGGAAGTTTACCAACCACGCCCCCAGCTCGGCAGCGATCTCCAGCGACTGGCGATAGCGATCCATCGCCACCGCCGCGATTCGCGGATCCACACTTCCGCTGAACAGGTCCACAAAGGGGCCGTGCAGAGAAATGGGACCGGAAAACTCAGCCAGGGCCTGGCGATAGCGATGAAGCAACCCCCGCCATTCACCATCCAGGATCTCGGGCTGGGCGAATTCCTGAAGCTCCAGACCCAGACTGTGCATCTCTGCGAAATCGCGGAGGGCAGGCAGATCCTCCAGCTTGCCGCAACGGATCCCAATCATAGGCTCTGACCAGATCCACCTGGGGGGACCAGAGGGATGACCCAATTTGTTGTCGGACTTCTCTTCGAAGGGGGCAGTCCCTTAACTATAACTATTTTAAGCGGCGCTGGTAAAACAGGAGAAGGGTGCTTCCATAATCCCGGCGGTCTGCCTGACCCAGATGGCGAAGCGAAACTTCTTCGAATTCCCGGGGGTGGATCTGAACCACGATGATCCCTGAGACGGCCAGCCACCCGGGCCGGGCCTCCAGGAGCTCGAGGGTGAGACGCCACCATCCCCGATACTGGGGCGGGGCCACATAGATGAAATCAAAGGGCTCCAGGGGTCCGGAGCCCAGGAAATCGAACACATCCGCCCGAACCACCCGGGCCCGATCAACGAAGCCGGTCTGCTGCAGGTTCTCCCGAAGCACACGGATCGCTCGCGGGTCTTTCTCCACAAACACCGCCTCGGCCGCCCCTCGGCTCAAGGCTTCAATGCCCACGCTCCCAGTGCCCGCGAAAAGATCCAGCACACGGGCCCCCACGATGGAAGCCCCCAGGATATCGAAAAGGGCCGTCTTCACCCGATCCGCGATGGGACGGGTGCTCGAGCCCGGCAGACTCTTCAATCGGCGCCCCTTTGCGGAACCCGCGATCACCCGCATCAATGTCCCCAATCCCGCAGATATCGAAAATCAATCCCTACTGTTCGTGAAGTCAGCTTGGCGATGAGCGGCGTCCGCCGCTTGAACTGCGTGTCGCGGACCATGCGCCACAGGCGGCGGACGGTTTCCTCATCGAAGCCCAGGGCGATGACCTGATCCAGAGTCATCCGTTCCTCCACCAGCAGGTAGAGGATACGATCCGCTTCATCGTAGGTCACCCCCAGCTCCCCCTCGTCCGTTTGGCCCAACCATAGATCGGCTGTGGGCGGTTTACGGATGATCTCCTCCGGCACCCCGACGGCACGAGCCAGCTGGCGCACCTGGTTTTTGTATAGATCGCCGAGAGGAGCCAGGGCGTAAGCCCCATCCCCGTAGAGCGTGAAATAGCCCAGCAGGATCTCTGTCTTGTTGCTGGTGCCCACCACCATCCCGCCCCAGGCCGCTGAGAGATCATACAGGACAATCATCCGCATGCGGGCCATGACATTGCCCCGGCGCCGGGCATCCATGTCCGGAAACCGCTCGAAGAGCGGCTCCACCATCGGCGTGATTTCCACTGTCTCGGAGGGCACCCCCAGCTGCTCGATGACCAGATGGGCATGCAGCAGGCTATCCGGAGAGGAAGTGCGATAGGGCATACGAACCGCCAGGACGTTCTCGGGGCCCAGGGCCTCCGCCGCCAGAAAGCATGTGAGCGAAGAATCGACTCCACCTGAGAGGCCGATCACCGCCCGCCTCATCCCGAATTTGCTGATCTCATCCCGGATGAAACGAACCAACACATTCCGCACCAGATCCGGATCGATCCGCATTCGAGCATCCACCCATTCCCGGATCCATTGCGGATCCATCATCCCATCCTGTTCGATGATCCTACAGGCCCTCATGCGCGTTCACTCTCCTATCATCTGAATAATGATCTCCCGTCGACGGGGACGGATATCGAAATCGATCAACACGATCTGCTGCCAGGTCCCGAGCAGAAGTCGATGATCCTGAAAGGGGATCGTGAGGGAGGGGCCGATCAACGAAGCCCGGAGATGGGAATGCCCGTTCTGATCCCCCCATCGAAGGTTGTGACGATATTCTCGCGAGGCAGGGATCGCCTCCTCAAGCCAATGCTGCAGATCCTCCACTGCTCCGGACTCGAACTCCATGGTGGTCAGCCCGGCGGTGGACCCTGGGACGAAGACGGTCACGATGCCTGCTTTCAGGCCGGAGCGTGTCACTGCTTCCGCCACCTGCTCCGTCAGATCCACCACGTGGTTATTCCCATAGGTTCGCACAGTCAGGCGCTCGGTGACCACCATCCCTTCGATCCTCCTCCAATTACGAAGCGCTTTCCCCCGGCCCCATCCGTCCATACGCCCCAGAAGCTGCCCGCTCTCCCGATCCTCCGGGTCCGCGGGGCCGATCTCGCTGGAACAACTCAATCAACAACCCGGAACTGCTCGGAGGTCGCCTGGCCCAGCATGCGGGCGATGCCCGCCAGATCCCGCGTCGCCCACTCCGGCATGTCATAACGGGCCGCATCGCACCTACCACTGCCCATGGAATCGGATCGAGGATCTATCGCCGATCCGGAAAGCCAGACAAAGGCGACCTCCGGGCGAGGAGCTCCCCCTGCCTTCCAGCGCCTGGCCGGGCGCCGGAGCGCCATCCAGATCAGCGCCTCTCCCGCATCCAGCTCCAAGGATCCATTCGCCTCTTTACGGGATCTGAATCTGCATATTCAGGGGCACCACCTCGAACCAAGTGTTGCCCGGCTTCAGCGGGATCGGCTGTCCCTGCGCATCGACGAAGCGGAGCATATCTTCCCGTCGAAAGCGCTGCCACTGCCCCTCATACATTTGACCATCCCGAAAGATCCGAACCGGCCCACTGCCCCAGATTTGAATCTCAATGGAATAATTCCCCAGCCGATCCTCCAGGATATCGGTGGTCTGGTGGTGGGCATAAACCACCACCACATTGGCGGCGGAAAGCTGACGGCCGGTGAGCGCATCCATATGAGGCTGGCCTGCTGTCCAGCGCTGCCATCGTCCAGAACCCCGATCATATCGCCAGGTGACTGGCTCCACCCGATAAGGGATGAGGAACATGGAAACCGGTTGGCCGCCGGCGGGAGGGTGTTCGGAAAAGCGCATCCCCCGCAGATCCTGCGGGGTGTTGAGCCCCCGGCGGGTCGCTTCCTCCCAGAGCCGCCGGGTGCTGGTGAAGAGAGTATGCTCCACCGCAACCCCCTCTCGGAGGATGCGCCAGAAGATCGGCGCACCCACGCCGAAGTCTGGGCTCAGTGCCCGCTCCACAAAGTCCGAGGCACGGATCCGCGCGTTGACCCCTGCGCTGGCACCGGAATAGGCCAGGATCGCTTTGAACATCGCGGGGAGCTCCAGATCGATCAGCCGGGCGCTGCGGACGGGGCCCACTGGCTCCGCATCCTGGCTCAGATAGATGGCAGTGAAACGGGTGACCCCGCCCTCCGCGTAATGCTCGAAGACCAGATCCGCCCGATCCACCCCCGATTGCGGACGGACCACCGGGGGATAATTCGATATCTTGATCGCGAGGGGGCGCCGTTGCAGCACAGCTAGGTCCGACACCCGCAGGCCGGTTAACGGATTCACATCCGGGGGGAAGGCATCCATGGAGTCAGTAGAGGGCAAAGTGGGCGTCTGCGCCGGAGACGGGGTGGGCGTGATATTCCTCTCGCCCACCGCAAGAGGTAGCGGCATGGTCGGCGTGGGAGGCTGGGATCCCGCCGGGGTCGCCCGGGCGGCGCAGGCCGTCACCAGCCAGAGCAGGATCCACAGCGCTCGAAGCATCCTCTGGGTCATCGAAAACCGCTCCGCCGGGTAAGCTCCAGCGAAAGTATAGCATAAACCTGAAGGTCCCTTCTTCCGAGCTCGATATCCCAAGTTGAAGGATCCAGGGGCACCAAGGTGCCCCGCCTATCCCTAAGCCCCGAAAAGCAGAGGGGGCCGACAGGAAACCCATGACCTGCCAGCCCCCTCCCATCCCGGAGGATCCAACGGTGGGCTGCTTTTCCTCAATCGCTCTCACTCGTCGAAGTTCCGGATGCACTCTCCGACTTGCCCTTATCCCCGGAGTTCCTGGATTTCCGGCTCTCCGTGATATACCAGCCATCGCCTTTGAAGATAATGCCTGCAGGGGAAAACACTCGACGGATGCCCGGGTGGCCCTCCGGACAGGTTTCCAGGGGGGGATCTGTGAAGCGCTGTTGTTTCTCGAAGCGGATGCCGCAAACCGGGCATTCGTATTCATAGACGGGCATCAGCCATCACCTCCCCGCCGAATCCTGCTGGAATCAAAAATGATCCCCAGGGCGATGGTTTCTGAAGCCCTTCAAGCCTTCCAGACCGGGAAATGCCATCAGCCATGGATGAATACGATACGGATGAGGGAACCGGGGCGGGCCTTTCACCCGCCCCGGCGATCCTCCCTCCGACCTGCTCAGAACTCCTCGGGCGGTGTCGGCGTGGTCTCCTTCTTCTTCTCCGGCACCTCGGTGACCAGGGCCTCGGTGGTGAGGATCATCGCCGCGACGCTGGCGGCGTTCTCCAGAGCGGTCCGGGTCACCTTGGCCGGGTCGATGATGCCCGCCTCCACCATGTCCACATATTCACCGGTGAGCACGTTGTAACCGACGTTCGGGTTGTTCTTCTCCTTCTGGAGGCGGCGCACCATCTCCACTACCACCGCGCCGTCCTCGCCCGCGTTCTCGGCGATCCGCCGGAGCGGCTCCTCGAGGGCGCGGCGGACGATGTTGACGCCCGTCTGGACGTCGCCCTCAGCCTTCAGGTTGTCCAGGGCCTTGGCGGCATTCAGCAGGGCCACGCCACCGCCGGGGACGATGCCCTCCTCCACTGCGGCACGGGTCGCCGAGAGGGCGTCTTCCACCCGGTGCTTCTTCTCCTTGAGCTCGACCTCGGTGGCCGCGCCGACCCGGATGATGGCGACCCCGCCGGCCAGCTTGGCCAGCCGCTCCTGGAGCTTCTCCCGATCGTAATCGCTGGTGGTCTTCTCCATCTCGGCCTTGATCTGCTCGATGCGGCCCTTGATGGCCTTCGGGTCGCCCCGCCCGCCGATGATGGTGGTGTCATCCTTGGTCACCACCACCTTATCGGCACGGCCGAGATCGGAGATGCGAACGTTCTCCAGCTTGCGACCCAGCTCCTCGCTGATCACCTGCCCGCCGGTGAGGATGGCGATATCCTGGAGCATCGCCTTGCGGCGCTCGCCAAAGCCGGGGGCCTTGACCGCCACGGCGTTGATGATACCCCGCAACTTGTTCAGCACCAGGGTCGCCAGGGCCTCACCATCCACATCCTCAGCGATGACCAGCAGGGAACGGGTCTCGCCCTCCTGGAGCACACGCTCCAACACCGGAATGATATCCGCGGCGGCGGAGATCTTCTTGTCGTGGATCAGGATGTAGGGGTTCTCCAGCACCGCCTCCATGGTCTCGGGGTTGGTCACAAAGTAGGGCGAGATGTAGCCCCGATCGAACTGCATCCCCTCCACATATTCGGTCTCAAAGGGCAGGCCGGTCTTGGACTCCTCCACCGTGATCACGCCGTCCTTGCCGACCTTGTCCATCACCTCGGCGATGAGATTCCCGATCTCCGGATCCGCCGAGGAGATGGACGCCACGTGGGCGATATCATCCTTGCTCTGGACCGGCTTGGCCATCCGTTTGATCTCCTCGACCACGGCCTTGACGGCCATCTCAATGCCCTTCTTCAGGAGCATGGGATTGGCCCCCGCGGCCACGTTCTTCATGCCCTCCGTCACCATCACATGGGCCAGGACCGTCGCCGTGGTCGTCCCATCGCCGGCCACATCATTGGTCTTGGTCGCCGCCTCCTTGAGGAGCTGCACCCCCATGTTCTCATAGGGGTCCGGCAGCTCGATCTCCTTGGCCACCGTCACCCCGTCATGGGTGATGGTCGGGGCTCCCCACTTCTTATCCAGCGCCACATTCCGCCCCTTGGGCCCCAACGTGGTCCCCACAGCGTTGGCCAGGATATCGATGCCGCGCTTCAGGCGGCGGCGGGCCTCCTCACCGAAAACCAGCTGCTTGGGCGCCATTGCCGATCACCTCCCTTCAGATGGATTTTGAAACTATGGAATATCGCGGGGAACCGTCCGAGGATCACTCCTCGATGATGGCCAGGATATCGCTCTCTTTGAGGATCAGCAGCTTGCGGGTGGTATCCACCTTAAACTCGGTGCCCGCATATTTGGCGAAGAGCACGCGGTCACCAACCTTCACCTCCATGGGGACTCGCTTACCGTTCTCATCCACGCGCCCTGGGCCGACAGCGATCACACGGCCCTCCTGCGGGCGCTCCTTCGCCGTCTCCGGGAGGACAATGCCGCTGGGAGTGACTTCCTCCCGCTCGATCGGCTCCACCACCACCCGGTCCGCAAGAGGTCGAAGCTTGATCTCCGCCATTGTTCTACCCTCCGAGGAAATCCTTCTGACTTCAGGATCGGGCTTTAATCCAAGAGGGGTCTACTTCACTTTGACCTTGATCGTCCGCGCCTTCACCGCCTCCGCTTTGGGCAGCCGCAGCGTCAGGACCCCGTGTTCATATTCCGCGGTCGCCCGGTCGGCCACTACCTCCACCGGAAGCACGAACGAGCGGGTGAAGGCGCCGAGACGTCGCTCCTGGCGGATCCATGAGCCCTCCCGCGCCTCCTGTTCCTCGCGAACTTCCCCGCGCAACGTCACAGTGTTCCCACTCACGGTCACCTCAATGTCCTCCGGGCGGATTCCGGGAACCGCCGCCTTCACCACCACCTCGTCCTTGGTTTCATAAATATCCACAGCAGGCCAATCCACTGTCCCGGCGAAGAACAGGGAGGGACGGGAGAAGGCTTCATCGAGGATGCGATCGACAGCTCGTCGTAGCGAGAAGATCTCCTGAAAGGGATCCCAGCGACGGATTTCACCGGCCATGGCGGACCTCCTTTTCCCGATCCTCATGTCCGGGCCGTAGTTCCGGCTGCTTCGGAACGGCACCTTTCATCATATCCCGATCGCATTAGAGCCCCGCAAGAGCTCCATAAGAGTTTCGTAAGAAGCCTCCTCATGCCGCCCGGCGCGCCGCCGCCTTCACCCGGAGGTTATTCACCACATTGCGAACCCCCCGGATCGATCGGGCGATCTCCTCGGCGCGCTGTCGGGCTGCCTCATCGGGCACCCATCCGGCGAGGGTGACATCCCCCTGAACACTGGTAACCAGCACACGAGCCCGCGGCGGGCTGAGATCTGGATCCTCCGCCAGACGCAGGCCCAACTCCGCTTCAATCTCCGGATCCGCGATCAGATCGTTCTGCACCTCCCGCACGCCTGGGATCGACCGGGCAAGGGTTTCCGCCATCCGCTTCATCGCCGTGGAAGGCACCACCCCATCCAGGATCACCCGCCCATCCCGAGCCTCTATTCGAATCAAATGGAAATTGACCCGAAGGGGATCGTAGCGATAGAGCCGCTCCTCTACCTTCGCGCGCAGGGTCGCGTCGTCCATGACATCCATAGGCGCCGCTCCATGGGGGGATGAGGAGACGGAAACGAGAACCTGCAGTCAGTCTCGGGATCGCTGCATGCCCATGGCGAGGAAGGCATAGTAGGCCAGGGTGGAGAGAGCCTGGGCCAGGGCGGCCACGTAGGTCAGGGCCGCCGCCCCCAGCACCTCCCGCGCCCCCGCCCGCTCCTCCGGCGTCCCCAGCAACCCACTCTGCTCCAGCAGCCGCAACGCCCGCCGACTGGCATCCAGCTCCACCGGTAGCGTCACCAGGGCAAACACCGCCGCCCCCGCAAAGAACAGCACCCCCACCCACACCAGCTCCGGACTCCGCATCAGGAAGCCGAGGAGAAAGAGCACTGGCCCCATCCAGGACCCCAGGTTCACCGCCGGCACTAGGGCCGCCCGCGCCCGCAGCCCCCAGTAGCCCTCCGCATCCTGCAGAGCATGCCCGATCTCATGGGCCGTCACCGCCAGCGAGGCCACCGAGGCCACCCCCGTGACGCTGGGGGAAAGCCGCAGCGCCTTCGTGGCCGGATCGTAATGATCCGTCAGAGGCCCTGGGGTTCCCTCCAGACGCACCCCATACAGCCCTGCCGCCTGCAACAGCCGTTGAGCGGCCTCCATGCCCGTCCAGCGGGCCGGCGCCCGCAGCCAGCGCTGATAGGCCGCCTGCACCTTCGCCTGGGCATACAGCCCCAGCACCAGCGCCGGCAGCGCCAACACCAAATACAGCGGATCCCACCAGAACAGCACAGTCCGACCTCCTGATTGGCCAGGGGGTTCCGGGGGACAACCCGACCGCCCCCGGAATCCCCTCCGGGCTCAGACCGGCCGGTATTCGCCCTCGACCACCTCGCCCTCACCGGATGGGCGAGAGCGGCCGGCCGCCGCCTGCTGGTAGACCGCCTGGCCGATGGCCAGGGCCGCCTGGCGCAGCTCCTGGGTGAGCTGCCGGATGCGCGCCGCGTTGTCCGTGCCCATCGCCTCCTTCAGCTGGCGGATCAGGCCCTCAAGCCGCTCGCGATCCGCCGGGCTGACTTGATCGCCCAGCTCCCGCAACGAGCGCTCCACGCTGTAGATCATGTTGTCCGCCTCGTTGCGGGCCTCGGCCAGCTCGCGCCGGCGCCGGTCCTCCTCCGCATAGCGCTCGGCCTCCTTGAGCAGCCGTTCCACTTCCTCTTTGGAGAGGTTGGTGGAGGCCGTGATGGTGATCTTGGCCTCCTTGCCCGTCGCCCGGTCCCGGGCCGAGACGTGAAGGATGCCGTTCGCGTCGATGTCGAAGGTCACCTCGATCTGCGGGACGCCCCGCGGCGCCGGCGGGATGCCTTCCAGGCGGAACTGGCCCAGGAGGATATTGTCCGCCGCCATCGGCCGCTCGCCCTGGTAAACCTTGATGTCCACTGCCGTCTGGAAGTCCTCGGCCGTAGTGAAGACCTCGGTCTTTCGCACCGGGATGGTCGTGTTGCGCGGGATGAGCACCGTCATCACCCCGCCCAGGGTCTCCACGCCAAGGGAGAGCGGCGTCACATCCAGGAGCAACACATCCCGGACCTCGCCGGCCAGCACGCCCGCCTGGATAGCCGCGCCGACAGCCACCACCTCGTCCGGGTTCACGCCCTTGTGGGGCTCCTTACCGGTGAGCTCCCGGACCAGCTGCTGCACCATCGGCATACGGGTGGCGCCGCCGACCAGGATCACCTCATCGATCTGCTCGGGGCGCAGCTTGGCATCGCGCAAAGCCTGCTCGAAGGGACCCTTCAGCCGTTCCACCAGATGGCGGGAGAGCTGCTCGAACTTGGCCCGGGTCAGGCGCATCTGAAGGTGCTTCGGCCCGTCGGCCGTGGCGGTGATGAAGGGCAGGTTGATCTCGGTCTCCATCAGCGTGGAGAGCTCAATCTTGGCCTTCTCGGCCGCTTCCTTCAGGCGCTGCAGGGCCTGGCGGTCCTTCCGCAGGTCGATCCCATGTTCCTTCATAAACTCCTCGGCCACGTAGTCGATAATCACCTGGTCCCAATCATCGCCACCCAGGTGCGTGTCGCCCGCCGTGGCCTTCACCTCGATCACACCATCCCCGACCTCTAGAATCGACACATCGAAGGTCCCGCCGCCCAGATCCCACACCAGGATGATCTCGTTCTTCTTCTTATCCAGCCCGTAAGCCAGGGCTGCAGCTGTGGGCTCGTTAATGATGCGCAACACCTCCAGGCCAGCAATCTTCCCCGCGTCCTTGGTCGCCTGGCGCTGGCTATCATTGAAATAGGCGGGCACCGTGATCACCGCCTGGGTGACCGGCTCCCCCAGATAGGCCTCGGCGTCCTGCTTCAGCTTGCGCAGGATCATCGCCGAGATCTCCTGGGGCGTGAACTCCTTGCTCACCGCCGGGATGAACACCCGGGCGTCCCCGTTCGGCCCCTCCACCACCTTATAAGGGACCCGTCGGACCTCCTCCAGCACCTCGCTGTAGCGCCGGCCCATGAAACGCTTGATCGAGAACACCGTGTTCTCCGGGTTGATGATCGCCTGGCGCTTGGCTGGCAGACCCACCAGGCGCTCCCCGGTCTTGGTGAAGGCGACCACCGATGGGCAGAGGTTACCGCCCTCGGCGATGGGGATCACCTTGGGCTCCCCGCCCTCCATCACGGCGATCACCGAGTTGGTCGTCCCCAGATCAATGCCGACGATCCGTCCCTTCTTGGCCATCGGAAACCTCCCGTTCAGGGTTGTGGGATTCCTCCCCGAAGCGATCGATCGCGGCAACGAGGGGAGCTTGCCGCTCGATCCGAACCTCAAGGGCCGGAGATGGGGCCCGCTGAGCCAGGGTGGCCTGTATGGCCGGCGAGGGCAGCCGATTATAGTCGCACTGGCACGGCCCCCCCTGGGCGCACCCCAGGCAACAGTAAGGCTGACGATCCACAATGACAGGCTGCCAATCCATTTCGATTCCACAGTTCCGGCAGATCAGCGGCACAGACTCCCCCCTCATCCGCATCGCCTTTGATTCTACGCAGGTTCCATTAGAGGAGCATTAGAGGCAAGGGCGTTCTCCCTTCTGTAGCAAGGCACCTTCGGGGCGCTTTCAAAAAATCGAAAAGCGCCGATGGGTTGCCGGGCGAAGCCGGGCGATCGGAGCTCAGGCTATCATGGAGAAAAGCCCCCGAACCCTGGGGAGATCCAAATGGCACGAGCGCGGACCCAATACGTCTGTCAGAAATGCGGCGCGGTGCATCCCAAGTGGATGGGGCGCTGCCCGGATTGTGGGGAGTGGAACACCCTGGTGGAGGCCTCCCCCTCCCCGCCTGTTCGCACGATCGGCCTCAAGGGGGCGCCGGGAACCCCGCCCATCCCCCTTCCCGCCGTGGCCCCAGCCGGCGTGGAGCGCTGGCCGCTGCCCATCGGGGAGTTCGCCCGCGTGCTGGGAGGCGGGGTGGTGCCCGGCTCCCTGATCCTGGTCGCGGGCGATCCAGGCATTGGGAAATCCACTCTGCTGATGCAGCTGGCGGATCGAATGGCTGGCCCCGAATTCCCGGTCCTTTACATCTCCGGCGAGGAATCCCTCGGCCAGCTGAAAATGCGAGCCGATCGCCTGGGGCTGCACAACCCCCAGCTCTACTTATTGAACGAAACCCGTATGGAAGCCCTCATGGATCACATCCAGGCATTGCACCCCCGCTTGGTGATTGTGGATTCCATTCAAACCATTTACATGGAAGAGATCCCTTCCCCTCCCGGGAGCGTCAGCCAGGTCCGCGCGTGCGCCGTCCGGTTTCAGGCGCTGGCCAAAAACCTGGAGATCACCATTTTCCTCATCGGCCACGTGACCAAGGCGGGCCTGATCGCCGGCCCAAAGCTTCTGGAGCACATCGTCGATACCGTTCTCTATCTGGAAGGGGATCGTTACCACGCCTTCCGCATGCTCCGCAGCGTGAAGAACCGTTTCGGCGCCACCTCCGAGGTGGGCGTCTTCGAGATGCGCGGGGATGGGATGGCAGAGGTGCCCAACCCATCCGAGCTCTTCCTAGCCGAGCGCCTGGTCCAGGCTTCCGGCTCGGCGGTCGCCGTGACCATGGAGGGCACCCGCCCGCTGCTGGTGGAAATCCAGGCCCTGGTCAGCCCGGCGCCACCCGGGGCAGCCCGCCGCACGGCCAATGGGGTGGATCCCTATCGTCTGCTCCTGCTGGTCGCGGTGCTGACCAAGCGGGTGGGCCTGCGCTTGCATGATCATGACTTGTTCGTCAACGTAGTCGGCGGCCTCCGGGTGGACGAGCCGGCCGCGGACCTGGCGGTGGCGATGGCCATTGTCTCCTCCGCTCGGGATCGCCCGTTGCCTCCCGACATGGTATTTATCGGGGAAGTGGGTCTCTCGGGGGAGCTGCGCGCCGTGGGCCATCTCGAGCTCCGCTTGGCGGAAGCGGCCAAGCTCGGCTTCCGGCGCTGCCTCCTGCCCCGCACCGTCCGTCGGCTCCGCGAGGTCCCAGCGGAGCTCACGCTGCTTCCCGCGCGAACGCTTGCGGAGGCGCTTTCGATCGCGTTCCCAGGATAAACGGGAGTTACGCCGCTGGCCTTCCCCCAGGAACTTCGAGGGACCATCCCGCCTCCCCGAAGGAGAGCTCGGCGGTGTCCGTCAATCCCATCCCAGCATCTCCCGCAGCTCCATCGCGTTGATCACCGCATGCCCGAAGGCATCGTTGTTGAAGTAGACATAAACCTCATAGCCCGACTGAAGGAAACCCCGGATCCGTTCCGCCCAGAGGGCCAGTTCCTCCCGGGGATAGCGGCCTGCGTAAAGCGCGGTGGATCCATGGAAACGAAGGTAGACGATGGACCCAGTGACCCAGAGCGGAGAGCAGAGGCTGGGCATGTCGAAGAGGCAGAAGAACAGGCGATAGCGCTCGAGGATCGCACGGATCGGCTCCACGAACCACCGGGGATCCCGGAACTCGAACCCATGGAGAAGATCCCCTGGAAGAAGGGCCGCAAACGCCGTTAGGCGATCGGGGTCGGCCCTCCAGCCGGGAGGAAGTTGATAGAGGATAGGTCCCAGGCGATCTCCCAGGCGCCGGACTCGCTCTAGGAACCGCGCCAGCGGCGCTGCGCAATCCTTCAGGCGACGGACATGGGTGAGATAGCGGTTGGCCTTTACGGCATAGCGAAAGCCGGGACGAGCCTGCTCCCGCCAGCGGTCGAAGGCCCTCTCGGAAGGCAGACGATAGAACGTGCTGTTGATCTCCACAGTGTCGAAGTACACAGCGTAATGCGAAAACCAGCGGCTCTGGGGGAGATCCTCAGGATAGAAAACCCCTCGCCAGTGGGGATACATCCATCCGGATGTGCCGATCCAGCATCGAGGGTTCATGCGCAGCATCTCCACCCGGTCTAGCCATACGCCCGTCGTGGACCTCCCCCCTTAGAGGATCCCGGAGGCAGAGCGGCCGGATCCACTAACGCTCCCCCAGGATGATCGCGTTGCGCTCCGCTCCGCGGGCGATCGTCGGGGCCTCCAGCGCCGCTTCCTCCAGCGCCTTCATCCGCGCCGTCAGCCCCTCGATCTCATCCAGATGCAGGCGCAACGTCTCCGCCAGATCCAACAGCGCCCGGATCAGCTGGCGCTCAAAAACCCGCTGGAAAGCAGCCAGGGAATCGAACGCCATCCGATCCGCCTCTTCCTCATGCTCGCTGAGCCACAGGGCCGCCGCCGGGCTGCGGGCCACTTCTTTCACAAAGATGAGCCTCCGTTTCTTCGCCCGAACCGCTCGGGTCCACTCCAGCCCCATGGGGGCGGAGTAATCCATGCCCAGGATGAACACATACAGATGCGCCGCCGCCACGGCTTCCAGCGCAGGGGCCAGGGCCTCGCCGGGCCGAGGGGTATGTCGGATCTCCCATCCCAATCGAACAGGAAGCCCGGCCACCACTTGCCCCACGATCTCCCGCTCCGCCTCTAGCTCCGGGCTACTGGTGACGAAGAGCCGGATGGGCTCGGCCATGGCGCATCATCCTCCTCCGATCTCAAGACCTCTCCCCGTACCATTATGCGGCATGCAGCAGGTCTTGGGGAAAGCCAGCGGTCATGGAAGTTGTCATGTTAGGGGGCCCGGATGGCCTGGGGGAAGAGATCCCTGCGAGGGCGCATTGAGGCGCCCGAGGCGCTCCACTGGCGCAGTCCCTGCCGTGGATATCAACACGCGTTTCCCCCCACGACGGGCGGAAACAGCCGGACCAAATCCCCGGGTCTCAGGGGTGTATCCAGAGTGGCCTGAGCCTCATTCACAAAGACGGCATGGATCAGCTCGATAGGAATCCCCAGGGCGCCTGCGACATCGCGGGGGGTGCCATTCTCGGGGATCTCCACCGGAATACCCTCATCCTGCATCCCGGCGGGACGGTAGCGTCGGAGGATCGCATGCAATTTCACAGTGACCTGCATCGCTCACCCCTCCAGGACAGGCCGGATCCCTCGATGCACCACGCGCCCGCCGATGGTCTGCAAGATCTTGCGGGGATCCTCCCACCGGCCGGTGCGTGCCTGAAGGGCCTGGGACATCTGCTTGGGCGTCATGGGCTGATTGCCGTTGATCAGCAACAGACGGAACACCGCGTCGGTGAGAGGCGTCTGGGCGGTGAGGAAATCCGGCTGACGGCTGCAGTGCTGGAGCAGGATATGCCACAGCCCATCCACCCGTCGGACCTCCGCGGTCTCCGGATCCACCCAGTCGATCTCCGCCGCCTCGGGATTCGCCAGGAATTGATCCCGGTGCTCCGGGCACAGGTGGCTCATCAGATAAGCGCGGAAATCCTGCCCTTCCCGCTTCCACCAGTCCAGATCGATTCGGAAGGGGGTATCCAGCGTCGGCTTGATCAGCCGTTGCATCAGAGCGCGCGGGCGGTCGCTCATGCACCCTCCTCTGTCCACCTCCAGTAGCCATCCCCCAGGTAAACACACCCAGGCATGCTCATCACCTCTTCGAAGAGCGACTCCGGCGGTATCCGGATGAGGAGATTCACCGCCTGGTAAAGCGTCCGAGCGTGAACTGTGCCCTGGGGCGTCAGGCGGGCCAGGGCGGGGAAGAGCTGCTGAGCCAGAGCCCGCGCCGGGCGGCCCCGCCAGCGCGGCCACAGCTCCTCCAGCGCCGCCGGATCATCCACGTAGATCAGGCCTTGGTCATCAAACTCGCCCGGGACCTGACGGCGGAGCATATCAAAGACAATGTAGCCCTCTTCCACCCGCGCCACCCGCACCCAATCCCGCCGGCTGCGGCCATGGAGCTGGACTCGGATCACGCCGGGCTCGCGGGTTCGCCGAAAGACCACGAGACAACCAGGCTGGACCTGGTGGGCCTGGTACCATTCCTTCAATCCGAAGACATACTTGCGCTCCCGCACCACCCATCCCGGCCAGCGCCGGCCGCTCGCCCCATCCTCGAACTCGAAGCGGATCCGATGGGTTCGACCCAGGGGGAACACCCGGGCCGTGCGCCGGGTCAGCGGCGCGGTCCCGCTGACCAGATGGGGGTATGTAGCGATCCACACCACCTCATCGGCCTCCCCGATCCCGGGGCGGATCTCCTCATGCACGCTGAGCTCATCGTCAATCTCCGCCGCAATCCGGACCAAGGCCTCATCCAGCCCCTCCCGGGTCCCCGTGTAAGCTCGCCCCTGAAGCCGGGGAGGGGTCTCCAAGACCTCCGGGGGCTCCATCCGGCGCAGAAACCAGAGGAACTGGCCGGCCGGGCCGACCTCATCGAAGCGGGCATCCTGATAGAGGGCGGCGTTCAGAGAGAAGACCTGCAGTGGAGGGGGAACATCCGCCGGCAGCTCCAGATGGGGGAGCAAGGCCTCCGGCGGCAATGGACCGCCCCCGTGAACATCCAGGATGGCCTCCACTAGGTTGAGATGCCCTTCATGGAGCTCCACCAACAACGCCTTCGGGAACCAATGTTCCCCCACCCGCACAAAGTCCGGGCTGGATTCCAGGCGGGTGAGGAGCTGTTCCTGGATCCGATGGCCCCATGTCGCCCAGACCTCATCTGGACGCAAGCCCTTCTCATCCGGGCCACGCAGGCCGTCCAGCTCGTTGAGCCGGTGGGGAAGAGGATATTCCGCAGCAAACTCCCGCAGGGTTCCATCGCCCTCGAAACGGACCTGAATCACCTTAAAAGGGCCGATCTCCGGGTTATATCCATCCCGGATGCCTATCACTGTCCCGATCGCGAAATTCAGATGGGGGAAGCACAGACGCTCCCCGACCTCATAGCGATCCTTCGGGCGGAACGGGCGAGCGCCAGCCAGGAGAGCGCGCCGGCGCTCCTCCAGCTCTTGAAGGCGGCGCTGGATCACCAAGCGAGCGAGCTCTTCCACAGTGCGGGGAAGGGGATCCTCCAGAAATCGATTAAGTAATGCCTCCAGATCCGCCTCAGTGATCTCCAGATGCGTCCAGTCAATTGCTTCAGGCCACAAGTGTATCCCACCCATCTCTTCATCCATCCGCCATGGGGTCGACAGGAGGGCGACGATCCTCCCGAGGCTCCAAAGCCGTAAAGAGGATTTCAGGAGCGGGGAAGCCTGTCTTCCCGCTCCAGCAAGCCCCTTGAAATCATACAAGATTATATCCGGTCTGGAGGGCGGCAGCAACCCATACGCAAAGTCATATAATTGAAGGCTGTGCAACCGCGATCTGCACGATGGATAGGGGAGCTCTTGGAACTCCAGCTCGGCGTGCGAACTCGTGCTGCAAATGCGGCACAATTCTCGGGGAAACGGAGGAAACCATGCCCCCGCTTCTGCGATCCATTGCCGATGGCGTCATCCGCATCGATCTTCAATTCCATGGCCGACCGCAGGTCATCGCGGCGTATCTGCTCTATGATGGCCGGGAAGCGGCCCTGGTGGAAACCGGACCGACTTCCACAATGGAGAAGCTCCTGGAAGGAGTGCAAGCCGCTGGAGTGCCCCTGGAAGCCCTCCGTCATCTGATCGTCACCCACATCCATCTGGATCACGCGGGGGCCTCCGGCGCCCTGATCCAGCGCCTCCCATGGGCCCGGGTATACGTGCATCCAGTGGGCGCACCTCATCTGGTGGATCCTTCCCGATTGCTCGCCAGCGCCGCCCGGATCTATGGGGATCTGCTGAAACCCCTGTGGGGGGAAGTGATCCCGGTCCCAGCCGATCGCCTCGCGGTGGTCTCCGACGGAGAACGCCTTACGGTCGCCGGCCATACGCTGATCGCTTTCGATACGCCTGGCCATGCCCGTCACCATCACGCCTTCCTGGATGAAACCACCGGTCTTCTCTTCACCGGCGATATCGCCGGCGTCCGTCTGCCCGGGATCCGCTATGTCCGTCCCCCCACTCCGCCCCCGGAGCTGGATCTGGAGGCATGGTCGAATAGCATCGCCCGGCTGCGGGCCCTGAAGGCCAGCGGCCTGTGTCTGACCCATTTCGATGTCCACCGTGAGGATATCGAATGGCACTGGGAGGATCTGGAACGCCGGCTGTGGGAGTGGGGGCATCAGATCCGGGAGATGATGGCCGAGAATCTCGAGGAGGCAGAGATGGTGAAGCGCCTCCGGGAGCGCGCCGATGAGGAATTGCGGGCGGCGGGAGCGGATCCGGAGTTCTACGATGTGGCCGTAAGTTATGAGAGCGTGGTGGCGGGTTACTTGCGCTACTGGCGCAAGCGTGCAGCGGCTACGGCCTCGGGGATGCGAGGCTGAGGGGATGTCCCTGAGGACCGAAACCGGATCATGACCCAGGAGATCCAGAGGGTGGATACGATACGGGCCCGTGCCTGGCCTGCGGCCGGGCAATCCCAACAGAGGAGGGCCTCTGCTCACACGGCGGGGCCGCCTTCTGCCCGAGGACGCGGATCGCTGGCCCCAATACGGGATGGTCTGGGCTTGGTTCTGCGGTCACTGGGATGCACCCGTCCCCCCGGAAGCGGAGACCTGCCCGACGTGCGGCGCATGGGTCCCGCGGGATGCAGCCGCATGCCTATCCTGCGGATTGCCTTTCACAGAAACCGGCGATCGATGTGGTGCTCCCCTGCCGGAGGATGCCGCCCGCTGCCCCTCGTGCGGGGCCATCGCACGCCCGGCGGTTTGCCCACGATGCGGCGAGGCCGTGGAAAGGGAGATCGGCCTGTGCCCGGCGTGCGGCGCGATCTGGTGCCCCGTGTGTGAAGAGCCCGGTCCCGAGGAGTCTCTGACTGCAGAGACTCCATGCCGGCGGTGTGGATTCCCTCTGACCTTCGCCTGCCCCGATTGCGGGACCATGTTGCTCAGCACAGCATCGGCATGCCCGGACTACGGCCGGGTTTTCCTCCGGCGCTGCCCGTTATGCGGCGAGCCCCTCTTTGGGGCGCCCGAGGGCTGCCCGACGTGCGGAGCGCCTCTCCCCCGCTCTGCTCCCATCGAAATCCATCCCCCTTCCCCTGCACCTTCGGGCATCCAGCGGGCCGCCCTGGCCGCGTGCCCCACATGCGGAACCCTCTTTCACCCGGTGGAAGGACCGTGCCCACGCTGTGGCCAGCGCCTCTGCCCCCAGTGCCGCGCCCGGCTCTGGCCGGAGGAAACCGTATGTCCTCGATGCGGGGCCGAAACCGGCCGGACCTGCCCGAGGTGCCTTGCGGTGGTCCCTTGTGGCGTTTCCGCCTGCCCATCCTGCGGAGCGGATCCCGGCTTGGCATGCCCTCGATGCGAAGCCCCAGTTACCGAAGAGACCCTTCGCTGTCCCCAATGCGGTCTGGATCTCTCGGGGCGCTGCCCTACATGCGGTGTGGAGCTCCCGGAGGAGCCTGTGCCCGGAATGCGCATCCGCCGTCGCGGAGGACGCCCCTGCCTGTCCGGTGTGCGGGGCTGCCTTCACGTTATGGATGTGAAACATGCGGGGCGGAGCTGACCCCTGGGAAGATCCGTTGCCCCCGATGCGGGCTGTAACCCGGATCCTCATCCCATCCCGGAGAGATCCCGGTGGGCCAGAAGGAGGAGGAGACGACGGGCGCAGGACATCCTGGCCTACGCGAATGGAAGACCCCCAACTCGTCGAGGAGCTGCTCCCGAAAGATCGAATCCAAACGCCGCTCGGCCGGGCTGCAGGTGGAGGGGTCCAGCCGTTCGGGGAACATGCGGGCCATCCCGGCCTCGAAGAAGAGGCGTTCATGAGGCTCGCCCGCCTCCGGGGATTTCCCCTTCATGTCGGCTGGGCTCCAGCGAACTCCACCGGCCATCGGGTTCCGACCGGATAGGCCGGATCCCGGGACGCCACGACAATCCCCTCGAAGGTCCGGGGCTCGAAGACCGCCAGGGCGCGGACTCCCGCGTAAGCCCTTGCCAGCGCGGTCCACAGCCAGAGGGGCAGCTTCCCATCGATGACCAGGAATGCCTCCGCCGGGACCGCCGGTAGAACCAGGCCATCCACCTCTTCCCGCTCCAGATAGGGATGCGCCATCGTCACCCGAAGCCGCCAGCGGTCGCCCGAGCTTTCCACCCAGAAGCCCAGCGCGGATGCCGGAGCGAGGCGATGCGCCGTCCCGGAGCGCAACCGGGGGGGCTCCACCCATCCCAGCCGGACATCGAACTGGAAAACTGGGGAAGGCCGCGCGTGGACCGCGAGGGCGGCATAGAGCCAGGCGGGGGCTCGATCGTAAAGGGCGAGGGGCTTGCCGGCGGGGAGCGTCTCCAGGGCGCGGGGGAGATCCTCCGGGGACCAGCGGGGCGCCTCACCTTCCATCCGGATACCGAGCATGCGCGCCAGCCGGTTCAACTCGATCACCAGATCCACCGCGGGGGCCATATCCAGGTGATAGCGCCGCAGCTCCTCCGGATCATACCGGAAAAGGGCGTCGATCCGATCCACCAGCGCTTCAAACACGGGTCCCTCCGCCATCCGGCCCCGGCTCAATCCGGTGATCACCCCCCGAAGCACGGGGGTCTGCTGGATGACTCGGGAAGGCCCGTCCAGACGGGAATCCAAGTCGGCGAGGAGGTTCAGGCCGTAGCGATGGAAGCGACGCCGCCACTCCGGGCGCAGGGCCGGATCCCGAGTGAGCAGGATGGCGTGGGTCGCCGCGCCCAGGATCCGTTCCTGCTCCGGGGTGGGCTGCCCGCCGGCATCCACCAGCAACGGCAAGTGCCGATTCCGAATATCCCGAACGATCCGATCCACCCAGCGGGCGTCGAAGGCGCCTTTCACCCGGAGCAAGCGAACCGGCCCGGGCTCTGCCTCTAGAAACCAGTCTCCCTCACCATCGGGCGCTGCCCGCAGCACATAATGGTCCACTCCCCGCTTCCGCAGCGCCTGGGATAAACTATAGATGAGCACTGACTTCCCCGAATGGGGTGGTCCTCCGATCAGGACTGCGGGAAACAAATCCATTTCGTCTCCTCCATGCATCCGGGATGGCATCAGAGCAGCCTGCTCGCGAGGAAAAGGCGATGCTCCAAAACAGCCCGCCGAACGGTTAAAGGTTTCCACCCATCGGTTCCGCCCATCCGGAGGGGCAGCCTGTGGCGGGAGGTGAACCATGGGCCCCATGGATTCCAAATCGGCCAGCACGATGATCGCCACGCTGGGCGGTCAGCCTCAGGTGGTCACTTTCGCCCTGGATGCGCTGCTTGCGCGCGGTGAGCCGATTACAGAAGTGGTGGTCATTCATTTCGCCCCCCATGATCCCCGAACCCGTCAGGCCCTCGAGCGTCTGGATCGGGAGTTCCCCAACGAGTTCTACGCCTACGCTCGACGTCCCATCCGGCTGCGCCGCATTATGCTGCGGGATGCTCAGGGCCCGCTGGTGGATATCGTCAGCGAGCAGACCGCGGAGGCAGTCCGATACCATATCATGGAGATCCTCCGGCTGGAGAAGGCTCAGGGTCGACTCCTGCATATCGTGCTGGCCGGCGGGCGTCGCATCCTGGCCCTGATGCTCTTCCTCACGGCTATCGTCTATCTGGACTACTCGGATCATCTCTGGCATCTCTACACGCCCCGCTCCGTTCTGGAGCTTGCGCGGGATGGACAGCGCATGCACGCCCGGCCGGAGGACGGCGTGCGTCTGATCGAGGTACCCTTCCCACACTGGGGGGCGGATTTCCCGGGCTTCCGGCAGCTTTCCTCCTTGCAACTGCAGCAGACCCTGCTGACCCCCGCCAACCTGGAACGCTGCCGCCAGGTGTGGCAACGTCTGACCCCTAGCCAGCGTCGGGTGCTTTACTGGATCGCCCACAACGAACGACCGCAACAGGTCGCTGAGCGCCTGGGGATCGCCCTCAAGACCGTGGACTCCCATCTGGATGCGATCAAGGATGTGTGTCGGGATCTCTGGGAGATCCCCCCGGACCATTCCATCTCCTATCACAACCTGCGGGAATGGTTCCGCCCCGCGATGCCGTTTTTATCTCCAGAAGGGTTGCCGGGGTAGCGCCCCGGGCCCGCAGCCGGATGCGGCGAACGCAGGGCACCCTGCCGGATTCGCATCCGGGTTTTCAGCCGTAGACCCCTTTGCCGCCGGTCCCCCATGCTGGAAGGCAGAATAGCCTCTCCCGAGGCCTAAAGGGGCCTGAAGGGAGAACCCTTCGGGCTAGGGCTGGAGGCGTGCTTCGGCGCCCCTCCCGCCCCTTTTTATATCCGGCTTGGAGGGCAAAGACATCCGGTCCATCCCGGAGAACAATCAGGCCCTTCCCGGATGCTTTCCGGCCATCGGACGGGCTACACTGAAGGCAGAGGAGGCCGACAGATGATCGTCATCAACTTCGCCCATCCCCTGACGGAGGAGCAGCTCCACCAGATCGAAACCCTCACGGGGCAACAGGTGGAGCGCGTGATCGTGATCGACGCCCAGATCGATCCGCAGGAGCTGCTAGCCCCCCAGGTCGTCCGGATGGTCGATCGGGTGGGGTTTTCCGGGGAAGAATGGCAAACGCTACCCCTGCTGATCGCCCTGCCCTCCCTCAACTACTCGGCGGGGGTCCTGCTCGCGGAGCTGCACGGCCGCATGGGGTATTTCCCCTCGATCCTTCGCCTGCGGCCTGTCGCTGGGGCGATCCCGCCCCGTTTCGAGGTGGCGGAGGTAATCCACCTGCAGGCCGTGCGGGATGCCGCGCGGGCACGGAGAGGTGGGATCGGAGGGTTTCCAGGCATGGAGAGTACCGCACCGGGATAGGGGAGGCTTCCTTAGGCGGCTCATCCGGCATTAGGAGATGGCTGGGAAGCAAACGCAATCCATCAGAGAGGAGGGGTCATGCGTCTCCGGATCCTGCTTCGGTTTGTGAAACCCGGTTTGCTGCCCTGGAGCTATCCGGAATGGCTGCGGGGCCTGGCGTATACCGCCATGCGGCGAGGGCTGCCCCAAGTGGCCCATCGGCTTCACGAGGAGGGATGGAGGGATCCGGAGGGGCGGCGGTACAAGTTTTTGACCTATTCGTGGCTCCACGGCCTGCAGCCGGATCGGACGGGGCTGTGGGCGGAAGGAGCCGTCACCTGGTGGATCTCCTCGCCGATCCCGGCCGTCGTAGAGGCCCTGGCCCTGGGGCTGCTGCGGGAGCCCGAGGTCCGGCTGGGATTCCACCCGGTGATTGTGGAACGCATCGAGGTCGAGCCGACGCCGGCCTTTGAAGGGACGGCGACCTTCATCGCCCTCTCGCCCATCACCCTTTCCACCGGGGAACGGCGGGCGGACGGCAAGCTGGTCAAGCGGTATCTCTCGCCGGAGGAGCCGGAGTTTGCGCAGGCCATGGCGGAGAATCTGCGGCGGAAGGCGGCGGCCTTCTACGGGCAGGCGATCCCGGGCGATCTGGAGATCCGGGTGCATCCCCCCTATCGCTCCAAGCTCGTGCGGATCCACGACACCGATATCCGAGGCTGGATGCTTGCATTCACCGTCTCCGGCCCCTCGGACCTCCTTCGCCTGGGCTACGAAGCCGGCTTCGGCGAACACACGGCCAGCGGCTTCGGCATGGTGACCATGGCTCGAGGGCAATGGGGGAATACCTCTCCCAGTGAGGCTCAAATTAAACATTTTGTCCGTTTCCAGATCTCTCAATAAAATCACAACTTGGAGTTTGCAATGATATTGAATTTAATCAATTCGTTTAAAACTGAATTTTCGGAAAGGCTTTACCGGGCAGATTATCTCCTTGCGGACACCCGCATTCCCTGGGTGTCGCTCTATGACCACTTGATACTTACGGCCGGGTTTGCCGCCGCCCTTGTCGAGGAACTTCTTCGACGTGGCAGGACAGCGGTGGAGATATGCGGGATAGAGCTTTCGCCCTCCGAACTGCGGGCCCTTGCTCGCCTGTGCGGGCTCTTACATGATCTAGGGAAAGCACGAATCGGCGAAACGGAGTACCGATACCACGTCCAGAGAAGTGTGGAATATGCCCAGGAGTGGCTTGTTGCAAAGAGATTGGAGGAGCATCTCCAGAAGATCATCCTGAGCGCAGTGGCACACCACCACCTACGAGACGGACCACAGACGATTCTGGAGAAACTGGTCTGCCTGGCCGATAGCTATGCCTCTGCTGGGGATCGCCCCGAGCTGGCACGAGCCCATACGGCAACCGAATTCCGGCGGCTTGCAGGAGAAACCCTTCGCCTGGAGCAAGAACTTTTCGGCGCTGACAAACCTGTTTGCCTGCTTCTGGGTGATACGGACGCCATCAAAAGCTATGTGTACGAGACAAGCGTGCTTCCCGAGATCCGCGGAGCAAGCGAAATCCTCCAGGAGCTGGAGGAGAGCGTTCGTAAGCTTTTTACGGGGAAGCTTGCCGAAGAGGCCCTCATCTACTGCGGCGGAGGAGGCTTCCTTGCCATCGTTCCCGCAAGTCAAGTAGAAGAACTAAAGCAAGAGATCGAGCGACTCTACCTGGAGAAAACCGGTGTTACCACCATTACGGTCGTCTCCTCAGACCCGCTCGGCTATGCCGACATTGGGCGGGGGCTTGCGCCCTACGACGATGCGCAAGTTCAGGCGCTTTCTGGAAGCGGCGTTGCTGCGGATTTGATCTACAGCCACTTTGAGGCCCTTCTGAAGGACCGGGCAAAGCGCAAAAACTTCGGCGAGTTGGTGTCAGCGCTTACCGGTAGGCTCCAGCAGCAGAAGCGGGCAAAGGCTACAGCTTCGTTCTTGGAGACCTTACCCATTCACCGGCGGTGCGAAGCCTGCGGGAAACGGGCGGCAAACGCGCACGACGATACGCGAGATGAATGGATTTGCGCGATCTGTTCCCGAAAACGGAAGCAGGGAAGGGAGGGGCGCCGAGAGTTTGTGGAGAAGTTTGTCCAGTGGGTACGCGATAGCAAGCGTGTTGAGATTGAAGCGAAATCCGACGGAAGGCCCCGCTTCCCCGAAGATCTGGACACCCTGGCCGGATCGGACGGTCGGATTGCCCTGCTCTACGCCGACGGGAACAACATGGGTGACCTCTTGCAACTGATGCCCTCGCCCGCTTCCTATCGCCACTTTTCACAGGTGCTGGAGCAAGCCACCCGGGAGGCGCTTTTCTCGGCCATCTGGGGCGTGTTCGGTGAAGAGCGCCTGAAGGATCCCCATAAACCGCTGCCTTTTGAAATCGTCGCCCTCGGCGGAGACGACATTGTGGTCATCGTGCCAGCGCGTTACGGCTGGGCGCTGGCAGTCAAGATCCTTAAAGCCTTTGAGCAGCACCCTGGTATCGAGAAACTTCTGAAAGAGCTTCAAGAGCGAGTGGGAAACACCATGCCCCGTCCCATTTCGCTCAGTCTTTCTGCCGGGCTGGCGATCGCCGATGTGAAGTATCCGGTGAGCTTTCTCTTCTCGCTGGCCGAAGGACTCCTCAAGAAAGCGAAGAAACTGGCACGAGAGGTCCATAGCAGCACGCTCTGCCACCTCTGGCTGCGGGCGCCGGTGCTTTCAGAGCGAGCCGATGTGCTGCTGAGCGCCCTGTATGACCGAGAGAGGATAATTCTCACAGCGCGCCCCTACAAGGCAGACCAGGCACAGAAACTGGCTGCGCTCTCTCACGAGCTCAGGGCAATTCCTGCAACCCAGAGGCGCTCGCTGGCGGAAGCCCTTGAAAAAGGTGTGCATGTATCACTTAACTACGCCCTCTATCAGGCAGCTCGGCAAAACGAGCGCGGAACACAGCTTCGTGAGGCGTTTCAAGAGCTGGGAAACCTCCTGGAGCCCGCGAAAGACGGCTTCTGGTTCTGGCGCTGGACGGACGAGGGCTGGAAGACGGCGCTCCTGGACGCATTAGAGCTCATCGAGCTGGATGCTGACCTGAAGGTTCCAGAGGAGGAACGCCATGCCCCATCGGCTGCAGATTGAGGCAAAGTTCAGCCTTGTCTCGGGTTTGCACATCACCGGGGAGCAGGGCAAGCTCTGGACAGACAAAGCCCTCGTGGTGAGCTGGGGCGACGGCAAAACCCCTGTCGTCCCTGCCACAACGATCAAGGGCTGGCTTCGAGAGAGTGCAGAGCGGCTTCTGCGGGGATGGGGTCAGCAGGTGTGCGATAGTTCTCGCCCTAGCGAAATCTGTGGCACATGCTTGGTTTGCGAAGTCTTCGGCGCCCCCCGGAGGCGCTCTGCCTTGCGCTTCTCGGATGCCGAGCTCCATGAGGGCATGACGGATGTGCGCATGAACGTCTCACTCAGCCGACGTCGCAAAGCCGCCTATGAAGAGCGGCTCTTCTCCACTGAGGTCGCGTGGCAGAAAAGGCTCACAGTGCACATCGAGGGCTGGTTCACTTCGCTGGCAGAAGCTCAACGGACAGCCGCTCTCCTGTATCTGGCGGCAAACGCCGGCTTTGCCCTCGGCGCAGCGCGCTCCCGAGGTCTGGGCTGGCTGAAACTCGAGGCGTTTACAGTGAACGTGGACAGCGAGAAACTCCCCAAAGAAGATCTCATTGCACAGAGCAAGGCGCTTGTATCCTGGACGAGGAGTTCCGCATAATGGAACACTTCCTCTGCCTTACACCCGAAAAGCCCCTGCGCACGGGCACCCTTAAGCCCCGGGGGGACTACTTGGACACGCGAGACTACCTGCCTGGCAGCGTGGTCCGGGGCGCGCTGGCCGAATGGCTCAAATTGCAGGGGAAAGAGAGCCAAATCGTCCCGACGGTGCAGAAAGTGCGCTTCGGGAATTTCTTCCCCAGCATTTCAGAGTCTATCTGGGCATTGCCCTTCCCGATGACGGCTCTGGAGTGCAAGCTACACGGGGGCTTCCGCAATGACCCCAAGCGCTCCGGAGAAAAACCCGGACACGGCATCCGGGATAGCTTGCTTATCGCCTTGGCCTACGCCGAGCTGGAGCGGCAGGGTGCGCGCTTTCCCGTTCCCATGCTCCTGCGTTGCACCTATGAGATCAATGGAGAGAAGTGCGGCGGACGCATGGAACGGGTGAGCGGCTTTTATGCCGCTTTGCCCGAAGGCTGGAGGGTGATGGAAATCGAAAAGGCACTCCAGACCAAGGTTGCGCTGAGTCGCCATCGCCGCGCTGCCCAGGAGGGGATGCTCTACCGGGTGATTGGCGTGCGACCGAAAGCCATATCCTTCGTGGGGCGCCTCTGGACCGAGGACGAGACGATTATTGAGGAGCTCAAGCAAGCAGTGGAGAAGATCGGTGTCGGCGCCCTCACGACCCGAGGGTTCGGCGCCGCGAGTCTCAAAGCGGTGGAACCCGGCATAGAGCCTATTGCCGAGCGCCTGCGCGCCTTCAACGAGAAACTACGCGAGGTATGGCGGGACCTGGCCAATCTGGCCCATCACGCCGGAAACCTGGTGCCCATGGAGCCGTCGGGAACTTACTTCAGCGTGGACCTGCTCTCGCCCGCTGTCCTCCGCGACCCGCACGGGTTGCCCACCCTGAAGCTATTTCTCAACCTCAACGGACGATGGCGGGAGCCTGTCTTCTGGGCGACGCAGCCGACCTTCGTGGGGGGCTTTTCCACCGCCTGGGGACTGCCCAAACCCACCTATTTGGGAGCCGCAATGGGAAGCGTGTATGTCTTCCACGCCGACAATCCTCAGGAAAAGCTTCTGCCCTTCCTGGAAGAGTTGGAAGCCCAGGGCGTCGGACTCCGTACCGACGAAGGCCTGGGCGAAATCCTTGTGTGCCATCCATTTCACAAGGAGGTGATGCCGGTATGATGCCGAATGTCAAAGCTCTCCAGGTGATTGAGCAACAATGGCTGGATCGCGTGGTCGAGCTGGCGGAACAAACTATAAGGTCTTCCAAGGTCTATGGAAAGCAGTGCAGAAAAAACCACTGGAGCTTGGAAAAACGATGTCCAAAATGCGGAGATAAAACTTCCGACATACTCCAACGCGCTCAGCTTTCAAATCTTCAGAATTTAGCGAACGCTAGTGATTCGGTTAAAGCGCTGGAGTTGTTTGTCCTCTACCAGATGGGACGAAAGGAAGGCAAAGGGTGGCAATACAAAGGTAGTGGCACTGTTTCCTTTGGTTTTAAAGTAATCGAAGACTTTAACCAATTAGGCGAGTGGGCAAAACAAATTGCAAGTGACTCCGCCGAAAGCAATCCTAAGGCTGTACATTTGTGGTTGATTCGGTTGTATTGCGGCTTTCTGAGCCGGTGGTTCGTTGCTCTGAAGGGCGGTGAGGAAGAAGTAGAGACCGTCGAGGAGGAGTAAACTATGCATTCGTTCTGGCGATTTGAAAACCGCTGGCTTATCACCGCAACTTTGCGGATGAAAACTGCCCTTTCGGTGGGCGCCCGGGCGTCGCTGATGCCTGCAGGTTCTGACCTTCCCGTCATCAAGACCCCTGAGGGCATCCCCTACATCCCAGGCTCCTCGCTCAAGGGCGTGGTGCGCTCCTACATAGAGCGAATCCTGCGCACGATGGACCAGATCGGGCAGACCCATCAGGGCGAACGGCTCTGGGCCTGCGACCCGCTGGATGAGAAGAATCGCTGCGTCTCGAGGGAGCAGAAGAAAACGCTCTGGGAGCAAGCCGGGGAGGATGACGTCCGCTTTACCGAGCTCGTCTGGCAGCACTCCTGCACCGCCTGCCGGCTCTTCGGCTCTCCCTGGCTGGCGTCGCGGGTCTCGTTTCAGGATGCTATGCTCTCGAATCGGGACAGCCTCCTCCGGCTCACCGAAATCCGCGATGGGGTGGGGATTGACCGCGACCTGGGCTCGGCGAAGCCCAAAATCAAATACGACTTCGAAGCCGTACCCCGGGGAGCCGAGTTTGATCTCACCCTCGTGGTGGAGAACGCCGAGGAATGGGAGGTGGGGCTTCTCCTTCTGGCGCTCGAAGCGATGCGCAAGGGCGAGCTTCCCGTAGGCGGCAAGACCACGCGCGGTCCTGGCTGGGGGACAATCGTCGACCTCAAAATCCAGAAGGTTGGCAAGGAAAACCTCCGGGACTACCTCGCGGGCACGGGACAACCCGCCGAGATTTCGCCTTCAGAGCTTCTGCAGAGACTCGTAACCGCCCTGCAAGGAGGGAGCCATGCATAAGCGCCGGTGGAATGCCCTGAAGTTGGAACTTGTGATCGAGCCCCGGGCCCCGCTGCTCATCAAATCGGGACTGGCTTCCCCGAACCCGTCGCTGCCCGACATGCAGTTCGTCCGCACGATGACCCCCCAGGGCGAGACGGTCTTCATTCCCGGCTCGTCGCTCAAGGGCACCTTCCGGAGCTTCACGGAGAAAGTGCTGCGGACTGCCAAGGCTGACGGTGCCTGTGAGCCCTTCCCCTCCAGCCCGGAATACTGCGGACGCCGGTTGGGACGCGAAGAGAATCCGGCCACAATTTATAAGCGGTCCTGCCGTGCATGCAGAATGTACGGCAATACGCGCCTGCGAGGGCGCCTCTCCTTCACCGATGCCTTCCCCGAAGGCGCGGTCAAGACCGAAACCCGCTACGGCGTGGCGATCTCCCGGCTGACGAATGCGGTGGCTGTAGGTCCTTTCGACATGGAGGTGCTTGTGCAAGGGCGCTTCCGCACCGCGCTCGTGCTGGAGAACTTCGAAGTCTGGCAGATGGGGCTTCTGGCGCTGACGCTCCAGGCAATCAATGATGGGCTGGTGAAGCTGGGCTTCGGCAAAAACCGCGGCTTCGGTGAGGTCTCCATCACCGTAGAACAAGCCGTTGTGGAGCTGGCGAAAAAGCCAGGTCTTCCCCAAAACGCCATCTGGGGCGCGGGCGCTTTTGTGGACGATGGAGAGCGCAAGGACTACGGGCTTCAAGAGGGGGACCGGCTGGAGGACCTACCCGAGGGCATGCAGATCGATTTTGCACTCTTCGTCCGGCGCACCTACGACCGGGAAGCCTGGCGGAAGGTGGCTGAGAAGGCGATGGAATCTCTCCCACATATTTTGGAGGCGGCATGATGCAGGGCTGGGTCTATTCGGGTGAGCTTAGCACGGAGGAGCTCGCGCAGCTCGTCGAGCGGCTTCCCGGGCGTGTGCTCCTGAGCTGGGAGCTTGCGCGGCTGGATTTCCCGAACAGCGTGGAGCTGCGGGATGCCGGGTGCGCTTTTAACCATGAGGCGGAAATCCGCTGGGAAAAGGTCGCCGAACGGCGCTATCGGCTTTGGGTCCTGAGCGATAGCAAGCGAACCGACCTGCCCGATGCCCTCAAGCCCATCGAGGGCAATTGGGAGATCTCGGAGTGCGAGACGCGGCTGGTCAACCTAGAGGACAAACGCTTCGCCCCACAGTTTGCAGTTTACCCGGCGAACGCCCCGGAAGCCCGCCTGCAGTGTCGCACCTTTTACCGGGACAAAGTCCCAACTTTTGTCAGTCCACGGGAGGTAAAGGCCGATGCCTAGGAACCCGAACGCTGAGCCAAAGCCGTTTGTGCTGGTGGACATTCCTTCCAAGACGCCGGAGCGCAAGCCAGCGGCACCACACGAAAAATTTGCTGGGCTGACGGGTCGGCTGGAGCTCACTGTTACAGTGGTCTCAGAGTATCTCTTCGTGGGGTCCGGGGCCTACGAGTTCGACCCAAACCATGGGAATCGGCGCCCCGACGTGTGGTACACCTTCTACCGCCGGAACGATCAGCTCTGCGTGCCGGGCACCAGCCTCAAGGGCGCCATCCGGGCGATTGTGGAGGCGATTTCCAACTCGTGTGTCTCGCAAATGCGGCGCCCTCAAGAGAGGACAGCGTCCAATGCACACAAACCGTGCCAGTGGGACCCGAAGAAGGCAGTGCATGAAAACAGGCTATGCCCCGCTTGTCGCCTTTTCGGGACAACCGGCTACCGAGGACGGATGCATTTCACAGACTTTTTACCTCAGGAGGAGATAAAGCCTAAGGTCGTCAAAATCGGGGAGCTGTGGGAGCCGAAGCGCTTTGACCCGACCAAACGCCGCTTCTATGAGCGAAAGACCTTTCAGCCCTTAGCAAGTCCTGCTCCTCAGCAGAATTTCCGCTTCGTGGAAGCTGTTCAGAAAGGAACGAAGTTTCAAGGGGCTCTGCTTTTTGAGAATGTAAGTGAAGCGGAGTTGGGGCTTCTCCTCCATGCGCTGGGGCGGCAGGTGGAGAAGGGGCAGGTCACCATAGCCTTTGCCCCCAAGCTGGGAGGCGCCAAGCCCCGGTGCTTTGGTTCAGTGGAGTTCCACCCTGAACGGCTGCGGCTCTGGGGCGGAAATATCAAGGGCTTGCTGGCTCCACAGGAAGTGCAGGGCAACGACATGCTCCAGCTCCTTTCCCAGTATCTGCAGGCGTGTCGTAATGAAGGGTTGCTTCACGAACCGTCCTGGACTGCCCTGAAGGAAGGTCTTAAACCCAAGAATGAGCGATGTCCCCCGGAGGTGTACTGATGACGACGGATGAGAAGGTAGAACTTGCACAAAAAATCGCGGGCAAGCTTGTCGGTATTACCCCATCTGAGTGGTCCAAGTGGTGCTCTTACGCTCGAGAGAAAGGGCTCAAGAAGGCAATCGAGCTTGCTCACGTTATGCAACAATCACTTTCTTTGAGGCCAGACCCCAAACAGTCTTATCGCACAATCACCCAGGTTATACGTTCTTATCGGAAAGAATTAGAATCACTTCCTCCAGATGAACTGGCGGAGGTCCTGGGATATGTGCGCCAAGCTCTTGTTGCCGACTTTCGACGAAAGAATTAAGACCATGAAACGGGAAAGAAAAATACATGAAATTCTTCGCATAAATGCTTTGATTGTGCGAAAAGCCCGCAAGCTGCTGAGAGACTGGTGCCTAAAGTATACCCCGTTTCAGAATAGACGCGGGGCGGAGGCATTGATATGCGATATGTTGATCGCTGCGACAGCTCTGGTGAGAGGTACGCCCGTCGTGACGTTCAACACTAGACATTTCGAATGGATTGCCGAATTGAAAGTTTTGAAGCCTGACTACGGGGTTGGCGAAGCGGAGGGACGTTCATGAAGAAGGTCCTCATCGCCACGCTGGGCGAAAGTCCGGCCATCATCACCGAAGCCATTGACCGCCTGCAAGCGGACGGTGTTGCTATTGATTTTGTGGTGGCTTTGACCACGAGCGAAACTGAGGCCCGGAATGCGCTGAACCTCTTATGTGAGCATCTGCCGGAGTATTACGGAGGCAAGACAACGCTTTACGATGCCCGCATCTTGGAAACCTTCTACGATGTGGACTCCGACGCGGCTGCGTTGGAGTTTATGAACCAAGCCTGTGAGGTCCTGCGAAGCTATCGCAAGAAGGGATGGGAAATCTATGCCTGCATCGCTGGCGGACGCAAGGCGATGTCGGCCCTTTTGGCGCTGGCCGTGCAGTTCTATGGTGCTCAGCGCCTCTTCCACGTGCTTGTCAAAGACCGGGAGCTGGAAGAGGCAGGTCATATCGGTAAACTTCTAAACATGAGCCGAGAGAAGCAGAATCGTGTGCTCCATCCGCCTGTCGACCAGATCAAGCTGGTGCATTTGCCCTTTATCGGGCTTTTTCCACTGTTGGGGGACATCATCGCCGGGCTGAAGGGCCGATCGGTGCGTTCTGAGATCAAGGAGCTTCTTGAGCAAAACGGCCTGCTTACTGCTGGCACCCTGACCCACCAGGGAAAGATGGTCTTACAGGTACTGGAAAGCGTGGAGGCTTTGCCCGAACCCCGCACCAACGAATGCGAGATCAGCTTAACACGCAAGGAGCCGAAGGAAGCCGGGGAAACCAAGAAGTTGGCAGACCGTCTAGCGAACCGTTTTCTGTTCGTCGAGCGCATTGAGGATATCGGCTGGCGAGAGGGTCAGCCCAAGGTCAAGGCAGAACCTCCCAATGCGCTGGTTGTGTTCCTTCCCGGTCGGCGGGTTCGGGGAATCGGCTTTCGGCTGACGACCACCGCGCAAACTGAGGGACAGCTGGAGCGCGCCCGCCAGGAAGTCGAGCGTTGGATCGATAAGGAATTGCGCTGATGGGAGAACAGTGGCGCAAGGAGGAACCGGACGTTCGGGCTCAGCCGCTGAATACACTAATCGCAGGGGTCCGATTGCACACCGATATCCTGCTCCGCCTCCGGCTCGTTACCACCGCCACCACCCTGGGCCAGCTGGAGATGGAGCGCTACATCCGTTGCCGGGAGGGATAGGCGATGGGGGTCTACCACCTGATGGGCCTGGGACGTTCTCCGGGCACGGTGATCGGGCCTATCACTTACCTGGCCCGCCGATATCAGCGATGGGGCCCCGAGGATCAGGCGTTCTTCACCCGCTCTGGGGGGGCCCGCCATCCGGCGGCTGACGAACGAGCCGGCGATATCCAGGCCATCGTCCTCTTCACCACCCGTGAGATCCTGGACGGCACCCTTCCCTCCTTCGACTACGTGGACAACCCGCCCGGCCGGGTCTCTACGGCCCCGCTCCAGCGGGGTAGCCCCATGAAAGCGGTGCTGCGAAACCTTCTGCGCCGGGAATGGCCGGCCATTGGCGGCGGACGCCCAGAGGGAACGGTGTTCTGGTGCGAGGTGGACCGCCGGGATATCCGCACGACCTATGGGCGTGTGGCCCGGGTGGTGGCCGCCCTGGCCGGGGTCGGCGGCCAGGGGAAGGAGATGTGGATCAACCTGACCGGCGGCAACAATGTGATGAACTTCGCCCTGGAGCTCACAGCGGTCCTCTCGGGGGACGTCACCCGCCTCTATTATGTCCAGGCGGCCGACGAGCAGGCGGAGAAGTGTGTCCGTTTCACCGCCGAGGACGGCTACTGGGTGGAGCTGCCCATCATGCCGCTGGGCCTGGGGCGGCTCCGCCGGGCCATCCTCCAGATCCTGACCCAACACGGCCCGCTTCCCCTCGAAGACCTTTACGCCCACCTTCGAAACGAATACTGGGATCTGAGCCGGGGCCTGGACTCGGCCGAAACCCTGCGGCGGGAGCACCTAACACCCCTCTGGAAGGGGCGGTTCATCCAGGAGACGGCGCAGGGCTACGCCATCGGCCCTCAGTGGGAGCTGATCCAGCCTTACCTGCAAACCCTGGAGGAAGCGCGAAACCGGGGGCGGACCATCGAGCAGCTGTGTGAGGAGGAAGATTGGATTAAGCAGGAGATCATTCATTTCTAGCATGGAAGAGCCAGAAACCGGCGCTACGCTGGGGCGTCTCTCCGGTTTGAACCGGAGGGGATCCAGACCTGCTCCGGATGGCATCCGGAGCAACCCCGATTGGGATCCCGGATGCAGGATCCGGATTGGCCCTGACCAGAACGATGCGGAATCCATCCGCAAAGGAGCGCCATGTCGGCATCCGTGACCTGGAGTCTCTCGATTCGCCACGATCCCTGGTTGGACAACGGCCTGGAGGTTCTGGCTGGAATAGCGGAGGCCATCGCCCGCCAGCACCCGGCGGTCCTGAGTGTCCACCTGGAGCCGGACGGGCTGCGCCTGGAGATCCGGCAGCCCCAACGCTTCGCTCGCCTCCTAAGCGATCAAATCGCACTACAGGTCAAAAACGCTTATTACAACCCGAAGCCCGGACGCATGGTTTTGAAACCGTTCGTCGGCTTCAATCAGCAGCCTCCCGAACTTTATCGGGGGAAGGAGGCGATTGAGGCGTTCGTTCAGGAGCTCCTGGCAGAGATCTCGCAACCCTCCAATCGCCGATCCCGCTTCACTTGCCCGTTCTGCGGTGCGCTGGCCACGGAGAAGCGCACGCTCTCCCTTTATCCGTTTGTAACCAAAACGAAAGCCCTCAGCGGGCAGGTGGTGTGGACAGAAGCCGGGTTCCGTGGCCTGAGCGAATACGGACCGATCTGTTCCGTCTGTGCCTTCCTGGGTATGCTGACCTGGTCTGACACGGCCCTGCTCTACCGGTGCGATATCGACGGTCCCCAGGGGACGGCGCTCTTGGTCCTCCCGTGGCCCCAGCCCCCTGACCTGCACCGTCTGCACAAACAGAAGCAACGCTATCGTCACGCCCTGAAACCCACCGAACGCCGCAGCAACGTCCAGGTGGTGGTCCACTGGGGCAACCGGGAACAGAAGGAGTGGCCCCCGCAGGCGTTCACCATGCTTCTGGCTTTCTATGAGGTGGCCTTGCGCCGCGTGCTGGCGGAGATCCAGCAGGGTGGCGGGGAAAGCCTCTTTGATTCGATCGCCCTGCGCCAGGCAATCCCGGATGGCTGGATCCTCATCCGCATCCCTCAGGGCCGGATGAAGGACATCACGGCGACCGACTGGTTCATGGAGGATATGATCCTGCGCGTCATGCGCTCGATGATCGAGGCAGATATCCTCCCGTATCAGGACGTCCTCACCGGGATGTGGCTGACCTTGGAGGGACGGCCCGCCGACCCGGCGGATACCGCCGCCTGGCGGGAGGAGCGAGCGGCGGCCTTCCTGCAGAATGACTACGGGCGCTTCGCCGCGGGCTTCGGCATTCGACGGCGTCAGACGCTGGCCTTCTATGGCAAAGCGGCTCAGGGGCTTTACCGATGGATTCAAATCTGGCTAGAGGAGCGAGGGACCATGAACGAGCAGGAGCTGGAGCTGGTGCGGCGAGCAGGGCGAACGATCGGCCGGATCGCCGGCACTCAACGCCGGGCCACGATCCTCTACGAGCTGGAACGGGCTCGTACCCTCTCCGACCTGCTGGGAGTGTTGAGCGATGTGGTGCACCGTCTGGTGGGAATGGAGGCTCAGGAAATGCGGGATCAGTATCTCTCCCTGGAGGCCCTCGACCGGCTCACCGCCCTGATCCACGCCACGGGAGATGACGCCCGCCGGTTCGCCGACATGAAGCACACGCTCTTTATCTACGCCGGTCTGGAATACGCCGGGATGGTCAGGGGCCAGACCGCTGAGGCAGCCGCCCGATGATGACCGAGATGCCCAGGGGCATGGGGCGCCGGGCTCTGACATTCCCATCCCCTCAGAGGCAACCCGTAAGCTGGGATGCAAACCTCAACCAGAGAGGAGGAGCGCGATGGAGGTGAAAGCGATCTCCATGGTATGGCTTTCCCGCACCGGGCTGACCAACCTGAACGCGGGTGAGGGGGGAAGCAACCTGGTGGATCTGAAGAAATACCGCTGGGCCGGGCGCGAGTATCCTTACGTCAGCGGCCAGGCTATGCGATTCTATTTAAAGGAGGCCATCCGCCGGGAGGTGCGCCCGGAGGAGGCATGTGTGGCCGATGAACAAGGGGAAACCTGCGGGCGGATCGCCGAGTGCGTGCTCTGCGACCTCTTCGGTTTCATGACCACCTTACCTGAAGTGGGCGCCGTCGTCCGGGTTTCACCGGTTAAGGTCTCCCCGGCCATGGGCCTGATCCCCCTGGAGGAGACCATGACCGTGGACTTCCTCACCCGCCGCCACCGGGGCGCGGTTCAGGAGGAGGCCGGGACTATCCGCGGGGATATCGTGAACGTGGAGATAGCCGTTAACCTTTACAAGGTGGGCCTGGCGGTGGATCTACGCCGGGTGGGTCGCGAGGAGGAGCTGATGGAGATCGAGAAGGGCCGTGGGAAGAAAGCCCAGACGGTGAGGGGGGTGACCTTGAAGGATTACGTCGATGAGGCAGAGCGCCGGCGACGCATCCGGCTGCTTCTGGATGCCGTGCAAGATTTCAGCGATTACTCCAAACAGGCCCGGCTGCTCACAGACTTCACCCCCGACCTCCTGCTTGTCACGCTCCAAGCCAACTACTCCCATCGCCTTCAGAAGGCCCTGGAGCTCCGGTGGGATGGGGCTGCCACTCTGGATGTGGCCCGGCTCGATCAGGTGCTTCGGGAACTGCAGGAGGATGTGGCGACGGTAGATGGGCGGCCGGCGATGTTCGCTGGGATGTTGGAGGGCGTCATCGCCAATGGGGAGGTGGTCCGGGAGATCATGGGCCGGCATGGGATCGAGGTCGTCACACCGCGGGAGGCGATCGCCCGGGCGAAAGCCACCTTGGGGGTGTGAGCCTATGACAAAATATGGGCTGACGGTAGACCTGGAAAGCCCGTATTTCGCCTGCTTCCGTCAGGTGGCGGCGACCAGCGTGGTCCTTACCTACCCGGTGCCGCCTTTCACCACAATCCTCGGCATGCTGCTCAACGCCCTGGGGATTCACTACGCCCGCTATGAAGCAGAACGACAGCGCCTGCAAGAGGCGCTGCGGTTTAACCTCCGGCCCCTGGAGCCCCCCGGGCGACCCCAGCGGGAGCTGGCGAAGCTCCTCAAACTGGTCGGGGAAAGCCGGAAAGAGGAAGGGAAACGCCCAGTGGATTTCCCCTCTTCACCGGTGCGCAAATCCTTCCTCGTCCGGCCCTCCTATCGCGTTTATCTGGCCTCGGAATCCCAGACGCTCATCCATGAGCTCAGGGAGGCCCTGCGACGCCCGGCCCGTCCGCTGTATCTGGGCGGGTCCGATGATATGGTGATCGTGAGTCCCCGCTGGATGGGGGAGCTAACCTGGGCGGAGAGTCGGGAGGTTTGGGGAATGCTCCCCGGGATTTATGAAGGATGCGAGCTGATCCGGCTGCCCTTGGCCTTCCAGACCGGGCGCGATCTGGCCCCGCCGCCCCTGCTCGCGTTGCCGCGCCGTTTCCCTTTCGCGCTCCCCGAACCTCGGCCTCTGGTTTTTTTCGAATCTGAGGGCGTGCTCCTGCTCCCTGCCTGAATCTCACGGGGCGGCGACCGTTGCCGCCGGACAGGTCGTTCCTGGAGGCTACGATCGCCGGCCGAAGGACAACCGCCGTGGAAGAATGCGGCATGGTGTTAGCGAAGCGTGATGGCGAGCGATGGCAGACCCTCTATGGGCATATCCGGGATAGCCTGGCCATCGCGGAAGCGCTCACCCGGCGACCAGGCTTCACGGGGTTCTGTCGCCGTCACGGGCTGGATGCGGATCATCTCCGCCAGATCATCGGGCTGGTTGTTCTCTTTCACGATGCCGGGAAAGGCACCGCCCCTTTCCAGGAAGCACTGGAAGCCAATCGAGCCGCCTGGAGTTTCCCCCACGCGCTGGCCGCTTTGCCCCTGATGGACATGGCGTGGCGCGCCAGGCGCTTCCCAGCGCTGGAGGGAAATCGGCCCATCCTGGAAGCCCTCGCGGTCGCCGCCCATCATACCGAGCTGCACCGGGATCTCTATCAGAACCTCCCCGATCCGCACAAGCGGCTCGTCTTTCTTCCCGAACTTCCGGAGATCCTGCGTCAGCTCTACGAGGAAACCGCGCCGATCTGGGGATGGACCGGGGCATTCCCGGCTCTTCCGCTGGATGAGCTCTCCCGACGCACCCTGGGGGAGTTCTCCAAAGGACTGCTGGGGATCCGGGATTGGATCGTCCAACAGGTCGCCGAGATGTCGCTGGAAGAGCGGGCGCGCTTCCGCGCCCGCTATGTCGCGCTCCTCGCCTATCTGAAGGCGGCGGATAAAGCGGCCAGTCGCGCCTTCGCCGAGCGCGCCCGCCCGGGCGAGAACGGCCCGCTGCTCCCCTTCCCCCTCCCGGAGACGGAACTCGAATCTTTTCTTCCCGACTGGCCGCCGGATGCCGGGGAGCGGCTACGAGAAGCCCTGCCGCCGGGAAAGGACTGGTTCGATTATCAGAAGGAGCTACGGGAAGCCTTGTTCCGGTGGGGAATGGTGCGGGCACCATGTGGGCGGGGGAAGACTGAGGCGGCCCTCCTCTGGTTCCTGCGGCGCCGGGAGCTTGACGGCTTGGACCGCTTGATTTGGACGCTGCCCACACAGGTGACTTCCAACGCGATGCGGGAGCGACTGGCCCGGATGTTCGGGGAAGAACGGGTCGGCCTTTACCACGGGCGCTCCAGCCTGGAGCATCGGGAACGGATCCGGGCCCGATTGCAGCAAGGCCCGGAAGGACCCGCCCCCCTGGATCCAGATCCAGCCCTCGAGCTGGAATGGGCCCGTGAGGCGAATTTCTGGAGCGAGGTCCTGGCCTATCCCCTGGTGGTCACCACCGCGGATCACCTGCTGTATTCGTTCGTGCACGGCTTCCCTCAGGCTGATTTCGCCTTGGGGATGCTCCAGGGGGCCGCTGTGGTGTTCGACGAGGTGCACGCCTACGACGACCAGATGCAGGCCGAGCTGCGGGAGGCCATGGCCTTGCTGCGGGCAATGGGGATCCCCCATCTGGTGATGAGCGCCACCCTCCCGGATCCTTTGATCCGGGCTGGACGCCTGGAAGATTACCCCTTGATCGAAGACACGGCGGGAATGATTCGCCGCCCCTTCCAGGTCCTGAAGCGAGAGCAACCGCTGATCCGGAACGAGAACGCTCGCCTGATCGCGAACGAGGAAGGGATCGAGGAGGTGCTGGATGGGTATCGCAATGGGGCGGTTCAGTTCCTCATTGTGAACACGGTGCGTAAAGCGCAGACCCTTTACCGGCGACTTCGCGCTTTCCTGCCCCCTGAGGATTGCCTCTGCCTCCACAGTCGGTTCGCCTACGCCCACCGCCGAGCGAAGGAGCGTCGCGTGATCGAACGCCTGAAGCGTTCGAAGGCGGCGCGCGAACCCTTCGTCCTGGTGGCCACCCAGGTCATTGAGGTCAGCCTGGACATCAGCGCCGACCGAATCCTCTCGGAGATCGCGCCGCTCGATGCCCTGGCCCAGCGGGGCGGGCGGGTGAACCGGGGAGGCGATCTTCCCCATGGCCTTTTCATTGTTTTCCCGGTCGACGATCCGTGGCCCTACGACGAAGGACGGCTATCCCGTAGCTGGGAGCTTCTGAGCGAGGGGCCGGTCTCCTACGCCGATCTTCATCGATGGGCGAATCGTGTGTATGCCGATCTGGAAGGTGGGATGGCCCAGCTGCCGGAGCTGTTCAGGGAGTGCACCCTCTTCGGGCCGGACCCCGCGGAGATCCGGTTCGATGAGGAGCACGGGCGACGCTACCAGCCGCGGCGCATCGAGCAGCCGACGATCGATGTGATCCCCCACGATCTGTGGACCCAGCTGGAGCCTGGGGATTCGCCTCTGGAGTTCCTCACCCCGGTTCCCCTCTGGTGGCTAGCTCACAGCCAGCGCCATGGGCTGGACTGGTTCTATCTGGCGGAACGTCCCCCCTCCCACCGCGCCTGGCTGATCTGCCGCCGACCATATAGCGAGGAGATCGGATTTGAGGAGGATATCGAGGCCGGAACATCCGGTGTGATTGTGGAGTGAAAGGGTCGAAAAACCAGCATCTGGGCATCAGAACTCGGCGATGATGGTTGTCACCCAATCTATCTTGCTCCCGTGCCCGTTTGGTGGGTCGGAAAATCCAATCGTGAGGGGTTGGGCTTGTTCTTTACGCATCGGGTTGGCAAGCACGATTGGCTCATCTGCAGCGTT
>NZ_JBHOQR010000028.1:0-56233 GCF_042408815.1 Thermoflexus sp. | reverse complement strand
CACGGAGGAGGCCACCGCGAAGGCGATGCGGGCCGGGAAGTTGGCCTTGATCAGCCCGGTCACCACATCCACGCTGGGGCGCTGGGTGGCGATCACCAGATGGATGCCGGTCGCTCGCGCCATCTGCGCCAGCCGGGTGATCCGTCGCTCAGTTTCCTCCGGCGCGGTGATCATCAGATCCGCCAGCTCATCCACCACGATCACCAGATACGGCATACGGGGCTCGCCCCGCTCTTCTGCCCGCCGGTTGTAATCCGCGATGTGGCGCGCGCCGACGGCGGCGAACACACGGTATCGACGCTCCATCTCCCGCATGGCCTCCTGGAGCACCCGGGGCACTTTCTCGATCTCCACCACCACCGGGGTCCAGAGATGCGGGATCCCGTTATAGGGCGTCAGCTCGACCCGCTTGGGATCGATGAGGATCAGCCGCAGATCATCCGGCGTGCACGTGCATAACAGGGAGACCAGGATCGCGTTCAGGGCCACCGATTTCCCGGAGCCGGTCGCTCCCGCGATCAGGAGGTGCGGCATGGCGGTGAGATCGGCCACCAGGGGCTCGCCGGAGACCGTTTGCCCGAGGGGCAGCCGTAGCGGGGAGGCCATCGTGCGATAGACTTCGCTTTCCATCACTTCCCGCAACCGAACCAGGGCCGCCCGCTCGTTAGGAACCTCGATGCCCACCAGGCCCCGGCCCGGGATAGGGGCCAGGACCCGGACCGCGCGGGCGGAGAGGGCCAGCGCCAGGTCGTCGGCCAGCGCCGCGATCTGCCCTACCTTCACCCGGGTGGAGCGGCCTCCCCGGGAGATCTGCCCGGGTTCCAGGCCGAAGAGGGTCACCGTGGGCCCGCGCTGGACCTCCACCACCCGGGCCTCGACCCCCAGGCTGCGCAAGGTCTCTTCGATGATATGAGCCTTCTCCCGAAGATCCGCTTCGTCGATCTCCACGGCTTCTTCAGGATCCAGGATCTCCTCCAGGCGGGGAAGGGTCCATTTCGGTCCTTCCGGGGCAATCTGCAACGGCGCCTCCTGGCCCTCCGGGAGCTCCGAGGTCTGCACAGCCTCCGGGGCATGCTCGGAGGTCTCGGTTTCCCCCAGGATGCGCGGGGATCGATCGGAAGGAGGCAAGGCAGCCGCTGGTTCCGCCCGCTGGGGAAGGGGAATCGGGAGGCCCCCGGCCGCTCCGCGGGCGGGCCGAAGGCCTCGAAGCCGGCGCAGCCCTCGAATGGCCCACTCCAGCGGGCGTTCGGGCGAAAGCTGGAAGGTTCCCATCAGGCCCGTCCCGATCATCCCCAGCCAGACCAGCCATGCCCCGATGGGGCCCAGATTTTCCGTCAGACCCTGGACCAGCGCTGCCCCCACTGCCCCACCCATCCCTCCCAGTCCATCCAGGATCATCAACAGCGATCCATAGAGCAGGAGAAGCCCCAAAAGGAGCGACATGCGGGGTCGGGGGACCGGCTCAAAGCGTCGAACCAGCAGCCAGGCGCCGCCTGCGATCAGCCCCAGAGGGAACGCGAAGACCCCACCCCCCAACCCATCGATCAGACCCAGAAGGAAGAAGCTCAGGCCTGGCATTCGCTGGGGGGCGAGCAAACCGAAAGCCACCAGGATCCCGCCCAGAAACAGAATCAGGCCCAGCAGATCCAGCTGCTGATCCAGCGTGAGGGCCAGCCTCCAGCGCAGAGGACCTTTTGGGGAGGTTGTCCGGCGGGCGCCAGACGTTCTCTCCCGGGCCCCTCCTTTCGTCCGGCGACGCTCCCCAACGACACGCTTTTTCGAACGGCTCACGGTCCGCGCTCCCCTGGTCTCCATGAAGAATTCAGGCCCCCCTCTGCCCACCGGTCGACGGGCCATGGGCCCCTTTCATTTTTTGTGGTGTTCTCACTGCCAGATGCCCGGGATCGCCGTCCCGCACCGGTAGCAGGTCCCTCGCCCACTGAGATGATCCACCAGGATCTGGAAGCCATGGCGGGCGATGAGGAGCGCATCGCAGTTCGGGCAGTAGGTGTTCTCAAAGGGCCCCACCCGGCCCGGGAGGTTGCCGGCGTACACATAGCGCAGGCCAGCGGCCTTCCCGATCTCCGCCGCCCGGATCAACGTCTTCGCCGGGGTCCAGTCCCGATCGGTCATCTTGTAATCCGGATGGAAGGCCGTCACATGCCAGGGGATATCCGGGGAAATGGAAGCCAGAAACTCCGCCGCGTCCCGCAGCTCCTCATCGGAATCGTTAAAGCCCGGCACCACCAGGGTGACCACCTCCAGCCACAGGCCGCTCTCGTAGACCATGCGGATGCCTTCCAAGACGTTCTTCAGAGGCATCCCCAGGGCCCGGTAGTTCTTATCGCGCATGCTCTTGAGGTCGATCTTGTAGCCCACCAGGTAGGGGCGGAGATACGCCAGCACCTCTGGGGTGAGGTTGCCGTTGGAGACATAGACGCACCGCAGACCCTGGGCGATCGCTTCCTGAAAAACGGCCACCGCCCACTCCGAGGTGATCAGCGGCTCGTTATAGGAGCTCCCTACCAGCTGCGCCCCATACCGCTTCGCCAGCGTTACCAGCTGGGCAGGGGTGACCTCCTCCGGCATCACTCCCGCGGCTGGATCACGAAGAGCCTGCGAGGTAAGCCAGTTTTGACAGTAACTGCAATGCAGATCGCAACCCAGCATCCCAAAGGTCAGGGTATAGGAACCGGGAAGGATGTGGAAGAAAGGCTTCTTCTCCGTGGGGTCCACCTGGAGGGCGGCCACATACCCCCACGGGACGTAGAGGGTGCCGTCCCGATTGAAGCGCACCTGACAGATCCCCCGCCGGCCCGGACGGATCAGACAGCGGTGACCGCAGGCGTAACAGCGCACGGATCCATCCGGAAGCCGCTCATAGAGCTCGCCCGGCCGTGTCAGCGCATCCAGCACCTCCGCCAGTGTCCGAACCTCCGCCATCGCGATGCCCCCTTTCCCCCCATCAGGCCGGCAAGCCGCTGTTCATTGAGGAGTTCCAGATAGGGATCCTCTCGATTCCCCATAGAAACGATGATCCTCCTCACCTCCAGGCCGCAAAGCGGCGCAGGAGAGGGCAAGGACTCGCTCACCGCTCCGCGTCTTCCCGGCGCGGGGAGAGATGGAGAGAAGAGAAACAATCAGGGACCAGAGCCTCCACGGGCCCTTCTATTCACATTTTAATCCCCTTCTCCCGGGAGGGGGGAAAAGAAGGGCTGGTATCGTTCCGCTCGAATCGGGGAGGGCGGGTGGCTTCTCCCCCATGGCCCCAAAGGCCGTATGGGAAAGGGGAAATCCCTCCGTCTCTCCGAGGAGACCCAGCGCATGGGCCGTGTGGGTCTCACCACTCCATCCACAGATGGGCCTGGCCGTCGGCGGTGAGGAGATAGATCGTCAGCGGACCGGATCGGGCGCCCCCCATCCCGGGAGATCCAGACGGCATGCCGGGGAGCGCGATCCCCCGGGCGTTGGGGCGTTCCCTCAACAGGCGGGCGATGGCCTCCAGCGGCACATGGCCCTCGACCACATAGGGGCCCACCCACGAGGTGTGGCAACTCCACATGGACTCCGGGATCCCCCACTGCCGTTTCAGCGGTATCCGATCATCCTGTTCAATTTCAATGTCATGGACGGTCACCCCGTGATCTCGGAGATACCGAACGTATTCGCCGCAGCATCCACAACTCAGGGGGCGATAAACCGTCATCCCTTCCTTCGCCAGAGGGCTGTCCCGCTGGGCCGAGGGGAAGCACCCCTGGCCGCCCATCAGAAACATGATCACCAAGATCCCCAGGAGCGCTTTTCGCCCAGGTCTCATCGCTGCCTCCAGGGAAGCGTTGCTCAGAACTATGCCATGGAGCGCACCGAATCGAAGAGAGCCTGCTCCTCGACGCACTGCATCCCCCTGGACCTACTACTCCCCATTCGCGGATTCGCGACCTCCTCAGGGACGGCCTCTACACCCGGAACCCTCGTAGGCGCAGCGAGTTGGTTACAACGAAGATGGAAGAGAACGCCATGGCGCCGGCCGCCATCATCGGATGCAGCAGGCCCAGAGCTGCCACGGGGATCAGGATCACATTGTAGAAGAACGCCCAGAACAGATTCTGGCGGATTGTCCGCATCGTCCCCCGCGAGAGCCGGATCGCCTGGGGCAGCAGGCGCAGATCCCCCCGCATCAGCGTGACGTCCGCCGTCTCCATCGCCACCGCCGTGCCGGTTCCCATCGCGATCCCCACATCCGCCTGGGCGAGGGCCGGGGCATCATTGATCCCATCCCCGACCATGGCGACCCGATGGCCTTCCCCCTGCAGCTGGCGAACGATCTCGGCCTTGTCGGCGGGCATGACCTCCGCGAAGACTCGATCGATGCCGACCTGTTGGGCGATTGCCTCCGCGGTTCGCCGGTTATCCCCGGTGATCATGGCAGTTTGCACGCCCAGCCGATGCAGCGCCGCGATGGCCTCCGCCGCTTCCGGCTTCAACGTATCCGCCAGGGCGATCAATCCGATGGCCTCTTCATCCTGGGCGACCAGCATGGTCGTCCGGCCCTTCTCCTGAAGGGCGCGCGCCGCTTCGCCCAGTTCCTCCACCGTCACCCCCTCCGCCTGGAGCCACGAGACCTTACCTACCCGGACCACGTTCCCATTCCGGTGGGCCACCGCTCCCCGGCCGGGCAACGCCGAGAACCCGGCCAGCTTCTCCAGGGCGAGCCCTCGGGCTCGGGCGGCTTCCACCACGGCTACGGCCAGCGGATGCTCACTCCCCTGTTCCACGCTGGCGGCCAGGGCCAGGACATCCTCGGGGGCCCAGCCCCCGCGCGGGATCACTTCGGTCACCACCGGCCGGCCCTGGGTGAGGGTGCCCGTCTTGTCCAGGGCAACCAGGGTGACCTTCCCCAGCTGCTCCAGAGCCCGGGCGCTGCGGAAGAGGATCCCCATCGTCGCCCCTCGACCTGTCCCCACCATAATCGCGGTGGGCGTGGCCAGCCCCATTGCACACGGGCAGGCCACCACCAGCACGGCGATGGCGTTGACCATGGCGCGGGTAAAACCGGCCCCGCCGGCCAGCAGCCAGCCCAGGAACGTGAACGCGGCGATGGCGATGACCACAGGGACAAAGACCGCCGAGACCTGGTCAGCCAGCCGCTGGATGGGCGCCTTGCTCCCCTGGGCCTCCCGGACCAGCCGGATGATCCCGGCCAGCACGGTATCCCGCCCCACATGAGTGGCTTCGATCTTCAGCAGACCGTGCTGGTTCACCGTCCCACCCAACACCCGATCGCCCGGGCCCTTCTCCACCGGAAGCGATTCCCCGGTCATCATGGACTCATCGACCGCCGAGCGTCCTTCCAGGACGATCCCATCCGCCGGGATGCGCTCCCCCGGTCGAACGATGAGGAGATCTCCCACCCGGACCTCCGCGGCCGGGATCTCGATCTCCCGGCCGTCCCGCAGCACGCGGGCCCGCTCCGGCTGCAATGCCATCAGGGCGCGGATCGCCTCGCCGGCCCGCCCTTTGGCTCGCGCCTCCAGATACTTCCCCAGAACGATCAGGGTGATGATGACCGCGGCGGTCTCGAAATAGGTGTAGCGGCCCAGCGCCGTGCTGCCCAGGGTGAGGGCCAGGGTCACCGCCAGGCTGTAGAAATAGGCCGCCGAAGTGCCCAGGGCGACCAGCACGTCCATGTTGGCGGTTCCCAGCCGCAGAGCCCGATAAGCCCCTCGATAGAAATCCCATCCCACTCCGAACTGCACCGGCGTGCTGAGGAAGAGGAGCAGCCAGTCCAGAAGGAGCGGCCGGGCCATCCCGGGCATCACGTTGTGGAGCAGATCGAACTGCATGCTCAGCCAGAACGTGGGGAGCGTGAAGATCAACCCCCACAAGAGGCGACGGCGCTGACGGGCCAGCTCCGCCTCGCGGGCCGCCTGCTCCACATCCATCCCGGCCTCTTCCAGCTCTCCGGCCGCCACCACCCCATCGTAACCGGCCTCCCGAACTGCCTGGATCAGATCACGGATCGAGGCCACGCCCACCACATAAGTGACGTGGGCCCGCTCCGCCGCCAGGTTGACCGTGGCCTCCAGCACCCCCGGAACCCGGTGGAGGGCGCGCTCGATGGCGCGGGCGTCGTTCGCGTCGGCCATCCCCTGGATGGGCAGCTCCACCGTGGCGGTGGCCACATCGTAGCCGGCCGCCCGAACCTGCTGGACGGCCTGGCGGATGTCCGCGGCCGAGGGATCCAGCAGCACGACCGCCTGTTCGGCGGCGAAATTCACCGAAGCCTCCAGCACACCGGGCATGCGCTTCAGGGCCCGCTCCACCGTCCGGGCGCAGTTCGCACAGGTCATGCCGATGATGGGAAGCACCACTTCCCGCGTCGAAGCCGTCATGGAACGCTCACCTCCTGGATGCTGCTGTAGTGCATCGGGAAGACTGGCCCGGCCTCCCTGCGCCTATCGGATCGCCTGCTGCAGAACGGCCTCCACGGTTTCCGGCGTCACATCGTGGCCGAAGCTGCGCCAGATGACCTGCCCCTGGCGGTCCAGGACCACCAGGCCATGGGTGCCGGGCATCCCGAACCGGGCCAGGAGGGTCTGACCCTCCCGCGTGTCCGCCCGCACCTCGAAGAAATCGACATCGCTTTCATACTGGGGTCGCAGCGCCTGCACGAGGCGCGTATTGCGGGCGCACACCGGTCAGCCCGGCAGGACGAAGTTATAGAGCGCCGCCCGCGGGCGCGGCGTCGGCGTCCCCGTCGCCGTCGGGGTTGGGGCCGGCGTGGAGGTCCATGTCGGCGTGGGGACCGGCGTGCCGATCGCCACCAGCGAAGCGGTCGGTGTCTCTGTCAGGCCCGTGGGGATCGGGGCAGGCGTTCCCCCACCCCCGCTTAGGCATCCGACCAAACCGATCCACGCCAGCCCCAGCGTCCAGATCCTTCGCATCTTGCCCCCGTTCCATGGCTCATCTGTTTCCCCCAACAGGGGGAACCGAATGACCGGCCCCTTCCGGCTTCCTCGACCCGTGGCTCGTAGACCGGCTCTCCGCTCGATCCCTTATGCAACCGGAAGGCGGGCGGAGACCCCCAAAGGGGATGGACCGCCTCATGCCGAGGCAGGGGGGTAGCCGATTTCATGGAGCACCGCTACAATCCGCTCCCAGGTGGCGGGGGGCTCGAAGGCCACCGTCACCTGCTTGGTGGTCAGATCCCCGCGTACTTCCTTCACCCCTTCCAGCGCCTTCAGCTCGCGGGTGATGGTATGGATGCAGTGATGGCACGAGATGTTCGGCGCAACAAAGGTTCGAGTCTCCATCATCGCTTCCCTCCATACAGGGTTCTCTGGGAACCAGAGATCGCGCGTCGCCCGGATGGATCCGGGAGATGGCCCTCTCTGCATGATCCCTGGTCCTGGGCGGGTCAAAGCTTCTGCGCAGCCTCAAAAACCTCCACGATCTCCTCCAGCACCCGCTCCCGTTCGCCTGGGTCCTCACCCCGAATGGCGGTCGTGACGCACGTGCGCAGGTGCTGGGCCAGGACCATATCGTTCACCTTGGCCAGAGCCCGCTGCACCGCCTGCACCTGCCGGATGATGTCGATGCAATAGGCGTCCTCCTCCACCATCCGGGCGATCCCTTCCACATGCCCGGCGATGCTGCGCAGCCGCCGCAGGACCTCCGCTTTCGTTCGAGCTTCCATAGTCCCTCCGGGCGGATATCCCTCCCCCGGGGGGAGGGGAATCACCCCCATGATATCCCGACTGGGCGAGTCTGTCCAATTCGGCTTGGGGATCTTCGCGTTTGGCGGGGATGGGGAGGTCGAGGCGGAAGTCCCCCAGCCCCCGAGCCCAGCCCGAACCCGGCGCTATGGGAGATGTCGGGGGATCAGAAGGCGATAGATAAATCCGTTCATCGGGATATCGGCGATCGGCCGGTAAGCCTGGCCGATCGCGTCCAGCACCGGCTGGGGGTAGAACTGGGCCCGCAGCACCACGATCCCGAAGGCCTGGGCTCGGATCATCCGGATCAGCGGCTCCGGATTCAACTTCCGGTTTTTGTAAAGATTCAACAGCTGCGTGGGGTTGGTCACCGGTTCCTTCCCGGCCCAGAGCGCCCATGAGGCTTCTTCCGTGAAAGCGGGGCCTGGCGCCTCCCGCACCATCTCCACAATCCGCCACCCGTTGCGGATATCCTCCGCGGTGGGCAGATGGCCCAGCTGGGTGTATTCGACCGTGTCCACGTATCGAACTCCCTCCAGCCCCAGCCAGCGAGCCACCGGCGCGGTCCACGGATGATCAGTGGGCAGATGGAAGACCCGCGCAGCCTGATGGAGCAGGGCGAGGGGGATCAACACCGCCGCAATCGCCCGCCCTGCGGGCCGCCCAGCGGTCCATCCCTCGATGCGCGCCAGGAGCCGTCCGGCCGCCAGGATCGCGGCCACCACCGCAGTGATGAAATACGATTCCCCGGCCCCCCACTTGCCCGCCAGCGCTCCGCCGGCCGTGGCGAAGACGGCCCACATGCTGAATATGGAGAGGCGATCGGCATACAGCTCATACAGGACCAGCGCCGCCGTCAGGAAGAGGACGACTGCATGAAGGCGAAACCACTGGCTGTAGAGGAAGAAGGCCTGGCGGTAGTCATACTCGTTGATGTTGGCCTCAATGATGTGTAGGAACCAGTAGCCACCGGTGGCGAGATTCAGCAGGGCGAACAGGGCCAGATTCACCGCCGCGAAGGAAACCCCCCAGGCCAGCGCCACCCGGGGACGGCGCAGGAAGAGATAAGCGAAAACCGCCAGCACGGTGACGATGGCGTGTTGTTTGGTCCAGCCGGCTGCCGTCAGCGCCAGCGACCCCAGCAGCAGGGATCGCCGGGAAGGGAAATCCTCCTCCCGGGCCAGCGTCAGCACGGCCAGGGTTTCGAAGAGGACCATCATCATGTGGCTGCGGGAGAGGGGGCCGATGTGATAAACATAATTCGAGGCCAGGACCATCCCCCCTGCCCAGATGCCGGGCTCCCACCTCCGGGTCCAGCGCCCCACGGCGAGACCCACCGCCACGGCCAGGGCGATCGTTGCGGCCGTGGAGAGCAGCCGGCCCGCGATCAAGCGCGGGCCGAAGATCCAGACCAGGGGGACCGCCAGGAGATGAAAAAGCGGGGGATAATTTGAGGCATAGAAGGGGTAGGTCTCAATGTCGCGATATGGCCACTCCCCCCGGGCGAAGTAAATCGCATCGAGCAGCTCGAATCCCTCTCCCTGATCATAATCGAAGGGGAACTGAAAGAGAGAGACCGCGTAGATCCCGAAGATCGCCCCATATGCCAGATAGACCAGGACCACCAGGGTCCACAGGCTGGAGACCAGGCGCTCGCTGAGTTTGGACAGAAGGGAGGGAGTGGCCATGGGGGAACGATCCTCCGCTCACCCCCGGAACCGGGGATCTTCCCGGAGCATCCGACGCAGGCCTTCTTCCAGGAAGACCCGCGGCCGGTATCCCAGGAGCCGCTCCGCTTTCCGGAGATCGGCGCACAGCCGGGCCACCCCACCGTCCTGGGCGGGGCTGTGGATCACGGGGACCTGCCGGCCGACCACGCGCATGACGGTATCGGCCAGCTCGTTGATGGAGATCTCCCGGCCGCTCCCCACATTGATGAGCTCTCCGTTCAGGCCTGGCCGCTCCCCGGCCGCCACTAAGGCTTCCACCACATCATCCAGATACACGAAATCCCGGGTTTGGGTCCCATCCCCGAAGATCACCAGGGTTCCGCCTTCGATGGCCTGTTTAAGAAACCGGGAAATCACCGGCGCGTGGGCAGAAGGGAGCGGCTGGCCTGGGCCATAGGCGTTGAAAATCCGCAGGACGACCACCTCGAACCCCCACAGTCGGCCCAGGGTCAGAACGAAATGCTCGGCGGCCAGCTTGGTCACCGCATAGGTGGAGCGGGGGCGGGGAAGAAGCTCCTCGTGGACCGGCTGGACTGGCTGATCGCCATAGACGGCGCCGGAGGAAGCCAGCACCAGGCGCCTCACCCCGGCGTCCCGCATCGCCTCCAGCAGGGCCACGGTGCCGCCCACATTCACATCTTGGTAGATCCGAGGGTAGAGGATGGATTCAGGCACCGAAACCCGGGCGGCCAGATGATAGACCAAATCCACCCCTTGCAACAGGGTCCAGAGCCGGGGGACATCCCGCACATCCCCTCGGGCGAGGACCACCCGGGAATCCAGGCGCTGGGGATCCCCCGCGCTGAGGTCATCGAGGGCTAGCACTGTATGGCCCTCACGAACCAGCCGGTTCGCCAGGGCGGCGCCCAGGAAGCCCGCGCCGCCGGTGATGAGAATCCGCATTGGACCTCCCGCCCCCCATAGGCTTCTGTGGCCAGGCTGGGCATTGAAGCGGCCTAGCCATCGCAACCTACCGGATTATATTACCATTCGATGGGGGGCGTGCTTAGAGCGTGAAGCCGGAATCCACAGGCGGTGGGAAACCCGGGCGAGACCCGAGGGCCTTATCTTAGCCTTATCTTATGAGGAAAGCGAGGACCTTGCGGGATTGCTTCCAAATCCCCATGCCGGGGGAACGATCCATAGTCGTTGTCTGGGGTGGGGCGAAACGCGGGGATGGGGATGAGGCGCATCGCCGGCGACGATCCTCATAGGCGTTCCCGGGCTGATCCGCAGAACGGTGGGAAGAGCGAGGGATCGGGCGGCCGCTCTGCGGCCGCCCGATCCTCCGGCCGGGCCATAGGGATCAGGCGGCCCGCCGGGAGAGCCGCGGCGCCCAGACGGGAGCCGCCAAGGCGAGGAGGGCAATGAGCAGCGCCAGGATCAGGACGAGCCCGAAGGTCATGGGCTGCGGCCATGCCCACCCCAGCCAGGCATCCGCGCTGTAGGCGCCCGCCCCATAGAATCCGAAGAAAGCGTTCAGGGTGATCAGGACCAGGTTATACTCAAAGCCGCCCCGATCGATCCACAACCCCTTCGGCGCATGGACCCGAAGGAGGGCGACCAGCTGGGAAGCGAGCAGCGGCAGGGTCGCCCACGGCGTGGCCAGGCCCAGGGCGAGGAGCAGGCCGCCTGCAAACTCCCCCAGGCCCAGCAGCAGCGCCCACGGCCGTCCCGGCCGGATATTCAGGCTCTCCAGCCACGCGGCCGTCCCATTCAGCCCATGGCCGCCGAGCCATCCGAACAGCTTCTGAACCCCATGGCCCGCAAAGAGCAACCCGATCAAAACGCGCAGGATCGCCAGGCCGAGATCCAGGCGCACCATATGCCCTCACCTCCCTTCCGGCGCCTCGTTCGAGCCACTTTCATTTGCTGAATATATCGCCCCTGTGTAAACGAAACGTGAACAAAATATCAGCGTTCCGTTAGAGTCCCCCTCGGGGAGGGCCGGTCTGCCCCCTCCCCCGCGCGAGGGGATCCGGGACAGGATTCCTGATACCATTCCCATGCGCGCCGGATTGCCTCGCGCACTGGGACCTCGGGGCGATAACCCAGCTCCGCCTCCGCTTTGCGGCCATCACACCAGATGAAGTGGGCGCTCAGCCACAGCTGATCGGCCCCCACGGGCAGGGGAAGGCCCAGAGCCTTGGCGATCCGGGCCAGCGCGGCGAGCCCTTTTACCCCTCGTGGGGGGATCACCCAGCGGGGGGGAGGGACGCCGATGACTTCCGCGATCCGCTCGGCGAGCTCCCGATAGGTCAGGTTCTCCCCACCGAGGATGTATCGCTCTCCTGACCGCCCGCGCTCCAGGGCCAGGGCATGCCCGCGGGCCACATCCTCGACTGCCACCACGTTGACCCCACCGGGTGGGAGGGCTGGCACCCTCCTCCGGGCCATTTCCAGGATCAAGGCCCCCGCGATGCGATGGATATCCCGGGGACCCAGGATCACGGAGGGGTTCACGATCACCACCTCCAGCCCCTGTTCCACAAAAACCCGGGCGATCGCTTCCGCGATGGCCTTGCTGTATCCGTAAAGAAAGCGCCTAGGGGGCAGATTGTAGGGATGATCTTCGGTCAGCAAGGTGCCGGGCTCCGGCACCCCCAAGGCCGCCAGGGAGCTGGTTAGGACAACTCGATGGATCCCCATCTCCCGGGACGCCGTTAGGACGTTCCGCGTGCCTTCGACATTCACTCGGAGGATCTGTTCCGCTGGGGTGCGCCAGTAGGCGGAGATCGCCGCGGCGTGAAAGACCACATCGCATCCCACCATCGCCGGGCGCAGGCTGTCCGGATCCAGCACATCCCCGATTGCATGCTCTACATCCAGGTCCTTCACGGCGTCCAAGGAGGAGGTGGGGCGGCGGAGGATCCGGACCTTCCACCCCTGTTGTCGGAGATAGGCGGCCAGGTTGGCGCCCAGAAAGCCTGTTCCTCCTGTAATCAGCGCGCGCATTGGCGTCCCCTGTCCGATTCGAAGTGAGCCTTGTGGCTTCGTCTGGTGCTGAATGGGAAAACCCGTTCGGCGAGCTGTGGTGGTCGCACGAAGGGGGCGTTCCCCATCCCAAGAGGATACCACCAGCCAGGAAAGGCGCTCAGGGGGCCTGGGGGATCTCCTCTGCAGGCAGGGGCCCTCCGGTCCAGGAGCGATACGCCAGGGTCCACACCGTTTCCACAAAGGTCATGACCGGCGCCCGCAGGAGCGAGGTCAGAAGGCCGATGCAGAACCCAGTCAGCGCGATGACGCTGATGAATCGAGTGGAGAGATGCACAGGCCCGCCGCTCCCGAAGAAGGCCAGGAATGCGATACCTTCGATGGCTATAAGGGGAATGGCGGCGAGGAGGGAGAGAATGAAGGTGATCACGCCCAGCACCCCGACATCCAGCACCAGCCACACCAGGAGCAGAGAACCTATCCGCCGCAGGCCGATTTGAAGGCCCCGGCGGAGCGCTGAAATCCACGGGAGATCCTCTAGCAGTGCCGCTCGCAGAGCCAGGCGGGACCAGAGATGCAGCGCCCCGGCGAGGATCAGCAGACAGCCCAGGAGAGCCAGCATGGCCGGAATGAGCACCAGCAGGATGGTGATCCGGGCCGCTTCCACCCGCTGGGCGAAAGCCAGCAGGAAGCCGCCGAGGATAGCCGCGAGGAACACCAAGGCGACCAGGAAGCCGGGGGCGCCCAGCAGCGCCATGATCCCGATCATGCGCAGCAATCGCGCCGCGGCCCGCCGTGCCAGAACGCCCAGCGCCGGAGGGCGACCTGCCATTGCCTCGCCGCTTCCCAGGATCAGGGCTCCCTGGCCCCAGAGGGATGTGAGCTGAATCCCCATGGCCAGAACGAGAAAGCCCAGGAGGGCTAAAAGGAGGAGCGGCCAGTTCCGTTCCACCCATCGCTGGAGCATCGGTTCGAAGCCTGGAGAAGAGAAAGGGGGTCGCCCGAGGTTCAGACGGCCCTGGATGCGGGGAGGAATCCCTGCACCCAGGGCTGTCAGGAAACCAAAGAGCCAGAGGGTTTTATACCGCCAGGTCAGCTGAAGCCCTCGCGAAAGCCATTCCCCGAGTTCCATGGCGATCTCCTGTTCGGGATTCTGGAGAAGCATCCTTTCGCGCCCATCATGTTGTATGGATGCGTGCCTGTTGCCCGACACCGAAGGGGTCGGTGGGTTCGATTAAAATAATATGGGAAAGGGCCGGTGGCGGAAACGGCAGACGCGGCAGACTTAAAATCTGCTGCCCCGGAAGGGGCGTGCGGGTTCGACTCCCGCCCGGCCCATCTGCGAGCAGGATCTGGATTCCAATGGAAACCTCTCCTCCACCCACAGGGCGGTCCTGCATGGCCGAGTCCGTTCCGCCTCATACGGGAGAGGCTTGGGAAGCGGCCCTCCGTTTCCTGAGCCGTCGCTCGACCTTGACCTTGGCAACTGTGGATGAGAGTGGCCATCCCTACGTGGCTTCGCTCTACTTCGTCCACGACGAACGGCTGCGGCTCTATTTCCTCTCTTCCCCGGAAAGCCGGCACGTTCGTCATCTCATCGCCCGACCGGAAGTCGCCGTGACCGTCCATGGGGAGCCGTGGGACTGGAGGACCATCCAGGGCCTTCAGCTGACCGGGATAGCGGAGACTGTGGAGGATCCAGCGGAGCGGGAACGGGTGATGGCCCGATATCGGGAGAAGTTCCCGTTCATCCAAGAGCTACCCCAGGCCCTGGCCCATGCCCGGCTGTATCGGATCACCCCGCGCTGGGTGCGCTGGATCGACAACACCAAAGGATTCGGCTATCGGGTGGAGTGGCGCCTGGGATGACCTACGTGCGGGTTCTCCTTCGGTTTTTCAAGGCCAACCTGATGGCCGCTATGGAATATCGGGCCGATTTCCTGGCCAATGCCCTGGTGGCAGTTGCCTCCTCTCTCTGGACGCTGGCGGCGCTCCAGGTGTTCTTCATGCATCGCCCCCGGCTGGGCGGCTGGCGCTATGAGGAAGCCGTGATCGTGGCCGGGCTTTTCATCGCCTTCGAAGGCGTGATGGCCGCCCTCTTCCGCCCAAACCTGGAGGAGATCCCGGAGGCGATCCGTAAGGGCACCCTGGATTTCACCCTGCTGCGCCCTCTGGACAGCCAGTTCTTGGTCTCCTTCCAGCAGATGCAGATCTGGCATCTCACGGATATCCTACTGGGCCTGGGGGTGGTGGCCTGGGCTTTGAGCCGGCTAGGGTGGCCTTCGCCGGATCGCCTGCTCCTGTTCGGGGTGATGCTCCTCGCCGGCCTGGTGATCTTCTACTCGCTGCTGATGGTTCTCATCACCCTGGCTTTCTGGTTTGTGGAGGTGGGGAATATTATGGAATTGATTTATACCTTCTTCGAGGCCGGCCGTTTCCCCGTGACGGCCTTCCCCACCTGGGTGCGGATCGTCTTAACTTTTATTGTCCCGATTGCGTTCATCACCACGGTGCCGGCCCAGGCGGCCCTGGGCTGGCTGCGGCCGGAAGGGGCTCTGGCCGGTCTCCTGATCGCCGTGATCCTCTTCGGGATCAGCCGCTCCTTCTGGCGCTACGCGCTCCGCCACTACACGAGCGCGGGCGGGTGATCGACCGGCTCGAGGTGAGGGGCTGCCGTGCCCTGCCGTCTCCCGCATCCCCGGCCGGAAACCGCTTAGAGGAGAAAACGACGGAGCTGCTCGGGAGACACGTTCCCCCCGCTCAGGATCAAGGCGATGGTCTTCCCCCGGATCTGTTCCCGCATCCGGAGGGCGGCGGCCAGGGGGGCGGCCCCTGCGGGCTCCGCCAGCGTCTTCGCTTTTTCCAAATAGATCCGCACGCCCTCCACCAGCTCCTCATCCTCCACCAGGAGGAAGTCGTCCAACTTCTCCCACATGATCCGCTGGGGCAGCATGAACGGCCGCCGCGTGGCCAGGCCCTCCGCCAGCGTCTCCATCGGCGCCTCCATCCAGCGTCGATGCCGCCAAGTGAGATAGGCGGCGGGCGCGCGGGCAGACTGCACGCCGATCACCCGGATCTGAGGGTTCAGGGTCTTCGCCACCAGGCATGCCCCCGCCGCGCCGCTCCCTCCACCTACCGGCACGAAGATCATTTCTATCTCCGGCTGCTCCTCCAGGATCTCCAGGGTCTCGGTGGCGACCCCGGCGATCAGGTCCGGCTCGTCGCCGGAGGAGATGTAGCGGAGGCCTTCTTCAGTGGCGGCCTGTTCACAGTAAGCCCGGGCGTCATCGAAATCCCGGCCGTGCACGCGGATTTCGGCGCCGTAGGCGCGGATCGCTTCCACCTTGACCGGATTGGCGCTCTGGGGCACCACGATCACGGCCCGGACATGGAAGAGGGCCGCGGCATAGGCGATGGACTGGCCATGGTTGCCGGTGGAGGCGGTGATCACTCCCCGGGATTGCTCCTCCGGCGAGAGCCGGGACATGAGATACACGCCTCCTCGAACCTTAAAGGCGCCGATAGGCTGGAAGTTCTCGTGCTTCACATAGACCCGCGCTCTTAGCAGCGCGTCCAAGCTCGGATAGCGGTAGAGGGGAGTGCGTGGCAGGAAGCGTCCCACGACCTGTCGGGCGCGCAGCACATCCGTGAACGTGGGCATGGGCGGCTCGGACATCTCTGCCTCCGCTGAGCAGGATGCTGAAAGAGCGGCCTCTCACAGGACCTTCTTTCCAGTTGGGCGGAAGGTCCGATGGACTCGGAAGCGGTTCTCCGCTTCAGGGAGCTGACCGGTCATAACGGCGATAAGGTGCCGCGCGGCCTGGGGCGCACTCTCAATCCCGTAGCCGTTATCCCCGGTCAGCACATACAAGCCCTCCACTGGCGGACAGCCTCCAATAAGTGGTTTCCCATCGGGCGTGCATGTATACTGACCCGCAGCGACGGATACTCGATCCCGGGTCAGCCGGGCCGCCACTTCCCGGAAGAAAGGGGCGAGCCGCGCCGCGCCCTCGAGGACGCGGGCCGGGAACAGGGGATCCGTGGGGACGGGGTCCTGAGGCTCGCCTGGCGACTCCGGCCAGCCCCACCCCAGAAAAGCCCCCCCGGCCTCCGGTCGCCAGTACACCCCGGTGTCGTCGTCCGCTACCATCGGGGCGTCAGAGGGGATGGCCGGATCGGCAACGAAGGCCCGCTGGCGCCGGAGCAGGAACAGCGGGAGGTCCACCCCGGCGGTGGCGGCCAGGCGGCGGGAGAACGGCCCTGCGGCGATGACCACCTGGGGCGCGGCGAGGAACCCGCGGGAGGTTTCCACGCCGAGGACCCGCCCGCTGGCGGTGTGGATCCGGAGCGCCTCCGTCTCCAGCAGGAAGGTCGCCCCGCTGGCCCGCGCGTAGCCGTAAACCACTTCGTGCGGCGAAAGCCACCCATCCCGGGCTCGGAACGTGGCGGCCGTCACATCGTGGGAAAGCCATGGGAAGCGCCGCCGGGCCTCATCCCCCGTCCAGAGTTCGGTGTCGGTGATCCCCAGGCGTCGCTGGCCTTCGACCCAGCGTTGAAAACGGTCGAAGCCTTGAGGATCCGTCGTGGCGAACAGCCATCCCTGTTGACGCAGGCCGATCTCATAGCCGGGGATGCCGATCTCCTCCGCGAACCGCTCATACGTGGCGATGCTTGGGACCATCAGGTACGCGAAGTCCGGGTCGTCCCATTGGGCGCGGAAGCAGGCCACAGCCACGGCGGTCGTCAATGCGCCCAGCCACGGCTTGCGTTCCACCACCACGGTCCGAAAGCCTGCGCGGGCCGCGTAGAAGGCGGCCGCCGCCCCGGCGATCCCCCCGCCGATGATCGCCAGATCCGCTGTGCGGGGAGAAGCCCCCAAGTTCGCAAGCCCCGACCGCATAGGCTCCTCCGATGTTCCCAGGATGGGATTCGCTCAGGCCTTTCGCGGATCCCAGGTCCCCTCGGATGGCCCATCCTCCGGGAGAGCGATCGGGCCCTTCGGTTGGGGATGATGACCGCGATAGGATCCAACGCTATAATACCAGCGGGCTTGGTTTCCAACACGTCGGGAAGTCGCGAAGGAGGGTGGAGAAGGAAGCCGGCGACGCAACGCCCATTGAGAGGACGTGATGGGCTTTCTCAAGGAGGAGGGATGACCCTGAAGGCGTCTCCCCTGACATGGGCGGAGGTGGATCTGGACGCAATCGCGGAGAACACGCGGGCGTTGAAACGATGGGTGGGCGAGCGGGTAGAGATCATCGCCGTGGTCAAGGCGGATGCCTACGGCCACGGCGCGATCCCCGTCGCCCGGACGGTCCTGGCTGCTGGCGCGTCCCGCCTGGCCGTCCACCGCCTCGGCGAAGGGATCGTCCTCCGTCAGGCGGGCATTGAGGCGCCCATTCTGGTGATGGCTCCCCTGATGCCCGAGGAGGCTTCCGAGGCCGTTCGTTGGCAGTTAACCCCCACGCTTTCCACCATCGAGGCCGCCCAGGCCCTGGACGCGATCGCCCGGGGAGCCGGGCGGGTCGTCCTGGCCCACGTGGAGGTTGATACCGGGATGGGGCGGGCGGGGATTTCCCCCGAGGATACGGTGGATTTCCTTCGCGCGCTGCGGACGATGGATGGCCTCATGGTGGAGGGCCTCTATACGCACTTTGCGACCGCCGATGAGAGCGACCCTTCCTTCGTGATGCGTCAGCTGCGTCGGTTTGAGGAGGTCATTGTCGCCCTGGAATCTGCTGGGATCCGGGTTTCCCTCCGTCATGCCGCGAACAGCGCGGCGACGATGCGCTTCCGCTCCGCTCACTTCGAGGCCGTGCGCCCGGGGCTGGCCCTCTATGGGATGCGCCCTTCTACGGAGTGGGAGCCTCCCTTCCCCCTGCATCCGGCCATGACCATCAAAAGCCGGGTGATCCGGGTGTGGACCCTGGCCCCAGGGGAATCGGTGGGGTATGGCCGGACGTTCGTCGCGGAACGGGAATCCCGGATGGCGCTGGTGCCCATCGGTTACGGCGACGGCTATCCGCGGGCCCTTTCCAATCGGGGGTATGTTCTGATCCAGGGCCAGCGGGCTCCGGTGCGCGGCCGGGTGAGCATGGACCAGATCGTGGTGGACGTCACTGGGATCACGGGCGTGAAGATCGGGGATGAGGTGGTGATTCTGGGCCGACAGGGGGAGGCGGAGATTCGCGCGGAAGAGCTGGCGACGTGGGCCGGCACCATCAACTATGAGATCACGACTCGGATCTCCTCCCGGGTCCCACGGATCTATCGAGGGGAAAGGCCGCCTGAGGGTTCAAGGGGTTTTCCCTTCAAGGCTTAAGGGAATGGAAGCGCCGCCAGCTGCTTCGTCCGGCTCACCCTCTCAACGATAAATCCTTGCTCTATGGTTCTCTGGCGAGATGCGGGTAACCCAGGCCTTCCGGTTCAAGCTGGATCCCAATACAGCTCCGCCGCCCAGCTCCATGAGGCGTGGAATACCTGGAAGCGGCAAAATGCCCCTTGGTAGAAGATATGCCCAAGTGCGCCCCTGAGAAGGCTTTCCAGGACCTGGAGCGCGCTTTTCGCAACTGACGGCAGGGCCGGGTTGGAAGGCCTCGATTCAAGACATGCAGCTCCCTCGTACTGGCCAGATAGGCGCCAAAGAGCGGACGGATTAAATAGGGGCGACCCCCCGGGCTGCCCCTATTCAATTCAAAAAGGAGGCCGGCATCCAGCTGGCCCTTCCTCTCCCCGAATCGGGAAGAGGAGGGTAGGGTCAGAGGCCACTGACACACCCGGTCATGATCAGCGCTTCAAGCGGTGATGGAATCGCCGCTTCCTGGGCTATGAAGAAGCGATTCCCCCTAAGACATCTGCCCTAGCCTCGGATACTACTACATCATCCATGCCTCGTCATCGAAGCGGGGTTGTCCCCGCTGCCGCGCTGGGGACCATGGCTTATCCTTGAAAATGGTATTGGACCGTCTGCTGAATCTTCGGAATAAGGAAGACGAGCTCGCTGCATCGCCGATCTCTTCTTTGAGGTGAATGCTGTTGCCATATCTAAATGCCTCGCCGCCCTCCTCCAGTCAACCCCCTGTTTTTTCGAACAGCCCCCCGCCCCACTTGACAAAAACAAACATAGACGCTAAAATAAATCAAAAACAATCGAGCACAATTGAACGCCATGAGCCTGAAGGATCTCTTTGCTGAAGAACGCCAGCGGCGTATTGCCGAACTTGTCCGCACCCAGGGGCGTGTAGTCGTTGCCGAGCTGGCGGAGCGTTTTGGGGTATCTGAAGCTACAATCCGCCGGGATCTGACCATCCTGGAGCAGATGGGGGTTTTGCAGCGAACCCATGGGGGGGCCATCCTTGCCGAACCCATGGGTCTGGAACTGCAGTTGGAGGAGCGAGCCACCCGCCACTTAGAGGAGAAAATCCGGATCGGGCAGAAGGCCGCGGAGCTTATCGCAGATGGTGACACCGTCATTCTCGATGCGGGGACAACTACCATTCATATTGCGAAGGCGATCAAAGCCCGGCGTTCACTTACCGTAGTCACTAATGCGCTGAACATCGCTATGGAGCTGATGGGGAGTCCAGGTATTGAGGTGATCTTCATTGGAGGCTCCCTGCGTCCCCGGACCGCCGCGGCCGTTGGTCCCTTCGCCGAGCAGATGCTCTCCCAGCTCAATGCAGACAAGGTTTTCTTGGCGACAAATGGCATCTCCCTGGAACGCGGCCTGACTACCCCCAATCCGATTGAGGCTCGAACAAAGCAGGCGATGATAGCAGCCAGCCGGCAAGTCATCACGGTAGCGGATCATTCCAAATTCGGCAAGGTGTATTTCGCACAGATTGCCTCCTTGCAATCTATCGATGTCCTGATCACAGATGATGGGGCTGAGCCAGAGGTGATTCAACAGATTGAAGCCATTGGCATCCATGTTTTCCTCGTCTAAGGAGATGTGGATGCAGACCGCCATGGTGCTCACCGTTACTTTAAATCCTGCTTTAGATCGAACCATGATTGTGCCGGGATTCCGAGAAGGGGCTATCTATCGGGCTCAAGAGGTTTATTACACCCCAGGAGGGAAAGGAATTAATGTTTCCCGCATCCTTCACCAGCTTGGCACCTCCTCGCTGGTCTTTGCTCTGGCCGCAGGACATATTGGTCTCCTGCTTCTGGATCTGCTGCGACGGGAAGGCCTGGCGCTGGATTTCATGTTCCTGGAGCACGGAGAGACTCGAATCAACACCACCATATTGGATCCTGAATCTGGCATAGAAACCAAAATCAACGAACTTGGTCCCTGGGTGGACCAGAACGCTGTAGAGGGGGTTGTAAAGCGGCTCGCTACACTGCTTCGACCAGGGTTATGGGTCGTGCTCTCGGGAAGCCTGCCGCCAGGGGCTCCGGAAGATCTGTATGCTCGCCTGATCGAGTGCATTCATGAGCGGAATGGAGCTGTGGCTCTAGATACTTCTGGTCCACCCCTAGCTCTTGGTTTAGAAGCCCGCCCGCGTCTAATCAAGCCCAATCGAGTTGAGGCGGAGGGAATTCTGGGCCGTGCGATCCAGAATGTCCGCGATGGAGGAATAGCAGCCTGGCAGTTCGCTCGGAAATGGGGGTGCCAAGTTCTACTCTCCCTGGATCAGGATGGTGCGGTGTGGACCGATGGTTGTGAGATCTGGTGGGCCCGAGTTCCCCGGGTTCAAATTCGCCAGTCGGTTGGGGCAGGAGATGCACTGCTTGGAGCGTTTCTTCATTTCTCTTTACAAGGCTTCCCGCCACCGAAAGCCCTTCGATTCGCCGCTGCCCTGGCTACAGCCGTGACGATCTCGGGAGAGATTGCCAGGTTTCGAGCAGATGATCTGGAATCTGTGTTGGCTCAAACCAGCGTTGAACCCCTCTAAAAGGAGGTGCGCCATGACGACGGTTCCTATGCCACTGGCTGCGCGTGGCCTTCAGGCCTGGCTTCAGCGAATTGGAGGCTTCCTGGCCAATATGGTCATCCCCAATATTGCCGCGTTCATCGCTTGGGGGCTCATCACAGCCTTCTTTATCCCTACGGGCTGGCTCCCAAATCCCAAGCTGGCTGAGCTGGTGTCTCCGCTAATCCGCTTTCTGCTCCCGATCTTGATCGGCTATACCGGTGGATATCTGGTTCACGGCCAGCGAGGAGCTGTTGTGGGAGCCATCGCCACTGCCGGGATCGCCGTAGGGACTCAGATCCCCATGTTCCTGGGTGCGATGATTGTTGGCCCGGCGGGAGCGTGGCTGATCAAGCAATTCGATCGTGCTGTTCAGGGAAAGATCCCGATTGGGTTTGAAATGTTGGTTAACAACTTCTCCGCTGGTATCCTGGGTGGGGCGCTGGCAGCCCTGGGCCATGTGCTCATTGGGCCTGTCGTTGAGGCGGTTTCGCAGGCCCTGGCGGCAGGCGTCGGATTTCTGGTGCAGGCCCGCCTGCTTCCTCTGGCCTCGATCATCATTGAGCCCGGTAAAGTTCTTTTCCTCAACAACGCGATCAATCACGGCGTGCTGGCCCCTCTAGGGGTAGCAGAAGCTGCCCAGAAGGGCAAGTCGATCTTTTTCCTCCTGGAAACCAACCCGGGGCCAGGTCTGGGGCTCCTGATTGCTTACTGGTTGTTCGGACCGCGCTCGGTGCGCCCTTCGGTGCCGGGAGCTATCGTCATTCATTTCTTCGGTGGCATCCATGAGGTTTACTTCCCTTACGTCCTGATGCGGCCGATCCTTATCCTGGCCATGATCGCCGGTGGGATGTCGGCTGTCTTCACCTTTCTGCTCACGGGAGCCGGATTAGTGGCAACCCCGTCCCCAGGGAGCATCTTCGCGGAGCTGGCTATGACTCCTAAAGGTGGGCATCTGGCCACTCTGGCTGGCATTGCGGTGGGCGCAGCGGTGTCCGGCATGGTAGCCAGCATCCTCCTTAAGCTTTTTCCATCCGGGGAGGACCAGGGATGAAAAAGATCCGGGGGAGTGAGATTCGCAAGATTATAGTAGCTTGTGAGGCGGGGATGGGAAGCAGTGCTCTACTGGTTTCCCAGCTTCGTCAGAAGCTCCGGAGCTTTGCCATTCACATTGAGCACACCACGGTAAATCGTATCCCGCCAGATGCGGATGTGGTGCTGTGCCATCGGAGTTTATCTGCACGCGCTCGCGAGGTCGCCCCGGATAAGGTAATCCTTCCCTTCAACACTTTCCTGGGCGATCCGGTTTTCGACCATCTGGTCCGGATAATCCAGGAGGACACATGGATCGAAGGTTAGAGGTTTCCATAGGCTTGCTACAGCCTCAGGCGATCCGACTCGAGGGTCGTGCGATCGAACGCTTTGAGGCTGTTCGCGAGGCAGGAGAGCTTCTCGTCGAGATCGGCGCTGTGGAGCCTCCTTATGTGGAGGCTATGCTGGAGCGAGAACATCAGATTTCAACCTATGTGGGGGAGGGCTTCGCCCTCCCCCACGGCACCAATGCCAGCCGTGTCTGGATCCGCCGCTCCGCTCTCGCGTATCTCCGGTTTCCCCACGGAGTGGATTGGGGGGGAGAGAAAGTTTTTGTATGTATCGCGCTGGCCGTTCATGGCGAGGAACACCTTGACGTGCTCTCCCAGCTCGCTCAGATATTGATGGATCCTGAAAAAGCCGCCCGGCTGCGTGCGGCTACATCAGTAGAAGAAGTTTTAAGCTTTCTCCGTGTCAAGGAGGGATGATGCAAGTAGCACGACTTTACGCTCCCGGCCGGCTGGAGCTGGAAGTGGATCCAGATCCAGAGCCCGGTCCAGGCGAGCTGGTTATCCGGGTGAGGGCATGTGCCCTCTGTGGCACGGATCTGAAAATCTTTCGTCACGGGCATTCTCATTTGGTTCTCCCCCGTGTGCTGGGGCATGAGATCGCCGGCGAGGTTGTGGCCCTTGGAGAAGGGATCACGAACTGGGCACCCGGGGATCGGGTCCAGGTGATCGCTGCCATCCCGTGCGGGGAATGCCGCTACTGTCGCCGGGGATTTCAGACAGTATGTGAAAATCTGGAATCCATAGGCTATCACTATGATGGCGGGTTCGCGACCTTCATGCGCATTCCGGCAAAAGTGATTCAGCAGGATGGGTTGCACCGCATTCCGGATGGCCTATCGTACGAGGCCGCCGCACTGACGGAGCCCCTCGCTTGCGTTCTAAATGGCCAGGAGCAGGTGGGAACAGGGCCTGGGGACACGGTAGTTGTTCTGGGGTCTGGCCCTATTGGTTGCATGCATGTCTGGCTGGCCCGGGCGCGGGGGGTGGACCGCATCTTTCTGATCGACGTAGACGCAACTCGCCTGCGAATGGCCGCAGAGCGCGTAGAGCCAGACGAGGCCATTTGCTCGATGGAGAGCGACCCCGTTGAACGCGTCCTCCGGCTGACACATGGATATGGAAGCGATGTGATTATCGTGGCCGCCCCTTCTGCTCAGGCGGTGGAGCAAGCTATCGCAATGGCTGCCCGTCGAGGACGGATTTGCCTTTTCGCTGGGTTACCGAAAGAACAGCCGGTAGTCCAATGCAACGCCAACCAAATTCATTATCGCGAGCTGATAGTGGTAGGCGCCTACGGTTCCACTCCTCATCAGAATCAGAGGGCCCTGGACTTGATCGTCCGTGGAGAGGTGCCAGTCGAGCGCCTGATCACTCATCGCCTCCCATTGGACAGGATCCTAGATGGTCTTCAGCTCATGGCGCAGGGCAAAGCGCTCAAGGTCGTGATCACACCATAGCTCGGGTGTTTCGCTTGTGCGGAAGGCTGACGGATCCCAAACTGCCTCGTCCGTCCCAGAGGTCCCGGTGCTTGGGGGATAAGAGCCTGGAAGGCGGTCGGATTTGGGGATACCATTCAACCGGGGATCCCCGGAGAGGCCGCGTCGGATTGCAAGATAATTTTGCCATCCAGAGGGGCCTTGACTAGAAAACCCCCGCCCTCCACTGTCCCCCGGCATGAAGCCCGTTTGCACGGCGTAGAAGTGGCAGATCAGATCCGGAAGGCCATCATCATTGACATCTTCCGCTTCGCTGTTGCAAAACGCCAGGCTGGGCTTGCTTCACGTTCGTACGAAGGTGAGGCTATCCCGATCCAACCGAGAGGATGCCGCAAAGCCCGGGGTGGAAAGGATGGCCCCAGGAATCCGTTTCCTGCTTTCGATACGCACAGGATCCTTGGGGCTGCCAGGCTTGATATGGTGCTTGCCAGGCTCTTGTAACACATCGTTTCCTCCTTTCGCAAGCTCCGTCTTGCCTCCGCCGTGTTCCCGATAGGGTTGGAGGGGAGTTCGGTCAGGTCCGCCGCCGCCGGCTTAATTCCTTCCTGACCTTCCTTTCCCACCCCTGGGTCACCTCCGGGATGAAGATCGTCTGGGCTTTTCCTAGGATGTCTTCCATCTGCTCCTCCGTTAGCAAGGGCAGGAAATCGGACAGCATGCGGTCGTAAGCCGCCCAGTCATTATGTGGCGATGTAAGCCAGGAGCCCCTCCAGGTTCTCCCGAGTGACGGGCAGGCCCTCTAATGAGGCCCGTCACTACATCAAAGGCTATGTTCATCGCCTCGTCCGCGTCTTCCTCACTCAAAGCATGATGTGCTCGAAGATCCCTGCCCGGCCCGCAGGCGCAGCCGCTCCGTGGCCCGGACACAGGTGATGGGCCGATCGGTCTGGGAGGCATATCGCAAGGCCTTCACCGGCACGTAGCCGGAGGCCCCTTCGAGGGTTCGGATCCGGCTCCACGCGCTGTCTTCTCTGATAATCCAAACCGGTGCCCCGTGGGCAATGTGGCCGATGAGAGCGGCCATCGGGGGCTGCACGCAGGGCCTGATCCCCCGCTACGCAGGCATGGGGATGAGGAGGCGTTGGCGAGGGAAGGCGGGTCTGTTCCCCTTGCTCCAAAAGCCGTTTGAGCTCCGACAGGGTGAGGATCTCCCCATAGATGGTGCAGGAGGCCGGCTTCCCAGGCCAGATGAGCTGCTTCGCTTCGTTCTGATAAAGGAACCAGCCCGGCAGCAGCGAATCCGTCGAAAGCGAGAGGAAGGGTGCCTGGCGGCAGCGATGGCGTAGAAGGTCAAATACCTCAAAAAGCTTTTCTTGCGAAGGCGGGATGTCTTGAAGAGGAGCGCCAGTGACCAGATCCTCGATGGGGCAAACCTCATGGCGGGCGAGGACCGAGATTAACGGATCCGTCAAAGCCGCGGCTCGTCCCTTAGAAAGGCGGATTTGAGGATCATCGAGCTCCCAAAGGATGTGGGAAAACCGGGCCGCCGAGATCTCCAGCTTCCGCAAGGCCTCGTTGCGGACCGCGCATCCGGACCATGCGTAGAGCCGGCGAAGCAGGTCGCCGCGTCCCTGGACGGATCCAACATGCTCTCCTCCCCGATTGTCGAAAGGGCGTGGAGCAGGGTATAATAAAGCCCATTCCAGGGCTGTTGAGCCCTGCTTCCCGCTGTCCGACGCGCCCCCATGCGTCGGGCAGCTACTTTAAACCCCCGGCCGCTGCTGGACAGCCGGGGGCTTCTTTATCGGAGGATCAGTAGGAGCCGAACCTGCTTCTTCTGTAAGCCGAAGAGCGACTCGAGGAACTCCGATTGCTTCATCTTCTAAGGTAATCACCGTGCTGCGAAGTTTAACAACACATAGCATGGGATCGCTGTATTGTCAGGTTGCCATGCCTCGCCTCAGGAAGCTCTCATCCCGCGTTTATGCCAGAACCATGATCACGCTTCGTATGCGTTTTCCGGAACCGGAGCATTCCCATCCCATCCTGCTATCGCCGGGCCTGCTGGATCGTTGCGGGGCCTCCCTGCGGGAGGCCGGCCTGGAAGGACCAATCGTCCTGGTGAGTGACACGACGGTAGGGGCCTATCACGGCGCGCGGGTGCGACGATCCCTGGAGGAGGCGGGGTTCCCAGTCCGGGAGATCCTCCTGCCTCCCGGGGAAAAGACCAAGACCCTGGATACGGCCGCCGGGCTTTATCGCCGTCTGGCCCAGGGCGGGGTCGGGCGGGATGGCCTCCTGATCGGCCTGGGGGGCGGGGTGGTGCTGGACCTCGCGGGCTTTGTGGCGGCGACCTATATGCGGGGGATCGCGCTGGTGAGCATCCCCACCACATTGCTGGCCATGGTGGATGCCTCCATCGGAGGGAAAACCGGAGTTGATCTGCCGGAGGGTAAAAATCTGGTTGGAGCCTTCTACCCCCCGCGCCTTCTCCTGATCGACCCCCTCCTCCTGCGCACCCTCCCGCCCGCCGAGTGGCGAAACGGCATGGCGGAAGTGGTGAAGGCGGCTCTGATTGGGGATCCCGAGCTGTGGGTGCGATTCCGGGAGGATCCGGCCCGTTGGGCTCGGATGCCGGAGATGGAATCCCTGATCGACCTGCTGATCCGGGCCATCACGGTCAAGGTTCGTATCGTGGAGCAGGATCCCCTGGAGACCCTGGGGGAGCGGGAGGTGTTAAACCTGGGCCACACCTTCGGCCACGCCTTCGAGCGGATCAGCGGCTATCGGGTTCCGCATGGGGAAGCGGTTGCCGCTGGCATGATGGCAGCGGCCGCGCTCTCCGCCCACCAGGGCCTTCTGGAGGACCCTCATCTCCTCCAGGACCTGGAACGGGTGCTTCAGGGATTAGGACTCCCCACCCGCTGGCGGACCTGGCTGGCCGGGTATGGGATCGAGGCCACGCCGGAGGATGTCCTTGCGGCGATGGGCACGGACAAAAAGCGACGGGGTGGACGCCTCCGCCTGATCCTGATCCATCGGCCCGGCCAGGCGCGCGTCCATTCCGATGTGCCCGATGAGGCTGTCCTTCAGGCCCTGGAAGGGATGGCCGGGCTGTAGGGCGTGGGGGCGCCGTGGGCACTGCGCCCCCTCTCAGCGCCGCCGTCGGGTGCGCGCATAGAACGGAAGCAGCAGGCTCATCGCCGTCTGCAGGATCTGGCGGCGGGCCCGCAGGGCCATCACCTTGGCCTGGCGCACCGGCTCCAGCCGGTTGAGGTTGGGGAGCGAGACCGGCAGCCGCACCGGCCAGTTCTCCACCGCGATCGGTCGGTCCTCCGGCCGCACTCCATAGCGGACCACCGCCCCTGCCCATGTCAGGCCAGCCCCGAAGCCGATGAGGAGCAGGTTGTCTCCCTCCCGGATGCGGCCCTGCGCCATGGCTTCCGCGAAGGCGATCGGGATCGACGCCGCCGAGGTGTTCCCATAGCGGTCCAGGTTCAGAAAGACCTTCTCCATTGGGAACCCCAGCTCGCGGCAGGCCGCCTCGATGATGCGCTCGTTGGCCTGGTGGGGGATCATCAGGTCGATCTCATCGGGGGCTAAGCCGCTGCGGGCGATGGCCTCGATGGCGACCCTGCCCAGCACCCGGGTGGCGAATTTGAACACCTCCCGCCCGTTCATGCGCAGCAGATGGCCCTTCCGCCGGATGGTCTCCTCGGTGATCACGGCGTTCGTGGAGATGCCCGGGACGATCAGATGCTCCGCCCCGGACCCGTCCGATCCGAGCACGAAGGAGAGAAGCCCGGTGGGGAGCTCGCTGGCCTGCAGGACCATCGCCCCGGCCCCATCGCCGAACAGCACCGCGGTGTTCCGATCAGACCAGTCGATGTTGCGGCTGATGATCTCGGCTCCGATGACCAGGATGTTCCGCATCAGGCCGGCGGCGATGAAGGCATGAGCGACGGCCATGCCATACATAAAGCCGGTGCACCCGGCGCCCAGGGTGAAGGCTCCGCAGCGGGCATTCAGTTTGTGCTGAATGATGGATGAGACCGGGGGGATCACATAATCGGGCGTGGAGGTCGCCACAATAATGAGATCGAGATCCTGGGGAAGAACGCCCGCGCGGGTCATCGCTTCCCGGGCCGCGGCTACCGAAAGGTCCGACATGGTCTCGCCTGGCCCCGCGATCCGCCGCTCCCGGATCCCTGTTCGCGTGAGGATCCATTCCTCCGTGGTGTGCAGTTGCTGAGCCAGCTCCCGGCTGGTTAACACCCGCTGAGGAACCGCCATTCCCCACCCCGCGATCCGGCTATACATTTCCGTCCTCCTGTCTGAGGTTTTCTCTCCCTAGGGAGAGAGCGAGACAGGGGATCCCCATGGCCCCCTGGGCTATGGGGATGAGAGGAAGATCCCATTAGGGCCGTGCAGCGCGAAGCCGGCGATATGCCCATACGCCCAGGGTTGCTGTGCCCACCATCACCCCCAGCCACCACCGGGAACGCATCGGAGATGGGGCTGGGATCCGGCGCCGCCGATCGGCCTCTCCCATCAGGCGCTCATAGAGAGAGGCCACCCAGACCGGTCGGGGCTCCACCGGGCGCAGAGCCTCCGCCAGCCGCTCGGCAAGCTGGAACAGCTCCCGCTCCTGAGGGGAAAACGCCAGGGGAGGAAGCGGGTAAGCCGCTTCTCCTCGAAATCCCTGCTGCAACCGCGTGGCGTGAACCTCCAGCCAGTAGGCCAGATCCGGCATGGGATCCTCCGGTAGCGTTCTATGGGATGAGGGTATCTGAAAAACAGCCCGGCGGACGGCACCGGAAGGTGTGATGCTGCGATTTCCTAACGTTCCTGGGTCAGCTCCTTTCGAAGCGCCTCCAGCGTGCGGTGATACAGCACCCGGATCGCCCCTTCTGTGCGCCCCATGATCCGGGCGATCTCCGCGTTGGAAAGCCCCTCCACGAATTTCAGGATCAGCAACTGCTGCCGGTCCGGCGGCAGGCGTCGGATGGCTTTCAGCAACCGTTCCCGCTCCTCCTCACGTTCCAGGGCGGCTTCCACCCGTTCGGCGCTCCGATCGTGCCCGTTCTCCGAGAGAGGGAAAACGGGATGGCGCTGGCGATCCCGATGCCAGTTGGCCACCAGGTTATGGGCGATGCGAAACAACCATGCTGCAAACGGAAGGCCTCTTTCCTGGAACCTGGGCAGATGCTGCAGCGCCTGCAGAAAGACCCGGCTGGTCAGATCCTCCGCCTCCTCGGGATCGCCGATCCGATAAAAGATGTATTGATAAACCGAGCGGACATGGCGAAGATACAGCTCTCCAAAGGCCTCGGGATCCCACCGGGCCCGCTCCACCAACTGTCGCTCGTCTTCACGGGATCCTGCCGGAGAACGTCGAGCGCTCATAAATAAAACACCGTTTCTGGTGATGGGGAACAGGCATGCACGGCTCAGCCCCGTTGGGGAGTCCCCCGGGAATCCTCCCCCCAACCGTGGGCGAACATGCTCCTTCGCGCTGCTGGTTTCCTCGGAAAGACGTTTTGAGGCCGGCCCGCCCTTACCAAACCACCACCCGAAGAAGAGCAACCATCGGTTGCATGACTCCGGTAACCTAAGTATACCAGGGAGCGGGAGGATCTGTGGGTCGCTTTTCAGCACCCGATGCGGGTTCGCGAACGGATCTGTTCGGCGGTGGAGGGCTCGATCTGCGAATTCATGACCGAGATCGAGCCATAGAAACGGGGCGCCGGTGGCGCTACGCCCGGCCCTCAGGCCTCCGGGCGTGGAGAGGACGCCTTCGGCGAGCTGTCAGATCCACAGGAACTGGGTCTCGCACAAGGGTGGAGGTGATCCTTGTGGGCGCTGGCTCGCCCGGCCACCCGGGCGGATCGAACGGCCATCCTCCAGCTGGTTCGAGGACATCGACGGACGCAACTGGCCCTGGATTGGTGGTCCCTGGAGGAGTGGCTGGAGGCACCCACCGCGTGGGTCATGGAGCGGATGGGGCAGATTGTCGCCTTCTGGTTGGGGGTCCAGGTCGATAGCCCCGTGGCATGGCTGCGAGGCGTTGCGGTGGCCGATGGGGAGGACCCCGTGGCGCTGTTTCGGCAGCTCTGGCCGCATTTCGCGCGCGCGCTGGCCCGTCAGGGCGCCGAACAGGTGGTCGGGATGGCCTACGGGGAATGGCTGGAGCCTGTTTATCAGGCCGTGGGCTTTGCCCGTCGGACCGTGGTGATCACCCTGCGGAAGGAGGACTGGCGGATCCCGGAGATCCCGGCGATCCCGGCTCATATCCGGCGGGCCGCCTTGGCGGACATCCCGCGGATTGCGGAAGTGGACCGGCAGGCCTTTGAGCCAATGTGGTGGTATGGTCCAACGATCCTAACCCGGGCGTGGCGCCAGGTGCCCCATTTCATTGTGGCGGAGGAAGAGGGGGAGATCATCGGGTATGCGTTCACAGATCTCTATGGCATGCATGGACACATCGTTCGCCTCGCGGTTCACCCGGCGTACCAGGGGCGGGCCATCGGGGCGCGGTTGCTGGCCGAGAGCTTGCGCTATCTGATCGATCTGGGGGCGTATCCGATCACGCTGAACACCCAGATCGAGAATCAGATCTCCCAGGCCCTCTATCGACGCTTCGGCTTTCGCCCCACTGGCCAGGAGATCTCAATCTGGGGTTGCCGGCTGACAGGGCTCGAGGGATTGTAAGGACCGGAGCCTGGCCGGGAGGAGGGCCATGGCCCCGTGAAAGCGTCCCCCAAGGGAGAAATCAGGGCTCCCCCTCGCTCATGGCGAGGGCGAGTGCTCCGAGCAACCCCGCGCGCTCGCCCAGCGCCGGAGGCACAATGTAATCCACGAGGTCTCCCTGCAACGCGGGGATTGGGAGATAGCGATTTAACAGCTCCCTGACCCGTTGCCGGATCCGGGGGAACAGGCTCCGGTTTTCCATCACGCCACCCCCTAGGATGATTCGCTCTGGGGCCAGGACGCAGAGGATATTCTGCAAGCCCAGGGCCAGATACTCCGCCTCCAGATCCCACGCGGGATCATCTCCGGGCAGGGATTCGGGAGGTCGCCTCCATCGGGCCTCCAGCGCCGGCCCGGAGGCCAGCCCCTCCAGACAATCCCCATGGAACGGACAGACCCCGGGGAAGGGATCCCGCTCCCAGTCATGCGGGATGCGGATATGCCCCATTTCCGGATGGAGCGCACCATGGAGCAGCCGTCCATGGACCACTGCGCCGCCCCCGATGCCTGTCCCCACGGTCAGATACACGAAGGTTTCCACGCCTCGAGCCGCGCCCCATCGCCCTTCTCCGACCGCAGCGGCGTTCACATCCGTTTCCAGGTAGACGGGGACCCGCAAGGCTTCCTGAAGGGGCTGCAAGAGATTCACGCCGGACCATCCCGGCTTGGGGGTGGTGGGGATGGTGCCGAAGGTGGGGGAACGGGGGTTCAGATCGAGGGGGCCGAAAGCGCCGATCCCGATCGCCCGAAGCTCATGCCCGAAAGCCTGGAAGAACGCCACCACGCGCCCCATCGTCTCTTCCGGGGTCGTGGTCGGGATGCGGGTCACCGCTCGCAGATCCTCCGGCCCCGTTCCGACAGCGCAGAGAAATTTCGTGCCGCCCGCTTCGACCGCGCCATAAAGCCCCATGGTCCTCTCCGCTAGCCGAGGGGATCCGGGTTCTGGAGGGAGGCCTTCGGCATCTCCAGGCCCTCAGATCTTCCGCCCGGAACCGGGTCATCCAGCGTGGACGTGCTGGATCGCTTCTCGAAGACGCCGGAGGGCTTCCGTGGGTCCTTCCGGGGCCTCGAAGATCGAGGCCCCAGCGACCAGCACCGTTGCGCCTGCTTCCACCAGGGCTGGGGCGTTCTCTGGCCCCACCCCGCCGTCCACCTCCAGCTCGATGGATCGACCCAGGGCATCGATCATCCTCCGGGCCCGGCGCACCTTTTCCAGCATGCGCTCGATGAACGCCTGGCCGCCAAATCCGGGGTTGACGGTCATGATCAGCACCTGGTCCACATCGGGCAGGATCTCCTCGAGCGCGCTCAAGGGCGTGGCTGGGTTCAGCGCCACGCCGGCCCGCAGGCCCAGCCCTCGAATCCCCTGGATCACTCGGTGCAGGTGAGGGCAGGCCTCGACATGCACAATCAAACGATCGGCCCCTGCGCGGGCGAACGCCTCGAGATAACGCTCTGGAGCTTCGATCATCAAATGCACATCCAGGGGAAGCCGGGTGACGCGGCGCAGCGCCGCGACGATCGGCATCCCGAACGTCAGGTTCGGGACGAAGTGACCGTCCATCACGTCCACATGGATCCAGTCTGCCCCTGCTTCGACCACCTCCGTCACCGCCCGGGCCAGGCAGGCGAAATCGGCCGAGAGGATCGAAGGCGCGATCCGGATCTCCTTCATGCGGGCACCTCCCGGAGGAGAGGGCCAGCGATCTGCGGACGGCGCCCAGGGATCTCCGCCCGCAGCTGGCCGCAGCCCGCCGCCACATCGATTCCCCGTCGCACGCGGACGGTGCAGGGGATCCCTGCCTTTTCCAGGACATGTCGGAAAGCCTCCACCCGCTCCGGCGGAGAGGCTGCCCCTGGGAACCCCGGGGTGGGGTTGAGAGGGATGAGGTTCACATGGGCCAACATCCCCCGGATCCATTCCACCAGCGCCTCCGCCTGTTCCGGCGTGTCGTTGACCCCGCGGATCATCACCCACTCGAACGTGACCCGTCGGCGGGTTTGCTCGATGTAATCGCGAACTGCCGCCATCAATGCGCGAAGGGGATAAACACGGTTGATGGGAACCAGTCGATTGCGCAGCTCATCGGTGGCGGCGTGCAGGGAGATGGCCAGATTGATCTGCCATCCTTCCCGCGCAAATCGCCGGATGCCCGGGACGATCCCCACCGTGGAAACGGTGATCCGGCGCTGGCCCAGATGAAGGCCATCTGGATGGATCAGCAGGCGCAGCGCTTTCGCGGTGCTGGCGTAGTTGGCGAAAGGCTCGCCCATCCCCATGAACACGACATGGGTCAATCGCTCGCCATGGGCGGCCAGCCAGCGGGCGATCCAGAGGACCTGCTCCACGATCTCACCGGGGGTGAGGTTGCGCAACAGGCCCATCTGCCCGGTGGCACAGAAGGGGCACCCCATCGCGCAACCGGCCTGGGTCGAGACACATGCGGTGCGCCGGTCCGGGTATTCCATCAGGACAGCTTCTACCTCGGCGCCATCGGGCAATGCGAAGAGCCACTTCCGGGTCCACCCATCCTGGGAGACCCGTTCGGCCAGCGGGCGCAAGGTCTGGAGCGTGAAGGTCTCCGTGAGCCGGGCGCGCAGGGCTTTGGGCAGGTCGGTCATCGCCTCAAAGGTGACGGCGCCACGCCGGTAGACCCACCCCCAGATCTGGCGGGCACGGTAAGGGGGCTCTCCCCAGCTCGTTACGAGCTCCGTGAGCTCCTCCAGGGATAGATCCAGCAATCCGCGCATCCGACCTCATTCCCCACCGGAAGTCCGGGGAGCAGCCATCCAGGCGCAGCAGCCCTGTGCCTTTCCTCATCGGGCTCCCCATCGTTTACCATCATCCTAACCGAGAGACAGAGCGGGAGGCAAATCCTGGCTGGCGACCCGCTGAAGCGGCCCCGGTTCGTGGCTCCGACCGGGCGGCGAGCCCTTGTGCCCCTCCCCGGCGGTGAACCGGATGAGGACACGTTCCGAAATAGGCGGGGATTGACTTCAAGAGCGCTCTCCCTACAATGAAAGGGTGTAAAACCCGGGGCGGGATAAGAGGCCGGCCCCGGGTTCCCTGGGAGCCGCGGGGAGTGGGGAAAGCGTATCCTGCCTCTGCGAAGGCCCGATCAACGTTCATCCCGATGGTGGGCGCCACGAACCGGAGAACCCGGATGGAGGGAGCGATGGATATCTTTGGGAAGTGCTATGAGTTCACTACGGCAAAAGAGGCGATGGCGGCCGGCTTCTACCCGTATTTTATCCCCCTGGATGACACCGAGGGGACCGAGGTGATTTACCAGGGGCGCCGCATCCTGATGTTCGGATCCAATAACTATCTCGGATTGACCACCCACCCGAAAGTCAAAGAGGCGGCCATCGATGCGTTGAGGCGGTATGGAACCTCATGCACCGGCTCTCGCTTCCTGAACGGAACGCTGCGCCTGCATCGGGAGCTCGAGGAGCGCCTGGCGGCCTTCGTCGGAAAGGAGGCGGCGCTGGTGTTCTCCACCGGCTACCAGACCAACCTGGGGACGATCTCCGCGTTAGTCGGGCGGGGGGATTACGTGATCCTGGACAAGGAAGATCACGCCAGCATCGTGGACGGCGCCCGGATGTCCCTGGGGATCACCAAGCGATTCTCCCACAATGACATCGCCGCCCTGGAGCGACAGCTGGCTGCCCTGCCTCCGCAGGCCGGTAAGCTGGTGGTGGTGGATGGCGTCTATTCGATGGGCGGCGATATTGCCCCCCTGCCGCAGTTGGTGGAGGTCTGTCGCAAGCATGGGGCGCGGCTGATGGTCGACGATGCCCATTCCCTGGGAGTGCTTGGCCCCAACGGGCGGGGGACAGCAGCCCATTTCGGGCTCACGGAGCAGGTGGATCTCATTATGGGCACTTTCAGCAAGTCCTTTGCCTCCATCGGGGGCTTCATCGCTGGGGATGAGCCCGTAATCCATTACATCCAGCATCACGCCCGCTCCCTGATCTTCAGCGCCAGCCTGCCTGCCCCCAATGTGGCCGCCGTGCTGGCGGCCCTTGAGATCATGCTAGAGGAGCCGGAGCGGATCCGGCGGGTGAATGAGATCGGCGCCAAAATGCGCTATGAGCTCCGGCGCCTGGGCTTCGATATCGGGCCTAGTCAGACCCCGATCGTCCCGATCATCATCGGCGATGATATCCAGACCGCTCTGGCCTGGAAGGCCCTGTTCGAAGAGGGTGTCTACGTGAACTGCGTGGTAGGGCCTGCAGTCCCTCCCGGGAAACAGCTCCTGCGCACCTCCTATATGGCCACCCACACCGATGAGCAGCTGGAGCGGGGTCTGGAGATTTTCGAGCGGGTCGGGCGGGCGCTGGGGCTCATTAACCCCTCGACGGCTCACGTGGAAGAGCCCGCTCCATCCCCAGGCGCCTGAGCGCTGAACCGATCAGGGGGATGGGGGGAAGGCCGGGCAGTTTCGTTCCAGTTCGGGTTAAAATGGTGGCCGGGTTCCAGGTGGAATCGGACAAACGGAGGCGGGAGGCGTTCGGCATGCCGCTTTATGAATATCTCTGTCGGGATTGCGGCGCGAAGTTTGAGCTCCTGCGCGGGATCGCCCAGGCGGATGATCCGGCCCCCTGCACGGAGTGTGGTAGCCCCCGGACAGGCCGTCTGATTTCTCTTTTCGCGGCCATCAGCGATGGGAAGATGGTGGTCGGTTCCACCGGGTGTGCGGCCTGTTCCTCGCATCATTGCGCCGCCTGCGGGCTCCACGGATGAAGGGGAAGGGCCCGATGTCGGGGAAGCCCGAGCCGATCGCGATCCAGAGCGGGAAGAGCGCTACGGGCCTCTGGAAGGCGGCACGGTGGGGGATCGGGCTGATGCTGATCGGCCTCCTGGGGTTGTGGGGGCTCGATCGAGCCCAGGCCCAGGGTGATTTCCAGGCCCAGGTGATTTCTCCCCCGCGCAATCAGCCCGTCTGGGGCACCGTGGATATCGTGGGGATCGCGACCCATCCGAACTTCGCTAAATACGATGTGGCGATCCTGGACGCCTATGACTTCACCAAGGAGTGGCGCTGGCTGGTGCAGGGTCGCCCGGTCCGCGCGGATGCGCCCACGGTGCTGGCCACGTGGGATACCCGGCTCTTCCCGGATGGGGAGTATGTCATCCTGATTCGCGTATGGGATCAAGGAGGGGGCCATCGGGATTTCCTCTTCCCAGGATATCGGGTCGCGAACGCTCAGCCTACCCCGACTCCGACGGCAGTCATCGCTCCAACCATCGAACCGGAACCGACCGGCACGTTGGTTCTGACCCCGACGATTCGGATCGAACTCCCTCCCACGGCGACCCCAGGCCCAACCCCTACGCCCGTTCCGGGGACTGGATCGGCCCCGAGGAACCGCCTCGGTTTCGAGGCGATCCTGGGATCCTTCCTGGCGGGAGTCCGATGGACGTTTATTCTGTTTGGGATCTGGGGAAGCCTCCTGGTCCTCCGTTGGAGTTGGCGTCGGTGGCGTCATTGAAAAGGACGGATCGGAGGGCGGCCGGGCATTTCCCCGCCGAATGTTCCTTTTCCTGAAGAAGGCGGGAGGGGGCGTCCCATCTTTCCGGCTTGAGCCCAACCGCATCATTCCTCACGCGGTCTTCAAAGCGGAACACACCTTGTGTTCGCTCCGTCAGAGGTAGCCCGCTATGACCGGGGAACCGATCCGGGTGCTTCACTTCGCGGATCTGCACATCGGCATAGAGACCTATGGTCAGATCGATCCTCAAACCGGCCTGAACCGGCGGGTGGTCGATTTCCTGCAGGCCTTCGATCATGTGGTGGAGCATGCGATCGAAGGGGAGGCTGACCTGGTGCTCTTCTGTGGTGATGCTTTCAAAAACCGGGATCCCTCCCCGACCTATTTGAGAGAGTTCGCGGCCCGCCTCCGCCGCCTGCTGGAGGCCGGGATCCCAGTGTTTCTACTGGTTGGCAACCATGACCTGCCGGGGATGGAGAAGCGGGCCACCCCTCTGGATATCTTCGGGGAGTTCCGGCCCCTGTTGCGGGAAGGGGAACGCCTGATGGTCGGGCGTCGGGAGGCGGTGCATCGGATTCGGACCCGCCGGGGCCTCCTCCAGCTGATCGCCATGCCGTTCCCGATGCGGGCGCGGCTCCTCAAGGATGAGGCGTGGCGGAACCTTCCCGCGGAGGAGCTGGATCACAAACTCCGCGAGGCCCTCTATCTTCTCCTGCGACGCATGCTGGAGACCGAAATCGATCCCGCTTTGCCGACGATAGTGGCGGGCCATTTCTCCATCGAGGGGGCTGTCTATGGATCCGAACGCCAGGTGATGATCGGCCACGATGTGGTCTTGCCCCCATCGATGTTTCAGTATTCAGCCATCGACTATGTGGCCCTGGGCCACATCCATAAGCACCAAGAGGTGGGCAACGGTTCCCCCCCCATCGTATATAGCGGGAGTGTGGAGCGGGTGGATTTCACGGAGGAGGGGGAGCCGAAAGGGTTCTGTTGGGTCGAGGTGCGGCGAGGGAAGACGCAATGGCGTTTCGTGGAGCTTCCAGCCCGTCGGTTCATCACGCTGTCGATCGATCTCCGGAACGCCTCCGATCCCGAGATGGCGGCCATCGCCCAGATCCGCCGTGACGCTCTCTCCCTTCGGGAAGCCGTGGTGCGGGTGCGCCTGCGCATCCGCCCGGAGCAAGGGGAAAGGCTGCGGGAGATCAGGATACGGGAGGAGCTGGAGAAAGCAGGCGCGTTCTATGTCTCCGCCATCCAGATGGAAAGGGAGGAAGCCCGCCGTGCTCGCATCGCTCTGAGCGAGGTCGAGCGCCTCACCCCGTTGGAGCTGCTGGAGCGCTACCTGGAGTCCCAGGATCCACCGCCGGATCCGGAGCGGCGCGCTCGTTTGCTCCGTGCCGCGGAACAGCTGATGAAAAAAGAAACAGAGGCGTGATCTGGGGCGAGGAGGGATCCTTCCCGGATCCGCATGGGAGGACGTCATGGAGCTGGTGCGGCTGGAGCTGAAGAATTTCCTGAGCTACCGCGAGGGGGAACTGGATTTCACCGGCCTGCATCTGGCAGCCCTGGTGGGGCCGAACGGCGCGGGCAAGAGCAGCCTGCTGGATGCCATCACCTGGGCGCTGTGGGGCAGAACATCCCGCCTGGATCGGGATCAGGATCACTTGGTCCACCGAGGGGAGAAGGAAGCCCGGGTGAGCCTGACGTTCCGGCTGGGGGAGGCTGTCTATCGGGTCACCCGGGTCCGACGACGGGGGAAGGGGAACATCATGCTGGACTTCCAGATGCTGGCGCCTCGTCAACGTGTCCTCTCCGGCGCCGGAGTCCGCGAAACCCAGGAGGAGATCAACCGGGTCCTGCAGATCGATTTCGACACGTTTGTGAACTCGGCCTTCATCCGCCAGGGACGCGCAGACGAGTTCACCACCAAGACGCCGGCAGGGCGCAAGGAGGTCCTGGCCGAGATCCTGCGGCTGGATCAATGGGCAGAGCTGGAGGAGAGGGCGAAGGAGAAGATCCGCCAGATCGATCTCCAGCTGGACAATCTGAAATGGCGCATGGATGAACACGAACAGGAGCTTCAGCGGAGGCCGGAATATGAGGCGGCCTTCCGGCAGGCTTCGATGGAGCATCTGGCCCGGCAAGAGGAGCGGGAGGCTGCGGAGCGGGAATGGGAGGCGTTGCGGCGGGATGAGGACCGGGCGCGGGCTATGCGCGAGCGTCTTCGAGAGCTGGAGGAACAGCGAGGGGAAATCGAGGGCCATCTGGCCCGCCTGAAGGAGCAGATCGCTCAGCTTCAGGAATCCCTGGGCCGATGGCAGGAGCTGACCCGCCGCCGGGAGGCGATCCTCGCTGCGTGGGAGGAGCTCCAGCGCGCGCGGGAGGCCCTCGCGCGCATGGAGGAGGCTTCCCGGGAGGCCCATGCGCTCCGGGAACGCCGCATGGAGCTGGAGAAGCGGATCGCGGTGGCCCGGGAGCGGCTGGAGGGAGAGCGACGACAGCTGCAGGCGGAGATTGAGGCCATCGTCGCCCGGGCCGCGCGCCGATCGGAGCTGGAGGCGGAAGCCGCGAACATCCGAAGGCGGCTCGATGAGCGGCCTGCGCTGGAGGAGGAGATCCGCACCCTGAAAGAACGGCAACAGGCCTTGCAGACCGAGCGGGGGGAGCGTCAAAACGAAAACCGACGGCTTTATCAGGAAATGAAAGATCTCGAGGCCCGGATCCAGGCGATCTCGCAGATCGGCGCCGAATGCCCGACCTGTCGGCGTCCGCTTCCAGAAGAGGAGCGGAGGCGCCTTCAGCAGGAATGGGAGCAGGAGGGCCGTCGTCGAGGCGATCGCTATCGGGAGAACCAGGCGCGCCTCCAGGCGATCGATCAAGAGCAGGGCCAGCTGGAGGCCCGGCTCAAGGAGTGCGAGCGCCTCCTAAAGGAGCTCTCCGGGCTGGAGCTCCGCATGGAGCAGATCGAAGCGGAGCTCCGGGAGATCCGGGGAGAGCTGCAGCGCCTGGAGGAAAAGCGACAGGCCCTCCGGGAGATCGAGCAGCGGCTTCGGGAGGACCGGGTGGCTCCGGAGGAGCAGGCGGCCCTCCATGAAATCGATGCCGCCCTGGCGGCCCTGGGCTACGACATCGAGACCCATGATGCGCTTCGCCGTCGGGTCCGTGAGCTGGAAGAAGCCGGACAGGAGTGGCATCGCCTTCAGGAAGCGGAGCGGCGGATCCCGCAGGAGGAAGAGGCGCTCCATCGCCTGGAGGAGATCTACCGGATGGAGCGCGAGCGCCAGGATCGGCTGCAGAAAGAGTGGGAGCGCCTGGAGGAGGAACGGAAAGCCCTGGAGGAGCGGTTGAAGATCATGCCGGAGGCAAGCCGACGGGTAGAAGCGGCGCGCCAGGCCGAGCGCGAAGCCCGGGATCGGGTGATCGCGGCGAAGCAGCGGCTGGAGAACTGCGACCGCCTGGAGGAGGAGTTGGTTCAGCTGCGGAAAGAAAAAATCCAGCTGGAGGAGGAGAAAGGTCTTTACCGTGATCTGCAGGTTGCCTTCAGCCGGAACGGGATCCCGGCAATGATCATCGAAACCATCCTACCGGAGATCGAGGAAGAGGCCAACCGGATCCTCCAGCGGTTGACAGATGGACGGCTCACCGTTCGATTCCGTTCCCAGCGGGAAACGAAGAGCGGCACGGTGCAGGAGACTCTGGACATCCTGATCTCGGATGAGGGGGAGGAGCGCCCCTATGAGAATTTCTCCGGCGGCGAGAAGTTCCGGGTCGATTTCGCCATTCGCCTGGCCCTCTCTCGGGTGCTCGCCCGGCGCTCCGGGACCCCGCTGCGGCTGCTGGTGGTGGATGAAGGATTCGGCTCCCAGGATCAGACCGGCCGGGAACGGTTGATCGAGGCGCTGAACACCGTGAAGGATGAATTCTCCACGGTCCTGATTATCTCCCACTTGGAGGAGTTCCAGGACGCCTTCCCGGTTCGGATCGAAGTCCGCAAAACTGCGAATGGCTCGCAGCTCCATGTGGTGAGATGAAGATGCCCATGGGGAACGGGCTCCGGCTCGGCCCTCCGCTTCCTGCCTGGGTGTCTGCGAAGGCGGAAGGCGCAACCCCTCATGGCGCTAATGGTCCCGGATGCCTGGAATGGTCTGACGGGAACAGGATGCCCCTCCTGACCGGGAGCGCTTGGATCCTCCCGGAGGATTGGAAAGGCCATGGGAAGGCATGGGTTGATCGCGCAGGCGGCCCTCCGATACGGTGGGCAGGCGGTTCTGGAAGGGGTAATGATCCGCGGGCCGGCCGGCATAGCGGTCGCGGTGCGGGCTCCAGATGGACAGATCGTTCTCCGCTCCAGGTCCCTTCCGCCCCGGCGGAAATGGCAGCGCTGGCCCTTCATCCGGGGGACGTTCATCCTGTGGGAAACCCTACGCTGGGGCATGGAAGCCCTCTGGTTCTCCGCTAACGTCGTGGCGGGGGAGAACGAGGCCCGGGAAGTCCGCGAAAGCCCCGTCGCCATGCTCACGATCACCGCTTCCCTCGCCCTGGCTCTGGGGGTCTTCCTGTTGCTGCCCGCGCTTCTCGCGGAAGGGATCGAGCGGATGTTCAGGCTCTCCGCTTGGATCCGGACTGGGCTGGAGGGGATCTTCCGTCTGGGGCTGGTTCTCGGCTACCTGGCTGCGGTGGGTCGTCATCCAGAGATCCGTCGGGTGTTTGCCTATCACGGGGCGGAACATAAAGTGGTGCACGCGTTGGAAGCAGGGGCGCCATTGACGATCGAGGGGGCGCGTCCCTTTCCGACCGCTCATCCCCGTTGCGGGACGGCCTTTCTGCTCACCGTGATCCTGGTCGCGGCGATCCTCTTCGCCTTCCTGCCCGCCTCCACGCTGATCGAGCGCCTGGCCCTCCGGCTGGCCCTGCTTCCGGTCCTGGCCGCTCTTTCCTATGAGGCGCTGTGGTTCAGCGCGCGATATCAGCATGTGAAGCTGGTGGCGGCCCTTTCAGCCCCGAACCTCTGGCTGCAGCGGCTGACCACTCGCGAGCCGGATGACGCCATGCTGGAGGTGGCCCTGGCCGCGCTGGAGGCCGCCCGAGCCCTGGAATCCTCTCCCAGGTCCTCCGGCCATGCGCGCCCTTCCTCCTGATCACCGGAACAGATCGACATGGAGGAACCTCGTCTGCGTGCCGCCTCCCCATGCGATTGCTCTTCTCCTGCCGGCGCTCTTTCTTGCTCTTACTCCTGGCACCATCGATGGGGAGATGGTTTACTGGGAGACGGTGGCCCTGTCGGAGCATGGCCACCCTGCCGTTCGGCCGATTCCCTCCCCTCATTTCCCGGCGCTCGTGGAGCGGGGTTTTCTCCAAATCGGCGAGGACGGATCCTGGTTCGTCCGTTATTCTCTGGGACAGCTCCTCGCTGCCCTTCCCTGGGGGGATCCTCGGCGGTCCGGATTCCTCCGCTACCCGGCTCTTCGTTAACGCCTGGAGGGCTCGGGAACGGATGGCGTGATCCTGCCGATCCCCATCGAGATCCGTCCATGAGCCCAGGGATCGGGCGGACACTTCTTCAGAGCCCAACCCCGGGGTTTTCCGTGTAGAATCCCCAGTGGAGGACTTTCGCATCGCGAGGCGATCATGGAGATCGGTCTGGTGGGGATGCCCAACGCGGGCAAATCGACGCTTTTCAATGCCCTCACCCGCCACCCGGTGCCCACTGCGCCCTATCCCTTCACTACCATCGAGCCGCACCGCGGCGTCATCCCCGTCCCCGATCCCCGGCTGGAGGCCCTGGCCCGGATCATCCGGCCGGAGCGGGTGGTCCCAGCCACCCTTACCGTTGTGGACATCGCCGGGCTGGTCCGGAACGCGCACCGAGGGGAGGGCTTAGGGAACCAGTTCCTGGCGCACATCCGGGAGGTGGATGCCATCCTGATGGTGCTGCGCGGGTTCGAAGCGCCGAACGTCCCCGCCAGCTTAGGGGAGGTGGATCCCCTGGCTGAGCTGGAGGTGTTGGATCTGGAGTTGGCACTGGCCGATCTGGAGACGGTGCAGCGGCGTCTGGAGAAGACCCGGAAGGCCGCCAAGGCGGACCCTCAGGCCTTCGCGGAGGTCATGGCCACGCTGGAGGATCTGGCCGCCCACCTGCAGGCCGGCCGCCCCGCTCGCCTTTGGCCCAGTCGGGAGGCCTGGGCAGGGTTGCTGGGGGAGCTTTTCCTGTTGACCGACAAGCCGCGTCTGATCGTGCTGAATGTGGCGGAGAAGGACCTGCCGGAGGACGGCCGCTGGGCGGCGGAGCTGGCCCGCCGGGCTGCGGCGGAGGGCAGCCCCTTCCTCGTCGTCTGCGCGGAGCTGGAGGCCGCTCTGAACGAGTGGCCGGAGGAGGAGGCCCGCGCCTACCGGGAGAGCCTGGGGCTTCCTGGCTCTGCCTTGGACCGCCTGATCCAGGCGGCCTATGCCCATCTGGGCCTGATCACGTTTTTCACCATCACCGGCGGCCGCGAGGTGCGGGCTTGGTCCATCCGGCGGGGCACCCCCGCCCAGCAGGCCGCTGGGCGGGTGCATTCCGACATGGAGCGCGGCTTCATCCGTGCGGAGGTCATCCCCTGGCACGTCCTGGTCGAGGCGGGCTCCCCGCAGGCGGCCCGGGAGCGGGGCCTCTGGCGTATCGAGGGACGGGATTATGAGGTGCAAGACGGGGACGTCCTGCATTTCCGGTTCCATGCCTGAGTCGGGAGGGCATCGTGGGACAGATGGGAAGCCATACGCGGCCCGTGGCGCTGGTCACAGGAGCCGGACGGGGATGGGGGGAGTGGCTCTCCCGGATGTTGGCGGCCCGGGGTTTCCATGTGGTGGCCAATGACATCCATCCGGCGGCGGCGGAGCGGACCTCCGAACGGATCCGCGGGGAGGGCGGGTCGGCTGAGCCTTTCCACGCCGATGTGGCCAACCGGGTCGCTGTAGGGGCCATGGTTCAGGAGATCCTGGCTCGCTGGGGCCGGCTAGATCTGATCGTCCACCACGCGGAAGTTCATCCCCATCGCGGGCTGCTGGAGATGGGGGAATACGAGTGGGATCGCACGTTGGCCGTGATCCTGAAGGGAGCCTTCAACCTGCTGCAGGCGGCCGCTCCGGCGATGATCGAACGGGGTTCTGGGGCGTTCGTCTTCCTGGTTCCTGCGCGGGTTCTGGAGGGGGAGATCCCGCACGCCGCCTATGGGGCCGGGAAAGCCGGGTTGCTGGCCCTGGCCCATGCGGCCCGGGACACTCTGGGCCCCTTCGGCCTGGCGGTGCATGTGCTCCTCACCCCCAGCGAGGACGCCCTTCGAGGGATCCCAGGGGAGGATCCGATCGTCGCTCTGGATCGGATGGTTCGCATGGATGGGCCGGGCGAGACCCTTCGTCTCGCGCCCCGCTCCGGCGAAGCCCCTCGCGCAGAGAACGATCCCGGCGCCTGTCGATGAGGATCGGAGCATCGGCGCGGCTCCCGGAGCGATCCGTCGGGAAGGTGAATCCCGAGGGGGATCGTGGTATGATGAGAGGGGCGAAGGACAGCAGAAGAACTCTCCTTAGCGAGGATCAAGGCGATGGAAGACCTCTATCGGGAGATCATCCTGGACCATTACGAGAATCCCCGCAATTACGGCGTGTTGCCGGATGCGGATATCTCTTATGAAGACGATAATCCCCTGTGCGGGGATCGGGTCCGGATCGACCTGAAAGTGCAGGATGGGCGCATCGTGGATGTGCGGTTCTCGGGGAAGGGCTGTGCGATCAGTCAGGCCTCTGCCTCTATGCTAACCGAGCGGATTAAAGGGGCGACGGTAGAGGAAGCCCGACAGCTGACTCGTGACGACATCCTGGAGATGCTGGGCATTCCCCTGGGGCCGGCCCGCATCAAGTGCGCCCTGCTCTCCCTGAAAGTCCTCAAGGCCGGTCTCTACGGGTTGCCGAAGATCGATTGGGACGAACTGGGTTGAGGGGCCAGCTGGCCGCGTTGACGCCCTTGCCCCGACTGCGCTATAATCAAAATGCCTCGGCGAGGTAGCTCAAGTGGCAGAGCAGCCGGCTCATAATCGGCGGGTTGTGGGTTCGAGTCCCACCCTCGCCACCTGCGCCCCCCACGCCCCGGGACGGTCGGGAAGGCCCAGCCGCCCCGGGGCGTTTTATTTGGCTTCCCCTTCGGAGAGCGGCCGGGATACGGGGCCTCTCTTCGGGAACGATATACTCAGGGAAACTGGAGGAGGTGCGCCGATATGCCCTTCGTCCGCCTCAACGATCCGGGATATCTGCTGGCTCTGGCGGTGATCTTCCTGTTTGCCCTGCCGTTGCATGAGCTGGCCCATGCCTGGGTGGCCGAACGCCTCGGGGATCCCACTCCGCGCCGCTACGGGCGGGTGACCCTGAACCCGATGGCCCATCTGGATCCCATCGGCGCCCTGATGTTGGTGCTGGCCGGGTTCGGATGGGCCCGCCCGGTCCCCGTGAACCCCCTGTATCTGCGCTATGGCCCCCGCGTGGGGATGGCGCTGGTCGGAGGAGCGGGGCCGCTGATGAACCTGCTCCTGGCTGGCCTGGGGATCCTGGCTTACCGGATGGGCCTGGAGATCGGAGCTCTGCCTCCCCGGCTGATCCTTTCGTTCCTGAATGCGTGGATCTTCATCAACATCGGCCTGGCCGTTTTCAACATGCTCCCTCTGCCCCCGCTGGATGGCTATCGGGTGCTGCAGGGGCTGCTCCCGCCGGATCTGGCGTATGCCTACGCCCGGCTGGAGGCCTATGGGCCGATGCTGCTGCTGCTCTTCCTGGTGCTGGATCGGCAGCTGGGCCTTCTCGGGAGTGTGCTGCGGCCCTTCTACGCACTGGCGTTCCGGTTGATGCATCTATGAGGGCAGGGCTTTTGCGAGGGGGCTCCCCTCAGGGGCACGAGGATCCCCCGGTTTCCTGGTGAGCCATGTTTTGGGGGGGCCAGTGGGGACGTTGAAAGCCCACCGTCTGGCCTCCAGAGGTCCCTGGGGAAAATCGGCGGAAGAGGGGCGCGGGTTATCCTCCGATCACCATCCGACGGAACGCCTCCGCATAACGCATACCCACTGCCCGTCCCTCCTCAGTGGCCCATGCCCGCAGGGTGGGGCCCGGATCCCAATCCCCGATCTGGCTGCGGTGGCAGCGCAGGGCTTCGATTTTGATCTCCAGAGTCTCCTCGATGTCGATCCATACATTGGGCTGCGCCGCGCCGTAGATATACACCTCCCGCACTCGATGAGGAGGAAGGCCCAGCTCGGGGAAGAGGAGGGGCATCCCCGCGGCGGGGAACACGGCTTCCAGCGCGGCCTGGGCCGCCGCCCGATGATCCGGGTGGTTGATGTAATCCTCTCCGTAGAAATAGACGGAGGGATCGCCGCACACCAGGGCCTGAGGTCGGAAGCGGCGGATCTCCCGCACCAGCTCCCGCCGTAGCTCCAGGGTGGGTTGCAGCAGGCCATCCGGATGGCGCAGGAAGATCACCTCGGCGATGCCCAGGACCCGGGCGGCGGCCTCTTGCTCCGCCTCCCGGATCCGTGCCATCTCCTCTCGCGATCGATTGGTCTCTTCTGTTCCCGCGTCGCCGCTGGTGCAGAGCACCAGGGCGATGATGCTGCCCCGCCGGGCCCACTTAGCCAGCGTGCCCGCACAGGTGAACTCCACATCGTCGGGATGGGCCGCCACCACCAGCACACGTTCCGGCGTTGTCGGCTCGATCATCGTTCCTCCATCGATCGGGCGGATTGAAGGCCATTGTTCCAGCGCAGCGCTTGCGCCGTCGGAGCGGAGACAGGTTTCTCAATGCTCCGACTATATCGCGGCCTCTGAAATCCGTCGAACGATGCGAGACCCATGCCCTCGCCTCCTATGGGAAGCACGCCCCGTTTGCGCCCACGCACGGCGATCGTTGTTTTTCTCCCGGCATCGGGATTGAAGCACAGGAAACGTCGATGAGATCCCAAGAGCGCCTCCGCCCTATGCATTTATAGTTTTCGATTTATCTAAAATCTTCGATAATATGCTTAACCGAAATCTCACGAAATTCACACGCTTTCTTAACGCATCTCATGGAGGAGATGATGTAAAATCCCGCTCGTGGAGAAGGAGTTCAGGCTGTGGCGGTCATGGGGGGAGATCCCTGGGCTCCCGGATGTGATCTCGCTGAGGAGGATAGGAGGCAATGGAAGAGCGGAAGCGGCTGGAGGAGGAGCCCCCGGGTGGGAAGCGGCGCAGCCGACGGGCGCCGATCTGGCAGGATGTGCCGGATGAGCTGTGGGATGACTGGCGCTGGCAGCTCACCCATCGCCTGAACTCGGTGGAGCAGCTGAAGCAGATCATCCGACTGACCCCGGAGGAGGAGGCCGGTGCGGCAGCCACCCACCGGTTCCGCATGGACATCACCCCGTATTTCGCCTCCTTGATCGACCCGGAGGATCCGAGCTGCCCGATCCGGCGCCAGGTGATCCCCACCGCGAGGGAGCTGGAGCCGACGCCGGGGCTGATGGAGGATTCCCTTTCCGAGGATCAACACTCCCCGGTCCCGGGCCTGGTCCATCGGTATCCGGATCGGGTGCTGATGCTGGTGACGACCCAGTGTGCCAGCTACTGCCGGTTCTGCACTCGCAGTCGGATTGTGGGGGATCCCCATGCCAATTTCGGGCGGCGGGATTACGATCGGCAGATCGAATACATCGCCCGCACACCCCAGATCCGGGATGTGTTGCTCTCTGGTGGCGATCCCCTGATCCTCCCCCAGCCGATCCTGGAGGATCTGCTCCGTCGGCTGCGGGCGATTCCCCATGTGGAGGTCATCCGCATCGGGACGCGGGTGCCGATCTTCCTGCCGCAGCGGATTACGGAGGATCTGGTGGCGACGTTGCGCAAATACCATCCGCTGTGGATGAACATCCATGTGAACCACCCGAAGGAGCTGACCCCGGAGGTCACTGAGGCCTTGGCGAAGCTGGCGGATGCGGGCATCCCCCTGGGCAGCCAGACGGTGCTGCTGGCGGGGGTCAATGATTGCCCCCACATCATCCGCGCCCTGGTTCATGAGCTGGTCAAGCGCCGGGTGCGGCCCTACTACCTCTATCAGTGCGATCTGGTGGAGGGGGCCGGGCACTTCCGCACGCCGGTCTCGAAGGGGCTGGAGATTATGGAGGCCCTGCGGGGGCACACCAGCGGCTATGCCATCCCCACTTATGTGATCGACCTGCCCGGCGGCGGGGGGAAGGTGCCGGTGATGCCCAACTACTTGCTGGCCATGAACGAGCGCCGGGTGGTGTTGCGCAACTTTGAGGGCTTCATCAGCACCTACGAGCAGCCCGTGGATTACACGCCCCACGACCCGAGCCGTTGCGAATACTGCCGGAACCAGCGACCGGAGCCCGGCCAGCGTGGGATCTTCGGGCTGCTGCAGGGCGACGCGATGGCGATCGAGCCGGAAGGCTTCGAGGCCGTGCACCGACGGCTCCAGACGGGAGGTACCGAAACGATGCCCCTGATCATTGGGGAGCCCCTGCCGATCGTCAACGGGGAGGTGCTGTGATGCGGGTGGCGGTCCTGGCGAATCTGAAGCGGAACGCGCCCCATCAACCGGATGAGCCGCCGGATGCCTGGGCGGAGCTGGATTCGGAGGAGACGGTGGAGGGGATCGCCCGGGCCCTGGAGGCCTGGGGGCATACCCCGGCGATCTTCGAGGGAAATCTAGACCTCCCGGAGGTGTTGCGCCGTTTCCGGCCGGACATCTGCTTCAATATCTGCGAGGGCTACTGGGGAGATTCCCGAGAGGCCCATGTCCCGGCGATGCTGGAGATGATGCGGATCCCCTACACGGGCTCCCGCGTCCTCGCCCTGGCGATCTCCCTGGACAAGGCGATGACCAAGCGGGTGTGGGTGGCGGAGGGGCTGCCGACGCCCCCCTTCCAGGTCTTCCGGCGGCCCGATGAGCCGCTGGATCCCCGCCTCTCCTTCCCCCTCTTTGTCAAGCCGAACCGGGAAGGAAGTGGGATGGGGATCTCCGCGAAGTCGGTGGTGACCAATGAGGCGGAGCTCCGGGAGCAGGTCGCTTATATCCTCCGGACCTACCGGCAGGAGGCCCTGGTGGAAACCTTCATCGACGGCCCGGAGCTCACGGTGGGCCTGATCGGCAATGTCGATGGGGAGGCCGGATGGCTCCGGCCGCCCGGCGGGTGGGCCACGGAAGAAGGCCTGGATATCGAGGGCGTCCATGTCTTCCCGCCGATGATGGTGGACCTCAGCCCCTGCCCGCCGGATCAGCGGGGGCTGTACACGTCTTACATCAAGTCCGAAATGCCGCTGGGTCCGCGCTATCTCTGCCCGGCCCCGCTGGATCCGAGGTTGCGGCAGGAGGCGCAGCGCCTGGCTTTCGAAGCCTTCCGGGCGATCGGGGCATGTGATCTGAGCCGGGTGGATATGCGGATCGATGCCGCCACTGGCCGGATCTATCTGCTGGAGATCAACACCCTCCCCGGGCTGAATCCGAGGTATAGCGATATGGTGCTGAACGCCCGGGCGGACGGGATGGCGTATGACGTGCTGATCGCGCGGATCCTGGAGGCTGCCTGCCGTCGTTATGGCCTTCCGATCGCGGAGGCTGTGGAGCCGGCCAGGATCCCTCTGGGGACGACGGGGTGAGAGCGGTTTGCTGAAACACGGGGAATGCGAGGGGAGGGCAAAGGGGCCCGTCGGTTTCAGCGCCCAGGTCCTGCTCTCCTCCTGGACGAAGCGGGATCCATTCAAGGAGCGACTATGCGCCGTCGCCGCCCCATTGCGCCGAGCCGGGTTTTGATCCTTTACAGCGTGGTGGAGCATCTTCCCCGTGGGGAGCCTCGCGATTGGATCGCTGAGGAGGAGGTCGCCCTCACGGCATGGGCGATGGTTTCGGCGCTCCAAGAGCGGGGATGGTGCGTGACCGCCCGGCCGGTCTGGGATCGGGCCTCTCTGCGCGAGGCGCTGGATGCCTTCGATCCGCAGGATACCGTGGTGATCAATCTCTGTGAAACCCTCGAGGGGCGACCCCAGGGGGAAGCGGTGGTGCCGGTCCTCCTGGAGGCGCGAGGGTTTATCTATACTGGATCCTCCAGCTCGACGCTGGCTCTCTGTCTGGATAAGGGGCGGGCCAAAGCTCGGCTTCGGGCCGCCGGCCTGCCCACCCCCCCGGCCCAGGTGTTTCACCATCCCCAGGAGCGCATCCGGATCCCCCTGCCGGCGATCGTGAAGCCTCTCGCGGAGGATGCCAGCCACGGGATCGACCGGGAATCCGTGGTCGTCGATGCGGCCTCCCTCCGGGCGCGGGTGGCCTATGTGCTGGAGGTGTATCGCCAGCCGGCCCTCGTGGAAACCTTCATCGAGGGACGCGAGTTCAACGTCGCCCTGTGGGGCGGTCGGGACCCCGAGGTTTTGCCCCTGGCGGAGGTGGATTACTCCCAGATCCCGAATCCCCTGTGGCGGGTGTGCACGTTCGCGGCCAAGTGGCTGCCGGAATCGGAGGAGTATGCGCTGACGCCGGTGCGGTGCCCAGCGGAGCTCGAGGAAGCCCTCGCCGCCCGGGTTCGTGAGGTGGCCATCCGGGCCTTCCGGGCGGTCCGGGGTCGGGATTACGGGCGGGTGGACATCCGGCTTCAAGGGGAGACCCCCTACGTGCTGGAGGTGAACCCGAACCCGAGCCTGGCTCCGAACAGCGGGTTTGTGAACGCGGCCCGGGCGGCTGGCTATTCCTATGCTGCGATGACGGAACGGCTGATCCGTCTGGCATGGGAGCGCCGGGGACGGTGGAAGGAGACCCTTCAACCCCAATCGGGATGGGCGGTGGAAGCCGATGTCGCCTATTCGATGGCCTCGAGCGGATGAAGAGGCAGCGATCCGGACGATGGCGGAACGTTGCGGCGTGTTCCGGCCGGAGGAAATCGATACCCTTCTGGAGATCTTCCGGGAAGCCTGTGAGAAGGGATTCGAGCGGAGCGGTTATTACTTCCATGTCTGGGTGGACAGCGCCGAAGAAAGGGAGCCCTCCGGTCTGATCTGCTATGGGCGGAGGCCGCTGACCCGATGGTCCTGGGAGCTCTACTGGCTGCTGGTGGATCCCCGGGTGCAGCGGAGGGGGATCGGGACCGCCCTCCTCCAAGCCATGATGGAGCATATCCGGCAGGAAGGCGGGCGCTGGATCCTGGTGGAGACCGCCACGGCGCCCGCTTATACGCCAGCCCGTCGGTTCTATGAACGCCACGGGTTCCGGTTACTGGCCCAGGTCGAGGATTTCTACGACGAGGGCGAGGGGCTAGCGATTTATCTAAGGGGCCTCGATCCGCTAACGGCCGCCTCTCTGTCGGCGGTCGAGGCCCACGCGCAGGAGGTGGAGTGATGCGACGGCATTCGTCGAACCCGAGGACCATGCGCCGGGTGCTCCTGCTTTACAACATGGATCGCGCATGGCCCCCTGAGGATCAGACGTATGCCTTGGAATGCGTCCGCAGAATGTGGGAAGGCCTTCAAGCCCACGGACTCGAGGTCCATCCGGTGGAGATCCGCCGGGATGTCCTGAGCCCTCTAACGGGCTACGATCCCCAGGAGTGGATCGTCTTTAATTGGTGCGAGGCACTGGAAGGGGATCCCTATGCCGAGCCCCGAGTGGCCTGGGCGCTGGAGTCGGCCGGCTTTCTATACACGGGATCCGGTCCATGGACCCTGACGGTGGCCGGCAACAAGGCGCTGATGAAGGCGTTCCTCACCCTGAATGGCATCCCCACGCCCCCATGGCGGGTATGCTATCGGTTGCAGGACCTGGAGGGCTGGACGGATTTCCCGGCGATTGTGAAGCCGGTCCGGGAGCATGGCAGCGTGGGGATCACCCCTGAGGCGGTGGCGACTTCCCCGTCGGCGTTGCGGGAGCGGGTGGAAGTGGTGTGGGAGACGCTTCGCCAGCCGGCGCTGGTAGAGTCCTTCATCCCGGGCCGCGAGCTCAACGTCAGCCTGTGGGGGAATGAGGATCCCGATCCGCTGCCCATTTCCGAGATCCTCTTCGACGGACTCCGGGAGGAAGAGCGGATCCTCGATCACTCGGCGAAATGGGATCGACAGAGTGAGCGATATCAGCGGACCCTCCCCCTCGTGCCGGCGCCGCTGGATGAGTGGACGGAGGCGGAGGTGGTGCATGTGGCACTGATGGCCTATCGGGCTCTGCGGGTGCGGGATTACGGGCGCATCGATATCCGGCTGGCCCCGGATGGGAGACCCTATGTGATCGATGTGAACCCGAACCCGGATCTTTCGCCGGATGCGGGGTTTGTGCGCTCGGCGGCGGCGGCCGGCTATGATTACGGACGGATGGCTGCCCACATCCTGCGCATCGCTTTCGCCCGACGCGCCCGACGCGCTCCCATGCCGTTTCCTGTCTTCCAGGTGCCTGCGTAAGGGGTGAAGTTCCCAATAGGCATCTTATTCCCACTCGATGGTGGCCGGGGGCTTGTGGGTGATGTCGTAGAGCACACGGTTGACCCCAGGGACCTCGTTGACGATCCGGCGGGCGATGCGATCCAGCACCTCAGGGGGCAGGGGAACCCAGGCCGCGGTCATAAAGTCTTCGGTGGCCACCGCCCGCACCACGACCACTTCCTCGTAGGTCCGGGCATCTCCCATCACGCCCACACTGCGCACGGGCAGTAGGACGGCGAAGGCCTGGGCCACCTGCTCCGCCCACCCGGAGCGGGCCAATTCCTCCTGCACGATGGCGTCAGCAGCCCGCAACCGCGTCAGCCGTTCGGCGGTGACCTCCCCGACGCAGCGCACGGCCAGCCCCGGTCCCGGGAAAGGCTGGCGGCGCAGCAGAGCCTCCGGGATCCCCAGATGGGCCCCCAGGGCGCGCACCTCATCCTTGAAGAGATACCGTAGGGGCTCGAGGAGCTCGAAGGAGAGGTCGGGGGGGAGCCCGCCGACGTTGTGATGGGTCTTGATGCGGGCGGCTGCCCGCCGCTCCGGGGCCCGGCTCTCGATGACGTCGGGGTAAAGGGTGCCCTGGGCCAGGAACCGGAAGGGGCCCAGCCGGCGGGCGTGCTCGGCGAAGACGGCGATGAAGGTGTGGCCGATCCGCATCCGCTTCTCCTCGGGATCGGTGATCCCCTGCAGCGCCTCCAGGAAGGCCTCGGCGGCGTTCACCGCGGCCACCGGCAACCCCAGGGCCCGCAGGGCGGCCACCACCTCCTCCCCTTCCCCCTGGCGCAACAGCCCGGTGTCCACGAAGAGGCATTGCAGCTGCGCCCCCACTGCCTGGTGGACCAGCACCGCGGTGACGGTGGAGTCCACACCTCCGGAGACGGCGCAGAGCACGCGCTCCCCGCCTACCCGCTCCCGGATGCGCGCCATCTGCTCCTCGGCGATCGCCCGGGGGGTCCAGGTGGGCTGACAGCCGCACAGGGCCACTGCGAAGCGCCGCAGAAGCTCGCGGCCCAGGGGGGTGTGGGCGACCTCCGGGTGGAACTGCACGCCGTAAAGGCGGCGGGCCGGGTCGCCGATGGCGGCGAAAGGCGCATTGGGGGAGCGGGCCATGGCCTGGAAGCCGGGCGGCAGAGCCTCCACGCGATCCCCGTGGGACATCCAGACGGTCATGGGGGAGGGCAGCCCGCGCCAGAGGGGATCCTCGGGCTCCAAGATTTCCACCTCCGCCCGGCCGTATTCCCGGGCCGGGGCCGGGGCGACCCGTCCGCCCAGGGCGTGGGCCAGCAGCTGCATCCCGTAGCAGATCCCCAGCACCGGCCGGCCGATCTGCAGGACATACGACGGGAGGGAAGGGGCGCCAGGCTCATAGACACTGGCCGGGCCTCCGGAGAGGATGAAGCCCCTCGGCCGCAGGGCGAGAACCTCGGCGGGATCTGCATCCCATGGGAACAGCTCGGCATAGACGCCGATCTCCCGGATGCGGCGGACGATCAGCTGCGCATACTGGGAGCCGAAATCCAGCACCGCGATGGTGTCGTGAGCGGGATGATCAGACGTCGCTGGGATTCCGGTCTTTGGGCTCAAGAGCTCCATGGTCCTGTTGGATCGGAGGCTGGAGGCCGCGCTTGGGTCCGTTGCTGGACATGATACCACCGGCAGGGTCCGCCCGAGAGCCCCATGGGGTGGTGATTTCCTGGCCTGCCCTCCCTTATTACGAGGTCACCAATGCCCCGCGCCGATTGTCATCCATGGAGTGCTTTGGCCTCCAGAAGCGGTCAGGCTTCTGGAGATCGCCCTCGCTGGCCCACGCAACGGCGCTGCCGCGGGAGCCTTTCATTGCTTTGGTGGGCCCGCTTCCCTTCGCCCGGGGTTTGCTGACGATGGAGACGCTTCGAGCCGAAGGTGTGGCGCTGTTTTCGGGCCGGGTTCCGTTGCGGCGGGCGGCGATGGGGCGTGCGCTGGATGGAGAGGCGCTGGGGTGGATGTGCCTGGAGGATCAGCGGATCACCCCCAGCTCCCGTCCCACTTTGGCGAAGGCCTCCAGCCCCCGATCCAGGTCCTCCCGGCGGTGGGCGGCGGAGATCATCACCCGGATGCGGGCCTTGCCTCGGGGCACGGTGGGATAGCCGATGGCCTGGGCGAACACTCCCTCCTCGAAGAGTCGGCGGCTGAAGGCCTGGGCCAGTCGGGCGTCCCCCAGCATCACCGGCGTGATGGGGGTCACGCTCGCGCCCAGATCGAAGCCCAAGCGGCGCATCTCCTCCTTGAAATAGCGGGTGTTCTCCCACAGCCGGTCCACCAGCTCGGTGGATTCCTCCAAGATCTCCACGGCGGCGATGCAGGCGGCGGTGTCGGCGGCGGTCATGGCGCTGGAGAACAGGAAGGGACGGCCGCGCTGGCGCAGCCATTCCACGATCTCTTGGCGCCCGGCCACGTAGCCACCCACCACCCCGAAGGCCTTCGAGAGCGTCCCCACCTCGATGTCCACCCGGCCGTGGAGCCCGAAGTGGTCCACGATCCCCCGGCCGCCCCGGCCCAGCACCCCCTCACCGTGGGCGTCATCCACCATCAGCATCAGGTTGTAACGCTCAGCGATCTCGGCGATTTCCGGCAGGGGGGCGATGTCGCCGTCCATGGAGAAGACGCCGTCGGTGACGATCAGGCCTCGCCGGAAGCTCCCTAAGTGCTCCCGGATCTTCGCCTCCAGGTCGTTGGGATCGTTGTGGGCATAGCGGACGATGCGGGCGCGGGAGAGGCGGCACCCGTCGATGATGCTGGCGTGGTTGAGCTCGTCGGAGAAAATGGCGTCGCCCTCCCCCACCAGGGCCGGGATCGTGGCCAGGTTGGCGTTGAAGCCCGACTGGAAGGAAATGGCCGCCTCCACGCCCTTAAAGCGCGCCAGCTTCTCCTCTAGGATCAAATGGAGGTCCAGGGTGCCGGCGATGGTGCGCACCGCGGCGGGCCCCACACCGTATTTCTCAACGGCCTGGCGGGCCGCTTCCCGCATGCGCGGATGGTTGGCCAGCCCGAGGTAGTTGTTGGAGCAGAAGTTCAGCACCCGCTGGCCGTCCACGATCAGCCAGGGCCCCTGGGCCGACTGGATGGTACGGATGTGGATGTAGAGGCCCTGGTCGTGCAGGGCCTGGAGCTCCTCCCGGATCCACGATAGCTTATCGGCGGTGGTCGGTTGCACGGTCATCGTCGAACCTCCTGCTAACGTTATGGGATCAGCATCACCTTCCCGCTCTGGCCACTGGCCATGGTCGCGAAGGCCTGGTCGAACTCCTCCAGGCGGAAGCGATGGGTGACCAGCGGGCGCAGGTCCACGGCGCCGGCGTTCAGCAGCCCTCGGATCTCATACCAAGTCTCCCACAGACGGCGCCCGACGATGCCGTGGATCGTCACGCCTTTGAAGATCACCATGTTGGCCAGGTCGAACTCGATGGGGCCCGGAGGGAGGCCCAGCAGGGCCGCTTGGCCGCCCGGCTTGAGGACGGTGAAGCCCTCACGGATGGCCGAGGGAGCGCCGGACATCTCCAGCAGCACGTCCACCTCCCCGCCTGCCAGATCCCGGATGGCCTCCACGACGTTGACCTCCTGCGGGTTGAGGACGTAGTCGGCCCCCATCCGCCGGGCCAGCTCCAAGCGATAGAGGCTGATGTCGGTGGCGATGACCATCCGGGCGCCGATGGCCCGGGCCACGGCGATGGTCATCAGGCCCACCGGCCCGCAGCCGGTCACCAGCACCTTGCGCGCCCGCAGGTCCACCGCGAAGGCGGTGTGCACGGCGTTGCCGAAGTTTTCCAGGAGGACCGCCACTTCGAGGGGGAGATCCGGGGGATTGACCCAGGCGTTCTCCGCGGGGATGACGATGAAGTCCGCGAAGGCACCGTCGCGATCCACTCCCAGGATGCGGGTGTTCCGGCAGAGGTGACCTTTGCCGGTGCGGCACATGTCGCAGCGGCCGCAGATCACATGGCTTTCGGCGGAGATGAAATCGCCCACCCGGATTCCATCCACCTCCGGCCCGGCCTCGACTACCTCCCCACAGAACTCGTGGCCGATGATCAAGGGCGGGCGGATGCGTCCCTGAGCCCACGGGTCCCAGCGGTAGATGTGGAGATCGGTCCCGCAGATGGAGGCCGCCCTGACCCTCACCAGGATCTCCTGGGGGCCGGGGGTGGGGATCGGGTAGCGGGCCAGGGACAGGCCCGGCCCCGGCGCCGCTTTGATCACGGCGCGCATCGTCTCGCTCATCGGTATCCGCCTCCCGATTCGGAGTTGGGGTCCATCCTCCGTTCACCGGGGGCTGGCTCCCTTATTATTATGGCCCAGCTTTCCTGGAGGTAGATGTATACAAGACGGCTAACGCGGTGACCTTGTCGGGTAGAGGCATTG
>NZ_JBHOQR010000027.1:0-123318 GCF_042408815.1 Thermoflexus sp. | reverse complement strand
ACGAAGCCCGACTCCCCCTCCACCCTTGCGCCCACAAAGACATCGCGGAGGGCGTTGAAGAATATACTTTCCCTCTTGGTAGCCTCGGCATTCCCTTTGGAACTCCCAGCCATCTTAGACACCTCCTAAAATAACCGTAGGGAGTCTCCCGGGATGAGGCGGTTAGTTCATCCCCCCTCGTGGCGGTAGAACTCGATCCGCTGATCGGCGGGGAGCGGCGTCTCACCGAAAAGCTGCGGCTGCAGCGGCCGCGGTCGGCGCACGGCGTCCAGGATGGCCCGGGTCGAGACCCGCTCGTGGATGTGGAGGGGGACCACGTCCACTTCAAACATTGAACTTACTCCTTTTGATTCTTGAGAGAGGAAGATCAGGCCGAGGACCACGCGGAGATGGGCCACCGCTGACCAGCCAGTGCTCCTACCAGAGCTCCACCCCGGAGAACCAGGCCCCCGCCCCCAGTGAATTGCTGGGCCCACGTTTCTCCCTGAACCAAATCGCTGAAAGCGAGCGCAGGCCTACGAGCCCTATCCCGGCTGCCAGAACCACTGCTCTCAGTATTATTATAAGTAAATCCCTATCCCGTGCTTCCTGCCTGCTAACGCTCAGCATCCGCCGCGGCGCGAAGCGCCGTTGGCTGCATGCGGTGATTAAGCCGGCAAGGCTGTTGCGGCTGGCCTCACTCGACTCTGAGCGCTCCGGACCTGTAGAAGCGGACTCCGACCCTCTCCACGGTGGCCAGGCCCTCGCCGATGGCGTTGTCGATGAGCGGAAGAAAGGACTCTATCTTCTCTTCCGTATCGACGATCTCGACTACGATTGGAAGATCACTGGGCAGGCGCCGCCTCGATGGTCAGGAGGGGCGGCTCCCCAGCTTCGGTGTCCGGTTCGATGGCCTCAAGGAGACGCTCTACCGTGTGCTGACGGTGCCGGGGCAGGGCCACCTCTTCCACGGCACCTTCTCGGTGAACCGCACCCGTTTTTTCAATATGAGGATGTGCCGCATCTGGGGGAAGAGGACATGACGGGCGGACCGCTCCTCCCGCCTTTCCTGGAGCCGGTTTGTGATCTCGGCGGCGATCTCGTAGATAGTGGACTGGAGGCGCTTCTCCTGGGGGGAGGGGGTGCGGTCGTGGGGGATTTCCGGACCGGGCCCCAGGCGGTCTGGCCGGCCGATGCGATACCCCACCGCCGGCTTCACCGTGACCTCCGTGGGAGCTTTGGCGGGGCTGACCTCTCGCCCGCGGGCCTCCTCCCCTCCACCCGCCCAGGCTGGCCCTGCCGGTATTTCCAGTAGCGTGTCGGCTCCTCAAAGGGCGAGTGGACGTTGGGGTTGTCTACCGCGAGGGACATGGTTTTCACCCTTCAACTAATCTCTCCAAGAACGCGTTGGCGGCTTGGGCCAGTAGCTGTGCCCGACCAATCAGAAAGTCTGTGTATCGCTCCACGCTCCATTGCTTCGCGAGAAGCGCCTCATCATCCACAGCCTGGACAAACTCGCTGGGGATCAAGTGGCCCTCCAGCATTTGCTTTGAAATTTGATATTTCCGAATGTACTGCCACGGCTCCTTAGCAAGGAGCCTATATGCATTAGTGCGCTCGTTCAGCACAGTTATATTAGCTAGAGCGTGGATTTCGTCCTCGGCTATGCCTTTTTTCTTCAGCACACTACTGGGATAGATATGGTGCCATTGGGGCTCAAAGCCAGAAGCTATGGGCGCACCGGTTTTGTCGTAACCAATGCGAGTGCCATCCACCCAGTCCTTAGCCCCACGGTCGAATAACACGAGGTAGAGCATCAGGCGCAAGAAACGATTACCCGACCGGTCATAGCGGCTCAGAAAGTCATCATCATCGATTTTGGGAGATACCCGCAGACGAGCCATTAGGTTCCGCAGAGCGTTGGCGAAATCTGGTGCTTCAGTTATAGCCCGCACGTCTTCATTCAGACTCGTTATGGCCGAGCCGCTATAGCGTCCGTCTCGATTGGCCAAAAGAAACCAACGTAGCGCCCTTTCGAATCGGTAGTCCGACCGACTTCCCCATTTGTGGTGAAGCACAAAGAGCGGAATCAAGCTGTTTGTAGAGGGGAGAAGGTCGGGCGAGAAGATCCCGTACTCGGCCAAACGCTTGCGCACCTCCTCGATGGTCTCCTTTGCCTTTTTCCATACAGCCTGCAGGGTAGGCGGATTCCAGAAGTCCTTAGGCACTTCCTTAAGACGGGCACGGCCACAACCGATACCCGTCATCGTGCGAATAAAGATGCCGGCATCGAGGTCCCAACCACGTTCCACAAGATCATTGCGAAACGGCAGGTAGTCATCACGCACCCATCGGGGATTGCGTACAGCAGCCAAAGCCAGAACCACATCTGCCTCTTTCACGCGAGTCCCCGCTTGATTCAAGCGGGCAAAAATCTCCGCCACATCTTCTACTTCATGGTTGATTTTGATGATCGGAATATCCCGCTCTCTGATCTGCCATAGCCGTTGCAGACGGGCATGCACCTGCCCAAAGGTCTTCATCATCTGGTTGGGGTCGCCACCCACTTTGTTTACGATTTCTTGGGCCAATGGTGTCAAGCTCTCCACCTTGTCCCTGCTAAGGACACTGCGAAGACTGATCCAGCGCGGATCTTTACGCCGGATGGGGTTAGGTAAAGCAAACTCCAGCCGGTCATCCCCATCCTCGGGCAAAAGATTGACCATTACAACATAACGCTTCAGGGCTTGGTTCCACTTTTCGGCATCCTCCCACCAGTAGGGTTTCTCTCCCAGGAGCAGGCAGAGAGCGGTGGTGCGCTGTTGTCCATCCACGATCCAGAGCGAGGCTTGGGTGCCCTGGGCCGTTTTAGGCTCCTGATACTCGGAGCTGTCCCAGAGCAAGAAGGAGCCAATGGGGTATTCGCGGTAAAGCGACTCGGCCAGCAACTTCACCTGCTCCGGATCCCAAACGAATTCTCGCTGGAACTCGGGGATGTCCACATTCTTGCTGACCGCCTGTTTGACGATTTCGCGAACTTTAAGCTGCTCAAGTCCCATCGCTTGACCTCCCCTGAGCGATTTCTCGAACCCGCACCACCTCGTTTCCCTGCCTCCCCGTGCGGCAAGCCCATCGGGAGGAGTCTCGCCTCTATTCTTCCTCGAAGACGGTCCCCAGGGCGGCGGGTGGGGCAACCTGGAGGCTGCGGAGGGCCCGGAGGGCGAGGCGGCGGCTGGATTCCGGCAGGCGGGAGAGCGCTGTCTGGACCCACTCCGTGTTGCCCAGGTTGGTCAGCAACAGGGCGAAGATCATGAGGGGGAACGGTGCGACATTGAGGACCTGGGAGGGGATTCCGGGGAGGCGGGGTTGGAGAACCAGGCTGAGCCACTGGAGCAGGGCGAAGATCAGCGCTCCGAAGGCCCCGCGTACCGGGTGCCATCCCCCGAAGATCGTAATGGCCAGCACGATCCATCCGATCCCATCGATGCCGGAGATCGGCCCCTGCCACCCCCCCTTAAGATCCAAGGTGTAAGCGGCCCCGGCGAATCCCACCAACGCTCCGCCCAGAACGGCGTATCCATAGCGCACCCGGGTCACCGGGACGCCCCGGGCGAACGCGGCGGGAGGGCGTTCGCCCACGCAGCGGAGCACCAGCCCGGGTCGGGTCCGGAAAATCCACACCCAGGCCAGCGCCACAGTGGCCAGGCTGATGTAAACCACCGGGCTTTGCTGGAACAGCAGAGGCCCGAGAACCGGGAGATCCTTCAAAACGGGGATGGGGAGCGCGCCCACGCGAGGACCGGGCATGCCCATGAAGGGGTTCCCCAGGAAATATGCCAGATCCCGACCCAGCAGGGCCAGCACCAGCCCGACCGCCACCTGGGATTGACGAAGGGTCAGGCTGGCAAAGGCGACCATCAGGGCCATCAAGGCCCCGATGACGGTGCCGGCCAGGAATCCCAGCTCCAGGCTCCCTGTTCGCACAGCAACGGCGAAGCCGGCCATGGCGGCCAGCAGCATCGCCCCGTTGACCGAGAGATTCACCACCCCGGCCCGTTCCGAGAACGTCTCACCGATCACAGCGATCAGGAGGGGTGCGGCGGCGGCCAGAACCCCCGCCAGGCCGAAGATCCACTCAAGCGTCATCTCCTTGCTCCACTGCGAGTTTGGATCGCCAGCGAGCTCGTGCCCCCTGCATCAGCAGCACGAAAAGCACCAGCGCGCCCTGCATCACCCCGGAAAGGGCGGAATCCAGCTTCAGGGTGATCGGGAGCTGGATGCTGCCGATGTTTAGGGCGGCGAAGAAGAAGGCGACTGGGATGGACCAGGAAACGCGGTAATTGGCCAGCATGGCCACCAGCAGCCCCAGGTAGCCATAGCCGCTGGAGATCGGGGGGATCAGCCGATGATAAACAGCGATGACCTGGAGGGCGCCGGCCAACCCGGCCATCGCGCCGCATCCCAGCAGGGCCAGGAACAGATAGCGGGCGGTCGGCACCCCCAACAGATGGGCCGCGCGGATGTTCTTTCCGATCGCTTTCAACCGGAGCCCGAAGTAGGTGTTGCGCAGCAGCCCGTAAACCAGCGCGACGCTCAGGAGGGCCAGCAGCAATGCCCATGGGCTTAACCGGAGGCCAGGAAACACCGGCAGCCACAGGCGTTCCGGGAAAGGCTCCGTGCCGCTCATGGAGCCGATCCCGGGCCGCTTCCAGGGGCCGAAGATCAGCCACAGGATCATTGTGGTGGCCACAAAGTTCAATCCCAGTCCGCCGAAGATCTCATGGACGCCCCCATAGATCTTCAGCAGACCGGCGAGGCTGGCCCAGGCTGCACCGCCGGCCATCCCGGCGGCCAGGGCGAGGATCAGGATCAGGGGGGGCGGGAGGCTGGTCTCCTGTAGGGCACGCATCAGCCCGGTGGCAGTGATTGCCCCCAGCACAATCTGTCCCTCCACACCGATGTTCCACAGCCCGGCCGTGAAAGTGAGCAACAGGCCGGAAGTCACCAGCATCAATGGCACCCAGACCACCAGGATATCGGCGGCGCGCTTCAGCGAGCCGAAGGCGCCCTCCAGCACCTGCCGATAGGCTTCAATCGGAGGGGCGCCCGCTATCACCAGCACCAGTGTGGTGAACAGCAAGGCCATCAGGATGGAGAGGCCTTGGAAGCCGAACTCCACCCATCGAGACGGACGAGCACGGGGGAGAAGGATTTCTTTCATCGCCTTCGCTTACCCTATCGGTTTATTTATAGGGATAGCCCTTCTGCTGAACGGGCCTCGGGCTTCACAATGTATGCCCCGTCCTCCAGGAGGGTCGGGAGGCTTGGCGGGCCGTCGATGGCTTCTCCGCTCCCCTGGCGGTGGGGCCCGGCTATGTGTCACCATTCGCGCCCGGCGATCATATGGCCAAGACGATCCAGCGTTAGCTCTTCGGTGGCGATCGGTTCCGAGATCCGGCCGCTGAAGAAAATGATGATCCGATCGCAATACTGCAGAAGCTCTTGAAGATCGGAGGAGATCACCATCAGGGCTGTGCCTTCCTGGGCCCGCTCCTTCAACCGTTGCCAGACCCACATGCTGGATTCCACATCCAGCCCGCGGGTGGGGTGCTCCAGCAACAGCAGATGGGCTGGCGTTCGGATCAGTGCCAGAAGCATCCGCTGCTGGTTCCCTCCGGATAGGGCTTCCACCATCGTCTCAGGCTTCCCCCGGATGTTGAACTCCCGAATCCGTCGCTGCGCCTCCACGCGCGCCTGCTCCCAATCGATCAGATAACGACCGTTTGGATATACCAGCTGGAAGTGCTCGGTCAACGTAAGGCCGGGGATCAGGCCTTCCTCCAGGCGATTGGCGGGCACGAAGAGCACCCCGGCTTCGAGGAAGGCATGGTAAGGCTTTCCGGTGAGATCCTTCCCCCGCATCCGGATGGAGCCCTCCCATGGGCGGACGAGGCCAGCGCAGGCGCGCATGAACAATTGCTGGCCGCTTCCTTCCATGCCGGCCAGTCCGATAACCTCCCCGGACCGCACGGTGAGGCTCACCCGGCTTAGCCGGAGTCGATGATCGCCCACCACCAGGTTTCGGATTTCCAGAACCGGTTCCCCAGGAGGGATCGGCTGGCGTTCGGGGAGCGGGAGGGGGCGGCCAAACATCATCTCAATGAGACGCTGGGGGGAATAAGGCGGCATGGCTTCCCCAGCCAGGCGACCTTGGCGCAATACGGTGACTCGATGGCAGAGCTCCTCCACCTCCTCCAATTTATGGGTCACAAAAATAACGGTCTTCCCCTCTCCCGCCAGACGGCGCAGGGTATCAAAAAGCCGGGCTTTCTGCGGGGCACTGATCCCTGTGGTCGGCTCATCCAGGATCAGGACCCGAACCCCTCGCCAGAGGAGGCGGAGCAATTCCAGCTGCTGTCGTTCTCCCACGGTCAGGCGATCCACCCGGGCATCCGGATCCAGATGGAAACCGAACTGGCTGGCCAGATCTTGCAACGCCCGTCGGGCCTTTCGTCGATCCAGCCAGAATCCGCCTTCATGGCCCATCATGAAGTTGTCCAGAACGGACATGGCGGGGAAGTCCATAGGATCCTGGTGGAGCATTCCGATCCCATGCCGGAGGCCTTCCGCCGGGGAGGCGAAACGAACGGGCTTTCCATCCAGGAAAATCTCCCCACGATCGGGCCGCAGGTAACCGGAGAGGATCTTCATCAATGTCGTCTTGCCTGCCCCGTTCTCCCCGAGGAGACCATGGATGGTGCCCGCTTCCACCGTGAGGCTGACATCCTGAAGGGCCCGCACCGGCCCGAAGGATTTGTAGATATGACGCATCTCGACTTTCATGGCCACCTGATCCAGGGATGTCACAATACAGGCGAATCAAATAATTTCATCGCCCGCCACCCTCTCATTCCAGGGAGGTGAGGAACAGCCGTTACTCATTCGCGAAACAGTAGCGATGATGAGAAAAAGGGGGCGGTCCCCTGCCGCCCCCTTCCGGTGGGATTCGAGGATATTCTCCCTCTACTTGGTCGGCACGCTCTGGCCTTCCATTCCCTCCAGCAGTTGTGGGAGATACCAGATCTGCTGCGGAGTGGCGACCTTTCCTTCCTCCACGTAAAGCGTGCCATCCTGGAGCCGGATCGGCCCCTTCCAGAGCTGAATGGAGCCATCCCCCAGGCCTTTGATGAACTCATCCAGCTTAGCGGATGCCTCCGGGCTTAACGCCTTCCCCTTCACGAAACCGACGTAGCTCGTATCCGGGTTGTTGATGTCCTTCCAGTCCGGCCCCACCCAGTCCCAGGACGGTTTCCAGGTGCCTTCCAGGACGGCCTTAATGTGGGCCAGATAGGACGGACCCCAGTTGAAATAGGGCACTCCCAGGCAGACATCCGGGGCTTCCTCGCAAGCGCCGATGTAATCATACGGGATCGCCCACACCTTCTTGCCTGCCTGGGTGGCCTTGGCGGCTTCCCGCAGGGCCTCCGTGGTGTCGATGCCGGAGATGATCACATCGTAGCCGGAGTTGATGAAATCCTGGGCCACCTGGGTGGGATCCGCTGTCACGCCGGGGATATGGAACCAGAAACCGATCCAGGTCACTTTGAATTTCAGATCGGCCGCCTGCTTGCCCCGATACTTCTCCCAGCAATATTTCGCCCCTAGGTAAGCGGAGGCGGCCAGACGTCGGGTCTCATCGTTGATCAGCGGGCCCAGATAGCCGATCTTACCCGTCTGGGTAGTCAGAGCCGCCGCGCAACCGGCGATCATCTTTCCATACTCCATCTGGCCCATCACGTTGGCCAGGTTGGGGATGCCCTTATAGTTCTTCCCTTCCTTCCAGGCGTCATCCCCCGAGGCATGGATCACCACGATATCCGGATGCGCCTTAGCGAACTTGATGGCCTCGTCCTTGTGATCATCGGAGTTGAAGATGATCACCTTCGCCCCTTTCGCTACCAGCTCCTCCGCCAGTTGAGAGGCGGTGGTCCCCGGACGGTCGGCGGGATTCACCTTATCGATATAGAGCATTTTCGCGCCGGGAAGCTTTTGCTCCACGTACTTGCCCCCTTCATAGTGGGCCTGGCTCCAGCCCCGATCGTTATACGGGCCCACCAGTAGCATTCCGAAGATGATCTCCTTCGGCGCAGCGGTGGGGGTGGGCTGGGCTGGAGCGGAGGTCGGGGTGGGTTGGGGAGCGGCAGGGGCGGTCGTTGGAGCAGGCGTGGCCGGCTGGGCGCACGCCGCCAGGATCATGGCGATACTGAGGAAGAGGCTTGCGACGACCCAGCGATACCGATGAGGAACCATCTTCTCCTCCTGCAGTGGGGATCTTGCCTTTTATTTTATGTAGCGGAATCCAGAAGCGCAACTCGGTTCTACGCTTTGTGGAACGCTTTCTAACGAACCCGGGGGATTGTGATGCCCTGTTGGTTCTGATACCGGCCGCCTTTATCTTTATACGATCGCTCGCATACCTCATCGGCTTCGAAGAAAAGGACTTGGGCGATCCCTTCGTACGCGTAAATCTTCGCAGGCAGCGGTGTGGTGTTGCTGATCTCCAGGGTGAGATATCCTTCCCATTCTGGCTCCAGGGGCGTGACGTTCACGATGATCCCGCACCGGGCATAGGTGGACTTCCCTACGCAGACAACCAGGACGTTTCGAGGGATCCGGAAGTATTCCACACTCCGAGCCAGGGCGAAGGAGTTCGGCGGGATCACGCAGACTTCGCCACGGACATCCACGAAGGAACGAGGATCGAAATTCTTGGGGTCCACAATGGTGCTGTAAACATCGGTGAACACTTTGAACTCATCTGCGACCCGGATGTCGTAGCCATAAGAGGAAAGGCCGTAGGAGATCACGCCAGGCCGCACCTGGGATTCTTCGAAAGGCTCGATCATGCGATGCTGGAGGGCCATCTCGCGAATCCAGCGGTCGGATTTCAGACCCATTTTCTTCTTCACCTCCAGGTGGGATGCGAGGGCTGAACCATGGGGCGGGATGACGCCGATCTTGGGATCGCGTTATCGCGGGATTTGAAGCAGGGCGCCGAAGAGGAGGATCTGAACCAGGAGCCCTACCAGCCACAGGCCGTAGGCCGCTGGCCGCTCCCGCTCGTGGAGCAGGCTTCCCAGCGCCGCATTCACGATCCAGGTCAACGCGCCCAGCAGCGGCAAGCGGGTCAGATGGGCGGCTGGGCTGAACAGCGTTTCCGCGGATTCCGTGATTTGCACCCATGGGGGCAGGCGGGGGAATTGCCCGCAGAACCAGAGCCACATTCCCCACATGGCAATGCCTCCGATGAGCATCAACGACCACGCCCATCGGTCTCCCCAAAGCGCCCGCTGACGCCATCCCGGGAAGAGGGTCGTCTGGGGGAGACGCTGGGTAGGTCCCATCGCCGCTCGTTCGGTGAAAGCCTCCAGAAAGCGCTGGGGATGGAGGGGGGAGATCGCGTAGATAGCGGCTTCCGTGATCACCCAGAGCTGTCGGGGAAGATCCTCGGTGGCGAAGAAGAGGACGGGCCGGTTCTCCTCTACCGCCCATGCATGGCCTGCATACAGGCCCGGCCAGCGCATACCCCGCCACCTTCGGATCGCCTTTCGGCTGGCCGGGCCGGGGCGCAGCTCGCGGATGGCGTGAATCGGGATTACGTGGACAGCTGGCCACCACGTGATCGTGAGCCCGTTGCGATCCAGATAGTATTGGGCGGATCGCAGCCCCCGCAGGGCATAGCCTACGACAAGAGCGCCCATCAGCGCCAGGGCGGCCACGGTGGAGGCCAGCGCGATCCATGGTGAGGGCGGGCGGGTTGCGGTGATCAGGCCTCCGGCGATGGCGGTCAAGCCACACGCGCCAAGCAACGTGTAGCCGATCCACAACCCCCGCCGTCGGTCCGGCCGCTCCGTCATCCTTCCTCCTCCGGCGAGGTCAGCATATAGCCGAAGCCGCGCACGGAAACTAGAACCTCTCCCCGCTCCGGGTCCAGCCCCAGGCGCTTGCGGATTTGCCGAATGTGAACTTTTAACAGCTCGCGTGCTTCTGGATCGTCAGCCTCGATCCCCCAGACCTCCCGCACCAGATCGGCGTGGGCGACCACCTGGCCCGCCCGTCGGGCCAGGACGGTCAGGATTTTGAACTGAAGTGGGGGAAGCTGCACGGGCTGGCCCCGCCAGATCACCTGTTTGCGGCCGTGATCAATGATCAAAGATCCCACCCGGATGACCTCCCCACCGGTCCAGGTCTGGAACGCCTGCACGGCTCGGGCCAGCCGATCCCAGATCGGATCCCGATCGATGCCTTCCACCGGGCAGATCAGGGGGAGGGGAGAACAACCTCGAAGGGCGCTGAACAATGCGCGGCCGTTACGTTCCAGCCACTCCCGATCCGCCACAATGATATCGGGGATAGCCCGAGCGATCAGCGCGAGGACCCCGCGCAGATCGTGGGCATAGTGAGCGGCGTGCCCGGCCTGCACAGCGCTCCGGATCAGTCGCTCTCCGGTTGCCAGATCGGGATGGATGATCAGCATTCGCAGGCGATCGGTTCCGTTTCCAAGACGGCTCATCGTGGGTATCTCGACCTCCGCTCTGGGCCGCCGAAAGCCATCTGCGTTAGGATCCAATCCCCGGATGCTCGGGCGAGGGCGCAGAGGGTAGCGAACCGGCGGATGGCATCCACTTTCGCACTCGCAAGCGAAGGCCTTCCACCCCCACGACCTGAACGGGGGTGCCAGCCGTTATCATACCGGCTTCACTCTCCGCTGTCCACAATTCGCCGGCTACATACACCATCCCAATGGGATTGAGGTCCGTCCGGGCCTCGCCCAGGCGACCGATCAGGGTCTCCACACCCATCACGCTGGGCCGCCGTTGCGCCTGAATCGCCTTCGCCACGATGAATCCGAAAAAGCCCGCCATCGCCAGCCCGGTGCCGCCAGCGACCCACGGAGAAAGAGGGGGGAAAGGCGAACGGGCGACCGGGGCGAATAATACCAACGCGCCAGCGATGAAGGTGGCGGTCCCCGCCGCCGTTAAGGCCCCATGGGTTGGGGCTTTCACGTCCAGAACGAACAGGATGATGGCGACCGCGATCAGAAGCAACCCCAGCCAGTTGACGGGCAGCACACCGATCCCATACGCCGCCAGCAGCAGACACACCACGCCAATGAACCCGGCCACCCAGCCGCCCGGGTTGGAGAGCTCGATCAGAATGGCCTGTACGCCGATGGCCAGGAGGATCAACGCGATGTTGGGGTCCACCAGACGATGGAGGATCTCCTCCACGATGTTCATCGGAAGCGGAACGATGACGGCGCCCAGGGTGCGGAGCGTGCGTGGCTGGCCCTGGACCGGGATCGTCCGACCATCCAGCTGGCGGAGCAGGTCCTCCGGGTTCTCCGCGATTCCATCGACCAAGCCTGCCTTCACAGCTTCCCGGGCGCTTACTGCCTTTGCGGATTCCACCGCCGCTTCGGCCAGCTGTACGGCCTCGGGCCCCCGTCGTTCGGCCAGACTGCGGACCTGAGCCTTGAGGATCTCTTTGACTTTCTGGCTGAGGGTTTCTGGAAGCTCCTCTCCCTGACCTCCTACCGGAGAGGCGGCCCCGATGGCCGTCTCCGGCGCCATCCAGGCCAGATGCCCGGCCAGCGTCACCAGCGTTCCGGCGGATCCCGCAATTGCCCCCCGTGGAGCCACGTATATGATCACGGGAACGGGGCTTTCGCGGATCATTGAGACCAGTCGCAGCGTGAGGTTGACCTCCCCACCCGGCGTGTTCAGCTGCAGAATGATGGCCTCTGCCTCCTGATCCTGAGCCGTCTCGATCCCTCGTCGCAGGTAATCGGCCACGACCGGCGTCAGGGCTCCTTCGACTCGTAACCACAGCACCCGTCGGGCTGATAGTTCCTGAGCCCAACCTCCCCATGCCACCAACCATAGAATCCAGCCCAACACCAGAAGCCGACGCATGGGCGTTCCTTTCCCTCTTCTCGCGGAAATCCCTGGAAAGCAGATGGCGCGATGCCAGGGGCCGAACCGTCCGCCTATAGCTCATTCTATCGCTTTTTCATCGATGGGAGGGATTTTGGAGATGGGTCGATCGCCGAAGGCAACCGAATCGAAGGACCACCCGGTCTATTGAGGAAAAGCCTCAACGCAACGCCTGTTCTTCCAGAGAATCAGCGGCGTCATGCCGTCCTGGGCGAGGTCCTTGCTCAGGTCAGCGAAATCCATTACGATAAGAATCCAAACAGCCCCCTATCAAAGGGAGTTCTCTTCCCTGGAGCGCTTAGAATGGGCACCCGGCATCGAGAGCGAGTGGAAGGAGTGCGCCGGCGAATGATCGAAGGGAACCTCGAGGCCGTCTTCATCACCTACCTTCCGAATATTCGCTACCTTTCCGGTTTCGCGGGTTCCGCTGCCATTGTCTGCATCACACCGCGCCAGGCCTGGATCCTGACGGATTTCCGCTACTGGGAACAGGCCGCTCGCCAGTCGCCGGATTTCACCCTTTATCGCCTTCCCAGCCGCCGTTTCGTGGAGGTTCTTCCAGAATTCTTGAAGGAGATCGGCTCGCCCCGCCGGGTGGGCTTCGAGAGCGCTCATCTGACCGTAGACCAGTGGATGTCCTGGAAGGAAGCGACCCCGGATGTGGAATGGGTTCCCATCAAGGACTGGATCGAGGCGATGCGAGCCGTTAAAGACGAAGAGGAACTGGCCTGCATGCGGGAGGCCGCGCGTGTCGCTGATGCCACCATGGCGTATCTCCGGCGCCGGCTGAGGCCGGGGATGACGGAACGGGAGGTCGCGTGGCTGGCGGAGCAGTATCTGCGCACCCATGGCGGGGACGATGTGGCCTTCGATGTGATCGTCGCCTCCGGCCCGAACGCGGCCATGGCCCACCATCATCCGGGCGATCGCCGGTTGAAGATCGGGGAGCCGATCATTGTGGACCTGGGGGCGCGGGTGGATAGCTATCATTCCGATATCACCCGCACTTTCGTCCTGGGCCGCATGCCCCGGCGTTTCCGGGAGCTCTACACGATCGTCCTGCGCGCCCAGGAGACGGCGATCCGGAATATGCGGGCCGGGATGCCCGGCAAGGAGATCGATGCGCTGGCCCGCGCAGTGATTGAGGAGGCGGGCTACCAGGAGGCCTTCGGTCATGGCCTGGGCCATGGGGTTGGCCTGGAGATCCACGAGAAGCCTTCCGCCAGCCCCATCGCCGAGGATCCCGTCCCGGCCGGCGCGGTCCTGACGGTGGAGCCCGGGATCTACATCCGTGGATGGGGGGGTATTCGCATCGAGGATATGGTGGTGGTGGATACCGATGGTGTGCGCGAAGTCCTAACCCACGCTTCGCGGGATCCGCTGATCCCGGTGCGGTGAACCCTGTCTGCCGCGGTCTGGATGGATGCCACCAGGCGCCTATCGGACCCGATGGCCTGGGTTCCGGGCGATGGAATGCCGAAGGGGGCAGGCGGGCGATAGAGGTCCTCGAGAATTCGGCAAGGAGGTCTGCCGTGAAAACCATCCTGCAAGCCCTTGGGATTCTGCTCAGACCATACCGTCAGGCCCTGCAGATCGGAGCGGTGGCCTTCCTGGTCGGGCTGGCTGGCGGCCTGATTTACGGCTGGTATATCGCTCCGGTGGAGTGGACGGACGCCGCGCCGGTGGATCTGCGGGTCGATTACCGGGCGAACTACCTGCGCCTGCTGGCCGACGCCGTCCGGGCTGGATTTCTGAGCCCGGAGGACAGCGTGCGCTGGCTGGGCCAGCGATGGGCTCCCCCGGATGCGGCGAGGGAGATCCGGCGTTTGGCGCAACAGGAGGCGGATCTCTCCCGTCGAAGTGCGATGGAGCGGCTGGCGGATGTCTGGGAACAAGCCTTCGTGCCGCCCACGCCCGCCCGGGGAGGGGGTGTTCCGTCCTTCTGTCTGATCGGACTGGCCGGCCTGGCGCTGCTGGGGCTCGGCGCTTTCTGGCTCCGGCGTCGCCCGGCTCTGATGGCCGCTCCGCGACGCCCAGCTCCTGCAACGGCCCCTGCCGGCCCATCGGTCACCCCCACGGCCCTGGAGCGACCTGCTCCCAGGGAAGCCTATCCGGAAACCTGGGAGCCGCCCCTTTCCCAGCATCAGGTGACCTATAAGCTGGGGGATGATCATTTCGATCTCTCCTTCCCCATTGAGCTGCCCAATGGGGAGTTCCTCGGGGAATATGGGGTGGGCATCTCGGAGACCATCGGGGTCGGGGATCCGGCGAAGGTCACGGCCTTCGAGGTCTGGCTGTTTGACAAGAACGATATCAAAACGGTGACCAAAGTGCTGGCCAGCGAATATGCATACCGGGACAGCGGACTCCAGGCACGGCTGCGTCAGAAGGGGGATCTGGTGCTGGCCACCCCCGGCGCGATCATGGAAGTCGAGACGCGGGATCTGCGGCTGCAGGCCCGGGTCGTTGAGATGGAATACGGCACTGGAACGCTGCCGCCGAACAGCTTCTTCGCTCGCCTCACCCTGGATCTGGCAGCCTGGCGTAAGGAGGAGGGATCCTCCACACCGTGAGCATCACCATTTTAGGGAAAGGAGCGCGTCATGTTCTCGAACGATCCGGAAGACGAGTTCACGATGGAGACCCTGGCGGAGACAGAGCACTTCACCCTCTGGCGCAGCACCGGGGATGATGGCCAGTCCCTCTTGCATCTCGAGCTGGGCAATGTGTCGATCCACCTGACCGAGGAGGAGTGGGAAGAGCTGGTGGAGCTGGTCGATCAGGCCGTGGACGCGCTGGAGAGTGGCGGTGTCGGATCCTTTGGGTGAGGTGGAGGGCAGCCGGACAGGATGCGAGGCCGCTTTCATGCTGCTTGTGCTCCCGTCGGGGATGGGGTTGTTTCCTCAGGGTTTTCCAGTTGGAGGGATGAGGCCACAAGCCTCTTCGTGGCGGATGTTTCCCTCCTCTCCGGGGAAAAGAGAGGAGGGAGGTATTGGGTGTGCGTCGTGTTCGGATCGAGCGAAATTCTCCTTCCCGGTGGGCGGCAATGTCGCGGGATGGGGGGGAGGGGTTCGCCAGGCAAGCCCTTAGAAAACGGAGGCCTCCTATGGCGAAACCCAAAGTTTACATCACCCGACGGATCCCGGAACGGGCCTTCGAGATCCTGCGCGAGCACGCGGAGCTGAAGGTATGGGACAGCGACCTACCGGTTCCCCGGGAGGTTCTGCTTCGGGAAGTGGTAGACGCGGACGGCCTGCTCTGCTTGCTGACGGAGAAGGTGAACGCCGAGCTGTTGGATGCGGCACCCCGCCTGAAGGTCGTCAGCAACATGGCCGTCGGTTTCGATAACATCGATGTGGCGGAATGCACCCGACGGGGTATCCCCGTGGGGAACACGCCGGGGGTCCTGACGGAGGCCACCGCGGATCTCACATGGGCCCTGCTGCTGGCCGCTGCCCGACGGATCAAGGAGGCCATTGACTACGTGCGGGAGGGGCGGTGGGTGACCTGGGGCCCGCTGTTGCTGTTGGGACAGGATGTCTACGGGGCCACGATCGGGATCATTGGCATGGGGCGGATCGGGACGGCGGTGGCCCGCCGGGCGAAAGGATTCAACATGCGTATCCTGTATCACGATGTGCACCGAAATGTGGCGGCGGAATCGGAGCTGGGCGCGACGTTCGTCGATCTGGACACTCTCTTTCGTGAAAGCGATTTCATCACGATCCATACGGATCTCAACCCCACGACCTATCGCCTGATCAATCGGGAAGCCTTCGCCAAAATGAAACCCACCGCTGTCCTGATCAACGCCGCCCGCGGCCCCATTGTGGACACGGAAGCGCTCTACGAGGCCTTAAAGGAGGGGCGTATCTTCGCCGCCGCCCTGGATGTCACGGATCCGGAGCCCCTTCCTGCCGATCATCCGCTCCTCCAGTTGCCGAATTGTATCGTGGTCCCGCATATCGGCAGCGCGACGGTGACCACCCGGAACCGCATGGCGGAGCTGGCGGCTCTCAACGTCCTGGCCGGCTTGCGGGGCGAGCGGCTTCCCCATTGTGTGAATCCGGAGGTCTATGAGCGACCGCGATAGGGCGGTAAAACGCCCTGGGGGACGCGACCGGCAATCCCTGTGGTGGGGGCTTCCCCCCCCGACGGTGTTGCTTGACAAGTTGCTGGAAGTCGCTTATGATGGATCCCAAACCATGGGGGATCCGGTGAGGATGTTGAACGGTATTGCCCGCTTCCCACGTATCCGTCGTCCAGAGGCCCTGCCGGGCATCGGGTCCGGTGCGGGGAGGCGGGTTATTGGCCGTTGATATCTGGCAGTTCCACGGTATGTTCTACCCCCCGGGCTCCGATGCCCGGGGGGTTTTTGTTTTCCATGAAGCTTTGCGCCATAGGGCCTCGATGGGGAGATGGTGTCGCTCCCGGGAACCCATTAGCGGCTATGCCCGATCTCGCTTTCTCTGGAGGGGTGGTGATGATTCGCGTTGGGATTTATGGGGTGAGCGGATACGCTGGGTTTGAGATCTTCCGGCTGCTGCGGCGGCACCCGGCGGTGGAAATCGTCTTCGCGGCTTCTGAGAGCGGGGCGGGGGGGTCCCTGGCCCAGCTGTTCCCCCTGACGGAGGACTTCCCGGTCGTCAGCTTTGCCGAAGCCTCCCTGGATCGGGTGGATGTGGTGTTTCTGGCGCTGCCCCATGGCGTTTCCGCCCCGGTCGCCCGTCGGGCCCTTGCTGCGGGGATCCGCGTGATTGACCTCTCGGCGGACTTCCGGCTGAAGGATCCAGCGATCTATGCCCGATGGTATAAGGAGGAGCATCCGGCTCCAGATCTCCTGGAGGAGGCCGTTTACGGCCTGACGGAGTGGAACCGCCCCGCGATTCGTTCCGCCCGTCTGATCGCCAACCCGGGCTGTTACCCCACGGCCACTTTGCTGGCCCTGCTCCCGCTGGCCCGGATGGGCGCCATCGGCCCGGGCCCGATCATCGTGGATGCGAAATCGGGGGTCTCCGGGGCGGGGCGCAAACCCTCCCTGACGACCCATTTCGTGGAAGTGGACGAGAACCTTTCCCCATACAACATCGGCCGGGCCCACCGGCACCTGCCGGAGATCGAGCAGGCGCTTCACGCCGTTAACGGCGCGCTGGGCCCTCTGGTGTTCTCCCCTCAATTGCTTCCGGTGGCCCGAGGGATCCTGGCTACGATTTACGTTCCCCTGGCCCCGGGATGGACCGCGGAGACGGTTCGGGATCTGCTGGTGGAGTCCTACAGCGGGGAACCCTTTGTGAAGGTGCTGCCGCCGGGAGCTCTGGCCACGCTGCGCCACAGCGTGGGCACCAATCTCTGTGTGCTCTCCGTGACAGGCGTGCCGGAGGCGGGGCTGGTTATTCTCACCGCTTCCATTGACAACCTGCTCAAAGGCGCCGCCGGGCAGGCGGTGCAGAACCTCAATGTGATGTTCGGCCTGGAGGAGACGGCCGGGTTGCAATGATGGAACACCTTCCCGGGTTTACGGAACGCTCAGCGGTGAAAAGGTGCCATGCGGGTGATTAAGATTGGGGGCCATGAGTTGGATCAACCGGCGTTTCTGGAGGGTTTAATCGCGGCTCTGAAGGCGCTCTCACCGCTGCCCATCCTGGTCCATGGCGGCGGGAAGGCGGTGAGCGCATGGCAGCAGCGGATTGGCCTCACTCCCCGGTATGTCGAGGGATTGCGGGTAACCGATGAGGAGACGTTGGAGCTGGCCGTGATGACTCTGGCGGGGCTGACCAACAAAACCCTGGTGGCGGCCCTCGTGCGGGCAGGCCTGCCGGCTCTGGGGCTGTGCGGGGCCGATCTGGGCCTGGTGCGCGTGAGCCCAGTGCCCCATCTGGGACGGGTGGGAATGCCGGTGGAGGTGGATACCAGGCGCCTCCGGAGCTGGGTCGCAGAGGGGCTCCTCCCGGTGATCGCGCCGATCGGGCTGGGGCCGGAGGGCCTCTACAACGTGAACGCCGACCAGATGGCCGCAGCGATCGCCGCAGCGCTTCCCGCTGATGAGCTCGTTCTCCTTACCGATGTGCCGGGGGTTCAGGTGGGCGACTCGATCCGATCTTCGCTTCATGCGGGGGAGGTCGAGGCCCTCATCGCAGCCGGGGTCATCCGCGAGGGCATGATCCCCAAAGTGCGCTCCGCGCTGGGGGCCCTGGCGGCCGGGGTGCGTCGCGCACGGATCACCAATCTGGCGGGCCTTCGAGAGGGAGGCACAGAGATCATTCGGGAGGGATGAGCGCATGGAGACAGGGGCGCTGGTGGCGCTGGCGGAGCGGGTGCTGGCCCCGACCTATCGGCGGCCGCCTATCGTCTTCACCCACGGCGAGGGAGTGTATGTCTACGACGGGGCTGGCCGGCGGTATCTGGATTTCGTGGCCGGGATTGCGGTTTGCGCCCTGGGTCATGCGGATCCTGGAGTCGCGCAGGTGATCGCGGAGCAAGCCCGACGGCTGATCCATGTGAGCAATCTCTATCACACCGAGCCGCATCTCCGCTTGGCGGAGGCCCTGGTCGCCCACAGCTTCGCCGACCGGGTCTTCTTCTGCAACTCCGGCGCTGAGGCGGCTGAGGCAGCCCTCAAGTTCGCCCGCAAGTTCGCCCGAACGCACTACGATGACCGTAAGATCGGATTTGTCGCCTTCACCCACAGTTTCCACGGCCGCACGATGGGCGCCCTCTCGGTCACCGAGAAGCCCGCTTATCGCGAACCCTTCGCCCCTTTGGTCCCCGGTGTGACCTTTGCCCCTTTTAACGATATAGAGGCCGCCCGGGCAGCGATCACCGCGGAAACCTGTGCCGTGATCGTGGAGCCGATCCAGGGGGAAGGGGGCGTGCACATCGCCTCGCCGGAGTTCCTGCGAACCCTACGGGCCCGGTGCGATGAGACGGGTGCGCTGTTGATTTTCGATGAGGTGCAGTGCGGACTGGGGCGCACAGGGACGCTGTGGGCCTATGAGGCGTATGGGGTGGAGCCGGATTTGCTGATGGTGGCCAAGCCTCTGGCCAACGGGCTGCCCATCGGCGCGGTGCTGATGCGGGAGAAGGTGGCGGCTGTCCTACAGCCAGGGGACCACGGCAGCACCTTCGCCGGTGGGCCGCTGGTGAGCGCGGTGGCTTTGCATGTCTTCCAGCGCCTCCGGGATCCGACCTTCCTGGCCCATGTGCGGGAGACCGGAGCCTATCTGATGGAGCGCCTGCATACGGCAGAGCTCCCAGGGGTTCGGGAGATCCGAGGCCGGGGCCTGCTGGTGGGGATCGAGATCGAAGGGGACGCACGGGCTGTTACGATGGCCGCGTTGGAGCGGGGGTTGCTCCTCACGACGGCCGGCGATCATGTCGTGCGGATGGTTCCTCCGCTGATTGTTGAGAGATCTCACATCGATGAGGCTGTTGCGATCCTCCAGGAGGCGATGGCGGCGGGCATGGGATAACGGATCTTTTTTTCGCTTCGCTCCCGGAGGGAGCCATGAAAAGAGAGCAGGAACCGATGATGTTCACAACGCCGAGGCCCTGTCGAAGCCTGTTCCAGCCACAAAACGAAAACCAGGAAAGGAGGGGGAACCCGATGCAGATCCGGCCTGCCCGTCCGGAGGATGTCCCGATCCTCTATGCTCTGGTGAACGACTATGCCCGACGGGGATGGCTTCTCCCACGGAGCGTGGAGGAGATCGCGGCCACGCTCCCGGACTGGGTGGTGGCGGAGGCGGGGGGCCGGATCGTGGGCTGCGGTTCGCTGGTCTGGATGTCCCCCACCCTGGCGGAGATCCGCTCCCTGGCCGTGGAGGAAGCCTATCAGGGCAATGGGGTGGGAGGAGCCATTGTGCAGGCGCTGGTGCAGCAGGCGCGATCCGCCGGGGCGCGCACGGTGTTCGCTCTCACCCGGGCGGTTCCTTTTTTTGAGCGCCTGGGCTTTGCCGTTGCTGAGCGCGACCGCTTCCCGGAGAAGGTGTGGCGGGATTGCATGCGTTGTCCGCTTCGGGAACGGTGCGATGAGGTTGCGGTGATGCTTCAGCTGGAATGAGGGGGAATCACGCCGCAGGGTTCCCGGCCGGGGCTTTGGAGCCCGCGGCGCGCCCTATGCGGGCCCCTGGTGGATGGGTTATGCGATAGGGCATCTCTCCCGATGTCACGCCTGAATTCAAAGCCCTTATTTCAGGAGGAGGTGAATATGGTTCGCAAGGTGGTCCTGGCCTATTCCGGCGGTCTGGACACCTCCACCATCATCCCGTGGCTGCGGGAGACCTATGGGTGCGAGGTGATCGCCTTCTGTGCGGATATCGGCCAGGGGGCGGAGGAGATGAAGGGGATCGAGGAGCGGGCCTACGCCGGCGGGGCTTCCAAGGTGATCATCCGCGACCTGCGGGAGGAGTTCCTGCGGGATTATGTGCTGCCCACCGTGCAGGCTGGCGCAGTCTACGAGGGCAAATACCTGCTGGGGACCGCGATGGCGCGTCCTCTGATCGCCAGGCATCAGGTGGAGATCGCTCTCCAGGAGGGGGCGGACGCGGTGGCCCATGGGGCGACCGGGAAAGGCAACGACCAGGTCCGCTTCGAGCTGGCCTATCAGGCCCTGGCGCCCCATCTGCGGGTGATCGCCCCATGGCGAGAGTGGTCGATCACCTCCCGCCGCGAGGCGTACGAATACGCCCGCGCCCACGGCGTCCCCATCGAGTGGAGCAGCAGCCGCTACAGCCGTGACCGCAACCTCTGGCACGTCTCCCACGAGGGTGGACCGCTGGAGGATCCCGATTGGGAGCCTGAGGATGATGTCTATCTGTGGACCGTGGATCCCACGAAGGCCCCGGATACCCCGGAGACCATCACGCTGGCCTTCGAGCAGGGGGTCCCCGTGGCGCTGAACGGCCAGCCGATGGGGCTAGTTCCCCTGATGGAGGCCCTCAATGCGCTGGGGGCGAAGCACGGCATTGGGCGGGTGGATCTGGTGGAGAACCGGCTGGTGGGAATGAAGTCCCGCGGGGTTTACGAGACGCCAGGGGGAACCATCTGGGTGGAGGCCCTGCGGGCGCTGGAGACGCTGTGTCTGGATCGCGAGACCATGCATTTCAAGCAGGGCCTGGCGCTGCGGTATGCGGAGCTGGTCTATTACGGCTGGTGGTTCAGCCCGCTGCGGGAGGCGATGGATGCTTTCGTGAGGACGGTCATGCGCAATGTCACCGGAGAGGTGCGCCTCAAGCTGTATAAGGGGAACGTGTTTGTCGTGGGGCGGCGTTCGCCTTACAGCCTTTATCGGGAGGACATTGTCTCCTTCGATACCGTAGGGGCTTACGATCACAAGGACGCAGCGGGCTTCATCCGGCTGTTCGGGCTGCCCTTGAAGGTCCACGGCCTGATCAGCCGGGGCCTGCGCGGGGAACCTCGCGCCCCTGAGGAGCGAGATTGAGGCGGCCGCCTCTCCTTGAGGAAGTCCGGGGCGGTTTGGGGCCTGGGGGTGCGGGAGGTGGCCCCCAGGCCTAAGGCCTGCGCCTGGCGCTTCGCCGGGGAGAGGGAGCGGATCCCCCGCGCCTCCGCCTGGGCTCGATAAGGCGTGCCTGGGATTTCCGCAGCGTCCGAAAGATAGACCAGATCTCCCCGGCCCAGCGGGGCATGGCTTTGAGCACGGCCCAGGGTATCCTCGACATGGCCTTCGGCAAAGGGATTGCCACTGGCTCCGGATGGTGCAGTCCTATGGACGCTCCTCCGGATGCGGCACCCGGGCGGTTAGGATTTCCTCCGAATCGTCCCTCTGGGCAACGGCGATGAAGCCAGGCATCGGGCCGATATCCCGGTAACCCTGATCCCCAGGCGTCCGATCCGCATCACGGGCGATGAGCGCCGATTGTCCGTAAAAGGCCAGATCGAAAAGGGCGCCCGTCATCATGGGATTGACCGCATACACGAAGCGTCCCTCCTGAACCGTGGCCCCCCAGGCCCCTCGAAGCCAGTCCGCCTGCTGCGCCGGCGTCCAGGGCCCCGGGTTGGCGGAGGGCTGGACCAGGATCTCCGCCCCCAGGTGGGCCAACCGTTCCCGCACGGGGGATTCCGGCGCGAAGGCATCCAGGCAGATCGCGATCCCCACCCGGCCGACTTCCGTGGAGAACACCTGGATTTCTTCGAGGGATCCCGGGGTGAGATCTAGGCCCTGAGAGCCTTCCAGATCGATCAGCGCGACTTTCCGTTGAAGGCCGATCAGGGATCCATCCGGTCCGAAGAGCGCGGCGGTGTTGTAGACCGCAGGCCCCCGAGGGCGCATGGCCTCCAGGTGGGATCCGGAGGCGTGGGGGAGGGCGGCCAGCGGAGCAGAGCCGGCAACCAGGACCGCGCGGTATTTCCGGGCCAGGAGGGAGAAGGTGCGGAGATACAGCGGAACGAGCCGGGGCTGGATGGCCAACAGCAGGGCGCGGGCCCAGCTCACCCGATGGCGGAGACGATAGTAGAGGGCAGGGAGGAACTGCTGGCGCAGCGCAAAGGCCATGGCCTTCGTCATCGTGGGCTGATTTCGAAGCCCTGGAGGGAGAACCGCCAGCGCAGCCAACAGCCCGACATCCTCCGGGAAGGCCACCAGCGCCGGCTCCCGTTGATCCAATCGCTCGGCAGCCTGGGCCATCAGCCCATCCATGCGGGCAATAAAAGCCGCAGGGGAAGATCCATCCTGAGGAGACCAGCGCATCTGGATAGCAACCAGTTGGATCATCATCTGGATTCAGAGCAGGATTATGGTTTCTTTGGGAAGGGAGCCACAGCGTTGCGATACAGGCCGTAGGTGTAGATATAAGTCTCCACCTCCGGGGGGACCAGATACCGAATCGAGCCGCCGCTTTTCACGCGCCGCCGTAGATCATGGGAAGCGATATCCAGGAACGGCGCGTCCAGCCAGATCAGCCGCTGGCTGATCCCCGGCAACGCCTGTTCCAGAAGCGGCATGTGCACGACATATCCGGGTCGGGGCATCACCGCCAGCCAGGTCATCTGGATCAGGCGGTGAGGCTCCCGCCAGCGGGGGAGATCCACCAGCGAATCGGATCCCAACAGAAAAAAGAACTCCGCTTCCGGATAGGCTGTTCGCAGATGGGACAGCAGGTCGACGGTGTAATGAGGGCCTGGGCGATCGATGTCGGCGCGGGAGATCTCGAAAAATGGATTGCCCGCGATGGCCAGCGCCAGCATGTTCAAACGATGCTCAATCGGCGTGACCTCCGCGGCTGGCTTGTGCGGCGGTTGCGCTGCCGGGATAAACAGCACCCGATCCAGACTCAGCTGGATCCGGGCCTGTTCGGCCAGCACCAGATGGCCGTAATGGGGGGGATCGAAAGTTCCTCCCAGAAGGCCGAGGCGGTTCATTCGAAACGCTCCGCATTCCGCTATGAGATACGAGGAAGCTTTATGAACGCTTCCCCACATCGGCCCAGTCTACCCACTCCAGCTCCACCTCGCCGATATAAACGGTGTCCCCTGGCCGGACCCCGGCCTGCTCCAGGGCCTCGATGACGCCCAATTGCTCCAGCTGGCGGTGGAGATGTAACAGGCCTTCCTCGGAATCCAGGCGGGCCATCCGCACGGCCTTCTCCGCCGCTGTCCCCACAACCCGCCAGCCATTCCGTTCGCGGACTACCCGGATTGGGGTTTCGCGCCGGACAAGGGGGGGCGCGGTGGGCTGCAGCGGGGGCGGAGGCGGCGCTTCCTGCAATCGCTTCCAGGCTTCCCACATCAAGTTCCGGGTGCCCTGCTTCGCTGCGGCGGAGATCGGATGAACCACAAGGCCCCGCGCGGCGAAAGCCGCTTCCACTTCCAGCCATCGGGCTTTAACCTCCGGCAGATCCATCTTGTTGAACGCGATGATCTCGGGCCGCCTCAGCAAATCGGGGTTGTAATGGCCCAGCTCCGCCCGGATCGCCTCGTAATCCGCGACCGGGTCCGGGGAGAGGCCATCCAGCAGATGGATCAGGACGCGGGTGCGCTCGACGTGGCGCAGGAAGGCCAGCCCGAGGCCGACCCCTCGATGGGCCCCCTCGATCAGGCCCGGCAGGTCCGCCAGCACGAAGGAAGCCGTATCATCCAGCACCACGACTCCCAGATGCGGATGGAGGGTGGTGAAGGGATAATCTGCGATCTTCGGTCGGGCGGCGGTGACGGCGGCCAGCAGGGTGGATTTCCCGGCGTTCGGCTTGCCGATCAGTCCGACATCCGCCAGAAGGCGCAGCTCCAAGTGGAGGCGACGGAATTCCCCAGGCTCCCCGCGCTCTGCAATCCGCGGGGCCTGATTGGTCGGGCTGACGAAAGCGGCATTTCCCCGCCCGCCCCGTCCTCCCCGGGCGACGATCACCGTCTGTCCCGGTTCCGTGAGATCCGCCAGGATCTCCCCGGTATCCGCATCTCGGACCACGGTGCCGGGCGGCACTTCCAGAACCAGGTCCTCTCCGCTGGCCCCGGTCTTTCGGCCTCCGCGGCCGTGACGGCCGTTCTCCGCCCGGAAGTGGCGATGGCGATAATAATACGCCAGCGTGTTCAAATGGGGGTTCACCCGCAGGATCACGTCCCCCCCTTTTCCCCCATCCCCTCCATCCGGCCCGCCCATGGGCACATATTTCTCGCGGCGGAACGAGACGCATCCATCTCCGCCGTCGCCGGCCTTCACTTCAATGATCACTTCGTCACAGAAAACCCATGGTTCACCCATCGGAATCCTCCTGCTGTGATTTTAGCGCGATCGTTCGGAGGGAGGGTTGCCTGTGAATAGGATACGAAATAGGCGACAGAGGAAGCTATCAAAAGGCCGGACGGCGGCGTCGAGGATTTTTGACCGCGGTATGGACTTGCAGTATGCTCAGGATCCAGGATCCCCGGGATGGGCGAAGGTGGATGGATGGAGAGCACGGATACCCCTGGCATCTGCCGCCGGCGCTGGCCCTGCACTTGGAGATCCTCCGCTACCCGATCCTGGCCCGCCGAATTCGAGAGCGGATGCGTCAGGAGCTCTTCGCCCGCGGCATCATCACCCCTGAGGCCTTCGAGGCGGAGGTCCGGGAGAAGGCGCTGATCTCCCAGCGCCTCGAAGGGCTCACGGATCCCTTCGGCCAGGAATCGGCGGAGGAGTGGGAGGAACGGCTGACCCAGATCCGGGACCAGCTGACGGAGTTCTATTTCGCCTACAACCTCCCCCACAGCCTGTTCGTGGAGATCGTCCGCTCGGTGCTCGAGGAGCGGGCGCCGGGGCATCGCCCGGTGCTCACGTTCAACCCGGAGCTGGCCCCGGTGGAGGCCCTCTTCGCTCAGGCGGAGGCTTACGAGGCCGCGCCCCCAGCGCAACGCAAAGCGGTGCTCCCCCATCTCAAGGAGATCCGCGTCGTCCTGATCAAGAGCATCATCAGCGATCAGCTGGCCTTCGTGGGGATCGCTCGCGAGCACTTTACCTCAGCGGACCTGCGGGCGATCTACGAGCGGCGGATCGGGCAGGGGAAGATCGGCGGCAAGGCGGCGGGGATGATGCTGGCCTGGCGGATCCTCCAGACGCCGGATCCCGAGGATCCCTTCCCGCTGGCGGAGCGGGTGAACATCCCCGAATCCTGGTTCATTGGGGCCGATGTTTTTTATGAATTCATGGAACGAAATGGATTGCTTCCTTATCTGAACCAGAAGTACAAGTCCGAGGAGGAGATCCGCGCGGAGTTCCCGGAGGTGCAGCATGCTTTCCTGGAAGGGCGATTTCCGCCCTGGTTCATTCAGCGGCTGCGGGAGCTGCTCCGGGAGGTCGGCCGGCATCCCCTCATTGTGCGTTCCTCGAGTCTTCTGGAGGACAACTTCGGGGCTTCCTTCGCCGGCAAATACGAGAGCCATTTCTGCCCCAACCAGGGCTCTCCGGAGGAGAACCTGGAGACGCTGTTGACGGCCATCAAGCGGGTCTACGCCAGCGTCTTCCATCCTGATCCCCTGATCTACCGGCGGCACGTTGGGCTGGTGGATTACGACGAGCGGATGGCGGTCCTGCTTCAGAAGGTGGAGGGAGCTCGCTACGGCCGCTACTTCTTCCCTCCGGTCGCCGGAGTGGCTTACTCCCGGAACCCCTTCCGCTGGAGCCCACGGATCCGGCGGGAGGATGGTTTTGTGCGGATGGTGATCGGTTTGGGCACCCGTGCGGTGGAGCGGGTGGCCCACGATTACCCCCGCATGGTCGCCCTGAGCCATCCTGGCCTGCGCCCGGAGAAAGATCCCCAGACGATCGCCCGCTACGCCCAGCACTTCATCGATGTCATTGATCTGGAGGAGAATGCTTTCCGCACCATGCCGATCTACGAGGTGTTGGAGGCGGATTACCCTGGCCTGGCCTATCTGGCTCTGGTCCATAAGGGGGATTACCTCCAGCCCCTGATCGGCCGCAACGTTGATCCCCGTTCCCTGGTTATCACCTTCGATCGCCTTCTTCAGGAAACGGATTTCGTGCCTCTGATGCGGGCGGTGTTGCGCAAGTTGGAGCGCTACTACGGCCGGCCCGTCGATGTGGAGTTCGCGGTTCTCCTGGAGGGCGGGCGGCCGCCCCGGCCCATGCTCCGGCTCCTGCAGTGCCGGCCGCAGACCGACTACGAGCAGGCCATCAGCCCGCGCATCCCCCAGGATATCCCGGCAGAGGACATCTTGTTCACCTCTCATCACATGGTGCCCCATGGGGTGGTGTATAACATCCGGTATATCATCTACGTGGATCCCATCGCTTACACCCGCATCCCGGAGCTGAGCGCGCGGCTGGAGATCGCACGGGTCATCGGGCGGCTGAACCGGCGTCTGGCGGGGGAGCGTTTCATCCTGATTGGGCCGGGCCGATGGGGCAGCGTGAACCCTTACCTGGGAGTGAAAGTCGGCTATGCCGATATCTACAACGCCCGGGCCCTGGTGGAGATCGGGCGGCGGGGCGCTCAGGGATCCCCTGAGCTCTCCTACGGAACCCATTTCTTCCGCGATCTGATCGAGGCCCAGATCTACCCGCTGGCGATCATCCCGGACGATGAGCGGGCCATCTTCCGGGCCGATTTCTTCCTCCAGGCGCCTAACAGTCTGACGGCCATGTTGCCGGAGGAAGCCCCTTATGCCTCCTGCGTGAAGGTCATCGATGTCCCCGGGGCAACGGGCGGCCGCTATCTTCACCTGGTAATGGATGGCGATCACGAAGAGGCGATGGCCTATCTGGGGCCGGAGCGGGAGTAGCCTTATCCCGTTACCGCTGGGATTTATCGTTCTTCCGCGCAGTGGGGAGTTCCATATCCTCCCGCAGGAGGAGATGGAGGGAAAGCGGCACAGCGTCCTCAAGAGGGAGCCCCGATTCATTGCGGTAGGGCAGGAGGGCAAACCGCGGCCGACGGTTGCCGTCGCCAGCAAGCTCAGGCGCTCCAGCGGCGATGGGGTGGATTTGCTGTTGCTTGACGGTGGGATGGTGGATGGATGAGGCGCTGAGCGCCAATCTGCAATATCCTCGCCGGGCCCTGGTGGGCTGGCGGATCGAAGATGTCGAGCAGTGAACGGAAAGGGAAACTGCAAGAGTTTGTCCGCGACATCGAACAGGAAACAGGCGAACCGTGGAGACTTCGTGAGGTCTCAAAGAACTTCGTATACATGGATACATCGAGGCGGTGCGGGATACAGGCGGCCGCGGCTGGGAGGACCCGGAGGAGGTGCGGAACTGGGCAGTTGAAACCCTTTCCGGGAGTAGATGGAAGTGGAGGCGTGGGGCGGCAGGGACTTTCGGCGCCCCCATTGGCTTCGAGGGAGATCGCCCAACTGGAGGAAGCGGAGCATGCCGCAGGAGGGCTTCCGGTTCGTGGTGCTGGCCCGCGATGGACGGGCGCGGGCGGGGTTTCTGGATACGCCCCATGGGCGCATTCCAACGCCGTGTTTCGCCCCGGTGGGCACCCAGGGGGCGGTGAAGACCATGCCGGCATGGGATCTCGAAGCCCTGGGCGCCCGCCTGATCCTGGCGAACACCTACCATCTGTATCTGCGGCCCGGCGATGAGCGGATCGCTCGCCTGGGCGGGCTCCACCGCTTTATGGGCTGGAACGGGCCCATCCTCACCGACAGCGGCGGGTTCCAGATCTTCAGCCTCCAAGGGCTGCGGGAAGTGGATGATGAGGGCGTCACCTTTCGCTCCCACCTGGACGGATCCCTCCATCGGTTCACCCCGGAGAAGGCCATCCGCATCCAGGAGAACCTGGGAGCGGATCTGATCATGTGCCTGGATGAATGCCCCCCGCCCATGGATTACGATTACAACGTGAAGGCCCTGGAGCGGACCCATCGCTGGGCGGAGCGCTGCCGGGCTGCCCACATCCGAACGGACCAGGCCCTCTTCGGCATTGTGCAGGGCGGGGTTTTCGAAGATCTGCGGACCCGGAGCGCGCGCTTCCTAATTGGCCTGGATTTCCCCGGCTACGCCATCGGAGGGTTGTCGGTGGGCGAGCCGAAGCCTTTAACCTACCGCACACTGGAGCTCATGGACGCCCTGCTGCCTGAGGAGAAACCCCGCTATCTTATGGGCGTGGGGACCCTAGTGGATTTTGTCGAAGCGGTGGCGCGGGGAGTGGATCTCTTCGATTGCGTGATGCCCACGCGGGTGGCCCGGCATGGGACGGCGATCACGCGGGATGGGCGTCTGAACCTGCGCAACGCCATCTATGCGGAGGATCCTCGTCCGATCGATGAGGCATGTGGATGTCCTACCTGCAGGCGGTTCTCCCGCGCCTACCTGCGGCACCTGTTCAATGTGGGGGAACCCGTGGCGATGTATCTGACCACGCTGCATAACTTGTATACGATGTTCCGGTTCATGGAGGAAATGCGCCAGGCGATCGTAGAGGGACGCTTCGCGGACTTCCGAGCCGCCGTGCTGGAAGCCCAGGCCGCTCTCACGATGGATCCAGAGCAGGGGATGCCGGGTTGAGGGCGGGAGAGCGGGGAAAGGGTCCCCCCTCTTCCTCGCCGGCATCCAGCGAAGCCTTCATCGATGGAGGTGGGCGGGCGCGGGTTTAGCGTGCCCGCCCATCCCTCCAAGCGATCCTCCCATCCTCTCGCGCCATGGCGTGGTGCTATCAGTTCGGGGAAAACAAGGGCATGGCCCCCCGCGCGAGGTCCCACCAGAGGTTATGGGTCAGGACCTGTCGGAGGAGCGCCTCGCTCTCCTCATGGCGTCGCTGCAAAGCTTCCATCGCCGCCTCCAGCTGCGCCATTCGTTCCTCCAGCCGACGGCGTGCCGCCTCCAGCTCCGCCATCCGTTCTTCCAGCACCTGAAGGCGCATGGAGGAAACCAGAATCCAGCGGCGGATCGCCCGAAAGGCTCCGATAAGGGTTTCTACATCGATCGATTCCGGATCGGATTCCAGACGGCGGAAGAAGGCTTCCAGATCTCCCAGATCTTTGTCCTGCGCCATGCGGGCACCTCCGGTTCGAGCTCTATATATATGATATCCAGAGCGATGCCGTCCCGCTCAGATTCGAGCGAGGCGATGTTCCTCGCCGTTAGGGGAAAGCCCGTGCCTCTATAATATATTCGCTCAACGAGCTTGGGGAGCTGGGCAAGGCCATCTTCGGCGCTTCGCTCCCCATAGGGAGACCCGCTGTGCGGCTTCCAACTCACGAGGCGGGAGGGCGATCGAATGGATTCCCGTCCACGCATTGCGGTCCTGGGGGGGACTGGCAAGGAGGGCTCCGGATTGGCGCTTCGCTGGGCCCGGGCAGGTTTCCCAGTGGCCATCGGCTCCCGGGATCCCGAGCGGGCCCGTCACGCTGCAGAGCGCCTGCGGGCGATCGTTCCGCTCGCGGAACTGATCGGCCTCGCGAACGCGGATGCAGCGGCTTGGGGTGAGGTCGTGGTGATTGCCGTCCCTTATGAAGGCCACGCGTTGATCCTCCAGGCTCTTCGGGATATCCTGGCCCGCAAGTTGATTATCGACGTGGTTGTCCCACTGGATCCCGGCAATCCTCGCCGTTATGCTCCACCACCGGATGGCTCCGCCACCGCCGAAGCCCAGCGGATCCTGGGCCCTGAAACCCCCGTGGTAGGTGCCTTCCATAATATTTCTCATTTCCACTTGCACGATCTGGATGAGATCCCTGAGTGCGATGTGCTGGTGGTGGGGGATCATCGGGAGGCTAAAGCCCGAGCCATCGCCCTCGCTGAAGCCATCGGGTTCACCGCCTACGATGCAGGTCCCCTGGCGAATGCGCCCATCATCGAAGGGCTCACCGCTGTGCTGATCGGGCTCAACATCCGCTATAAAGGGAAGGGCGCGGGGATTCGGATCACGGGGATTAGGAGGAAGAACGGATGACTTCGTCCGAAGGGAAACCGATCACCTTGTTTCCCTTGGAAGGACTGCCCATCATCCGTCCTGGCGATGATCTGGTCGCTCTGCTGTCAGAGGCGTTGCGCCGCTCGGGAGGGCCGCAGGCGGGAGATGTGCTGGTGGTGGCACAGAAAATCGTTTCGAAAGCGGAGGGTCGGTTCGTTCGTCTCTCCGAAGTGATTCCCTCTCCGCGCGCGCTGGAGCTGGCCCAGATCACGGGCAAGGATCCCCGCCTGCTGGAAGTCATCCTCTGGGACACCGCCGAGGTACTCCGGGCGCGGCCGGGATTGATCATCGTCGAGCACCGCCTGGGGTTTATCTGCGCCAACGCCGGCGTGGATCGCTCGAATGTGGCCCCCGAGGGGGAAGAGATCGTCCTCCGCTTGCCGGAGGATCCAGACGGCTCCGCCCGGCGGATCCGGGAGGGGATCCAGCGCCGGTTCGGCGTGGATATCGGCGTGGTGATCGCGGACAGCCATGGCCGAGCGCACCGAAAGGGGGTGATCGGTGTGGCCATCGGGGTCAGCGGCCTTCCGGCTCTGGAAGATTGGCGAGGGCGTCCGGATCTCTTCGGTTACGTCCTGCAGCACACGGAGGTTGCGCTGGGGGATCTGCTGGCCTCGGCGGCAACTCTGTTGCTGGGCCAGGCCGCCGAGGGCATCCCGGCTGTGCTGATCCGAGGCGTTCCCTTCACTCCCCGGGAAAGCTCCGCCCGCGAGCTGGTACGGGAGCGAGCGGATGATCTGTTTCGCTGATCAGCGGGCAAATCCTGATCCAAAGGAGCGAAGGCGATGATTCTATCAGGGATCCGCATTCTGGATCTCACCCGATTGCTGCCGGGGCCTTTCGCCACGCAGTGGCTGGCGGCGATGGGTGCAGAAGTCATCCGGGTGGAGCCCCCAAGCGGAGGCGACTGGCTTCGGGAGATGCCTCCCTTTGTGGAGGGGATGGGGGCGTGGTTTGCCGCGGTGAATCGCGGCAAGAAGAGCGTGGCCATTGACCTCAAGCAGCCCGAAGGTCGGGAGCTCTTCCTGCGCTTGGTTCAATCGGCCGATGGGGTGGTGGAGGGCTTTCGACCGGGCGTGATGGCCCGGCTGGGCCTGGCCCCTGAGCTTCTCCTCACCCAGCAACCCCGTCTGATTTATGCTTCCCTCACCGGCTATGGGGCCGGCAGCCGCTGGCGGGAACGGGCCGGGCATGATCTGAACTATCTTGCCCTGGCTGGCTTTCTGGGGCTCAATGGGCCGCAGGAGGGACCTCCGATGCCGCCGGCTGTGCCGGTCGCCGATTTCGGCGGGGCGATGGCGCTGGTGATTGCGGTGCTGGCCGGCCTCTTCTATCGCGAGCGGACCGGCCGGGGGCTCATTCTGGACACGTCGATCTTTGAGGTCGTGGTGACCTGGATGCAACCCTTTTGGCGGGCCCATCGAGCAGGGCTCCCAGCGGGCCGGGAGGGAATGCCTCTCAACGGGGCTCTTCCATGTTACCGGGTGTATGTCACGGCGGATGGGGGGGCGATGGCGCTGGCGGCCTTAGAGCCGGCCTTCTGGCGTTCTTTCTGCGAAGCGGTGGGACATCCGGAGTGGATCTCCCGCGCCTTCGATCCAGCCCTCATCCCGGAGGTAGCCGCGCTGTTTCGGAGCCGGCCCCGGAGGGAATGGGAAGCCCTCCGGGAGACCCTCGATGCCTGCCTGGAACCGGTGCTGGAGCCGGCGGAAGCGATCCATGCGCTGGCCGACCTCGCCCCTGCATTCCCGGAGGAACGGCCCTGCCTGCCCTTCACCCTCAATGGCGAACGGTTTGCGGCGATGGGCCCTCCTCCTCGTCTGGGGGAACACACGGTGGAGATCCTAAAAGGTATAGGAGTTGAAGCAGCCGACTTGGAAGACCTGGCGCGCCGGGGTATCATCCGTGCGGAGGGCATGGATGAAGCCGGATCGCCATTGCCGCTCCGGTTCCACGGTTGATATCCGGCATAGCGTCACTCCTCGCCGATCAGCTCTAACTCCGAGAACATCACCGAATAACTGTGACCGGAGGCATAAATCCGCAGACGGGTGAGGGTAGCGGGGGGCGCCCCAATGGCTCGCAGCGATTCGATCAGATTCCCCGAATCGAAGGTATACCATTCTCCCAGGGGGACTCGAATATGCATGTTATAGGGGGGCGGGCAAACCTGGGGCAGGCAGCTTCCCGGCGTTTGGGGGCTCACTTCGCCGATGGCATAGAAGCCTTGCAGCCACTGGCGATCGCTGCCGTTGATGTCCTTATATTCCAGGCGGATCATCAGCGGGCATTCGGTCCCCACGACCCCACATACCGCGACATCCTGGGAGAGGATCTTCAAGCTGATGTGCAGTTGAAGCGAGCGGAAATCCCGCACATCCTGATTGAGGACCACGAAAACTCCGGTTTGGGCGTGATCGAACCCGGAGCGTGAGATCGCCAGCACGCGACGGCCAGCGTCTGAAGTTTGGGCCACTGTCCCCAGGCTTTCGCCGGGTTGCTTGACAAACTGGAAAATCGCCCACTGGCCAGGGGGAACTGGATCCTCCACCTTTCGCTCTGGCAGGGGGGCTTGGAAGAGGCTTGGCAGCAGATTCCGCCCTGCTCCCAGCGGCCCTTCCACCCGGCCGTCCAGCCCAATGCGCGCCCGTTGATCGCTTCGCACGATCCGAATCCCGGTCGAGTTCCCCACCCGGGCCTCCCCGGAACGCACGGTGAAATCCGCCCGGTCATTCTGGACTTCCACGGCCAGGGCCCCGGAGAGCACTTCCGCCTGGCCATGGGGGGTCTGAATGACCAACTCGAGGGCCCGCCGGCTTTCGAGGCGAATGACCCGGATCCGGCCGGCGCGGACATAGAGGGTGAGGCGCGCCGGCTCTGGGCTGATCCCGAACCGTGGGTAACGGGCGTATCGCACTTCCACCTGGGTGTTCGGATAGATCTGAACCGCTGCCAGGTCTGGAGGCGTGGGAAATAGTGGTTCAGAGAAGATCACCAGGCCCTGGGATTGAGCGTCTGTGATCAGAAGATCGCCTTCCGTCAGCCGGGGGTAGGCAGCGCCAGGGGTGATCGCCACGGGTTCTCTCTCTGGATGCTCCAGGCGGAGGATCCCAGACAAGGCGGATACCCGAGCGGGTGTGCCGATATAGGCCGTGCGAAAATAAGTTACGATCCGCCACGGGATCAGGATGCTGAGCCCGATACAGGCGGCGAAGGACAGCAGAAGGGTGATCCAGGCCAGGCGCTGCACCTGGGCCTCAGTCCACTTCGTAGCGGATACGAAATCCCTGGAATTCACCGCTCGGCTTCTCCCAGTAGGTTTCTACGTAATCGACGCGGGCCGCCGGGGGGCCCTGCTGAAGGAAGGTGAGGAGGGCTTCCACCGCTGATCGTGGCCCTTCTGCTACCACCTCCACCGTGCCATCCGAGCGATTGGCCACCCAGCCGCTCAGGCCGAGGGCCTCCGCTCGCAGCCGGGTGTAGTATCGGAAATTCACTCCCTGGACGATCCCATGCACAATGGCGTGAAGCCGAACCTGTTCTTCATGCGGTTTTCGCTGGCCGATCCCTCCCATATGGCGGCCTCCGGCCTCGAATGCGCTCTACATTTTAGCTCAGCTTGCCCAGGTGCGATGATCCTCAGTTGCCGGCTCGTGAAACTGAATGTTTACTGATTCCTGTTCTGGCGCAGGCCGGCCCGGATCCCGGAAAGGGCGAATGGCTTCTCGCCCCTGGGGTTCATTCTGGCTTGCGCTGGGGGCTTGAAAATGTCCTTCCATCCTTCAGGGCTGGGGCTGGGCCGGCCAGCCCCAGGCTCCCGTATCTGGAGGAGGCGTTATGCGCGTTCTGATCACAGGCGGAGCGGGGTTCTTCGGCTTCCATATGGCCAACAAGCTGCTCCAGTATGGCCATGAAGCGATCCTGCTGGATATCGCGGATTACCTTGAGGAAGATTACATCGGGCCGGTTTCGTTCAATAAGGGGGATGTGCGCGACCGCGAAACGGTGGATCGGGTCATGCGCAGCGTCGATGCGGTGATCCACGCCGCGGCGGCCTTGCCCTTGTGGCCCCGCCGGGAGATCTTCTCGGTGAATGTGGAGGGCACTCAAACGGTGCTGGAGAGCGCTCTGGCCCACGGCGTCCGGCGTGTGGTGTTTATCTCCTCCACTGCTGTCTATGGCATCCCCAAGAAACATCCGATAATGGAGGACGATCCGCTCCATGGCGTTGGGCCTTACGGCCAGAGCAAGATCCTGGCCGAGCGGCTCTGTCAATCTTTCCGGGAACGCGGGCTGGTGGTGACCATCATCCGCCCCAAGACTTTCATCGGGCCCGGCCGGTTGGGCGTGTTCCAGATCCTGTTTGACTGGGTGGAGCGTGGAAAGCCGATCCCGATCATCGGCAGCGGCAGAAACCGCTATCAGCTGCTGGATGTAGACGATCTGACCGACGCCATTGTGCTGGCCCTTACAGCGGATGCCGATCAGGCAAATGACACGTTCAATATCGGTGCCGATCGATTCGGGACGGTTCGAGAGGACGTGCAGGCCCTTTGCGATCACGCGGGCACCGGCGCGCGGGTCTGGCCTCTGCCCGCTCGGCCGGTGAAGGCGGCCCTTGCTCTCTTTGAGATGTTGCACCTCTCTCCGCTGTATCGATGGGTTTATGGGACAGCCGATAAAGATTCTTTCGTGAGCATCGAGCGGGCGAAGGCCAAGCTGGGATGGCGCCCTCGCTACAGCAATGCGGAATCCCTGATCCGAACTTACGAATGGTATCGAGCTCACAAAAGGGATCTGGCGGGCAAGGTGGGCGTCACCCATCGGGTGGCGTGGGATCAGGGGATCCTGCGGGTGATCCGGGATTTGTTGCCATAGCCGGAGGCGAGGCCGTCTCAGGGGGTTGCGGGGAAGGCGCCGAACCCCATACCATGGAATGTCTCCGCGATGTTGCAAAGTCGTGGGGAATGGAGGTCATGGATGCGAGGACCGTGGGAAGAGCGGGAAGGGGTATTGCGCTACCGGACGCGAAGCGGGGTGGAGCTCTATCGCCTCCCGACGCGGCTTTTCCCGGAGCTGGATGGCTATGTCTATCTCATCCTGACCGACAGCCATCGCATTCTAGTGGATGCGGGCTCGGGGTTGCCGGAAAGCCAGGAGGATCTTCAGCGAGGCCTGGAAATCGTGCGGACCCGCTATGGATGTCCGGTGGATCTGCCCGACCTGACCGCGATCCTGATCACCCATGGCCATATCGACCATTTCGGGGGATTAACCTTCATTCGCCGGCAGAGCGCAGCGCCGGTGTTGGTGCATGAGCTGGATCGTCGGGTGCTGGTGAACTATCCCGAACGGCTGATCACTGTGGCGCGAGAGCTGCGGCATTTCCTGAGCCAGGCCGGCGTCTCGGCGGAACGACGGGCCGCTCTTCTTGACCTCTATTTCAGTATGAAAACGATGTTCCAGTCCACCTCCGTAGAGGGCTGGTTGACAGATGGGGAGCTGCTCTTCGGGATCCTCCGGGTGTATCACACCCCCGGGCATTGCCCGGGCCAGGTTTGCCTCCAGATCGATGAGGTGTTGCTGACTTCCGACCATATCCTGGCCCATACCACCCCCCATCAGGCCCCGGAGCGCATCACCCGTTATACAGGCCTGGGGCATTATCTGGAGTCCCTGCGTCGAGTGGCGGCGATCCCGGACATCGCTCTGGCGTTCGGGGGGCATGAGGACCCCATCCTGGACCCCTATGAGCGGATTGCGGCGATCGAGGCTTTTCATCGCCAGCGCCTAGAGCGAGTTCTGGAGATCTGTCAGGAACCCCGCACCATTCTGGAGATCTCCAAGGCGCTCTTTGGCCGGCAGTATGGCTATGGGGTGCTCCTGGCCCTCCTGGAGGCAGGGGCGCATGTGGAGTATCTCTACGATCGGGGTTATCTGCAGGTGGCGAATCTGGATCAGCTGGAGCGGGATCCCGAGGCGCCGATCTGCTATCGGAGGCTGTAGATGGAGCGTTGGATAAACGTCGGCATCGCATGGTTGATCCTTGCGGCGGTGGCCATTATCCAGGAGCGCTCCCGGGTTCTGGCAGGGATCATGGCGGCTATGCCGTTGAGCATCCCTTTGGCCATGTGGATCGTCTATGCGGAGACCCGGGATCTGGGACAGACCGCCCATTTCACTCGGTCCACCTTTCTGGCCCTGATCCCCTCGCTGGGCTTCGTCCTTGCCGCCTGGCTACTGCTCGCCCGTCGTGTTCCCTTTGGATGGAGCCTGCTGGGAGGATATGGGGTCTGGCTGGGGATGTTGCTCATATGGCGGTGGCTGGGGATCCTGCGTTGAATCCTCTTGAAGGTGCGGTATGGCAGGAAGCGTGGGACGGGTCGAACAGCAGGGGAGCAGAATGGTGAACGTGCTCCCTTTCCCAACTTCGCTTTCCGCCCATACCCGCCCGCCATGACGCTCCACGATCGATTTCACAATGGCCAGGCCCAGGCCGGTCCCTTCCGTGGCTTCGCTCTCGCGTCGGACGCGGTAGAACTTGCTGAAAATGTGAGGAAGATCGGCCGGCGGGATCCCCACTCCAGTGTCGCTGACCTGCACCGCGATGTGGCCTTCCTGCTCCCGAGCCCGCACGGTGATCCGTCCGCCCGGAGGCGTATATTTCACCGCGTTGCTCAGCAGGTTGAGGAACACCTGCTCCAGACGCCGGGGGTCCCCCTGAATGGGCGGGAGATCGGCAGGGAGATCCAGGATCAGGGTGTGCTGCTTTCCTTCGGCTTGAGGACGGATGATCTGGACAGCACCATCCAGGATCCGGGCCAGCGAGCAGATCTCCATGGAGAGGGCATACCCGGACTCCAGCCGGGAGAGATCCAGCAGGTTGTTCAATAGCTCCACGATAGTCTGCATGGCCCGTTCCACTTTTTCCACGAACTCCTGTTGACGGGGGTTCAGGGGGCCGACTCGGGGTAGCAGGCTGACATAGCCTCGTATGGTGGTCAATGGGGTGCGGACATCATGGGAAACAATGGAGACGAATTCCGATTTGATGCGATCCAGCTCCTTGAGATAGGTGATGTCCTGCATCACCACCACGTAGCCCACACCCTCCACCGCCGTCAGACTGGCCTGAAAGATCAAGCGATCGGGCATCGCGATCTCCTGACGGATGGTCTGCCCGATCGGGGGTTTCTGGTCGATCATGGAAAGAAGTTCTGGGTGACGGATCACCGAGCGGAACGGCTGCCCCTCCACCTGGGGAGGAAGACGGAGATGTTGCCGGGCCGATCGATTCGCCAGGATCAGGATCTCCTGAAAATCCAGCACCAGGACGGGCTCTTCGACGCCGCGGAGGATGGCCTCCAATTTGCCCTTCTCCGCCTGGATGGCTTCGAAGAGCCGGACCTTCTCAATGGCCACAGCCGCGTAATCCCCCAGCATCGTGAGGAAGTGGACATCGGATTCGGCGAAGTCTGCCTCCCGCATGCGATTCAGCACGCCCAGCACGCCCAGGATGCGTCCAGGGGACCGGAGGGGCACGTAGAGCAGCGAGCGCACCAGGATCCCGGTATCCAGCTGATGAATCCCTGGCCCCAGCAGGATCGGACGGCCGGTGCGGACCGCCCGCCCCAGCAAGCTGTCGGAGACGGGCATGGTTAACGGAAGCGTGGAAACGGCTGGGGAAGCCCTCGCATCCCGGCTTCGGTGAACCCGCAGATGAAGCGTTTCGCCGGTCTCATCCAGCAGCCATACGCCGCCTTCCTCCGCCTGGGTCAGATGGATCGCCGCTTCCATAATGGAGGAGAGGATCTCCTCCAGGCGGAGGGAGGCCGTCAGCGTCTGCCCGACCTCATAGAGGACGCTGAGCTGCTGGAGCTGGTGTTGCAATCGTTCCACCATCCGAACGGACCGACGGCGCTCGCGGGCCAGGGTTACAGCTCGGCGAAGACATTCCTGGACCTCGTCGGGATGATGGGGGGCCAGCAGAAAGTCGTGAATGCCCAGGCGCACCAGACGAACCACCTCGGAGGCGGGTAGGGGCGGACCGATTATCACTCGGGTAATCGGTTGCGGTCGAATACGCTCCAGGAAGTCCTCCAGGCCGGGCAATCGCCAGTCGACGAACAGGAGCTCCGGATGAAGGGGCCCCAGCAGCGCCTCGGCCTCTGGTAGGGAAGGGGCGATACGCACCTCAAAGCGCAGCGGGCCGCTTCCCCGCGTGGCCAGTTGGGCCAGAGCCGGCGCATCCCCCACAACCAGCACGCGGATGACGTCGGTTCCCGATCGATTCACCAGCCCCTCCCTCCCCAAGGATGGCTTCTGTATCCCCCAGGGTAACGCCATGGGCTCGCGTTGTCAAACCTTCACCCAACTCTGGTGGTGTGCCCCATGGGGCTTCCTGGCTATCCCTCAACCGGGTTGCGCAGTGTCCCGATGCCCGGGATCTCGACCTCTACCCAGTCGCCGGGGCGGAGCGGTCCAACTCCGGACGGGGTTCCGGTCAGGATTACATCGCCCGGCTCCAGGGTCATCACCGATGAGATGTAAGCGATCAGCGTGGGAATCGGGAAAACCATCTCCCGGGTGTTTCCATGCTGGCGGACTTCCCCATTTACCCGACAGATGATCTCAGCGTTGCTGATCTCCTCTGGGGAAAGATGAGTGACAATCCAGGGTCCCAGGGGGCAGAACGTATCGAAGCCCTTGCTCCGGGTCCACTGGCCGTCCCGTCGCTGCAGGTCTCGGGCGGTCACATCGTTCCCGCATGTCACGCCGAGCACATAGGCCCACGCCTCGCCCTCCGGGATGTCCTTCCCCCGGCGTCCGATCACAACGGCCAGCTCCGCTTCGTGTTCCACCCGCTGGGATTGCGGTGGGATCCGAATGGGACTCCCCGGCCCGATCACTGCGCTGGGGGGTTTCAGGAAGATCAGGGGCTCGGGGGGAACCTCCGCTTCCTGCTCACGGGCGTGCTCGATGTAATTTCGGCCCACGGCGATAATCTTAGAGGGAACACAGGGTGCAAGCCATGCCCGGGCAACTGCAGGGCCCAGGGGCTTCCCGCGGGAAAGCTCCCCGCGGAACGGATCGCCGGCCAGCGCATACAGCTGATCCTCCCCAACGATCACGAATTGAGGGCCGTTTTCGGTTAGGATCCGTCCGATGCGCATCCCGCGCCTCCGGTTGGAGAGATCTGGCAGCCGCAATCCTGGAAGCCATCGCATGCCTCTACGGCCGTCTGGCTATTTTGCCCCATGGACCGAGCGGGGTGCAATATGGAAGTGCCGCAGCATCTATTTTAACGGAGGGAATTTCGAAGGCGGGTGGGCATGCCTTCAGCGGGCCCACTCCTATGTGCCCTGAAAAATTGTGAACGAAGGGGAAGGATCGTCCTCATGCTGCGCGTGCGGATGTTTGGCCGGTTTGAGGTCTGGCGGGAAGAGAGGCTCATTCCGGAATCCGCGTGGTTCACCCGTCGGGCGAAACAGCTTTTCAAGATCCTATTGCTGGCCCGGGGAAAGCCGGTGCCTTCGGATCAGCTGCTAGACTGGCTCTGGCCCCATTCCGATCCCCAGCGAGCCGCGATCACTCTTCGCAGCACCATCCACGCCCTGCGCCGCGCGTTGGAGCCGGATCGACCGCCTCGCGCTTCGCGGTATATCCTCTCCCAGCCGCCCGGTTATGCGGTGGCCCGGGACGCTCCGCTTTGGGTGGATGTCTGGGCCTTCGAAGATCTCCTGGAGGCCGCGGGGCGTGCGGCGGCGCCTGAGGAACGGCGTGCCTGCCTGCTGGAGGCCCTCTCCCTGTATCGGGATGATCTGCTGATTGAGGATCCTTATGCGGAGTGGGCATTGACCGAGCGGGAGCAGTTGCGCGAGCGATATATGGAAGCCGCTCTGGATCTGGCGGAGCTTCTGGCGGCGGCGGGCGCGCCGGAGAAGGCGATCCCGCTCTGTCGCCGGATTCTGGCGCTGGACGAATTCCGGGAGCCGGCCTACCGTGCCCTGATGCGCTATCAGATTGCGGTCGGGGATCTGGCTGGAGCGTTAAGCACGTATGAGCGTTGCCGGCAGGTCATGCTGGAAGCTTTCGGTGTGGAACCCTCCCCCGCCACCCGCGCCCTCTACGAAGCGCTTCTTCGCGGAGAGCTCCCGTCGGTCCGTCCTACCCGGTTTTTGCAACCGGTGCAAGATCTCCCTTTGGTAGAGGGGGGGATGGGAGAGATCTTTGTGGGACGGGAGGCCGAACTGGAGCGCCTGCGGGAGGTCTTTGCCGGGCTTGCCAGGGGGCAGGGAGGCGTGGGGGTGCTGATCGGGGAGCCAGGAGCGGGCAAAACCCGGCTGGCCGTGGAGGCGATCCGTCGTTTCGCCCATGATGCGGACGTCCTTTACATCCGCGGCCTGTTCATCGAGCGTACTCTTCCCTTTTCCTGTCTGGCGGAGGGCTTGCGGCGATTGCTGAGTCAGCTTTCGGCGGACCGGCGGGGCGAGCTGCCGCTTTTTGCCCTCGCCCAGGTCGCTCAGCTGATCCCCTCCCTGCACCTTCTTTATCCGAACCTGCCGGCTGTTCCAGAGACCACGCCGGAGGAGAACCGGCATCGCCTGATCGATGGTTTTTCCAACCTCATCATCGCCCTGGCGGATCAGCATCCGCTGGTGATGTTTGTGGATGATCTGCACTGGGCTGATGAGGCCACCCTGACCGTGGTGGGTCGCCTGGCTCGACGCGCGGCGCGTCATCCCCTGGTGCTGTTGCTGGCTCACACCCCAGAGGAGGAGCCGGAGGGATGCGAGGTCAGCCATTTGCTGGAGATGCTGCGACGGGAGGGGATTGGCTACCAGATCCGGGTGGGGCGTCTTTCCCTGGAGGCCCTGGCTGCCTGGCTGGCCCGGTTGAGCGGGGAACCGGTCGCGCGCCTAAAGGATCTCGCCCGGCGTTTGCACAGCTTGACGGAGGGGAACGCCCTTTTCACGGCGGAGCTCCTGCGCGCGGCGCTGGCGGCCGGGGGATCGTTCCGGCGTGAGGCCCTGGAGCGCTATCTGGAGGGACCGGCGGCGATCTCTTCTCTGCGCGCCCTGATCACGGATCGGGTGGCCCGCCTGCCCGAGGGCGCGCGGGAGATCCTGGAGATCGCGGCGGTGATCGGTCGGGCGTTCCCCGTTCAATGGCTGGAGCTCATCGGGCCGCCGGATCCGGAGCCCGATCTCCGGATCCTACTGGAGCGCCATTTCCTCCGAGAGGATGCGGAAGAGCGCCTTTCTTTCGTGCATGAGGTGGTCCGCCGTGTGATCTACGAGGCGATCCCTCCCGTGGTGCGGCGACGCCGGCATCAACGCCTCGCGGAAGCCCTGGCGGCCCTGTATGGGCTTCATCCAGGCCCCTACAGCGCGGAGATCGCCTACCACTTCCAGCGCGCGGGCCGTGGGGCTCTTCTGTCGATGGTGCGTTATGCGGTGGAAGCTGGAGATCATGCCCGGAGGGCCTATGGATTCCGGCAGGCGGTGCGCCATTACGATGAGGCGCTAGCTGCGGCTGCTCAGACCACGGGCAATGAGGGAGTGGCGGAATGGATCCGGCGGGCCTATCTCGGGCGGGGGATGGCCCTGGAAGCGCTGGGGGATTGGGAGGGGATTGTGGAGACGTACACTCGATTCCGGGAATGGGCGGAGGCGCAGGGGGATCGGGTTCACGCGCTGAACGCGGCCCGCCGGCTGATGACCACCCTGGCGATGCTGGGCCGGCTGGAGGAAGTGGGAGAGCTGGCTGGGGAGATCCGGACGCAGTTCGCTTCCGAGTTGAGCTTGGCAGAAGCGGATCTGCTGGATCGTCTGGAGCTGGTCTTCGGGGAGGAATCCTCGTCTCCCTCTGCCGGGGAGGGGTTCTTCCAGCCCGCTCCTCCCCTCTGGGGTCGGCCCTGGGTGGAGCTGGCGGAAAACTTGGCGCCGGAGCAGGCGCCGCTGTTGCTGAATTTCTATGGTTGGATCCTCACGCTGCAGGGGATGGCGGAGCCGGCAGAGGCCTGCCTGCATCAGGCGTTGACGATTGCGGAAGCCACGGCGCAGTGGCCGCATGTGGTGATGAGCTGCAACCTGATGGCGTACTTGCAGGATCTACGGGGAGATTTCGCGGAAGCGCAAGCCTATCTGAACAAAGGACTACAGCTGGCCCGGCGGGTTCCGGAAATGGACTGGAGCACGATCTGGGGGCGGATCTTCCAGGGGTATCTGGCGCTGCGAGCCCGCCAGCTGGAAGAGGCGCAGGCCCAGTTCCAGAGCGTGGTGACACTGTTGACAAACCAGTCCGCTCTGCGGGCGCACCGTTGGAGCGCTCAGATCGGCCTGGGCATGGTTTTCCTGGCACGGGGGGATCTCGAGCGGGCGACGGCGTTGCTGGATGAGGCGCTGGCCCAGGGGCGGGCCGTGGATGCCGTGGCTCGCAGTGTGGGGTTGATCGGGGAGGCCCGCCTGGCACGGTTGCAGGGACAGGAGCTAGAAGCCCACGCATTGCTGGAGCAGGTGCTTCAATACACCGGCCGCCGAGGGCTGGTGGTGGAGTTCGTGCATGCGGCGGTGGAGGCGGGGCGCTGGGCCCGCGCGGTGGGCCGTCCCGAGGCCGCGCGCTCCGTTCTGGAGGAGGCCAGCCGGTGGGCGGATGCAGCGGGCTTCCGGCCGGCGGCATTGATCGCCCGGATCGCCCTGGGGAAGGTGCTCCGCGCCACGGGAGAGCGGGACGCTCTGGAAACGGTGCGGGCGGAGGCTCGTCGCCTCTGGCAGGCCCTGGCCGCTCATCTGCCCCGGGGGGAACCGGTGGAGCGCTATCTGGTTCCTCAGGAAGTGGTGGAAACTTTGTAGTGTTCCATCCGCCTTCAGTTATACATCGGGGATCACAACCATTCGCTGATAGAACTCTGCCTGCGGGTAGGCGGGGTCGATGAGCCAGTATTCCCTGGTATTCGTAATGTGTCGTGTAGGGTTGCAGGGGGAGATCGGTGAGGACGCCAGGTTGCTGGAGGAGGGCGAGGATCTCTTCCGGTCGGGTGGGCATGCCGTTTTCTCCCGGTTAAGGGATGAGCTGGTTATATCGGAAGGCTTCCAAGAGGGGGGGAGGCTCCCAGAGCCATTCGATGCGAAGGCGGAGGCCGGGGAGGGCCTGGCTGAGGTATTCGCCGCTGGAGCCCTCGGTGATGAGGCGGTAGCGACCGGGGAATTCGAGGCGATAGAACTCGGCCCACTGGCTCTGGGGGTCGATGAGCCAGTATTCGGAGATGCCGGCTTCCTGGTATTCGTAGAATTTTTCGCCCCGGTCGCGGGGGGCGCTTTCGGGGGAAACGATTTCGACCACCAGGTCGGCGGGGCCTTCGAGGTGGGTGGGGTGGAGGCGGTGGAGGTGGTCGTGGGCGACGAAGAGGAGGTCGGGCTCACGGCCGGAGCGGGAGAGCTTCATCTGGAAGGGGGCGGGGAGCACCACCCCCAGGCCGTGAGCCTCCACGTAGGTGCTCAGGAGGGCGGTGAGGAAGCGAGCGATCTCCTGGTGGGTTCGGGAGGCGGGGCTGTAGGGGATGATGGTGCCATCGACCCACTCCGCCCGGGTATCCTCATCGGCCTCGGCCAGGAACTCCTCATAGGAAATCCGTGGAGGTGATGGGGATCCCAACAATAATTCCAACAGGCGACGGCGGAGTTCCTCCGTTAACACCCCCGGCTCCCGAAGCCATGCCAGCACCTGTTCCGCCCGGGGCTCCATTTCCATCCAACCTCCCTTGCGATTCCCCTTTAAATATAGCGCGGCTTCTCCTTTTCCCCAAGGCGTTCCATGAAACCCGTAGAGCCTTTCTGGGTGATAAAGGGGGCTGCTAGACAGCGGCGAGCCTGGTCCTCCATAGATCTTAGAGCTATCCGGATCCTCAAACCGTCCGCTTTGCTCTGCGTATCATTCATATGAGGGTTTGCCCCGTGGAAGTGCCCCCGTCTCCAGGAGGGATGGCCATGGCAGGATGGTGGAAGCGGGTGAGCCGGGCGCTGCAGATGGAGGAAGTTGGAGTCGGATGGCCGGCGGAGATCGTCCCTTACCGCGCGGGGGTGATCGGTGGTGTGGCGGGAGGGAGCGTTATGGTGCTTGTGGCCATCGCTTACGGTCTGCTCTCTGGCCGGGGGATCTGGTTCCCGGTGAATCTCATTGGGGCCACCTTGGTCCGGGAGCTCCAGCGGGCATCCCCGGAAGCGCTGATGTCCTTCCATGCGGGGGCGTTCTTCGCCGGATTATTTCTCCATGGGTTTCTTTCGATCATGCTGGGAGTCCTCTATGCGCTCATTCTGCCTACCCTCCCCGGATCTCCCTTGCTGTGGGCCGTGATTGTGGGGCCATTGCTCTGGTTGTCCGCGACGTGGATTATCCTCCCGATCTTCAACCCCGTGATGGTCCGTTATGTAGACTGGCCATCCTTTGCCCTGGCCCATCTGGCCTATGGGCTGATCATGGGGATCCTGGTGGGGCGCATGCCCCGAGTTCGAACGAACCGATAGGGAGCTCCGGGGTTCGCCCGATGGAGCTTCTGGCTGGATCCACCGGACCCACGGGGCAGAGGGACTTTCCAGAATCCTGTGGCTCTGCAAGCCTCGAACGCGGGTGAATCGGATCCGATCCCCAATCAATGCATACGGCCCGGTCTCGGTCTGAGTCCGAGCCGGGCCGCAGCAGGAAAGGAGGGGCCAGGGCAAGCGAACGCCAGGAGTGGGCGGCGATGGCGTCGCTTGCAGCTTCATCATAGTAAGGCCCAGGGGGACCACGTAGTGATAAATGTCACAATTTATGGGTGAGAGTTGTCAGCCGAATGAGAGGGCTCGAGGGATGGATATCCTGCCTTTCAACCCCCCGCTTTTTCCAGGATCGCACCAAAGGCTCCGTCCATATGATGGATATGAGGCAGGACTCGATAAAAGCCCTCAGCGTCCACAAGGGGGCTGGGCACTTTCCCCTGGGCGGACACGAAGCGGAATTCCGGGTGATCCCGGAGGAAGGCGTGGATTTGCTCCTCATTTTCCTCCGGCTCGAGGGAGCAGGTACTGTAGACCAGACGTCCTCCCGGCCGGAGCATCCGGGCGGCTGCCTCCAGGAGTCCGCGTTGTATCCGGGTCAGGTTGATCAAATCCGATTCCTGTTTATGCCACCGGGCGTCACTCCGCCGGGCCAGCACCCCGGTCCCCAAACAGGGGGCGTCGATCAGGATCCGGTCTGCCCATTCCGAGAGGAAAGGCCGCTGTCCATCCGCCTGGATCACCCGGATGATGGTGAAACCCATCCGGAGGGCATGTTCCCGCAGGCGCCGCAGGCGGCCGAAATGGGCATCCGCCGCCACAATGATCCCTCGATCTCCCATGCCCTCTGCGATCGCCGTGGTCTTCCCCCCTGGAGCGGCGCACAGATCCAGCACCCGCAACCCGGGCCGGAGATCCATCAGATAGGGGACCAGAGCCGCCGCCTCGTCCTGGGCAATCACCTTTCCTTCCTGATAGGCCGGCCATGCGGCAAGGTCCAGCCCTCCTTCCACCTGCACGATGTAAGGGTGATAGGCACCAGGCCGGGCCCGCAATCCCCGCGCTTCCAGGTCGGCGAGGATCTCCTCGCGGGTTGCCCGCAGACGGTTCACTCGCAGGCTCAATGGCCGCGGGGTGTTGTGGAAGCGGCAGAGCTCCCGTGCGCCTTCCATCCCATATCGGGTGATCCAGCGTCGCACCATCCATTCTGGAAAGGAATAGCGGATCGCCAGGTGGGCCACGGGGTCGATTTCGATCGGGGGGAAGGTGGCCACCGGCCGTCCCTGTTCCAGTCGGGCGGAGATCCGCCGCAACACCGCGTTCACCAGTGCGGCCGCTCCCTCGCCGGCGACGGCGCGGGCCACTTCTACCGTCTCATGCACCGCGGCCCAGTGGGGGATCCGATCGAGGAACATCAATTGATAAAGCCCCATTCGCAGCGCGTTCCGCACCCAGGGGTCCAGGCGCTCCAGACCGCCCCGCACGTAGCGGGTCAACACCCAGTCCAGGGTTTTCCGCCAGATGGTCACGCCATCCACCAGTGTGGTGAGGAGGTCCTGATCCCGCGGGGATAGCTCCGCCTCTCGCCGCAGGGCCTGCAACACGTAGTCTGCATAGGCGGCCCGCGTCTCGATCCGATACAGGGCCTTCAGGGCGTAATAGCGTGCTGGGGATCGAACGGATGGATGGGCAGGCACGGGAGCGCCTCCGGATTCAGCGCCGAAGGGGCGACTCCATCGACAGGGTGGCCGGGATCTCGGTCCGGTAAGTGGCCCGCGCGCCGGCCGCCTGCAAGGCGCGGGCCACCGGCTCCGCCTGCTCTGGGGGCACCAGGGCGATCAGATGACCTCCCCGTCCGCCGCCGGTCAGCTTGGCCCCCATGGCGCCGGCCTCCCGGGCGATCCGGGTGAGATGATCCAGGGCTGGCGAGGAAACCCCCAGTTCCCTGAGCAGCTGGTGATTGGTGTCCAGGAGCGGGCCCAGATCCTCGATCCGGCCGGAGGCCAGGCAAGCCTCCGCTTCTCGCACCAGGGCGGCGATGGCGTCGAACAACCGTTCGTATCGGTCCGGCTCCCGTTCCCATGCCATCCGCACCGTGGCCACGGTCTCCCGCGTCGGGCTGGGGATACCGGAATCGGCGATGACCAGCGTGAAGGGCCGGGCAATGGAGAGGAACACAGGCGGTTGCCCCCGGACGAAGCGGAGGGGGCGCTCGTAGGCGATCACGGTGTTGTCGATCCCGCTAGGGGTCCCGTGATGACGCTTCTCGACCTCGTAGACCAGGGCGGAGACAAGCTCTGGATCAGGGGACTGGCCGGACCACCGGAAGATCCCCCGTACCAGTGCTGCCGACACGGCGGCGCCGCTTCCCAACCCACTGGCGATGGGCAGCTCCGAGCGCAGCACCAGCCGAAGGTCCGGTTCGGGAAGGGCCAGATGTTCCAGGGCCAGGCGAACGGCCATGGCCAGTGGGTGATCTGGGGGCGCCTCGGAGAGCCGGAGCCTCTCCCCGGTGTCCAGCGCCTCGATCCAACATCCGGATCCTGGGGGAAGGGGCTCTGCCCGCGCCCGGGCTCGCAACCCACACACTGGGACGGCGAGGGCGGGACGGCCGTAAACCACCGCATGCTCCCCCAGCAGGATCACCTTGCCGCAGGCGGAGGCTTCCACGGGAAGGCGGGTCTCTGCCATCATGGCTCGGCAACCCTTTCTGCAGCGAGGAAATACTCCGTCCATCGATCGCGGATGCGGAAGACCCTGAATCCCAGGCTTTGCAAAAAGCGCTCCACCAATCCGGACATGCCATGTCGGGCCAGATAGTCCGCGTGCACCTCACAAATCATGGCGCGCACGTAATGGCGCAAGGTCTCCCGCATCCCCCACAGCACATGAAGCTCATGGCCCTCCACATCGATTTTGATCACGTCCGGTGCCGCGATCCCGGAAGCCACAAGGCTGTCCCCCGGGGCCGTTCGAACGTTCAGGGCGGATCGAGGGCCGTCGGCGATGTGCCCCATCATGAACGATCGCTGTCCGCCCTGCACGTCGAAGAAGGCTATGCCATATCGATCGGAGAGCGCCAGCGTCATAACCTGGATGTGATCTTCGCACCGGTTGAGCCGGGCGTTCTCCTGGATCCGTTGGGCATTGGGCCCATACGGTTCGAAGGCGATGACCTGGCCACCGAGACGGGCGGCGAGCATTGCATAAAGGCCGTGATAGGCTCCTACATCCCAGAACACATCTCCTTCATGCAAGCGGTTCGCCAGATACCGCAGGCATTCGTTCTCGGTTTGAAAGGTCTGGATCAGATGGAGGGCCTCCGCGTAGGATTGAATATGGAAGAGGAGAGCAACTTCGCCAACCCTCAAGCGCTGCTGTCCGCGGATTGCGGCGAGCATGGAGATCGCTCTTCGATAGGGGAACCAGAAGGCCTCCCGGGCGAAGCCGCGAAGCCCCTCCCTCTGGAAAACCTCTCGTGCTTTTGTGAGTTTGTTGCCCATCCGGCCCTCTCCCCGCTCGCGCATTGCCTGCTGGGTCTTTCGCCGGCGTGAACACCTCTCTGGCCAGCGGAGGCCGGCCATTGGCTGAAGGCCTCTTGCATGGATTGAAATCGGCCTTCCATAGGCGCTGCGCGCCGGGCGACGATCTTCGCCGACGGGAGAAGCCTTTTGGCCGGAGGTCGAATTCATCCGACATCTTCAATCCGCCGCGCCAGGATCCCGGTGAAGCCGGCCTTAGGGTCAAAGCCCGGGAGGGCCTCTTCCTCCCGGATCTCCGGAGCATCCGGAGCCTGGAAAAGAGTGGAGCGATATTCAACCACCCGAAATCCTGCCTGCTCCAGCCATGCTTCCAGATCCTGGCGGGAGTAGAACCGCGCGATGGAATAAAAGGGATGTCCCTGACGGCCTTTCTCCTGGTAGTAGGCCGCCCACGGGCTCTCCGCCAGGATCATCCCGAGCACCAGCCCTCCGTCCGCCCGCAGCACCCGATAGGCTTCCTGCAAAACCCGGAGGGGATCCTCCACAAAGCACAGGGTGACCACCAGGAGCACTCCGCCGAAGACGCCGTCACGGAATGGGAGCCGTTCCCCCACGGCCTGAGCCACCCGGATCCCCCGAGCTGCCGCCCTTCGGAGGGGCTCTCGCGCGGGATCGATCCCAAAACCGACGCCAAGGGCCTGAGCGAAGCGCCCGGATCCTACGCCGATCTCCAGATAGGGGGACGGGCAGCGGGTCAGCAGAGGGGCCAGCGCCATCACCTCCGAGCGGTAGGCTCCCCGGCCCACCGGCCCTTCATACCAGGCGTCGTAACGGGCGGCGTATCGTTCGAATACCGAGATGGTTTCCATCGCCTGTCCCTCATGGCTCCTGGAATAACGCCTTTAGGGCCCGCGCAATGCGGGCGGCGATGCGGGCGTTTTCGACCAGCAGGGCATGATTTACCCGCACGCTTTCCCCCCCGGTCCGCTCCGCTACACGGGCCAGGAGGAAGGGCGTCACCGCCCATCCCCGAATCCCGTGCTTCTCCGCTTCCTCAAGGGCCTCTCGGATCACTCCCTCCAGTCGATCCAGCGGCACCGCCACCGGGGCGGGGGGTGGAACGGTCACCAGGATCCCTTTCCCCCCCAGTGCCCAATGGATTCGGGCGATGCGGGCGATCTCCTCCGCCGAATCCACCCGGGCGTCTACCGGCAGACCACTGGACGCGCTGTAAAAAGCGGGCAGGGTCTCCGTGCCCCACCCCAGGATCGGGACCCCATAGGTCTCCAGCCATTCCCGGGTGGCCTGCAGATCCAGGATCGCCTTGGCTCCAGAGCAGACCACCACGACGGGCTCTGTGGCCAGTGTCGGCAGGTCGTTCGAAACATCGAACGGCGCCCCCCGGTGCACCCCGCCGATCCCGCCCGTGGCGACTACTCGGATCCCGGCCCGCGCGGCGGCCCAGGCGGTGGTCGCCACCGTAGTGGCACCGATCTGGCGACGCGCCAGGACGATCGGGAGATCGCGCCGGCTCACCTTCCGAATTTCCTCGTCTCCTGCGAATCGCTCGAGCTCAGCCGGCGTCAGGCCAACGACGATCTGTCCTTCCAAGAGCCCGATGGTCGCCGGGACCGCTCCCTCGGTGCGGATGGTTTCCTCCATCTTGTGGGCGACATGGAGGTTGGCCGGTCGGGGAAGGCCGAAGGCGACCACCACCGTCTCCAGGGCGACGATCGGCTGGCGGCGCGTTCGGGCTTCTTCCACGTGGGGGCCGAAGCGGAAATAGGCGTTCATCCTGGGGAACCTCCTTCCACGCGCACCGGGACCTCCCCGTCGATCCACTGCACGGTAAGCGGCTCGCCAGGCTGGACCTGATCCGCCCGGGTGACCAGGCGGCCGTCGGCCCGGCGGACCAAGGCGTAGCCCCGGGCCAGGACGGCGCGGGGGTTTAGTGCCTCCAGTCGGGCCTGATGGTAGCCCCACTGGGCTTCCGCTTGCAGGATCTGCTGGCGGATCGCGCTCCTCAGCCGGGTCTGCAGCCGGTGCAGACGCTCCAGACGAGCGTGCAGCTCCCGCTCAGGTGTGTGGGCCTGCAGGCGCGCACGCAGGGTTGTCAGGGCCTGCCCTGCCCGCTCCAGGTGGGCGCGCATCGCCTGCTCCAGGCGATCCCGCCATCCGGCGATCTGAGCGATCACCGCGTCCCGATCCGGAGTGGCCAGCTCCGCCGCCGCGGAGGGCGTGGGCGCGTGCACATCGGCGACGGCATCCGTCAGGGTGAGATCGATCGCATGGCCGACGCCCGAGACCACTGGAAACGGCGAGGACGCTACCGCCCGAACCACCCGCTCGTCGTTGAAAGCCCAAAGCTCCTCATTGGACCCTCCACCCCGTGCGACGATAGCCAGATCCACCCCGGCCACCCTTCGGAGACTCTCCAACGCCATGGCGATCGAAAGGGGAGCATCATCTCCCTGGACAACCGTGGGGGAGAGGATCACCTCGGCCAGGGGCCATCGTCGTCGGAGGATGTTCAGGATGTCCCGAAAAGCTGCTCCCGCCGGCGAGGTCACCACGCCGATCCGGCGGGGGAACGGAGGCAGCGTCCGCTTGCGGGCGGGATCGAACAGCCCCTCCGCCTCCAGCCGGCGCTTTAACGCCTCGAGGGCCAGGAATCGCTGGCCCAGGCCGATGGGAAGCCAGCGATCCACATACAGACGGCAATCCCCTCGATCCTCGTAGTAACCGATCCGCCCGCGCGCCACAATGGTCTGTCCGTTCGCCGGCAGCTGGCCCATCCGGGCCGCCTGCGTCCGCCAGATGACACAGGTGATCTGGGCCCGCCCTTCTTTTAGTGAGAAGAAGATGTGACCCGGCGCCGTAGGGCGGAGATCCCCTACTTCTCCCTCCACCCACAGATCCCCCCAGGCGAAGCGGGATTCGATCGCTTCCTTCAGATGGGCGGCCAGCTGGGATACCGTGAGGTAAGGGATGGGAGCCTGCTCAAGTTCCTCCCACTCGCTCATGAAAACACTCCCGGGGAAGGTCTGCACCCTTGGTTCATCGCGTTTGAGTGACCTTCTGTAAGCCTCGCGGCCGGTCTGGATCCAGTCCTTTCCATCGGGCGAGGGAGACGGCGAACCACTGGCCAGGGATCACAGCCACCATCGGTGAGAGCCACTCCGGAACCGGGGGCAGCGGGAGGCGCACATCCGCCATGGCGAGCAGCCCGTGATCTTCGCTGCAGAGCGTGAGATGGGCCTCCCGCTCCCGAAGCAGGCGGGCCAGGCTTTCCATTTCGGAGCGGAAGGTCGAACCCGGAGCGATCAGGAACACCGGGAAGCCCGGCTCCACCAGGGCGATGGGCCCATGGAGGAAATCCGCCGAGGAATACGGCTCCGCCACGATGTAAGCCAATTCCTTGAGCTTGAGGGCGACCTCGAACGCCGTCGCATAATTGAAACCCCTGCCGATCACCACCCCGTGGACGACCCGCTGCCAGAATGCTGCCGCCTCCTGGGCGGCCTCCTCCGTGTCCAGCGCCTGGGCGATGGCTTCTGGCAACCGGAGCAGATCCTCCCGCATGGCGGCGTCTTCGGTCCAGGCCGTGACCAGGAGGGCGAGAGCGATCAGCTGCGCCGTATAGGTCTTGGTGGCAGCCACCGCGCGTTCCTCCCCTGCCCGCAGGGGAAGGACCGCGTGGGCGGCCGAGGCGAGGGGAGAGGCAGGATCATTGGTGATGGCCAGGGTCCATCCGCCCTGATGTCGAGCTTCTCGGATGACCTCCACAATGTCCGGTGAGCGGCCGGATTGGGAGATCCCGATTACCCACGCGTGGTCCATGCGAGGGGGTCGACGGTAGAAGGTGATGAGAGAAGGGGTGGCGAGGGCGGCCGGGAGACCGGCGAAGGCCCCCAGTAGGTATTGCCCATATCGGGCGGCGTTGTCGGAGCTTCCCCGCGCGGCCAGCACCGCCAGCGCCGGTTGAAAACGACGCACAGCGTTCACGATCTGCCGCGATTCCTCCCATCCTTCGCGGATCAGGCGATCGGCGACCTCAGGCTGTTGTCGGATCTCCTGTTCCACCCACATCCGGAGTCTCCACGAGCCGGATCTATGGAAGTCTGGAAAGCCGGGTTCATGCTTGAGGGCACCCCTCGAGCCGATTATACTTCAAGGCATGATCGCGGATCCTTTCAGGCGATGGAGATCGCCCCACGCGCTGGGCATCCAATCGGTGAATGGAAATCCCTTCTCACGGGAGGCATCGCCCATGTCCGAAGAGAGAGCGCTCACTCGGGGACTGTATTTCGAGGACCTGGAGATCGGCTGGAAGGTGCGCACCCCGGGCCGCACGGTGACGGAGACGGACATTGTGATGTTCGCCGGGCTATCCGGCGATTACACGCCGCTCCATACGGACGCGGAATACGCCCGGGGCACGATCTTTGGGGAACGGATTGCCCACGGGCTGCTCGGCTTGGCCATTGCTTCGGGATTGGCGACTCGGCTGGGGTTCCTGGAGGAGACCGTGGAAGCCTTCACTGGCTTGGAGTGGAGATTCCGAGCCCCCATCCGCATCGGGGATACGATCTATGTGGAAATCGAGGTGACTCAAAAGCGCCCCGCACCAAATGGCCGGGCAGGATTTGTGATCTTCAGCGTGGAGGTTCGGAATCAGCGGGGCGAGGTGGTGCAAAAGGGCCAGTGGACCCTCCTGATTCGCGCGCGGGGGGCAGAAGGCATGAACCTCGAACAGCGATGAAGCGGCCTGTTCCCCCTTTCCCCATCTCGGTTCCTTATCCATACCATGGTCAGACCAGCGAGCTTTCCCCAGCGCCCTCCCGAAGGTGGACGTCCATTCCTGAGCGAATGCAATGGGCATCCAGAGCATCGGCGGCATCCCCCAAATGGGGGGGATACCCCCAATCCGGGGGTGTTCCCCCTTTTTCATCTGTTATGAATTTTACAATCGCCCCTATCCCGGGTATACTTGATGAAAAGCACTGGGATGGGGGGGCGGCAGGTGCCCCCCACGCCGGCCGGGTCGTTGGACCCCTTGAGGAGGCCCATGGCCTCAAGGGGATGTTCGATCGAGGGACGGGTGAGACGCGCAGGCGGCCGATCCGTCCCTTATCCTTACTCTCAAGGAAGGAGGCAGGTGCCATGCCGAAACGGTTCGTCTCCTGGATGATCGGGGGGCCTCAGGGCAGTGGGATCAATGTGGCGGCGGAAACCCTTGCGAAAGCCTTCAATCGGGGTGGGCTCTATGTGTTCGCCAATATCGAATACCATTCCAACATTATGGGCAAGCACAGCTATTATCGGGTTCGGGTTGCTGAGGATCCCGTCCATGCCCCTGTTGAAGAGGTTCATCTCCTGGCTGCGCTGGATGAGGAAACCCTCTTCGGGGACCACCATCACAACCCCGAGTTCCCCACGCATCATGGACACGTGCACGAAGTGGTTACGGGGGGCGGGATCATCTACGATGCGGATCTGGGAGACATCCGGGATCGCCTGAAGCGGGAAGATCTGCGGCTTTATCCGGTGCCATATTTTGAGATGATCCGTCGAGCGCTGGAGCCTTTTGGCAAGGCGGCGGAGTATCGCCAATACGACATCATGCGAAACACCGTGGCTCTGGGGGCCACCCTGGCGGTTCTGGATTACGATTTCGATCTCGTTGCCGAGGTGATCCGGGAGCAGTTTAAGGGGCGTCGGGCCCGATTGGCGGACTTGAACATCCAGGCTTTGCGGGTCACTTATGATTATGTACGCGAAAATTTCGGTAACGACTTTCCATGGAAGGTTCGCAAGCGGGGGCGACGTGAGGACCACATCCTGATCCGCGGTGTGCAGGCGGTGGCGCTGGGTAAGCTTCAGGCTGGGCTGGGCGTCCAGACCTACTACCCGATCAGCCCGGCGACGGATGAAAGCACGTATCTGGAAGCGGTCCAGAGCCAATACAACGTGGTGGTCATCCAGACGGAGGATGAAATCTCGGCGATCAACATGGCGGTCGGTGCCGCCCATGCGGGCGCCCGGGCCTCGACCTCCACAGCGGGGCCGGGCTTTGCCCTGATGCCGGAGGGCATCGGTTTCGCGGCCATCACCGAGGCGCCGGGTCTAGTCGTGTTCCTCTATCAGCGCGGCGGCCCCAGCACGGGTCTCCCTACTCGCACGGAGCAGGCCGATCTCGGATTTGCCCTCCATCCTGCCCATGGAGAGTTCCCCCATATCGTCATCGCCCCAGGGGATGTGGTGGAAGCTTTCTACGATAGCTTCGAGGCTTTTAACTGGGCCGATCGTTACCAGATGCCTGTGATCGTGCTGTTGGATAAGTACCTGGCCAGCAGCTATACCACGGTGCCTCGCTTCGAAACCCGTCATCTGGTGATCGATCGGGGAATCCGCTATCAGCCGGCGGGCCAGCAGGATGGCTACCTGCGCCACGCGGTGACCGAAAGCGGCATCTCCCCATGGGTGGTCCCCGGCACGGAGGGCGTTATCTTCTGGACCACCACCGATGAGCATAACCCCAAGGGTCATATCTCCGAAGGGGTGGTGCATCGCCTAGAGCAAATGGATAAACGGATGCGCAAGCTGGAGCTGGCTGCCCGGGAGATCCCGGACAGCAAGAAGTTCACCCTCTACGGCCCTGCGGATGCCCAGGTGACCCTGGTGGGGTGGGGGACCACCAAAGGCGCGATCCTGGATGCGCTGGAGGAGCTCGCGACCTTGAATGGGCTGACCTTCAATTTCCTTCAGATCCGGATGATGCGGCCCTTCCCGGCCGAGCCAGTGGGGGCGATCCTGCGGCAGGCCCGCCGCGTGATTCTGATCGAGAACAATTACTCCGGTCAGCTGGGGAACCTGATCCGGGAGATGACCGGATTTCGGATCCCCCAGCGGGTGCTGAAATATGATGGCCGGCCGTTCACAGTGAATGAGATCCTCGAAGGGGTCCGTCGCGCTCTGGAGAACGATGAGGAGCGGATTGTGATGATCTCCAGCGAAGCCCGGGAGGTGATCCCATGGCCTATGCGGTGAAGGATTACAAGACGGAAGTTTGGGTGGATTGGTGCCCTGGTTGTGGGGATTTCGGGATCCTGAACGCCATCCACCAGGCGCTGGCCGCTTTGCAGCTTCCTCCGCATAAGGTGGCGATTCTCTCGGGGATCGGCTGCTCTGGCAAGACGCCCCATTACATCGGAACCTATGGGATTCACACCCTCCACGGCCGTGTGCTGCCGGTGGCCACGGGGTTCAAGTTGGCTAATCCGGAGATGACGGTGATCGCCGTGGGAGGCGATGGCGATGGCTATGGGATCGGAGCCGGGTATTTCCTGGCCGCCGGGCGGCGCAATGTGGATCTGACTTACATCGTCTTCAACAACGGGGTTTACGGCCTGACCAAAGGCCAGGCTTCTCCCACCTTGCCTAAAGGCGTGCAGACCAAATCCCTGCCTGAGCCCAATCTGATGGAGGCCCTCAACCCGATCGCTGTGGCCCTGGGGGCGGGCTATACGTTCATCGCGCGTGGCTATGCCTATGACGTGCGGCACCTGCGGGACCTCATCGTAGCCGCCATTCAGCACCGAGGAACGGCGCTGATCGATGTCCTCCAGCCCTGCCCAACTTATAACAATATCTACACGCGGGAGTATTACAACGCGCGAGTCTACAAGCTGGAGGAGACGGGCTACGATCCGGTGGTTCACAATCCGACGGACGAAAAAGAGATCATAGAGAAGAAAGCCCAGGCGCTTCTCAAGGCCTATGAGAACGGGGATCGCATCCCCATTGGGATCTTCTACCGGGTGGAGCGGCCGACCCTGGAGGATGAGCTGGCAGCCCGCCTCCCCTACTGGGGGAAGGCCCTGGCGGATCTCGAGCCGATTTACCAGCGGGATCTCACACCGCTGCTCGACGAGCTTCATTAGAAGTTAGAAATGGGCATGAGCTTTGGGGGCCGGGCTGGCTATCCTGGGGAGCTGAACCGGCCCCCATTTTTCTCCCTCCTGGGATCGCTGGCGGATGGTTGCCATGGGGAGGGGGAGAGAGAAAATTCCAGGCCTGAGGTGTTTTAGAAATGCGGGGGAGAAGCGTGAGGCGAGTTGTCCGAAGCGTTCATTCCACCGCGAGGATCCGGAAGGTGAAGAGGCCGGCCGGTGCCTCTACGGTCACCACATCTCCCGGCGCCCGGCCCAACAACGCCTGACCCAGTGGCGACTCATACGAAATCTTCCCCTGGGTGGGATCCGCCTCAGCGGGGCCCACCAGCACATACACTTCTGGCATGCCGCCGTCCTCTGCGATGGTGACGCGCGATCCAATGCGCACGCGGCCGTCCTCCGAAGGCCGGGGCTCAATCACGACGGCGCTGTTGAGGATGGCTTCCAGCATACGAATCCGGCCTTCAATGAAGGCCTGTTCCTCCTTCGCTGCGTGGTAATCGGCGTTCTCCGAGAGATCGCCCTGCTGGATGGCGAAGCGCAGACGTTGAGCGATCTCCCGGCGCTTGATCGTGCGCAGGTATTCCAGCTCTTCCTCCAACTGTCGCTTGCCCTCCGGTGTCAGATACGTGGGTCCAACGGCGGCCATCTCTTCCTGCTCCTCGCTTGCGGTTGCCCATTTCCACCTGTAGCCCTCTCATCAGGGCGTATTGGATTATACCATCCGAGATGGATAGGAACAAGGCGGGCGCTGCGCTTCTCCGATCGATGGAGGATGGCCTGAACCCCTGGGTGGTCTGCTCTTCTCGCCGTGTGCTTCCGACGGGCACGAAATCCGAGGGATCCGTTGAGGGGATGGGAGGCGGGGGCTTAGCGCGGGCATCGCTCGCGAAGCCGTTCCACCGTATGTTCGGGGACCGGCATCGTGCCCAGAAGGATACGGCCGTCCGGGCCGGGGCCGTGGAAATCACTGCCGCCAGTGGGGATCAGATTGTAGATCCGGGCGATGGCGATCAACCGGGCCACATCGGCCGGGGAGTGATCCGGGTGGAAGACCTCCAGCCCGACCAGGCCTGCCCGCCATAAGCTCTCCAGATTTCGGGGAAGCCCGGAGCGCCCGGGATGGGCCAGGGCGGCCACGCCGCCGGCCGCCCGGATCACCGCAAGGACCTCGTGGGGATCGATCGGCCGTCGAGGAATATAGGCGGGACAGCCTCGTCCCAACCACCGTCGGAAGGCTTCGGCTTCATCGGCCACATAGCCTTGCTCCACCATGGCCCGGGCCAGATGGGAGCGTCCCAGCACGTCCCCCGTGGCCAGCTCCAGCACCCGTTCCCAAGGGACGGGCATCCCGAGCTGAGCCAGACGCTCGGCCATCGCTCGGATCCGTTCCGTTCGCTCTGCCTGCATGCCCTTCAGAAAACGAAGGAGATCCGGGTGAGCGGGATCCACGAAATAACCCAGCAGGTCGATCTCTTCCTCGGAGCTGCCGACACTGATCTCCACGCCGGGGATCACCTCCAGAGACGTGTCACGGGCGAGGGCCATCGCCTCCACAGCCCCCTGGGTGGTCTCATGGTCCGTGATGGCCAGGTAGCGCAGATTGCGCGCAAGGGCCTCATGCACCACCCGGGCGGGGGACCACCGGCCATCGGAGGCGGTGGTGTGAACATGGAGGTCGAGGCGGGAACTCATCGCTTCTCGACCACGAACCGGATAGCCGTCCGTTCCTGATCGTTGATCTTGACGTCGGTGAACTCGGGGACACAGACGATATCGATGCCGTCCTGGGCCAGGTAGGCGCGGGCGATGCAGATGGCCTTGACCGCCTGATTGACGGCACCGGCGCCGATGGCCTGCACTTCCGCCCGTCCACGTTCCCGGATGACACCCGCGATGGCTCCGGCCACGGCCGTGGTGCGCGATTTAGCAGCCACTTTAATGGTGTCCATGGTCTCCCTCCGTGGAGCTGTGGGATGCGGCGGAGAAACCGCGGCCAGTATGGATGATCCTCCATTCAGCGATGCGATGCACCTCCTTCGACGGTCTGGGGCAACGGAGGGAGAGACCCGCCGTTGCGGCCGGTTCGTTTTTATTATAAGGGCCTTGCCGTATGGAAGAGCAAGAAAGGTGGAGGGGAAACGTCTTGCTTTGCCCGGTTGCATTTCGGCGGGTTCCAAGCGGTAACGGATGGCGCTTTCCCCTTCTTTGCTATCTCGCCCTCCGAGCGGCATGCCCGCCCTCAGGGGGCAGCTAACAGTGCCCCTCGGATCACCGGGAAAGCCGGCGCACGATGCGCCCTCGGCTCAGATCATAAGGGGAAAGCTCCACCAGGACGCGGTCCCCCAGCAGCACCCGGATGTAATACATCCGCATCCGTCCGGAGAGATGGGCCAGCACCTCGTGGCCATTATCGAGACGGACCTTAAACATCGCGTTGGGCAGCGTTTCCACAACTGTTCCCTCTACCTGGATGACATCCTTTGCCTTCTCGCTTCCTTTCGCCATCGGGCCTCCCTGAAGATAGAGGTTTTCCCATGCTTAATTGTAAGCGAGCTTCGGGGTCGTTCGATGATCAGAACTCCCCTTTGGGATCTGGGCAAAGCGAGGAGACGTTTGAAGAGCGGGAGGGGATGAAGAAGGGCTGGGATTCGTGAGGGAAGCGCGCCATCCAGGGGCTCTCATCGACCCCAGAGCTGCATCCACCAGGCTTGCCAGGGGGAGGGAGTGGGGGTGGGCGTGGGGTAAGGCGTGGGAGAGGGAGGGATGCGCTCCAGGCGGTAGGGCGTTTCCCGAGGGCGGATCATTCCGGCCTCCATGCGGGCCCAGCGGGCTACGAACTCCTCGCTCTGCACATATCGGGCTTGCTCAGCGAGGCGGGTCGCCCGGATCTGCTCGATGGTGATCGCCTGGTGCAGGCGCTCGGCTCGCTCCACCCGTTGCCGATAAAGGTCCAGGTTCCCCCACGCCACATGGGCCAGGAGCGCCAATCCCATCCCCACAATCAGACGGACCAGCCATCGGCTGATCTCGCCCGCCCATGGACGCCTCTCCATCGGATCCCCCTCCGGATAAAAAAAGGGCGTGGAGGGCCTTTCTATGCCCTCCCCACGCCCTGGGTTCGCCCGACCATGCCGGGGGCGGGATTTGAACCCGCACGGGCGTAGGCCCACCACGCCCTGAACGTGGCGCGTCTGCCAGTTCCGCCACCCCGGCGGTCCTTTTCCAATTCTACCAGAGCTGGCCGCTCTGTCAAATCATTCGGCTGTCCATAGGCTTCGAAGATGGGGAGGTGCCGTAAGGGGGGTCTCCCATCCCTTAAAGCAATCGTCCCTCTGGAGCGGCTCCGATGCCCTGACTCGAGGCGAGGGTGGGAGCCCGGGCCTGGCCGCGCTCCTGAGCATCCAAGGCAGCAATCGCGGCGATGAACAGGATATCCTGGACCTCATCACCCGTTTGAAGGACATGGACCGGCTTGCCCATCCCCAGCAGGATCGGCCCGATGGCCTGGGCGTTCCCCAAGCGTTGCAACAGCTTATACGAGACGTTCGCCGCTTCCAGATCCGGGAAGACCAGGATGTTGGCGTCCTTCACTCGGCTGAAGGGGTAACGTTCCTCAATGATCTCCGGCACCACCGCGGTGTCTGCCTGCATCTCTCCATCGACCAAGATGTCTGGACGTCGTTGCCGCACGATCTCCACCGCCAGGCGCACTTTCTCCGAGAGGGGATGGCGGGTGCTGCCGAAGTTGGAGAAGGAGAGCATGGCCACCCGCGGCTCGATATCGAAACGCCGGGCGAAGTCCGCGGCCATGATGGCGATCTCGGCCAGGTCCTCCGCCGTGGGCTCGATGTTCACTGTGGCATCGGTGAAGAAGTAGACCTTCTCCTTCACGATCATGATGTAAAGCCCGGCGACCTTGCGAACGCCCTCCCGGACCCCCACCACCTGAAGGGCGGGGCGGATCACCGAGGGATAATCATAGGTAAGGCCTGAGATGAAAGCATCGGCGTCTCCCATTTCCACCATCATGGGCCCGAAGTAGTTGGGCTCCAGCAGCAAGGTGCGGGCCAGCGGGAGGGTGACGCCTTTGCGCTGGCGCTTCTCGAAGAGGCGCTGGGCGTATTCCTCCAGCCGTGGGAACTCCGGGGGGTAGACGATCTCCGGCTGGCAGCGCAGGCCGAGCTCCTCGATGCGCTGGCGGACGACCTCCGGGCGTCCGATGAGGATGGGTCGGCCGATTCCTTCTTCCTGGACCAGGGCGGCGGCGCGGAGGATCTTGAGCTCCTCGCCCTCTCCGAAGGCGATGCGCTTGGGGGCGGCTTTCGCCTTATTGATGATGAAACGCATCACCTGGGTGCCCTTGCCCAAGCGGGCCGCCAGCCGCTCCCGGTATTCCTCGATATCGATGTGGATGCGGGCCACCCCTGTTTCCATCGCCGCCTGGGCCACCGCCGGCGCCTCCCAGAGCATCACCCGGGGATCCAGCGGTTTGGGGATGATGTAATCCGGCCCGAAGCGCAGCGTCTCCAGCCCGTAAGCCTTCAGCACACTATCCGGCACATCTTCGCGTGCCAGGGCGGCCAGGGCCCTCGCCGCGGCCAGCTTCATCTCCTCGTTGATCGCCCGCGCCCGCACATCCAGGGCCCCGCGGAAGATGAAGGGGAAGCCGAGGACGTTATTCACCTGGTTGGGGTAATCGCTGCGGCCGGTGGCCACGATGGCGTCGGGGCGGGTCTCCTTGGCCAGCTCGTAGCGGATCTCAGGGTCCGGGTTGGCCAAGGCGAAGATGATCGGCCGCTCGGCCATCGATTTCACCATCTCTGGGGTGAGCACATTGGGGGCGGAGAGGCCCAGGAACACATCGGCGCCGCGGATAGCTTCTGCCAGGGTCCGGGCATCGGTCTCCGCAGCGAAGCGCTCTTTATAGGGGTTCATTCCCTCCTTCCTCCCCTTGTAGATCACCCCCCTCGTGTCCAGCATAATGAGGTTCTCTTTGCGTACCCCCAGCTTCACCCAGAGCTCGGCGCAGGCAATGCCAGAGGCCCCTGCCCCGTTGATCACCACCTTGATCTCGTCGATGCGCTTGCCCACCAGCTCTAGGGCATTGAGCAAGGCCGCCGTGGAGATCACCGCCGTCCCGTGCTGATCGTCGTGAAATACCGGGATGTCTAGGGTGGCGCGCAGGGTTTCCTCAATGTAGAAACATTCCGGCGCCTTGATGTCCTCCAGGTTGATGCCCCCGAAGGTGGGGGCGATGGCCTGCACCACCCGGATCAACTCATCCGGATCCCGCGTGTTCACCTCGATGTCGATGGCATCCACGTCGGCGAACTTCTTGAAGAGCACAGCCTTACCTTCCATCACCGGCTTCGAGGCCAGAGCCCCTCGATCTCCCAGTCCGAGGATGGCAGTGCCGTTGGAGATCACTGCCACCAGATTCCCCTTCGTCGTGTATTCATAAGCCAGGTCTGGATCCTTCTCGATCTCCAGGACCGGGTAAGCAACGCCCGGGCTGTAAGCGAGGGAGAGATCTCGTTGAGTGATCATGGGTTTGGTGGGGACAATCTCCAGCTTGCCGGGACGGCCCTTGCGATGGTATTCCAGCGCGTCTTCACGGAGCATGGAAACCTCCTGGGTTCCAGAGCTGGATCTCCACATGGATGGCGCCCGCCGCCGGCCCCAACGCTTAGCATAAGCAGGAGCCCTGGCTTTGGCAAACCGGACCGGCCGGATTAAGTTTGTTCGAGGTCCTGCCCCCTCGGGCCGGAGGGGCACAGGAAGGGGAATTCCCTCCAGGCCCTCCCCACCGCCGATCTATGTCCGGTTCGGTTACAATACCGTTACAGGCGGTCAGATCATGGAGAGGGGGCGGGAACCTAGGACGACATCTACCGGATCGCATCCACTCTGGGATCTCCGATCCCAGCTATTTACACTGGAACCTTCCGAGCTGGGCCTCACGCCTGGGCCGGAGCTTCCCCGGGTCTGGGGAGTCCTCGTGGAGATCGGTTATCCGGAGGGCCCGGTATCCCTCATCGGGATCGAAGAGAGTTCCATGTCCTGACCTTCATGGGCCCGCCCATGGCAGGCGGCCCGGAACAGGCGATCGCCACAGGGCTCGGGCTGCTCTCAGCCCTCTTCTGGGCTGGCCAGGTCGTGATCACCCAAAGGTTAATGCCTTGTTTAGGATCCGGTTGGCCCTGTTGTTGGAGCAGGCAGGGGGCGAAGCGGAGAGCCCATCAGGTGTTCGCGAACAGAGCGATGGGTTGGAGGCGCCGGATTCCGAAAGGAGGTGACCGGGATGCGTTTGTGGGGAACCCGTGAAGGCCCATTGCTGGATCCTGCGTTCGAGCGGTTGAATGCGTCGCTCCCCTTCGATCGCCGTCTTTACCCCTATGACATCCGCGGCTCAATCGCTTGGGCTCGCGTCCTGGCCCGGGCAGGCCTGCTCACGCCCGAGGAGTGCGATAGGATCATCGCCGGCCTGAAGGCGGTGCAGGCCGAGCTGGATGCGGGCGACTTCGTTTTCCAGCCCACCGACGAGGATATCCACACCGCTATCGAACGCCGGCTGACCGAGCACATCGGTCCGATCGCCGGCAAGCTCCACACGGGGCGCAGCCGCAATGACCAGGTGGTCACCGACCTGCGTCTGTTCCTGATGGAGGTCTGGCCCCGGCTGGATCAGGGGTTGCGGGAGCTGGAGGAGGCCCTGGCGGCGCAGGCCGAAGCCCATCTGGACCTGATCATGCCGGGCTATACTCATCTTCAGCGGGCCCAGCCTATCCGGTACGCCCACTGGTGCTTGGCCCATGCGTGGGCTTTGGAGCGTGACCGGGCGCGACTGCGAGACGCCTATCCCCGTCTGGCGACTCTCCCGTTGGGCAGCGGCGCCCTCTCCGGGACGCCTTTCCCGATCGACCGGGAGGCCCTGGCCCGGGAGCTGGGCTTCCGGTCCCTTTCCCCGAACAGCCTGGATGCCGTTTCCGATCGGGATTTCGTCGCCGAGTTCCTTTTCATTGCCGCCATGATCGGCGTCCATCTGAGTCGGCTGGCGGAGGATCTCATTCTTTTTACCAGCGCGGAGTTCGGGTTCGTGGCGCTGGATCCAGCTTACACAACGGGATCCAGCCTGATGCCGCAGAAGCGCAACCCCGATGCCCTGGAGTTGGCCCGGGCGAAAGCAGGGCGTCTCATGGGCTGTCTGATCGGGTTCCTCGCGGTGCTAAAGGGCCTCCCTTCCGGTTACAACAAGGATCTGCAGGAAGATAAAGAGCCGGTCTTCGAGGCCGTGGATACGCTGGAGGTCCTGCTTGCTGTGCTCTCCGGCCTGGTGCGGACCATGCGGCCGCGGCCGGAGCGGATGCGGGAAGCCCTGGAGGAGGCGATGCTGGCCACCGAGCTGGCCGATTATCTGGTGCGCAAAGGGGTTCCGTTCCGGGAGGCGCACCGGGTGATCAGCGAGCTGGTCGGGGAATCCCTTCGGCAGGGGAAACCGCTTTCCGCCTTTCCCCTGGAGCTCATGCGCCGATATCATTCCGCTTTCGATGCGGATGTCTACGCCGCTCTGGATGTCGAGGCTGCCGTGGAGCGTCGAGCCGCCCCCGGCGGCACCGCTCGCTCCGCTGTCGAGGCGCAGCTCCAGGCCCTGCGAGCCTGTCTGGCTTGCTCCTTGTGAGAAGCTCCGCACAGGGAGCGCTGGTGACTTGAGAAGCGCTTTGGGGGCCTCCGCGACCCGGAAAAGAACGGGGGACCGCTTAGAAGGGGAGCCATGCGGCGGAAGCCCTCTGGGTTAACGCTCGGATAGAGGCTGGATCAGAGTCGGATCGTCCGCCCGCGGGGAGTTCACCCGAGCCGAAACCGGGTAAGCGATCATCCGATCGGCCGGATACGGGCGTAGGATCTCCTGCCAGGCCCGGGGGCCGGCGGCATCATCCAGCCAGATCGCCTCATGTTCCGGAAGCAGGATCACCGGCATCCGGTCGTGGATAGGGGCGACCCGTTCATTGGCAACGGTGGTGATGATGGTGAAGCTCTCGATGATCTTCCCCTCCGGGCTCTCCCAGCGATCCCACAGCCCAGCAAAGGCGAAGGGCTCCCGATCCTGCAACCCGATCCAGTAAGGGATACGCCCGCGGGGCGTGTGCTGCCACTCGTAAAACCCATCGGCCAGCACCAGGCAGCGCCGCCGGCGGAAAGCCTCGCGGAAGCTCGGGCGTTGGGTCAGGGTCTCCGCCCGGGCGTTGATCAGCCGGTTCCCGATCGCCGGGTCCTCCGCCCAGTGGGGGATCAGCCCCCACCGCAACAGGCGGATCCGCCGGGGATCCTTGTTGAGGAGCACGGGAAGGGGCTGGGTAGGGGCTGCATTATACCGGGGCTGCCACGGCGCATCCGGCCATTCCGCCCGGAACCGTTCCATCAGCCGCCGCGGCTCCGTGAAGATCGTGTAGCGCCCGCACATGGAGGCCTCCCACCACGTTCTGCAGGAAGATCTTACCGCGGATCCCCGGGCCGGGCGAATCGGGGATCCGTTCATCGGGGGACGGTGTTGGGATCCACGATGTAGCCCCACCAGTGATGGGAGATGCCGTCGGTCTCCCCGGGAGCGCAGGGGAGATGGCGGAGCCACCATCGGTGATGCTCCCGGATGTCCCCGCCGCCCCACTCCGCGCAGTTCACCCATCGCCCCCGGCCCCGCAGATCCGGGAAGTGCAGCCAGTCATCGCAATCACTCCAGACGTAGTGGGGGTTCCCCCAATCGTAATCCCGCTCGCTGTTGGGGGCGAAGTGGATAGTGCCGACGCCGGCCCGGCCCGGGGCGATGCGATCATAGCGGGTGAAGCGCCGCCACAGGTTTCGCTCCTCCGGGACCCCTTCGAAAACCCGTTCCATGATCGCCTCTGCTCGGTGTCCGAAGTTCTCCAGCATCTCCCCGATCCCGCGTTCATAAGAGAAGCCCATGATCACAAACCGCCTCCCGGCGGCCTCCGCCCCGGGGAGCGGCGGGGCGTTGCACCAGAAAGCTCCGGGCCCAGCCATGCGGGACTCGTAGAACCCGAAGTAGGGGCCGCCGAAAAGCCAGATCTCATCGATCTCTCCGCGCGCCACACGTGGAACCCCCTCGCAGGCGGTGAGGATCGCATGATAATCCGCAGTGTCCGGTTCGTGGGGCAGTCGCCGGCCCTCCAGCACCGCGCGATAAGTCTCCGGTGCGTAGCGAAATCCGTCGATTTTAGGGGGAAACAAGGGGAAATCCAGGCGCGCCACCACCTGATACCGGACCGTACCCCGGCTGCATGCTTCCAGGTCGGCGATGTATCCCTCGACCAGCTCCTCCACTCGGTTCCAGCCCATCGCCCGGGAGAGAGGAAAGTCAGGCGCGATGGGCGGATCGAAGACCACGAGGAGGACCCGCGGCGTGAGGACCGAAGCGGCCGTCATCCGAAAACTCCTACTCGCCGTAGGCGAGGCGTTCAATCAAAAACGGCGGAAACCCCAGGCGGCGCATTTTCGCCTGGGTCTCAGCGATCGGGTAGGGAACTCGCCGAAACGTCCAGGTCATAGCTTCCAGGTCCAGGATTCCGTAAGCGGCCCGGGGATCGCCATCCCGAGGCTGGCCGACACTGCCCGGGTTCAACAGCCACCATCCCTCCCTCAGGTCGATGGGCTCATTATAGGGCGGCTCCAAGATGTGCATCCGCGGCGTCTCCCGATCCGGCGCATGGTAAGCAATGGCCACGTGGGTATGGCCGAAGAGGCCGATCCGGGTGGGCAGCTGCTCGATGTTCTCCCATGCGGTATACGGATCCAGGATGTATTCCCAAATCGGTGCCCGCAGGCTCCCATGGGTCAGGGTGATCCCCTCCTGTTCCGTTTGGGCTGGGAGGCTCATCAGGTATTCGATGTGGCGCGCGGGGAGCTGCTCCCGCGTCCATTCCAGCACCCGGCGGGCCGCGGGGTTGAAGGTGGAAAGGGGCACCCGGCTCAGAACCCCCCAGTCGTGGTTGCCAGCGAGGGCCACGGCTGCCAGGCGCTGGACTTGATCGATACACGCCACCGGGTCCGGCCCGTAACCCACCAGGTCCCCGAGGAACCAGAGGGCATCCCAGGCCCCGGCGTCTGCCAGCACCGCCTCCAGCGCCTCGAAGTTTGCGTGGATATCCGCGAGCACCAGGATGCGCATGGGGGCGCCCGTCCATTAGGGGGTGGGTGGGGAGGGTGGGGGTGTAGGTGTAGGTGGGGCTGGCGTAGGAGAAGGTGTGGCCGTCTCTGTGGGAGTGCCGGTGGGGGTAGGCGTGGCAGTGCCTGTAGGCCTCGGCGTGGGCGAGACGGTCGGGGAAGGGGTGGCCGTCGGGGTATAAGTAGGCGTGGGAGTGTAAGTAGGCGTGGGGGTTGTTGTGGACGTCGGAGTCGACGTGGCGGTCGCTGTCGCCGTCGGGGTTCGGGAGGGAGTGGGCGAGAAGGTCGGCGTGAGGGTCGGCGGGATCCACTGGGTGGGGGTTGGAAGCCGGGTTTCCGTCGGACCGAACGGGAACGTTGGGGTGGGGATCATCACCGGCGTGAGCCCCAGGGGCGTCAGGGTTGGAAATAGCGCCGTTGGGGTGGCGGGGAGCTCGCCTGCGGGTCGAGCCATGGCGAGCAGCACCCCGCCCAGCACGTAGCAGGGCAGGGTCGCCAGGATGATGCTGATGAACACCACATACAGCGTGCGGGTGCGCGGCGGCAGCTGGTCCAGCCAATTCATCGAAAGACGCTCCGGGCATGGATCTTAGGCACAAATATCTGCCCGAATTGTAATCCAGATCCCGCCCGAAGCAATCCCTGCCTTGTGGGGCTCCGCCCTTGGCCATGCCGCGCATGTTGCGCTCTTGCCAGAGTTTTCTCGGCATGTTTCAATGGGTTCCACGGCTGGTTCTCTGCGGCCTCTACTCTGGAAGGAGGCGATGCCGGATGGATGAACTGGAGGCGCTGCATCAGGAGATACGGAAATGCACAAAGTGCCCCCTGGCGCATGGGCGAACCCTGGCGGTGCCCGGCGAGGGACCTCGAAGCGCTCGGGTGATGTTCGTCGGAGAAGCCCCAGGATTCCATGAAGATCGCCAGGGCCGGCCCTTCGTCGGGGCGGCGGGGGCTTTCCTCAATGAGCTGCTGGCCTCCATCGGCCTGAAGCGGGAGGATGTTTACATCACCAACATCATCAAGTGCCGGCCGCCTGGCAATCGGGATCCCTACATGGATGAAATCGAGGCATGCAGTCCATATCTGGACCGTCAGGTGGATCTCATCAACCCGAAGGTCATCGTCACCCTGGGGCGATACTCCCTGGCCCATTGGCTGCCGAATGCCAAGATCTCCCAGGTGCATGGGAAACCCATCCGGGTGGGGGATCGGGTGGTGTTTCCCATGTATCATCCCGCCGCCGCCCTCCATCAGCCCGCTCTTAAACGGACCGTGGAGGAGGATTTCCAGAAGCTGGGGGCGTTCCTAGCGGGTCTGTTGAAGGCCGAAGAGAAACAGCCGCCGGAGGAGCCGCGGCAACTTACGTTGTTTTAGAGGAAGCGAGATGCCCCGGATGGGGCCGGGCGAGGCGCCTGCGATACCCTGCCCCGCCGGATCGTCTTCCCGCGCGTTCGCGATCTTGACGGTTTATTCATCCACATGGTATATTCGAAGCAGAAGCGGGCCCGTGGTGTAGCCTGGCCTAACACGCCGCCCTGTCAAGGCGGAGATCGCGGGTTCGAATCCCGTCGGGCCCGCTCCAGGTCCAACCCCCAGTGGGTGTGCCGAAGGAAGGAGCCCTCCCCCGCAGAGCGGGCCGTTCCCGGGGGAGGGCTCCTTCTTTTTCCCAGCCTCCGTGCCCTCAGACGGGTCAGGCGCCGCCAGCCGCTGGGCGTGGTGCAGGCTCTCATGGGGCGGTGGGTGCCTGGAAGAGAGAGGCAACAAGCGGATATCCGGCGAGACGAGTTCGGAAGGCTTCTGCGGGCATCTGGCAAGAGCAGAGAGGCCGGGCAGCGACCATGGGGGGATGGTCCATGCCAGGCGGCCCGTGCAAGGGAAGGGCCGTGATGACCAGCAAAGGGACAGTGCGGATCGAGGTGGAAGTGCCGGAGGACCTGGCGCGGCGGCTGGTGGAGATGCTGGAAGGGGAGGAGAAGGATCCGGTTGGCCCATCCCTGAGCCGGTTGGCTTTCCCCCAGGAGTGTGGTCACCTTCATATCGGCCGTTCTTCGCCCAGTGCATTCCCGGAATGTTGCAGGGCCGTGCGACCGACGGTCCCTCACGATGGGACCACCTGTCCCGGGGTTTCAGGCCCCACGCCCTGGGATCAGGCGGATGCGCTGGGGGGGCGGATCCCCACCCCTACGGTCCGCCCCCCCATGCCCTTCCTCCAGCCCCCGGTTAGATGGGCGGTCTTCCCGGATCCGCGTGTTCCGATCAGGCCAGCCGTCGGCGCAGGGCGTATCCGGCCCCGATCAGCAGCGCGCCCAGCAGCAGAAGCCCGGCCCATACCGGAATCCCCGCCGATTCCCCGCCGGTCCGCGGCAGCGCGGCCACGATCTCTCCGCAGGCCACATATACGCTGATCTCCTGAGCGGACTTGTGGATATTGATCGCGAAAGGTTTGGCCAGGAGATCTGTCAATTTCACGTTGACGGTAGTGACAGATTGGCCATCCCGGACAGGGCTCAGGGGAAAGGCCGGTTTGGGGTTAAGATTCGCGCAGGTGCCCTCATGGATGTGGGCCGGCTGATCCACCCCGGCAGGGCCCGGCTTGATGTTCACCGTCACTTCGGTCTGATCCCCCACCGCCTTGAGAACCGCCGTCCCAGATTGTCCGGATCCGCTCTGTTCCCGCAGCTGAATCGTGACGGTTTCCTGAGCCGGGGCCGCGGCGACGAACAGAATCGCAAGCAAAACACCGAGGCTGAACGGAATCCGCTTCATGGCATCCTCCTCTTGAAGGTTAGGATAGAAAATCGGCTATCGCCGTTCTTCGCTCTCAGAGGCCAGCGCGCTCAGATAAGCGATCAGATCCGCCACCTGCACATCCGTCAGGTCCGCCCCGATCGCCGGCATCTGCCCACCCCCTTCCCGGATCTGCTGGGCGATCCAAGTAGGAGTATGCCGTCGCAGCTCATCCACCAGGATCGGAGCCGGCGGCTCAAAGCCCAGCCCAACCCCCGGCCTTCGCCCGCCATCCAGATGGCACGATTCACAGCGTTCCCGGAAAAGGGCATACCCTCGCGCGATCGCTGCCGGATCCGGCGGGGGAGGGATCCGATTAAAGGTCGGCGGCCCTTCCAGGGTTCGGAGGTAGGCCAGCAGCTGCTCCATCTCTTCTTCCGAGAGACGGTCCTGGAAGCCCGGCATATCCCCCCGTCCCCTCCGGATTTGCTGGCGGATGAAATCAGTGGAATGCCGCTCCGCGACGCCTCGCAGCGAGGGGCCGATTCCCGGCACGGTTCCCCCCTGGGGATGGCATCCTTCGCAGAACGCGGCGAAGGACCCCGGGATGTTTCGGAGGGAAGGCGTGGGGAAAGAAAGAGCCGGCGAGGGGACTGTCGGAGAGAGGTGGGGGACGGGAGAGGCTATCTGGTTCGATCCCGAAGTCGGGGGCTTCGGGACGCTCATACATCCCGCCCATCCGATCACGCCCAGCATGATCCAGCGACGCCCTCCGCGGCCCCCTACCCAGAACCCCCGGCTGATGCATCCTCCGCGCGTCCTCATGACTTCAGGCCTCATGGAAGCCTCATGAGAGGATTTCCACTTTTTTTACGCAACCCTCCTTCCTACAGTTCAACCGGGTTTCCAGTTATCATGGGAAGGGATTCCGTGAAGAGAGGAGCCCATCTATGAAGCGGATCGGAGCCTTCACATTTGTCCTCCACGCCCATATCCCCTATTGCCGTCGAGCGGGGCGCTGGCCGCATGGGGAGGAATGGCTGCATGAAGCCATCGCCGAGACTTACCTTCCGCTCCTGGATGCCCTTTACGAGCTCCATGCGCAGGGGATCCCTGCTCGCTTGACCATCAGCCTCACTCCGGTGCTGGCGGATCAGCTGGCGGATCCTCTGATCCAGGAGCATTTCATCGAATACGTCGTCGATCGGCGGGGCCGGGCGGAGCAGGACGTGGCGCGCTTCGAGCAGGAAGGGAACGCCCATCTTCGGGAGCTGGCCCGCTTTTATGTGGAGTTCTACGATCGGCGGCTCCGGCATTTCACCGGGCGATACGGACGGGATCTGATCGGGGCCTTCCGACAACTGCAGGAAGCAGGCGTGCTGGAGCTGGTGACCAGCGCAGCAACCCACGGCTACCTCCCCCTCCTCTCTCGGGATTCCTCCATCCGGGGACAATTGCGGGTGGGTGTACAGACTTACCGACGGTTCTTCGGCCGGGATCCCTTCTCCATCTGGCTCCCCGAGTGCGCCTACCGGCCGGCCTATCGCCTGCCCGATGGGACCATTCGGCCGGGCCTGGAGCACTTCCTCGCCCGGGAAGGGCTCCGTCTGTTCTTCGCGGAAACCCATGCGGTGGAAGGGGGACGACCCGTGGGCAAGGCGGCGGGGGACGCCATCGGACCTTACGGTCAGATCGTGCGCCATTATGTGATCCCCTTTGAATCCGTGGAACCGGCGGGGGGAACCACTTATCGTCCGTATTATGTGGCCCGCACGGATGCGCCGGGGGCGGTGCATTCGGGCGTGGCCGTGGTAGCCCGCAACAACCGGACTGGGATGCAGGTGTGGTCGGCCGACTGGGGGTATCCGGGGGATTTCGATTATCGGGAATTTCACAAGAAGGATGGGCGATCTGGGCTGCAATACTGGCGGGTGACCGGAAAAGTCGATCTGGGAGAGAAGGATGTTTACCATCCAGAATGGGCGGCCCGCAAAGTGGAACAGCATGCACAGCACTTCGTCGATCTGGTCCATGATCTCCTGCGGGAATTTCATGGGGCGACCGGGCAGATCGGCCTCATCGCCTCGAATTACGATGCGGAGCTATTTGGCCATTGGTGGTTCGAAGGAGTGGATTGGATCCGGGAGGTCCTGCGGCGTCTGGCGGAGAGCGAGGAAGTCTGGCTGACCACCGCCCGGGCGTATGTGGAGGCGTATCCGCCCAGCGAGGTGCTGTTCCTCCCGGAATCCAGCTGGGGGCTGGGAGGCGGGCACTGGACCTGGGATAATCCAGAGACTCACTGGATGTGGGAGCCCATCCACGAGGCGGAGGCCCGGATGGAACAGCTGGCCGCCCGGCACTGCGAGGCCGACAGGGCAACCCGGAAGGTCCTGGATCAGGCGGCCCGGGAGCTGCTTTTACTTCAGGCCAGCGACTGGCCCTTCCTGGTGACCACCGGGCAGGCCCGGGCTTACGCCATCGAGCGCTTCACGACCCACCTGGAGCGATTCGAGGCCCTCTGCCGCTCCATCGAAGCGGGGCGCCCGGATGAGGATCTGGCGGAGGAATACTGGGAGCTGGACCGGGTGTTTCCGGATCTGGATTATCGCTGGTGGAGGCCAGCGGTTGACGAACAGTCTACACCCATAGAGATTCGCAGGTAGCTCTCAAGCTACGGGTTTTGCTCCTTCCGACCACCGTCGGATGACCTCCTGTAGGAGGGCCCGGAGATTGGGATCGGGTATCTCCTCTAATCGGCTGTAGCGCTGCCCGCCCACGGTGATGCCCAGGGTGCCGTCCGGCATCGTCTCGAAGCGAACCGCCCGGTAGGGGAGCTCAGGGTGATGCTGGAGGAGTTCTTGAAGAATGGCATCCAGTTGCTCAGCCAGGGTCGGGACCGAGGGGGAGATCCCAGGGGTAGGCAGGGGAAACGGCGCGGAGCCTTCAGTCATCCCCCGAACCGCTCGCAGGGCTTCCAGAACTAGCATAGCCGCCTGATGATCGTGGATCTCCCGTAGATGCCGGTAGCGTTGTTTTCCAACTTTCACCCACCAGGTTCCATCCGGGTCTCTAACCAGCGCGATGCCGGTCTCCGTTTTCGGGGGCGGGGGCGCGCTGGCCTTCGGCGAACCGTTTCCTCCCCGAAGGGCAAGCCCTAAAGAGAGGCCCAGCAGGAGGCCCACGATCAGCGCCCCGCCCGCAAAGAGATAGATCAGCTCCAGGGGAACCATATGGGATCTTTCTCCCAACGGATTGCGCCGTTCATTCTCCTGGGGGCCTCCGGGCCGGGATGGATCCGGAGAATCCCTATGACCACAGAACTCATCCCATCGTCTCTGACTCTATCATTGTAGCACACCGAGCGCTCCAATGCCTAACGCCTCATATCAGCGGCTGTGTTGTCCGCCGAAGATCAGGGTTCAGCTCACGGACTTTGAGGGTGTTGGCAGACCGTGATGTCCATGTATCAATCGTGCACCCAGACCCAGGTGCCCGGGTTGTCAGGGGTGGCCCGCACGAAAGGCGCATCCCCATAAGGTTCGGCCCACTCGAACAGCCAGCGGGCGTCGATGGGCGCGAGGTTCACACAACCCCGGCTTTGCGGGAAGCCGAAGCGATCATGCCAGTAAGCCCCGTGAAGGGCGTAACCCTGATAGAAGAACATAGTCCACGGCACATCTTCCAGGTAGTAGTAACCGAAGATGTCTCCATCCATCCGGGTGGTTCGGGCCTTCACCTGGATCCGGAAGAGGCCCGTGACAGTCGGGGTGCGGGCGCGGCCGGATGAGATCAAGGTTGCATAGACCAGCCGCTCCCCTTCATAAGCCGCCAGGGTTTGCTCGTAGAGGTTCACCTCAATCCACTTCGAACCCGGTGGGACCCCCGCGGGGGGCCGAGTGGGAATCACCAGTCCCACGGATTGTTCCCTAATCCACTGATGGGGGCCCACCCGATACCATCGCTGATTCCCAATGTGACGAATCTCTTCCACCGTGATCAGGGTATAACGGGGCAGGACAGGGGCTTTCGGATCCGGCGCCTGGCCCGGCTCCTCGGAAGGCAAGGTGGCTTGAACCATCCAGCCGAAAGGACGAGTGGGCGGGGTGCTGAAGGCCACCCCGTGAAAGCGGGAGGGGGCACCGAAGGCTAGATACGAGGCCTCAATGTATTCCTCTCGATTGATCTGATAGAAGACTTTCCCGCCCGCCTCCACCCGGCCGTGCACGCTCACCCACACATAGCCCCCGGGGAAGATCCGCCGGGGAGAGCCGCCGTTCAGCGCATCCTCCGGTGAACGATACGTCGGAGCCGGGGTCCGAACATAGGCATAGATGTAAGGGACCAGCGGTTGGGACAGGGTTCCGGTCCGGCCGGGATAGGATCCCGGGGGATCTGCCTTCCCATGTGCGGAGCTGACAGAAGGAGTTCGCGTGGGAACCGGGCGGGGACAGAACGTCGGGTCCCCATCAGGAGGAATACAGCGGCCCGTCACGGAAAGGATTAGTCCCAAAAATCCCAGGATGAGCGCCATCATGAGCCCTCCACATCGCTGGTTTGCGAGGTCATCCGTGAAATCGTTCGGAAGCTCGCACAAAGACACCACCGATACAACGAATAAAAAAGATCCTCCGTGTCTTTGTGTCTCTGTGTGAATCTCCTGAAGTTACTGCGTTTCCGAACGCTTTCCCAAAGCCACGATAAGCTCGATAGCCAACCTGGAGCCGGAGGAGAGGGTTTAACGGATTCGGACTCCAAGGTTAGATTTTCTCTAATTATAACTTAAAGCATTTAAAACGTTTCTGGACGCCTGCCCTATGGGAGATAGGCGGGTGGCCAACCCATACGCTGTCCATTCCCGCGGGGTTTTCCAGAGGGGTCGGCAGGAGAAAAGAGAGGTGGGAGGCCGGGCAGGCCCCCGAAGGCGGCTGTCCAGCCCCCTATAACCGAGCGTTTTTCCCGGCCGCCTTTCTGGGCGAGCAGGAAATCGACCTTCCGAGGCGCCATCGCCTCAGGTGTCCGCCTTCCCGTCGCCACTGAAGCGGCTCTTGCATTTGTAACGGCGTGAACTCAAAGCGATCCCTCGAAGAGTCGAGCCAGCTCATCCCGGGGGAAAGGTTGGAGGGGTTCCCGTCGGCCGGCGCGTTCGATCCAGTTTCCGTCTTCCACGGGCTGGAGCTCCCCGATGATGGCGGCGGGGCGCCCGGCCGCGATCAGCGCATCCCGGATCGCCGGCGCATCTTCGGGTGGAGCGACGATGAGGAGCGAACCGGAAGCCAGTAGGCCCCATGGATCCAGCCCATAGTGCTGGCACAGGGTCCGGGTCTCCGGATAGATCGGCACAGCCTCGCGGTCCACCCGGATCCCGAGGCCGGCGGCCTGGGCCAGTTCCCAGAGCCCGGTGGCCAATCCTCCCTCCGTCGGATCATGCATTGCGTGCACCCGACCCGCCCTCAGGGCGATCTGCGCATCCTCCAGCACGCTGATCCCGGGATTGTAAAGAAAATCCGCGCAACGATTGAGGAAGGCTTCCCCGAAGATCGGCAATAGCTCCGCACGCTTCTCCCGGGCGATCACGGAGGTGCCCTCAATAGCGATCGGTTTGCTCAGGATCACCTGATCCCCAGCCCGGGCGCCACGCGGGGTGATTAGGCGATCCGAAGGGACTTCCCCCAGCATAAATCCGGCGATGATCGGCCGTTCCAGACCATAAGTGACCTCGCTGTGGCCGCCGATCAATGCGACTCCAATCGCCTCACAGGCGGAGCGAAGCGACTGGAAGATCCGCTCGACCAGCTCCACATCGGTACGTCCTTCCGGCAGGAGGAGGACGGCCACCATCCAGCGGGGGAGGGCGCCGGTGGTCGCGATATCGTTGGCGTTGATCTGGACAGCATACCATCCGATCGCATCGGTGGCGAAGGTGATGGGATCTGCCTTGACCACCAGACAGCGATCCCCCATATCGACTACCGCCGCGTCCAGACCGATCCCGGGCCCGAGCCGCACCCGTGGATCCGGGATGGGGAAATCCAGCAGACGCCGCATAAGCTCCAGGGGAAGCTTCCCCACCGGGAAGATTCCCGACATGGTAGTTAATCCTCCTCTCCGGCTTTTTGTCCGCGTCCCCGCTACCTTCAGGCTCCAAAGGCCTCGTAGCGCCGGATCCCCAGCCGCCAGAGCAGGACAACCAGACTGACCGCGATGCTCAACCACAGTCCCTGGGCTATGAAGCCCTGAGCAATACGGTCCGGCGAGAGCCGCCCCAGCAGCATCTCCAGCGGAAATGATAGCATCAGGGGGAAGGGGGTCCAGCGCAGCAGTTGCTGGATCCCTTGCGGCATGAGGGCCAGGGGAATCACATACCCGGACCCCAGTGCCTTGATGAAGAACCAAACTTCATGAAAGGCCACCGCCTGGGAGGTCCAGAAAGCGGTGAGGCCAATCGCATATTGAAAGAAGAATTCCAGCAACAGGGCCAGGAATGTGGCGGCAGCGACCCGAAGCAGGTTGATGGGCGTGAGATCGAGCTGAGGGCCTGGATACAGATAGAGGGCTAAAGCGATAGGGGGGCCAACCAGCAGGGCCTGGATCGGGCGGGAGGCCAGCGTCCGGGCCAAGTCATAATGCAGGGGATGAAGGGGTCGCAGCAGCTGGGCGCTCAACCCTCCCGTCCGGATATCCCGGTTCAGATCCCAGATGATCCAAACCCCAGTCATCCGGCGCAAGAAGATAGCGGAGAGGTAATATCCCACGAAGGTCCCTGCGTCGAAGGGGCCGATCGGCCCTTCCCGGGCCATGGAGATCCAGACGGCGAGCATCACCAGCGGCATGACCCCGGAGAGGATCCAGATGAGAATCTGCACTCGATATTCCAGGGTCCGGGCCCAGTAAATCCGCAGCAGCGTGGGATAAGCGCGCAGGGTCGCGCGGATCGCGGCGACACTTTCCGAAATCCGGGTCGGATGCTGCGGGATCGCCATGGTGCAGATCGCTCCAATCCGAGCCGGGTGAAATCGAACGATCAATGGAATGGGGCCGCTGCTCTTCCGTGCTGGGAGGGATGGGGATGGAGGGGCTGGGCCCCTGGGTCCTGATTAACCCTTCGCATACGCTTCGGGCTCTTCCTCTTCTTCTTCCCCGAGCTCCGGCCAGCGGGCCACCTGCCCGGGTTCCTGCTCCGCGGCCTCGGCGAAAACCCTCCGGATGACTTCCTCCACGGGAGGCTCCTCAATGGCCAGGTCGGTTACCGGCAACGCCGTGAGCAGTGCCGCGGCGATCTCCGCGGTTCGAGCTCGGGGGACCCGGAGTTCGGCCCGGTGGGAGTTCAGACTCAGCACCTCGCCAAAAGGGGAGAGGGCGCTTATGGGAAGAGGCTGTGCTATCGTCACCCGCACGATGCGATAGGGCATCACCCGCTCCGCCAGCGCTTCCAGATCTCCATCATAGAGCAGATGGCCGCGATGAATCACCAGCACCCGCCGGCACAGGGCGGCCACATCGGCCATATAATGGCTGGTAAGCAGAACGGTGGCCCCGGTCCGGCGGTTATACTCCCGGATGAAATCCCGAATCCGGGCCTGCATGGTCACATCGAGGCCGATGGTGGGCTCGTCCAGGAACAGCACCTGCGGTCGATGAAGGAGGGCGGCGGCCAGCTCGCATTTCATGCGCTCTCCCAGGCTGAGCTTGCGCACCTGTTTGGTGAGCAATCCTTCCAGATCCAGCAGCTCCACCAGCTCCTCCAGGGTGCGCTGAAATTCCACCTTCGGGATTCCATACACTGCCTGGTTCAGCAGGAACGTCTCGATGGCGGGGAGATCCCACAGCAGCTGCTGTTTCTGGCCCATCACCAGCGTGATCTGACGCAGGAAAGCGCGTTCCCGGCGCTGGGGGATGAACCCCAACACCCGGACCTCACCGGAGGTGGGGTAGAGGAGGCCTGCCAGGATCTTCAAGGTGGTGGTTTTGCCCGCGCCGTTCGGGCCGAGAAAGCCCACGATCTCCCCGGGTTCGATGGTGAACGAGACATCCTCCACCGCGGGGATCACCCGATAGCGGCGGCGGAAGAATGCCTTCAGGGATCCCAGCAACCCTGGCGCCTTATGGTGCGCCCTGTAGTATTTGTGGAGCCGATAGACTTCGACCGCCAGCATCCCAGGTTGCTCGGAGAAAGATCCGGATGGTGAGTTGGCCTGACCGAGGGGGGTCTGGTTCCGATCCTCCGCCGTCGCGGCGATAAGGCCATGATGATGGGTTATCCGGATCCCTGCTGGGGATCATCGGAGGGGGAGGAAACCGGCGGATGGGGCTGGGCGCGTTCCTCGGCTCCCATGAAGACCAGCAGCAGTAGCATCCCCACCACGATCGCACTGTCTGCCAGATTGAAGACTGGCCAGAACTTGAAATCCAGGAAATCCGTGACGGATCCGAACCGGATCCGGTCGATCAGGTTTCCAAACGCTCCTCCCAGTTGAAGGCCCACGGCGATTTGAACTGGCCACCCTGCTGTTGCCAGCTGCCGGGTGTAGAGGAGCAGGAAGGCGATCACCACCACGGCGACCGCGATGAGGACTGATCCCCATTCCCGGAACAGACCGAAGGCGATGCCGGTGTTCGTGACGTGAGTGAAGGTGAAGTAGCGGGCCAGGGCCGGGATGGGGGCCCAGGATTCATACAGGGCCAGGTTCTCCCGCACCCATGCTTTGCTCAGCTGATCAGCAGCCAGCGTGGAAAAGGCGACCGCGCCTATGATCCAGCGGCGTCCCATAGCCAGCGCCTCCACCGATTGAGATCGTGTCTCTCCCATTTCACAAGTCCTATCGGAAGGCCTCGCCAGGTTCGCGCTCCCGTTTGGATTGACAGTCCAGACAGAGGGCCGCGAAAGGAATGGCCTTCAGGCGGGCGATATCGATCGGCCGGCCGCATGCCTGGCAGATCCCATATGTGCCCTCCTCCATCCGCTGGATCGCTGCCTCCACTTCCTGAAGGCGGATTTCCAGATGCCGGCGTAACGCAGCCCGGGTCGTTTGATCCAGCACATCGGTAGCGTCATCGGCCATGTGATCATGGTAACCGATCCCCTCCGGCGCGCGGGCATCCAGTCGGGCCAGCTCTTCTTTTAATCGAGCACGCTCGTCCTCGAGCACCTGGCGAAACCGATCGAATGGAACGGCCATCACCCGCCTCCTCTCGGGCTGAACTTCAAGCCACGCCGGAGCTGGCCAGCCATCAGACGCCTATCCCTGATCTCTCATTCGAGCTGAACAGTGTGTTCCCTTATACAACTCGACAGAACGTTGCCTTGAGACCATCGCCTCCCATTGAATTGTAAGACGTGGTGAAGGTTCTGTCATCCGAACCGGATCGTTGGAGAGCTCAACATGGACTTACACCATAGGGCGCCCATTCTGGGAGGCGAGATGATCTTTCCTAGACTCCCCTGGACCTTTCAGGAAGGCGGCGGGAAGGCCGGAGGGCCGACAGCGCCCGTCTGTTGTGAAAAAGATTTAACACATCTTTCGGGAAACCCGAAAGAACGCTTCACCTCTCTCGCAGGAAGTTCCATTAAGATGAAGGTGAACTTGAGTCGAGGGAGGAGGGTATGGAGACCATCATCGAGGTAGACGAGCGGCTTCGGCGGCTCCGGGAGGAGCTCACCCGTCTGGTCCGGGAAGGGGAAGACGAGGAGGGTATCCGTCTCCGAGGCCTGCTGGCAGAGCTGGAGCGTCTGGAGGCGCTGCGCCGGGAGCTGCGGGCGTGGCGTCAGGCGGCGTGATCGATGGGCGATCGATGCGCCGGTTTATGCCGATCCGGAAACCGGCTGGCGTCCTTACGTTCATTCCCTCTGAGGCGCGAAGGGCGCCACGTGCTGTTGAGCCTGCCGGACACTGAGGCGCTCCGGGCGTTCTTGAGGGAGCGGGGGATCCGAGTGGCAACACGCGCCGCAGCGGATCCGGCGCACCGAAGGAAGCAGGGATCGAGATAGCCCTCCCCTCGCTGGGCCAGGCCGTCGCGCTGCCTCTGCAAAGGAGCGATGGCTTGACGCGGGGAGAGGAGGCGCTCCGGCTCCCTCCCGGATTCCGAATTCACGGTGAGGAGGCCTGCGATGAAATGGGGTCCGATGCTCAGCAAGGTTGTGGCTTTGCTGGCGGTTGTGGCAGCGGCGTGTCGGGCGGCCTCGACGGCGACGCCCCAGCCTCCTTCTGCGGCTCAGCCGTCTGCCCGCTTGAGCGGCCAGATTCAGATCGACGGTTCTTCCACCGTCTACCCCATCACCGAGGCGGTGGCGGAAGCATTCCAGAAGGAAAATCCGGGTGTAAAGGTCGTGGTGGGGGTTAGCGGAACCGGTGGGGGGTTCAAGAAGTTCTGCAACGGGGAGACAGACATCTCAAACGCCTCGCGTCCCATCTCTAAGGCGGAGATGGAAAGCTGTGCGAAGAGTGGCGTTGAATACATCGAGCTCCCGGTGGCCTACGATGCGCTCACCGTGGTGGTCAATCCCCAGAACAACTGGGTGGCCTGCATGACCGTGGCGGAGCTGAAGAAGATCTGGGAGCCTGAAGCCCAAGGGAAGATCACCCGCTGGAACCAGGTGCGGCCCGAATGGCCCGATGCGCCGTTGAACCTCTTCGGCCGGACCACCGACAGCGGCTCCTTCGATTATTTCACGGAGGCCATCGTGGGGAAGGCCAAGGCCAGCCGGGGCGATTACACCGCCAGCGTGGACACCAATGTGGTGGTTCAGGGGGTGGCGAACGACAAATACGCGCTGGGATATATCGGCCTTGCCTATTATTTCGAGAATCAGGACAAAGTGAAGCCGGTGGCCATCGACAGCGGAGCAGGATGCGTGTTCCCCTCCGAGGAAACGGTGCGGAACGGGACCTATAAGCCCCTCTCTCGTCCCGTCTTTATCTACGTGAGCCGTAAGGCTGCGGACCGCCCGGAGGTGGAGGCCTTCGTCCGTTTCTATCTAACCCAGGGCCCCTCGCTCATCCGCCAGGTGGGATACATCCCCCTTCCGGATTCGGTCTATTCCCTGGCGTGGCAGCGCTTCGAGGGCCGCAAGGTGGGAACGGTGTTCAAGGGCGAGGCCGCCGTGGGGCTATCCATCGAAGATTTGCTCAAGGCGGAACAGTAAGTGGGATGGGGCCCGGCGAGGGCGACAGGGGCTCGCTATACTTGAAGAGGCGGGACGGCGGATCTGGGGCGCCACCCCGCCTTGGATTTCCATCCTGGAGAGACAGGGCTCCATGGGGATGATGGCTCGCTCGGCGGTGGAGATCTCTGCCGCCCGTTTCCGGAGGGGCATGGCCGCCCGTTGGCGGGAATGGGGGGAGCTGACGATCCAGGTCCTTCTGTTCTTCGCCGCCATGGTCTCCGTGCTCACCACCATCGGCATCGTCGCCATCCTGGTGGCGGAGGCATTGCCCTTTTTTCAACAGGTCTCTCTGAAGGAATTCCTGCTGGAACGGGAGTGGACCCCTCTGTTGGCCCAGCGGCGTTTCGGGATCCTGCCGCTGGTGGCAGGGACCCTCCTCACCTCGGCGGTGGCCTTGGCCCTAGCCATGCCGGTGGGCCTGTTGAGCGCCATCTATCTCAGCGAATACGCCTCGCCACGGGTCCGGGCTGTCTTGAAGCCCGCCCTGGAGATCCTGGCTGGCATCCCCACGGTGGTCTACGGGTATTTCGCCCTGCTTACCGTTACGCCTCTTCTGAAGCGGATAATTCCTGATCTGGAGACTTTCAACGCCCTCAGCGCCGGCCTGACCATGGGCGTGATGATCATCCCCCTGATCTCCTCCCTGAGCGAGGACGCCCTGTATGCGGTCCCTTCTTCTCTGCGGGAGGCAGCCTACGCCCTGGGCGCCACGCGTCTGGAAGTGGCGGTGCGGGTGGTGATCCCGGCGGCCCTCTCTGGGATCGTGGCCTCGTTCATCTTGGCTGCCTCCCGTGCCGTCGGGGAGACCATGATCGTGGCCATCGCCGCCGGGCAACGGCCAATCCTCACCCTAGACCCCCGCCGTGCCATCGAGACCATGACCGCCTACATCGTCCAGGTCAGCCTGGGGGACGTGCCCCATGGCACCCTGGAGTTCCGCACGATCTTCGCTGTAGGCCTGGTGCTCTTCCTGATCACCCTCACGCTGAATTTGATCGCCCTGCGAATTATCGAGCGCTATCGGGAGATCTACCGGTAGGAGGCATGTCCGATGAGTCAACGGCGGCGTCGGGAGCGAATGGGGAAGGTGTTCGAGGGGATCGCGCTGGCGGCCACCATCTTCGGCCTGCTGGTCCTGGCCTTGCTGCTGCTTGATGTAGCCCGTCGAGGGCTGGGGACGCTCTCCTGGTCCTTCCTCACCTCCTATCCTTCCCGGTTCCCAGAGCAAGCGGGGATCCGCTCGGCGCTGCTGGGGACGCTCTGGATGATGGGGCTGACGGCGCTCTTCGCGGTGCCCCTGGGAGTGGCGGCCACCATCTACCTGGAGGAATACGCGCCCCGCAACCAGCTGACCCGGCTCATCGAGCTGAACATCAACAACCTGGCGGGGGTGCCCTCCATCATTTATGGCCTGCTGGGGCTGGAGCTGTTCGTGCGGGCGATGCGGCTGGAGCGGAGCATCCTGGCCGGCGCCCTCACCCTCAGCCTGCTTGTCCTGCCTATCCTGATCACCGCCTCCCGGGAGGCGCTGCGGGCGGTGCCGATGAGCCTGCGGGAGGCCGCCTTCGCCCTGGGGGCCACCCGTTGGCAGGTGATCCGCCATCAGGTGCTGCCGGTGGCCTTTCCGGGCATTCTCACGGGGATGATCCTGGCCCTCTCCCGGGCCATCGGGGAGACCGCCCCGTTGATCACCATCGGAGCCCTGGCCTTCATCCCCTTCGATCCCAAGAGCCCCTTCGATCCGTTCACGGTGCTCCCCATCCAGATCTTCAACTGGATCTCCCGGCCCCAGGCGGGCTTTCACGCCCGCGCGGCGGGAGCTATCCTGGTGCTGCTGGCGGTTTTGCTGTCGATGAACGGGCTGGCCATCTATCTTCGCTATCGCCTGCAGCGGCGCTATCAGTGGTGAGGGGGAACGCATGGAGGAGATCGTCCTGGAGACGCAGAACCTCACGGTCTACTACGACGGCCGTCCCGCCATCGAGGGGATCTCCTTGAAGATCCCCCGCCGGCGGATCACGGCGATCATCGGTCCCTCCGGGTGCGGCAAAAGCACCTTGCTGCGCTGCTTCAACCGGATGAACGATCTCATCCCCTCCGCCCGCGTGAGCGGCCGAGTTCTCTTCGAGGGGACCGACCTCTACGGTCCCGATGTGGATGTGGTGGAGGTGCGGCGGCGGATCGGGATGGTGTTCCAGAAGCCGAATCCCTTCCCCAAGAGCATCTATGAGAATGTGGCCTTCGGCCCGCGCATCCAGGGGATCCGGGACCGGCGCAAACTGGACGAGATCGTGGAGCGCTGCCTGCGGGCGGCCGCCTTGTGGGACGAGGTCAATGACAAGCTGCATCAGAACGCGCTGACCCTCTCCGGCGGTCAGCAGCAGCGCCTGTGTATCGCCCGGGCCTTGGCTACCGAGCCGGAGGTGCTGCTGATGGACGAGCCGGCCTCCGCCCTGGATCCCATCGCCACCATGAAGATCGAGGACCTGATGCGGGAGCTGGCCCGGGAATACACCATCGTGATCGTCACCCACAACATGCAGCAGGCCGCCCGGGTGAGCGATTACACCGCCTTCATGCTGGCTGGGGAGGATCGGGTGGGCCGTCTCATCGAATTCGGGCCCACCCAGCAGGTCTTCACCCGCCCGCGGGATCGACGCACCGAGGATTACATCACCGGACGGTTCGGATGAGGAGGGCCGATGGATGCACGGAAGCTGCGAGTGCTGGTGCTGTGCACTGGGAATGCGGCCCGCAGTCAGATGGCAGAGGGGTTGATCCGCGCTGCCCTGGGAGATCGGGTGCAGGTTTTTTCCGCCGGGACCCATCCGGCCGGCTATGTGCACCCCATGGCGATCCAGGTGATGCGGGAGATCGGGATCGATATCTCCGGCCATCGCAGCAAGTCCCTGTCCGAGTTCATCGGGCAGCCCTTCGATCTGGTCCTCACCGTCTGCGACCATGCGGCCGAGGAGTGTCCGGTCTGGCCCGGCCAGGGCGAGCGCATGCACATCGGTTACCCTGACCCCGGAAGGTGGGCCTGGGATGAGGAGAGGATGCTGGAGGAGTTCCGGGAGATCCGAGATCGGATGCGGGAGGAGCTGTTGCCGATCCTCCGGCGCTGGATCGAACAGCAGGAGGAAGAGGATGTTTGACCCGAAAGCGCGCCCGAATTACCATGCGGAAGCCAGGATCGGAAGCGGAGGGGAGGGGCCCATGCAAGCTCGTGTGATGCTGGAGCGTGATCTGAGCGCCATCCGTCAGGACGTGCTGCGGCTGGGGGGGATGGTGGAGCAGGCCATCGATCGCTGCATCGAGGCCCTGAAGCGACTGGATGTGGAGATGGCCCGGGAGATCATCGCCTTCGATGAGGAGATCAACCGCATGCGCTATCAGATCGAAGAGGCATGCCTGGAGGCCATTGCCACCCAGCAGCCCATGGCCAGCGATTTAAGGGCGATTATCGCGGCGATGTTCTGCGCCACCAATCTGGAGCGCATGGGGGATCATGCCAAGAGCATCGCCAAGCTCACCATCGAGATGGCGGACGAACCCCTGCTCAAGCCACTCATCGACATCCCTCGCATGGCCCAGATCGCCAAGGAGATGCTACGGCAGGTCCTGGAGGCCTATGTGGAGCATGACCCGGAGAAAGCCCGCGCTGCGGTCACCCGGGATGATGAAGTGGATGCCCTGGACGAGCAGGTCTACCGGGAGCTGATCACGTATATGATGCAGGATCCGCGAACGATCTTCCGGGCGACCCGTCTGCTCTGGATCTCCCACAACCTGGAGCGCATCGCAGATCGGGTGACGAACATCGCCGAACGAGTGATCTTCATGGTCACTGGAGAGTTGCAGGAGTTAAATTAACCCAGCGCGGCTTTTTCATGAGGCCCCTGCATCCATGTCCCTGCGCGGTCTGCGGGAGGAGATCCGACCATCCATCGAGGGGCCGGGGCGAAGGGTGATCCGTCCCCGTCGGTTTCCTTTTTTGTTATATCGACGGCTGGCCCGCATGTATCGCGGGCCTGCGTTGTGCACCGCGCTCCTGACGTTGGCCCTGTATTATCTCCCCCTTTTCATCCCAGTGGAATATCCGTGGCCGCCGGAACAGGATGGTCTCCTTCTGGTTATGGCGGGGGCGGTTCTGGCCGTCTGGCTGATCCCTGAGATCGGAAGCTGGCTCTCCGGGGTAGAGCCGAGGCCGGAGGCGCTGGTTTTTAGAGCCCCATTCTTCGCCCTTCGAGTCTCTTATCGGCGGATCCGCAATACCCGGCCCACGGTGTTCTCCGAGCTTTTCCCCCGCATCCCTCGCCGCCACCGGCGATGGCTGGGGCCCTTTTATGATCACACGGTCCTGGTCATCGAGACGACAGGTTACCCGTTGCCTGTTCGTTGGATCCGCTGGCTGCTCGGACCCTACATCTGCCTGCCTGAGGGGACCGGCTTTGTCTGTCTGGTCTCCGACTGGATGGCCCTGAGCCGCATGATCGATCACTACCGGGAAGCCGCGCGCGGATCGTCTTTTTGAGGCTTCCGATAGCTGGGAATCGGTTCCCCTTTGGGCTGGACCTGAGTGGGCGTTTGGAGATGGGGGGCGGGAATGGCATGTCGGGCCCAGAGGGTCCTTATCCCCTGCGCCCAACGCGTTTTTCCGGGCTCAAAAGAGGTGAAAAATAATCCATGGGTGAGCGCTATACCTTGGATCTCCTGAGGAGAGCTAAGGGCCCGGGCGGGCTGTTAAAGTACCTTGCCAGCGCTTCCGAAGAAGGGTCACCATCATGGCGCAACAGATTCCCGACAGTTCTCCCATAAGGAGATGGCAGCCATGTCAGAGGGAGGCGTAAACCAGGATCTCCGAAGGGCTGTGATGCGGATCCTCCATGCCGCGCTGGGGGCGGTGGATCCCAGCGCGGCCGTGCGACGCCATGTCCGCCGGGAGGGGACGCAGCTCATCGTCGGGGAACAGCGCCTCGATCTGAATCAGTATCGCCATGTGTTTGTGCTGGCGCTGGGCAAAGCGGCCTATCCTATGGCCTATGCGCTCCAGGTATTGCTGGGCAGCCGACTGGATCGGGGCGTGCTGGTGACCAAATACGGGCATCTGGCTGCAGCGCTGGGTGAGCGCTGGGTGGTGATCGAGGCGGGGCATCCCGTGCCTGACGAGAACAGCGTCCGAGGGGCCCGGGCCCTGGCCGCTCTGGCGGAGCAGGCTGGGCCGGACGATCTGATCCTCTGTGCCCTCAGCGGCGGGGGCTCCGCGTTGGCCACCTGGCCGGTGGAGGGAATCAGCCTGAGCGATCTCCAGGCGGTGACGGATCTCCTATTGCGCGCGGGCGCAACGATCCACGAGCTCAATGCTGTTCGTAAGCACCTCGATCGGATCAAGGGGGGAGGGCTGGCCCGTTTCGCTTTCCCAGCTACGGTGCTGACCCTTGTGCTTTCCGATGTGGTGGGGGATGACCTCTCGGTCATCGCCTCAGGGCCGATGGCACCGGACCCTTCCACGTTCTATGATGCTTGGCGAGTGCTGAACCGTTACGGCTTGCTGGAACGAGTTCCGCTCCCGGTGCGCACCCATCTGGAGGCCGGGCTGCACGGGAAGATCCCCGAAACCCCCAAGCCGGGCGATGAGATCTTCCATCGGGTTTCCCATGTGATTGTGGCCAGCAATCGCCTGGCCGCCCAGGCAGCCCTGGAAGAGGCCACGCGCATGGGGTATCACGTGTTCTTGCTCTCCACTTTTGTGGAGGGGGAAGCCCGGGAGGTCGCTCGGGTGATCGCCGCTATCGCCAAGGAAATCGCGACCACCGGACGGCCGGTTCCTCGCCCGGCGTGTGTGGTGTGGGGTGGGGAAACCACCGTGACGGTGCGAGGAAGTGGGCGAGGGGGGCGGAACCAGGAGCTGGTGCTATCGGCTGCCATCGCCCTGCAGGGCTGGCCCGAAGTGGTGGTGGCCTCCTTGGGGACGGATGGCATCGATGGACCCACAGATGCCGCCGGTGCCATCGCCGATGGGGAGAGCATCCATCGCGCTGATCTTCTGGGCCTGGATGCGATGGCTCATCTGAACGCCAATGATGCCTATGCGTTCTTCGATGCCCTCGGCGATCTCATCCGCACGGGTCCCACAGGGACCAACGTCAATGACATTGGTGTGATGCTGGTGGGCCTGCCGTAAAATCCGATGGGAAGGAAGGTGCTCCCATGTCTTCAGCGTTTCCGCCCCTGGTTTGCATTGTCGGGCGCTCCGGATCGGGGAAGACCACGGTGCTGGAAGGTCTGGTGCGGATCTTCCGGGGATGGGGACTGCGGGTGGGCACGATCAAGCATGATCCCCATGGGGAGATGCAGTGGGATCAACCCGGAAAAGATACCTGGCGTCACCGGGAGGCGGGCGCCGAGCTCGTTCTGGGCCTCACTCCCCACTGGCTCTGGCTATCCCGACGGTTGAGCCATCCGCTGACGTTGTCGGAGCTTTTAAGGGAATGTGACGGACTGGATCTGGTGCTGGCAGAGGGATTTAAAGCCGAGGCGGCACCAAAAGTCGAGGTGGTTCGCCAGGAAACCGGTCTGGATCTCCTGGAAGGATTGCAGGAGCGGTGGGCGGTAGTCTCCGATCTCCCCCTGGATCCCGGCGTTCCGCGCTTCCCGTTTGAGGAGCTCGAGGCGCTGGCGGTCTTCCTGGCGCAACGCCTGGGGCTCCAGCGGGCGCGCTGAGGGAATTCCCCGCATCTTCCTCTGAAAGCCGGAACGATCTATTTCCGCCTTAAAACTCGTTATAATCAAAAAGAATAAGACATCCTTCCTGGGATCCTTTGGACCACGGGAGGGAGGAGGGAAATCTGCTTTGGGGTTCGGGCTGGCTATCGGAGGCGGTCAGCCCGAACCCCCAGGCGCATCTCGGACAGGAGGTCCGTCCCGATGAACGTGACCATTGCGCAATCGGCTTTCGAGCGGGCCCTCTCAGTGGCCGGCCGGGCAGTCCCTTCGCGGGCGACCCTCCCCACATTAACCCATGTGTTGCTTCAGGCAGAGCCCGGGCGCTTAAAGGTGGCGGGAACGGATTTGAATCTGGCTATCATATCATGGGAAGAAGCACTCGTCTCGGAGCCCGGTGGCATCACGGTTCCCGCCAAGCCTCTGGCGGACTTCATCGGCGCCCTTCCAGATGAATCCATTCATCTCCAGGTCCACCGCGAAACATGGACGCTTCACATCGTTTGTGGATCCTATGAAACGGCGATGAAAGGTCTGGATCCAGAGGAGTATCCGATTCTGCCGGACATCGAGGGGGATGGCTTTGCGCTGGATCCAGAGGACTTCCGGCAGGCGATCGATCAGGTGACGTTCGCGGCCGCGGCCGATGAAACCCGCCCCATCCTCACCGGTGTGTTGATCCGTCGGGAGGAAGGACCAGCGGGGGGTGCGACGGTTCTGACGATGGCGGCTGCGGATGGCTACCGCCTCTCGGTGAAGACCATACAAACCCTGCGTGCCCCAGAGGGCGCCTTCTCGGTGATCCTTCCGGCGAGCACGCTCGAGGAGGTGGGCCGCTTGCTGAAAAGCGAGACCGAGCCGGTGTCGATGATAGCCCTCCGGGGGCGGAATCAGGTTGGCTTTCGCCTCAGCCGTGTGGCTGTGCTTTCCCAGTTGATTGAAGGCCAATTTCCGGACTTCCAGGCGATTATCCCGAAGCGTTGGGAAACCCGCGTCGAGATCTCCCGGGAAGGCTTATTGAAGGCTTGCAAGGCGCTCAGCGTGTTCGCCCGTGAGGCTTCGAATGCGGTTCGGCTGGTGATCACCCCCGGGGAGGGGAATCGGCCAGGTCAGGTTCTTCTGCAATCCCGATCACCGGAAAAAGGGGAAACCCGCGTGGCCATGGATGCGCTGGTGGAGGGAAATCGTCTGGAGATCGCGTTCAATGTGCGATTCCTGATGGATGTGCTGGAGGCCATCGAGGGGGATCGAGTGGCGTTCGAGATGACCTCGCCCCAATCGCCGGTTAAGGTCCTGTCGGTGGGGGATCCGTCGTTTGTGCATGTGGTGATGCCGATGTTCCTGTAGGGCTTGAGGGGATGCCGGGGGGGCGCCACGTCTCTGGATCCAGCCCGGCCGGTTTCACTGAGGGCCAGGCTTCCTTTGCGCTCTTTCAATTCTATGTCAAATCCGAGGGAGGGAGGAGAGGCAATGTATCACAAATTGATCATCGCGGGCCATCTGGGGACGGATCCTGAGATGCGCTACACGCCGGAGGGGACGCCAGTGACGTCGTTCCGGATGGCCAGCAATATCCGGTATCGGGATGCCAGCGGTGAGCAGCGGGAGGAGACCATCTGGTTCCGGGTCTCCGTCTTCGGACGGCAGGCGGAGATCGCCAATCAGTATCTGCAGAAGGGACGCCCGGTGCTGGTGGAAGGCCGGTTGCGGCCGGATCCGCAAACGGGCAACCCGCGGATCTTCCGCCGTTCGGATGGGACAGCGGGGGCAGTCTATGAGGTGCGGGCGGACCGCATTGTGTTCATCGGGCCGCGGCCTGCAGAAGCTCCGCCTGCTGTGGAGGCGGAGGAGCCTGTGTTGGAGGAGCCCGGATCCATCGAGGAGGAGGAGATCCCGTTCTGAGCCGGGACGGCTGGGGACGGGAATGGTTCTGGCCTGGGGGCAGGGGGAAGGAGGCAGGCTGGACAGGGACCTTTGGTCTCTGTCCAGCCCTTCTATGGAAGAAGCCTGTCGTGTTGATTGAGAGCGCTTCCATGCTCCTGAAAGAACTGGAAGGGATCGCACGTGAAATCCATGCCGCTCTGGAGGCCAAGAACGCTGCCCGGGAGACCGCGCTGGCACGCTGTCGGGAGCTGACCCGTCTGTGCGCGCTGTGCATTCGGGCGGTTCATCGGGAGGAATACGCCGAGGGCCAGCGCCTGCTCCATGAGGCCCGGCAGGCGGCTTTCGTTCTGCAGACGGATCTGGCTCCCTTCCCGGACCTCCTTTACGCTGGGTATACGCAGGATGCCCTGAAGGAGTGGGTGGAGGCTGCCGTCGTCTACACCATCATCACCGGCCAACCGCTCCCCGGCCCGCAGGAATTGAGGGTCTCGGAGGCCGCCTATTTGAACGGCCTGGCGGAGGCCGCCACGGAGCTCCGTCGGCGCATCCTGGATCTGATCCGCACCGATCGTTTTGAGGAGGCGGAGCGCCTGCTTCAGGCGATGGATGAGATCTATGAGACGCTGATCACGATGGATTACCCCGATGCGTTGACGGGCAATCTGCGCCGGGCGACGGATGTGGTGCGGGGGACGCTGGAGCGGACCCGGGGGGAGCTGACCCTCAGCCTGCGGGAGCATCTCCTGCAACAAGCCCTGCAGCGCTTCGAGTCCCGGGCCGGTGAATCACCGGGGCACTTATCGGGATCCGAACCGTCTGCCTGACGTTGCAATTCCCCGTTGGGTTCTGGTGGTCCGGAAGAGGATCGCTCCAGCGACTCCTCCGTGTTCTCCCGCCGGGGCGATCATCGAACCTCAATATGCAAGGGAGGAGCCTCAGCGGTCTGGCCTTCCCCGAGCCGGGCGATCGCCTGGAAGGTATGGGATCCAGGCGTGAGGGGCCACCAGGCCCGATACGGAGGCTCTGTCCACTCCATCCACGGCTGACCATCGATCTGCACCCGCACCACCTGGGGAACGCCCTTTCCGATCCAGTGAACCTCCACTAAGAGCCGCTGAGCTTCTGAAGGGAGGGAAGGAATTCGTCGATAGATGGCTCCCGCGGGTGGGGAGACCCAGCGCAGGACGCCTGCCCCGCCCACTGTTTCCTGTCCATCTACTGGAGGCAATGGGAAGCCGTTCTCCTGCGCCCATTTCCACGCCGGTGGCGGCCACATGATCAACACCCGCTCTTCCACTTCCTCGGGCGGCGTCTCCGGCCCTGCCAGCCTGCCTGTCCGCCGGTCGATGCGCAGCCGCCGATAGAGGTCATCGGGCTCCTTCGGTTCTGTTCCCTCGATGAACCATTCCTCCCGGGTCTGCGGGCAATCCGGGGTAGGCTGCTTTCCCGATAATGCGCAGACCCGCACCCGATGCACCCCCTCCGGGATCGGAAAATCCCGAGCCGGCTGATCCCGATGAATGATCTCCATCACCGCATGCCAGATCGGCGCGGCGCCGGTCACACCCGAGATCTCCCGCAAGGGCGTCTGATCCACATTCCCGACCCATACTCCCACCACCCAATCCGGGGTGTAACCGATGGTCCAGTTGTCCCGCCAGTCGCTGCTGGTCCCGGTTTTCACCGCCGCCGGGCGGGAAAGGTTCAGCGGGCTCCATGATCCGAACCCCATGGCCCGCGCGTTGGGATCTTTCAGGATATCCGTGATCAGGAAAACCACCCGGGGATCCAGGATCTGCGGACCGGGTTCTGGCGATGCCACATATCGGAGCCGCCCGTGGCGATCTCGAACCTCTCGAATCAGGAGGGGAGTGATGCGGCGGCCGCCGTTCGCCAGGGCCGCGTAGGCCGCCGTGAGATCCACCAGTCGCACCTCGCCCCCTCCCAGGGTCAGCGCCAGCCCATACCGGGCCGGGGGCCCGGGAAGCCGGACCCCCAGCTGATCCAGTAGTTCCACGAGACGAGGGACCCCTACCTGTTCCAGCACAGCGACTGCCGGCACGTTCAGAGAGGAGGCCAGCGCTACGCGAGCGGAGACCGGCCCATGGTAGCGCCGATCGTAATTGATGGGCTGATAGCTCTCCCCCTCCGCGGTGATGAAGGTCTGAGGAAGATCCCAGAGGAGCGAGGCGGGGGTCAGGAGCGGGCCGCTGCGGGGATCGAAGGCGAGGGCGTAGGTGAAGGGTTTGAGCGCGGAGCCGGGCTGGCGGGGGATGCGGACGCCGTCCACCGCGCCCTGGATGGTGGCGTTGAAGTAATCAGGGCTCCCCACCCACGCCAAGATCTCTCCGGTGGAAGGCTGGATCACCACCACAGCGCCGTTGCGAGCGCCGGCGCCCGGGTGGTCCGGTCGGGGATGGTTGATCTCCTCCAAATGGGTGCGCAGGATCTCTGTGAAGGCCTCGTTCCAGCCCAGATCCAGCGTGGTGGTGACCACCAGGCCCTCCTCGAACATCCCTTCTTCTCCGAACTGCGCCACCAGGGCCTCGCGGACGGCCATCACGAAATGGGGGGCGTGGATAGGAAACGGCGCGCTGGCGAAGTGTAAGCGTTCCGCGGCAGCCCTTTCGGCTTCCTGGGGGGAAAGAAAGCCATGTCGGGCCATCAGGCGGAGCACCTGCCGGCGGCGCTCCTCGGCGGCCTTCGGATCCGTGAAGGGATCATAGCGGCTCGGCGATTGGGGAAGGCCGGCCAGAAGGGCGCATTCCGCTGGATCCAGCTCCGCGGCATGCTTGCCGAGATAGGTCATGGCGGCGGCTTCCAGCCCATAGGCGAAGTGTCCGTAGAAGACTGTATTGAGATAGATTTCCAGGAGCTCCTCTTTCCCATAGCGCTGGCTCAAGAGCAGCGCCAGGATCGCCTCTCGGGCCTTCCGGCGGAGGGTGCGCGCGGTTCGTTCATCGGAGCTCAAGAGCAGCGATCGGGCGATCTGCTGAGGAATCGTGCTGGCCCCGGATCGTGTCTCTTCGCCCTTCAGGTTGGTCCATAAGGCCCGCAGGATCGCGATCGGATCCACCCCGGGGTGTTCATAGAAACGGGCATCCTCGGTCGCCAGGGTGGCGGCAATGCAGGCGGTGGGAATCCGATGCAACGGGAGCCAGATGTGGCGTCCCTGGTGGGGAGGGGCCATCTCGTAGAGGAGCCGGCCGTGGCGGTCCAGAATACGGACGCTAGGGCGGGGAGCCTGCCGGCTCAGATCCCTTGGATCTGGAAGGGGTCCGATCCAGAGGGCCAGCGCCCCAGTGCCCAGCCCGCTTCCCAGCAAGCCGACCAGCAGGATCTTCGACAGCCATCGTCGGGTTCCGATCATAGGAGGTTTCCCAGCTCACCGGGCTGTCCGGGCAGGGCGCAGAGGGAGAGGCCTTGACCCCTATGGGAATTGGACCAGCGTGAAAGGAACAGGGACGAAGATCAGCAGAAACAGCATCCAGGTCAACCATCCGATCGCCTGACGGATCGGATCCAGGGGGGTGATGTCGTTCAGAGGCGGCGGGTGGCGCAGGCCGGTGAGCATCGGCATGAAGGCCCAGAGGAACCACCCCGGCCAGCGCAGGCCCAGCAGCAGCAGCGCGAACACGCCGATCTCAGAGATCCGCCACGCGGTGCGGCCGAGCATAGCATACAGAATGTGCCCGCCGTCCAGCTGGCCCAGAGGCAGCAGGTTGAAGGCTGTCACCAGCAATCCAATCCACCCTGCCCATGCCAGGACATTCAGCTGCACGTCGTAGCCATCCCCAGGCAGGGGGCGGCCGAAGATCAGGACCTTCAGGCTCCAATAAAGAAGGGAATTCCCCTCAAGTGCGACGGCGCCCCGGAGGGGGACAACCGGGGAGGTCATGAGCCCGTAGATGAGGATGGGGAGGGCGACAGCCAACCCGGCGAGGGGGCCTGCCACGCCGATATCGAAAAGCGCCTTCCGGTTGCGGATGGGGGATCGGATCTGGATGAAAGCTCCGAAGGTGCCGAGCATCCCGATCAGAGGGGGCACCGGGATGAAGTAGGGCAGTGTGACCTCGCTACGATGCAGGCGAGCGGCAATGTAATGCCCCATTTCGTGAATCCCCAGGATGAGCAGCAGCGCAGCGGCAAAGATGATGCCCTGCCTCAGATCGAGGGAACCCTCACTGCCATAGAGCGCCCCGGCCCATACCGTGGTGACCACTGTGGCCAGGAACAGGAGGATATTCACCCATGGCCGGGTGCGAGCCGGCCGGGCGACCCCGGCCTGGGCGATGATCTGGTCGGTCTGACCGTGACGCCGCAGGATCGGGGTGTACCCCAGCGCCTCGAAGCGCGTTCGCAGGATCTCAAAGGCCGATTCCGGATCGGTTTGCAGATAGCCCTCGAACGCGATCACCTGATCCGGCGGATACAGCACGCGGGCTTCGGTGATCACGAAGAGCCCTCGCAGCGCCGCCGCCAGTCGGTCGAGCGTGGAGGGTGTCCATCCGGTCTCATACCAGGCGGTTTCCATCGAATGCCATGCCTCGCAGGGCAAGATGTGGGAGCGCGTTGCCCCCCCTCTCCAGTCTAAGACAGGGGTGGAAAGCCTGCAACGATCGAAGGAGATCCTGCCCCCAGCGCTTCAGGGGCCGCTATGGTCAACCTGATCGCACGGACTCTTTCGATGGGGAGGGGGAACCCGTTCTCCGAGGGGCGATACCCCCTAACGGATGAATGCCCAGCGGTGCAAACCCCAGGGGCGAAGTTGGTTCAGTCGGGTTATGATATCTCTCGGAGAGGGCGCATTCAGGAAGCGCTCAGGATTGCATGGGGGAGGAGATGATTCGAAGAGGAAAAGCTTGCCTGGTGTGGGTATCCGCCGTTCGGTCCCTGCGTTACTGGTTAACCCCCGGGCTGGGGGTCAAGCGATGGCTGGTCCTGCTGCTGATGGGGATTACCGAGCTGGCCCTGGCGCTGGCCTATGTGCTGGTCACCATCTATCGAGAACAACCATTGCCCCCGATCTTCTATTACCTGACCCTGCAGTTCATCCCCCGTCTGGGCCGGGCGGCGCTCTTCGGGTTCCTGGGCCTCGCGACCACCGGGTTCGCCCTGGTGCGGCTGAATCGCACGCTGCTTTCTCCCTTCGTGCAGCCCGGTCGAGATGTGGCGGAGATCCTGCACCGTCACCGGCAGCGGGAGCGCGGGCCGCGGATCGTCGTCATTGGGGGTGGCACCGGCCAATCCACGCTGTTGCGCGGCTTGAAGGGGATGAGCGCGCGGCTGACGGCAGTGGTCACGGTGGCGGACGATGGGGGCAGCTCCGGCCGTCTGCGGCGCGAAATGGGGCTGCTGCCGCCAGGGGATTTTCGTAACTGCCTCGCGGCCCTGGCGGAGGCGGAACCCCTGATGACCGCTCTCTTCCAGTATCGGTTCGGTCGGGGAACGGGCCTGAACGGCCATGCCTTCGGCAACCTGTTCATCGCCGCGATGGCCGAGATCACCGGAAGCTTCGAGCAGGCCGTGGCGGAATCCAGCCGTGTCTTGGCTGTCCGCGGGCGGGTGTTGCCGTGCACTGTGGAGCACGTGGTCCTGGCCGCGGAGATCCGAGACGCACAGGGCCGTATCCACCGCGTGGACGGAGAATCCGCCATCCCGGAGGTCCGGGGCCGTATTGAGCGGGTGTGGCTGATCCCCGAGCATGCCCGGGCGTATCCGGAGACCATCCGGGCTATCCTGGAGGCCGATCTCATCGTCCTGGGTCCGGGAAGCCTTTACACCAGCGTGCTGCCCAATTTGCTGGTCGGGGGGATCGTTCCGGCGATCCGGGCCAGCCGGGCCCTGAAAGTGTATGTGTGCAATGTGGCCACCCAGATCGGGGAGACCGAAGGCTATAGCGTGGCGGATCATGTGCAGGCCATCGAACGCCATGTGGGATCCGGCCTGTTCCACCTCGTGCTGGTAAACAGCCGGACGGATGTGGCGTGGAAGGAAGTCCCGGAGGAGGTCGGCGAGCTGGTGCGCTGGGATGGGCAGCCGATCCCTCCCTACACGGTGGTGGCGATGGATGTCATCGACGAGCGAACGCCATGGCGCCATGACCCGGAGAAGCTCGCCCGGGCGCTGATGATGCTCTACGAGCGCTATCGCCGCTGAGCTCTAGATGGCGCATCCTCTCGCGATGGGACTGGAGATTAGGGGTGATGCGATCGATGCGCTCGATCTGGGGGATTCTCCTGCTGTCGCTTCTTGCCGGGGGCGCCTGCTGGCTGGGGTCTTCCCGTCCGGGTCCTTTGGTGTACGAAGGGCCTTACCGGGTTGACCTGGCTGTGGGAGAGCAGTTGCCCGGGACGAACGTCCGTTACCTGGGGGTGGTGCCGCAAGGGGCTCGCGTGGACATCGCGGGGAAGCAGACGATCCGTCTGGCGGGGGATTCTCTGGAAGCAGAGGCCCAACCGCATCCCACCCTGGCGGTGCGCTACAACCTCCGGATCTATGCCTATGATGAACGCGCCCTCCATGCCATCGGCACGGTCCGCGTCGAGATCTGGGAGGCGCAGCCGCGGCTGGGGCCACGGCCTCCTCAGGCTGCGGTGCGCTTCACCGCCCCGGTCACTTACCGCGTGCCTCGGGATGGGGTGATCCCCGGGACCTCCATCGTTTATCGGGGAAAGGAAGGCGACCGGGCGCGCCTGGAAGGCCTTCCCGGTTACCCCTATCGAAAGATCGGCGATTCCATCCTCTGGGCCGGACAGGTGCATCCGATGGTTCATTTAAACATGACCTTTCGGGTTCTTCTGATCGAGGATTCATGGCTGACGGTAGCCGGTACGGTCGAGGTGTGGCTCTCGGGGATGTGAGGAGACGCTGGCGTTCCAAAGGAGGGGGAGGTTGCCATGGTGCAGGCATATGTGTTCATCCAGGCGGCGATGGGCAAGCCCAGTGCGGTGGCGGAGGCCTTGCGCAGGCTTCCGGAGGTGAAATCCGCGGTGGTGGTCACCGGGCCTTACGACGTGATCGCCCTAATCGAAGCGCCGGATTTGCAGGCATTGGGCCGGGTGATCACCGAGAGGATCCAGACCATCGAGGGCGTTGAGCGCACCCTCACCTCGCTGGTCACCGGGATCTAAACGCCGCCCCGCTCGAACAGGCGATCCACGGCCTCCGCCAATTCGGCCAGGTTCTGGACCTGGTGGACGGCCGCGCAGAGGGGAGCATAGAGGGGCATGTCGCTGTCACCGGTGCCCCACAGCGGCCGGGGCTCCGGGTTGAACCATAGGATACGCTTCGCCCGACGTCGGATGAGCTCCAGGCAGTCCAGCCGGGGATCATTGTAATTATTCCGCCCATCCCCCACGATGATCACGGTGGTCCGCCGATCGATGGCCTCCAGGTAATCTCGGCAGAAGGTGGACAGGCTGTTCCCCAGATCCGTGTTGTAATACCCTGGGGGGTTTTCCATCAGCACCTGGCGCACGGCCTCCTCCGGCCGGTGCTCCGCGAAGATGGGAGTGATCTCCACCAGATCGTCGATGAAGACGAAACTCCGGGTGCGGCTGATCTGATCCTGGAGCAGGTAGATCAGGTGCAGGAAGAACTCAGAGCAATGCCGCACAGAGGTGCTGAGGTCACACAGGACCACCAAGCGGGGTTTGAGGTGGCGCCGTCGGAAACGCAGATCGAAGGGGACGCCGGCGTGGCGCAGGTTGACCCGGAGGGTGGTTTTGGCATCCAGGCGGCGGCCGTCGCCGCGCTTGAGGCGCAGGGCGGCCCGGGTGCGCAGGCGGGCCGCCAGGCGGGCCACCATCTGGCGCAGGCGCTGGAGATCCGTCGGCGTGAGATCCTGGAAGGGGCGCTCCATCAGCTCCATCTCGCTGGGCTCCGGGGGGCGCTCGGCCAGGTGCTCCAGGGTCGCCATTCCGGCCGCCTGTTGGAGCTGGCGGGCCATCGCAGCCCGATTGGCCTGGATCTGCGCCTCCAGCTGCTGGAGGGTGTGCGCATCCGTTCCCGCTTCGGCCAGCATCCGTAGCAAGGCACGGATCATCTGCTCTAGGCGCTCGTCCAGCCCGACGGCGCGTTGCATCCAACGGGCGAGGGCCTGGCGATCCGCCCATTCTCGCACCCTTCGACTGCCGGCGTAACGAGCCAGCGCCTCCAGCTCCTCTGGGGTGAAAGGCTGGCCTTGCAGCAGCCGTTGCATCAGGGCAGCGAGGTGCGGCCCGAATCGGGCCGCAAGGGCCTGAAGGGCCATCTGCAGGCGGCGCTGGTCCTCCGGTGAGAGGCCGTTCATAGCGGAAGCCATAGACGGCTCGCCCAACCCGAAGAACAGGGGGAAGAGCTCCTCGAAGATAGGGATCGCCCGGGCCTCCTTCACCAGGGCCGTACGAAGGGCGGCTTTAAAGATCTCGCGATCCATCACCCCTACCTGCTCCACCGCCCGCAACGCGTCGGCCGACTCCGCGACCGAGACCCGAACGCCGGTGGCCCGGAGAGCACGGATAAACTGAAGGATGCGCTCATCCACAGTCAGGCTCCTTTCCTCAAGACCATTTTCGAACCGCCCGTGTTTCACTCTGGCAGATAACGGGAACGATCCGCCCCTTTCCTGAGCGAATCGAGCGCCTGGCGGAATCCCACCCTCTCTAAGGCGATGCACGGTGGGGAGACCGCGGAAGGTATTGCCATTCTGGCTCCAGTGCGTCCTTCCGTCAAAAAAGACCAGCGCACGGACAGGTGTTCACCAAATGGTTTCTTGATCTCCCCGCTTTGAGTTTGGGCATTTCCAGGTTCAGGTGCTACGTGATGCCCGAGTACAAATCCAGAGGAAAGGCGTTTCCCATCTGGATGCGCGTGAGGCCTGCGGCGCGGGCTGCTTCCACCGCTTCCTTGGCACCCGGCATACCCGAACGCCTTTCCGGGCCCGGAGACGGCATGCGGCAAGGGCATGAGGCATCTGGGAGGACGGATTGCCGCCGAAGGCGTTCCTCCAAAAATGAGGAAACGCGCCGAGGGCAAAGGGGATTCAGATGGGAAACGAAAGCCCTTCTTACAGGGAAGCGGGACCCTAACCGAATGGCATCTTCCCTTCGACGGTGGCGGATCTCCGGCGGGAGCGAATTGGATTTGTCCCTCAGCTGTTTCATCTGGTCCCGGACCTGACCGCACTGGAGAACGTGATGTTGCCACTGATCCTCTACCGGCGTCCGTCGAAATTCAATCCGGAGCAGCGTGCCCGCGCGCTGCTGGAGGCGGTTGGATTGGGGCGTTGAATGCGCCACCTGCTCGGACAGCTTTCGGGTGGAGAGCAACAACGGATGGCGATCGCCCGAGCCTTGATCGGGAACCCCGAGCTGTGCTGGCGGATGAGCCGACAGGCCATCTCGATTCGCAGATTCATTCTCCTGGAAGGCTTCGGCTGAGCGTATCCGCCGTGAAGCGGGCCAGATCTCGGAACAGCGCCTCGGCCTGCGCTTCCTGCTCCTCGGGAGGGCACTGGAGGTGGGCCTCCACCCGGTCAGCCATCTCCTCCAGCGCCTGGGGATCCGCTCGCGGAGCGAGCCACGCGAAGAGGGAGCGGTGGGCACCTTTCCGTCCCATCGCTTCCAGCCCGTCCAGGATCTGGCGGTGGGGCGTCCCCTCCCAGATGGGCAGGATCATGGCCTCCCGCAGCCAGCGCTCCACCGGATACTCTCCCAGCACGCCCATTCCACCGTGGACCTCCATGGCCCACTTCGCCGTCTGCACGGCCTGCTCTGCTGTCCAGTATTTGGCCAGATGGGTGAGCAGCCGGAAGAGGTGATAGCGCTCCGAGTAGGGGGGATGTTCTGGCCAGACTTCCTCCAGCAGACGGACCGTTGCCCAAGCCAGGGCGAAGGCGGCCTGGAGGTCGCGGATGCGCTCGGCGAACTGGCGGCGCATCAGCGGGTGTTGGAGAATGGGGCGGCCGAAGGCGACGCGGCGCTCGGCGAAAGCCAGCGCCTCGGCGATGGCCCGCTGCATCAGAGCGACGCTGCCGATACTGTTGGCGACGCGGGAGACATTCAGGATCTCCAGGATCTGATAGACGCCGGTCTCTGGGTGACCCAGGAGGTAGGCCTCGCTGTCTCGCAGCTCCACCTCGCCAGTGGGCACGGAGCGGGTGCCGATCTTATCCTTCAGGCGTCGGATGAGATAGTTTAAGCCGCCGTCCTCCCGGTAGCGGGGGAGCAGGAAGAGGGCCAGTCCGCGAACGGTGTGGGGAGCACCCTCGGGCCGGGCGGCCACCACTGCCAGCTCCGCTCCGGCGTTGCTGGCGAAATATTTCTCCCCGGTCAGCCGCCATCGTTCTCCGTCAGGCCGGGCCCTGGTTTCCACGGTTGCCCCCAGATCGGAGCCCCCGCCTGCCTCCGTCATCCAGGTGGCGCCTTGCCAGACCTCCCCGTCCCGTCGGAGCAGCGGAGGTAGGAAGCGGGCCTTCAGTTCTTCCGCGCCGTATTTGTGGAGAGCGAGGGCGGTGGCCAAGGAGACGGTGTAGGGACAGTAAAGGCCGGCGTCGTAAAAGGCGGTGAGGTAGCCGATGAGAAAGGTCGCGGGCAGGCCCGCGCCTTCGAAGGCATGCCAGACCGCGCCAGCACGATAGCCCTGGAGGAGCATCCGGCGGTAATCGGGAGGATAGAGAATTTCATCGATGCGGCGGCCAAACCGATCGTAGGCGCGCAGCCACGGCGTGCCCATGCGGTCGATCATCGTCGAGATCGCCTTCCCCTCCGCCTCCCACCAGGCCTCCAGCTCCTGCAGGTCCAGTTCCAGGGGAAAGGAAAGACCCATCGATTGAAGGAAGCAGGTGGGCGTGCGCAGCGCGTCCAGATCCATAGGGGCCTCCTGAAGCATCGGCGATCGATTCGTCGCCTGCTGGGTAGCCAGCTCGAGCGACAGGATGAGCGGGAAAATCGCCCTCATGCAGCAGAGCCAGGCAAGCTTCATGATAGAATCTTCACTCCTCTCAACGCAAAGCATACAAGGGGGGATCGGGGGGCTGCTCGATTGACCGGACATCCGCCGTTGGGCTCCGATTTCAGGAAGTGGGATAGCCCCTCCAAAGGAAAAGCGGTTCGCTGCGGGATGTCCTGAGAACCCGGAAAGGCCATGGTTGACAGATCGCCAGGGCTGGATAGAATTTGGAACAACCATTGCGGAGCCCCATTCGGCTTTCGAAAGCGCTTTCAGAGGTGTGGCCTGGATGCGCCGGGAGATCGTCAAGATGGCGCTGATGACCACCGGGATGATGACCACCGGCTGGACGAGCGGCCGGGGGGATGCCCGGGTTGTTGTCTGATGTAGAAGGCGCAGTTCCTCTGAGCGAAAGGAACAACCCCCCGGCCGGCAACGGTCGGGGGGTTGTTTTTATTCCGGATCAGGAGGTGGCGATGCGGGTGATGAAGTTCGGGGGGACCTCCGTGGGAAATGCGGCCCGATTCCATCAGGTGGCGGATCTGATCGCGTTACATCGCGCTTCGGATCCGCGTCTGGTCGTAGTGGTCTCGGCGATGGCCGGTGTGACCGACGCGCTGATCCAGATGAGCCATCAGGCGGCGCGAGGGAATCCGGATTGGATTCTGGCTCTGGCCGCCCTTTGGGACCGACATCAGGACACAGTTCGAGCGCTGGGGCTACCGGAGGAGGAGGCTCATGCTCTGGAAGCGGAGCTCCGGGAGGGGTTTGAACGGGTGGAGACCGTGCTCCGGGCAGTGGAGGCGTTGAAGGAGCTGTCTCCTTCTACGGCAGATCTACTGGCCGGGATGGGGGAGCGCTGGAGCGCCCGCATCATGGCGGCCGTTCTGCGGGCCCGGAGCATCCCGGCACGCGCTGTGGAGGCGGATGCCTTCTTGATCACCGATGATCGCTTCGGAGAAGCTTCCCCGGATCTGGAGCAGACCCGGGCGCGGGCGCAGGCGCTCCTGGCGCCGCTCCTGGAGCAGGGGATCCTCCCAGTGGTCACCGGGTTCATCGGTGCCACCCCCGAGGGTCGGCCGACCACCCTGGGGCGCGGCGGCTCTGATTTCTCCGCTACCATCCTGGGCTACGCCCTGGATGCGGAGGAGGTGTGGATCTGGACCGATGTGGACGGCGTGATGAGTGCGGATCCGAAGATTGTGCCCAGCGCCCGCACGATCCCCGAGCTCTCTTATATCGAGGCTGCCGAGATGGCTTACTTTGGGGCGAAAGTTCTCCACCCCCGCACCCTGCTCCCGTGTATGGACCGGCGGATTCCTGTGCGCATCCTGAACACCATGAACCCTCAGCATCCGGGCACCCGCATCGTCCCGGAGCCCCGGGGCAATGGCCGGGTGAAGGCGGTGACCCTGATTAAGAACCTGAGCTTGATCACGGTGGAGGGCCGGGGGATGCTTGGGGTGCCTGGGGTGGCAGCGCGAACCTTTGCCACGGTGGCCGAGCTGGGGGTCAGCATCCTGATGATCTCCCAATCCTCATCAGAGCAGAACATCTGCTTCGTCATCCCTTCCACAGCGGCCCCCCAGGTCGTTCGGGCGTTGCGGAAAGCGTTCGAGCGGGAGATCGCCCGGCGGGATATCGAGGACATCTGGGCGATGGATCGGGTGGCGGTGATCGCTGTGGTTGGGGCTGGGTTGCGAGCGACGCCCGGAATCGCGGCCCGGGTCTTCAACGCCTTGGGGTGCAGTCGCATCAATGTCCTCTCCATCGCCCAGGGTTCTTCAGAATATAACCTCTCCCTGGTGGTCGCGGAAAGCGAGGCGGAGGAAGCCGTGCGGCGCATCCATGCCGCTTTTTACGAGTAGATGGGAAAAAGGGGATTCTGAAAGGACCCATGCTTTCAACCAGCGACCCAGCGGGCGACGAGGGCGATCAGGAAGCCGAGGCCTCCAAACTCCATGGCCACCCGGGGGGAAAGCGCCCGCCCCTGGAGATGCCACAGGCTCATTTCCACCACCTCGTAGAGCAGGATCATCCACCATAGCCCTAAAGTGACGGGGGAGAGGGCCCAGTAACGGAAAGCCGCCCCAACCGTAGCCATGCTCCATCCAATCAGGGTGGTATACAGCCATCGTCGGCGCTCTGGGATCTCGGCTTCGACGAGGCGGGCCAGCGCGAGGCCGGCAGCCAGGATCCCGCTGATCAGCATCAACCCCAGGGTCCGAAGCCCGCTCTGGAAGATCCACACGATAGCCGCCAGAGTGACCAGGTAGATCAGCGCTTGGGTCAGGAGAGGGGTCACCAGCCTCGGGATCCCGGTGGTTTCCAGGCGATAGCGCTCGCCCAGCATGGCCAGCGTCAGGGCTGCCCCCCCGAGCCCCAGGCTGATCAGCCAGAGGGGGCTGGGCGGGAGCTGCAGCGTAAAGATCAGTCCTCCCACCGCCACCCACATGGGAGAGATTAGACGGCCGATTTGACGCCAGGGCCTTTCCTCCCGAAAACATGGATGATGCTGGAGCAGCGATTCCGTTCCCGTAGCCGCCAGGGCGGCGCTGAAAATTCCCATCCAGAAGGTGGGCGTGAGGCGAAGCCCCAGGGGAGATCCCAGGATCTGGAGGGCGACCTCAGGGCCCTCCGGTGGGATCAGGCGGGCGATCACCCATCCGAGAAGGATCAGACTCACGGTAATCGAGATCGGAAGCCATCCCTGTTCGCGGGATTCCATGGCCCCTTTATCCCCATGAGAGATGAGACTGGGCAGGCCGGATCCCGAGAATCTTCAGCCCCCCCACACCGTTCGCTGGGCTTCCCATTCTCGGTCCAGGAGGGCATAGACGATCAGATCCCCCCACCGGCCGCCGTAACGGGCGGCCTCTCGCAGGATCCCCTCCATTCGGAAGCCCAGGCGCTCCGGGATGGCCCGGCTGCGATGGTTCTCCGGGGCAACCCGGATCTCCACCCGGTGCAGCCCCCGGGCAAAGAACAGATCATCCAGTACCGTCGCCACCGCTCGGGTCATGATGCCCTGGCCCTGATGGCCGGCATCGAGCCAGTAACCGATCGAAGCGGAGCCATTTATCTGATCGATCGGGTGAACGCCGATGACCCCGATCAGGTTTTTCTCCAGCCAGAGGCCCAGCGCATAGCCCTCCCCCCGCGCCAGCTGCCCCAGAGTCTCTTCGATGAACGCGAGGCTGTCCCGCACCTCCCGGACCTGATCCACCCACGACAGCCATGGCCGCAGATGATCCCGATTGCGATCCGTGAGTGCGAACAGGGACTCCGCATGATGCCGCTCCAGCAGCCGAAGCCAGATCCCATCCCCGATGAGTGTTCCCCACATTCAATCCTCCTCTGAGCCAGAGGCTTTAAGCGAGATCACGTCGTAACGCGGCCAGCCGCTGCATCTGTTCGATTTGCGCCGCGGCGGAGGGGGTCTCAAAGGTGAGGATCACCCCATCCGCTCCGGCATCCCGAAGCGCCTGAAGATGGCCCAGGATCTGTTCTTCGGAGCCGGTCAGCCGCATTCGACGCTCGCCAGTCGGCGAGGTATACACCGGGGGAAGATGGGAATCCATGGCGATATACATGCGGCAGATAACGGAGAGCGAGCGTCCGCGAGACCACTCACGGAGCTGCGCCACGCGGGATCGTAGCGTCTCCGGGTCCAGGCCCACCGGATGCCAACCATCGCCCAGGCGGGCGGCCCGTCGCACCGCGGCTTCCGTGTTTCCCCCAATCCAGATCGGAGGCCCTCCGGGTTGGACGGGCAGGGGCTCGAACACGGCGTCCTCAATGCGAAAGAAGCGGCCCTGAAAACGGGGGCGGGGATTCGTCCATAGGGCCCGCATCAGGATAATGCCCTCCTCCAGGAACCGGATGCGGCGCCGGAAAGACATCCCCAGGCTCTCGAACTCCCGCGCTAGCCAGCCTGCGCCGATCCCCAGGATCAGACGGCCGTTCGACAACTGATCCAGCGTGGCTGCCTGTTTGGCCACCAGCACCGGGTTACGCAGTCCCAGGAGGAGGATCGATGTGCCCAGTCGAACCCGTCGGGTCAGCGCGGCTACATAGGTCAGGGTGGTCCAGGTTTCAAAAATGCGGCCGTATGGCTGGGAATGGGCCTCTGGGACCAGGATGTGATCCGTAGTCCAAAGGGAATCGAACCCCAGATCCTCCGCGGCCTGGGCCACCGCGCGGATGGCCTCCGGCGATGAGGCCGGTCCATAATTGGGCAAACAGATGCCGATGTGCATATCCCGGCCCTCCCAGTGCAGAAGGGAATCGATGAATGCTCCCGCTACATTACCCCCACGATCTTCACCAAGACACGCTTGCGGCGCTGGCCGTCGAACTCCGCGTAAAAGATCTCCTGCCAAGGACCCAGATCCAGATCCCCATCCGTAATCGGAACGATTACCTCATGATGGAGGAGTAGGCTCTTTAGATGGGCATCCGCGTTGTCCTCTCCGGTGCGGTGATGGTGGTAATCCGAACGGAAGGGGGCCAGGCGGTCCAGTAGCTCCATCATGTCCTGCATGATGCCCTCTTCATGGTCGTTCACATAAACGGCCGCCGTGATGTGCATGGCGCTGACCAGGGCGAAGCCTTCGCGAATCCCGCTCTCGCGAACCGCCTGCCGCACCCGATCCGTCAGACGGATGATCGCCCGCCGCTCCCGGGTCTGGAACCAGAGATAAAGGGTAAGGGCCCGATAGGGTCCATTTTCGTAGCGTCGGATCTCCTCTTTCGCCAGATTTTGAGTCAGGGGCGCGTCCAGCTCCACAGGCCGGTTATCGCTCACGATCCGCAAGGCCATGGAGACCTCCTGGAAGTCGGATTCCCAGGAGCCCCACATACAGGCGAAATCGAACGGCCTCACTGGACGAAGTGCTGCTCAGGCTCTGAAGACGGGGAAGGCTCGGCCCCAAGGAGCGCCCGCAGCCGTTCGATCTCCGCCTGGAGGGCGGCGATCTGCTCACGCAGGCGGAGGATGATCTCCACCCCGGCCAGGTTCACGCCCAGCTGGGTCAGCTCTACGATCTGGCGCAGACGAGCCACATCCCGCTCGGAATACAAGCGCATCCGACGGACCCGCCGGGGGGAGATCAGGCCGATCGATTCATAGTAGCGAATGGTTTGCGGATGCAGCCGCACCATGGCAGCCACCGTCCCGATCCGATACCGGGGCTCATCCTCATCCACCACCTCGACGGAGTGGACCTGGCTTTCCATCATCACCCTCACCTCCTGGACCAGGGGTTGAGGGTTTTGGAACCTCGGCCGCGACGCCGCTGGCTTTCCCTGGGGGGCTCTGGACCGCACCGCTCCAATCGGATGGTCCGATCATGATCATCCGGGCGGCCGCTCTCCCAGGGTCACCTGGAGCGTCATGGGGCGGCCGTCGCGTAGGATCGAGAGGGTCACCGCCTCCCCGACGCGTTTGTAATTCTCCAGATAGATCACGAGCTCATCCACCCGACGCAGAGGCCGATCATCGATCGCCGTGAGGATGTCCCCTCCCAGGAACACATCGCCGAAGCGGGTGCTCACCCGCTGGGATGCCCCCCGCAGCCCCGCCTGATCGGCCGGGCTGCCGGGCACTACCTGAACAGTGAGGAGGCCGTGATCCGCCGGCAGGTGGAAGGCCTGGGCGAAGGCGGGCGTGATCTCAAAGAAGGAAGCGCCCAGCCAGGGATGAGGATAGTGCCCCCGAGCGATCAGCTCCGGAACCACCCGCTTGATCGTGTTCACCGGGATGGCGAAGCCGATGCCGATGGAACCGCCGCTGGGAGAGCGGATCGCCGTGTTGATCCCGATCACTTGCCCCTCCAGATCCAGCAGTGGCCCTCCTGAGTTGCCTGGGTTGATGGCCGCGTCGGTCTGGATCACCTCCCCCAACGGCCGATCGGAGAGCTCTAGGGTCCGACCCAGGGCGCTGATCACTCCTACTGTCATGGTGCGGTCCAGGCCGAAGGGATTCCCGATCGCGATCACCCATTGTCCCACTTGCAATCGTGAGGAGTCTCCCAGGGTCACCGGGATCAATTTCTCTCGGGGCACCTGGATCCGCAGCACGGCCAGATCATTATACGCATCCGCCCCCACCAGCGTGGCGGAGGCCGTGGTGCCATCCGCAAGGATCACCTCGATCTGGTCCGCGCCTTCCACCACATGGTTATTCGTGACGATGTGTCCTTCGGTATCCCACACGAAGCCGGACCCGGTACCCTCCTGGTAGACAGGGCCCCGGAAGAGATCGAAGGCGGTCGCCCGGGTGGTGATATGCACCACGGAAGGGCTGACCCGCTGATAGACCGATGTGAACGCTGCCTCCAGGGCCCGGGCTTCCGACAGAACTCCGGGAGGGATGGGGGTGGGGGTTGGGGAGGAAGCGGCGGAGCCTCCGGATGGGGGGAGGGTCGCCTCACCGGATGAGCGGGTGAGGGCGGATCGGGCCCAAAGGAGGGCGCCCGCGGTGATGACTGCACAGCCCCCCACAAAGAGCAGGACCCCTGCCAGGATCCACCAGATCGAGCGTCGCATCTCTCCGTATCCTCCTCTCGTAGGATGCGGAATCCGGGCTCATGACGAGGGCCGTTCGCCCAATGTTACCCGGACTTCCCTTTCCTGTCCATCTCGCAGAATCGTTAAGGTTACGGTCTGGTCAACCTCGGTGTGATTCACCAGGTAAGAGACGAGCTCGTCGAAGGACGAGACGGGATGGCCATCGATGGCGGTGATGATGTCCCCGCCCAGCAGAATGCGTGCCCCCCGAATCTGAACCTCACGGGTGCCGCCTCGCAGGCCAGCCCGGGCGGCTGGGCCATCGGGAACCACTTCCTGAATCAGGACGCCACGGGTGGCGGGGACATCGTATCCTCGCGCGCGCAGTTCCGCCAGCGAGATGGCGCCTGTGGACGTGATCCCCAGGTAAGGATAGCGAACCCGGCCGTTCTGAATCAGCTGGGGGACCACCCGTTTGACTGTGTTCACCGGGATCGCGAATCCGATGCCGATGTTGGCCGGTATCCCCGTCGCGCTGGAATCCGTGCGAATGGCCGAGTTGACGCCGATCACTCGCCCCTGCAGATCCACCAGAGGCCCCCCAGAGTTGCCCGGGTTGATCGCCGCGTCGGTCTGGATGACATCCGGGATCTGGAAGCGGGTGGGGGTCTCCAAGGCACGGCCCAGCGCGCTGATCACCCCCAGGGTCATCGTCCCCCGCAGGCCGAAGGGATTGCCGATGGCCACCACCTTCTGGCCAACCCGCAGCGCATCCGAGTCCCCCAGCTCAGCAGGGCGCAGGAGCTCCGAGGGCGCATCCACTTGAATCACGGCCAGATCACTGAAGACATCCCGCCCCACCACGCGGGCTTTCGCTACGGTTCCATCGTAGAAGGTCACCCAGATTTCCTCAGCGGATTCCACCACGTGGTTGTTAGTGACGATGTGCCCTCGGGTGTCATAGATAAAACCCGATCCGCTCCCGAAGGCGGAGGCTTCCGTCCCCTCCACATCGATGTTCACCACTGAGGGCAGGATCTTCTGGTAGATGGCGATCAGGCGCTGCTCCTCCTCATCCAACCCTGGTGGGATTGGCGGGGGCGTCGGCGAAGGCCCTGCCGGAACAACGATGACGTTGCCAGATCCTGGTGTGGGCGTGACCAAAATCAGTTCCCGCAGGGGGAACGAGCGGCATCCGCTCAGCGCGAGGATCCCCACGATGAAGATCCATAACCCTTCCCGGATTCGTGAGCTCATCGGCCTTCCCTCCTAAGAAGAATGAGCCCATCATGGGCGGCCCGCCTAAGGAGCAAAGGGAAGCGGCAGAACCGGCGTGAGCCATCAACGCCCTCGGCGCAGACGGGCCAATTCGGCGAACAGCTCCCGTTCTCGGGGGGTCAGGTTGCGGGGCAGTTCCACGGAAACCCGGAGGTAAAGGTCTCCCCGTTCGCCCGGATGCTGAGGGGAAGGCATGCCCTCTCCCCGCAGACGGATCAGCGTGCCGTTCTGGGTTTCCGGCGGAATGTGAACCATTAGGGTCCTTCCATCCAGATGGCGGAAGGGAACCTCACCCCCCAGGACAGCGGTGTAGAGATCGACCGGCAACGGAGCGTAGAGATCCCGATCCCGCTGCTCGAAGCGGGGATGGGGAGCGATCTCGACCACCAGATACAGATCCCCCGGCGGCCCGCCGTAACCGGGCTCTCCAGCCCCAGGAACCCGCACGCGGGCCCCCGAGCGCACCCCTGGTGGGATGCGCACTTCCAGGCGACGTCCATCCCGCGTGCGAATGATCCGGGTGGTCCCCTGGAAGACCTCCTCCAGGGTGAGTGTCACCGGCTGCTCGATGTCCCGCCCCCGGATCCGGGTGGTGGTCCATCCGCGCGTCCGTCGGGGCATGCCCCCGAACAGCATCTCAAAGAAATCCGAGAACCCGGAGAGCAAGTCCTCCAGATCGCCCATTTCGACCCGCACCCGGCCCGGCTGGACCCAGGGAGACCAGTCGAACTGACCCGGATCGTAACCGGCCCGACGCCAGGCTTCATACTGGCGGCGGAGCTCATCGTATTTTCGGCGCTTTTCTGGATCTGAGAGAACTTCGTATGCCTCATTGATTTCCTTGAATTTCTCCTCGGCCGCCTTGTCGCCTGGGTTCACATCCGGATGGTATTGTCGGGCCAGTTTCCGATAGGCTCGCTTGATCTCTTCTTCACTGGCGTCGGGGGAGACTCCCAGGATCGCGTAGTAATCTTTGAACTCCATCGCACGGCCTCGGATCTGGAGATTTCCGATATCCTTCAGCTTTTGATTTTACAACCAGGAGGCAGGAGAATCGGTATACGGAATCCGGACGCGCGGGGGCTCCTCCCGTCGGTTATAGAGTTTTCCCAGACGTTTCCCCTGCCCGGTGGCCTCGAGGGTCGCAAGGAGGGGGTAAGGAAGCACCTGCCTGCCGGAGCGTCCGGTGACCTGCGCGCTCATTCGTCTCTGGGCGATGCATGATTCTGATCTGGAGGGGGCCCATGGAATTACGTGCACTCGAGGAGGCGATGGAACAGTTCGTTACCGCGAAGGGATGGTATGATCCGAGCTCGCCGAGGCCGCAGACCCCGCGCAACCTGGCGATCTCTCTGGTCCTCGAGGCGGCGGAGGTGCTGGAGCTTTTTCAGTGGAAGGAAACGGCGGATCGGGAAGCGCTGGCCGAGGAGCTGGCGGATGTGATGCTTTATCTGCTGCAGCTGGCCCGACGGCATGGCATCGACTTGGGCCAGGCGGTGATGGACAAACTGGCCCGAAATTACCAGCGGGAGTGGCCATGAGCGAGAGGTGCCGGCTTCGGATCCTGGTGGTCTCCGATCAGGTGGTCGAGGCGTTATACTCGCCCCAGGCCCGGGAATGGCTTTCCCCAATCCATCTGATTCTCTCGTGCGGGGATCTGCCTTACGGATATCTGGAATTCCTGATGGAACTTTTCAACGCTCCGCTTTTCTATGTTCACGGAAATCATGACCGTCCGGAGCTTCTCTCCAATGGCCGGATCCGCCATGCGCCGGAGGGGGGGCAGAACCTGGATGGGACGGTGGTGTGGGAGCAAGGCCTGTTGCTGAGCGGGCTGGCGGGCTCCCGGCGCTACCACCCTGAGGGCCGTTATCAATACACCGAAGAGGAAATGTGGCTTCGGGTCTTCCGGATGGTTCCGCTCTTTCTGTGGAACCAGCATCGCTACGGGCGGGCGATCGATCTGTTCATCGCCCATGCCCCTCCGCGATGGATCGGCGATGGGGCGGACCTGGCCCATCAGGGTTTCTCCGCATTCCGGTGGTTGATCGCTCGCTTCCGCCCGCGCTATTTTCTGCATGGGCATTTGCACTTCCATGGACGCCGGCCCATCATCGCGGTCGGCCCCACTCTGGTGATCAATGTGTTTCCTTATTATGTGCTGGAGGTCGAGGTGAAGAATGGGAGAGCTCATGAACAGCAACGATCCGGTGTCCGCGGAGGTCATCGCTCAGTACCGACGGGCTCGCTTCCGGGCGATGCTTCGGAATCTCATCGCCCGCCTGACCGGGCGTCCCAACCGGCTACTGGCGTTTGATGAAGTGAAAGAGAAGTTGAGCCTGCGCGGCTCCGTTTACCGGGGCATCCAGCGGGTTCCATTGGATCATATCATCGGCAGCGTCAACCGATACCAAGACTTCGATCGAGCCTTTCTCCCGATCCGCCGCCATATGGCGGATCGCTGGATCGCGGTGGGCACTGTTCTCTTCCAAGAGGCGAGCCTCCCTCCGGTTCGACTATATAAAGTCGGCGATGCCTACTTCGTCCTGGATGGCCATCACCGGGTTTCAGTGGCTCGGGCCCTAGGGTGGGAGGAGATCGAAGCGGAGGTGATTGAGGTCCAGAGTCGGGTGCCAGTGGGGCCAGATCTTCAGGCGGAGGATCTAGAGATTCTCCATGAGTATGAGGAGTTCCTGGAGCGGACCCATCTGGATCGCCTTCGCCCGGAGGCGGATATTCGATTCACGATCGCCGGGGGGTATCAGCGCCTACTGGAGCATATCGCGGTGCATCGCTACTTTATGGGCCTTGAGCTGGGCCGCGAGATCCCGGAGGATGAAGCAGTGGTCCATTGGTACGATACCGTGTATCAACCGGTGGTGGAAATCATTCGCGAGCATGGCCTGCTGGAGGATTTCCCGGGTCGGACTGAGGCTGATCTCTATCTCTGGATCATGGACCATCTGTATTATCTGCGGGAGGCGTATGGGCCGGAGGTCGATCCGGAGACCGCAGCCCTGGATTACGCGGAGCAGTTCACCGAACACCCAATCCGACGCCTGGTGAACGAACTCCGTCAGGCCCTGGAGGGGATGAGCGCTTTCCCGCCCATGGAAGTGGGACCGAAGACCTGACGATCTCCCGGGTGCTGGGAAGCGGCGTGGGAAAGGTATGCGCAAGCTTCACCACGCCCAAACCTCGAGAAGGAAATTCAATGAAGAGGGGATTTGTTGGATGCGTTCTTTTTTCGTGGTGTGGCGGAAGGTGACCCTAGGGATGCTGGGGCTAACTTTTCTGTTCCCCGCCGTTTCTGCCCATGCTTATCAGGATCAGGAAGCGGAGCGGGGGGCAGCCGTCTTTGCTCGCCGATGCTCGACGTGTCATGGGGATCGAGGACAGGGTCTGACCGACGAGTGGCGGGCCACCTGGCCCCCCACGCATCAGAATTGCTGGAAAGCCAACTGTCATGGGACGCGGCCTTATCCGGAAAATGGCTTCACGCTTCCCCGGGTGGTCCCGCCGCTGATCGGGCCCAACACCCTCCAGCGGTTCGCAACGGCTGCGGATCTCTACGCTTACATCCGCGCCCGGATGCCATTCCACGCCCCGGGAAGTCTGCCGGAGGAAGATTACCGGGCCGTTACCGCCTTCTTGCTTCAGCGCCATGGGATCCCAGCAGACGGCCGACCCTTCGACCCGGAGGCCGCTCGAGAGGTTCCGCTTCATTCGGAAGCCCTGGGGGGCAAGGGAGCGTCCGGAGATCGTTTCCCTTTCATCCCGCATGATCTCGCCGAGTGGATCGGAGGGGGGATCGGCGCTGCCAGCCTGCTGGGAGGCATGATCGCGTGGCTCCGCCGTCGAAGGTGAGTTCTCGGGAGCCGCGCCATGGGCGGGCCGCTGGGACTTCGGGTGGGTGGCTGATCACCCATACTCCACGCGGAGGGATGACAGTGTGGCTTCTGGAGCGGATCTCCAGGGATGAACACACCACACGGCGGATCGGAGCCATGCTGGGATGCTGGCTGCGGCCTGGAGATATCGTCGTGGTCCAGGGCCCCCTGGGGGCTGGGAAAACCCGGCTGATTCAGGGGATCGCGGAAGGACTGGGGGTGGCCGAACCGGTTCAGAGCCCTTCGTTCGTGCTGATCCAGGCGTATCCATTGCCAGGGCGCGTGAAGTTTTATCACGTGGATTTATATCGGCTGGACAATGCGGAAGCGGTTTGGGCGCTTGGGTTGTGGGATCTGTTCGATGAAATGGCGATCATCGCTATGGAGTGGCCGGAGCGAGCGGCTGGCCTGATCCCGGAGCCGTATCTTCGGGTGACTATGATCCCTCTGGACGACACGATTCGCCGCATTCGAATCGAGGCGGTGGGCAACTTCCCTGTCGAACGTCTGGAAGCCCTTCAGCTCATGATGGATTCGGAGCGATATGCGTCCGAGTCGCATGACCCATATCCTTTTCTTCCATGAGGGTTTTAGGGATCCACTCCAGACGATCGGCTGGATTCGAGGGCCCAGCGAATTTGGAGGGAGATCGTGAAGGGAAAACCGAGCTATCTGCTGGCGCTGGATACGGCGACCCTGGGGCTGGCCCTGGCGCTCTTCGATGGGGCGGAGTGGGCGGCGGTAGCTTACTGGCGAACAACGGATCGGCATACTGCGGAATTGATGCAACGCTGCCAGGAGTTGATGGCCCGGGCCGGTCTGGCTCCAGAGGATCTGATCGCGGTGGCGGTGGTCAGCGGGCCCGGCTCCTTTACCGGGCTCCGGGCCGGCATTGCGGCGGCTAAGGGGCTGGCGACGGCCCTGGACTGCCCGTTGTTTGGAATCGGCACGGAAGAGGCGATGCTGGTGGATCTCCCCCCATGGGTGGAGACGCTGAACGTGCTGCTCCCAGCCGGAAGGGGGCGATTGGCGCTGCGCCGCTATCGATGGGCGGAGCGATGGATGCCCGAAGAGGAGCCTGCCCTGGTGAGCGCAGAGTGGGTAATGACTTCATGGACGCCTGGCGTCTGGTTGGTTGGGGAATGGACGGCACGGGACTACCAGCGATGGGCCCAGCATCCGATGGCAGCCTGGCTGATCCCTCGGGATGGTCCATCCCGCGCGATGGGGGCCGCCCGGCTGGCTTGGGCCCGCTATCAGACGGGCGAGCGACCCGATCCCGCCCTGGTGCGTCCGATTTACCTGCGCACCCCTAGCGTCCCGGAGGAAGCGGGCCCTTAGAGGGATTTCTGTGTTCCCCATGCCTTTGTGGGAGCCGTGATCGGAGCTGGAAGGATCGGCCTGCGTTTCCAAACCCGGCGAAGCGAGGTCGAGATGCCAGCCCTTGAGATCCCGGAATCGGTGCCTTTTCGGATCGACCCGATGCAGTGGAAGGATATCCCCGAGGTCATGGAGATTGAGCGGCGCGCGTTCTCCATGCCCTGGCCGATGCGTGCATACGAACAGGAGATTTTAAGAAACCCCAGCGCCCATTATTTGGTCCTGCGCCCTCGCGAGGTTCGCGTGATCGGTTGGGGGTTTCCTCCCCCGCGATTGCCGATCCTGGGATATGGGGGCTTCTGGCTGGTTCCAGATGAGGCCCATATCAGCACGATCGCCATCGATGCGCCGTGGCGGGGACGCGGCCTGGGGGAGCTCATGTTCTTGGCCTTGGTGGAGGAGGCGATCGCTTTGGGCGCCCATCTGATCACGTTGGAGGTGCGGGCCTCCAACTTCGTGGCCCAGAACCTCTACCGGAAATATGGCCTGGAGATCGTAGGCCGTCGTCCCGGGTATTATCGGGACAATCGAGAGGATGCCCTGGTGATGAGCGTGGAGGGCGTGCGTTCCCCTGCTTATCGGGAACGGCTGGAGGCCCTGAAGGCCCAGCTTTGGGTTCGATTACAATCCGTAGGCCCGATCCCGCTCCACCGTTCCGGGGCGAATTGAGCGCTTCGCCCTGCGATTCCCGTGAAAGAAGCTTGAGGAGGAACGACCATTCCTTCCAAGCCGATTCTGGCCGCGAGGGATTGGAAATGAAAATCCGGGGCTTGATCTTCGATCTCGGACATACCTTAATTACGCTTCCGGAGGATCCCGAAACAGTGCGTCGGGAAATGTTCGCCGCTGCCATATGGGAGCTGCGCCGTCACGGAATCGAGGTGGAGGGGTCGGCCTTCGTTGATGCCGTGGAGCGCTGGATGGCTCTGCGCTATGGACGATGGCGGGAGGATTGGCGGGAATATCCGCTGGTGGAAACCTTCGCGCTGGCTCTGGGTGATTTGGGCTATGATGGGCTGTCGGATGGGATCGTTCGGGAGGTTGTGCGGGCCTTTCTGGCTCCCCAGGAGGCCTGCTGGCAACCTTTCCCGGATACATTCACGACGCTGGAGGAGCTTCGATGCCGGAACTATCGCCTGGGGCTCCTGACCAACTCGGGCGATGCCGATCATTCCTGGCGGCTGATCGATCGGTTTGGCCTACGCCGCTACTTTGATCCCATTGTGATCTCCGCCGCTGTCGGATGGCGGAAGCCGCATCCTGCCCTTTTCCAGCAGATCGCGGCCACATGGGCACTCCCCCCGCAGGCCATCGTGGTCGTTGGCGACCTCCTCGACGCCGACATCCGAGGTGCCCATCTGGCCGGGATGCGAGGGATCTGGGCGGCGATGTCCAGCGAGCCCTCATCTATGCCTTCCTCCCACCCTATCCAGCCCGACGCTATCGTTCGCTCTCTAAGCGAGATCCTGATGGTTTTGAGCCATTGGGAGGACGAGGCGTAGCGCTTCGCCTCCGTATGTCTCCGGGCCAGAGGGACCCTGACGTCTTCCTGGTTTGAGCGCCGCTGCATGGGTCTTATCCGTCCATGTGCTTGATCAACGCCAACCGGATCCAGCTCGCTGGAGGAATCGGATCAGGATGTGGCGCGGATTGAGGATCTTCCTGGAGGCTATCAAATTCGAGCATACGGTTTTCGCGCTGCCTTTTGCCTATATCGGCATGCTCCTGGCTGCCGATGGCTGGCCGCGCTGGCATCAGATCTTCTGGATCACTGTGGCTATGGCGGCGGCTCGCACCCTGGCCATGAGCATGAACCGTCTGGCAGACCGGGAATATGACGCGCGAAATCCTCGCACGGCGAACCGACCATTGCCCCGCGGCCTGCTCCGGCCGGAGATCCTGAAAGGGGCTGCGGTGCTTTCCGGAATCGTGCTGCTGGTGGCCGCATGGGCGCTGAATCCCCTGTGCGTGGCGCTCCTTCCCGGAGCGTTGCTCTTCCTGATCGGTTATCATTACACCAAACGCTTTACATGGCTCAGCCACTGGATCCTGGGTTTCACCGATGGCCTCGCGCCCATGGGAGCATGGATCGCCATTCGTGGATCGTTCTGGAAAGAATCGGATGCGCCCGCATGGATCCTCATTGCGGTGGTGACCTTATGGATTGCGGGCTTTGATCTGATCTATGCCTGTCAGGATGTGGATTTCGATCGCCGAGAGGGGCTTTACAGCGTCCCGGCCTGCTTCGGGGTCGCAACGGCGCTATGGCTGGCGCGTCTGAGCCATCTGGGCATGCTGGGCCTGCTGGCCATCCTGGGGATGATGCGCCAGCTGGGGTGGCCTTACTGGCTGGGGCTTGGGTTGGTCGGCGCCCTGCTGGTCTATGAACATCGCTTGGTTTCCCCCACGGATCTTTCCCGAGTGGATGTGGCGTTCTTTAATGTCAACGCCTATATCAGCGTGCTTCTGTTCGCGGCGGTGTGGGGTGGGTTGATCTGGGGACGTTGATTCCGATCCTGCTCCCGCATCCCTTGGGGGAGGATGGATCACGCACGGTATGAAAGGGAATCTTCTTGGCAGGCCCGACCCCCGCTCTGGAAGCAGCCCCGCTTCACGGCTCCCTTTTGGGGGATGGGGAGATCGATCGCGGGTGCGTGTGCGCGTTACAAGCGGAAAGCCAGGGCGCCGAACAGGAGGACCATGCCCGCGATCGCCAGGAGGATGGACAGGGCGATCAGATAACCTCCCCATCGACGTTGCTGCTCGAAGCGTATATGGAAACGACGGCCGGCCCTCCGGTCTTCCTCTCGGATTGAGGGATGGCTCTGACGTCGATGCCACCACGCCCGAGCACAGAACACGTATTCTCCAACTTCATGCGCACGGATCAGCGGGCGGCAATCATGGCCCATAAGCCCCCCCTTTGGAACTGGCTCGATGGGGATCTGCGATTTCCGATTGACGCGGCCGATGGTTCCAACTATACTCGGAACCAGGCTTCACCCGAAGCCCTTCCTGACTTTCGGCTGTTCAATCCTCTATCCAGAAAGGAGGAGAAGCCATGCGTCGGAAGGGTCTTGTTTCCATATGGGTTCTGCTCGCCCTGGCGCTGGCTGCATGTGCGCCCGGGGCCGCTCCCACACCGACTGCTACGGTTCCGCCCCCCTCGCCGACTCCGCCCCCTGCAGCCACTCCTACTCCTGCGTTCCAACTGCTGAAAGTCGAAGCGCCAGACTGCAATTACGGAGGGGAGTTTAAATCAATCGAAGCCGTGGATCAATATACAGTCCGCTTTACGCTTTGCTACCCGGATCCTGCCTTCCCATCCAAGGTGGCCTTTGCCGCCTTTGCGATTCAGGATAAGGACTACCTGGATGCAAACGGCGGTGATTCGGTGAAGCTGAGCGAGAAACCGAATGGAACCGGACCCTATCGCGTCAAGGAGTGGGTCCGGGGTGATCGCATTATCTTTGAGGCCAATCCGGATTATTGGGGCGAGAAGGCCAAGGCCAAGACCCTGATTTTCCGCTGGTCCAAGGAGGCCGCGGCGCGCCTGCTGGAACTGCAGGCAGGGACGGTGGATGGGATCGATAACCCGAACCCCGATGACTTCGCGGCGATCGAGGCGAATCCTAACCTGAAGCTTTACATTCGCCCCCCGCTCAACATTGCTTATCTTGGTTTGAACAACACCAAGCCACCGCTGGATAACGAGAAGGTCCGTCAGGCCATCGCTATGGCCATCGATCGGGCCCGTCTGGTCAAGAACTTCTACCCCGCGGGCTCGATGGTGGCGGAGCAGTTCGTGCCGCCGATCCTGAAGCCAGGCTATACGGATGGCCTGAAGTGGTATGACTACAACCCCGCGGAGGCCAAGCGGCTCCTTGCCGAGGCGGGTTACCCGAACGGCTTCGACATCACCCTCTCTTATCGCAGCGTGGTGCGCGGCTATCTCCCGGAGCCGGGCAAGGTAGCCCAGGACATCCAGGCCCAGCTCGCCGAGGTCGGCATCCGGGTTCAGATTAAAGAGATGGAATCGGGGGCCTTCCTGGACGCTGTGGCGGCGGGCAATGAGCCGATGTATCTGCTCGGCTGGCTTGCCGACTACCCCGATGCCACAAACTTCTACGACTATCATTTCGCGAATGAGGCCAACAAACAGTTCGGCCAGCTCTTCCCGGATTTGGTAGAGGAGATTCGGGCGGCGGCCAAGCTGAGCGATCCCACTCAGCGCCAGCAACATTATGACAAGGTGAATGAATTGATTAAACGCCACGTTCCGATGGTTCCCCTGGCCCATGGGGTCTCAGCAGCCGCCTTTAAGGCCAGCGTGCAGGGCGCTCACGCCAGCCCGCTCAACAATGAGCGCTTCTCGGTGATGGATCCCGGAAAGAGCGAGCTGGTCTGGATGCAGAACGCCGAGCCCATTGCCCTCTGGTGCGCCGATGAGACCGATGGCGAGACCTTCCGGGCATGCGAGCAGGTTTATGAATCCTTGCTGTCTTACAAAGTCGGCGGGGTGGAGGTCGAGCCGGCCCTCGCGGAGCGATATGAGGCCAACGCGGATCTCACCGTGTGGACGTTCTATCTCCGCAAAGGAGTGAAATTCCACAACGGCGCGCAACTGGATGCCAACGACGTGGTGGCAACTTTCAAAGCCCAGTGGGACGCTAAGGACCCCAATCACAAGGGCCGCACCGGGACCTTTGAATACTTCAATGCCTTCTTCGGGGCCTTCCTGAACGCGAAGAAGTAAGCGCCCTGCGCACCGGCGAACCGGACTGAGTCTCCGAAGAGGGGCGAGGCTTTAGAAAGCCTCGCCCCTCTTGATTCTCACACCCCGCCCGTTACCTGCTGCTTTCGGGTGCGGTGAGCACCACAGGCACCTCGCAGATGGCAGCCTCTCGCGCCGCGATATCCACCACCACCACGCGAAGCCGATAGCGGCCCGGCTGGGACAGGAAGGGACGAGGATCGAAGGTCCAGAGCGGCCCCCGCATCACCGGTTGCCGCACGATGTCCCCCAGGGTGACCCACTGGCCTCCGGTATAGGGCCCGTTGATTTCCACCTTGTAAAACTGGAAGGCCGGATGGGTGGCCGTGCCGATCAGCGTGATGGGTTGGGAGATTACCTGGCCCGGAGATGGGAGCTCGATCTGTGCGTTCGGATCCGGGCAGCGCGCTCGGAGCGGTGTGGGGGTCGCCGTGGGCGAAGGGGAAGGGATGGGTGATGGTGAGGGCGAGGGGAGCGGGGAAGGCGTGAGAGGGATTCCGGGGGAGGGCGAAAGCCCGGGAATCGGCCGGAGAGGCTCGGTCACCGTTGGGGAGGGCATCCATGTCGGCGTCGGCAGGGAGGAAGACGTGGAGATGGGGGTGAGAATCCCAGGGCCTACGAGGAGCCAGAGGCCCAGGCCGAGGGCTAGCAGAAATGCGGCCCGGACCAGCCCGCTGAACAGCTCCATGGTGGCCATCTCCCGCTCTACGCGGAAAAATGCCCGAAGGAGCCGACGATAAGCGCGCCAGATCTCCCCCATGGTGATCAGCAGCAGCAGGCCGATGCCTCCATAGAGCAATGGGGCGAACGATTTCAGCAAAGTCCACAACGTTTCCATTCGCGCCCTTCCGCCTTATTTCTCTCCGAGCTTCCGCAGCACGCCCCGGATGATCGTCATCAGCCGGGGGACCAGAACCCGACCTGCCTGGAGGACCTCCTCGTGACTTGGCGGCTCAAAAGCATCTGGGTTCAGAACATTGGAGATTCCAGACAAGGCCAGAACCCGCATCCCGCCGTGGCAGGCGACGATCACCTCTGGGACGGTGGACATCCCGACCGCATCGGCTCCGATCAAGCGCAGGAATCGCACCTCTGCCGGCGTCTCAAAGCTGGGCCCGCCCAGCATTACATAGACGCCCTCATGGATCGGGATGCCTTCCGCTTCGGCAACCTCCCGGGCCAGCGCTCGTAGCGCTGGATCGTAGGCGCGGGACAGATCCGGAAAGCGGGGGCCCCAATCCGATTCATTCGGCCCTCGGAGAGGGTTGATTCCTGCCATCCCGAAGAGGCCGATGTGATCGCGGAGAATCATCACATCCCCAGGCCGGAACGATGGATTGATCCCCCCTGCCGCGTTGGTCAGGATCAGAAGGCGAATGCCCAGAAGTTGCATCACCCGGATCGGGAGGGTGATGCGCTGGACCGAATAGCCCTCATAGAAATGGGCGCGCCCCTGGAGCACCATCACGGGGTGCCCCTCCAGCCGCCCCACAATCACCCGTCCGGGATGTCCTTCGACGGTGGCAGCCGGGAAGCCAGGGATCTCTGTGAAGGCGAGGACGACCGATCCATCCACCCCATCGGCCAGCGCGGCGAGGCCGGAGCCCAACACCAGCCCGATTCGCGGTGGAAAGGGGATCCGTTCCCGGATCCACGCGGCGGCCGCCTCATATTCTGATCGAGGGATCACTTCATGAACGTGCATTGCGGTCTCCACCCGGGAAGTTTCCTTGTCCCTTCGTTCGTGCCATGGATCCCCCCACCAGGGGGCTTGTGAAAGCCAATCCTTCTTCCAATCTGGGTCCGGCGGCGCAGGCCCTTCATGAATTAGGATTTTGCTCCTTTCGCCTCAGCAGGGTCTGCTTCTTCTCTTCGAACTCCTCATCGCTCAGCAGACCGCTGCGATGCAGCATCCCCAGTTGCGCCAGCAGGACCTCGATCTCGCCGCCTTCTGTGCTCTCCATTCCCGGGCGTTCCCCTAACATGGCCTTCTGATCCAGCATGACCTGCTTGAAGCGCAGAGGGTCAGCAATCCGGTTCAGACGGTTCACCCCGATCTCGCTCCCGGTGAGGATCTCGATGTCCCCATAGTTGAACAGGCGTCCCCATATGGATTGGCGCAGGACCACATCATTAACCTTTTCGAGGGAAGAGTCGAGGACGTTTTTGTTCAAGATCCCCTCCACCTGGACTACCCGCCGCGTGGTCACCAGATACACTTCGTTCCACCAGCGCAGCAGGGATCGGATCAGCAGCGCCAGGGGGATCGCCGCCAGGGCCAGGCCCGCGATCACTACCGGGGGCGTGAACGGAGGGAAGAGGAGGCCGCTGGCGATGGTCATGCCGATCAGAATGCCCGCAGGGATTCCATAACCCAGCACCGGGCGGAGGAGGACCAAGGGATGCTGCCGGGTCTGGAAAAGGACGCGCTCATTCTCGCCCAGCAGTTGTTCGATATAGCTCATAAGCACCTCCCTGTGAGGGGATTCCCATTCTCAGGCGGAAAAGAGATTCGGGGGCGGCCAAGCCTCGAAAGTGGCCTCTGTTATCCTGCCGTCTCCTCCTTCCGATCCCCCGGGGGCAAGAAATGGGATGGCGCCTCATGGCCGATCTCCATGGCTCCCTCCATCCGGCCGTGGCGTCCGTCCCCGACGGTGAGCGGGGATCGCTTCCATGAGCTGGAAAACCAGATCGTAGCGGCCCATCGGGGGCATCACGTAGAGCCCCTGGGTGAACTCCGCGAGCTCCGCCACGGCTTCCTGGGCCATGCGCAACCCCTCCGATCGCGCTCGCGCTTCGCCAGCCCGCCGGAGGCGCTCTTGAATCGCTTCTGGAACCCGGATGCCTGGCACCTCGTTGTGCAGGAATTCCGCATGGCGGAGGCTTAACAGAGGAAGCACTCCCGCCAGGATCGGAATGGGGATGGGTCCTTCCTCTTCTTCATAGCGCTGGAGGAAATTCTTGAGGGCAGCGGGCTCATAAACCGGCTGAGTCATGATGAAATCCGCCCCTGCTCGGATCTTCCGGCGCAGCGTCTTGATCTCCCGCGCTGGATCCGGTGCGTTGAAGTTCAGAGCCACGCCTACAAAGAAGGCGGTCGGCCGACCAATGGATTCCCCGGCATGATCCAGGCCGGCGTTGAACCGCTCTTTAATCAACCGCACCAGGCCCGATGGCACGATGTCCATCGCATCGGTGGCCTCCGGGTAATCTCCCTGAGCGGGAGGATCCCCCATGACAACGAAGAGGTTACGCACCCCCAGGGCGTGGATGGCCAGGAGATCCGACTGGATGCGTAGGAGATTACGCCCCCGGGTTGGGAAGTGAAGGATGGTTTCCATGCCCACATGGTTCTGGACCAAGAAGGCCAGGGCCCATGGGCTCATCCGCAGCCGGGCCATCGGGCTATCGGCGATGTTCAGAGCATCCACCCCGCCTGCTTTCAGCGAGCGCGCCACCTCCAGCATGGCGCTGGCATCATGGCCCCGGGGAGGATCCACTTCCACACTGATGACAAAGAGGCCGGCTCGCAGACGACGGGCCAGATCGGTGGGTTCCGGTTCGACCGGAGCAGGGAGGGAGACCCCTTGGAAGATCGGACGGCGGTCCGCCGACGGGGTTTCTGCCTCCGTCTCCAACGCTCGACGCATTGCGGCGATGTGTTCCGGTGTTGTCCCGCAGCATCCGCCGAGGATCCGTACGCCCAGGGCCCTGAAGCGAGACACATAGTCCGCAAAGTAGTCCGGGGTGGCCGGGTAGCGAAGGCGACCGGCCGCCATCTCGGGCCAACCCGCGTTCGGCATGACCACCAGATAAGGCGGAGGACCACCGGCCTCTGTGATCCGAGAAGCCATCCGGCGGATCACCGGAAACAGCTTGGCGGGCCCCACCGAGCAATTCGCCCCTATGATGGGAACACCCAAGTCCAAAAGGGTCTCAACGACTTCCTCCGGGCTGTGTCCCATCAACGTATAGCCATCCTGAGCAAAGGTCATCTCGGCGATGACTGGCACATGAGGGGCGGCCTCCTGGGCTGCGCGGATAGCCTCCAGAAGCTCGGGGAGGGATGAGAAGGTCTCCAGGATCAGAGCATCCACGCCGGCCTCCGCCAGTGCGGCGATCTGTTCCCGAAAAGCTTCCCGGGCTTCCACGGCCTTGACTCGACCCAGGGGGGCCAAGGGCACGCCCAGGGGTCCGACGGAGCCAGCGATCCACACCGGACGGTTCGCTTCCCGGGCGGCCTGTCGGGCCAGGGCAACCCCTGCGTGGTTCAGGGAGGTCACCCGATCCTCCAGACCATGCTCAGCGAGGCGATAGCGGTTCGCCCCGAATGTATTGGTCTCCAGCAAATCAGCCCCTGCTTGCAGATACGCTCGATGGATATCCAGAACGACTTCGGGAGCCTCGATGTTCAGCGCTTCATAGCAGCGATCAAACGAAAAACCTCGCGCGTAGAGCATGGTGCCCATGGCCCCATCCGCCAGTAAAGGACCCTGAGCCAGACGTTCCAGGAGGTTCAGCTTTTCCATGGCGATCCCTCCTCCGATCGTTCCGCAGGGAGATCGAGAGCTCCTCAGGCTCCTGAAAGTGGCCAGGTCAGTTTCCCATGGAACCCATCGCCGTTCCATCTCCCTTCGAAGCAAAGGATTGCCCGCTTGCTCACATTTTAAATGAATCGGGACGATCATGGGGATCATCTCGCATGGCGATTCAGGGGTCTGGAAGGATAAGTCCTTTTCCCCAGCGAGCCTGAGCCCCAGGGGAGCAGCCGCTGCGGATGGCACAACCGACGGCCTGACTTCAGAAGCCTGATCTTGACCGCCCCCCTCCACACTGGGTATAATTGCACCTGGAGTGCCGACGTAGCTCAACCGGTAGAGCAAGCGCCTTGTAAGCGCGAGGTTGCGGGTTCGAATCCCGCCGTCGGCTTGACAGGGGCGGGTACCCAAGTGGCCAACGGGGCCTGGCTGTAAACCAGGTGGCGCAAGCCTTCGGGGGTTCGAATCCCTCCCCGCCCATTATTTTTTATTGTGAAAGATTTTTTATTGTGAAAGCATGGGGCGACCTGGCCCAGGAAGGCCTCTGTCCCCATAATCAGGATCCTCGGGGACATGGGTGGCGCAGTTCGAATTCGGCAGTAAAGGAGGAGGTCTCATCGCGAGCCCACGTAGCTCAGGCGGCAGAGCACACCCTTGGTAAGGGTGGGGTCACGGGTTCGAGTCCCGTCGTGGGCTCCTGGAGTTCCTACCGCGGCGGATCGTTTCAGCCATCGTGGGGGCTGGCAGGGTGGTTCATGGACTTGAGGGCCGAGCGGGGTAAGGGAGCGCCCCGCCTGGGGGCGATGCAGGAGCTGTCGGGTTTGTTGGATTTGAACTCCCTCGCGCAGGTTCTGATTCCAAAATGAAAACTGCTTAGGAGGGCAACGATGTCGAAGGCGGTGTTTGTGCGGGCGAAGCCGCATGTGAATGTAGGGACGATTGGGCATATTGATCATGGGAAGACGACGCTGACGTCGGCGATTACGAAGGTGTTATCGTTGCGGGGGTTAGCGGAGTATGTG
>NZ_JBHOQR010000026.1:0-65392 GCF_042408815.1 Thermoflexus sp. | reverse complement strand
CTCCGCCTCCTCCAGGATCTCCAGCTGGCGCACCGCAGCGGGGGGCGAAAGAGACCAGGATTCTCGTGGTAGAGGGCCTCCAGGCGCATCGACAGGAGCTCCCCCAGATCCCGACGGTGATCCTCCTGGCGACGCTCCACCTCCCGCGCCTGCCGCTGCTGAGCGCGATGAAAAGCCAGAATCAGCCGGGCCGCCCGCCGGAAGCCCCGCTCCGTCGCCTCCCGCAGGGCCACCAAGGCTCTCCCGGCATCCGCCACACCTCCTTCAAAGCCAGCAGCGCCCACAACGGCTCCCCTGACCGGAGGTCAACCTCCCAATAGCGGCCCGAGGTGCCGCGCCCCTATGGTCGCAATCCTCCGAAACCGGTCCGGATGGCGCTCCTTCCCAACAGCCAGAGGGGGAGGCCCTCTCTCCGGCCGGAGCCACAGGACGGCTTCCATTGACAGATGTGCCGGATCGCGCTAAATTTTAAGTGAAGGACAGGCCCCCATAGCTCAGGCTGGATAGAGCGTTGGCCTCCGGAGCCAAAGGTCGCGGGTTCGAGTCCCGCTGGGGGCTTGCATCGGGGCGGTCCATCAGGGGATGGATCGCCCCGCTTTTTTCTAAAGGAGGCAGCGGATGCCCCAGGAACCGGATCGCAACCTGGCCCTGGAGCTGGTCCGGGTGACCGAAGCAGCGGCCTTGGCCGCGGGCCGCTGGATGGGCCGAGGGGATCGAAACGCGGCGGATCGAGCGGCCGTGGAGGCCATGCGGCTGATGCTCCGCTCTATCGATATGGATGGCGTCGTGGTGATCGGCGAGGGGGAGAAAGACGAGGCCCCCATGCTCTACAACGGCGAGCGCATCGGGAACGGTCGCCCACCCCAGGTGGACGTGGCGGTCGATCCCATCGATGGCACCCGCCTGCTTGCCCTAGGCCGCCCGGGGGCGATCGCGGTGGTGGCCCTCTCCGAGCGGGGCACCATGTTCAGCCCAGGACGGATCGTCTACATGAACAAACTGGCCGTGGGCCCGGAAGCCCGCGAGGTCATCGATCTGGACGCGCCGATCCCTGAGAACCTGCGGCGGATCGCGTGGGCGAAAGGGAAGCATGTGGATGATCTCACAGTCGTGATCCTCGAGCGCGACCGCCACGCGGACCTGATCCGCGAGGTCCGGGCGGCCGGCGCCCGCATCAAGCTCATCACCGACGGCGATGTCTCCGCTGCCCTCATGACCGCCTTCCCCGACTCCGGGATCGATGTCCTGGTGGGGATCGGTGGATCGCCGGAGGCGGTGATCACCGCCGCCGCCCTGAAGTGCCTGGGCGGGGAAATCCACGCCCGGCTGTGGCCCCGGAACGAGGAGGAGCGCCGCTTCGCAGCGGAGATGGGCTACGACCTCCAGCGCATCCTCACCGCCGACGATCTGGTCCGAGGGGATAACATTTTCTTCGCCGCGACCGGCATCACCGATGGGGAGATCCTGCGGGGCGTGCGCTACACCGGGAACGGTGCCCGCACCCACTCTGTGGTCATGCGCTCCCGCTCCGGGACCATCCGGTTCGTGGAGGCCGATCACCGGTGGGACAAGCTGATGCGGATCAGCGGCTATCCTTACGACCAAGGCGCAGGAGCAGCCCCTCCACCAGCGCGCTAAGGGAAGCCGGGATCTCCCGCACCGTCCACCAGAGCCGGCGCGGCCCATACGGGGAGCGATCGGCCACAAGCCCCACGGCCTCGATGCCGGCGGCATCGCACAGCCACAGCGCCCGATCCAGATGGAAGCGCTGGGTGACCACCACGGCGCGGGTGAAGCCAAAGACCTCCCGCGCCCGCCGGCACGATGCCAATGTCCGCGTGCCCTCCAGGTCCACCCGGAGGGCCTCTTCCGGGACCCCGAGGCGCAGAGCCAGACGCCGCATCGCCTCCGGTTCATTATGGAAGGGGGAAGATCGACCATCGCCGCTCAGCAGCAGCGCCCTCACCTTCCCCAGACGATACAGCTCGGCACCCGCCCGGACCCGATCGGCCAGCACCGCGGTGGGAGATCCATCGGCTCGGAGCCCGGCGCCCAGGATCAGGGCCACCGGCTGCGCCGGGACTTCCTCCGGCCGTTCGTAAATCCGCGGCGCGCCCCGAAGCCATAAATAGAGGCGGGCCAGCACCGGCGTCGCCACCCCAAGCGCCACGAGAAGGCCTAGATGCCCCCAGCGCATACGCAGCGTCCTGTTCGCTGGACTCATGAGGAAGATCGCCCGATCAAGAGTATACTCGCTCCCCGGATTGAGAAGGCCGAGATCTCGATCCCGTTCTCTCCACCTCTCCAAGAGCGGAATCCCTCCCGTAGAAACCCAGAGCGGGATCCCGCAACGCCTCGAAACGACCTAACTGCCGGCTGGCAGTCCTGGGAAGGCCCGGTTATGTTACAATGGGCGTAAAATGCCTCAGCTCAATCCGGAGCGGGCCCGATGAAATTAATCCTGGCCATCATCCAGGACGAAGATGCCCCGACAACGATCCAGGTGCTCGTAGATCACGGCTATCGGGTGACCCGGATCGCCTCCACCGGTGGATTCCTGCGCCAGGGCAACACCACCCTGCTGATCGGCGTGGAGGATCCTCAAGTCCCGGGGGTGATCGAGATCCTACGGCGCTGTTGCCGGACCCGAACCAGTTATCTGCCGGTAGCCGTGGAGGCCACCGGGCTCCTGCAGGCCCATATGATCGAAGTGGAAGTCGGCGGGGCCACGATCTTCGTCCTGGACGTCGAGCGCTTCGAAACCCTTTAAGAGGCCGGGGGCATGAAGCTGATCCTCGCCGTGTTGCCGGAGAAAGCGGCCACGCTGGCTTCCGACCAGCTGGTGGCCCAGGGTTATCGGGTAACCCGTCTGGCCTCCACGGGCGGCTTCATGCGCCGCGGGAGCGCCACGCTCCTCATCGGCGCGGAGGAGGAACAGGTGGAAACCGCCCTTCGCCTCCTGCGGGAAGCCCGGCAGCAGATCCGAGGGGATCCCGGAGGGATTGCGATTGTGCTGAACGTGTCCCGCTTCGAGCGCTTTTAATGCGGCAGGCTTTCTCGAAGCGCTCGGAGGATTCGGGGATCACCTCGATCACCTTCTCCCGGAGGAAACCGGATGCTACCCGAATGGCAGCCGCTGGCTCAGGTGAAGGCCGCTCATCTGCCCCGCCTGTTAACCCGCCGCCACGTGGTCGGAGTGGGGATCGGCTATAAAGTGAAGGGGGGTCAGACGCTGGATATCCTCAGCGTGGTGGTCTCGGTGGAGCGGAAGCTTCCCGCCGCTCAGCTGGCTCCCTCGGATCGGATCCCCCCTGCCCTGGATGGGTTTCCCACCGATGTGATCGAGACCGGACGATTCCGGGCCTTCCAGGATCCCACCCGCCGTTACCGCCCCGCTCCCCCCGGCGTTTCCATTGGACACCCGCTGGTCACCGCGGGGACGTTCGGCTGCGTGGTGCGCCGGGGGAACGAGCTCTTCATCCTGAGCAACAACCACGTCCTGGCGGCGATCAATCGCGGCCGTCCGGGGGATCGAATCCGGCAGCCCGGCCCGGTGGATGGCGGAACGGTGGCCGATGAGATCGCTGAGCTGGTGGAATTCATCCCGATCCACTTCAGCGATGAGCCGGCCACCTGCCCATGGGCGGAGCTCTTCACGCGCTGGTTGAACGAGCTGCTGCGCCTCCTCGGCTCCTCCCACCGCCTCCAGGCGGTTCGAAGGCGGACGGCGCCCAATGAGGTCGACGCCGCTATCGCCCGCCCGCTCCACCTGAGCGATATCACCCCCGCCATTCTGCAGATCGGCATCCCCAAGGGAGTGGCAACCCCCACGCTGGGGATGGAAGTCCAGAAATTCGGGCGGACCACCCAGTATACCCGCGGGCGGATCATCCAGGTGGATGTCACGGCGAACGTGGATTACGATGGGCGGGTGGCAACATTCCAGGGACAGGTCATGGCTGGGGCCATGAGCGCACCGGGGGACTCCGGCTCGGCGATCCTGGACCTGAATGGTCGCCTGGTCGGCCTGCTCTTCGCCGGATCGGAGACCACAACATTGATCCACCCGATAGAGCGCGTGCTTCAGGCGCTGCGCGTCGAGGCGGTGGTGGAGGAATGAGGGATGGAAGGACTGAGCTGGCTGTGGCCGATCGGGCTGATGGCTGTGCTGTGGGCCGGGATGTCCGAGGAGGAAGCTCGCCGGGCCCTCGCCCGGGGGCTGGCGGCCGGGGTGGTGGCGCTGACCATGTGGGGAATGACCGGCTTCGCGTGGGCCTTCGGGGGCATCGGATTGTGGGTGGAGCGGCCGGAGTTCCAGGCCTTACAGCGGGTGTACACCCTGGGGGCGGATCCCCAGCCGCTCTGGAGTGTGATCGGATTAAGCGGATTTTTCTTCCACGCGGTGGAGCAATCGCCGGCCATCGCCGCCCTGTGGCTCCATTACGCCCCCGCCGTACTGACCGGCGCGATCCTTCTGGGCTTCGGGCTGGAAGGGTGGTCTCCCTTCGCCGTCGCCCTGGTCAGCATCGGGTTCGGGGGATTCGTCCTGCCTGTGGGGATGCACTGGGTTTGGGGGAACGGGTGGCTGAGCCGCCTGGGCCTCACCCTGAACCTTGGCCACGGGGTCGTGGACCCCGCCGGGGCGGGGGTTGTGCTCGCCCTTTCCGGAGGGGCGCTCCTCGGGCTCCTGCTCCCATGGTCCCCACGACAGCCCAGCCCGGAGCGAGTCTTCCCGCCAGTGCATCTTCCCCTCCTGGGAGCGTGGGGGAGCTTGCTCTTTGGGATCGGATGGCTCTTCTGGCTCACCACGGATCCCCTCGCGGCCGCCCGACCGGCCCTGGATCCCGTGCTCCTGGCTCGAAACGGATGGCTGGGGGTTGTGGGGGCGGCCCTGGGGGCCGGGCTCTACACCGGCCTGGTCGCCCGCGAAATGGACACCCTGATGATCCTGCGGGCCATGACCGTGGGGTGGATCGCAGGGATCAGCGCGGCCCCCTTCACCGGCCCGTGGCTGGCCGGGGGATGGGGCCTTCTGATCGGCCTGGGGACGCCCCCGCTGGTCTATGGTCTTCGCCGGTGGGGCATAACCCCCCAGAGCCTGGCCCTGCTTTACGGGGCGGCGGGGATCCTGGGGTTGCTGGCAGTGGGGGTGCTGGCCGATGGCCGGGCCGGGGTGGGATGGAATGAAGTGGGGCGCGAAACGTTTATGGGCGTTCCGAACCTCGGCGTGGTCGGGGTTCCGGGCTGGGGATCGCCCGCCGATCCGGGCCAACTCACCGCTGAGGGAGTGGGAGGAATGGTCCTCAGCCTCTGGGGATTCCTCGCGATGGGGGGCCCGGCCGCGGGGATCCGATGGGGATGGAAGCAGTGGCAGCGACGTCGCAAGAAAGCGGTGGGACTTGCAGCGCCTTCACCCGTCTCTTCTCAAAACCCTGAAGAGGGAAAGACCCCGGAAGGGGTCTCCACCGATTCATGAGCTCTGTCACCGGCCCTTCTTCATTTCCTCAATCGCTCCTCCTCAAACACATCCGCGAACATCACCAGCACCTGTCCGGCCATAAAGCGCGACAGGTCCGCGGAGGCTTCCACGGCCTCCGGCGAACGCAATGCGGCTTCCATGACCGCCCGATCATCGAAATACATCTCCACCATCAGATGGAACGGGGAAACGCCGATGGGCGTGCCCCAGATCCGGGAAACCTCCAGCCGGCGAAGATACGGGATCCGCTCGATGCGGGCCAGATGCTGCACCAACCACCGCTCGAAGGCCTCGACATCCGCGGGGGTGCGATACAGCGTGATGACCTTCACCATTCCTGGGCTCCCAGGACTTCATGAGGACTATGAAATTATCGCCCCCGCAAGCGACGGCGGACCTCCCGACAATGGGGGCAATCCCAGCCCACGTATTCCCGGCCGCAGGTGCGGCAGACATGGGGGGAAAGGGGAGTTTCTTCTGAAAGAGAGGCTAGGATGAGAACGACCTCATGTCCTTCCCAGGCAGCCAGCCACCCCTCGACAGGCGTCTCACCCACCCACCAGCGACCCTCGGCATCCCGATGGAGGAGGCCGCGCAAGACTCGGGCCTCCAGCTCATAGGCCGCAGTGGCCAGCTCCAGCACGCTCGCTTTCCGCAAGGACATCCCGCTCCTCCTCGATTTCATGAGCCTCCGCCCGCTCCACCTCCAGATGGCCACCCTTCATCACGCGATAGCGATCGAAATCCCGGGCCACCCAAACATGGGGGAAAAAGGCCATCGCCTCCTGTCGGATCTCCCGCTCCCGATACCGCCGGGAGAGATGGGTCAGGATCAGGTGCCCCACCTGAGCGGCCCGGGCCAGCCATCCCGCCTCCGCCGCCGTGATGTGATCATGGCGACGGGCCAGCTCCCGATCCGGCTCCAGATACGTGGCCTCAATGACGAGAACCCCCACTCCGTGCACCGCTTCCACCAGGTCATCCACCCGTCCGGCATCGCCCACCAGGGCCAGCGAGGCGCCCTCCACCGGCGGCCCCAGCACCTCCTCCGGCGTCACCACCCGCCCGTCCGGCAGGGTGACCGGATATCCCTGTACCAGGCGGCGCCGCTCCGGGCCCGGTGGGATCCCCAGGGCTTCCGCCTTTTCCACCAGGAAGGGGCGCCGCGGCTTCTCCCGGAAAAGATACCCCAGGCTATCTCCTCCCCGGTGGCTCACCGGGAAGGCGTAAACGCTGAACTTCTCATCATCGAACAGCAGGCCGGGTTCAATGACGTGGAAGGAGATCTCAATGGACGGCCGCACCCCGCGAAGGACCACCCGGTGGATTAGATCCTTCACCCGCTCGATGGCGCCGCGGCGGCCATATATGGCTACCCGTGGGAGGATCTCCCAGCGCATCACCGTGGAGAGGAACCCCGCCAGCCCCAGGATGTGATCCAGATGGGCATGGGTCAGCAGGATAGTCTCCAGGCGGCGGAAGCCCAGGCCGCTCTTCAACAATTGCCGCTGGGTGCCCTCCCCACAATCCACCAGGAACCGCCGGTCCTCGAACATCACCACATGGGCCGGCAGCCCACGGCGGATGGATGGTGCGGAGGCGGAAGTTCCCAGGAAGACGATCTCGATCATGGATGGCTTCCCTGAGCGCTACAGAGGATGAACGCGCACTTCGCCCGGCCCACCCTCTTCCCCAAGCACCTCAAACCGGTCCCCTACGAAATGGCAGGCGACCCAGACGCTGGTGAGCAGGTGGCTGGTGATGCGGGATGTGGTGAAGCGGGAGACGCCTGGCGAGAGCGCCATCGGGAGGATCAGCTGATCGGCCAGGTGGGGGTCCACCGCGGCGTTCGAGCGGTGGAAGGCCAGCAGCTCCGCCACGGCCTCTTCCGCTACTTTCTCCGCTGGCACTCCCTTCTTGCCATAGGCGGAAGCGCCTGCCCGGATGTGAGCATATTCCGCGATCAGAAAGATCCCCGACCCCGGCCCCGGGCTCTCCACCTGAATCGCCTCCACTTCATCCGGAAGGCCGGCCTCCCGTAACAGCCGGTTCGCCCGTCCCGCCATCCGTTTGGCGATCTCCAGCGGCAGATGGGAGACCGCCGCCCATCCCCACAATCGACGAAGCGGCCCCCGCTGATCGAGGACGATCGGTTTCAGGCGATATAACCCCTCTCCCTCCAGCGGGCCGTGGACATCGAGCTGAATCTCGCCACCGCCCACGGGATACCAGCCCCAACGCTCCAGATGGACTTCGGCATGGAGCCCCATCCGGCTCAGGCACGGCAGCCACACATCTCGCACATAGTGGAACGGCGGGCTCCAAGGCACATGCGTGCCGCCCCGCAGCGTCACCCGAGAGGTCCCCGGCGCGTAAGCCAGGGGCAGGAGGATGGCCTGCAGGATCAACGTCACGGAGCCGGCGCTACCCCCCGCCCGAGCCGCCCCCACATCCACGGTGTAGGTGCCCGGGGAAGGCGGGGACTGGGGAACAAAGGTGAGCGTTGTCGAGCCCAGGGCGGCCCCCTGAACCTGGGCGCGGCAGAGCATGGCAGCCGCCTTCACCGCGCTGAGATGTTGCGCCTGCAGGCCCGGGTTCGGACGGCGAGCCCGGATGTTCTCCACCCGCACCGGCCGCCCGGTGAGGACGGAGAGGGCCAGGGCCGAACGCAGGATTTGCCCGCCGCCCTCTCCATAGCTTCCGTCGAGCGCCACCATCGACAACGCTGCCGACGACCTCCCACGGAATGCAGACATCCCGCCCATCTGGATTCCACCCAGGCAGGATACGATTCCGCCCAGGCAGATCCCCTCCGGCTCCAGGGATCCGGAGGCCAGCCATCCACTGGAAGGGCTACACGGAGGCTCCTATCACCCCATAGAGTATACCATTGGGCGGCTTCGGATTTCAGAAGCGCCTGTTGAACCATCGACAGACCTCATTCGCGGATCCTTTCCGATCCTGGCGGCTCCATCCGCCACATCCGGCGGGTGTGGGCGCGGACAGCCTCCCGGCGCCAGAACATCGGCCGTGCCCGCCCCTCATACCATAAAGCGAACTGATCGAAATAATGAGGGGAAGCAGGAGAGCCACCCTGACCCCCCGGGAGCACGGCCAGGCAGCGATCCCAATCATGGAGATCCGCCACGAACCGCCATGAGGGGAGTGCTCCCAACCGCCCGCCCAACTGGTTCCCCTGAAAGCCCGCCTGCAGCGGCGTGTCGCCATCGCCTCCCAGCGGGAAGGGCCCTCGATTGAAGAACGGCGCCAGCACCGGAGCATGGCCCAGCACGTGCGAAAGGGTCACCCGATGGACTCGCCCCCAAGTCCATCGAGCGGGGTTCTTCCCCAGACGCCGCCGCAACCATCGAACCGCTTCCCGGAAAGCCTCTGCTACCCAGGCCACGGCCGGGCGCTCCCCCAACCAGAAGGGATCCCCACGCCGAAGGATCGCCCGCAACGCGTGAGGAGCGGTGCGATAGAAGGAGTGGCCCGGCAGAAAGGTGTTGAGCGGTTCCCCCAGATACCGGCGCCACGTCGACCCCAGCCAGGGTTTTAGGAGATGTCTCAACAACATCCACTCCACCGCGGCCACGATCGTCGGCGCGATCCCCTCCGGATCCATCCGCCCGTCCCATGCCTTGACCTGCGCCAGCAGCCAAGCTTCCTCCTCATCGGCCGGTTCCACCTGCGCCAGCCATAGCTTCCACTCTCGGGCGGCCAGCGAAACCACATCCGCCTGGATGGTCAGACAATCGGCCGCGGTCAGGCGGGGCGTGGATTCCAGCCGCTCGCGGATCCGCCGCGCCCGATGATCGGGCATCCACTCCGCGCTGATGAAATACGGATAGCGGGATCCGACGATGCGATGGTTAGCGGTCACCAGTATCCCCTCCGGCGGATCGAAAACCGAAGGCAGCGCCTCAAAGGGGATCTCCCCGATCCAGTCGTATTCCCCGCTCCAGCCCGGAACAGGAACCAGACCGTGGCCGCGGCGCCGGATGGGGATCCGGCCGGCCATCTGATAGCCAATGTGACCCTCCTGATCAGCGTAGACGAAATTGAGCACGGGACCCGGCCAGTATCGCAGCGCTTCCCGGAAGGATTCCCAGTGATGCGCCCGGTTCAGCCGGAGGATGGCTTCCAGCCATGTCTCCGCCGGCGCTCCAGCCCAGGCCAGGGCCAGGCCGATCCGGGGCCAGGGGATCCCTTCCGGCTCATATTCGGGGAGCCCATCGGTCAGCACCGGGCCGTGACGGGTGACCCGCAGACAGAACCGCTCCGGCGTGCGCTTCCCCCGGACCCGGATTTCGATCTCCCGGACCTCCGCCCGGGCCCATCCGTCCGGCGTCTCGTAGCGCAGCGGATCCTCCGGATCGAAGCGCTCGATGAACCAGTCCTGGGTGTCAGCGATGACGGCGGTCGCTCCCCACGCTATGGCCTCGTTGTGCCCCAGCACCACCCCGGGCAGGCCGGGTGCCGTCACCCCAGCGACCGCGAACCCTTCCGGCTCGCAGACGAGATGCTGCTCATACCAGATGCTGGGAAGGGAAAGGGGAAGATGGGGGTCGTTGGCAAGGATCGGAAACCCGGTGGCCGTTCGGGATCCCGCGACCACCCAGTTGTTGCTGCCGATCCCCTCGCGGGGCCCGAGCCAGCGGGCCAGGGCCGCATAGATCTCGAGCAGCCGTTCCGCCAGGGGCTCGATGCCCATGGTCTCGGAGAAGAGGGCGGTCTCGCCAAAGAGAGCTTCCGGCTCCAGGTCCGCCGCCCGCTCCCCCAGGGCCCGGGCCATGGCCACCCGGCACAGTTCACTATCCCAGTTCCAAGAGAGGGACCAAGCGATCACCAGCCCCCAGGCCGCGCTGTGCTCCGGGGCCCATGGGAAATTGGGGAGGGGAACCAGCCGATCCTCCGGCCCAGCGGGGCCACAGCGGAAGGCCGCCGTAACCCCCGCTGCATAGGCCGCGAGGAGTCTTCGCTGATCCTCGGGGAGCCGCTGCAAGCCAGCCCGCGCGTGTTCCACCCATCCGATCCCCCGGGCGAAGCGGTCCATCTCCAGCCCCATGGGGCCGAAGACCTCGCTCAGGCGGCCCAGGGCGACCAGGCGATTGAACCGCATCTGCCACCCTCGATCGCGCCCGTGGGCGAAGCCCTGCGCGAAGAAGAGATCGGCCAGCGTGCGCGCCTCGATGTGGGGGATCCCCCACTCATCGAACCGGATCTCCACCGGAGCCTGAAGCCCTTCCAGACGGAAAAGCCGGGAACGAGCCATCGCGGCCTCCTGCCGGCGAGAAGAGAGGATTCCACCTATCCCCCAGCGATTTTCTTTAGATTATTGAGGCATCCCCACCCTGCTGCAAACGCCGCCGTGGATCCAGACGAGGCAGACATCGGAAGCGCTTTTCGGATCCATGCCTCGTCCAACCCTCGATCCCCATCTTTCCAGGTTCCCGGATCCTTAAGTTATAATGAAAAACACGTCCTTATTCGTTGGATGGCCCTTATTCCATACCCGGAGCGGACTTATGCGAATCGAGATTCTGGAAGACCGGCTGGAGCAGTTACGGCGTTTGCGGGCGGAGGCCCAGCTGGGCGGGGGGCCAGAGCGGATCGCTCAGCAGCACGCCAAAGGCAAGCTCACGGCCCGTGAGCGCCTGGAGCTTCTGCTGGACAAGGGATCCTTCCGCGAGGTGGATCCTTTCGTCACCACCCGGGTCACCGACTTCGGGCTGGCGGAGCGCCGCTACCTGGGGGATGGGGTGGTGACCGGATGGGGCACCATCGACGGGCGCCTGGTTTACGTCTACGCCCAGGACTTCACGGTCCTGGGAGGGAGCCTCGGGGAGGGCCATGCCCGGAAGATCGTGAAGATCATGGACATGGCGATGAAGAACGGAGCACCCCTCATCGGCCTCAACGACTCCGGCGGCGCCCGGATCCAGGAGGGGGTCCTCTCCCTCGGGGGCTACGCCGACATCTTCCTGCGCAACGTCATGCTCTCCGGCGTGGTGCCGCAGATCAGCGCCATCCTGGGGCCGTGCGCCGGGGGGGCCGTCTATTCCCCTGCCCTCACGGATTTCATTTTTATGGTCCGCGGGACCAGCTATATGTTCATCACAGGCCCTGATGTCGTGAAGGCCGTCACCCACGAGGAAGTCACCTTCGAGCAGCTGGGCGGAGCGGACGTCCATACGACCATCAGCGGCGTAGCCCACTTCGCCGCCGACACCGAGGCCGACCTCTTTTATATGATCCGCAAGCTCCTTTCGTATCTCCCCTCGAACAACATGGAGGATCCTCCCTATGTACCCAACGGCGACGATCCGCTGCGCACCGAGGAGCGCCTCAACACCCTCATCCCCGAGGATCCCACCCGACCCTACGACGTTAAGGAAGTGATCCGCCTGATCGTGGACAACGGAGAGCTCTTCGAGGTCCAACCGGATTATGCTCCCAACATCGTCATCGGCTTCGCTCGGCTGGGCGGGCACAGCGTGGGGATCGTCGCCAACCAGCCGGCCGTGCTGGCAGGCGTGTTGGACATCAAGGCCAGCGAGAAGGCGGCCCGCTTCGTTCGCTTCTGTGACGCCTTCAACATCCCGATCATCACCTTCGAGGATGTTCCCGGCTTCATGCCGGGGGTCGCCCAAGAGCACGGCGGCATCATCAAAGCCGGGGCCAAACTCCTTTACGCCTACGCCGAGGCCACCGTCCCCAAGATCACGGTGATCATCCGCAAGGCTTACGGCGGCGCCTACTGCGTGATGAACTCCCGGCATCTGCGGGCAGACCTGGTGCTGGCCTGGCCCACGGCGGAGCTGGCGGTGATGGGGCCAGAGGGCGCGGTCAACATTATCTTTCGGCGGGAGATCGCCGAGGCCGCAGACCCCGAGGCCCGGCGGGCGGAGCTGGTGGCGGAATATCGGGCCCGCTTCGCCAACCCCTATGTGGCCGCCTCCTATGGCTTCGTGGACGACGTCATCGAGCCGAAGGAGACCCGCCCCCGCCTGATCAACGCCCTGGAGATGCTCCAGAACAAGCGGGACCAAAACCCGCCCAAGAAGCACGGGAACATCCCGCTGTGATCCTCCAGCGCTCCCCATCAGGAGTCCGACCATGTTCCGCAAAGTCCTGATCGCTAACCGGGGCGAGATCGCCGTGCGGATTATCCGGGCCTGTCGCGAGCTGGGCATCCGCACCGTGGCCGTGTTCTCCGAAGTGGACCGGAACGCCCTGCACGTGCGGTATGCCGATGAAGCCTACTGCATCGGGCCGGCCCCGGCCCGCGAAAGCTACCTACGCATCGACAAGCTCATCGACGTCGCCCGCCGGGCAGGCGCCGACGCCATCCATCCAGGCTACGGGTTCCTGGCGGAACGGCCGGATTTCGCCGAAGCCTGCGAGGAAGCCGGCATCGTCTTTATCGGCCCGCCTCCTCGGGCCATCGGGGCCATGGGCGACAAGGCCACCGCCCGCAAAATGGCCAAAGCCCTGGGCGTCCCGATTGTCCCCGGCACGGACGGCGGGCTCTCGGATGAAGACCTGATGGAGGCCGCCCGGCGCATCGGCTTCCCCATTCTGATCAAGGCCTCCGCCGGCGGCGGCGGCAAGGGCATGCGGATCGTTCGCTCCCTCGAGGAGATGCCGGACGCCCTGGCGGCGGCCCGCCGCGAGGCCATGGCGGCCTTCGGGGACGACGACGTTTACCTGGAGAAATTGATCGAGGGCGCCCGCCACGTGGAGATTCAGATCCTGGCCGATCAGCACGGCAACGTCATCCACCTGGGGGAACGGGAGTGCTCCATCCAGCGCCGCCACCAGAAGCTCATCGAGGAATCGCCATCCCCCATCGTGGACGAGGACATGCGCCAGCGTATGGGGGAGGTGGCTGTGCGCATCGCCCAGGCCATCGGCTACGTGAACGCGGGCACGGTGGAGTTCTTGGTGGACAAGGATCGCAATTTCTATTTCATCGAAATGAACACCCGCCTCCAGGTAGAGCACCCGGTGACGGAGATGGTGACCGGCGTGGACATCGTTAAGGAGCAGATCCGTATCGCCCGGGGACGGAAGCTGCGCTACCGCCAGGAGGACATCCAGCAGACTGGCTGGGCCATCGAGTGCCGCATCACCGCTGAGGACCCCTTCAACGGCTTCATGCCCTCCACCGGCCGCATCGTCACCCTGGCCGAGCCCACTGGGCCCGGGGTGCGGGTGGACAGCGGGGTCTACGAAGGGTGCGAGATCACCCCGTATTACGACTCCCTCATCGCTAAGGTGATCACCTGGGGGGAAACCCGGGGCGAGGCCATCCTCCGGATGCGAAGGGCCTTGGAGGAGTTCCGCATCATCGGCATCCAGACCGTCATCCCCTTCCACCAGGCCATCTTGAACAGCACCCGCTTCCTGGCCGGCCACTTCGACACCAAGTTCGTGGAAGAGCGCTTCGCCATGGACGAGGAGACACCGCCCGAGCTGGAGGAGGTGGCGGCCATCATCGCCACCCTGGTCGCCCATCGCCGGGGCCAGGCGGCAGCCCACGTGGCCCGACGGGCCGGGCGGGCGATCAACGCATGGAAATGGGCCGGGCGCTGGGAGCAACTTCAGAGGAGCGGATGAGCCATGAAATACGTCGCCACCCTCAACGATAAAACGTTCACCATCGAAATCAACCACGAGAATCGGATCCTATTCGAAGGCGTCGAGCGGACCGTGGATTTCCGCCTGATCGACCAGCAGCACGTCTACTCCCTGCTTTTGGATAACGCCTCTTATGAGGCCCTCGTGGAGGAACGGGAAGGGGAATACTGGGTCTTCCTCCGCGGCTACCTCTTTGCCGTGCGCGTGGAGGATGAGCGGGAGCGGCGGCTGCGGGAAGCTTCGGGAGAACGCCACGGACCGGCTGGGGAGGTCGCCGTCAAGGCCCCCATGCCCGGCCTCATCGTCGCCGTGCCCGTTCAGGAAGGCCAGCCCGTCCGCAAGGGCGAGAAGCTGGTCCTCCTAGAGTCCATGAAAATGCAGAACGAGATCCGGGCTCCCCGCGATGGCACCGTGAAGTCCATCCGGGTGAAGCCCGGCCAGAGCGTGGAGCAGAACCAGATCCTGGTGATCCTGAGCTAACGCCCCATCCGCTGCAGGCGCTCCGTCTTGAATCCGAAAAAAGGGAGGCCTCGATGGCGATCGGGATCTCGATCCCAGTGCGGGAGATCCGGGAAGCGCAGCAACGATGGCAGGAGGCCCTTCGGGAGGCCCCTCAGCGTCGTCCCCGCTTCGAGACCCCCTCGGGCATCCCTCTGGAGCCCCTTTACACCCCCGCGGATGTCGAGGTCGACTACCTGCAGGACCTGGGGTTCCCAGGGGAGTTCCCCTTCACCCGGGGGATCTATCGGACGATGTATCGGGGCCGCCTGTGGACCATGCGGCAATACGCCGGCTATGCCACCGCTGAGGAGTCCAACCGACGCTATCGCTACCTGCTGGCCCAGGGCCAGACCGGCCTCTCCGTCGCCTTTGATCTCCCCACCCAGCTGGGCTATGACGCCGATCACCCGCTGGCCCACGGGGAGGTCGGTCGGGTCGGGGTGAGCATCTGCTCCCTCGACGATATGCAGCGCCTCCTGGAGGGCATCCCCCTGGATCGAGTGAGCCTCTCGATGACCATCAACGCCCCCGCAGCCATCCTCCTGGCCATGGTCCTCGCCCTGGCCCGGGAACAGGGCGTGGACTGGAAACGGCTGCGGGGGACGGTTCAGAACGATATCCTCAAGGAATATGTGGCCCGCGGCCTGTATATCTTCCCGCCGGAGCCCTCCATGCGGCTCACCGTAGATGTGATGGCCTTCTGCCACCGACACGTGCCGAACTGGAACCCCATCAGCATCAGCGGCTATCACATTCGGGAGGCAGGGGCCACCGCAGTGCAGGAGGTGGCCTTCACCTTCGCCCACGCCCTGGAATATGTGCGGGCGGCCGCCCGGGCCGGCCTCTCTATCGACGACATCGGACCCCAGCTTTCGTTCTTTTTCAACGCCCACAACCATTTCCTCGAGGAAGTGGCCAAGTTCCGCGCCGCCCGCCGGCTGTGGGCCCGGCTGACTCGGGATCGCCTAAGGGCCACCCGCCCCGAGGCCATGATGCTCCGCTTTCACGTCCAGACCGGCGGCAGCACCCTCACCGCCCAGCAGCCTGAGAACAACATCATCCGGGTGACGGTTCAGGCCCTGGCCGCTATCCTGGGCGGCTGCCAGTCCCTCCACACCAACGCCATGGACGAAGCCCTCTGGCTGCCCACTGAGAAATCCGCCCGGATCGCCCTGCGCACCCAGCAGATCCTCGCTTATGAATCCGGGGTGGCCGACACCATCGATCCCCTGGCGGGCAGCTACGTCATCGAATACCTGACGACTGAGATCGAGCGCCGCGCGCTGGAGGAAATCGACCACATCGAGGCCATGGGCGGAGCGCTGCGGGCCATCGAGTCCGGCTATATCCAGCGGGCCATCGCCGAATCCGCCTACCGGACCCAGCAGGCCATCGAGTCGGGCGAGCAGATCATCGTCGGGGTGAACGCTTTCCAGGTGGAGGAAGAGCCCGCCGATCTGGAGCGGTTGAAAGTGGACCCCACTATCGAGGAAGCCCAGAAGGCGCGGCTGCAGGAGCTGCGAGCCCGACGGGATGCCGAGCGGGCCTCGGCCCTCCTGAGCCACATCGAAGCGGCGGCCCGCCAGCCCAACGAGCCCCTCATGCCACTGTTCGTGGAGGCGGTGGCCGCGGGCGTCACCTTGGGGGAGATCTGTGGGGTGCTGCGCCAAATATGGGGGGAATACCGTCCGCCGGAGGTCCTGTGAAGCCCAGGACGTAGGCGGGCATCCCATACCAGAGCCTTGGCACGAGGGCCGGCGCGCTGGCTCGGATGATGGCGTGGAGCCGCATGGCCATCGCGCGGTCGGGTTCGGGCATCCCCTGGATCTTCTCCAGCACCGCCCTCTCCTCATCCGCCCGGGATCCATGACGCCCGGCGGCCTTCCGCTCCCGGGCAAGCTCCCGTATGGCGGCTCGCTCCTCCTCCGTGAACACCTCGCGTGCCTCGCCCACTACAGCCTTCCGGGAAGGGCGCGGTTTTTTCTTCATGACAGCACCCCCTTTCGGTTGTCCCTCCCCACAACCCTTCGGGCTGTAAAAAGCCGATACCACCCCCCACCGCAAACGCGGCCATCATAACACGTTTTCTTCCAGACATCTTCCCGCCCGTGGACCAGGTGCGTGCCTTCGCCGTCCTGGAATCGGACAGCGCACACAGGCAGTTCCCAGAACCCTTCGCGCCCACGCGGCCTATACCATATCGGTCTTGACAGGAAGTGAGCGGGCCGTATCATGATCCTAGACAGCTGAATACGGCCGAGGTGCCCGACGCCCCGGATGGCAGGGCTGAAAGGCGAAGTCCGGTGAAAGTCCGGCGCTGTCCCGCAACGGTAACCATGGCCGCAGCCGCGGACCATGGAAGCCCGGTCGCCCGCCTCGGCCTCCTCCGAGCCTCGCGGAAGGGGTAGGAGCGCCGCCGACCCGTCTCCGGGTCCCCTCGAGCTTTCCCGCGGCCTCCCTGTCCGTTCCGGCAGGGAGGCCGCCTGTTTCCGGCCTCCGACCGGGATGGGCCTCTGCCCCTTTCGACGAGGCCCCCATCCCGAACCTGGAGGTCGGACGATGCGACGGATCCTAGGATTCGCCCTGATCCTGATGGTCCTGGCCGGCTGCGCGGGGGCTCCTTCCCCCACGCCCACAGCGACACCGCTTCCGACGCAGACACCCTCGCCCACCGCCCTTCCCACGGCCACTCCCACGCCCGCGCCTTTCCTGAGCGTCACCGATGACTTCGGAAGGGCCGTGGTGCTGCCAGCCCGCCCGCAACGGATCGTCACCCTCGCGCCTTCCGCCACGGAGATGATCTTCGCCGTGGGAGCCGGCGATCGCCTTGTGGGGCGGGACGAGCTCTCGGATTACCCGCCGGAGGCGAAGAACGTCCCCAGCATCGGCGGCACCTACCCCTCGATCAACACGGAGGCAATCGTCGCCCTGCGCCCCGATCTGATCCTGGCCCCCGGCGTCATCAGCCCGGAGCAGGTGAAGGCGCTGGAGCGCCTGGGGCTGGTGGTGTTCCACCAGCGCACGCCCAAGGACATCGAAGAGATTTTCCAGCAGATCCAAATGGTAGGACGACTGACCGGGAATACGGAGCAGGCGGAAAAGACCATCGCGGACCTGCGATCCCGCCTCACGGCCATTGAGGAAAAAATCCGCCAGGCCCGCACCCGCCCCAAGGTCTTCTACGAGCTCGACGCCACCGATCCGGGCAAGCCGTGGACAGCCGGCCCCGGCTCCTTTATCGATCGATTGATCACCCGGGCCGGCGGGCAGAACATCGGGGCAAGCCTCTCCAGCGAGTGGGGACAGATCAGCCTGGAAGAATTGATCCGACAGGATCCGGATCTCATCATCTTGGGCACCGCCAATTACGGCGAGACGCCGGAGAAAGTCCGCCAGCGCCCGGGATGGAACCGCCTGCGGGCAGTGCGGGAAGGGCGGATCTATCCCATCAACGCGGACCTGATCTCCCGACCCGGTCCACGGATTGTCGATGGTTTGGAGGCACTGGCGCGGATCATCCATCCCGAGCTGTTCCCGCAACCGGCCGGGGAGGGCCCAGCGCGGATCGCGCTGCGGCTCCCGACGCTTGTGCGGTGATCCGGGCGCATGATCCTTCTTCGGGAGGGGCTTCCGTGGGCGCGGGTATATTCTCCGATCTTCCGCTCCGCTATCCTTGCCGCTCCCCAGAGAGCCCCTCCTCACCCTCCGGGTGGAGGAGAACATGTCGCTTCGCGCGCGCTCCATGGCCGCCCAGCGCTCCTGGTCCGTTCGGATCGGACAGTGGGTCGGCTTGGGATTGCTCCTCAGCGGCAGCCTGGCCCTGGGGGTGGCCCTGGGCCCCGTTCCGGTTCCCCTGGGGGAGCTGGGTCGGATCCTGCTGGGGAAAGCCCGGGATCCAACCTTGACCGCCATCGTATGGGAGGTACGGCTCCCCCGGGTGCTGCTCCTCGCCCTGACCGGCGCGGCGCTGGCCGGGGCCGGCGCCGCCTATCAGGGGTTGTTCCGTAACCCCCTAGCGGACCCCTATCTCATCGGGGTGGCGGCGGGAGCCAACCTGGGAGCGCTGATCGCCGTCGCCATGAACCTCTCGGCCACCGCCTTCGGGCTGCTGACGCTTCCCGTAGCCGCCTTTCTGGGAGGCCTGCTCACCGTGGGGCTGGTGATCCGCCTCGCCCGGATCGGAGGGATAGTGCCGCTGACGGCGCTGCTGCTGGCCGGGGTCGCCGTGGGAGCCATTCTCAACGCCCTCAGCTTGGGGCTGTTGATGCTTATGGTCGGCCGGGTCGCCCCTCATCGGGCGTGGATCTGGATGCTGGGCGGCTACGCCCTAGGGGGCTGGCCGGCCCTCCGCGGGGCTCTCCCCTATGTGGTCACCGGCCTGGGCCTCCTGCTCCTCCTGGGACGCCCGCTGGATGTTCTCCAGTTTGGGGAGGAGCAGGCCCAGCAACTCGGGCTGCCGGTCGAGCGGGTGAAGCGGCTGGCCATTGGGGCCGCCACCCTCGCCACCGCCGGCGCTGTGGCCTTCACGGGGATCATTGGATTTGTCGGCCTGATCGCTCCGCACCTGGCCCGCATGATCGTGGGGCCCCGCTACCCGCGAGTGCTCCCCGCCTCGATGCTGTTGGGAGCTTCCCTGCTCACGCTATCCGATCTCCTCTCCCGCACGCTCCTCCCCCCCCAGGAAATCCCGCTGACGATCCTCACCGCCTTTCTGGGGGGACCCTTCTTTCTTTACCTGCTGGGTCATACCCGGCGAGGCGCCTTCTTCTGACCCCTCTGGAGCGCGAGGAAGAAACCCAGCCTATGCCCCCCAGAGCGGGCATGGTGATGCCCCACCTGCCCACACGGTGGTAGAATTTTTATGAGGCAAGGGGGAAGCTCTGCCGTCCACTGAGTTCAGATGCGGCCGGATGGACGGCGGAACGGGCGAGGAAGGCCCTTTGAGGCCGAAGGAACACTCCTGGTCGGGAGGGAACAGGGCAATGCGCTGGATAGAGCCGGAATGGATCACCGTCGTGGAAGGGCCGACCCCTCAGTTTCAGCCAGCCCGGGAGATCTGGGCATTTTCGATCTATGAAGGGCCGACCACCCAGCCGGTGGCGGTCTGTCAGATGCGCACCTTCAACGGCGAGAAGATGCTGGAGCGCTGCCGCCGCGCGTGGGAGGAGGGCCGGCCGGTGCAGCTCGATTTCCCCGCGCCCTCCGGAGAACGCCACTGGGCGGATGTGATCGCCGCGCGGGTGGAGCGCTGGCCGGAGGGCGATGTGCTGGTCCTCTGGGTGCGCCGTCCCCGGCCAATGGAGCACCCGGAGAACGCTTGAAGGACGCCTTCATTCTCACACGGAGGGAATGTGCCCGGTGATCCAGGCCCTGGAATCCTTTATCGAGGCCCACACCCGTCAGGTGGAGCCGCTGATCATCGCCCAGTCGGAGGCTTACTGGCGCTTCACCACAACAGGGCGAAAAGAGGACGAGGAGGAATACGCGCGGCTGACCGCCGCCCTCCGCAAGGTCTACGCCGATCGCCAAGCTTTCGCGCGGTTGCGCCAGCTGATGGAAGCCGTCGGCCTCCTGAAAGATGGCGCCTTCACCCCCAATCCGGAAGTTCCCCCCCTCCTCGCCCGCCAAGCCCGCCTCCTCTATGACGACTTCCGTGGCCTCCAGATCGACCTTTCGCTGATCGATGCGATCACCGACCTCGAGAAAGCGGTGGAAGGTGTATTCAATGCGTTCCGGGCAACCCTGCGCGGCCGGCCGGTCACCGATAACCAGATCCGCCAGATCCTGCGGACTTCCACCGATCCTGTGTTGCGGCGGGAGGCCTGGGAAGCCAGCAAACAGATCGGCGCCCAGGTGGCCGAACGGCTGCTCCGCCTGGTCGATCTGCGCAACGAAGGGGCCCGTCAGGTCGGCTTCGATAACTTCTACACGATGAGCCTGACCCTGGCGGAACAGGACGAGGGAGAACTGTTCCGGCTCCTCGATCAGCTGGATCAACTCACGCGCCCCTTGTTCGCCGCCTATAAAGCCGAGCTCGACGCAGAGCTGGCCCATCGCTTCGGAGTCGATCCGCGAGAGCTGCGGCCCTGGCATTACAGCGATCCCTTCTTCCAGGAGCCCCCAGAAGTCGGCGATGGCGTGGCCCGCTTCTTCGAGGGGCGCGATCCCGTCGCCCTTTCCCGGGCCTTTTACAGCGCCATTGGGCTGGAGATCGAAGATATCCTGGCCCGGAGCGATCTCTACGAGCGGGAAGGGAAACAGCAGCACGCCTACTGCGTCCATATCGACCGGAAAGGGGACGTGCGGATCCTGGCCAACCTCCAGCCCGACGCCTACTGGGCGGAGACGATGCTCCACGAGCTCGGGCACGCGGTCTACGATAAATACATCGACCGGGATCTCCCCTTCCTGCTGCGCACGCCGGCCCATATCCTCTCTACGGAGGCCATCGCCGTGCTGATGGGGCGTCTGATCCATCACCCCGCCTGGTTGCGGCACTATCTGCACCTCGATGAAGAAACCCTTCAGGGGACGCTCCCCCAGGCCCTCCGGCGCAACCGGGCCAAGCTGCTGATCTTCACCCGCTGGGCACTGGTGATGGCCCACTTCGAACGCGCCCTGTATCAGAACCCCCACCAGGACCTCAACCGCTTGTGGTGGGATCTGGTGGAGGAATTCCAGATGGTCCGCCGCCCAGAGGGGCGGGATGCGCCCGATTGGGCGGCGAAGATCCACTTCAGCGTCGCACCGGTTTATTATCATAACTACCTGCTGGGGGAATTGGCGGCCTCCCAGCTGCTGATGACCTTGCGGGCCCGGATTGGGGAGGATGAGGCCTGGATCGCCTCCCCAGAGACCGGGCGGTTTCTGATCCAGCGATATTTCCGACCCGGGCGATCGGTGGACTGGAACACCCTCATGGTCTTCGCGACCGGATACCCCCTCTCGCCGGAGCCGTTCGCACGGGATCTTCAGGCGTAGGAATGGTTGGAGGCGCTCGAAGCGACAACCGGTGAGGAGCATAATGGCTTCCGGGATCCCATGGCTTCCGGTGTTCACAGGCATCGGCATCGCAGGGGTCCTTCTGGCGCTGACCCTGTCCTTCCTGGCATGGCGGGAAGCGCGCTTCGCCCCCTATCTCATCCTGCGCCGCAGCGCCATCCGCCGCGCCCGTCAGTGGTTCTGGATCGCCCTTGGACTGGCTCTGGGCACCGGCATCCTGAACAGCTTCGCCCGCACCGGATTCCCACTGCCATTGGAGATCCCCCCGCCCGGATGGTTGTCCCCTCCCCTGACGGCCACTCCTTCCCCGATCCCTTCCCCCACCGCCACTCCCCTTATCGAGATCTCGCCAACTCCCGCTGCGATGCCGCGCTGGACGCCTTCCCCGACGCCCCAGCCATCGCCATCCCCCTCGCCAACGGCGCTCCCTTATCCACCCACCCTTCTGACGCCGATCCCCCAGGCGGTGCCCGCGCCGCCCAGCGCCCGGTTCTTCGACCTCGCCCTCACCGATGCCTGCGATGAGCGCGGGCGGCCGATCCAGATCCCTACGCCGCCGCCGACCACCTTCCCCGCCGGAACGGAGCGGATCTGCGGGCGGTTCCGGGTGGAAAACATGCCGGTAGGGGCCGCTTGGACAGTGGCATGGTATCGGGAGGGGGAACTGGAAGATAGCAGCACGCTGCTCTGGGATGGCCATCCAAACCAGCCCGGTTACGTCTACAACACCCGGCCCGCCGGCTTCCCGCCCGGGCGATGGGAGATCCGTCTTTATATCGAGGACCGCCTGCAGATCCGCTTAGCGTTCGAGGTGCGATGAAAGATCCTGCGATCCCACCGCGCAGCATGAATCGTCCGTAGGGATCGCCGCGGCAGCCTCTTCCGCCTCCGCTCGAAGGACCGGCGGGAGATCCACTATCATGGCCAGCCCCTTGCGCAGGACAGCCTGCACATGGTCCCCACAACAGCGCCCCGAGGGATTCCGGATATGGCACTCCGTCCCCGTCCGGGCCTTCGTGTAAGCTTGGATGTCCTTGATGGAATCGCAGCAGCGCTTGACCACGATCTCATAGAGGATGGTCTGCTCATCCACGCCCTTACAATAGCAGACGGGGATAGGAGCCTCCAGGCGCTTGATCCCCACCGGAACCTGGAGATCCTCCAGGGCGAAGTAGAAGCCCTCCCCGTTGTGGAAGTAAACGATGGGGCATGTGGGGGTCTCACAGAAATGAAAGCCCGCATCCCGGATCTTGTCGAAGTGCCAACCCCGGATCATCCGCTCCAGGGTCCAGCGCCGGATCCGGAAGGGGAACCGCCCGCCGCAGACCGGACACATGGTCTCCGCCTGCGCGGGATCTCGAGCCGCCAAGGCTGCATAGGTTGGGTCCACCGGCAACAGCCGTCCGGAAACCGTGGTGAGATACGCCATCGGGGCCTCCGCATTGTAAGGCTTGAGACATGTCCTTAACCGATGGGCCGGAAGCTCCGGATCGGGGGGTTCGGCCATCGCATCCTCCTATCCCGCACAGCAGCTCAGCCGGGCCACATCCCGCGGGAAAGATCGGGCCGCCAGCCGCAAGCCTTCCGCTTCCCCGGAGGACCCGTGGGGGACATGGGCGGAAAGCACCCCCCCGGCACGGATCGCGGCGCCCGCTCCCCGTGCCGGGCGCCATCATCACAGGTCATCCCCTGCACCTCCAGCTTCAGACGAACCGGCATATGAACCCCTCGCTTTTATCCCTCTCCCGGGGATGGGGATTATGGCCAGGCCGTAACTATGATAATCCGATGGGGTGGGAATGTCTAATTGGGGGATGGATCTTCGTTGGCCGGCTGCGCGGCGTGTTACCATGAAGGCATCCAGACGGGCAAAGCGTGCCCTCCCATGGATCCCCGATGGCGAATCGTGATCCAGCGCGTCGGCGGCTGGTTGATTCCGCTGGGAGTCTGGTTCCTGTGGCTCCACCAGGCCTGGCCCGCCCACGGGTTCTTCCGGAGCGCACCGGCGGGAGAAGACACCCTGGAGGTGATGTGGGCCCTCGCCTGGTATCGGCGAGCGCTCTTCGAGCAGCACATGTCCCCGCTCTTCCACCCACTGGCCTTTGCCCCGCAGGGTTGGCATGTGGCCAAGCTGCACCACGGCCCCTTCCTGATCGGCCTGATGCTCCCCTGGGCGTTGCTCGGCGGGGATGCCTTCGCGGTCCACCTGTTTGGATGGCTGGCCTACTCCCTGGCCTTCCTCGGCGCTTTCCGCCTGGCCCACCGGTTCGCCCGGGACCGCTGGCTAGCCACGGCGGCCGGGATCGCTTACGCCATGTTCCACGGAAGCCACGCGGCCATGCGGATCTACGGGGATCACCTGCCGGTCGCGTGGGGGGCAGGTGGCCTGGCCCTGATGGCCTGGGCCCTGGAGCGCGCCCGGGAGGGCGGATGGAAGCCTCGCCTCCTGAGGCGGGCGGGGCTCCTCTGGGGGCTGGGGATCGCCGGCAATCCTTACCTCGTGCTCCTGGGCGGGGTGCTGGCCTTGATTTACGCTTGGAAAGCATGGCGACATGGATATCTCCAGCGCTTCCTGGTTTATGGGCTCGGGACCGCGGTGATCATCGGCGGCCCATGGCTGGGCCTCTGGGTCCATGCCATTCAGCAGGATCAGATGCTGGGTCAGACCCTGGAAACCGCGCGGGGCAACGGATATCCGTGGGCGGACATCCTGGTCTGGAACCCGTATCATCTGTGGGGGCCCGAACCCTCACCCCGGCCCGATCGTCCGATCCTCACCCTGGGCCTTCTGCCGGCGGGGAGCAGCCTGATCGGCCTGGGGTGGAGTCGGCTCGCCCGCCGGCGGCTGCAGAGCCATGGGCTGCTGCGGGCAGCGGCTATGGGGGCGCTGCTGGCCGCCGGGATCGTCCTCCGGGCCGACGCGCCGCTCTCGATCCCGGCGATCCCTGGGGCGCGAGGCGTCTATGAGGCGATCTGGCGGATCGGCCATGTCCGGAAGCCGGAGCTCTTCCGGGAGCCTGCCCTGCCCGAGGACTGGGCCCATCAGGCCCTCACCCCCTCGCTGCTGCTATGGGCCGTGGTGCCGTTCTACGAGGCCGCGGGGACGGTGTGGCGGTTCATCGCCCTCACCGCCCTGGGGATGTTCACGGGCGGCGCGGAGGCCTGGTCACGGATCGCCTCCCGAGGGCTCCGGCGAGGGCTGGCGGCCCTCTGGCTCCTGGAGGCCCTGATGCGGCCGATCCCTACCCTCCCGTGGCCCTATGCGCCCCATCCCGCCTTCGAGTGGCTGCGACAGAATCCGGAGCCCGGGGCGGTGATCGACGCCTTCGCCGATTACACGCCGGGGCTCCATCTCTCCCGGGTGGCCGTTATGGCCACAGAATATCACCGGCGTCCAACGATGTCGGGCTTTCCCCCGTTCCATCCCCGCTGGATCGAAGCGCTGCAGCGGGGGCGGGGGTTGCTGTTCCAACACCGACCGGACTGGCTAGGCCGACACGGCTTCCGCTTCCTGGTGGTTCATCATCCTCCACCGGACTGGCGGAAGTGGGGCTGGCCCTTCCCGCTCATCAGATGCTTCGATCCGCCGCCGGTCCCATCGCCCTGGGACTATCCGATCTGCATTTTCCGCATCCCGGATCGTGGGGAGCCGGAGATCACCAACCTCCTGTTGCTCGACGGATGGTCGGGACCGGAGGCATGGGGGCTCTGGGCCGAGGGGACGGAAGCGCGGGCGCTGTATCTAACGGAGCGAGGAGGAGGGCCAGCCACGCTGGAGGTGGTGGCGTTCCCGCTGTGCCAGGCAGGAGCCGTCCAGCGGATCGAAGCGTTCTTCGATGGGCGAGGGTTGGGGGAGGAGCTGTTCCTCGATTGCGGCGAGCGACGGATCCGCTGGGAGATCCCAGCGGAGACGATCCGGCGGGGCGTGCACGAGGTGCGGTTCCGATTCGCCTACGCGGCGCCCCCATCTACGGGAGATACGCGCGCTCTGTCGGTGGGCTTCCGCCGGATCTGGGTTGTTCGGTGATCCCCGGAAAATGTATCTCAGCCTCACCAAAGGCCACCTTCCTAAGACTACCGGGATCGTGCCGGCCCGGCTGGCACGGGAATGCCCTCCGGATCAGGGTGGAAGACACGACGGGCACGCCCTTCCAGGGCCTCCAGGACGTCACCCATGGTATCTGCCAAGGCGATCGGGCGGCCAAGCGCGCGAGCAATATCCAGGGGCGTGCGATCATCCAGGGAGACCCCTGCTGGATGATCGAACATGATACGGGGCAGGATCACCAGATCCCCGATCGGCCGGGCGGCGAGCTGGGCGATGACGTCCTCCGCCATCAGCAGGCCCGCCACGGTGATCGTTTCCCCTAACCGCGTGTTCACAATCGGGATCACTTCCAGAGCCGCCCCGGTGCGGGCGCTGAAATCCCTGGCGGCCCGGGCCAGAACCGGCGCAAACAGGGTGCCGGTCGCCAGGGTCGCCCGACGTCCGGCAAGACCCTCGATCTTCCGCCGGCGCAGGATCCGTTTCACCCGCCGGTAGTCCTCCAGGAAATCCCGCACCATCCCCAGGCCGTTCTCCTGAAGCCGGAGCCCATCGTAAGCCGCCTTCGAGGGAACCGGCCGCCCGGTGAGGAGATACCATTCGTCGGTGGCGTAGACGAAGCGAACCCTTAGGTGGCGGCGGAAGATCCGCTGCCAGGCATGCACCGCGCGCAGCACCCGACGGGCTTCCTCCACCGTATGGGGGCGCACACCGTAACGCTGGAAGCGGGTCACCCCCACAGGGACCACGCTAACAGAGCGCACCTGAGGCCAGAGGGTCGCCAAATCGAACACGCTGCGCTCCAGATGCTCCCCATCATTCAGGCCCGGCGTGACCACGATCTGGGTGTGCATTTCGATGCCGTGATCCGCCAGCCAGCGTAGCTGGGCCATAATGTCGGGGGCGCGGGGATTCCGTAACACCCGCCGCCGGACCTCTGGATCCGTGGCATGGACGGAGATGTAAAGGGGGGATAAGCGCTGCTCCACGATGCGCTGCCAGTCGCGGGCCGTGAGATTGGTGAGAGTGACGAAGTGCCCATACAGGAAGGAGTAGCGATAATCATCGTCCTTGATGTAAAGGGTGCGGCGCATGCCCTTCGGCGTCTGGAGCACGAAACAGAAGGTGCAGAGGTTGTTGCACCGTCGGATGTCGATGTCAAAGGTCGGATGCGCGAAGGTTAGCCCCAGAGGCTCTCCCTCCGCCCGGGGCCCACTGAGGACATGTCGCCTCCCATCCCGCAGGATCTCGACGGCGACGAAATCCTCAGCGGCATAGAAGTGAACATCGATCACATCTTCCACGGGGCGCCCGTTGACACGCAGCAAAAGATCCCCCGCTTGGATCCCGACGCGAGCGCCCCAGCTGTCAGGGTCCACGTGAACGATGCGGCCGGCCAGCTCCTGCACCCGCGGCCGGTCCGGAATGCAGAACTCCGGTGGGACAAAGAGGGCAGAAGACATTCAGCTGCCGTTCCTCGTCATGTCGATTCAATCCGCATCACCGCCGAGGGCGCGAGATAGGCGAAATCGAAGCGGACGGGATCCCCTGGCTCCCGGCCCGGGATGGGCATCAGTCGAGCGGTCAGGGGCTTACCCAAACGAACGCTGAGCGCACGCAGGTCTTCCAACACTCGCGCCAACTTCTCCTCCGGAACGGATCCAGGTAAGGGAAGGGTATCCAGTCCGGTCCCGCATACCGCGGAATAAAGCAGCAGATCCTCCAGCCGGAAACGCTGCTCCGCCGCCCGCCGGGCCAGGATCACATCCTCGAGAACCGGTAGCATGATTCCACAGAAACCGATCCGTGGGAAATCCGCCCCCTGCAGCGCTGCCGCCAACCCGGCCACAGCGGTCAGGGTTCCACTTTCGCCGAAAGGAACCCCGCTGAGGAGCTCGATAGCAGCCCCGATGCTGCGCTCCGGCTCCGGAAAAGGGGCCAGGGAGAAATCGATCCCCGCGAAGCGGGCGGAGAAAGCGGAGGCAACGGAGCGGAGGAGATGGGCCAGATAGCGGCCGCTCGCTTCCACCTGAGCCTGCAGCATGGCCTGGGCCGCCCCCGGATCCCGGGCGGCGCGGGCGGTTTCCACGGCCAGATCCGCCGCCTCGGTCGCCAGGGCAATGGCCAACGGCCCGCCGTCGTGATAAGCCGCCGGGAAGAACGGACACAGGGGAGGGACGCCCGCCAGCGCGGCGAACCGGAGGTTGGCGAACCCATCGGGAGCTACCGCGGCGTTCTCGCGAATGATCCGCGCCGCCACCCATACGGCATCGCGATCCGCCAGCCGGATGGCGGCGAAGGTCCGCTCCGTCTCGGCGAACAGTCGAGGGATCTCCGACGCCAGCGATCCCAGGGGGCCCAGGCTCAGGTAATCGAACCCGGCCTCCCGCGCCATCGCCTCCCACTCCCGGGCCTGGCGGAGGAAATCCGCCGCTTTCATGGAATCCTCCAGGGGCGGCAACGCCAGGCGCATCGTCTGGACTTCGTAACCGGCGCGGGTGAGGGCCTCGCGCGCAGCCTGCGCCAGGGCTCCCGCCCGCGCCAGCTCCTGCGGGTCCCACGCAACGAAAACCGTCACAGCGCGGATGCGCATGGATCCCTCGCTCCCAGGTGAGGTGCCCGCCACGCTTCATTTTGCGCTTCCTTCCCATCTCCTTCAAACTTCAAACCGGATAGGGCCTGCACGGCGGGTCTCCAATCAGGGCCGGAGGCGAAGGGTTTCCATGACCCAGGTTGTTCCCGTGGATCCCCAGCATCCCGATCCAGAGGTCATCGCCCGGGCGGCGGAGATCCTGCGGCGGGGGGGGCTGGTGGCTTTTCCCACCGAGACCGTCTACGGGCTGGGCGCAAACGGCCTGGACCCGATCGCCCTGGCGCGTCTGTTTGAGGCAAAAGGACGGCCCGCCACGGACCCGGTGATCCTGCACATCGCCGATCTGGAGGCATTGCCCCTGCTGGCGCGGGAAATCCCCCCGGCGGCATGGACCCTGGCCCGGCGCTTCTGGCCGGGCCCCCTGACGATGGTCCTGCCGAAGCGACCCACGGTTCCCGATCTCGCCACCGCGGGGCTGCCGACCGTGGCGATCCGGATGCCAGCCCATCCGGTCGCCCTGGCCCTGATCCGCGCCGCGGAAGTGCCCATTGCCGCGCCCAGCGCCAACCGGTTCGGCCACACCAGCCCGACCACCGCCCAGCATGTGCTTGAGGATCTGGAAGGGCGGATCCACATGATCCTGGATGCCGGGCCTGCTCCCATCGGGGTGGAATCCACGGTCGTCGATCTCACCCGACCCGTTCCCACCATCCTGCGGCCGGGAGGGCTTCCCCGAGAGGACCTGGAGGAAACCCTCGGGCCGGTGGCGGTGTTCGATCGCTCAGTGGCCGGCCCGGCGCCGGCCCCCGGGATGCTTCCTAAACATTATGCGCCCCGGGCGGAGATGGTAGTTCTGATCGGGCCGGGGAACTGGATCCGCCTGCGCCTCCGGGAGCTGGCCACCCGGTATCTTCAAGAGGGCTATCGGGTGGGTTTGCTGATCGCGGAGGAGGATGGGCCAGCAGTGGCGGACCTGCCCGTGGAGATCGCGGTGCTGGGATCGGAGCGGGATCTGGCAGGGATCGCCCGGCGGCTGTATCCCGCCATACGGGATTTGGATGCCCGGGGGCTAGATCTGATCCTCGCGCGGGATTTCGGAACCCAGGGACTGGGCCTGGCCATCCGGGATCGGCTGGTCCGGGCCGCCGGTGGCCGGGTGATGCGCGCGGAAGATTCGCAAGATTCGCCGTAAGGCACGTCGCGGCCGGCTTTCCCAGGAGCTTTGGGGCCAGACCCGTCCGTGGCCCTCAACCTCCACGGGAGGAGGCCAGCGGCGTAGTCCCTTCAGATAGAACAGACACCGGGATGTGGCATATCGGCTGCTGTGGATTCCCGAAAGCGCGGTCCATTTACTTCCAGACCTTTCCAGTGGTGGAGGTCCAGCAGACCTTTTACGACCCCCCGCAGCCGAAGACCCTCCGACGCTGGCGAGAGGAAGCAGGCCGCGCTTTCATCTTCACGATGAAGGCCTGGCAGCTCATCACCCACCCGGCCAGCAGCCCCACCTATCGTCGGCTCCGACGTCCCCTGGCTCCGCAAGAGCGCCCGATGGCCGGCTGGTTCCAGGCGACCCCGGTGGTGAAGCGGGGATGGGCCGCCACGGTCGAGGCCGCAAAGGCCCTAATGGCGACGGTGGTGGTGCTCCAGTGCCCGCCCTCCTTCACGCCCACCCCGGAACATCTCCGAAATCTCGAAGCGTTTCTGGAGGGCATGGGAGAGGTTCCCTTTCGGATCGCCTGGGAACCCCGGGGGGATTGGCCGGACCCGGTGATCCAGCGGATCTGCGAGCGCTACGGATTGATCCACGCCGTGGATCCCTTCGCCCGTCCTCCTGTCACCCACGAGATCGCCTATTTTCGCCTCCACGGGCGGACCGGATATGCCTACCGTTACACGGATGCCGATCTGGAGGAGCTCTGGAACCGATGTCAGGGATTCCACGAGGTCTTCGTGCTGTTCAATAACGTGTCCATGTGGGAGGATGCGCTACGGTTCCGACAGCTGGTGGAAAGGTTAAAATAGAAGAGGAACGGCTGGATCTCCTTGGGGACTTCCGGGGCCATCCCGCCTCCCGGATCCGGTCAAAGAATTTCGTGGATGGGGCGAGATCGCGCCCTGCTTTCCCCGTGGCCTGCTGGGTCGCAGGGAGAATACCGCTTGGGAGGTGCTCATGCTGAGCGAGTGGGATCTGCGGGAGTTGGCCGCGCTGGAAAGCCCTCAGGCCCCCATCCTCAGCCTTTATCTTGATGTGGATCCCCGCCGTCAAACCAAGGATCATTACCGGTTGAATCTGCGCCATCTGTTGGAGCGTGTGGAAGATCAGGTCCCCCGGGCGGATCGCGAGGCCGTCCAGCGTTTCGTGGAGCTGGAATATGATGGATCCGGGCGGGGACTGGCCATCTTCTCCTCCCATAGCCTGGGGCTTTGGCGGGTGTTCTCATTGGCCGTGCCCACCCCGAACCTCGTCTTCGCTGGCCGGAAGCCTTATGTGTTCCCGTTGGCCAAGCTATGGGATGCCTACGGGCGCTTCCTGGTCGCGCTGGTTGATAAGACCCGTGTCCGCCTGCTGTTTTACCAGATGGGGGAGCTGCAGGAGACGCTGGAACTGCGCGGGGAGCCGATCAAGCGCCACAAACAGGGGGGATGGGGCGCTGAGAAACTTCAGCGTCACGAAGATGAAGTCGCCTACCGCAATCTGAAAGAGGCCGCCGAGCTGACGGTGAGCTTCTGCGAACGTCATCAACCTCGCTACCTGCTCCTCGGCGGCGCCGACCCCACCGTTGTCGAGTTCCAGGAGCTCCTCCCTCGCCCCTGGGGCGAGCGGATCGCGGGGACGATCCCCGGGGATCGCACCTCGGATGAGGGGGAGATTCTGGAGGCTGCCCTGCGGATCCTCCAGCAGGTCGAGCGCCGCCGGGAGTTCGCACAGGTGGACGCGGCGATCACGGCAGCAGCCAAAGGCGGCAACGGCGTGATCAATCTGGAGGATACCCTGCGGGCCGCAGCAGAAGGGCAGGTGCAAGTGCTGCTGGTGGCAGACGGCTTCCATGCTCCCGCCTACCGGTGCGCCGGCTGCGGGTTTCTGACCACCGCGCCTCGCACGGCCTGTCCGTTCTGCGGCGCGGCCTTCGAAACCTTGCCCGACGCCGTGGACTGGATGATCGCCACCGTGCTGGAGAACGGCGGCCAGGTGGAGATCATTGAAGGCCACCCCCGGCTCCAGGAATTGGGGACAGCCGCCCTGTTGCGGTATTGAGGGGAACGCCCGACCAGGGCCCCAGGGCGTTTCCGCTACAGGGCAGGCAGGATATCCTCCCGGCTTCCCAGCAGCAGCCAGGCGCTGAGGAGGATACCGAAGGCGAACAATGTGAGCATCCCCGTCAGCAGAAGGGCCACCCCCAGATCGCGCTCCATCGCGGTCAGGATGGCGAGGGGCATGGTCTGGGTGTGCCCTGGCATGTTCCCGGCGAACAGGTAGGTGGCTCCGAACTCGCCCACCGCTCGAGCCCAGCAGAGCAGCAACCCGGAGAACAGCCCTGGAAAGGCTAGGGGCAACGTCACCTGCCGCAGGATCTGCAGGGTGGAGGCTCCGTCAACGGCAGCGGCCTCCTCTAACTCCCGCGGCACCATCATAAACCCCAAGCGCGCCCCCCGGATGTAGAAAGGGGTCGAGATGAACAGCTGAGCGACCACCACCCCAGCCGGGGTGAACGGAAGCGTGATCCCCATCCCTTCCAGGAGCGGGCCCAGCGCCCCCCTCCGCCCGAAGGTCAGCAGCAGCAACACCCCGGCTGCCGTCGGCGGGATGACCACGGGCAGCTCCACCAGAACTTCCAGCAAGGCTTTGCCCGGGAACCGCCGTCGGGCCAGCAGATACGCCAGCGGGGTCCCAGCCCCGATGGCGAGCAGCGTGCTCCCCGCGCTGGTCTTCACCGTGAGAACAAGGGCCTGGCGGACCAGATCGGAGGCAGCAGCATGCCAGGGAGATTCCCGCAGGAGATAAAGCGCCATGATCAGCAGGGGGCTGCTCAGGAACAGCGCCAGAGGAAGGCTTCCCACCCACCACCAGAAAGCGGAGGCCGGGCGGATCCCCGGCCTCCCCACACCAGGGCGCACAAACGGGATACGATGAGGCCATACCATAGCCGCCTCTCCAGGTTGGCTTCGTCTACGGAGGGCCGAATCCCCAGCGCCGCATGATCTCCTGGCCTTGAGGGGAGCGCAGCAGCTCCACAAAAAGACCTCCGGCCTTAGGATGAGGCGCCCCCTTCAAAAGGGCGATCGGATAGCGGGCGATCACGTTCAGCGCATCCGGGATCTCCACCACTTGCACTTTTTCCCGATAGGCTGACGTGACATCGGTGCGGTAAACGAAGGCCGCGTCCGCCTCCCCCAGGGCCACGCGGGAGAGGGCGGCTTTGACATTGGGCTCCGCAGAGGCCACGTTCCGAAGCACCCGCTCGGCGAAATCCGACCCGTAGGCTGGATCCTGGGAGGCGCGGGCCAGCACCTCCCGAGCATAGGCTCCGATGGGGACCTCTGGACTCGGTATGGCTAGACGGAGACCAGGACGCGCCAAGTCCACGAGGCTAGTGATACGACCGGGATTTGAGGCTGGCGTCACGATCACCAAACGGTTGGTGGCGAAGATCCATGGGCCCTCCGCCACCCGGCCGGCCCGCGCCACTTCTTCCATGTTTTTTTCATCGGCCGAAGCGAAAAGATCCGCGGGGGCACCCTGCAGGATCTGGGTTCTCAGCGCGGAGGAGGCGCCGAAGTTGAAGGTAACCTTCGTCCCGGGGTGCTGCTGCTGGAAAAGCGCGGCCAGTTCCTGGAAGGGATCCGTCAAGGAGGCGGCGGCAAACACGATCAGCTCCCCTTCCAGCGATGGAGCGCCTGTCGGAGGAGAGGAGAGGCCTTTCCCCGCGCATGCTCCCAGGATCCACACAACCCACAGAGTCATTCCCAGGCGGCGCATTTCATTTACCTCCTTTGGAGCGGGTGTATAGGCGGCTCAGACGGGCCACCAGCGTCCCGGCAGGGCGCGGATCAAAGCCGCCGATGGCCTCCAGCTCCTCCCGAAAGCGGCGGCTGCTCAATACCTCTAGAAATGCCTCCACCTCGGGAGTGCCCAGCAGCTCCTCCGGGATCACCAGATCGTACCGGGATTCCGCCAGGGGAAGGAACGCTAAGCCAAAGGCGCGGGCGACCGGAAGCACCCCCGGCCCGGCGTCGGCCATGCGGGCGGCCAGGGCTGCGGCTACCGTCAGATGATCCCGGGCCTGCCATCGCAACCCAGGGAGGGCGGAGGCCGGGATGCCTTCCCGACGAAGCTGCCACACCAACACCCGCTGGCTGCCCGCGCCGCCTTCCCGCCCGATGATCCGCAGGTCTGGCCGGGTCAGATCCTGTAGACGCCGGATCCGCCCGGGGTTTCCCGGAGGCAACATCACCCCCTCCACCCAGCGGGCCATCGCGAAGACCGCCACCGGACGCCCGGCCAGTGCCCGGCGGACCGCCGGGAGATTGTCCTCTCCACGCACCGGATCCCAGAGATGAGTGCCGGCGATGTGGAGCTCCCCCCGAGCCAGGGCCTGCAGGGCAGACCGGCTGTTCATCGGGATCCAGCGCAGTCGATACGCCGGGAAACGCTCTTCCAAGTGGGCGGCCAGCAGGGCCAGGGCCGGATTGCACCCCCCGATGAACAGCGTCCGCTCTAACATCGAGGGGGGGATCAGCAGGGCAACCTGAACTCGGCCGGGGCGCCCGCCCTCCACCACCCGGCCATCCGCCGCGATATGGAAACCCCACATCTCGTGCAACGGCCAGGCGATCCAGCGCCCGCCCACCCGGCCGAGGCACACCCGAAGCGCGCCCGGTTGGATCAGGCCCGCCCGCAGAGGCCACTCCGCCTCCAGCAACCGAGAGGGAGCCCGAACAGGGAACAGATCTTCCACACGGCAGGAGAGAACCTGTGCCAAACGAAGCGCCACCGCCACATTGGGGAGATACCGGCCCGCCTCGATGGCGCTGAGGGCCTGCCGGCTCAACCCCGACCGCCGGGCCAGCTCGGCCTGGCTCAACCCGCGGTGCTGCCGGATCTCCCGCACCCGGCTCTCCCATCCCTCCAGCTCCACCCGTCGTCCCATCACCTCCCCCATCGGAACGAGCTGCGGATCCAGGCGGCCATTTTCATTTTATATGATTTTTAACATAACGTCAAATATCATTAACAAAACAGGGGGCACATCGGCCATGCCCTCTCGCCCCGCGATCCTTCTTCGTTGCGATGGAGGAGCGGCAGGTGGATTACAATAAGGGATTGGTCCCGGAAGGCTTGGAGGAACGAAACGATGGGAAAGCCCTCCGGCGGCGGATTGAAATCTGCAACGGGAGGAACACGGTGAAGTCCGTGGCGTCGACCGCTTCCCGCCCGACCTCCAGCGGGCGGTATTATCGGCTCTTCATCGCCATCCTGCTGGCCTCCACGCTGCTTTCCACCTGGCTGGGGATCGCGGTGGTGATGGCCGCGCGCGCCCAGCGCTGGCGGGCGATGGCCAGTGGGGGAGGATCTGGAGGCGGTCCCCTGGGCCTGCCGCCTATCTCGGAGGTGGGGCGGATGCTCAACCCGATCGAGTGGCTCAACCCGGCGCCCGCATGGCCTGTCCCTGGCCGGCTGAATCTCCTGGTGCTGGGGGTGGATCGCCGGCCCGATGAGCAGGACATCCCGGTCCGTTCCGATGGGATCATGCTCATCGGCCTGGATCCCATCAGCAACACGATCTCGGTGCTCTCCATCCCCCGGGATCTCTACGTGCCCATCCCAGGGTTGGAGGAGCGCGGGATATCTCAGAGCCGGATCAACACGGCGTGTTTCTACGGCGATTATTACCATCTCGGCGGATGCGGGGAGCTGGCCAAGGGGACAGTGGCCTACAATTTCGGCGTCCCGGTGCACCGCTATATCCTCCTGGATTTCAACGGCTTCAAGCGGATCATCGACCTGGTGGGCGGGATCGATGTGGACGTCCCCCGCACCATCGTGGACAACGCCTACCCCACCGATGACTACCGCACGGAGCGCTTGGTGATCCCGGCCGGGCGTCTCCACATGGATGGGGAGCTGGCGTTAAAGTATGTGCGGACCCGGCATGCGGACAGCGATTTCGGGCGGCTGAAGCGGCAGCAACAGGTGCTGATGGCCCTGCGAGCGAAGGTCCTCTCCCTTCAGGCCCTGCCCCAGATCCCGGAGATCCTCCGGACCCTTGGGGACTCGGTGCAAACGGATCTCACCATCCCGGAGATGCTAGCCATCGCTCAGTTCGCCCGCGGGGTGCCGGAGGAACGCATCCGCCTGCTGGCCGTAGAGCCCTCCATGGTCCGCCCTTGGCAGACCCCCAATGGGGCCGCCGTTCTGATCCCCAACCGGCAGGCGCTGGCGACGCTGATCGAGGCGTTCAACTGGGAACGATAACGCGCCCGGACCGGCAACTGTTCAAACCCGGGAGAGGTTTGAGCCATGCCGATAGCCCGACGGATGAAGGGAGAACTCTCGGAGGCGGATTGGCTCGACGCCTTACGGCGGGGAGACCATCAGGCGTTCGCAGCGGCGATCGAGCGGTGCGGAGACACGATCTATCACGTCGCGTATCGGCTGCTGGGCAGCCGGGAGGAAGCGGAGGATATCCTTCAGGAGACGTTCCTCCAGGCTTTTCAACATCTCAAGGACTTCCGTGGGGAAGCCCGGTTGTGCACCTGGCTCTACCGGATCGCCTACAACCTGGCCTTGATGCGCTTGCGCCGGAAAGAGCCCGAAACGATCTCCATCGATCAGCCGCTCGTTCTGGAGGGCGACGAGGAGATCCCCCGGGAGCTCTTCGACTGGTGCTGCCTGCCCGAGGAGGAGCTGCTCCGCGCAGAGCTCCGATCGGTGCTGGACGAAGCTATCCGCAGCCTGCCGGCGAGCTTGCGGACTGTGTTTCTGTTGCGGGAAGTGGAGGGCTTATCGACGGAAGAGGTGGCGCAGATCATGGGGATTTCCACTGATGCGGTGAAGGCCCGCCTGCATCGCGCCCGATTGCAGCTGCGCGAACGGCTTTCGCGATATTTCGCCGAAGAGCGCATGGGGAGGTAACCCGGGATGCCCCGATCAAAACGCTGTGAGGGATGGTTGGGCCGGATCTCTCTCTATCTGGACGGGGAGCTCGCCGAGCATCTTTGCCGGGAGCTGGAGCAACATCTGACGGAATGCCCGGAGTGCCACGTGGTTTTCAACACGACGCGGCGAACCATCGAGCTCTACCGTCGGTATGGCCGGATCTCGATGCCGGAGGAAGCCCGGGAGCGCCTGTTCCGCACACTGGGACTGGAGGACCTGCTTGGGCCAGCATCCGGATCCGAGGGATCGGAACGGGGTGTTAACGAAATGTTCACATAGCCTGCTTAAACTATACAGTGGCCGTGCCCATCGACGAATCCCGGGCCGGCCAGGGGGGTGAGAGCGATGCGGCGGCTGGATCTCTGGCGCACGCAGGCGGAGGTGCGGATCCCGCATCTCCTCGCGGGCCTGGAGGGCCTCCAGCTCGTCGCGCGACCGCTCGACCTCCTGGCCCGGTGGGGGGAGGTGATCCGCGCCCCGCCCCTCCGGTATTAACCGAAACCCGAATGGCTGGCTTCCAGAAGCGCCTGGAACGCGCCGAGTTCCACAAAAAATACAGCGAGGCCGCAGATGATCATCCCGGAAGGAGCAGCGAGGCTTCCCACCCTGAACCCTGAACTGGATCAGTTGTGCGTGAACGCCATCCGCGCCCTGGTCATGGACGCGGTGGAGCAGGCCCGCTCAGGCCATCCCGGGATGCCCATGGGGATGGCCGACGCGGCCTATGTGCTATGGCGCTACGTGATGCGCCACAATCCCCGCAATCCCCTCTGGCCTAACCGGGATCGCCTGGTTCTCTCCGCCGGACATGGCTCGATGCTGCTTTACGCCCTCCTTCATCTTTCCGGCTACGATATGCCGATGGAAGAGATCCAGCGGTTCCGCCAGTGGGGCAGCGCCACACCGGGTCACCCCGAATATGATCCCCACCGAGGGGTGGAGACCACTACCGGGCCGCTGGGCCAGGGGTTTGCCAACGCTGTGGGGATGGCTCTGGCGGCCCGTCTCCTGGCCGAACGCTTCAACCGTCCAGGGTTTCCTATCGTAGATCACTTCGTCTATGTCATCGCCTCCGATGGTGATCTGATGGAGGGCATCTCCCACGAAGCCGCCTCCCTGGCTGGCCACTGGGGATTGGGGCGACTGATCGTCCTCTACGACGACAACGACGTTTCCATCGATGGCCCCACGGACCTCGCCTTTACAGAGGATGTGGCGGGTCGCTTTCGGGCCTACGGCTGGCATGTGCTGGACCTCGATGGCCATGACCGCGTGGCAGTGGCCCAGGCCTTGGCGGAGGCCCAGCAGGTGGAGGACCGGCCCTCCCTGCTGATCTGCCACACCCATATCGCTTATGGAAGCCCGAATAAGCAAGATCGGGCGGAAGCGCACGGCGCGCCCCTAGGGGCCGATGAGGTGCGCCGCACCAAAGAGCGCCTGGGATGGCCCGTGGAGCCTCCCTTCTACGTCCCGGAAGCCGTTTATGCCCATATGCGGAGGCTTATAGAGGAAGGGGCACAATGGGAAGCGGAGTGGCGGGCCCGATGGGAGGGATATGCCGCCGCCTACCCGGAGCTTGCCGCGGAATGGGAGCGCTGGTGGCGGGGGGAACTGCCCGAGGGCTGGGAGGAGGCGATCCCCACCTTCCCGCCTTCCTCTGATGGGATGGCCACCCGCGCGGCCTCTGGGAAAGTGCTGAACGCCCTGGCGAAGGTCATCCCGAACCTGGTAGGAGGCAGCGCGGATCTCATGGAATCCACTCAGACTTACCTGCATGGATTCCCGGCCATTGGCCGCGGCCGCTTTGACGGCCGGAACATTCACTTCGGCGTGCGGGAGCACGCCATGGGCAGCATCCTTAACGGGATGAGCCTATATGGCCCCTTCCGGGTTTACGGCGGTACCTTCCTAGTGTTCAGCGACTATATGCGGCCGAGCATCCGCCTGGCGGCGATGATGCGTCAGCCGGTGATCTACGTCTTCACCCATGACAGCATCGCCATAGGCGAAGATGGGCCTACCCATCAGCCGGTGGAACACCTGACCGCCTTGCGGGCCATCCCGAACCTCTGGGTGATCCGGCCGGCCGACGCCAACGAGGTGGCCGAGGCCTGGAAGGTCGCTCTGCGCCGGCGCGACGGACCCATTGCCCTGATCCTCACCCGGCAGAAAGTCCCTATCTTCGATCGCCGTGGGCTGGCCCCGGCTTCCGAGCTGGCGCGAGGCGCTTATGTGCTGGCCGAGGCCCGGGATGGGAAGCCCGATCTGATCCTGATCGCCACCGGCTCAGAGGTGGCCCTGGCCATCGCGGCGCGGGAGCAACTGGAGGCTCAGGGGATTCGGACCCGGGTGGTCAGCATGCCCTCGTGGGAACTCTTCGAGGCCCAGCCTGAGGACTACCGGCGCACTGTGCTCCCCCCCGGCGTTCCCCGTCTGGCCATCGAGGCGGGGATCCCGTGGGGATGGTATCGCTATGCGGACGCAGTGATCGGGCTGGAGCGCTTCGGCGCCTCCGCGCCCTACCCGGAGGTTTATTGGCGCTTCGGCTTCACGGTGGAACGGATCGTCGAAGAGGCGGGACGTTTGATCGGGCGATAAAGGAACGCCCCTTTGAAGCCCTCCATGGGAAGTCAGCGGCCTCTGTCCGCCTTCTCACTCGATCGCCGGAGCCGGGACCTCCTCCAGGAACAGCTCATCGGAATCCTCATCGTAGGCGAAGAGCTCCGCGTAGCGGCCCCAGTGAATGGCGATCTCCAGCTGCCGCTCCGCCTCCTCCGGGGTGAAATCCAGCTGGAGCTGTTCGCGGAAGTAATCCGCGCTTACCCGGCCATCATCGTCCGAATGGAGGGTTTCATAGATCCAGCGGATGATCGGAAGGCGGAGGATACGCCCGGCTACGATCTCCTTACGGGCCAGGATGCTGGCTTCAGCGAAGGCTTCCCCCAGGGGCGTGAGGATAATGTCGCCCTCCGCCACCTTCACGAACCCCAGCAGCTCAGCCGCTTCCACGATCGTCAGCAGATCATCCAGCTCGTAACGCAGCTCCTCCGCCAGGCGGTAGAGATCCGCCCACCCCCCTTCCTCCAGGAGCTTCTCGGTCAACCCCGCCACCGCATTGATACGCGCCTCCGGCATCCGATACGCCCGGCCTGGCTCCCCTGGTCGTTTCCCGGGCACTTGTTCCTCCGTCTGCCCGGCGATCACCGCGTACACCCGATCGACCATAGACTGAAAGTACGCATCCTTGCGACGGCGAGGGTGGGGCAGCCGAACCTCCAGCTCGGCGATCACCCGGCCAGGGTCTTTATCCATCAGGATAAGGCGGTCGGCCATCCAGACCGCTTCCTCGATGTTGTGGGTAACCAGAAGGATGGCCTGGATCGGCAGACGTTTGGAGAGCCAGAGTTCCATGAGCTCGCCCCGCAGGGCTTCTGCGGACAGCACATCCAAGGCGGAGAACGGCTCATCCATGCACAGCAGCTCCGGCTCGGCCGCCAGGGCCCGGGCGAAGCCCACCTTCTGGCGCATCCCACCGGAGAGCTCCCGGGGATAGGCATGCTCGAAACCGTCCAGGCCCACCAGGTCGATCAGCTGAAGGGCCCGCTCCCGACGCTGTGCCGGAGGCACCCCGCGGGCCTTCAGGGCCAGCTCCACGTTGCCCAGAACCGTCAGCCAGGGATAGAGGGCAAAGGTCTGGAACACAATGGTCGCATGGGGATTGACTCCCCGCAGCGGTTGCCCCCGGTAGCGAATCTCCCCCTCGCTGGGCTGGGCCAGGCCCGTGATCATCCGCAGCAGGGTGGATTTCCCACAGCCAGAGGGGCCCAGCAGGGCCACAAACTCGCCCGGACGGATCTCAAACGAAACCCGCTCCACCGCCACGACTTGTCGCGGCGGCCGCCCATAGATCTTGGAGACATTGCGCACTTCCACCAGCGGCCCGGTCCAGCCCATTGAAGACCTCCCGCCGCATTCTCCATCCCCTCGTTCCTCCGGAGCAGCAGAGCCCAGGAGGTGAATCCCCTTATTCATTTTAAACCCGCTTAAACCGCCCGTGCCCTTCAGGAGAGCGAACGCAAGAAAGAACGGAAGTCAAACACGCTATCCCATTGAGGGATTCCGGGGGTTGGAGGCCATCTATCCTTGCCAGGAAAATCCGAGGAAGATATAATCTTCATTAGGGACGGGGCGTGGCGCAGCCAGGTTAGCGCGCGTGGATCGGGACCACGAGGTCGGCGGTTCAAATCCGCCCGCCCCGACAGCGCCGACGGAAGGAGCTCTTCCCTCCCGTCGGCTTTTGTTTTGATGGCTTGCGCCGCTGGATTCCGAGAGGACCAGCGGGCCTCTCCCTCTGGCTCCCTCCTTTAGCCCCTTTTATTGAATTCACCGGCCCCTCTTCCCACGGCGCTCCAGAGCGCGCAGCGCCAGCCACGCGCCCACCAGCACGCCGAAAGCCAGATAGAGCCATGGGCTTTCCAAAAAAGGAAGCCGGCTCACTGGCGTCCCGGAGGTGACTGGGGAAGGCGCGCCCACGGCCGGAATGAACACCTGATAGGGAGAGGGAACTGGGGTGGGGGGAGGCGTGGCCGCTGCCTCCAACCCGCTAACGATCTGGAAGATCAGATCGTCGAGCAACACGCTGCGTTCTCCCCAGGAAATCAACGCCATACAAAGCGAGGCAGGCGCTCGATCTCTTCGCGGCGAACCCGCAGGCGGATCCCCTCGCCATCCACGCCCTCAATATAGGCGATCGGGATGCTGATCTCCTGATAAAGGATCACCGGCTCCCGCCAGACCAGATGGGTGGGACACCCGGTTTCCGGATCCACCAGCACCTCAGCCACAGTGCCGAGCACGCCATCTGGACAGATCAGCGATTTCCCGGCGAGCTCATGAGCGGATTCGGTCATGCCTGAACCTCCCGGTTTCGCTGTTCGCCCGCAAGGAAGCAACGGGCCACCCCTCATCCCCTCCCCACCTCCCATCTCCGGCAATCGCATGTTAACGCCGCTCCAGGCCCGCCTTCGTGGCCGTTCGGTGAAGGTCTCGTGAGGCTTTCGTGAACGATTCCCCCACGGTTACCCCTATATATTGGGGTTGTGAATGAGTATCCTCCACATATAGGGATTCGGCGCCGGGAAACTGTGAAGGCGAGCGAGGCCGCCCAAAGGTGGCCCTACCTACCTCGGGGGATCCTCCCATAAGAAGAGCATGGCCTCTGAAGATAAAAAGGGCTTATTCCACGCTAATATCCCCGCATCTTATCCACCACATTCCATAGCGGTTCGCCTCGCATATAGCGATCGAGGTTTTCCTCGAAGATCTGCGCGGCCCGGGCATCATAATGGGGTGTGAACCCCGCCACGTGGGGGCTGATCAGCACATTGGGCAAGCGCCAGAGAGGGTGCTCGGGGGGAAGGGGTTCCTGCTCGAACACATCCAGCGCGGCCCCGGCGATCCAGCCCTCCTGGAGCGCCCGCACCAGCGCCGTCTCCTGGCAGATCGGGCCACGGGCGATGTTGACCAGGAAGGCATTGCGCTTCATCACCCGGAAGGCCGCTTCATCAAACATCCCCCGGGTCTCCGGCGTCAGGGGGACAGCGATCACCACCACATCGCTCTCCGCCAGCAAGGCATGGAGCTCGGCGGGCGCGTAATAGCGATCCGGCAGGACCCCTTCCGGATCCCCGGTTCCGGGGAAGACGAACCCTCGATCCCGTCGCTCTTCTCCTCGTTGCATGGCCAGCACCCGCATGCCGAACGCCTTCGCCAGGCGTGCCACCTGACGTCCGATGCTGCCATAGCCCACGATGCCAATGGTCTTTCCCCAAAGTTCCTCGGGAACGAACAGGGGCCAGCGCTCCCGATCGGGGGGCCACTCGGCGCGGGCCTGCCATTCCAGCATCCGAGGGATTCGATGGAACCATGCCAGCACCATGGCGAAGACATATTCCGCTATATTGATAGCGTGTACCCCGCTGACCGTGGTGAACAGCACATCGCTTCGAAAGAGCGGGTGCTCCAGCACGTGATCCGCGCCAGCGGAATGTAATTGCACCCATCGCAGACGGGGCACCCATTCCGGCATGGGAAGCGTGTTGAACGTGTAGAGGACCTCGACCTCCCGCCAGATCTCCAGAGGGATCCTCTCTGGATGCCGCGTTGGGTGGAGCTCGAATCGCAGTATCGGCCAGCGGGCCTGCCAGCGGGCCACCCACTCCGGATCGAATCGGGCGGTGATCAGAACCCGGCGCGCTTCCCCTTCCATAGGTTCCTCCTCGTAAAAATAGGATCTCCTTCTCCAAGCCCAGCCCAGGAAGCGAAGCAGTCCCTCGGCCCTCTAGGGAGGCTTATCTCTCTGAGTTTCCCATCCGCATCATTATAGATTCGTCGTCGTAGAGGCTGTGGATTGTGGAAATTCCACAAGCGGATGCCCTACCCCGGCCCAAAGAATAGCTGGGAACAAAGGGGCCTCCGCCAGATCTAGGCAAAGGCCGTCGGGATCCCTGGATCTCCGCGAAAAGCCGGCTGTGGAAAACCAGTTCAATCGAGGATGATGTGGAAAACTTAGGGAAATTGTGGAAAACGCTTCCCCCGCCAGATCTGGCGGATTGGAAGAGTTACCGGTATAGAAAGCTGTGGAAAGTGGGGAAAGTAGGTTGCTCCTGGGGACAAGTTATCCCCAGTCTGACCTTCTTTTCCACAGGTTTCACGTCGGTTTTCCCCAGTTCCAGACCAGGAGATCCGGTAGGGATAGGCCTATATCCTCGGTCCGTGGCTGCATGTCCTCCCAGATATGGGGGAACCTTTCGGGTTTTCCACAGGCCGTGGAAATCGAGGCGCTCCGGTTTCACACGGGCGGGTCTCGGGTTCTGTTGGAGAACCCCATGGCCTGTCCGCTTCCCGATTCCGGTGGGGGTCCCGGAGGGGATGGAGCCGCCGGGCGATTCGAAGCTCGATCTCAGGCCGCAACGCTGACGGAGGGGAGAGAGGTCAGCGCGCGGGCCACCTCCTCGGCGGGGTATTCGTAATCCGCAAGCTCCCCCCGCAGATACTGATCGTAAGCCGCTAAGTCGAAGTGCCCGTGTCCGCTCAGGTTGAACAAGATCACATGGGCCACGCCTTCCTCCCGCGCCCGCAGGGCCTCGTCAATCACTGCGCGGATGGCGTGGGCGGACTCGGGGGCAGGGATGATCCCTTCAGCCCGGGCGAAGAGCACGGCGGCCTCGAAGACTTTCGTCTGAGGATATGCCACAGCTTCCAGATGGCCTTTCTCATACAGGGCGCAGAGGATAGGGGCCATGCCGTGATAGCGGAGCCCTCCGGCGTGGATGGGGGCCGGCGTGAAGGTATGGCCCAGCGTGTACATCTTGAGCAGAGGGGTGGTGCGCACCGTATCCCCGTAATCGTAGGCATAGACGCCTTTGGTCAGGCTGGGAGCCGCCGTGGGCTCGACTGCGATAAAGCGCGTGGGTCGCCCTTCCACCAGCCGGTCCCGCATAAACGGCAGCGCCAGCCCGGCGAAGTTGCTCCCCCCGCCCACGCAGCCGATCACCAGATCCGGGTATTCCCCGGCCAGCTCCATCTGCTTCTTCGCCTCCAGGCCGATCACAGTCTGATGCAGCAGAACGTGGTTGAGGACGCTGCCCAGGCTATACTTCAGACGCCCGCCGCTGGTGGCCGCGGCCTCCACCGCCTCGCTGATAGCGATCCCCAGGGAGCCGGGGGAATTGGGGTTTTCGGCCAGCACCTTGCGCCCGGCGGCGGTCTCAGGGCTGGGGCTGGGGATCACCCGGGCGCCGAAGGTTTCCATCAGGATGCGGCGATAGGGTTTCTGCTGGTAACTGATCTTGACCATGAAGACGGTGCATTCCAGGTCGAAGAAACGGCAGGCCATGGCCAGGGCGCTGCCCCACTGGCCGGCGCCGGTTTCCGTGGTCAGGCCCTGCACGCCCTCCTGTTTGTTGTAGAACGCCTGGGCCAGGGCGGTGTTGAGCTTGTGGCTCCCGGCCGGGCTCACCCCCTCATACTTGTAATAGATGTGCGCGGGGGTATCCAGCATGCGCTCCAACCGGCGGGCCCGGATAAGAGGGGTGGGTCGGTAAAGCCGGTAGATCTCCCGGACGGGCTCCGGAATCTCGATCTCCCGCTCCCGGCTGACCTCTTGCTGGATCAGGGCCATCGGGAAAAGAGGGGCCAGATCCTCCGGCCCGATCGGCCGGCCCGTGGCCGGATGGAGCACCGGCGGCAGCTCAAAGGGGAGATCCGCCAGGATGTTGTAATAGGCCTTCGGGATGTCCTCTTCGGAAAGCAGGAATCGAGTTCGATCGCGCATGGGTGATCTCCTCCTGGGACAGGATGGCAAGCCTGTGTGAGAGAGATTCCCTGGGACTGGGACGGCTCCCCTCGATAGGCCGCTCTATCCCCCAACTCCCAGCAAGAGGTCCGCTCGGGCGCGCGCCTTTCATAGATAGCGGGCTTTCAGCTCTGCGAGGGGGCGGGCACTGAGACCCATGGCCTCTCGGGCCTCCGCCAGGGTGGCCTGAGAGATGGGGCGGACCTTTGCCGCGCCGGCGGCCAGGATCTCGTCGATCAGATGCGGCCGCGCGGCGTAATAAGCCCGTCGCTCCCGGATCGGCGCCAGGAATCGCTCCAGGGCGGCGATCAACCGTTTCTTGACCTCCACGTCTCCCACTTTCCCCTGCCGGTAGCGGGCTTTCAGCTCCTCCACCTCCGCTTGGTCATCATTGAAGGCCTCGTGGTAGCGGAAGACCACATTGTGGGGCGCATCGGGATCCGCCGGGATATCCGGCCGGATCCGGATGGGATCCGTGAACATCTGCATCACCTTGCGGGCGACCTCCTCTGGCGGGTCGCTGAGGAAGATCGCATTGCCCAGGGATTTGCTCATCTTGGCCCGCCCGTCGATCCCCGGGAGGGTGGGCACATCTCCGATCAGGGCTTCCGGCTCGGGGAAGACTTCCCCATAGAGGCTGTTGAACCGGCGGGCGATCTCCCGGCAGAGCTCAACGTGGGACTCCTGGTCTTTCCCCACCGGGACGATCTCCGCTTTGACGTGAAGGATATCCGCCGCCTGGAGGATGGGGTAGAGCATAAGCCCCATGGAGGGGTTCTCGATCTTCTGGTCCCGGATCATATCCTTCAGAGTAGGGATCCGCTCGACGCGTGGCAAGGTGACCAGCATGGAAAATAACAGCGCCAGCTCGCAGACCTCCGGCACATCGGACTGCACGTAAATCGTGGTCTTCTCCGGATCGATGCCCACTGCCAGGTAGTCCAGCACGATCTCCCGGATGTATTCGCGGGCGGCGAGGATGTCCGCCTTCTCCGGTTTGGTGGTGAGGGCGTGGTAATCCGCGATCAGGAGGAAGACTTCATACTTATCCTGCAATCGCACCCGGTTGGCCAGCGTCCCCACATAGTGGCCCAAGTGCAATGGGCCCGTTGGGCGATCGCCCGTCAGCACCCGCTTTTTTTTCGCCATAGCGACCTCCTATAAGGGGATGTCCTAGTTCGCGCCCCGAAAGCCCCTCAGGAAGAGGAAGTCCGCACCCTCCGGGAGAATCAAACAGGGCCCGCCCCACAAAGGGACGGGCCCTGTGATTGCCCGCGGTGCCACCCTTTTTGAGCGCGACCTCTCCAGTAGAGAAGCCGGCTCCCCTCATTGTCGCAGGCGCTGCCCGGTCAGCCGGGCGAAGCCCTCAGCCGATAACGGTAGCGTCTCCGGCCGCGCCTACTGTGGAAGAAGGCCTTCCGGTTCGGGCGGCAGCTCCGGGGCCCATTCAGGATCCAGGATCCGCATCGGGCTCCCACCTGAACCCCGACTCTCTGGGCGGCGCTGGATCCTTACTCTTCCCCTTCATCGCTTTTCGAGTGTTTCATTGTCATTAATACTCTAACAGCCTTTGCATGAGGTGTCAAATCCTTTATCCGTTCTCCCCCAGGGCCTTCTAGTGGCATAATGAGGGAGTCCGGGGGATCATCCCTCGGATGCCGATGGGGCAGGCCGCTTCACGGTCTGACCCCTCCCGTTCAGATCCTTGCCTGGAGCCTGGAGGTCTGATGATCGAAGCCTTTCTCTTCGGATGGATTGGATGGCCCATTGGGATGCTGGTCAACGGCCTAGCGAATGCCCTGCCGCGTCGCCGGGTGGTTCCGTTGTGGGAGGATGGCGGGGGCCTTCCCTCCGCCTGGATCCGAGCGGTGCGAACGGGGGCTTTCCCCCGTCGGCGGGATCTGATCGTAGAGCTGGGGGTGCCGATCCTCTGGGGGCTGACGGCTGCCCGTTTCGGGCTCTCCACCCGGGCGGGGCTGGTCGCTCTGTATCTGACGGTTCTGGTTCTGGTCACGGTCACCGACCTGGAGCGCCGACGGATCTACGATGCGGTGATGCTTCCCGCCATGGCCCTGGCGGCCATCTTGGCGCCGGTTTCCCCGTGGCTGGGAGCAGGCCCCGTGGGGGCGTGGCTGATGGGTCTGGGGGCCTTCGTTTTCTTTTTCCTGATGGCCATGCTCACCCGTGGGGGGATCGGGGGTGGGGATGCCACGCTGGCCGCCTTCATCGGGCTGACCACCGGGTTCCCCCAGGGCCTTCATGCGCTGGCTTACGGGATCCTCATCGCCGGGGGGGTAAGCCTTTTCCTCCTGCTGACCCGACGAGCCACGCTGAAGACAGCGATCCCTTACGGTCCGTTCCTGGCCTTGGGCGGGGCGATCGGTTTGCTGGGGTGGATAACCAGTTGAAGGATGTTCAGTCTGCGGGGCGATCCCTATTCGGACCCGGTTTTCCGGGAAGAGGAGGTCGCCCTGGCAGGCTCTGCGCGGCAGCCATCGCTTTCTTAAGTTAACCATATCCACGATGTTCCTGAGAGCCGATCCAGCCCGGCCTCCGCGAAGTGGCGGACGAGGAGGCTGGGATCCTCCAGGGCGGCCGCGAGGGCGGGGATGCTCCGGGGCGAGGCAATGCGGGCCAGCGCCCGGGCGGCCAGGACGCGGACCTGGGGATGGGGATGACGAAGGCCGTCGATCAGCGCCTCCAGCGCCGCCTCGCCGTAGCGGGCAAGGGCCTCCGCGGCCACCCAGGCCACCCAGGGCTGATCCTCCAGACGCCGCCGCAGGGCGGAGATCACCGCCTCTTGTTGCTCCCTCACCGGACGGATCCCCAGGGCCCAGGCGGCCGCTGCGCGCACCTCCGGCTCCGGATCTTCCAGGGCGCGCAGCAGGGATGAAAGGCTCTCCACGTCCCGTGCCTCCCCCAGGATCCGGCAGGCCCATGCCCGCAGTTCCGGATCGGAGTCCTGAAGCAGCGCATGGGCCAGTGCGCGCAGGCCTTCTGGATCTTCCCGCAGATCCGAGATGCGGAGCTCGGCCTGCTCGGGATCTTCCCGCAATATGCGTTGCCATTCCTCTGTGCTCATGACCATGGATGCCGGATCTCGAAATCATGGGATGGATCATGCGGCCGGCGGGGGAACGGGAAGGGCATCCACGGGGGTGTCACGCCACTTGTCCCCTTCCTCGATGAGCATCACCGGGATGCCATCACGGATCGGATACTTGCGCCCGCAATCCGGCTCCGTGCACACCAGCCACACCTCCTTCACCAGATCCAGCCGGCCGGGATCCAGCCCTTCTTTGCGGGTCGGCCCGGAAACGCAATGGGGACAGCGCAGGATCTCCAGCAGCTCTGGACTGATCATGGTCGAACCTCCTCACAGGGTCTATATCCGGTAAAATCATCCTGCTCTCTCGGAGCATCCGCAAGGTGTTTTGACGGATGTTGGATGGGAGAGAGGTTCCGTCACCTTGCGAATCGCACCACGGTCGCCCCATCATCCGGCGTGGGCTCCATGTGCTCCACGTGCGGATGGGCTTTCAGCCGTTCCCGCACCGCGCGGCGCAGGGCACCGGTACCTTTGCCGTGGATGATCCGGACGAAGGGCATGCCGGCGAGGAAGGCTTCGTCCAGAAACTTCTCCAGGACGGGCAGCGCCTCCTCCACGCGCATTCCCCGCAGATCGAGATCGAGAGGGACCTGGGGTGGCCGAACCGTCGTAACGGAGGCCGGGGAAGAAGGCGCAGGCTGGGGCCGCTCCCGTCGTTCGAGATCCGCCAGGGCCATCCGCAGCCGCCACCGGCCGATTTGTACGTCGGCCTCTTCCCCTTCCATACTCAGGATCTCCCCCTCCATTTGAAGGGGGCGCACCCAAACCCGGTCGCCCACCGCGAAACCGGGCTCCGCGGAGGTCTCCACGGGTGGCGCGGCCCGGGCCAGCGTTTCTCGCATGCGATCCTGTAGGGCCTCCAGGCGGCGTCGAGCGGCTTCCACCTCTGCTTGATGCACCGCCCGCAGCGAACGGCGGATCTGCTCGATCTCCTTCCGGGCTTCCTGGACCAGCGCGGTGATCTGCTCTCGGGCCTCTTGAAGCATCCGTTCCCGTTCCGCTTCGATCTGGGCCAAGCGGGCTCGCCCTTCTTCCTCCAGAGCGCGGGCGGCGGCGCGGGCCTGTTCGGCTTCCATATGGGCCTGGGCGGCTTCCTCGCGAAGCCGTTCCACCTCGGTAAAGATGGTCTCCAGGCGCAGGGCCTGGGGCGACACATACTGCTGGGCCCGGGCGATCAAATCCTCTGGCATCCCCAGCCGTCGAGCGATCAGGAAGGCATTGGATCGGCCTGGCAGACCGATGCGAAGCCGGTAAGTCGGGGCCAGGGTCTCGGGGTCGAATTCCATGCTGGCGTTGATGGCGCCCGGGGTGGTCTGGGCCCACAGCTTCAGCTCCGGGAAATGGGTGGCCACCAGCGTGGTTGTCTTCCGGGCATGGAAGTGCTCCAAGATCGCCCGGGCCAGCGCGGCGCCTTCCACGGGGTCCGTCCCGGCTCCCAGCTCGTCCAGAAGGACCAGGGAGTGGGCGGTGGTGGACTCCAGGAAGCTCAGGATGTTCAGGAGGTGGGCGGAGAACGTCGAAAGGTTCTGCTCGATGCTCTGCTCATCGCCGATATCGGCGTAGATCCCGTCGAACACGGGCAGACGGGAGCCTTCAGCGGCCGGGATATGCAGGCCGCTCTGGGCCATGAGGGCCAGCAGGCCCACTGTCTTGAGGGTGACGGTCTTCCCTCCCGTATTGGGCCCCGTAAGGACCAGGATGAATGTGGAAGGATCCGGTGTGACATCGATGGGCACCACCCGCTGCGGGTCCAGGAGAGGATGGCGGGCCTGGCGCAGCCAGAGGGGCGAGACGGTGCGCCGCTCGGGGGGCTCTTCCGGCCATCGGATGATCTCCGGGCGCTCGGCCTGGATGGCGAGGGCGTAGCGGGCTTTGGCCAGCGTTAGGTCCAGATCCGCCAGGGCTTCCAGCGTGCGCCAGATCCCCTCCGCCTGCGCGCCGGTGGCGGCGCTCAGAGATGCCAGGATGCGGGCCACCTCGCTCTCTTCCTGCGCCTGGAGGGCCCGAAGTTGGTTTCCCAGCTCCACGATGGGCAGCGGTTCAATGAACAGCGTGGCTCCGCTGGCCGAGCTGTCGTGGACCAGGCCCGGGATTTTCCCTTTATGTTCGGCTTTGACTGGGATCACAAAGCGGCCGCCCCGCATGGTGATCAGGGGCTCCTGGAGATAGGGCGCGTAGCGGGGATCAGTGAGATAGCGCTGCAGCCGGGTCTGGATCTCATGGGTCAAGCGGCGGATCTCCGACCGGAGGGCGCGGAGGGTAGGGCTGGCCTCGTCTTTCACCTCGCCCGTCTCATCCAGGCAACGCTCGATCTCGGCTTCCAGGTCGGGGAACTCCTGCATGCGTTCGGCATGCCGAGCCAGATGGGGCAACCCCTCGGCCCGCCGGAGCAGCAGGCGTCGGATCCGCCGGGCGATCCTCAAGGTGTCCCGCACGGCGAGCAGATCGGCGGGTGGAAGGGAGGCTCCGTGCTGGGCGGCCTGGAGCAACGGGCGGAGATCCCGCACCCCGCCCAGATCCAGGCTGGGCTCCAGGGCGAGCAGGCGGCGGGCCTCCTCCGTCTCCGCCAGGCGGGCCTGGACCTCCACCAGATCCGTGGAGGGGCGCAAGGCCCGGGCTTTCTCGGCGCCCCAGGCAAAGGCGGTAAAGGCCGCCAGCCGCTCCAGGATCTTCGGCCATTCCAGCGTGATCAGGTCGTGCTCGCGCACGGGATTTTCCGATCGGGGATTCTCCCATGTATCATACCCCGGATCGCTTGCTCCGGCGTTCCAGAGCCTGGCGGGACACAGCTCCGATATAATCAGGGCGGCGGAACTCGAGGAGGGAGGTTTCCGGTATGCGGCCCCATCGGATCGAGCGGCTGATCAGCGCGGAGGAGCTGGCGGAACGGGTGCGGGATCTGGCCGCCCAAATCTCCGCGGACTATCAGGGGCGGGAGCTGCTTCTGGTGGGCGTCCTGAAAGGCGCCTTCGTGTTCTGCGCTGATCTCCTCCGGCATCTGGAGGGCGTGCGGGCCCAAGTGGACTTCATTGCCTGCTCCAGCTATGGGACGGCCACCGAGACCTCAGGGGTGGTCCGCATCCTCAAAGATCTCAACGCGCCGGTGATCGATCGTGAAGTGCTGCTGGTGGAGGATATCGTGGACACCGGGCTGACGCTGCAGTATCTACAGTCTCACCTGCGGCAACAGAACCCCCGCAGTCTGCGCACGGCCGTGCTGCTGGACAAGCCGTATCGGCGTCAGGTGCCGGTGCAGGTGGATTATCGAGGCTTTGAGATCCCCGATCTATTCGTCGTGGGCTACGGCATCGACTGGGCCGAGCACTATCGTCATCTTCCTTACATCGGGGCCGTCCGCTTTCTGGATTAGGTCTTGCCGGGGATTTCTTTTGGAGTTGGGTCGCTGCGCGCCTCGTATGAACGGACTCCGACCTCATCCAGGTGGCGCAACAAATCCGCCGGGTCCTCATATACCCGATAGGCACCCGCCCGCTCCAGCTCTTCCCGCCCGTAGCCACCGGACAGCAGGCCGACGCCCAGGGCGCCGGCCCGGCGGGCGGCGAGCAGATCCCACACGCTGTCGCCCACCACCACGCACTCCTGAATCGGGATCCCTAAGCGCTCTGCGGCTGTCAGGAACAGATCGGGATCCGGCTTGGCATACTGCACATCGTCCCGCGTCACGACCGGAACGTGGGGATCCAGATCCAGCAGGCTCAGGATCGGCTGGGCGACCTCTCGACGTCCGCTGGTGGCGATGGCCCATGGCACACCCGCCTCCCTCAAGGTCTGAAGGAGATCCCGGGCGCCGGGGAGGGGGCGTACCTGGGCCAGCATACGCGCGAAGGCTTCGGCGTGGTGCTGCTGGATCCGGGCGATCTCCTCTGGGGTGACCTCCCGTCCGGTCTCCCGGAGCAGGGCGCGGAGCAGCAATCCGCCGCTCATCCCGATACGCCGGTGGATCCGCCATACCGAGAGGGAGATCCCGACCGCCTCCAGCGCCTCGCGCCACGCCAGCACATGCTGATAGACGCTATCCACCAGCGTGCCGTCCAGATCGAACAGAAATCCTGGACCTCGCGGCATCTTCGATCCTCCCAAGCGGCTGGCTTCCCGTGGGGTCAGGCGGGCTCCCATCCCGGAGCCGAATGGTATGTAGGGAGGGCGGGTCTCCCCTCATACGATCCGCTCCCCGTGGATCCAGACGGCCTCAGGGGTTCCCCAGCGGGCCCACAGGACCACGTCGGCGAATGCTCCCGGGCGCAGCTGTCCCATCCGACGCAGCCCCAGGGCGCGGGCAGGGGTGAGGGTAGCGCTTCGGACGGCGTCCAGGGGATCGATGCCGGCTTCCTCGATCAGCACTCGCAGGCCCTCGTTCATCAGGGCGATTGATCCCGCCAGCGCCCCCTCCGGCGTCTGGCAGCGTCCATCGGCCACGATCACCTCATAGCCCAGCCAGGTGTAACGGCCCGGCGGCAGCCCGGCCATCGGCGCGGCGTCGCTGATCAGGGCCACGCCGGCGGAGCCTTTGATCTGGAACAGCAGCCGTATGGCCGCCGGGTGGACGTGCTGCCCGTCCGCGATCAGCTGGGTGATCACTTCCCGCTCCAGCAGGGCGGCGGTGAACAGCCCGGGTTCCCGGTGATGAAAGGGGCGCATGGCGTTGAAGAAATGGGTGATCTGGCGGGCCCCGCGCCGGATGGCCTCCATCGCCTGATCATAGGTGGCGTCGCTGTGCCCGATCACGGGGATGATCCCTTGGGCGATCAGCGCCGGGATGGCCTGCATCGCCTCCCCTTCCTCTGGCGCGAAGGTCCATAACCGGATGCATCCAGCGGCGGCCTCCTGATAGCGGGCGACGGCCTCTGGGGTCAGGGGACGAAACCATGCGGAGTTTGCCATCCCTGGCCGTTTCGGGGAAAGGTGAGGGCCCTCAATATGAATCCCCAGGATCCGGGCTCCACGCGGTGGGGTCTCCATGACCTGCGCCATTGCCCGCAGGCGCTTCAGGATCTCCTCTTCCGGCATGGTCAGTGTGGTGGGGACGAACGCGGTCACGCCGTAACGCGGAAGACGTCGGGCCACTTCTGTCAGCTCCGGGCCAAAGAGATCGCAGCCCTCCAGGCCGTGGATGTGGAGGTCAATCAGCCCGGGAGTGACAGGGCGTCCCTGCGCATCGATCCGTTCCGCCGGACGGGGCGGGCGGATCTCCCGCGTGGGGCCCAGGGCGAGGATGCGGCCCCCGGCGAACACCACCGCTCCGTCCTCGATCCGTCGGGTGGGAGTGTAGATCGCTGCATGGAGGATGGCAACGGGGCGCGAGGTCATCCGCTCCCTCCGGAAGAATATCCGCCCTCGGGTTCCAGGTTCACCCAAACCCGGTCACCCTCTACCCGGACTTCGTAAACGGGAATGGGGACCACGGCTGGCAGCCGGAGCACCCGGCCCGTTCGGATGTCAAAACGGGCTCCGTGACGCGGGCACTGGATCACATAGCCTTCCAGCTTCCCTTCCGCCAGCGGGCCGCCGTCGTGAGTGCAGACATCCCCGAAGGCGAACACCTGATCCCCGACCCGGGTCAGCGCAATCGCCCGGCCCTCAACCTGGAAGACTTTCGCAGATCCCACCGGGATCTCCTCGAGCGTTGCGACCTCAATCCACAAGGAAGCACCTCCGAATCATGGACTCTGGGTCCGGGGCATCCCCTTCCGGGTGAGGAGCCCATAGAAGGTCCGCCGGTTACCATGGGAGCCATCTGCGCTCGTGCAGGCATTTCAGCACAGCCTCCAGAACCCCCCCGCCGACCGCCCATGATTTATCTGAAACCGTGAAGCAGTGGCGGGTTTCCGCCCGGGGATCCACATCGCCTACTTTCAGGCCGGGGGTCACCTCCAGTCCATCGAACAGGATCCCCCGGAGCACCCCCGCGATCGCTGTCCGGATCGGGGTTTCATCCACATATGCAACGATCTCCCCCGCCTCCACCCGGTCACCGATGCGCCGGATCCCCCGGAAGCGCCCGGCGCATGGCGCCCGCAGTACCCGCAACACATCGTGCCCGCCGATCGTCCCTGGGATGCCCGTGTCGGGCAGGGCGCTCCCGGTGTAGTAGACCCGCCCCAGGTCATGGCCCCGGGCAGTCTCGACCACGGCATGGCAATCCACCCCGGCCGTGAAGCCCGGCCCCAGGGCCACCACCACCGGCGCGTCCGCGATCGAGGTCCCAGTGTTGCGCTTGGCCATAATCGCATCCACCACGACCTCCGGTCGCAATTGCCGGATGCTCTCCCCGCCCGGATCCACCAGCACCGGGATCTCTCCTCGTGCCCAGAGGACTGGGAACTCCGCGGGATCCGTCGCCCGGCGAGCGGTATGGCCTTCGATGGTGATCTCGCCTTCATAAATGGCGCTGGCCACCGCCACGGCCCGTCGGATCGCCAGGGGTTGGGGGAGCTCGGTGACCCAGACGCGGAACCCCGCTCGATGGAGCCGCAGGATGGCTCCCGTCCCCAGATCGCCTCCACCTTTCACTGCCACCCGGATCATCACGGCCTTCGGTTTCGCGTCGAAGGGTTCCATTCTGATCTCCGCCATAGGCTCCCCGGCGCGAGCGGAGACGGCTCAAGCGTGAAGATGTTCGTGAAACCACTCCGCCACCAGCGGGACCGTGGTCTCCAGATACTCCAGGGGGAGCATATGGCCGGCCCCGGGCACGATGATCAGGTCGTTCCGGCTGCGAAGTCGCGCCGCAAACGCCCGATGAGCATCCGCGGGAAGGATCCGGTCATGCTCGCCGACCAGTATACGCACCGGCTTCGTCATCGCCTCAACAGGCGGCTTGTCTGAGGGCTCCAGAAACATGGAGATCCATGCCTTCAGACGATAGCTCCACACACAGAGGGGATCCTGGAGCCATCGACGCCGGTTCTCCGGCTTTTCAAAAACGTGGGAAGGCTCCAGGAAGGCGCGCACCGGAATGGGGAGCTCGCCCACGATGGGCTGGAGAGGCCGCGCCGCCCGCGCGAGGGGAACCAGGAGGAAATGGCGGCGCAGATACAGGACGGGGCGGATGTCCTGTAGATCCAGCACGTTGTGGCAGACCGCCGCACGGATCCGGGGATCCTCCAGGGCGGCGTAGAAGGCCAGGATGCCGCCCATGCTGGATCCAGTGATCCCGATCCGGTCGTGGTAAGCCCCCAAGGCGAAGTCCACGGCCCGGCGGATGTTTCGTATCGCTTCGGCATATGTAAAGCGCCCCCGTGCGCCGCCGCTCCGCCCATGTCCCTGGAGGTCGAGGGCAAGGATGTTAAGACCGGCCTCCGCCAGGGCCTGGAGGAAGTTCGCGCCCGGGATCATGTCGCTGTAAAAGCCAGCGTGAGCGGTCATGCCGTGGATGAAAATCGCCACCGGGGCCTGGGGGGAGTGTTCATAAACCGAGAGATGAAGCGGAAGACCATGATCCTCAATCAGCAGGGTGCGGGCTGTCGTCATCGCCGGCCTCATGGATCAGGATGGGGAGCGAGGGTTTTGTCTTCGCCCTGGAGCCTCCTTCATAGTGGGGTGGTGGGCGATTCGGTTTCCAAAACCACCCGGATGTGATGGGCCAGCTCCAGGCCGATGATCACATCGTGCTGGGCCAAGCGGAGACGAAGCGGCCCGTTGAACGGTGCGCGGGCGATCAGTTCGAAGGCAGTGCCCGGCACCAGGCCCAGGGATCCCAGATATCGGAGCTGTTCCGGATCCTCCGTCTTCACCCGGGTGATCTGCCCCCGCGCGCCAATCCAGACTTCGCTCAACGGGATGTCGGAAAGCGGCGGCATCTGCCCATCCGGCGTGGGGATGGGATCCCCGTGAGGGCAATGGGTCGGGCGCCCGGCGACCTCATACATCCGTTCACAGAGCGCCTCGTCGATCACCGGGTCCAATCGGTCGGCCAGGGCATGGACTTCCTCCCAACCGATGCCCAGCACGCGGGTCAGGAAGGCTTCCAGGATGCGATGCTGACGGATGCCCCGGAGGGCTTCCCGTTCTCCAGCTTTTGTCAGGAGGATCCCATGGCGGGTCCGCTGGATCAACCCGTGGGACTCCAGACGGTTCAGCATGCGGACCACCGCGGGGATGGTGACGTCCAGGCGTCGAGCCAGCGCCGCGGCCCGTACAGGTCCTCCCTCACCCATACGATAGATCTCCGCCAGATAGGCCCGCATCCCCGGGCTGAGGGATCGGCCGAGGTGTTCTTGCCGGTTCAGTGGTTCCTCCTGTCTTTCCAATCCGTTTGTTTAAAAGTGTAACATAAACAAAACGGGGGTTCAATGGGTTTGGAGAACTTTGGTTGGGGGGAGGACACGGCGGAATGGAGACCCACATGAACACCTGGGCGAAGGCCGCCGCGCTTTCCACAGCGATCCGGCGGGAGTGGCCCAGCCTGGGGCTATGGATCGCGGCGGTCCTCGGTTTTGGGGGCTTCGCCCTCCAACGGGGTCGGATCGCCCTTGCTCTTCCGGCGATCGGCTTCTTCGCCGCTCTAATGGCTGGCTACCTGGGATGCGCCTGGCTCCCTGGGGATCCCGTGCGCCGCTGGATGGGAGCCGATATCCGTCGGATCTACGGGATCCCGTTCGCCCTGTGGTTCGGAGGCGGCCTGCTGCGTATCCTTCAGGGAGCGCCCCTGGATCCCGGAGCGCTGCTTCTGGATCTGGGGATCTACCTCATCCCCACGGTGATGGTCATCCATAACCGTGCTTCGTGGAAGGCGATCGATGGCCTGATGGTCGCTGGGGCGCTGGCGTTCCTGCTGATCCCCGGCCCGCCTCCCCCAGATCCCGTGGGATGGGCGTTCCGGATCGGTGCTGCCCTCTGGCCGCTTCCCTTTGTGCTCGGATGGCCAGCGGGGACCCGGGGGCGATCCCATTTGCTCTTCTTCGGGGCGGTTCTCTTCATGTGGTATGCTGTGGAATTCCGGCGGCTTCCAGAGAGCCCATTGATTGCCGGGGGACCATCGTATGAGCAGCTCGCCGTCATCACCCTGTTCCTGTGGTTGCTGATCCTGGCCGGGCGATTCTCGGATCTGGGGTTCACCTTTCGATGGACATGGGGGGATCTGGGGGTGATCGCGCTGAATCTCATCGGTTTCGCGGCCTTCGCGCTACCCTTCGGGCGGCTCACTGGCTTCATCGCGCCGGCGGCCACGCTCCCTGGTTTCCCGGAGGTCTTGATCCGCCTGCTGGCGATTTATCTGTTCATTGGGCTCCCGGAGGAGATCCTGTTTCGGGGGACGCTGCATGTGCACCTGCAGCGAACGCTGGGGTGGCCCCCGTTGCGCACCCTGATCCTCTCCTCCATCCTTTTCGGCCTGGCCCACCTGAACAATCCTCCGAAGGTCGGCCTCTATGCGATCCTGGCCACTGTGGCGGGGTTCTTCTATGGGCGGACTTACCTGCAAACGGGGAAGGTCACCGCGGCGGCCATAGTGCATACGATAGTGGATTGGATCTGGACAGTGTTCTTCCAGTGATCCGGGGTGCTTTTTCGTTCCTGCGGATTTCAGGAGGAGGGGTCGTCCTGGCTCCGAGCAGCCGACCTAATTGCCCGCCCCCGGCTTCTCCGGTATAATAACTTTGCTCATCCGAGATGCCACCTTAGCTCAGCCGGAAGAGCACCCGCCTCGTAAGCGGGGGGTCGCGGGTTCGAATCCCGCAGGTGGCTCTCCACAATGCGCTCCCCTCATCCGGGGGATCTCTCGTTTTGAGGGCCCTCGATTTCACCGACCGTGTCGATCGCTCCTTCGGGTTCGGAATCCTCGGCTTCTCCCCGTCTGGGAGCTTCCTGGATCCGGCTTCCAGCGAGCGGATGGATGTTTCTGGCCAGCCGATGGGGGATAGGGATCCCTGCATTGCTGCTGAGCCTTGGGCTGCTCTGGATGACGGTAGCTCCTCAGGCGCCCTCTCCCCATGATCCGGCTTATGGGCTGTGGGTCGCTCGCGCCCGTCTCCGCTTCGGCCCGCTCTTTGATCCCCTGGAGCGTCTGGGTCTGTGGTCCCTCACGGAGACGCCGGGCTGGCGGCTGCTCTGGGCCGCCCTGGGCTGGAGCTTCCTGGTCCACGCGCTGGAGGCGGCCCGGGCCCGCCGACCGTTGATGGCCTGCAGCTTTGCCCTCCTGGTTCTCGCCATCGGGATGGGAGGCTTGGGACGTTACCTGCCCCCGCCTCTCTCCCTAACGTTGGCCCCCGGGGAGGGGCAGCGCGTAGGGGACTTCCGGCTAGTCCTGGAGGAGAACGGCCTCTCCCTTTGGCGCCAGGGGGATCTGATCGGGCGCACGATGTTCCACTGGGGCTTCCCCTTCCTCCTGGGGCCGTATGGGGGGATCGCCGGGCGCAGTCATTCAGTGCTGGAGGTGGAGGCCGCAGGCCCTTCGGGCCCGCTGCCCCTGCGTGCAGCGCTGGATGCTCCGCTCGCCCCTCGTATCTTGTTGTATCCCTCCCTGGAAGGGGAAGCCTTTGCCGCCATCCCGGAGGCCCGCCGGATCCTTCGGGTTCAGGAGGGGCGATGGCTAACGGTTTTTGAGGAAGGAACAGGAGCGGTAGTCTGGCAGGAAGAACTGCCCCGGCTCGCGGACGGCCAGACGCTCGAGCGAGCCCTCCCAGGGGGCTATGTCCTGCGCTTCACCGCGCGTCCCGTATATCGGCTCTTCCTTTTCCCCATGCCCACTTTCCTCCAACGCCTCCTCAGTATGGGGATGGCCTTCCTGGGTCTGGGGATCGGCGGAGCGGCTCAGCTTCGTGCGGCGATGAGCCGTTCCCCCGGGACCGTCTGAGGCCCTCTTCGGGCCGCTGTTCTCGCCCTTCATCCTCCTGCCGGTGACCGTTCGTCGTTTTGAGGCCTTCCATGTAACGGGAAGGCCCTTCCGGTGTTTTTCTTATGAACGGCCTTTCGGATTCCAGTTCGGCGTGGGGGGGAGAGCGGGACCCCTCGTATCGATGGGGAGGCGACCGAGATGGTGCGCGTCGTGATTACCGGGATGGGGGCGATTACGCCCCTGGGGAATGATGTAGAGACCTTCTGGCAGAACGTAGTGGCCGGGCGGTCCGGGGTCGGGCCGATCACTCTCTTCGATGCCTCGATGTTGAAGACCCGGATCGCGGCGGAAGTTCGGGATTTCGATCCCGAGGCGTGGTTTGGGCGCAAGGAAGCGCGCCGGATGGATCGATACGCCCAGTTTGCCCTCGCAGCGGCGCAGCAAGCGCTTCAGGACGCCCGGCTTGACCCGTCCCATGTGGATCGGGAGCGAGTGGGGGTGATCCTGGGGACCGGGATCGGGGGGATTGGCGCACTGGTTCAGGGCGTGGAAACCCTGATGACCCGCGGCCCGGATCGGATCAGCCCCTTCATGGTGCCGATGATGCTGGCGGATACCGCGCCGGGCCTGATCGCCATCGCGTATGGGTTCCGGGGCCCCAATATGGCGGTGGTCACCGCCTGTGCCAGTGGGACCAACGCCATTGGGGAGGCAATGCATCTGATCCAGCGGGGGGATGCGGATGTGGTCCTTGCGGGCGGCGCAGAGGCGGGGATCCTGCCGATCTCGGTGGCTGCCTTCAATGTGATGGGGGCTATCTCCACACGGAATGAGGAGCCGGAGCGGGCCTCCCGCCCCTTCGATCGGACCCGAGATGGTTTCGTGATGGGGGAAGGGGCGGGGATCCTGGTGCTGGAGCGGCTGGAGCATGCCCGGGCGCGGGGCGCGCGGATTTATGCGGAGGTCGTGGGGTATGGCACCTCGGCGGATGCTTATCACATCACGGCGCCGCTGGAGAACGGGGAGGGGGCGGCGCTGGCCATGCGCCGTGCCCTGGCCGACGCGGGCCTCTCGCCGCGGGATGTGGACTATATTAACGCCCATGGCACCAGCACGCCCCTCAACGATAAAAGCGAGACCCAGGCCATCAAGGCAGTGTTCGGGGAAGCCGCCTATGATGTGCCCATCTCCTCCACGAAGTCCATGATCGGGCATTTGCTGGGCGCTGCGGGGGCCGTCGAGGCCATCGTCTGTATTCGGGCCATCACCGATGGGATCATTCCCCCCACGATCAACTATGAGCATCCCGATCCCGAGTGTGATCTGGATTACGTGCCGAACGTCGCGCGCCGCAAGCCGGTGCGGGTGGCCATGTCCAACTCCTTCGGCTTCGGCGGTCACAACGCCTGTGTGATCTTCCGCCGTTACGAGGACGGCGCCTCCTGAGGTCAGATTTTCCCTATGAGGCTCTAGGGAGGGATCTCCCTGCTCTCCCGATTCGAGCCCCACCGCATGAGTCCTGGGGAGGGAACGATCGATTCGTGGAGGATGGGGATGGCGCGATATGCGCATATTGTGGGCTGGGGAATGGCAATCCCTCAGCGGGTGGTGACCAACCACGAGCTGGCGCAGTTCGTGGAAACCTCCGATGAGTGGATCGTCACGCGCACGGGGATCCGGGAGCGGCGGGTGGCGGGCCCTCAGGAGAGCACGGCCACACTCTCCATCGCGGCGGCGGAGGAGGCCCTCGCTGTCGCTGGGATCCCTCCCCGCGAAGTGGATCTGATCCTGGTGGCGACGGTGACCCCCGAACACCTCTTCCCCTCCACCGCCTGTCTGGTCCAGGATGCCCTCGGGGCCTCCCGGGCCGGGGCGTTCGATCTGCTTGCGGGATGTTCCGGCTTCATTTATGGGCTTCATATGGCCGCGGCGGCGATCCGCGCGGGCACCCATGAGGTGGCCTTGGTGATCGGGGCGGAGACCCTTTCGCGCATTGTGAACTGGCGCGATCGCAACACCTGCGTCCTGTTTGGGGACGGGGCCGGCGCGGTAGTGGTGAAGGGAAGCGATGCGCCCGGCGGGGTGCTCGCCTCGCTGATCCGGGCCGATGGATCGGGAGGGGAGTTGCTGATCCTGCCGGCAGGCGGCAGCCGGTTGCCCATTTCAGAGGCAGTTGTCCGGGATGGGTGCCACTTCGTCCGGATGAACGGCCGCGAGGTCTTCCGGTTCGCCACGCGGGTGATGGAGAAAGCGACCCGGGAGGTGGTGGCTCAAGCAGGCCTGCGCCTGGAGGATGTGGATCTGATCATCCCGCATCAAGCGAACATCCGGATCATCGAGGCGGCGGCGAAGGGATTGGGGCTGCCGATGGATCGCTTCTTTGTGAACATCGATCGGTATGGAAACACTTCCTCAGCCAGCATCCCCATCGCGCTGTGCGAGGCCGTTCAGCAGGGGCGTCTGAGGCCCGGAGATCGGATGGTGATGGTCGCTTTCGGGGCCGGCCTGACATGGGCGGCGGCCCTGGTTCAGTGGGGCGCCCCGCTGGCCCGCCCGCGACCGCTCTGGCTGGAGCAGTTGGCTCGGCTCACCCTTTACGTTCCTGCACAGCTCCACTCGCGCCTCATGCGTCTCTGGAGGCGTTTCGACGCATGGCTAAGCCGGATCCTCCGGCAGGAAGGGGAGTGAGCACCGGTCGGAGGGCTCTCAGGACCTGGAGTCCAGTCCACCGCCCTTGGGGACAAGGGGAGAGGCGCTTGCGAACCCTTCCGGTTTGGATCTATGCTCCGCTGGAGTTCCCTTCACGGAAGGCTTGCCCATGGATCTGCGACCGCGAACGAAGATCGTCTGCACCCTCGGTCCTTCCACCGATCACCCGGAGATCCTGCGGGCGATGATCCGGGCGGGAATGAGCGTGGCCCGAATCAACTTCTCTCATGGGGATCACGCGGCCCATGCCCGCCGTATAGCGATGGTGCGCCAGATCGCTCAGGAGGAAGGGGCCATTGTGGCCCTCCTGGGCGATCTTCAGGGCCCTCGCTGGCGTGTCGGTGTCATCGAAGGGGGATACATCTCCATCGCCCCAGGCCAGCGCATCACCCTCACCACCCGCCCGGTCCCGGGGAGCCCCCAGGAGGTTCACCTTCCCCATCCCGAGCTGGTCACCCTGGTCCGCCCTGGTCAGGTCCTGCTTTTGGATGATGGGTTGCTGGAGTTCCGGGTGGAGGAAGTCAATGGAACGGATGTGATCTGCCAGGTGGTGCGGGGCGGGACATTGAGCTCCCATAAGGGGATCAACGCGCCGGGTCTTCCCCTGACCCTACCCGCCCTCACGGAGAAAGATCGGCTGGATGTACGGTTTGCGGTGGAGCAGGGGATGGATTATCTCGCCCTCTCCTTTGTGCGCACCGCCGATGATGTGCGCCAGCTCCGGGCGCTCCTGCAAGATCTCGGGGCGTCGATTCCCATCATCGCCAAGATCGAGAAGCGGGAGGCGCTGGAGAACTTCGAAGCCATCCTGGAGGCGGCGGACGCCGTGATGGTCGCCCGAGGGGACCTGGGGGTGGAGATCCCGCCGGAGGAAGTTCCAATCCATCAGAAGCGGATCATCCGGCTGTGCAACCGCGCGGGCAAGCCGGTGATCACTGCCACGCAAATGCTCAACTCCATGGTCAGCCACCCGCGTCCCACCCGCGCCGAGGCCAGCGACGTGGCCAACGCGATCCTGGACGGGACGGACGCGGTCATGCTGTCGGCGGAAACAGCGACGGGGACCTATCCGGTGGAGGCGGTGCAGATGATGGCCCGGATCGCGCGGATTGCTGAGGGGGCGCTTCCCCACCGTCAGTGGCTGGACCTGATCGGGGGATCCGCAGAGGTGACGGAGGCCATCAGCCGGGCGACGGTGGAGATCGCCGAGCAGATCGGGGCCCGGGCGATTGTCACGTCCACGATGTCGGGTTACACGGCCCGGATGATCGCCCGCCATCGCCCGCCTGTTCCTATTTTGGCCGTCACCCCGGTCCCGGCGACCCTGCGACGGCTAACGCTGGTGTGGGGGGTGGAGCCGGTTTTGATGCCCTCGGTGCGCACTACCGATGAGATGCTGGGGGCGGCCAGCCAGGCGGCTCTGCAGCGCGGTCTGGCCCAACCTGGGGATCTCATCCTCATCACGGCCGGCGTCCCCTTCGGCCGCCCAGGCCATACGAACCTGTTAAAGGTGCATCGGATCGAACCCGCTCCCGCGTAGCCCCCCTCCGCTTCGGCGCTTGGAGTTCCCCGCCTCGGGCACCCCCCGTCCCCCCGGCACGAGGGGCAGGGGAGCCGGGCTGGATGATCTACAGGGAAGGCGGAGCGTCAAACCGGTAGATGAGGCCACATAGGGCTCTGTTCCAGGATCCTCTGCGCCAATCGTCAATCGGAGGATCAGACTCGGGCCTTATGCAGGGTCTTCAGGCATCGGGTGCAGATATGGATCCGTCGGGTGACGCCGTTTATGGTGACCCGCTTCTTTTGGATGTTGGCCATGAACCGCCGGTGTTCGGCGTGATGGGAGTGGCTGACATAGTTGCCGAAGGCGGTTCCTTTCCCGCAGATCTCACACCGCGCCATCTCGCTTTCCCTCCCATGTCGCATGATGCATCCGCAAAATCCTGGCCTTGAGATTTTAGCGGGGTGAATCCTCTTCGTCAATCGGTTTCCTTCAGGGCGCGGATCCGGGCCATAGAAGCGATACGGTCGGCCTCCGTTAAGGCGATGAGGCGGCTCCCCCGGGTCGCTCGCCCGGCCTGAGGGATCTCCGTGACCGGGATCCGGATGGCCATCCCGTTGGCGGTGAGCAGCACGATATCATCCCCCGGCTGCACCACGCGGGCTGCGGCGATCTCCCCGATCTCCTCCAGGCGATCTGCGATCGTCCGCACCCCGCCTGTGGCCCGGCCCTTCCGAGGATACTGGGAGATGGGGGTCCGCTTCCCGAACCCACCCGTTGTGACCACCAGGAGCTCTCCTTCCGGATCCACCCGATCCAAGGCGATCACCATGTCCCCTTCCTCCAGCCGGATGCCGCGCACGCCGGCGGCTGCCCGGCCCATCGGGCGCACCTCGGCCTCCTCAAAGCGCAGGGCCTGCCCGCGGGCCGTGACCAGGAGGAGATCCCCGGCGCCGTCGCTGAGGCAGACATCCTGGAGCACGTCGCCTTCCTCCAGCTGGATGGCCATCAGCCCGGTAGATCGGGTGGTGAGGAATTCATTGAGGGGCACCCGTTTCACCTTCCCGAGGCATGTGGCCATCACCAGATAACGATCCCCTCCATCGGCTTCCGTTCTTTCCATCCATGCCGGCGATACGGCCACAGCGGCGGTGATCCGTTCTCCCTCCGCCAGGTTGATCAGGTTCACGATGGGAATCCCCCGCGCGGCGCGATCGGCATCTGGCACCTCGTAGGCGCGGATCCGGTAAGCCCGGCCCTGATCGGTGAAGAAGAACAGGTAATCCAGGGTCCGGCAGGCGAAGACGCTGGCCACCGCGTCATCCTCATCGGTCGCCATGCCGGTGACCCCGCGCCCGCCCCGACCCTGAGGCCGATAGGCCGACACCGGCACCCGTTTGATGTATCCGCGCTGGCTGAGGAGCACCAGCACGGGCTCGTCCGGGATCAGATCCTCGACCGTGAACTCGGCCGTCACCTCAGGCAGGATGCGAGTGCGTCGAGGATCGCCGTATTTCTCCTTCAGATGCTGGAGCTCCTCCCGGATCACCCTCAGGATCTTGTGGGGATCCAGCAGCAGGGCCTCCAGCTCGGCGATGCGGGCCACCAGACCCTGATATTCCTCCTCCAGCCGTTGCCGTTCCAGCGCCGCCAGCCGCCGCAGGGGCATATCCAGGATAGCCTGGGCCTGGACCTCGGTGAGGCCGAAGCGTTCCATGAGCTGAGCTTTTGCAGTCTCCGCGTCCGGGGCCTGGCGGATCAGGGCGATCACCTCGTCCAGGAACTGGAGGGCGATCCGAAGCCCCTCCAGGATATGGGCCCGCGCCTTTGCTTTCTCCAGGTCATAACGGGTCCTCCGGGTCACCACCTGGATCCGATGCTCGATGAACAGCTGGAGGATCCGCTTCAATGAGAGCACCCGCGGCTGGCCGTCCACCAGGGCCAGCATCTGGACGCCGAAGGTGGTCTGGAGGGGCGTGAATTTAAGCAGCTGATTAAGCACCGTTTGGGGTCGGGCGCCCCGTTTCAGCTCGATCACGATGCTCAACCCGTGGCGATCGGATTCGTCTCGGAGATCGGCGATGTCATCGATCCGTCCCTCCCGGACCAGCTCGGCGATCCGCTCGATGAGGGCGGCCTTGTTCACCAGATAGGGCAGCTCCGTCACCACGATCCGCCAGCGCCCGCCTTTCATTTCTTCAATTCGCGTCACCGCCCGGACCACCAGGCGGCCGTGGCCGGTGGCGTAAGCTGTCCGGATCCCCTCCTGGCCCAGGATCAGCCCGCCGGTGGGGAAATCAGGTCCGGGGATGAAGCCCATGAGATTCTCCACGGTCACCTCATCCCGCTCTTCCCAGCGGTCGATCATGTAGCACAGGGCATCGCAGACCTCGCTCAGGTTGTGGGGGGGGATGCTGGTGGCCATCCCCACCGCGATCCCCGAGGCCCCGTTGATCAGCAGCTGCGGCGCCTTCGCCGGCAGCACCACCGGCTCCTTCAAC
>NZ_JBHOQR010000025.1:0-220948 GCF_042408815.1 Thermoflexus sp. | reverse complement strand
CGTCCAACTCATCGTCTATTCGGCCCAACGAAAGTATGTGTACAGGAAAGACCCCCTGTATTTCCGGGTAACCGTGCGCAATGCCTCGGATACGCCGGTTGTCTTGCGCCCCGTCGATTATGGAGGCGAGCTTGAGCCGGCTATTTCGATCGTTATAAGTGTGCGGGGAGAAGACATAGTGTGGGAGAAACAACACCCAGATCTGGCCTATAGTGAAACTGCTTTACCCCCCGGTGAAGAATTGACCTTTGAGTTTCAAATTCTGCCTGAGGAGTGGGAACCTGCAGGGACGGAACGCCCGAGGGTTTCTGTGGGAGCCCTCATCAATGGCAGCATAATAACAACAGAGCGGCCTAAAATATTCTACTTAGGAAATACACTTCGCATTGGCGTTCGCTAAACGCTGAGAAGGGAGGTGCCAAATGAAACGGTGGATGCAAATATGAGCAGGCCTTTTTGTGCCGGTACTTCTCCTGCTCCAGGGGACACAGGGCCTGGCTTCTCGCGTGTCCCGCCTACCTGGGCAAAACGAAGTCCCTCCCCCGGCCTGGCAGGAAGCCATCGAACGCATCGACCAGGCATTGGAATCGGGAGAGATCGCGCTGGAACAGGCGGTGCGCCTGCGTTTGCGAGCCTTGCAGGACCCCTTTGCCCTGCCAGAAGATTATCGTCCTCTTCGCACTCCCCAAGCCTATGCCCGGCCCCCTGCCCAATGCGGCCTTCCCGAAGCCATGGCCAAAACCTGGGCGCTCTTTCGGGATCAGGACCAATGGGACGAAAGTACGAAAGCCTTCGTGGAACAGGAGATCCAGCGCCTCGATCAGGAGCAACGGACACGCCTCACGGCCATGGAAGCCCTGGAGACCGAACGGACGGGAATATGCAAGTATGCTGGCGGGATACCTGGAAGAAACCTGGACCCATTTTGCCGCCGCAGGGATTCTGGCTACAAGCAGTACTTGCCATGGATTCCGGCGCCTGGTTGATGGTGGCGGATTAAGACTCACACCAATTGAGGCCGTTATAAGTTGGTCTTGGAATAGCAGCAACATATAGAACGGATATGTGGTTGCAAGTTGGTTTCCAGATGGATGGCATGGAACTGACGGTCCTCATGCGTGGCTATATGGGCCCACACTCCCTGCTCAATATCAACACTTTGCGGGATGGGGGAGCTTCGCTTGGCTTTTTGAGACATATCCGCATACTCACTATGTAAGGGATACAGTGTGGTATAACGGAAGCTGTAGTATTACAGGTGATTTCAGTGGGTCCATTGTGCCAGGTGGTAGCGTCTATTATGGCGGTTGGGTTACTACACCGTGACTGGTGAGAGCCAATCGCCTTAACCAGGAGCGCGAATTTCAGTTACACGGTCTACTCTATGAGTGCAAGCCGCCCAAAATAGTTCTACATCGCACGACTAATACTCACAGTCAAGAACCGTATTCGCATAGTCTTAAGTTTCTCGAATCCCGCCTGGGAGAAGGAGGCCTATTCAATGCTAAGCCTTAAAGGACTGCGCTGGGGCTTAATGTCACTTGCTTGTGCCATTGCATGGATCCTGTCTGCATGGCTATGGACTACTGCCCAAGAACACGTCAATTCAACCACTGTCCAACTCCAAAAGACTTTCGCGGTTCTGCTTGCGATTCCATCGACTATTGGTTTACTTGGCTTCATAGCAGAACGCAGGTCAAATAAGAAAGTGGGAAGGTTATTATTCTGGCTCAGCACAGGAATGTTGACACTACTTGTATTAATGGGCGGTCCATTCAGATGGTTCTATACTCCGACTACTCTTCTTATGTGGACAGCATTAGCCCTGACTCGGTTAGAAGAATATAGGGAAGCACGTACCGCCTAACCTCCCGCTGCAGCCGACTGCTCCCTCGGCGGGCTTCGCTTCGCTCCGCCCGCCTCGGTCGCAGCGGCTGAGCTCGAGGCCGTTAGGTGGCTTGCACCCTAGGACTTGATCCCATTGATTTAATAATCATTCGTCCACCTTGGGGTAATGCCGATAAAACTTCTCTCGAGCTTGGGAAGTCGTAAAGCGCCCATCGACCGTCGCTGGGGCCGCATTCCAGGCTTCTGCCTAGGCCTGCACCTCCCGTTCCACCGCGGCCATATCTGCCAATCGTCGACGCAAACACTGCCACTCCAAAATGGAAAATTCGATCTCCACCATGCTCAGCCAACGAACATGCTTGGGCGTGTAGTGAAATTCCAACTGCTGCGTCAACCGCCGTGCTTCCTTCGGCGAGAAGGTCTTGTAGAACGCGGCTGGCGTATGGGTGTTCAAGAGGTAGGCTCCCCCACCTCCCCCTCAGCATCGATAAGCCCCACCTGGCCATCCGGGCTTTTCCACAGGCTCCGGGCCTGCTTCGTTTGGCCCCCATCCAGATGGCGAGATGCTCCTAGCGAGGGAGAATACTACACGATGGTCGCTCGACACCTGGCCAGAACTTCCAGAAGCTCGGTATGGATCAGGCCATTGGTGGCCACGATATCGGTGCCCAGCGGCGGCAGTGGATCCCCCATGGGGGTCGTAACACGACCGCCGGCCTCCTCCACCAGCAAAGCCCCCGCCGCCAGATCCCAGGGGCCTAACTGGAACTCCCAGTATCCATCCAGGCGCCCCGCGGCAACCGAGGCCAGGTCCAGCGCTGCAGACCCCACGCGCAGCACCCCATGGCAGCGCTTCAATAACGCAAGAAACTCGCGGGTGTTATCCAGAGGCGATTCCTGACGATCATACGGAAACCCGGTCACCAGCAATGCTGCCTCCAGCCGCGGCGTTTGGGTCACCCGGATCGGCCGTCCGTTCAGAAAGGCCCCTTCACCACGTCGCGCGGTAAAGAGCTCGTCGCGCATCACGTCATACACCACCGCCAGCTCTCGCTGCCCTTCATGGAGCACGGCGATGGAGACGGCGAAAACCGGGAACCCATGGGCGAAATTCGTGGTGCCATCCAGGGGATCCACCACCCAGAGCCAAGGTGAGTCGCGATCCGTCTCCCCGCTCTCCTCCGCCAGCACTCGATGATCCGGAAAGGCGCTCTGGATTCGAGCGAGCACTGCCTGTTCGGAGGCCAGATCGGCTTCGGTAACCAGATCGATCTCGCCCTTATACCGGATCTCCAAGCCGCGCTGGAAATGCCAGCGAAGGATTCGCCCGGCCTCCAGGGCCGCTTCCACAGCAACCCGATACGCCTGATTGAACACCGAGGTGAAAGCCGTCACCTGTTATCCCTCCGTTATGAAAGGCTCAGGAAGCTTGTCCTCCTTCGCGCCGCTGCGCAGCACCGAGAGGAGGAGGAACATCCCTGAAGGTGGGGAATCGTGCCTGCGATGCACCCACCTCCAAAAAGATAGGGCTTTCAAGAAGACCTCTGCACCCTCACCTGTTATACATCCTTCTAGGTGCTCCATCCGGATTCGGCAAGCTTGCCCCTATCCGGTCAGAAGCTTCCTCGGATTATAATTCGGGTTAGAGGTTACGCGGCGGGCCTTCTTGTGGGGCTTTTGAGGCCGGGCCAGACCGGCCCCAAGGGGAAGGCGAGGACTTCTTATCGGATCGACCCTCAACCGCATAAGTCCTGCATGAGTGGCCATCCGCCTGGACTTTGAGCGAACCCGCCACCTCCCTCCAGGGGATCAGATGGCGCCTGGGTTTGCCCCGATCCTCTCGGGAAGAACTCGCCATGAACGAATTGTTCGACGTTCGCTCGATCCCGGCTCAGAGATGGGTGGTGCTGATCCTGGGCCTGGCGGCCGCCTGGGGGATAGGCTGGGGGATCGCCATGGCCGGCCCAGTTCTGGCCCTCGCGGGGTTGCTGGGCGCTATCCTCATCGTGCTGGTCGTGAGCTCTATCGATATCGCCTTCTTCCTGATGCTGGCCGTAATCTTTCTGCTCCCCTTCGGGACGTTCCCGGTCCGACTGGGCTTCACGCCAACCCTGCTGGATCTGGCCGTTCTGGGATGGCTGCTGAGCGGGCTGGCCTGGTGGGCCGCCGGACGTATCGGGGCGCCCCAGGGGACGGCGCTGGGTTTCCCCGTGCTGGCCTTCCTGGGCACCACGCTGGCCACCTTCATCGCCGGATTGGCCCACGCTCCCCTCACCCAGACCGTGGCCCGGCGGTTCGCCGAATTCCTGCTGGCCATCGCCTCGTTTTTCTGGGTGGTCACCCTCGTCCGGGACGAAATCCGACTCGCCCGCCTGATCCGATGGATCATCGGCCTTGGGTTTCTGACTGCCCTGATTGCGGTCGTTCTCTATGTGCTGCCAGACGCCCGAGCGGAGGAATGGCTGATGCGGCTTCAGCCGCTGGGATATTACCAGGAAGGCGGTCCCGTGCTCCGGTATATCTTGGACGATCCCGATCAGCCGGAACGGGCCATCGGAACAGCGGTGGACCCCAATCTGCTGGGGGCCACGCTGGGAACCCTGATTGCCCTCACCTTCCCCCAGATCTTCGCCCGCCGGCCGGCATGGCCCCGGGCGCTGACGATTCTGTTCCTGGGGACGATGGGGCTGGCGCTGCTGTTGACGTTCTCCCGAGGAGCCTTCATCGGGACCGCCGTGGCCGTCCTCCTCCTCAGCCTGTTCCGCTATCGGCGGCTGCTCCCCCTGATCGCGGTGGGTCTGATCCTGCTCTTCCTGCTGCCTCCCACGCAGGGCTATGTCCAGCATCTCCTGGCCGGGCTCCGGGGGGAAGATCTGGCGACCCGCATGCGATTCGGAGAATATCGAGATGCCCTGACCCTCATCTCCCGTTATCCGCTCTTCGGAGTCGGATTCGCCGGAGTACCGGATGTAGATCTTTACATTAAAGTGGCCAGCATCTATCTGCTGCTCGCGGTTCAGATGGGGCTCGTCGGGTTAGGAATCTTCCTCCTCGTGATGGGGATCTTTTTCGCCACCGCTTGGAACGCGCGGCATGCGGTGCGGAACCGCCATGACCTGGAGCCCATCTGGCTGGGCCTTCACGGGGCCGTGCTGGCCGCCCTGGTCAGCGGGATCTTCGACCACCACTTCGTGAATTTCGATTTCCACCATATGGTGCAGTGGTTCTGGCTGCTGGTCGGCCTGGGAGTGGCGTCGACCCGGATCGCCCAACGAACCGATCCGCCGCGGGGGTTCAGTTCGGTTCACGCCCGGAAAGGACGATAGGATGAGCTTCGCGCAGACGTTGGCCCGATTGCTGACCGAGGGACCCGCCTCGCTGTTCTATCATCTCTTCATGGGCCTGGCCATGGAGGGCCTGGGAGGGATGGCCCTGGAGACGGCCCAGCGCGCCCCGAGGAACCGTATGGCGCGTCGTCTCGTCCTGGCCGCCGGCCTGGGGCTGATCGGGCGCCTCGTCCTGTTCGGAGCCGCCTTCGCGGAAAGCCAGTGGCTGCCCGCCGGAACCCTGCTCCCGCCCTTGGAGCGCGCGGTGGACCTGGCCACATGGACCTGGATGGGATGGGCGATGATCGAGAAGGCGCCCGGGCTCTGGCTCCCGGCCTTCCATACCATCGTCGTCCTCAGCATCTATGGATGGATCGCCCCCGGCTGGATGAGCCTTTCCATGCAGGACCCCACGGTCTTTTATGCCACCACCCCTTTCGATCGGGCGTGGATGCTGTGGACAATGGGGCTGGCCCTGGGGATCGGTGGATGGCTCCTCTCCCGTTCCCCCTCGGTGTTCCAGGGCTCCGGCGCCCTGGGGTTCTTCGCGCTGGCCTTGGGTGCCCTCCTCCAACTCAACATGCCCATTGCCGGAACCCATCTGGCCCCCTGGGCTCGCCTGGGGGCCCTGATCGCTCTTCCCCTGTGGCTGACGGGCGCCTATCGCCTGGCCCTTCAGACGGCGCAGCGGATCCCTCAGGAAGGCCGTGAGACCATGGAAGCATGGCCGGCCTGGAGCCGGGGGCTGCTCCGCGCCCTGCAAGCCCAGGGGGATCCCGCTCCCCTCCATGAGGCGCTCAGGGCAGCCCGGATGCTCCTGGGCGCCCGGTGGACGGCAGTAGGGCTCTTACAGAACGATCGGCTTCTGATCATCGCACGGGAGGGGGAAGGCCTGCCCCGGGCGGGGACGGATCTCACCCTTCCCCTGCCGGAATATCCCCAGATCGGAGAGGGGATCCTCCGGCGTCACCCCAGCTTCCTGACCCCTGAGGATCAACAGGGGGAAGCCGGCCAGCGGCTCTGGCAGGCCTTCGGCATGGGAACCATCGGCTTCCTTCGAATCGAGCCGCTGATCGTTGAAGATCGGGTCCTCGGCGCCTGGTTGATCGGCTACCCCCCGGAGGAAGCGCACGAGCTCCCCCAGGATCCGGGGGTGAGCCAACAGATGGCGGAGCTCCTGGCGCAAACCATGAGTCTGCTCCAGGAACGCGAGCGGAAAGCGACCCTGGAAGCTGCGCTGATCTCTCTGCAACAGGAGCATGAAGAGCAAGTGCAACGCCTGGAAGCCCGGCACGCGGAGGAGCGGCAGATGCTGCAGCGGGAGATCAACCGCTGGGCGACCCGGGCCGCGGAAGCGGAGGAGGAGCGGGAACGATGGCGACGGCGAGCAGAGGAGCTGGCCCGTCTGATTGAAGCCCGGGCTTCCCTCCCGGTGGGAGCCTCTGCTTCGAACCTCGAGGCGATCCCCTCTTCGTCCCCCACGCCGGGAACCGCCTCCGAAAGCCAGCGGGAGGAATTGATCCTGGCGCTCCTCCAGGAGCTCCGAACCCCGCTGACCGCCCTCCTAGGCTACACGGATCTCCTGTTAGGGGAAGCGGTGGGCATCCTGGGCGCCACCCAGCGCCAGTTCCTGCTCCGGATGAAGGCCAACATCGAGCGGATGGCAGGATTGATCCGACAAACGCTCCAAATCGCTGCGTTGGAGGCCGGGACCTTCTCGCTGGAGCCCAGGCCGCTCCCTCTGACCGAAATTCGGGATCAGGTGCTCCAGCAGCTCCAGCCGGTGCTACAGGAACGGGGCCTGCGCCTGGCTTTAGAATGGCCGGACGACCTGCCGCCGGTCCGGATGGATCGGGATGCAGCTCAGCAAGTCCTCTATCATCTGCTGAACAACGCCGCCCTGTGCAGCCAGCCTGGCACGGCCATCAGCCTGCAGGCCCGCCTGAACCCCGAGGTCCCCGGAGTGATCTTCCTCCGCGTGCGGGACACCGGTGGAGGCATCCCCTTGGAAGAAGTCGCTCGGGTGTTCATCCCCCGCTACCGGGCCACCACCCCCCTGATCCCGGGGGTCGGAGACAGCATTGGCCTCTCCATCGCACGGGCCCTGGTCGAGGCCAGCGGAGGCCGGATCTGGGTGGAGAGCGAGCCCGGCGTTGGAAGCACCTTCACGATCGCCCTGCCTCTTTTCGATGGATGATGGGAATCCAGACCGCCGGCCCCGGCGAGCCTTCATGATGGAGGAGTTTAAGAGGGATGCGATCGGAACCCGCTTCCTCGTGGAAAACCATTCTGAAGCGCGCCCTGGGGCTCCTGCTGCTGGGGTGGATCCTGATCGGCGCCCTCTGGACGGCCGCCACGGAGGTGCGGCCTCGTCCTTTCGGAGGGACGCGAAGCCCCGGCCTTCCAACCCGACAAGCTACCCTGGAGCCCCTGGCGACGTCCCCCATCCTTATAAGCCCGACGCCCCCTCCCTCCCCCACACTTCCGCTGGTAGCTCGATCGACACCGAGCCCATCGGGTCCGACCACCACGCCGTTGCCCAGCCCGACCCGCACCCCCTGCCGGCCGCCCGAGGATTGGATCCCCTATCGGGTACAGCCTGGGGATACCGCCTTTCGGCTGGCGACCCTGGGGGGGATCTCTTTACCCCGGTTTCTGGAGGCTAACTGCTTACGTGGACCCGCGCTGTTCATCGGCCAACGGGTGTATCTGCCGGTGCGCCTGCCCACCCCGACCCCGAACCAAACCCCATGTGGTCCACCGTCGGAGTGGGTGCTGTATACCGTGCAGCCGGGGGAGACCCTTTACCGGCTGGCCGTGCGTTTCCAGGTTCCCCTCTACCTGTTGATGCAGGCCAATTGCTTAACCAGCCCGGCTCTGACCGCCGGTCAGCGTCTCTATGTGCCGCCGCTGGGGACGCCGACGGCTACGCTGCCTCCTCCTCCACCGCCCCCGCCTCCCCCACCCCCCTCGCCCACGGCGGCACCGACCCCCACGCCGGCGCCTCCAGCCCCGCCGACGGAGACCCCCACTCCATCGCCGTCACCCACCGCCACGGGGACGCCTACGGAGACCCCCAGTCCAACACCCACCCCATGAGGCGCCCCAGGGACCAAGGGAAAAAGAAGCCGTACGCCTCCCGGGGGATTCAAAGCCGACCCGTGAGCATCATCTGGAGTGACTCGCGGGGCCGCATCGGGCGGGGCGAGCAACCTCGCTTCCCGGGATCCAGAAGGAGACTTCGGCTCCCCCAACGCACCGGTTCCCTCCCGGGAAAAAACCCGGAGGCGCCCGTTGCTATGGGCGCCTCCGGATCCTGGGGTTCTAAGGAGCGCGGGGCCCGGCTCACTTCCGGGCGGTCTTCTTGGCCGCCGCCTTCTTGGCGGTCTTCTTCGCCGCGGCCTTCTGGGTCGGCTTCTTGGCCGCCGCCTTCTTGACAGTCTTCTTCGCCGTCGCCTTGCGGGCCGGTTTGGCTGGGGCTGGGGCCGGCGCCGGAGCCGCCTCCTCCACAGGCACCTCGGGAGCCGGCGCGACCGCGCCTTCCTCCATCTGGTAGTAGATCCATTTGCCGATCATCGCTCGCTCCTTTCTTCTCGGGGATAAGGAATGGGCAACCGGTTTTCACATTCATTGTATGAGCAGGCGTGAAATTTAGGCAAGGCTAAATCCATCAGGAGAGGCATGGTTGTAGGGGAACCGAGAGCATGTCGGGCGCATTTGCTATAGTGGTGTCATCGCCGGGTGGATGGGGATAGGGATTCGCTGAGGGAAGAGAGGGTCAAAATCGTCCGCTCGATGGAAGACGCACAGGCTGCAGCCAGAATGGGGCCACCCGGGTTTCTCGTTCTCCATGCACCCGCAGGGGATCGGAACGATCACCAGCATAGCAAAAGAACCGATGCAATAGAGTCGCCATCCTGCCGGAGAAACTCATCCCTGCTTTGCCGGAACACTAGAGACAGGTGAAACTTATACACAATCCGGATCCCTGAGCGGGATCCGGAAGCGTCTACTTGCCTTACGCCCGGGAGGAGGACCACTGGCATGGACGTTGCATGGGGCCGGCCTGGAGCGGCCTGCGCCGTGTGTTCGCCTGCTGATCCCGGCGCCCTACATTCCTGATGCCCAACGGATGCTCAGCGCGATGGACGTTAAAGATCTGGCCCTGCTTCCTACACTCCTGTTCGAACATTGAAAAGCCCTAAGGGGGGTGATCGTTGCGGATCTGGCAATGGATTCTGGGACTTCTGATCAGCGCCCTGGCACTTTACGGGGCGATCCGGGGTCTGGATCTTCCGACCCTATGGGCTGCCCTCCAGGCCGGGAATTATGGCTGGGGGCTACCGGCCCTTCTTGCCCTGACCCTGAGCGTGGCGGCCCGGACCGCCCGCTGGCGGCTCCTCCTGAATCGGCCTCCGGGGGTGTCCTTCTACCGATTGTGGAACATCCTCAATGTCGGCTATCTGGTGACCCATCTCCTTCCCTTCCGGATGGGAGAGCTGGCCCGGGTCCTCCTGCTGGCCCGCTATCCCCAGACCCCCCCCGGCCTGGTGGCGATGTCCATTGTGGTGGAGCACATCCTGGACTTGGTGGCCGTGTTGATGCTAGCGGGGCTGGCCCTGGCCCTCCGGCCAGAGGCCCTGGGGATAAGGATCCTGAGCGGGGTCGGGTTGGGCTTGACCGTGGGTGCGCTTCTCATGCTCTGGATCGGGGCGTTCCGCCCGAACTGGGCATGGAGACTGGCGGAGGGGCTGACCCAACCCTTCCCGGCACGTTTTCGGGAGCGCATGCGCCAGGAAGCCCGGGCCGCCCTCAGCGGTCTGGAGGTTCTGCGAACCCCCCGGGCCTTGGCGGAGGCCCTGGGATGGTCTCTGGCCGCATGGGTGGCCGCCGGGGCTCAACTCTACGCGATCATGGGAGCCTTCCTCCCCGATCTGGACTGGCTGCCTGCCCTCTGGACGATGACGGCCCTGACCTTCGGGATGCTCGTCCCCTCGACGCCTGGATACATCGGGGTGGTGCAGGGGATCACCGTTTGGGTCCTGGGCCACTTTGGGATCCCCCAGGCGACCGCCTTCAGCATCTCTGTGGTCTCCCATGCTCTGATCTACTTCTACCTCTCCGCCCTGGGGGCCCTGGGGCTCTGGATGGAGACCGGAAGCTTCCGGCTGCGCTTCCTGCAATGGGGAAACACGCCCCACTCCCAATAGGGGTGGGCGCAACGAGGTGGCCCTCTATCGGCGGAACCTTTTTTCAACCCATGACCCAATATAATAGCCTCGGCGATGCCTGCGGATGGGATCTCGGCTGGCTCCCCAAGGAGGTTTCGATGCGTACCCACGCGCTGATCACCGGCGGTGCCGGTTTCATTGGATCCAACCTGGCGGACGCCCTGGCCTCTGAGGGCTGGGTGGTATGGATCTTCGACCTGCTGGCCCGCCCCGGCGTGGAGCGGAACCTGGCCTGGCTCCAGGCGCGCCATGGGGGGCGCATTCGCTTCGTCCGCGGGGATATCCGGGATTTCTCAGCGGTGGCCGAGGTGGTGCGGCAGGCCGAGGTGATCTTCCATCTGGCCGCCCAGGTGGCAGTCACCACCTCCCTCATCGATCCCCGCACCGATTTTGAGATCAACGCCCTCGGCACCCTGAATGTCCTGGAGGCGGCCCGCCAGGCCCGCCATCGCCCGATCATCCTCTATACCTCCACCAACAAGGTCTACGGCGCGATGGAAGATGTGCCCGTGGTGGAAGAGGCCACCCGCTACCGATATGCCGACCGGCCCTTCGGGATCGACGAGCGCCAGCCCCTGGATTTCCATTCCCCGTATGGTTGTTCCAAAGGGGCCGCGGATCAATACGTGCGGGACTACGCCCGGATTTACGGGCTTCCCACGGTCGTGTTCCGCATGTCCTGTATTTACGGTCCCCGCCAGTTCGGCACGGAGGACCAGGGATGGGTCGCTCACTTTGTGATCTCCGCGATGGCCGGGCGCCCTATTACGATCTACGGCGATGGCAAGCAGGTGCGGGATCTGCTGTTCGTGACCGATCTGATCGCCGCGATGCGGGCGGCGGTGGAGCGGATCGATCGGACAGCCGGTCAGGTTTACAACATCGGGGGAGGTCCGGCGAACGCCCTTTCGATCTGGCATGAGTTCGCCCCCATGCTGTCCGAGGTCCTCGGCCGCCCGGTGGAGCCCCCGGCCTTCGGTCCCTGGCGCCCTGGGGATCAAAAGGTGTATATCAGTGATATCCGGAAAGCGATGCACGATCTGGACTGGCAACCCCGGGTCGGCGTGCGGGAGGGCCTGACGCGCCTTGCGGAATGGGTGCGGGAGGGGATTCCGCTCCCTGCCCCTGATTGACCGCGAGCGGGCGAGGGGTTTCGCCGTCCGCCCGAGGACCTGGAGCTTTCCCGCAAATCTTCCGTCCGTGGCTGTCGGGTCACGGGAAGCGCGGCGCTAACGCTCCGAGCGATCCCGAAATCCCCATGGCCGATTTCAAGGCCCATGAAAATCCTGGTGGCATTGACGTATTACCGTCCTCACATCAGCGGCCTGACCATCTATGTCGAGCGAGCGGCCCGGGCGCTGGCCGCTCGCGGGCACGAAGTCCAGATCCTGACCTCCCGCTATGACCGGCGTCTCCCTTTAGAGGAGATCCGGGATGGGGTGCAGATCCGCCGGGTGCCTGTTTGGTTCCGGGTCAGCAAGGGAGTCATCATGCCCACTATCGGGATATGGGCCACCCGGCTGGCTCGATGGGCTGATGTGCTCTGGCTTCACCTCCCCCAGTTCGATGCGGCAGGCATCGCCCTGCGCGGACGCCTCTTCCGGAAGCCGGTGGTCCTCACCTACCACTGCGATGTCACCCTCCCACCCAGCCCGGTTAACCGCGTGGCCAACGTCATCGTTCATCTGATGGACCATCTGGCTGCCCATCTCGCCGACGTCATCGTGACCTACACCGAGGATTACGCTCGGCATTCCCCATATCTCTCCCGCTATTTGCACAAAGTTCGGGTCATCCCGCCCCCGGTGGAGATCCCGATCCCCCAACCCGAGCGGGTGGCCGCCTTCCGGGCCCGCTGGGGGCTGGAGAACCAAGTAGTGATCGGGATGGCCGCCCGACTGGCGGCCGAGAAAGGCGTGGAATATCTCCTGGAGGCCCTCCCCCAGATCCTCTCGGTCTATCCCAACGCGCGGGTCCTCTTCGCTGGACCCTATCAAAACGTCCTGGGGGAAGAGGCCTACGCCCGACGGCTGGCCCCTCTCTTCGAGCGCTATCGGGACCACTGGACCTTTGTGGGGGTGCTGGAGCCGGAGGAGATGGCGGCCTTTTACGCCAGCTGCGACGTGGTGGTGCTCCCCAGCCTGAACGCCACGGAATCCTTCGGACTGGTTCAGGTGGAGGCCATGCTATGCGGGACCCCAGTGGTGGCCAGCGACCTGCCGGGGGTTCGGGTGCCAACGCGCACCACCGGGATGGGGCGGACGGTGCCCCCGCGGGACAGCGCGGCCCTGGCCCAGGCCATCCTGGAGGTGCTGGCCAACCGCCCGGCCTTCTGCCGGCCCCGGGAGTGGGTGGAGCAGCACTATAATACGGGGCGAACGGCCGCGGCCTACGAAGCGCTCTTCGAGGAGCTGAGGGCATCCCGAGGCTGAACGGAGGAAGGACAGGGCAGATGAGGATCCGCGTCCCCTAATGCTCCCCCCTCCGCCTTCTGGAATTGCGTATCGGTGTGATGGTCTCCGTGCCGGAGGGCGCACTCATCCGGGGGAAAAGCCCTCAGGTCCTGGGATATCGAGTTCGGCTTCAGGAAGAGCAGGGATGACCGGGGCTTCTGATCGGCTCGCGGGATGCTGTGGAGACCCTGGCCGCTCTGGAGGTGACCTTTTCATATAGTGGGATCCAGAGCGGCGTTCCTGATCGCCCTTCTGGCCCAGATGGCACAGGGCACGCTCCGGCCCGCGGGGGAGAGGCTGGCCCGGACGCAATCCGTCAGGCGGCTCGATTACGGCAGGAGATCGAAGGGCACTGCGATCGAATCGCATGCAGCCATGGACGCCATGGGCACAAAAGGCTTTCCGCTATCTGGTCATTCTCTATCTTGAGGCAGGGGTGGATGTTCTGATCACGACAGACGAGCGGCTTCTCTCCCGGATCCGGGAAGCGCAGGCTCCCGTCCGGGCGCTATCGCTTCCAGAATGGATCGCTATCTATTTCTCCGGGTCGTCGTCCAGATGAACGCTCCGGATTTCCTTTGGCTGCACCTGAAAGAAGTCCCCGCCTTTCGAGCGTTGCTCCGGGCGGTGGAAGCCCGCTTCTACCAAGGCCTGGAGATGCCGGAGCCCATCATGGACCTGGGTTGCGGGGATGGGCACTTCGCCTCCGTGGCCTTTCCCGGGCGGGCATGGGTCGGCCTGGATCCTGAATGGGGGCCCTTGAAGGAAGCCGCCGTCCGTCGGGTTTACCGATGGGCGATCCAGGCCGATGGCGCGCATCTGCCGTTCCCCTCGGGATTCTTCGGGACCGTGATCAGCAATTCGGTGCTGGAACACATTCCCCCCGTGGAGGCTGTCCTGCGGGAGGTGGCACGGGTCCTTCGACCCGGAGGCTATTTCCTGTTCTGCTCGCCCAGCCATCGTTTCGTGGAATTCCTTTCGCTGTATCGCCTGCTGCGGCGGCTGCGGCAGCAAGGGCTGGCGGAAAGCTACGGCCGGCTCTTTAATCGCATCTCCCGCCATCATCACTGCGACGCCCCGGAGATCTGGGCGGCCCGCCTGGAACAAGCTGGGCTTCGCCCGCTCCGCTGGTGGTTCTATTTTTCCCCGGGGGCCACCGCCCTGCTGGAATGGGGTCATCTGTATGGGTTGCCTTCCCTGCTCTGCAAAAAGCTTTTCGGGCGCTGGATCCTGGCCCCATGGCGCTGGAGCCTGGGGCCCGTGGAGCGGATCCTTCGACCCTTTTACGAAGAACCCCCAGGTCTGGAAGGCGCCTATTTTTTCATGATCGCACAACGCTGATCCCATCGGGAGCGGAGGGATGAAACGCCGGTTTCTCCAGGGCGGTTCCGTGGCCGTTTGGCTCATCGCTTTTCTCCTGGCGGTTCTGGGCCAGCTCCGACTGGACCAGAGCCCCCGGGCGGCTCCGGATCCGCTGGGGCTGGCCCTGTATGCTTGGGCGACGCTTGGGATCGTCTGGGCCCTCCGCCGATCCCCCGGGTGGCTGGATCAGAAAGGCCTTCCCCGGGAAGAGCCCCATGGGGCTGCGGGCTTTCGTCCCCTCTGGCTGGCCCTGAGCATAGGGGGCATGGCCCTGGCGTTCCTGGACTCCGGAGGCAATCGGTTCCGCCTGGCCGGGGTGATCGCCTGGATCACAGCGGTGATCCCATGGTTTCTCGCGTGGTGGAACGCTCCCCTCCCCCGCCTTCCGCGGGATGGACTCCTCCTGCGCGGGCATCATCTGGCGCTCCTCCTGATCCTGGCCCTCGGGATCGGGTTCCGCTACTGGGATCTCTGGAACCTCCCCCTCGATGTGAACAGCGATCACGCGGAGAAGCTCCTCGATGTCCGGGATGTCCTGAACGGCGAATACCGGATCTTCTTCCCTCGAAACACGGGACGGGAGGCGTTTCAGTTCTATCTCGCGGCAGCGACGATCCGGGTCTTCGGAATGCCGCTGCACAAGTTCACCCTCCAGGTCGGGACGGCCTTCATCGGGGTACTGCTCCTGCCCGCCCTCTACCTCCTCGGCGCGGCCCTGTGGGGGCGACCCGGGGGGCTCTGGACCATGTTCCTGGGGGCGGTGGCCTCATGGGCGGTCATTCCGGCGCGGGTGGGGCTGCGCTATCCCTTCCTGCCCACCTTCGCCGCTTGGTCGCTGGCTTTCCTGATCCGGGGGCTTCGTTCCGGAAAGCGCACGGATTTCCTCTGGATGGGCTTCTTCCTGGGAGTGGGGCTGTATGGCTACTCGCCCTTTCGGGGAATGCTCGCCGCCCTGCCCGCCGCCTTCCTGGCCGTGGGGTTAACACGGCGCATCGGGCAGACGAGGACGGGATGGCGACTGGCATGGGACTTCCTGATCGGGATGCTCACGGCCCTCCCGGTGCTAGCTCCCATGCTGCGCTTCATCGTGGACTATCCCGAGATCTTCTTTTACCGGCTGATGACTCGGGTCTCCACATGGGAAAAACCCATTGAAGGAAACCCCCTCCTCATCCTGGCCGATAACCTGCGCCGGGCGCTGTTGATGTTCCACTGGACCGGTGATGAAGTCTATGTGGCCACCATCCCCGGGCGGCCGATGCTGGATCCGATCATGGGGGCCCTGCTGGTCCTGGGCGGGGCGGCGGCTCTCCTATGGATGCTCCACCATCGGGATCCGGTCCCGCTGGCTGTGCTGACGGCAGGGTTGGTCATGCTGCTTCCCTCCGCCTATAACCTGTCCTTCCCGCGGGAGAATCCGAGCACAGTGCGGGCCGCGGGCGCCCTGCCGGCCGTGCTCGCCCTCGCCGCGCTGATCCCCGCTCAATGGACGGCGGAGGGGGGTCCCCGCCACTGGCGATGGTTCCGGTGGGGAACGGCGGCCCTGCTGGCCCTCGCCCTGATTCGGATCAATACGGATCGCATCTTCCGCGAATATGCGACGACTTACTGTCGCATCGCCCTAAACGCCTCGGATGCGGCGGAGATCCTGCGGGGCTTCTATGCGGGGGGCGGGCCGGAAACGAACGCCTTTTATGTAGCCTATCCCTACTGGTTCGATTCGCGGCTGATCGGGATGTGGCTGGGAAATATCGACTGGCCCTACACGATCTGGCATGAGGATCTCCCCCGGGTTCTAGAGGCCCATCGGCGCCTGCCCGGCCCCAAACTGTATCTGGTCCATCCCGAAGACCGTTCCACCCTGGCCGCGCTGCGAGCGGCGTATCCAGAGGGCTGGTGGGCGCTCCGACCCCGGGCCCACTGCGAGGGGCTGGGGATCCTCGTGTTCCACGCTCCACCGGGCTCTCCATAAAGAACACGGGCAGGAGCCGCAAGCTCCTGCCCGTGTTCGTGAGCGATCCTTTCCTTCAAGCCGGTCGCCGATGCAAGCTGAGCTCCTCCACCGGCTGGAGGATCACGCCGATCCAGAAGCCCAGGAGCATGAGCTGAGAGAAGAACATCACCAGGTTGATCCCCGAGGTGGAGGGGCTGGTGTGCCCCGCAGCCAGACCGAAGAAGGCGTTCATCGTCATCCCGCCCAGCAGGGCGATTGCCACCAGGATCCCGGCCACGCGCTGCAGCACCCCGTTCAGACGGTGGGCCAGGAGCAACAGGTAGAGGGCACCGGCGATCAAGCCCAGGCCGGCGAGCAGCTCGCCCCACTGAACCAGATTTCCAAAGAGGGTGGCATTGGCCGTGGCCGGTCCGGTCAGGAACGCCTTCATCCAGGGATAGGGGTTCTTTTCCGCAAAGCGGGCCAGGGTCTGGGGCAGACCTCGCACAAACCCGCCGCCGGTCTCCAACTTCTCCAGCCCGCCCTCAAGCCATTCGTAGCCGAGGACGATCTGGATCAGCAGCAACCAGATGCGCGCCAGGCGATCCATCGCAGGCCTCCTGTTCCATGGTCTTTCCGCTTCTCACTGTAATCGAAACGGCCTTCCCCCGGCAGAGGCCTGCGTCCCGATTTCCCCGGGACATCTGTCCCAATCTTCGCTCCATCCATGGGGGTCCGATGAAGGACGCTCGGCGCGGGAAAAGGGGCCTTGCCCCCATGCCCGCTATTTCATCCCCCAAAGGCCGTAGAGTGGATTAGGGAGCGGATGAGCGGGACGGATCCGCTCCGCTCGCATCCAGATGCCGTTGAACATCCCAGAAGAAGGTAGGCGAAGATGCCCCAACCGCGACACCGCCTGCGTGAAATCGGGCTTCTGACGGCCGGCCTGTCATGGCCTTCGCCCTTCATGTCCATCCCCTGAGCGACCAGAACATCGGGTGGGATGAAGAGCTGTCCATCGGGGCCGTCCGCCGCAGCTTCCTGGAGATGACCCTCGGGATCGCCGGAGACGTTTCTGGCGGCTCTGGCTATGGGTGCGGCGAACGGGAGAGAGCGAGCTCGCCGCCCGCTACCTGACGGTGATGGTGGCGATGCCCACTGTCGCCGTGATGGCCCCGCTGGGCCGTCGGCAGCGTCGCGCTCTGGCTTCTGGCCCTCTCCCGCTTCCATGTCTGGTGGTCGCAGGAGATGCAGCGGTATGATCTCCCATAACGGCCAGGGCCCTATGACGCCACGAGGAAAGCACCCACCGAGATCGAGGCCGGATCAGCTGCGACGCCAGAGGACCGCTATCGAGGAGACCCCGAGGAGCACCCCCGCCCCCAGCAGGCCAGGGATCACCGCTGTGGTTCCAATGCGCCCAAATCCGGGAGCCAGCGCTTCCCCCACACTATGTCCGATGGCAAAGCCCAGACACCCCAACCCCACATCCAGCATCAGTCGCCGCCCCCCGCCGCCGGCCATGAGATGCCGGAACAACCCCGCCCCAATCCCCAGAAAGAGGATCAACACCGGTGTGGTCCACATCCCGAATCAGCCGCCCTGTCCATATGGATCCTAAGGAAAATACCGGTGTTCCGCAGAAACCTCTTTCCGGTCTTGCGTCACACCCATCCCGCAGCCTCCAGAAGGCATGGCCCATGAGCCCACAGCAATCCCTCCGCGGATCGAGGAGGCCGGAGATATCTCCCCGAAATGTTCCGCTGATGCCCTCACAGGGTGATCTCCAGCAGGTCCTCCGCGATATGCCGCAGACGATCCGCCGGAAGCTCCGCCAGACGCATCGCCAAGCGGAGATAGGGTAGGTTGACCGGCGACGTCACGAAAGAACGGACCTCGGGAGGAAGCGCTCGGAAACGTTCCACTTGGTCCGCCAGGAGGACGGATTGCCCGATGGGGCTATCCGTGTCATAGAAGTCCGAAAGGGAAACCCCCAGATAGAGGCATAAGCGCTCCAGCTCGATCAGTGGGATGGGATACTCTCCGGACTCATATCCCCGGATCCGTCGGGGGGAGCATCCCAGGAACGCGGCGACCTCGCGCATGCTCTTCCCGGCCCGCTCTCGGGCCTGGCGCAGGATCAGGCCGATGATCCGGTGGCGGAGCGCAAGCAGCTCGGGGATCGCCCCCGCTGCCCCATCGCTGCCCGGCGAAGCGGGGCGATCAGGATCTAAAAGAACGGAGAGGGGCCGCTGGAAGAACCAGGCCAGGGCCTCCAGCTCCGGTAGTGTGGGATCCCGTTGGCCGGCTTCATAGGCCCGATAGCGAGCCAAGGAAATCCCGAGCAACGCCGCGCACTCCCGAACAGTCTTTCCCGCCTCCTCCCGCGCCTGCCGAAGGGCAATCCCCAAGATCTTCCGACGAATGGCTAAACGTTCCTGCTCGCCCATGGGCCGGATTCCCAGAAAGGGAAATGTTCTACGCTGGACGCCGGATGCCCAGAAAACCCTCGAGGAGCAAAGTCCTCCCTCCCCCGTCCCCGTAGGCCGAGGATCGATGAGCTCCCATGCTTTCGTCCGGCTGACAGGTCGAATTATAATCGGGAACCGCTGGGGGGGCTATCGGTAGCCATCCGATCTGGAGCATGGTCCTCATGAGGGCATTGGCCATCCATCCGGGGAAAGCGATAACTGGCCTGGCGCGATCCATGCGGCCGCGCCAGTGGCTGAAGAACGTCTTCATTTTCGCCCCCCTTGTGTTCGATGAGAAACTGCTCCGCCCTGAGCCTCTCGGGCGCACGGTGGCGGGTTTTATGATCCTGTGTCTTCTCTCGGGGGCAGTCTATGTTTTCAACGACCTGCAGGATCTGGAAAGAGACCGACAGCATCCCCGCAAGCGCCATCGCCCCTTGCCCGCTGGGGAGCTGGATCCCCGGATCGCCTGGGGGGCTGCGCTCCTGATCCCGATCGCCCTGGCCTACCCCTCCTTCATGCTGGACCCCCGGTTTGCGCTCATCGCCTATGTCTACTGGGGGATGAATCTGGCTTATTCCCTCTGGCTGAAACATCGGGTGATCATAGATGTGCTGACCCTGGCCAGCGGCTATGTCCTGCGCGTCGCCGCTGGCGTCCCCCTGGTCCGGGTGGAGCGGTTCTCGCCGTGGCTTTACCTGTGCACATTGCTTCTGGCCCTCTTCATCGGTTTCGCCAAGCGCCGGCAGGAGATCATCCTCCTGGGTGAGAACGCCCGCAACCACCGGGCCATCCTGGAGGAATATACAGTTCGCTTTCTCGATGAGATGATGGGCGTGGTGATGGCTGCCACCATATTGGCCTATTCGCTTTACACGTTCTCCGCCCCCAACCTTCCCTCTAATCACGCGATGATGCTGACCATCCCCTTCGTTCTCTACGGGATCTTTCGGTATCTCTACCTGATCCATGTGAGGGGAGAAACCGCCCCGCCGGATGAACTGGTGTGGAAGGACCGGCCGTTGCTCCTGACGGTGATCCTCTGGGGGCTGACGGCGATCCTCATTCTATATCTCCTGTAGAGCCGATGATTGCATCCCATTCGCCTTCGGCCGGCGAAGAGGCCCTCGGCCTCCGCCGGCCCCATCGCGTCGGCGAAGGCGGACGCTTAGCATAAAGCGCCTCACCAGGCCGATTTCCATCGGCGCAGAAGGCCTTCAGCCAACGGCTGGCCTGCCCCGGCCCAGCGAAAGCGTGGGAGCCAAAGCCTATTCGAACAGAGTGCGCATCATGCGTTCACCCGCCCTGCTGATCGCGGTTCCGCTTAGCGGTGCTGGCCGCCGTGGGAAACGCCGGGCCCGTCCTCGTGCGGATCCTCAGCGCCCTGGCCCTGATCCCGCTGGCGGCGCGAACGGGCCGGTGGTGGGCGGCCTGTTGAACGCCACCCTGGGGAACGCCGCCGAACGGATCATCGCCCTGGCCGGCATCCGCTTTCAGCCATACGATCGCGGCTCACCATCCCGAGGCCGTGGAAACGATGAGCCTGGGCGTGGCCGGGCTGATGCTGGCCCTCTACATCCCCTCCGCGCCCAGGAGCCGCTGGCTGCCCATCCCTCTCCCCATACCCGCTAGACCCTCCCCCAGGCCCTCGGGGTCCTGGCGGCAGCCACGATCGGCGTGGTGGGGATGAGCGAGCTGCTGGTTCACACGCCGGAACCCACCCTTCACACCCTGGGCCTCACGGAGCTCTTCGTGGGGATCATCCTGATCCCCCGGGTGGGCAATGTGGCGGAGCACTTGGTGGCGGCCCAAATGGCCGTGGAGAACCAGATGGGCCTCTCGCTGGAGATCGCCATGGGCTCGAGCATGCAGATCGCCCTGCTGGTCACCCCCGCCCTGGTCTTCGCCAGCCTGGCCTTGGGGCGGCCGATGGATCTGGTCTTCCATCCGCTGGAACCGGTGGCCATGATGATGGCAGGGGGGATCGCAGCCTTCATCGCGCTGGATGGGGAAACGAACGGGCTGGAGGGCGCGCAGCTCCTGGCCGTCTACGGGATGCTGGGGATCGCCTTCGCGTAGAGGGCAGATCGATGAGAGGCCGCCGGACCGGGACGAGGAAATCCAAAGCGGCCCCTCCCTTCAGGGCAGGTAGGCTGCCGACCCGCCCCGCTTCATGCGGAGGCGGAAACTTCCTCCATCCGGTATTCTCCCTCGACCGGCTCCGCCCCGGGCGTGACGGGCTCGATCCGATAGCGATACCGGATACGAGCAGTCTTGCGCAGCATCGCGCTGACGGAGCAATATTTGGTCACTGAGAGCTCAACCGCCCGAACGACGGCCTGGGGATCCACATTCCCTTTCACAATATAGAGCACATCGATATCCGTGTAGACCCTCGGATGCTCCGGAGCCCGCTCCCCCCGGACCTCCATCGCGAACCCTTCCAGGGGCTGGCGCTTCTTTCGCAGGATGGAGAGCACATCCATCGCCGTGCAGCCCGCCAGGGCGACCAGCAGCAGCTCCATCGGGCGGGGCCCCTGATTCGTCCCCCCCACATCTGGGGCCGCGTCCATGATCACTGAATGCCCGCTTGGCGTGAGGGCTTCCATCTTCATGCCCTGGGCGTCCAGTAAATTCAGGCGGATCTCTGTAGCCATGGGGACACTCCCTCTGCGCAGATCGGATTGGAATCCTATGGGTTCATCGCGCCCGCAGGCGATCGCGAGGGGCGCCGCCCCTCGTCCCTCCCGGGTGTCTTTATCAGGTGCACGCCCCACGGGCCCCCGTGCGGAACCCGCAGATCGGGCAATACACATTGAAGTAGCCATCGTATTCCAGGGGAGCGAAGCCACAGTTAGGGCAGAGATCCCCTGCCCGGTAGATCTCCACCGCGCCCTCTGCTTCCGCAGGAGCATGAAGCTGAAAATCCAGGGAGGGCCCCTGATCGGCGGAAACCCGCCGGGAGGTCGCTTTCCGGCGAGGCTGCGGTTCGGATTGGGCTTTCCGCCACCAGTATTCCACGCTTCCCACGCCGGCCCCCGGGTCTAATGCAGGAAGTAAGCCCTCAGGAAAGCCGGCCCAGGGTTTCCAGAAGGGTTCCCACCGCACGCGCGGATCGCACAGGATCCAGATCCGCGCATGCCTGGAGGTAAGCCCGTGTTGCGAACAGGAGGGCATGATGGGCAGCCGCTCGCAGGGCGGCCAGCTGCTCCAACACCTCCTCGCAATCCCGCCCCTCTTGGATCATCCGCTCCACCCCCCGGGCCTGCCCCTGGATCCGTCGGAGACGGCGAACCAAACGCTGTTCTGCATCCTGAGAAAGGCGAAGCATAAGGAGGCTCCTCGGCACAAGCTCTCCCCCCAGTCACATTCAAAGGGCTCCCGGCCCTGGATCAACGGATCCCTCAGGTGACCGGGCCGCAGGAAGGGTTCCCCCGGGGTTCCCGGCCACCGGCTCCCACGGTGGCGAAGAGCGAGAGCCGCTTCTCCGCCTCCCGACGGCCGCAGCGCGGGCACTCGATCTCCTCCAACGGGGTGTTCCACCGAACCAGCCGCTCGAACTCGGCACCGCACCCACGACAACGATACTCGTAAAGCGGCATGGCCTGGCTTCCACCTCCTGCGGGATCCTTAACGTCCACCGGGGAAAGCGAAAATGCCCTATACCCGTATAGAGAATAATCCGGATATCCCCGGCTGTCAAAATGAGGGATGGCCTGAGGAGGATTTCCCCCTCATGAATGGGCAATCGGCGGCCTCTGGCCCGGATGGCGCGAATCACTTCCCGCATCGTCGCCACTTCGGCGGGATTCAGGCCCGCCAGGACTTCGTCCAGCAGGATCAGGTAAGGGCGCGCGGCCAGGACGCAGGCCAGCTCCCATCGTTTTTTTCTCCGCCGCGTTCAGCCGGGCGGCTTCCACGTCCCGCTTCCCGGCCAGCCCGACCTGCTCCAGGACGGCCAAGGCGATCTCCCGGGCTTCGCGGAGGGATCGGTTCTCCCGCCCGAAACAGGCCCCCACCATCACGTTCTCGAGCATTGATCCCATTGAACAGGGTGGTCTTGCCCGGGCCGTTCGGGCCGATCAGCCCTGGGATCTCCCCCTCGACCATATGGAGGGAAACCCGGTTCAAGGCCTGCAGGCCTCCAAAGCGCTTGGAAACCCCCTGCACCTCGAGCAGGCTCATGGGATCACCCTAGGCGCTCATAGAGCGCCGCCCCCAGGATCGGCCCCCATACCGTCCCCTGGCCGCCCAGCATCACCATCACCAGGGCCTCAATGGAAAGGTGCAGCCGGAAGGCATCCCCGGGCTCTATGTTCCCGCTCTTGAAGATGCCATCCTCGCCCGGGTGAAGCGGGATCTGCATGGGGAAAGCCACCCCATCTCCATCCAGCTTCCTCCCGATCTGCCCTCCGTGGACGTGGATCCGGCGCGGATTGAGGTGGTGTTCCGCAACCTCCTGGATAACGCGATCCGCTATACCCCACGGCGTAAACTGGAGGAGACCGAGGATCATCGCCATCTGTTCACCGAACCCAGATTTCGTTATCGCCTGGAGGCGCAATCCGATGGCTGAGCCAGCGACGCAAGCCCGAATAAATTAAAATTGAAGGGGTATCCTGCCTTCCCAATTCGAGACCAACGGCCTGGGTCCGAACGCCACCCTCAAGGGCTGAGGAGGATGCTATGCCGGTGGCTAGCGAGCTTCGCCCTGGGATGACGATTCAGCTGGAGGGAACGCTCTTCCGGGTGATCGATGCAGTGTATCACTCCGGAACCGCCCAGCAGAAGGGGGTTGTGCACGCCAGGCTGCGCAACCTGCGCACCGGGGTCGTAACGGATCGACGCTTCCGGCCGGAGGAGCGCGTGGAGGAGGTCTCCCTGGAGCGCCGGATGATGGAATATCTTTACAATGATGGCGAGATGTTCTATTTCATGGATCCCGAAACCTACGATCAGATCCCCATCCCGGCCGCGATGATCGGGGATCTGGAGATCTTCCTCCAGCCCAACCAGCGGATCCCCGTGGAATTCCACGAAGGGCAACCCGTTGCCGTGGCCTTCCCGGAAACGGTGGATCTCCGCGTGGTCCACACTTCCCAACCCCTGCGCGAGCGCGAGAGCCACGTTTACAAGCCGGCCATCCTGGAGAACGGGCTCGAAGTGCTGGTCCCCCAGTTCATCGCCGAGGGGGATATCGTGCGGATCAATGTCTACACCCGGGCGTATGTGGATCGGGTGGGGAAGCGAAGCAGTTAATGCGACAGTTCTCCCCACTGGCGCTCCGTGGGGAGGGATACTCGGCCTCCCTGGGCCCTTTACGCCAGGCCTCGGCCTGCGCCGACGCAAAAGCCGTTCGGCCAGCGAAGGCTTTTCGCGCCGATGGAAATCGGCCTGGTGAGGCACTCCGCCCCGAACGTCGGCCGAAGACCTCTTAAGGTCGAATTTGTTCGACGCCTCTCACACTTCAGGAAAACCCGCGGCGTCGCTCGTTACTCCAGACCGAACCGGCTCAGGGCCTCCTCGCTCAGGCCAAAATAGTGCCCCCGTTCATGAAGCAGGGTGCGTCGGAGCTCGGCCCGTAGCCGGAACGGATCATCGCCGAAGTCGGCTTCGAGGGGGCGATGGAAGATCCGGATCCGCGACGGCCAAGGGATGGGCGCCCGATCTCGTTCCGCCCATGGGGGCCCCTCGAACAGGCCATACAGGTTCTCCCCCGGCGGAAGGCCCAGCGCCTGCCGGGGCTCCCGGTCGGGCTCCTCCTCCCACCGGATGACCAGGTTCGCTACCGCCTGCCGCAGATCCGGCGGCAGGTCCGCGAGGATCTCGGACCACACACGCTCGACCAGCTCAGGGGTGATCCGGAGCCGCCGTCGTCGCCTCCGGCATGGTTTCCCACGAGGATTCCAGGGGGGGCACCCGCACAAAGACCTGTTCGGCCAGGTGGCGCCGAATTCGATGCTCCTGATCGCCCACCCGGATGCGCAGGCCAACGCCTGGCACCTGCTCCTCCACGATCACCTGGGCGCCCGGTCGCAAGCCCACCCGGGCAGCCTGCCGCAAGGTCGAGCTTTCATCGATCACTCGCAGCACCTCACAGGCCACCCCCAGAGGGGCCTCGCTCAGCCGCTGGGCGGCCGGGAGCGGGATCTCCCCGGCCCGGGTGGGAATGGGATCCCCATGGGGGTCATACGCGGGGTGGCCCAGCATCGTCGCGATCCGTTCCTCCAAGGCCTCGCTGATCGCATGCTCCAGACGATCCGCCTCCGCGTGGACCTCGTCCCAATCATAGCCCAAGGCTTCCATAAGGAAGAGCTCCAGCAGGCGATGATGCCGGATCACCTCCAGGGCGATCCGGCGGCCGGTTCGGGTGAGGGTTACTCCCCGATAAGGGGCATAGTGAACGAGGCGGAGCCTCGCCAACTTCTTCAGCATCCCGGTCACCGACGGCGGAGCCACATGGAGGTATTCCGCCAGCCGGGTGGTAGTGACCGTCCCCTCTCGCTCAGCGAGGATATAGATCGCCCGCAGATAATCTTCCATCGAAGCGCTCAGCCGGGGCATGATCCCTGCGCCCCCTTCCGAACTCTTTGCCCCTCATCTTAACACAGAAATCCATCCCGCGGAACATCACCCCGCTCCGTCTGTCCCCATCCTTTGCTGGAGAAAAGGGGACAGAACCATCCGCCAGCTCCATCGCTCCTGCCGGGGTTCCCGGAGGCCAGGCGAGGCACGCCTTCCCACCCGGAACTCCTGCCCCAGGCAAGCGGGTTAAAGCCTTCATACGCCTCCCCCGTGTTTCCATTTCTTAATACTGGAGTTAGAATAATCCACAAATTGAGGAGATCGCTTGGGGGCGAGGTTTCGAGGGGCTGGCGCGGCCTCTCCCCCAAGTGGGAGTTGGGGGAACCGCGGGCCCCGTCTCCTCGGTTTCATAGTTTGAGCCGGGGGCGGGCGCAGGGAGGAGGGCTCGATGAGCAAGGCACGGATTCTGGTGGTGGAAGACGATCCGGACATCGCCCGGATGCTCCAGCTGTATTTCGGATCGCTGGGCTATGAGGTTCAGACGGCCACGCGGGGGCAGGAAGCGCTGGAGAGAACCCGCCAGCAGCTCCCCCATCTGATCATCCTGGATATCGTGCTCCCCGATATCGATGGCTACGAGGTCTGCCGGAGGCTGCGCACTCACCTGCGCACTAGCCACATTCCCATTATTTTCCTGACCCAACGGGACGAGCGCAGCGACCGCATCGCCGGCCTGGAGCTGGGGGCGGATGATTACATCACGAAGCCCTTCGACATCGAGGAACTGCGCCTGAGGGTCCAGAACGCCATCCGGCGGGCGGAACGGGAGAGCCTCACCAACCCGGTCACCGGCCTGCCCAGCGGGCGTCTGATCGAGGATCAGCTGCGCGCCCTCCTCCGCCGCTCGGACTGGGGCCTGCTGTATATCGGGATCAACGGCCTGGATGCTTTCCAGGAGGTTTACGGCTTCGTGGCCGGTGACGAGGTCCTGCGGTGGACGGCCATGCTGATCGGGGAGGTGGTGGACGAGCTGGGGACGCCCCAGGACTTCATTGGACATGTCGGGGGGGATGATTTCGTGGTGATCACGGAGGCCGGACGGGCCGAGGGCATCGCCCAGGAGCTCCGCCGTCGCTTCGCCGAAGGGGTCGGGACCCACTATGCCTTCCCCGACCGGGAACGAGGGTATCTGGTGCTCATCGATCGCGATGGGAATGAGAAGCGCGTCCCTCTGATGAGCCTGGCCATCGGCATCGTCCGGGCCGGGGATTCGATCTTCAACGACATCCGGGAGCTCACGGAGGTCGCAGCGGAAGCCCGGCGGAAGGAGATCCTGCTGCTTTGAAGGAAGATCTCCCCACGATGTCGTAAAGCGGCACCGGAACGGAAAAGAGAAGCGGAGGGAAACCCGGGATGGTCTGGCGCCAGCGCCTGCGTTGGCTTTTGAGATCGGCTCGCCCATCTTCCTCAAACCCGGCGACGCGGGGGGAGGATGTTGCCTTCCTGGAGCGGTGGTCGGAACCGGTGCTATGGATCGAGGCCGAGAGCAGCCGATTGCTTCTGAACGCCGCAGCGCGCGCCTGGCTGGGGGATCCCCCTCCCTCCTCCCGCCAGGATCTGGCGAGCCGTCTTCGCCCGCCCGGCGTGTTGGAACGATGGCTGCGGGGCTCCCGGGAGACGGCCACCATCGGCCAGCGAAGCGCACAGGCCAGTGTCCTCCCCCTCACCCTGGATGGGCATCCGGGTTTCCTGGTCGTCCTTCGGCCTGTTCCCGAGGGATCCAGATCCGCCCCGGAACACCCGATCTACCCTCGGGAGCTAGCCCTGGTCACGGGGATTGCTCGTTTGCTCAGCGCCTCCCTGGATCTGGACTCCACGCTGGATGCCATCCTGTTTGCGATCCGGCAGGTGATCCCCTATGAGTTGGCTGAGATCAACCTGTGGGAGCCTGGAGACCGCCGGCTTCACACCCGGGCCCGCGGCGGGGATCCCCAGGCGGTGGCTCAGCTCGCGGAGCTCGGAGGGGTTTACCGACCCGACGAGGGCCTCACCGGATGGCTGGCCACCCACCGGCGTCCCCTGTTGATCCAAGATCTGCGCGACTTCACCGGCGCGCGCCCTCGCCTGAACCTCGAGCGCTTCCCCGCGCGCGCCTTTTTGGGCGTCCCTCTGCAAACCCGGGAAGAGTTCATCGGGACCCTGGAACTCATTGCGTATCGCCCGGGGGCCTTCACCGAGGAACATCTGCGCCTCCTGGAAGCGATCGCTGCCCAGGCAGCCATCGCCATCCACAACGTCCGGTTGTATGAAGCCACGCACCATTACGCCGAAGGGCTGGAGATCCTATTCCGCATCGCAGCAATGAGCGCCGCCTCCCCATCCCTCGAAGATTTCCTCCGACGGTCCGTCGCCGAGCTCGCCGATTGGTTCCGGGTGGAGCGGATCGTGGTCTTGCTCTACGATCCGAAGCGTCAGGAGTTAATCCCTCACCCCGCCGGCCTCTACGGCCCCTGGCCGCCGGAGGCCCTGGGGTTCCGTCTTCCGGTGCAGGACCCGGTGTTCGCGGAAAGCGTGTTCCGGAGCGGACGCCCCTTCCGCTCCAACCGGGCGTCAGAGGACCGCCGGGTGATCCCTCCGTATCGGGAGCTGATCGCCCGCTTCGGTGTCCGATCCGTCCTCTCCCTCCCCCTGACGGCCTGGGAACAGCCCATCGGGGAGGTCCACTTGATCAATCGGATCGGGGGCCGATTCGCCCCAGATGATGAACGTCTGGGGATGGCGATGGGCGTGGTGCTGGGCACTACCCTTCACAACCTTCAGGTGATCGAACAGGCCCGGCGTCACGCCGCCCGCCTGCGGGCCCTGGTGGAGATCGGCCAGCGGATCGCCGCAACGCTGGATCTGGATACGATCTTTGAAACCATCCGGGAAGAGCTCGGGCGGATCTTGGATGCCCGGAATTTCTACGCCGCCCTCTATGATCCGGAGAACGATGAGGTCTCGTTTGTGTTCTATGTGCACCAGGGACAACGGTTGCCGGAGCGGCCGAAGCGCCGGGGCGGCCATGGCCTGACCGAATATGTGATCCGAACCGGCCAGCCCCTCCTGCTGCGAGGCGACGTCGCCGGCCAGGCACGGGCGCTGGGGATCGAGCCAGTGGGAACCCCCGCCCGGCTCTGGATAGGGGTTCCCCTGCGAGTCGGCGACCGGGTGATCGGCATGCTGGCCATCCAGCACGAGACGGACGAGAACGCCTTCGACGAGGATGATCTGGAGCTCCTTCAGGCCATCGCGCACCAGACGGCCATCGCCGTGGAAAACGCCCGGCTTTACGGGGAGATCCGCGAGCGCCTGGAGGCCCGCATCCACCAGCTGACCGCGCTGAACCGCATCGGCCAGGAGCTGAACGCCAATCTGGATCTCGATCACATCCTGAACTTGGTGCTGGACTCGGCCTTCCATGTCACAGGGGCGGATTACGGGGAGATCCTCCTTTACGATCCGACAAGCGATCTGCTGCGCCCCCGTCTGCTCCGCAACCTCTCCATGGAGCAACTGCAAGCCCGCGGGCTGGATCGCCAGCGACCTGGAGAAGGATTGATCGGGCAGGCCTTCCAGAGCGGCCGCGTCGTGCTTGTCCCCGATGTCCGGCAGGACCCCCATTACATCGCCGGGACGCCGGATACCCTTTCCGAGGTGGCCGTGCCGATCTGGTATGGGACGCTGGTGGTGGGGGTGCTGGATCTCCAGAGCCGGCGGCCCTATGGTTTCAGCGAGGAACAGATCGCCTTTCTGGAAGCCTTGGCCGCTCAGGCCGCCGTGGCCATCGGCAACGCCATGCGCCTGCAGGAGGAGGCGCAGCGGGGGGAGCGCTACCGCCAGCGCATCGAGCTGATGCGCGGGATGCTGGAGGTGGGCCAGGCACTGCGCTCCGAGCGGCCGCTGGAGAACGCCCTCGACGCCGTCGCCCACACCATTCAGGAGTCCCTGGGCTTCGAGCGGGTGCTCATCAGCCTGATCGAGGGCGAGCCCCCCATGCTGCGGCGGGTGGCCCAGGCCGGGCTTCCCCTGCCGGTGTTCGAACGGATGCGGCAGATCCTCCAGCCATGGCGCAATATGCAGATCTTCTTGCGAGAGGAATTCCGACTGGGAGCCTGCTACTACATCCCATATGAACGGCAACCTGAGAACCTGAGCGAGCTTCTGGATACCTGGACAGCGACACCGACGCGGGAGCCCCGGCCGGATCCCACCCGCTGGCATCCCGAGGATCTCCTGATTGTGCCCATTCACGGGACAGGCGGGCGCTTGCTGGGGATCATCTCTGTGGACGAGCCGCGGGACGGGCAGGCACCCACCCGTGAGACGGCGGAGATGCTGGAGCTGCTGGCCAGCCAGACCGGCATCATCATTGAAAACGCCCGCCTGTATGAGGGGCTGAAAGAGCGGATCGAGGCCCTCACCCGCCTGAACGAAGCCAGCCGGCAGATCGCCGCCCGGCTGGAGCTGGGCGCTCTGCTGGAAGCCATCGCCCAGGCGGCCGCCTCCCTGAGCCATGCGAGCTGGGCGGGGGTGATCCGAATGGAGAAAGAGGCCCCTCAGCTGATCGCCCAATTTGCTCTGGATGGCCTGGAGATCTCCCCGCTGGAAGCCCTCTTGGGCTCCTCCCGGATGATCCAGGCGATGAGGTCCGGCCGTGCGCTCTATCTCCGAGATTTAGCTGAGGCCCTGGACGAGGAGATCCCGGAGGTGCGTTCGCTGCTCCTCGTCCCCATGCGGGCGGGTGGAGAGATCGTCGGATGGATCGCGGTGGCCCATCCGGAACGGGGCGCCTTTGACGAGATCGAACAGATCCTGCTCCAGACCCTGGCGGAACAAGCGGCTGTTGCCCTGGAGAACGCCCGGCTCTACGAGCAGACCCGCCGCTTCAGTGAGGAGCTCGAAGCCCAGGTCCGCGAGCGAACGGAGGCGCTGGAGAAGGCCCTGGCCGACCTTTCGACTCGCCATCGCCAGCTGGAGCGGTTGTATCGGGTGACCCTGGCGCTGACCGCCAGCCTGGAGCTGGAGGCTACCCTTCAGCAGGCGCTCTCGCTCCTCGTTGAAGAAGGGGAAACTGCGGCGGTGATCCTGCTGGATCCCGAGAAAGGACGCCTGGAGGTGCGAGCCGGGATCGGGCCGGGCCGTGCTGATCTGATCGGACAATCCTGGCCCCTCCACGAAGACCCCGGGGCGATCCAGGCGGCCATCCGCCAGCGGCGAACCCAGAACCTGTCCGCGTTCTCCCCCGATCTCCTCCCGGCGCCCTGGCGGGCCCTGCGTCCAGGCGCGGCCCTGGTGGTTCCTCTCACCTTGGGCCTGGACGTCCTGGGGGCTCTGGTGTTCGCTAGCCCGGAAGCCCGTGGGTTCGATCCGGAACGAGTTCAGCTGTTGGAGACCGTGGCCGCGCAGATGGCTCAGGCCATCCATAACGCGGCCCTTTATCAGCTGATCACCCAGCAGGCGGAGCAGCTGGGCAACACCCTGCGGGCTGCCCAGGAGGAGGTTTCCAAGCGCCAGGCCATCCTGGAATCCATCGCGGAAGGTGTGATGGTGGCCGATGCCCGGGGCGAGGTGATCATGATGAACGCCGCCGCCGAACAGATCCTTGGGTTGCGCCGGGAAGAGGTCCTTGGTCGGCCTATCCATCATTTCACCGGCCTTTATGGGCCCGCATGGCAGGAATGGATGGCCTCCCTGCGGCGATGGCTTTCCTCCCCACGGGGCCAACCCCCTACCCTGTTCATGCGCCACGAGCTCGCCCCCGAGGGCCGCTTCATCACCGTCCACGCCGCGCCGGTGATGATGGGCACCGAGTTCCTGGGCACCGTCTCGGTCTTCCGGGACATCACGCCGGAGGTGGAAGCCGATCGCGCTAAGACGGAGTTCATCTCCACGGTGTCCCACGAGCTCCGCACGCCCATGACCTCCATCAAGGGCTATGTGGATCTTCTGCTCCTCGGATCCGCCGGGCCCCTTTCTGAAATGCAGCGCCGCTTCCTGCAGATTGTGAAGGCCAACGCCGACCGGCTCAAACTGCTGGTGGATGACCTGCTGGATATCTCGCGGATCGAGAGCGGCCGCCTCCAGCTGGATCTTCGCCCGATGCCCTTGGAAGCGGCAGTGGAAGCGGTGGTGGCTTCCCTGAAGGCTCGCCTCGACGAAAAGAACCAGCGCCTGGAGCTCGATCTGCCGGCCTTCCTTCCTCCGGTCCAGGCGGATAAGGATCGCCTGATCCAGATCCTGATGAACCTGATCAGCAATGCCCACAAATACACGCCGGAAGGCGGGCGGATCAACATCCGGGCCTGCGTGGAGGGAGAAGCCGTCCATGTGGCGGTCAGCGATACCGGGATCGGCATCCCCCCCGAGGCTCTCCCGCGCATCTTCGAGCGCTTTTATCGGGTGGATGACCCGAGGGTTCAGGAAACCCCCGGGACAGGCCTGGGCCTTTCGATCGTGAAAGCCCTGGTGGAAATGCATGGGGGGCGGATCTGGGTGGAAAGCGAGGTCGGCCAGGGATCGACGTTCCACTTCACGATCCCCATCGCCCGTGAGGCCCCCTCTCCCACTGATCAACCCCCCGCACCGGCACCGGTCCCCGTCCGGGGGGATGGCCCTTCGCCCATTCTGATCGTGGAGGATGACCACCATATCGCCGACCTACTGGTCCAGCACCTGGAGCGCGCGGGATATCGAACCCTGGTCGCCCATCGGGGCGAGGAGGCCCTGCGCCTCGCCCGGGAGGAGCATCCGCAGCTGATCACCCTGGATATCTACCTGCCCGACCTGGACGGCTTCACGGTGCTGGAACGACTGAAGGCCGATCCGGTGACCGCCGAGATCCCGGTCATCATCGTCTCCGTCCTGGCCGATCGCCAACGAGGGGTCCGCCTGGGAGCGGTGGATGTGTTGGGCAAGCCGGTGGACGTGGAACGATTGCTGGAGGTGGTCGGCCGGTATGCGCGGCGCCATGCCCGCATCGTCATCGTGGATGATGACGCAGGGACCCGGGCGTTGCTCCAGGACACCCTACGTGACCACGGGTTCGAGGTGATGACCTTCGGGAACGCCATCGAGGCGCTGGCCTGGATTGAGACCCATCGCCCCGATCTGGTGCTGATGGATCTCAAGCCGGCAGGGATGAACGGACTGGACGCCCTGGCCCGCATGAAGGCCAGCCCGAAGATGGCGGACATCCCGGTGGTGATCATGACCGCCAGCGCCACGGATCCAATGGGCAAACGCCGGCAGGCGCTGGCCCTGGGGGCGGCGGATTTCTTCCTCAAGCCGTTCCCGCTCGAGGAGTTCGTCGCCGCCATCCGGCGCCTTCTCAGCGAATCCCCCGAGGGAGAATCCGGCAACGCGGAGTAGAAACGGTTCCCATTTCCGCTTCTGCCCCGGGGATTCAGGCAACTGGTCCCGTAATCGGATAGGAGGGATCCGAGCGATGGCCAAGATTCTGATCGCAGAGGATGAACGGGATATCCGGGAATTGATCGTCTTCACCCTGGAGTTTGGAGGCTTCCAGGTGATCGCCGCCACCAACGGCCAGGAAGCGGTAGAACTGGCCCGTCAGCATCGCCCCGACCTGATCATCCTGGATGTCCGCATGCCTCGGATGACCGGCTATGAGGCCTGCCGCATCCTGAAATCCCAGGAAGAAACCCGCACCATCCCCGTGGTGTTCCTATCCGCCAAAGGCCAGGAGGCGGAGATCCGCCAGGGCATGGAGGCCGGGGCTGATGCCTATATCCTGAAACCTTTCGCCCCCGATGAGCTTATCCAGCAAGTTCAGGCTCTTTTGAATCAGCATGGCATGAGATCGGGGTGAAACCAACAAGCTGGATTTCCGCGGTCCGGCTCGGATTTGGGGAAGCGAGGACATCCCTCGCGCCCCCAAGAGGGAAAGGAGAGATCGCGGCTCACTCAGGCTCAGCCGCGCAAGCTCGATCCCTATCGGATCCCTAAGGCAGGGGAATCGCCAGCCGTGAGCATTGCAACCGTTGGGGAGTATCTGATCCATTATGAGGCCCTGGGTCGGGGTCAGCCCGTGATCTTCCTGCACGGGTGGGTGGGGTCGTGGCGCTACTGGCTGCCCACGATGCAGGCCCTCTCCCATCGATTCCGGACCTATGCCGTCGACCTGGCAGGGTTTGGGGATTCCGCCAAGCCACGACAGGGTGCCGACTCCATCTACCACCTGGAGCGCCAGGTCGAGCTGGTCCGGGAATGGATGGACCATCTGGGGATCCTCCGCGCGCACCTCATCGGCCACACCCTGGGCGCGATGGTGGCGATCCGGCTGGCCTTGAAGCATCCCGATCGGGTGCAGCGGGTCCTGGCCGTCGGCTATCCGACCGCTTTGGAGATCCCGAAAGGCGCCCGGGGGTTGATGGGGAAGGGGATCCTGATAGAGCGGTTGAGCCGTCTCGCCCAGGAGTATCCCGAGGTGCAGCGGGAACATCAGCGGGCGGATCCCGAGGCGATCCGCCTCAGCCTGGAGGACGCTCTGCTCCATCAGGAGGCACTCGGGGAGTGGCTTCGCCTGGTGGATTGTCCGCTCCTCCTGGTTTACGGTCGGCGGGATCCGCTGATCGCTCCCCCGTTCTTCCTGAACGGCGGCCTGGACGCCTCCACCCGTCTGATCCTCCTGGAGGAAGGCCGTCATTTCCCCATGCTGGATCTCCCTGCCGTTTTTCAGCGCCTGACAGAGGATTTCCTCACCCTGCCCGATCCTTCGCAGATCGCCCTGAAGGAAGAATGGCGCCGACGGTTCCGATGAAATCCGCAGCCCGACCAGCCGCGGCCTGCACCCCAGTTCTCACGGCTTCGGAAGACCCCCGCTCTTCAGCTAAAATCTAAGATAAGATCTGATCACTCTGTTCCAGGAGGGGCCGGATGTTCGGTTACGCCGGACGCATCCTGCATGTGGATCTCTCGTCCGGGCGCCTGTGGGTGGAGGAGCCGGACGAGGCATTCTACCGGACCTACTGGGGCGGCAGTGCGATGGGGTTGTATTACGTACTGAGGCACACGCCGCCCGGCATCGATCCTTTCGATCCCCGCAACACCCTCACGTTCTTCCTCAGCGCGGCCACTGGCCTCCCCATCTCCGGTCAGAGCCGGGCCACCGCCAATGCCAAGTCTCCCCTCACCGGTCTGATCGGCGACTCCCAGGCGGGTGGCTTCTGGCCCGCTGAGCTCAAGTTCGCCCGCTTCGACGGCATCGTGATCTATGGGCGGGCGCCGAAGCCGGTTTACCTCTGGATCCACGACGGGGAGGCCGAGCTGCGGGACGCGACCCACCTCTGGGGGCGCACCACCGGCGAGGTGGAGGACCTCCTCTATGAAGAGCTGGGCGACGATCAGATCGAGATCGCCCAGATCGGCCCGGCCGGCGAACGCCTCGTCCGATTCGCCGCCGTGATGAACATGTGCAATCGCGCCCACGGCCGCACCGGAATGGGTGCGGTGATGGGCTCCAAAAACCTCAAGGCCATCGCCGTGCGGGGCCACTGGCGCCCATCGGCATACGACGCCCGGGCCCTCCAACAGTTGAACAAACAGGGTCCGGCCGCCTACGAGGCGAACCTGGCGGTCAAAAACCTGGGGATCTATGGAACCGCCAGCGTGCTGGCAGCTCAGAACGCCGCCGGCGGCCAGCCCACGCGCAACTACACCAGCGGCTTCTTTGAGGAAGCCGATCGCATCACCGGCGAACGGATGGCCGAGACCATCCTGAAGGAGCGCGATACCTGTTACGCCTGTGTGGTCCGTTGCAAGCGGGTGGTGGAGGCGGAGTGGCGGGGCCACCCGGTGGACCCTCTCTATGGCGGGCCGGAGTATGAGACCCTTTCCACTTTCGGCTCCTACTGTGGGGTTAGCGATCTCGAGGCCATCGCCCTGGCCAACCAGATCTGCAATCAGTATGGGGTGGATACGATCTCCTGCGGGGCGACCATTGCCTTCGCCATGGAGTGTTTCGAGCGGGGAATCCTCACGGAGGCCGAGGTGGGCTTTCCCCTGCGTTTCGGCGACGCGGAGGCGATGATCCGCCTGCTGGAGCGGATCGTGCGGCGCGAGGGCATCGGGGATGTCCTGGCGGAAGGCTCCGCCCGGGCCGCTCAGATCATCGGCCGCGGGGCGGAAGATCTCGTGGTCGCCGTCAAAGGCCAGGAGCTGCCCGCCCACATGCCCCAGGTCAAGCGCTCCCTGGCCCTGATCTACGCTGTCAACCCCTTCGGCGCCGACCACCAGTCCAGCGAGCACGACACCCTCTACATGCCGAAATCCCCCCGCCTTTTCCTGGACCGGCTGGCTGTCCTCAGCCTGACCGAGCCGCAACCGCCCCGCGTTCTGAACGAGGCAAAAATCCGCTTTGCCTATGAGACCCAGAAGTTTTACAGCTTCCTGGACACGGCGGACCTGTGCCAATTCGTTTTTGGGCCTTCCTGGCAGCTCTACGGGCCGGAGGAGCTGGTGGCGCTCATGCGCGCGGTGACCGGATGGGATGTGACCCTGGAGGAGGTGATGCGGGTGGGCGAGCGAAGGCTGAACATGCTGCGGGCCTTCAACGCCCGGGAAGGAGCCGGGCGGGATCGGGACACCTTGCCGAAACGGCTGTTCGAGCCCCTGCGGGGCGGCAAAACCGATGGGCTGAGCGTGGATCGGGAGGAATGGGAAGCGGCCCTCACTCGCTATTATGAAATGGCCGGCTGGGATCCCCGGACCGGGATGCCCACCCCGGAGAAACTGCGGGAACTGGGACTGGAATGGATCCTCTCGTAGGAAACGTCCGGCAGGGATTCCTCATCGTACCCGGTCAGGGGTTTATGTCGCTGGTCCTTTCCGAGAGGCATTCAAGGCTGCGGGGCGCCTCTGGAACTCCCCGCAGCCTTGAATGTTCTGGTGGCCTCGCCGGCCCGCCCCATGACCTCGAAACCCGATCGGGGATGCGTTCGCGAGCCCGCTGACCCTCCTTTAACCCAGTGTTTGCGGATCTTTTATCTCCCGCTAACGCTTCTCTTAGGCCTCCCGCCTATGATGAAGGCTGGAAATCTCAGGGGTGCAGGCCAAGCCACCCCCGAAAGGAGGTGAGGCCTATGGCGCGCGAGCTGATGATCCGGGATCCGTTCGACGCGGCGTTCATGACCCTGCGCGAGGCGATCGACCGCCTGTTCGATCAGGCGTTTGTGCGGCCCTTCGACGGGTTCACCGCCCTGGGCGTGGGGCTGCCGGTGAACATCTACGAGCTGCCTGACCGCTATCATGTGGCCATCCTGATGCCGGGTGTGCGGCCGGAGAGCCTGGAGGTGCAGGCCCTGGGCTCCTCCCTCACCATCCGCGGGGAGGTGGCCCTGCCGGAGATCGAGAACGAGAAGAACCTCGCTGTCCTGCGCCGGGACTGGACCGGCGGGCGCTTCGCCCGGACGATTGAGTTCGGCGATCCCATCGACGCGGAGCACATCGATGCCCGCCTGGAGAACGGCGTCCTGCACCTCGTAGTCCCGAAGGCGGAGTCCGTCCGGCCGCGGGTGATCCAGGTGCAGGTGGCCCGTTGAGGGGTCGGGAGAAGCTCAGGGGGACGCCCAGAAGCGTCCCCCCTTTTTTATTCCCGCAGGCGTTCCCATTCCGCCCGCAGCTGCTCTCGCCGGGCTTTGAGCTCCTCCAGCTTGCAGCGCTCCTTTTCCACCACATGAGCCGGCGCCCGGCGGGAGAACTCCGAGGCCAGGAGCGCCTCTGCCTTCGCGATCCGGGCCTCGAGATCCGCCAGCTCTCGCTCCAGCCGGGCCCGCTCCGCCGCGCGGTCCACCATGCCGGCGATGGACAGATAGATCCGAACCGGTCCCGCCGGATAAACCCGGGCATCGGCCGGAGGCTCCGTCAGGTCCACGGCCAGCACCAGCCGGTCCGGATCCAGCCGGGCCAGCGAGGCCAACAGGCTCCGGTGTGCCTCCAGGACCGGCTGGAGCTCCCCCGCGGCAATCCACGCTGGGATCCGCCGATCGGAAGGCACCCGATGCTCCTCCCGGGCGTTCCGGATGATGCGAACGATCTCGATCAGCGCCTGCATCGCCGCTTCCGCCACCTCATCAACCGGCCCGGGGGTCGGCCAGGCCGCCACGATCAGCGCCTCCGCCCCGTCCACCGCCCCCGCTCGCCGGAGATATCCCCACAGAGCCTCCGTGATGAAAGGCATGAAAGGATGCAACAGCCGCAGAATCCCATCCAGGACGTAGACCAGGATCCCCTGGGTGCGCGTGGCATCGGCGGCGGACCCTCGGTAGAGGGGCTCCTTGGCCATCTCGATATACCAGTCGCAGAACTCATCCCAGGTGAATTCGTGGATCCGCCGCCCAGCCTCCCCGAAGTCGAACTCCTCCAGCGCCTGGGTCACCGCCGCCACCGTGCGATGGTAACGGGAAAGGATCCAGCGGTCCGGCAGGGTGAGCGCAGGGTCATCCCAGGAAGGGCGTGGCACTGGCCCGGAGAGCGTCCCCAGGATGAAGCGGGCCGCGTTCCAGAGCTTATTGGCGAAGTTGCGGCTTCCCTCCACCCGCTGGAGGGAGAGGCGCATGTCGTTGCCCGGCGTGGAGCCAGTGGCCAGGGTGAAGCGTAGCGCGTCCGCCCCATAATCCCGGATCACCACCAGGGGGTCGATGACGTTGCCCTTCGTCTTGCTCATCTTCTCGCCCTTCTCATCCCGCACCAGGCCGTGAAGGTAGACGATGCGGAAAGGGACCTCGCCGGTCATAGCCAGGCCCATCATCACCATCCGCGCCACCCAGAAGAACAGGATGTCGTAGCCGGTCTCCATCACGGTGGTCGGATAAAAATAACGCAGATCTTCCGTATCGTCCGGCCAGCCCAGGGTGGCGAAGGGCCAGAGGGCGGAAGAGAACCAAGTGTCCAGCACGTCCTCGTCCTGGCGGATCCGGGCACTCCCGCAGCGGGCGCAGACGGCGGGATCCTCCCGGGCCACCGTGATATGCCCGCAATCGTTACAATACCATGCTGGGATGCGGTGCCCCCACCACAGCTGGCGGCTGATGCACCAGGGGCGGATGTTCTCCAGCCAGCGGAAGTAGTCCTTCTCGAAGCGCTCGGGGAGGATGCGGATGCGGCCCTCCTTCACCGCCCGGATCGCCTCCTCGGCCAGCGGCTTCACGTTGACGAACCACTGGAGGGAGAGCAGAGGCTCCACGATGGTGCCGCAGCGCTGGCAGCGGCCCGGGGCGTAGCGATGGGGCTCGATCTTCTCCAGCAGCCCTTCCCGTTGCAGATCGGCCACGATGGCCTCGCGGGCCCGGAAGCGGTCCATCCCGGCGTAGGGACCGCCGTTCGCATGGATGGTGGCGTCCGGGTTCATCACGTTGATGCGGGGCAACCCGTGCCGCTCCCCGATCTCATAGTCCGTCGGGTCGTGCCCGGGGGTGACCTTCACCGCGCCGGTCCCGAACTCCCGATCCACCGCTGGGTCAGCGATGATCGGGAGGCGACGGCCCAGGGCCGGCAGCACCGCGATCCGGCCCACCCAGTGGGCGTAACGCTCATCCTCCGGATGCACCGCCACGGCGGTGTCCCCGAGCAGGGTTTCCGGCCGGGTAGTGGCCACTGTGATGAAATCCCGCGCGCCCTCGGCCCATCGGCCGCTGCCCCATGGCGCGGTCGGTCCCTCCCACCCGTTCCCCAGGAGGGGATAGCGGATGTAATAGAGGAAACCCTCTTCTTCCTCTTCCCGTTCCACCTCGAGATCCGAGAGGGCGGTCTCGCAACGGGGGCACCAGTTGATCAGGTATTCCCCACGGTAGATCAGGCCCCGCTCGTATAGGCGAACAAAGGCCTCGCGCACCGCCCGGGAGTAAACCGGGTCCATCGTGAACCGTTCCCGGGTCCAGTCACAGGAGGCTCCAAGCCGGCGGAGCTGGCGGGTGATGGTGCCCCCGTATTTCTCTTTCCAGGCCCACACTCGCTCCAGGAAGCGCTCCCGGCCCAGTTGGCGCCGGGTGAGGCCTTCCTTCGCGATCTCCCGCTCCACCATCACCTGGGTAGCGATGCCCGCGTGATCTGTCCCGGGCACCCAGAGGGTGGGCTCCCCTTTCATCCGGTGGTAGCGGATCATGAGGTCTTCCAGGGTCACGAACATGGCGTGGCCCATATGGAGCTCCCCGGTGACGTTAGGCGGAGGCATGGAGATCACGAAGGGCCGCTGGGCGGGGTCGATGCGCGGCGTGAAGAAACCCCGCTGCTCCCACCATTGATAAATCGGCTCCTCGATCTCCTGGGGGTTGAAGGTTTTGGGAAGGACCATCCCCTTCGCCGTCATCCGCCACCTCCTCATGGTGCCTCGCTGCATAAAAACGCCCCCTCCCGTCCCAAGGACGAGAGGGGGCGGACCTCCCGCGGTACCACCTTGCTTCAGGGGGATGGACGATCCCCCCGCCCTCGGGCTGCGGTAACGGGCAGCGCCCGGGTCGGGCTGAGGCCGGGGCTTCCGGCGTTCACCCGACCGGCTCCGGGGCGACCTTCAGCGCGGCGAACGACAGGGGCTTGCACCGATCCCCCCTCGCTGGCGTCGCCGCCTGCGCCTACTCCTCCCCTTCCCCGCCTTTCCGAAACTCCCGCTCGATTCCTGCGCCGGGCCGCGCTGAACCCCGCTCATTGAGCGTAGGAGTCCGATCGGAGACCACTGGATCCCGGCGTTCAGAGGACTTGAAAGCGGCCGGTCGCCCGGACGATTTTCTCCTTATAGTTGCGGACGTGGCGGAAGAGCTTCTTCTTCAGCTCCTGCCACTCCGGGCTGGCCAGGATGCGCTGCAGGGTTTCCATATCCTGGGCGATGGCGCCGGTGAGGATCTGGGGGCCCTCCCCATACATCGTATACCAAGCGTCTGTGGGCTCCATCCCCAGGCGCATCATCCCCGGCGCGAACTCCCGGACGATGAACTCAAAGTATTCCTGCTCGTGGCCGGGCTTGATATCCCAGGCCATCAGCAGCTTCACCATCTCCGCCATCGCAGCGCTCCCTCCATTCGCACGGAGGCTCCCGGACCGGTACCACAGGCTCAGGTTGATTCTATTGTAGCAAACCCGGACCACCCCCGGCAAAACGAGGCCAGGCTTCATCCCAGGCGAAGGGCTCCGGCAACAAGGAGGAGGAAGAACCCCAGCAGGAACAGATCGATCAACAGCAGCCCCAGCAGGACCAGGCGCTGGGAGGGAGTCAGTCGCTGGGAAAAGGAGGAAAGGCGATTCAGCAAAGAGGAGGAAGAACGCTCCTCCTGGCTCTCCTCGATGATCTCCCCCTCCGGAACCTCTGAAAGGTGCTGGCGGATGTCTTCGAACATCGAGCGCCTCCTACCGGGATGGTTTCAAGTCCGAATTCGCGGACAAGGCCCGGGAAGGGAGAGAATCTCCCCCATCTCCTCCCCTCTTCGGCCTCCTAGGCCGTCTGCTGGGCCGCCGGCATGGCTTAACACTTTCCCTGGAACAACCGCAGCCAGTATTCCAGCTCCGTCGGATCGACCTGGCCCGGCTTCTCTTCCTCTGCGTCCGTCACCGAGGCGGCTTCCCCCAGCTGGCGCCGCATATAAGTCAGGAACTTTATGGCGGACCAGACGGACGCGCCGTAACGCCGGGCTGCCTCCTGCACGCTCCGATCCGAGGAAACAACGATCAACCCCCGGGGGTTGCGCTCCGATCGAATCTGCCGGATCAGGAGCTCATCCGCCGTTACGCCGGAGGAAGCGAAGCGCACCGTCACCCCGCCCCGAGAGAGGGCGGAAGCGCCGCCCGGAGCGCCCCGATCGAACACCACCGTGATCCGCCGCCCTGTCCGCATTGCCAGGCGCTGGAGCCGCTCCACCAGGCGCGCCTCATCATTCGGATCCTCCAGCCGGAGATCCGGCATCGCCCCGATCAGATTGTGCCCATCGATCAAAAACGGCATGGATCGCATCCGGATCCGATGGGGAACCGAATCCGTGGCTCTCCGCCTCCTACACCTGCGGCACCCGCTCCACCAGCGGAAGCGCCTCCGCCGGTTGCCGCTGGAAGATCAACCCCTGCTCCCCCACATCGACGACGATCCCGTCACCCGGCCGGAATTCCCCGCGAAGCAACCGCACCGCCAGGGGGCTCTCCACATGTTTCTGGAGCACTCGCTTGAGTGGGCGCGCGCCGAAAGCGGGATCGTAGCCCGCTTCGGCCAGCCAACGGCGGGCAGCCTCGGTGAGGACCACCTGCAGCCCATGCTCGGCCAGGCGGGTCTGGATCTGACGCATCTGGATGTCCACGATCTGCATCACATGCTCCGGCGTCAACCGGTTGAAGATCACGATTTCGTCGATCCGGTTCAGGAATTCCGGCCGGAAGGTCTCGCGGAGCGCTCGTTCGATCCGCTGTCGCTCCTCCATGCGCTCCCGCTCGGAGGTCGCCGGAAGGAATCCGATGGTGGCGCTGCGGCGGAGATGCTCGGTGCCCACATTGGAGGTCATGATAATGATCGTATTCCGGAAATCCACGGTGTGGCCCTGACCATCCGTCAGACGGCCATCGTCCAGGATCTGGAGCAGGGCGTTCCACACATCGGGATGAGCCTTCTCGATCTCATCGAACAGGATCACCCGGTAAGGCCGCCGGCGCACCGCCTCGGTGAGCTGCCCGCCTTCCTCATAGCCCACATACCCTGGCGGCGCCCCGAAGAGGCGGGAAACGGTATGGTATTCGCGGTATTCGCTCATATCCAGCCGGACCAGGGCATCCTCGTCGCCGAAGAGGTATTCCGCCAACGCCTTCGCCAGCTCGGTCTTCCCCACGCCGGTGGGCCCCAGGAACAGGAAGGAGCCAATGGGCCGCCGGGGATCCTTCAGGCCCGCCCGGGCCCGACGGATGGCGTCCGCCACCACGGCGATGGCTTCGTCCTGGCCCACCACCCGCTCCCGCAGCCGCTCCGCCATATGGAGCAGCTTCTCCGCCTCCGTCTCCATCACCTGGGCCACCGGGATGCCCGTCCAGGCCGCCACCACCTGGGCCACATCCTCTTCGGAAACCACCTCATCCAGGTTGCGCTCCCGCTGCCATTGCGCCCGACGCGCCTCGAACTCCTTTTGAAGGCGCAGGCGGCGCATGCGGATCTGCGCCGCCCGTTCGTAATCCCGGTTCAACCCGGCATGTTCCTCCTCTTGCATCAGGCGTTCGATCTCCGTCTTGATGGCCTTGAGCTCCGGCGGAAGGGTGTTCAGGGCCACCCGCAGCCGGGCCGCCGCCTCGTCAATCAGATCGATGGCCTTGTCCGGAAGCCGGCGATCGGTGATGTAGCGATGGGAAAGACGGACAGCGGCGACAATCGCCTCATCGCTGATGCGGACTTGATGATGGGCCTCATACCGCTCTCGCAGCCCCTGAAGCATCTGGATCGCCGACTCCACAGAGGGCTCTTCCACGAAAATCGGCGCGAACCGCCGCTCCAGCGCCGGATCCTTCTCAATGTATTTGCGATACTCATCCAGGGTGGTGGCGCCGATGCAACGCAGCTCCCCCCGGGCCAGGGCCGGTTTCAGCATTGAGGCCGCGTCCAGAGCTCCGGAGGCCGCCCCCGCGCCCACCACCGTGTGGATCTCATCGATGAAGAGAATGATCTCTCCCTCCGCTCGTTGCACCTCCTCGATCACCGCCTTCAGGCGCTCTTCGAACTCACCCCGGAACCGCGCCCCGGCCACCATGGCCGCCAGGTCCAGCTGCACGATGCGTTTGCCCATCAACAGCTCCGGGACGTCGTTGGCGACGATCCGCTGGGCCAGCCCCTCCACAATGGCCGTCTTCCCGACCCCCGCATCGCCGATCAGCACTGGGTTGTTCTTGGTTCGCCGGCACAGCACCTGGATCACCCGCAGGATCTCCGCTTCCCGGTTGATCACCGGATCCAGCTTCCCCTGGCGGGCTAGCCGGGTGAGATCCCGCCCATAGCGATCCAGCATCCGGTAACGGCCCTCCGCCCCCGGATCGGTCACCCGGGCCCCGCCCCGCAGATCCTTGATGGCCTCATAGATCCGATCTCGGGTCACGCCGGCATCCATCAGAACGCGGGCCGCGGGAGTGTTCCGCTCGGTGGCAATGGCTAGGAAGAGATGCTCGGTGGAGATGTAATCATCCCCCAGGCGGCGCGCCTCCTCGTTGGCCAGGTCCAGGATGCGCTTCACCCGGGGGGTGATGAACACCTGGCCGGTGCCACCGAAGCCGTAAATCGAGGCGCGCGGGCTGGCCCGGAGCACCTCGTCCAGCCGACCCCGCATCCAGTCTACGCTGATCCCCATGCGCTGAAGCAGCTGCGGCACCACACCATCCGGCTGTTCCAGGAGGGCCAGCAGGAGATGCTCCGTATCCACCTGGTTGTGACCGTAGCGCTGGAGGATCTCATAGGCCCTCGCCGCCGCATCCTGAGCCCGTTCCGTGAAATGATCGAAGCGCATCATCGTGGAGAGCCTTCCTTAGCAAGGAATAGAATCTGCACCGTTGCCCCCACACCGGGGGAGACAGGATCCATCCCCCTCTTTTTCCCAGAATCCAGAGGGTCTCGCCAGGCACCCCCCCACGATCCCGGCTCTATGGATCAGCATCCACATGAGAGCCCCGGGACTACGCCGAGTTGGACTGTCCCACCTCATTATAAAGGGTCCGGGGCGCGAAACCAAACCGGGGATCTCCTCTCGCCCACCATGGGCTAACCGACAGCCCCGCTGCGAAGAGGGCCTTCTCTCTGCTCATCCCCCGAGCGGCTTCGCTGGACCCTCAACCATCGGAAAGCGATGTTTTGGGGCGGACGGGCACCGGATGCGGATCGCTTGCATCTTCGATCGTTTGTCCGCATGATGAAAGGCGACCCACGAACTCGCACAGCGCTGTGCAACCACCCTCGGGGATCGGGGCGAAAGTTCCTCCGGTCGACTCTATGGCGAAAGGGCCGTGGAGAAGGAAGAGGGCAGGATTTCCCACATCCCTCATGGGATGGGTCCATCCCCTCTCCGGCCCTCGCCGACCCCACTGGGCGTGGCGCAGGTTCCCATTCCTTCCCCTATCCTGCAGCCCTTCCCATCGTCCATCCCTCCGCGCTCCCCGGAGCCCTCCCCTCCGATGCCTACACCGGCCGCGTCACCCTTCCCGATCCCAACCTCGCCCACGCTTTCCGCGCTCCGGTGCGACCCCGGCGTGCTGCAGGCGATCGAACAGGCGAACACCGCGCAGGAACACCGCGCAGGAAGCGGATATCCTGGGCCGGGGGGCATCCGACTCGCTCACTGCAGCATGGGGAGACACCGCGCCGGAGGCCCGACGGCAGGCTGACCGCCTGCGACAAGCCGCCCAGGCGATCCGGGCCACGATCCAGGAGATCCGGTGGGAGATCCGCGGGTGCGTTCCCGCCTCGCCCCTCGGCCCCAATCTCGTCGAGGTGCGGACGAAGGAGACCTGGATCTATCGGGCGGGCCTGGTCTGCCCGTCGGGCCAGCGCGGGATTGTCGACCGAGTGGTCACCTATCCGGGGGAGATCTACCGGCTGGCCGCCCAGGGAGGCCGCTGGCGGATCACCCGCTGGTCCTCGGGGGAGGGAACGCTTCAGCAGGATTGACGTTGTCCCTGAATCCGCGCGCCTTCTACGCCGACCCCATGGGGGAGCGCACCTGGGGGATCGACTCCAGACCTTCCCGGATCCGCTCCAGCATTCCCTCCTTCACCGCCCGGACCGCCATGTGGATGGCATGCTTCACGGCCTTCGCATCCGAGCGCCCGTGCCCGATCACCACCACGCCGTTGACCCCCAGCAGCGGCGCGCCTCCATATTCCCGATAATCCAGCCGCTGGAAGACCCGCCGGAGGCTGGGCAGCAGGCACAACAGCCCGGGCGCGGCGAGGATCAGGCCCGGCAACGCCAGCGCCAAGCCGAGCCGATCCAGCACCCCATCAGTCAGCTGGGCCTTCAGGAAACGGGCCAGGAAGGATACTGTGCCCTCGAGATGCTTGATCACCACGTTCCCAGTGAAGCCGTCCGTGACCACCACCTCCGCCAGACCCCGGGATAGATCCTTCCCCTCCACATTCCCGATAAAATTCAATCCGCTTTCCTGAAGGAGACGGTAAGCTTCCTGAACCCGGATGGATCCCTTACCCGGCTCCTCGCCGTTGGAGAGGATCCCCACCCGCGGATTCGGCCAGCCCAGCACTCGCTCCGCATATATGGCGCCCATGATGGCGAACTGGAACAGATGCCATGGCTGGGGATCCGTGTTCGCGCCGATATCGAGGAGAAGACACGGCCGGTGAGCGGTGGGGTAAACCGTGGCCAGGGCAGGGCGATCGATGCCCGGGATCCGCCCCAGATGGAACAGGGCCGCCGCCATCACCGCTCCGGTGTTCCCCATGGAAACGAACGCCTCAGCTTCCCCGGAGCGCACCAGGCGCATGCCCACCCCCATGGAGGAATCCTGTTTGGTTTTCACAGCGATGGTGCGCTCATGCATCTCCACCACCTGGGAGGCATGAACGATGGAAAACGAGAGGCCTTTCGGGGAATGGCGGGCCAGCTCAGCGCGGATCCGCTCCTCCTGGCCGACCAGGATCACGTGAAGCTCCGGGATCTCCCGCAGCGCCCATAGCGCCCCCTCTACCGGGACCTGTGGGGCGTGATCGCCTCCCATCGCATCCAAGACCACTCGAACCGTCATGGGCGCATCGCTCCATCTCCCGCTGATGTTCCCGAAGAGATGAAGGGAGCGGCTTCTCCGCCCGCTCCCCGTTCTCCTTCGATGGGCTATCGGATATCCTCCAACAGTCGCTCCACGGCGGTGTGCAGATCGATCTCCCGGCGGAGCAGCTGATCCACCAGGCCGTCCAAACGGGCGCGACCGACCTGATGCATCACCCGCACCCACAAACGCTCCCGGGCGAGGGTGGCCAGCTCCTCCGCGATCCGCCGCCGCCTCCGGGCTTCTCCTTCGCCGCTTTCCTCCAGATAAGCCCGGTGGCGCTCAATGGCCTCCACCAGCTCCGGGATCCCCCGGCCGGAAGTCGCCACCGTCTGAAGGATCGGCGGCGTCCATCCTTCCCGAGACGGCTCCACGCGCTGGATGGCCATCGCCTGCCCATGGTGGCGAACCACCGCGGGCTGGCCCAGGGAGAGCATGGACCGCAGGATATGCAGGGTAGCCGCCGCTCCCTCCCGATCCGCCTTGTTGACCACCAGGATGTCTGCGATCTCCAGGATCCCCGCCTTGATGGCCTGGATATCGTCCCCAAGCCCGGGGGCCTGAACCACAACGACCGTATCCGCGGCCTGGGCGATATCGACCTCGACCTGTCCCGCCCCCACCGTCTCCACCAGGATCCGCTGGAAGCCGACTGCATCCAGTGCCCGGATGATCTCCCGAGTGGCGCGGGCCAGGCCGCCCAGGCTGCCCCGCGTAGCCATGCTGCGGATAAAGACCCCCGGATCGCCGGCCACATCCTGCATCCGGACGCGATCCCCCAGCAGGGCTCCGCCTGTGAAAGGGCTGCTGGGGTCCACCGCGACAATCCCCACCGTTTCCCCCCGCTCCCGGTAAGCGCGGGTTAAAGCGTTGACCAGCGTGCTCTTCCCGGAGCCCGGAGGGCCGGTGATCCCAATGACATAGGCGTTGCCCGTGAAGGGGAAGAGGCGCGCGCTGATCTGAACGGCGGCCTCGCCCTCCTCTTCCAGCATAGAAAGCAATCGCGCCAGCGCCCGGCGATCCCCTGCGCGGGCGCGCTCGAAGAGAGCCATGGGATCTCGCATCAAGGGCTGTCCCCCCATATGGCATCCTCAGGGAAGCGCCGGCTCGCCGGCCGCTTTAAGATCTTCCGGACGGATGCCGAAATGCGCGCAGATGAACTGCACAATGGTCTCGGTGCTGGTGCCAGGTCCGAAAACCTCCCGGATGCCCGCGGCCTTCAGCGCGGGGATGTCCTCCTCAGGGATGATCCCCCCAGCGATCACCAGCACATCGTCCAGCCCCCGTTTCCGGAGCTCCTCCACCACCCGGGGGAGCAGCGTCATATGGGCTCCGGAGAGGATCGAGAGACCCACCACATCCACATCCTCCTGCAACGCCGCCTCGGCGATCATCTCGGGGGTCTGCCGCAGGCCCGTATAGATCACCTCGAACCCGGCATCCCGTAGAGCGCGGGCGATCACCTTGGCGCCCCGATCATGGCCGTCCAGCCCCGGCTTGGCAATGAGCACACGGATTTTACGACCCATGACAGACCTCGCCGGATGGGATCAATCCAGCGTTCGCCTGGCCTACTTCATTATTTTAACCCACCGCTCCCCGGAGTTTGGCTTTCCCATCCTCCTTCCGGATAGCCACCGCCGGGCTTATGCCCGGGGCGAGCCGCTGCGCCGGCCAGAACGTGTCGGCGCATGCCGACGCTTGACGCGCAGCGCCTCAGGGGGCGATTTCAAAGGGTCGGTGGTCCGCGCCAGCCGGAAAAAAGCGGGGGGTCGGCTGATGCCCCATCGACCCCCCGCTATCGCCCATCCGGAACCGACAAGCCACCTTCCCCTCACTCCTCCAGCGTGGAGAGATCCCCTTCCGGCAGGCCCAGGGCACGAGCCCGCAGCACCCGGCGCATGATCTTCCCCGACCGGGTCTTGGGGAGCTTGTCCACGAAGTGGATGGCCTCGGGCCGGGCGATGGGGCCGATCAGCTGGGCCACATGTTGGCGCAGCTCCTCGGCCAGGGCCTCGCTGGGGCTGTAGCCCGCCTTGAGGATCACATAGCAGTGGATCCCTTCCCCCTTCACCTCGTGGGGCAGGCCGATGGCCGCGGCCTCGGCCACCGCCGGATGGGCCACCAGCGCCGACTCGATTTCCGCTGTGCCCAGGCGATAGCCACTCACCTTCAGCACATCGTCCACCCGCCCGATGATGTAGAAGTAGCCATCCTCATCCCGCCGGGCGGAATCGCCCGTGAAGAACCAGCCGGGATACTTCGACCAGTAGGTCTTCACATAGCGCTCGGGGTCGCCGTAGAGCGTGCGACTCATCCCGGGCCACGGCGTCTGGATCACCAGGTAGCCCTCCACCCCAGGCGGGCAAGGGTTGCCGTTCTCATCCACCACCTCCGCCCGGATGCCCGGGAAGGGCATGGTCGCCGAGCCTGGCTTGAGGGGCAGGCAAGGCATGGGGGTGATCATGAAGCCACCGGTTTCCGTCATCCACCAGGTGTCCATGATGGGGCAGCGCTCCTTCCCGATCACCCGGTAATACCAGCGCCAGGCTTCCGGGTTGATCGGCTCGCCCACCGTGCCCAGCAGGCGGAGGGAGGAGAGGTTGCGCCGATTGGGCCATTCGTCCCCAAACCGCATCAACCCCCGGATGGCCGTGGGGGTCGTGTAGAGCACCGTCACCCCATATTTCTCCACAATGCTCCACCAGCGATCCGGATACGGATATGTCGGCGCACCCTCATACATCACGCTGGTGGCCCCCAGCATCAACGGCGCATAGACAATATAGGAGTGCCCCGTTACCCACCCGGGGTCCGCTGTGCACCACCAGATGTCCTCATCCTTGATGTCAAAGACCCATTTCATCGTGGTATAGATGTAGACTGCATAGCCACCGTGCACGTGGACCTGGCCCTTGGGGGCGCCAGTGGTGCCGGAGGTGTAGAGGATGTAAAGGGGATCCTCAGCGTCGGTGACCTCTACCGGGCATTCGCCCTGGGCGAAGGGGAGCCGCGCCAGCTCATCGTAGAAATAATCCCGCCCCGGCTCCATGGGCACCTCGTGGCGGGTGCGGCGGACCACCAGCACATGCTCCACAGAGGGGGCACGACGGACAGCTTCATCAACGGTGCGCTTGGTCTCCACGATGCGCCCGTTCATGAATCCGCCGTCGGCGGTGATCACCACACGGGATTTGGAGTCCTCGATGCGGGTGTGGAGGGCTTCCACCGAGAAGCCGGCGAAAACCACGCTATGGATCGCCCCGATGCGGGCGCAGGCCAGCATGGCAATGGGCAACTCGGGGATCCGGGGCATGTAGATGGTCACCCGGTCGCCCTTGCGCACCCCCAGGGCCTTCAGGACGTTGGCGAAGCGGTTGACTTCCTTGTAGAGATCATAATAGCTAAGGACCCGGCGCTCGCCGTTCTCCCCCTCCCAGTAGAGGGCCACCTTGTTCCTACGCCAGGTCTTCATATGGCGGTCCACCGCATTGTAGCAGATATTGATCTGGCCGCCCACGAACCACTTGTAGAAGGGCTTCCCGCTGTCATCCAGGACACGATCCCACTTTCGGAACCAGTCCAGCTCCTCCGCACGCTCAGCCCAGAACGCCTCGAGGTCCTGCATCGCCCGCTGGTAGAGGGAAGGGTAATCTTTGATGTAGGCGCGCTCCAGGACCTCGGGGGAAGGATAATACACCTCGCCGCTGAGATGACGGATATCCGCAACCAACTCCTTCACCGCCATGGCAACCTCCTTCGGAAATATAGATGGCAGGGGCGCAGCCACGCCGCGTCCCTGCCGCCATGCTCCCCGCGCTCCTCACCATACCGCGATCAGCCGGACCGGACCTCCGGAGGCGCCTTCAATGCGCAGGGCGCCGACGAAGACCATCGCCCCCGCGGGCGGGATGCGGCCCAAGTTAGCGACGTTCTCCAGCCCCCACTTGTTGGCGGGGAGGATGGTGTAGTGCGTCTTGAAATCCCGAGAGGCCCCGTAGTCCAGGCTCAGGGTATCCACCCCGATGCCGACGATGTGACGCTCCTTCAGGAGGAACTCCGCTGCGTCCGGGTGGAAGCCCGGGAAGTGCATCACCCCCTGGGCATCCATGTTCCGATAAGCCGCCTCATCATCCACCCGGGCTCCCCATCCGCTCCACATGAACACCACCGCGCCGTCCGGCAGCCGCCCGTAACGCCGCTCCCAGGCCCGGATGTCATCGGGAGTCAGCTGGGCGTCCGGGTTCCGCCGCGCCCGGTCCCGGATGTCGATAACCGCCGCGGGGGCGACCAGGACCTCTGCCGGGAGCCGCTCGATCGTCAGGGCGTTCTTCCCGAAGTGAACCGGGGCGTCCATGTGGGTGCCATGGTGCTCGTAGATGCGCCAGCGGTTGGCGTAGAAGCCGTGTTGCGCGTGGTTGAAGACGTTCTCGATCTCCAGCCGAGGGGCGCCGGGCCAGATCGGGAAGCGGGGGTTCTGCACATAGGTAAGATCCACCTTGCGCTGGAAGACGCGGACAGCGGTCCGCACCATCACGCCGACGGGGGCGGAAGCGGCCTCGCCGTAAGCGGGCTTCTGCCAGGAGACGAACCCGTGGGCGCTCACCAGGGTAGCGGCGGGATGGGGGGCCACCTGATAGCCGAAGGGTCCCAGAGTGCCTTTGGGGGGGATCGCCTCCGCCAGCCAGACCGCCGACTGGAGGTCCCCGCCTTCTGCCTCAAAGCCCCGGAACCATGCCCGCGGGGGGGTGGCTGTGGCAGCGACGAAATCCGCGTTGCGGGGGACGTGGCCGGCGATATAGAGGTCGGAGATCGTTTCCTCGGTGAGGTTGCGGACGGTGAGGGTGAAGGAAACGAGGTTGCCTTCGCGCGCGCCGTGGATCTCCACAGTCAGCCAGGGCCAGACCGTTAGGCGTGGAGCAGGGAGCATCGCGGCGGCCATTGCGCCGCCCATCATTTTGAGGAAATCCCGGCGGCTCCAGGCCCGAGTCATCGCCTCGTAGACCTGCGGTCCACACATGGCTCCCTCCCTAAATTTTATGTAATATAAGCATGTAGCATGGGCGGCAGCTTGCGGTCAAGAGCCATGCGCCCTATGCGAGGCCCGGAGTCGGATCTCCCGCATGCGCCTTCCCGATCACGCGCGCACGTAATGCATGGCGCCGAGATGACGGACCATCCCCTTCAGCTCCATCATCGTCAACGCGCTGCTCACCTGCGCCACCGGCAGCCCGGCCGCCCGCGCGATGTCATCGATGTGCTGCGGCTCCCGACTGAGCACTTCCAGCAGGCGCGCTTCGGTCGGATCCGCAGGCAGCTGAAGCTGGGCTTCCACCTGCTGGGCCGCCGTGGACCAGTTGAGGGCTTCCAGAAGCTCATTCGGGGAAGTCACCGGGGTCGCTCCCTCTCGGATCAGCCGGTTGGTTCCCTGGCTGGCCGGGGAGAAGATGCTTCCCGGGATGGCAAAGACCTCTCGCCCCTGATCCGCCGCATGGGACGCCGTGATCAGCGCCCCGCTGGTCGCCCCGGCCTCCACGACCAGCACGCCCACCGCCAGGCCGCTGATCAATCGGTTCCGGGCCGGGAAGTTCCCCGGCTCGGCCGGCGCCCCCAGAGGGAGCTCGGAGATTAGCGCCCCGCGCTCCATGATCCGCGACGCCAGACGGGCATGCTCCAGGGGATACACGCGATCCACCCCACACGGCAACACCGCTATGGTTCGCCCGCCCGCCTTCAGCGCGGCCTCATGGGCGATGGCGTCAATCCCCCGGGCCAGCCCGCTGACAATGGGGATCCCGGATCGCGCCAGCTCCCCGGCGAACCATTCCGCCGCCTGCCGCCCGTAGGCCGTCGGCCGGCGGGTCCCTACGATGGCCAGCGCCCATCGATCCGCCTCAGTGAGATGGCCCCGGAGGAAGAGCACCGGCGGCGGATCCGGGATGCGGCGCAGCAGCAGGGGATAGGCGGGATCTTCCCACGTGAGGGCCTTCGCTCCTGACCGCTCCAGCCGCTCCCGCTCCTGATCCGGATGGAGCCGTCGCTTCGCCTCCCTCAGGTTCCGGATGGTGCGCTGATCCAGCCCGGCGGCCCGCCATGCCCCCTCGTCCGCTTCCCACGCCGCCCGCAGATTCCCGAAATACTGCAATAAGGCCCGCAGGCGCGCCGGCCCGATCCCCATCACCCGATTGAACGCCAGCCAGTAGCCCAGATCATCCATAGGCCCCCTCTGAGATGGCTTCCTCTCCTGAAAGAATGATAGCGGGTACAAAGAGCGTCCCAGGGGGAGATCAGGAGGTGTTTTCATCCGCGACCATGCGCCGAAGACGGGCTGCCAGGAGATGGTAGAAATATGAGCGGTCCCGAAGCCGGAGGAAGCGTGCGCTGAACGGCGCCGCCGCGATCTCCACCCGATCTCCCTCCGCCATCGGCTCATCCCCGGCCCCATCGATGGTGAAGGCGGCTTTGCCCTCCGTGTGCGCGGTGAGGGTGAGCCGAACGCCTTCATCCAGCACCACAGCCCGATCCAGGCTGAGATGGGGGGCGATGGGGACCAGAACAATGTTCTTCAGCTCGGGGGGGAGAATGGGGCCACCGGCGGCCAGGGCATAGGCGGTGCTGCCGGTCGGCGTCGCCACGATCAGGCCATCCCCCACATAAGTCGTGAAGTAACGCCCATCGATCTCCACCCGAACCCGCACGATGCGCCCCAGGCCCATGCGACCGACCACCACATCGTTCAGAGCGTAAAAGGGCCCCCGACGATGATCCTCCCGGATCCAGTAGGCCTCCAGCATGAGCCGGTGCTCCACCCAGTAATGGCCCTTCCACACCTGGCTCAGCTGCTCCAGCCACTCCTCCGGCGGGATCTCCGTCAGGAACCCGACCCGCCCCAGGTTGATCCCCAGGATGGGCACGCCGGCGGGCGCGGCATAGCGGGCGACGCGCAGCAACAGCCCATCCCCGCCGAACGTGAGGGCGAGGTCCCAGCCGGAAATCCATGGGCCGTCGTGCAGCTCCTCCGAGGAGACCAGCACGGGCTCCCGTCCGGTTTCTCGCAGGTGTGCCGCCACTGCCTCCGCCAGGCCGCGGGCATGGGCCCGCTGGGGGTGAAAGACCAGGCCGATGCGCTGAAAGCGTATCTCCGACACGGCATCTCCCGGAAAAGGGGATGAGGAGCTGGCCTTCCCTCTCCCAATGATAATCTCAAAGGGCCCGACCGGAGGCTTGAGGGGCCTGGTCTGACCAACGGGAGAGATCCCTCCATCCGGAGGGGGATCGAGAGGAGCTGGAGCGCCGGCTTCGGGACTACGGCTGCGTGTAGGAGTGGAGGCCTGGGGAGGCGTGAGGTGGGCGGCCGGCTCAATCTGGAATGAACCATGTGCCGGTTTCGCCGCGCAAGGCCGCCGGGATATGGGGCGGATCGGTGATCAGCGCGGCCTTCCCCCCGCGTTCCAGATACTGGAGGATCGCTTCGATCTTGGGCCCCATCGAGCCCGGGGGGAACTGCCCTTCGGCCAGGTGACGGCGGGCCTCCGAAGCGGACAGCCGGTCCAGCCAGCGTTGGGTCGGCTTCCCATAATCCAGGGCCACCTTCTCCACGGCGGTGGAGATGAGGAAGAGGTCGGCTCGCAGCTCGATTGCCAGGAGGGCGCTGGCCAAGTCTTTGTCGATGACCGCCTCCACCCCCACCAGATCCCCCTGCTCATCCTCCACCACGGGGATGCCGCCGCCGCCCACGGCGATCACGACGAAGCCATCCTCCAGAAGCGCCCGGATGGCGGGCAGCTCGATGATGCGCCGGGGGCGAGGCGAGGGGACCACCCGCCGCCACCCCCGGCCGGCGTCCTCCCGAACTACCCACCCCTGTTCTGCCGCCCGCCGTCGAGCCGTTGCCTCGTCCATCCAGGAGCCGATCGGCTTGGTGGGATTCTGGAAGGCGGGATCGTTCCGATCCACGAGCACCTGAGTGACCACCGTCACCGCCAGCCGGTTCAACCCCCGACGCCGGAACTCGTTGTAAAGCGCCTTCTGGAACATGTAGCCGATCGCCCCCTGGGTGTCGGCATCCGCGGCGTCCAGGGGGACTGGGTGGAGCTCGTGAAGGGCGAGCTCGCTGCGCCGGAGGATGAAGCCCACCTGAGGGCCGTTTCCGTGGGTGATGACCACCCGCCAGCCCTGGGTGATCATCTCCGCGATGTGGACCATGGTCTCGCGGGCAGCCTCATACTGATCGGGGACGGTCATGCGGTCTGGCCCCTTGATCAGGGAGTTGCCGCCCACAGCCACAACGGCCAGTCCGGGTTGCAGACGCATCAGGACCTCCGGGGTGGGGTTCAGCGCATGACCAGAGCCATGACGGCTTTCTGAACATGCAGGCGGTTCTCCGCCTGATCGTAGACCACGGACTGGGGGCCGTCGATCACCGCATCGGTGACCTCCAGGCCGCGATCCGCAGGCAGGCAGTGCATATAGATGGCATCCGGGCGGGCCAGCTGCATCCGCCGCTCGTCGGCGATCCAGTCCTGATACTTGCGGGCGATGCGGGCGCTTTCCTCCGGATCGGTGGTGGTCAGCCAGCATCCCCAGCTCTTGGGGTAGACCGCATCGGCATCCCGGAAAGCTTCATCCATGCGGTCGGTGATTTCGAAGGCCCCGCCGAAGCGTCGGGCGTTCTCCCGCGCCTGCTCCACAATGTCCGGCATCAATTTGAACTCGGGCGGATGGGCTAGAACCACATGCATCCCGAAGCGGGTCAGCTGCAGGATGAGGGATTGAGGGACGGAAAGGGGCTTCTGATAGCTGGCCGCGTAGGCCCATGTGACGGCGATCTTCTTCCCCCGCAGATCCCGCCCTTTCTTCTCCACCAGGGTCATGAGGTCGGCGAGGATCTGGAAGGGGTGGTAGATATCGCACTGCATGTTGAGGACCGGCGCCCGGCTGTAGCGAGCCACCTCCGTGATGTAGCGGTTGCCCACCCCCCAGTCCACGTGGCGGATGGCGATGGCGTCGAAGTAGCGTCCGTAGATCTCCCCGATCTCCTTGGCGGTATCCCCGTGGGCGATCTGGGTGGTCTTGGATTCGATGAAGGCGGGATGCCCGCCGAGCTGGGCCAGGCCCGCCTCAAAGGAAGCGCGGGTACGGGTGCTGCTGTAGAAGAACAGCATGGCCATGGTCTTCCCCTCTAAATAGCGATGGGGGATCCCCATGGCCTGCTTCATCTTCAGATCAAAGGCCACCTCCAGCACCGTCTGGACCTCCTCCACGGAGAGGTCCAGGTCGCTGATGACGTCACGGCCGCGCAGATGGGTTTGCATGAGAAGCCTCCTGAGCGATTTTGTGATGATCGCATCCCGTTGGAGTTATAGAAGCTCGCTCACTCCATGGAAACAATCCCTGCGTGCTTCCCGAATGGGCTCGCCTCTCCCGGAGGCCTTTCAAGCCATGGGGAAAGGCGAAGGGAGATCCGTCGCTCGCTAAGAGAGATAGTGCTGGAGCATGGAGGGGAACAGCGCATAGAACGCCGTGGCCTCCACCACCTCGCTCAGGGAGATATGCTCGTCCACCCGATGGGCATACGTTTCATCCCCCGGCCCGAAGCCGATACTGGGGATGCCGGCTTTCCCGGCCCAGTAGGTGCCGTTGGTGGAGAAATCCCATTTCCCGGTGGGCCGCCGCTCCCCCCAGAGGGCCTCAATGGCCGCCTGACCCGCCTGGACCAAAGGATGGGATTCCTCCAGCGCCCAGGCCGGGAAGTATTTCTCCACCGGATACCGGAAGCCGGTGTAGCTGGGATCCGCATACTGCAGGATCTCCACCCGGATCGCCTCCCGGTGCTCGGGGGGGATACACGCCTCGACCTGGCCCAGCGCTTCCTCTTTGGTTTCCCCGAACGTCAGCCGGCGATCGATATAGATGGCGCACTCATCGGGGACGGCGTTGATCGACGGGGTGCGGCTTTCGATCATGGTGACCGTGATGGTGCCCCGGCCCAGGAAGTCATGGGATTTCAGATGGGGATCCAGATCGCGGATCGCAGCGATCACCGGCAGCATCTTGTAGATCGCGTTATCCCCCAGCCAGTTGGAGGCGGCGTGGGCGCTGCGCCCCTTGGCCACCACCTTCAGCTCCACCCGCCCCCGGTGGCCCCGATAGACCCGCAGGCGCGTGGGCTCCCCAATGACCACTGCGTCGGGCCGGACCTTCGGATCGACCTCGACGAAGACATTGGGGGCCAGCCCGTCGCACCATTCTTCCATATTCCCGAAGTAATAAACCGTCCAGCCCTCCAGCAGCCCCAGGTCCCGGGCGATGGCCAGGCCGTAGATCATCCCGGGGGTGGATCCTTTCTCATCGCACGATCCCCGGGCATAGAAACGATCCCCCTCGAGACGGCCCCGGAACGGATCCCAGGCCCACTGTTCGGGATCCCCGATCCCGACGGTGTCGAGATGGCTGTCATACACCAGCACGCGGGGGCCATGGCCGATGCGCCCCCGGATGTTGCCCATGACATCGAAGCCGATTTCCTCAAAGCCCAGGCGGGCCATCTCCTCCGCCACCCGCTCCCCCACCGCCCGGAGCTGGGCGTCGGAGCTGGGGATGGCCACGATATCGAAGAAGAAGCGCAGGATCTCCTCGCGGCGGGCTTCCATCGCCTGGCGGATCCGGGAAACGGTTTCAGCGCTCATTGAGGCTCTCCTCCGAAAAAGGTGGGCAGCTGGCAATCCTAATAAGGGAACGGATTTTGTCAAGGCGCGTCGGGGGGAGACCTCGCGGGAAGCCAGCTGGGTTATGATGGGGAGATGGATGTTCCGATGAGGGGCCTGGGGAATGGTAGGCTGGCGCGACATCCTCGTCCATGAAAATGCGCTGGTGGATCGAACCGGCTTATATTCGCTCTGGGAGCGGATCGACGGCTGCCAGCGATTCATTGAGCAAATCGGTCCTTATCTCCGGTGAGGTCCTATCGATCCTTACCGTGGACCTAAAAGGGCTCAGAAAAGCATGGGGCCCAGTAGGGCTTCTTCAGCGCCCCCACGGGCCCCGTGGGCTCCGAGAATGGATCATAAGCTGCGCTCATCCCTCCGTCCGGGAAGCCCAGCCAGGGAAGGCGGAGCGGCCGGCATACTGCGCGCTTTCCCCCAGCTCCTCCTCAATGCGCAACAGCCGGTTGTATTTGGCGACCCGATCGCTCCGGCATGGCGCTCCGGTCTTGATCTGTCCGGCATTCAGCGCCACCGCGAGATCCGCGATGAAGGTGTCTTCCGTCTCCCCGCTGCGATGGGAGATGATCACCCCCCAGCCCGCCCGCTGGGCCAGCCGCGCCGCCCGGATGGCCTCGGTGAGGGTGCCGATCTGGTTCACCTTGCACAGCAGGGCATTGCATGCCCGCTGGGCGATGGCGCGGCGGATACGGTTCACATTGGTCACCAGGAGATCATCCCCCACCAGCTGGATCCGATCCCCCAGGCGCTCCGAAAGATGCCGCCACCCCTCCCAATCATCCTCCGCCATCCCGTCCTCAATGGAAACGATGGGATATTCCTCAACCCAGCGGGCATATAGCTCGACCAGCTCCACAGCCCGCAGCGTCCGCCCCTCTTTGCGAAGGACATAAACGCCGTCCTGATAGAGCTCGCTGGCCGCCGCGTCCAGCCCCAGGGCGATCTGATCGCCCGGCGCATACCCGGCCACCTGGATGGCCTCGAGGATCAGCTCAACGGCCTCCTGGTTGGACCGCAGGTTGGGCGCGAAGCCGCCCTCATCCCCCACGTTGGTGCTGTAACCCCGCTTTTTGAGGACCTTCTTCAGATGATGATAAACCTCTGCTCCCCAGCGCAGGGCTTCCGAGAACGAAGGGGCACCCACCGGGAGGATGAGGAACTCCTGGAGATCCGCCGAGTCATCGGCGTGCTTGCCGCCGTTGAGGATGTTCATCATCGGCACGGGGAGCACCCGCGCCTCCACGCCCCCCAGGTAGCGATAGAGGGGAAGGCCTACGGAGCGGGCGGCGGCCACGGCCACCGCCAGGCTGACACCCAGGATGGCGTTGGCCCCCAGCTCCCGCTTGTTCTCGGTGCCATCCAGGCTGATCAGCGCCTCATCGATCCCGACCTGATCCAGGGCATCCCACCCCACGATCTCCTCGGCGATCCGGCTGTTGACGTTCTCAACGGCCCGGAGGACCCCCTTGCCCAGGTAGCGGGCGGGGTCCTCATCCCGGAGCTCCCAGGCCTCATGGGCGCCGGTGCTCGCCCCGGAGGGCACCGCCGCCAGCCCTATGGTCCCATCGGCCAGGCGCACTTCCACCTCCACCGTCGGGTGGCCGCGGGAATCCAGGATCTCCCGCGCCCGCACCATCTCGATCCGCGTGGGGAAATCCAGCGCGCGCGTCATCGTTGGATTCCTCCATGAAGGCTTGGCTTTGATTATAGCGGCAGCACCCAGGTTTGAGGATGAGGCCGGCCGCTTTCCGCGCCATGCAGGATTCCGCTGCGCGATCTGGCCCGTGCATGGGGATCCCTCAGCGTCCGCCGCAGCCCCCAGGATGAGGTCGGCCGATGGTTACCAGATCTGGGAAAGCCCGGCCGCCGCTTCGGCGTCCACCATCCACAGGATCCGCCCGGGGCCCGGGCGGACCCCCTGGGCGGGCCAGCGGAGGGGATCGAAAGGTCCCTCCCACACGGCCCGCAGGATCTCCGCCTTGCGCGCCCCAGTCACCAGGAAGACCACCCGACGCGCCTGGTTCAGGATCGACAGCGTCAGGGTCACCCGCGGGGGATCCGCCTCCAGCACTGCGGCCACCCAGCGCCGCTGCTCCGTCACCGCTGGATGAAAAGGGAAAAGAGAAGCCGTATGGCCATCCTCCCCCAGGCCCAGAAGGATCAGATCGAACCGCGGGGGGGCTTCCCGGAAAAACGCCCGCAGCAGGGCCTCATAGCGGACGGCGGCCTCCTCCGGATCCCCCTCGCATCGGATGGGATGGATCTGGTGGGATGGAATAGGAACATGCTGCAACAAGGCCTCGTGCGCCAGCCAGGCGTTGCTCCGGGGATCCTCGAAGGGCACGCAGCGCTCATCCCCCCAGAAGACGTGCACCGCCTCCCAGGGAACGGCCTCCCGGCATTCCGGGCGAGTGAGCCATTCATAGGCCCGACGGGGCGTCTGGCCCCCGGCAAGGGCCACGACGAACCGTCCGGCGAGTCGGGCGGCGCGCTGCGCGGCGCGGGCGAAAAGGGCCGCCGCGGCCCGGCTCAGCGCCTCCGCATCGGGAAAGACGCGGATCATCCGGGCGTCGCTCCCACGGGATCCAGGATGGTAGGGAGATTCCAGGATCGGCCGTCCCGGGCGATCATCTCCTCCGCCGCCGGCGGGCCCCAGGTGCCGGCCGGGTAGTTGGGGAAATCCGAAGGCGGGCGGGCCGCCCAGGCCTCCAGGATAGGCTGGATCACCTCCCAGGCAGCCTCTACCCACGCCGCCTCCAGGGATTGGGTGGTGTCCCCGCGGATGAGATCCAGGAGCAGCGTTTCATACGCCTCCGGCGGACGATTTCCGAACATCTCCTCATACAGGAAATGCATATCCACCGGCTGTAGCCGCATCACCGGGCCTGGGACTTTGGCCTGGAAGCGGAAGAGGACGCCTTCTGCGGGCTGCAGGCGCAGGATCAGGCGGTTGGGTTGCCAGGAGCGAACAGCGGACTCGGGGAACGCCCGATGGGGCACCGGGCGGAAGGTGATGGAGACCTCCGAGGCCCGGACCGGCAGGCGCTTGCCGGTGCGCAGGTAGAAAGGGACCCCCTGCCAGCGCCAGTTGTCCACAAAGAGCTTGAGGGCCACGTAGGTCTCGGTGTTCGACTGAGGATCCACTCCGGGCTCCTCGCGATAGGCGGGGATCTCCTCTCCGGCCAGGTGGCCCCGCCCATACTGGCCGCGCACCGCGTAAATATCCACCTGATCCATCGAAATGGGACGGATAGCCCGCAGCACCTCGAGCTTCTTGTGATGGATCTCTTCCGGCGTGAGGGAGACCGGGGGCTCCATCGCAATCAGGCAAAGGAGCTGGAGGAGGTGGCTTTGGACCATATCGCGGAGGGCGCCGATCTGGTCGTAGTAACCGCCCCGGTGCTCGACCCCCACGGTTTCGGCGACTGTGATCTGCACGTGATCGATATACTGGCGGTTCCATACGGGTTCGAAGAAGGCATTGGCGAAGCGCAGGGCCAGGATGTTCTGGACGGTATCCTTGCCCAGGTAGTGATCCAGGCGGTAGATCTGATCCTCTTCCAGGAATTGGCGCAAGCGGGCGTTGAGCCGGCGGGCGGAAGGGAGATCGTGGCCGAAGGGCTTCTCGATCACCACGCGGTGGCGCCGACGATCCCGCACCAGGCCGGCCGCGCTCAGATGGTCCACGATGGTCTCCGTGACGCCCGGAGGAACTGCCAGATAGAAGATATGATGGGTCGCCTCCGGGTCCGCGCCATCCATGGTCTGGAGCCGTTGGCCGAGGGCTGCATAGAGGGCGGGGTCATCATAATCGCCCCGCAGATAGAAAAGGCGTTCCGCGAAGCTCATCCAGGCGGATTCATCCGGGCGATGGCGGGCAAAGCGCTGGACGCCGTCCAGAAGACGGGCACGGAAGGACATATCGTCCATCGCGCTGCGCGCGATGCCGATGATCGCCCAGCGCGCCGGCAGCCAGCCGTCGCGGTAGAGGTCGAAGAGGGCAGGGGCCAGCTTGCGCCAGACCAGGTCGCCGCTGGCACCAAAGAGAATCAAAGCGATCGGTGGATAGGACATGCAAGGTGCCCTGAAAAGCCCAGAGATCCCTGCTTCCAGCGGGATGGAAGCGCCCATTTACCCTCCCAGCGCCCGACGGATCTCCGCCGCGACCTCAGGGAGCGGGCGCTCCCGGCGCACCACCGGCGGCCGGGCCAGCCGCAGCCCATCCCCCACCCAGCGGGGGATCACATGCACGTGCAGATGGAAGATCTCCTGCCCGCCGGCCCGCCCGTTGCTCTGCACGAGGTTCAGGCCATCCGGGGCCAGCGCCTGACGGATCGCCCGGGCTACCCGGACCGCCGTGCGCATCACGGCCGCGGCGTCCTCCTCGTCGATCTCAAAGATGGTCTCCGCATGGCGTTTGGGGATGACCAGGGTGTGACCCGGATTCGCCGGGTTGATGTCCAGGAAGGCCATCGTGCGCTCGTCCTCGTAGAGGATCTCCGCCGGCTGCCGGCGCGCTACGATGGCACAGAAGATGCATGCGTCCATGCCCGCTCCCCCCAGGGGAAGATGCGTCCTCGCTCTCCATTTTTACCTGCCTCCCTTCGCCCCGCCAAGCATACGGGGAAACTCTTCCAGGGCCCTGGAATGCGATCGGGGCAGATATCCCCTTCGTTACGCCCCGCCCATCCCTCCCCTTGTCGATTTCCCCACCCAGACCTCTGGATGTAAAAAGAAAGCCGAAGAAACGATCGGTCTTCTCCGCGCCGTATCCCATTCCCGATGCTGGATCTCTCCCGTCAGGAGATCTATCGGGCTCGTTATCGGGCGCAACGGCGGGGCTGGCGGCCTGCCGGGGAGGTCTTCAACGCCCTGCTGGAGCCGCTCCTCGCCCCGGCCATCCGGGCGCTGGACGCTGGATGCGGCCGGTTCGGGGTCCTGGGTCGCTTTCAGGATCGGGTAGGCCTGGCGGTCGGCATAGACCGGGATTTCCCCTCCCTGCAGGAGAACCCGATTCTCTCCCTTCGCGTTCAGGCCCGGCTGGAAGCGCTGCCGTTCGTGGGGGACGCCTTCGATCTGATCCTCTGCACCTGGGTGATCGAACACCTCCCGGAACCGGAGCGGGCTTTTCAGGAAATGGCTCGCGCCCTGAAGCCTGGAGGCCATCTCCTCCTGCTGACCCCGAACGTGCGCCATCCCCTGATGATCTTGGGGCGCTGGATCCCTCCGCCATGGCGGCCTGCTCTGGTGCAGCGGCTTTACGGCCGCGCCCCCCAGGACATCTTTCCGACCTTCTATCGCGCTAATACCCCCGGGAAGCTGCGCCGCCTCCTTCGCGAAGCCGGCCTGCAGGAGATCGCCTGGTTTGCGGTCGAGGATCCCACGTATATGGCCTTCCATCCGCTGCTGTTCGCCCTGGCCGCGCTCTACGAGCGGCTCACAGCCTGGCCCCCGCTTCGCGGATGGCGCATCCACCTGGTGGGCCTGTTCCGGAAAGCATGAACTCGCCACCGCCCGCGGCCATTGCTCCCTATACTGCCGTCGGCGAAATTGCCCATTCCCGCCGGCCCCTTTAAAATCTTCCTTCTGTATGGCGCCTACTCGCCAACGCGCGTCGGAAATCCCGATCAGAGGGATACCGCACGCGCTGGCACCGTGCTGTTGACGAAACGGCATCGACTCGCGGGTAGCAACTCCATCCCCTGATGGAGCATTCCATACCACAGGAGGGTTTTCCATGCGGGAGCTCCGGTGGTGGCAGAAGGCAGTGTTCTATCAGATCTATCCGCGCAGCTTTGCCGACGCGAACGGGGATGGCATCGGAGACCTGGAGGGGATCCGCCGCCATCTGGATTACCTCCAGGATCTGGGGATCGAAGCTATCTGGCTCTGTCCTCACTATCCCTCCCCCCTGGTGGATTGGGGCTATGATGTGGCGGACTACATGAACGTGGCGCCGGAATATGGCACCCTCACGGATTTCCGCCGCCTTCTGGATGAAGCCCACCGCCGCCACATCCGGGTGATCTTGGATCTGGTCCTCAATCACACCTCGGACCAGCATCCATGGTTTCAGGAATCCCGAGCCGGGCGGGACAGCCCGAAGCGGGACTGGTATATCTGGCGCGATGGGAAGAACGGCGGGCCGCCCAATAACTGGTATTCGATCTTCGGAGGCTCCGCCTGGGAATACGACCCGCGGACCGGCCAGTATTACTATCACTTCTTCTTCAAGGAGCAGCCGGATTTGAACTGGCGGAATCCAGCGGTGAAGCAGGCCATGTTCGATGTCGTCCGCTTCTGGCTGGATATGGGGGTGGACGGCTTCCGCCTGGATGCAGTGGGGACGATTTTCGAGGACCCCGCGCTCCCGGATCAAAACGCGCCCATGAGCTACCCGGAGTGGCTAAAGGCATGGAATGCCGCTTCGGATGAGGCAGAGCGAGAGCGCCTGTGGCGCATCCGACAGGAGATGTTCCGCTATCAGGAAGATCTGCCCGAGGTCCATGATCTGATGCGGGAGCTGCGCGCTCTGGTCAACACGTATGGGGATGTGGTCCTGGTAGGAGAGACGGAGGACCTGGCATATTACGGGAATGGGGAGGACGAGCTGCACTTGGTGTTCAACTTCCCACTGATGAAAGCCCCGCGTCTGACGCCGGCGGTGGTGCGCGCGAACCAGCGGGAGCGGCTGAGCGGCATGCCAGCAGGGGCCTGGCCGTGCAACACCATGGGCAACCACGATTTCTCCCGCGTCCTCAGCCGATACGGGGATGGCCGACACGATCTCGAAATTGCCCGGATCGCCGCAGCGCTGATGCTGACGCTGCGCGGGACGCCGTTCCTCTACTATGGGGAAGAGATCGGCATGCGGGATCTGATCCTCACCGATCTCGCGCAATTCAAGGATCCCCTGGGCCGCTGGTGGTATCACGTGGAGCGGGAGCTGTTCGGAACGCCCCATGAGGAGGCGGTAGTCCGCGGGGCCCAATTCGGCCGCGACAAGTGCCGAACCCCGATGCAGTGGTCCCGGGCGCCGAACGCGGGCTTCTGCCCACCGGGGGTGGCGCCGTGGCTTCCGGTGCACCCGAACTATCAGGAAGGGGTGAACGTGGCCGATCAGGTGGAGGATCCGGGCTCGCTGCTCGCTTTCTACCGGCGCCTCATCCATCTGCGGCAGCGCACGCCCGCCCTGCTGGCCGGCGAATACGTCGCCCTGGCCGAGGATTCGGAGGAAGCGCTGGTCTTCCTGCGCTGGCTTCCGGAGGACGGCCAAGCGTGCCTGGTGGCGATGAACATGGGGGAGGGCCCGGCGCGTGTGAACATTGATCTCCCGAACTGGGGACGGTGCCTCTTTTCGACCCACCGGAAGGAAGGCGGGGAGGAGGCGCTCCGCGAGCTGGGCCTGGCGCCCTTCGAGATCACGATCATGGCGCTCCTCCGGTCGGAATGATCGCGGGAAGGGCGGAAAGCAACCGGCGGGAGGGTGGCGAGCCGCCCAGCTCAAAACCAGCGGGTGATGACCACCTTGCGATCCGTGAAGAAATAGAGGGTGTCCATTCCCTGGCCGTGGAGATCGCCGAAGAACGACTGCTTCTGCCCCGCGAAGGGATAAGGGGCGATGGGGGCGGCCACCCCGATGTTGATCCCCACGTTGCCGGCCCGCACCCGCAGCTTGAACTCCCGGGCGGCCTTCCCATCACGGGTGAACAACGAGGCGGCGTTCCCGTAGGATGAGCCGTTAATGATCGCCAGCGCCTCTTCCAGATCCCGCGCCGGGATGATCCCCAACACCGGGCCGAAGATCTCTTCGCAGGCAATGGTCATCGACGGCCGCACGCCGTCGAAGATCGTCGGCCCGATGAAATAGCCGTTCGGATACCCCGGCACCCGAATCCCCCGGCCGTCCAGAACGAGGTCCGCCTCCTCCCGCAGGCCGATTTCGATGTAACGGTGGATCCGCTCCAGCGCCTTGCGAGAGACCACCGGCCCCATCTGCACGCCCTCCTCCAGCCCGTAGCCCACCCGGATGCGGGAGGCGCCCTCCACCAGGGCCTCGGTGAGTGGCCGGTGGATTTCCCCCACGGCGATCACCAGGGAGCCCGCCAGACAGCGCTGCCCCGCCGACCCGAAGGCGGAAGAGAGGATCGCCGGAACGGCGCGCTCCAGATCGGCATCCGGCATGACCACCAGGGCGTTCTTCGCGCCGCCATGGCACTGAGCCCGCTTGCCGTGGGCGGTGGCGGTCGCGTAGACATGTTTCGCCACCGGCGTGGAGCCCACGAAAGAGACGCCGGCGATCCCCGGATGGGCCAGCAAGGCGTCCACCACCTCCTTCCCACCGTGGACCATGTTGATCACCCCCGGCGGGAAGCCGACCTCATGGATCAGCTCAAAGAGACGGGTCTGGGTGATCGGGCAGACCTCGGAGGGCTTGACAATGTAGGTATTTCCGGCCACCAGGGCATAGGGGAAGAACCAGGAGGGGATCATGGCAGGGAAATTGAAGGGCGCGATGCAGCAGAAGACACCCACTGGCTCCAGGATGCACTCCTCATCGATCCCATCGGAGATCTGCGGGGTGTGATAGCCCATCAACGAGGCGAACATCCCAGCGGCCGCTTCGATGTTCTCCAGGGTTCGCTGCATCTCGCCCCGGGCTTCCTCCAAGGTCTTCCCGTGCTCCTGGACAATGGTGCGGGCCAGGTCATCGAAATGCCGCTCCACCGAATCCCGCAGACGGAGCAAATAGCGGGCTCGGGTCTGGAGGGGAAGGCGACGCCAGGTCTCGAAAGCCGTTTGAGCGGCAGCAACCGCACGCTCGATTTCCTCCGGGGTGGAAAGCGGCACCCGGGCGATGACCTCGTCCAGGGCCGGATTGCGAACCTCAAGGAAGTTCTCCGTCGCCGAGGCCACCCACTCACCGCCGATGTAGTTCCGCAGCGTCTCAACGCCCATACGCCCCTCCTGCAAATGGGATATCCGCTCTCTCTCGCAGATCGGTCAGCTAGGGATGGTCAGCCCACGAACAGACCCATCATTTATGATGGATCCCCCCACTCATGCCGGAGGCGGGTCTCAGCGATCATCCGGGCCGTCAGGGCGTTCCACAGCCGCTCCGGGGTGATGGGCAGCTCCGTGATCCGGACGCCAACCGCATCCCGGATGGCGTTAGCCACCGCCGCCGCGCCGGGCACCACCGGCGGCTCTCCTACCCCTCGAGCCCCGAAGGGGCCATGCGGGCTGGGCACTTCCACTATCTGCGTTTCGATCGGCGGAACCTCCGTCGCGTTCGGAAGCGCATAATCTATGAAGGAGGCAGTGAGGGCGACCCCGTTCGCATCATATCGGAGGGCTTCCCACAGGCCCCAGCCCAGGCCCTGGGCCGCACCGCCGTGCATCTGACCCTCGATCAGCAGGGGATTGATCGCCCGTCCCACGTCCTGGGCCACCACAGCCTCCTGCACGGTGACGTAGCCTGTCTCAGGATCCACCCGCACCCGGACCAACATGGCGGCGAAGCCGGGGGCCTGTTCGGTCTGAGCGGAGGAGCCACGGCCGACCACCGGTTCGAACTTCCCACCGAAGCGTTGGGAAAGGGCCGCCACCTCCCCGAGGGTCATGCGGGGCTCGGGAACCCCCCGGATATAGATTCGACCATCGCGGATCTCGAGATCCTCCGGGGCGACCTCCAGGTGTTCGGAAGCGATCCGCAGGATCTGCTGTCGGGCCTCCTCCGCGGCCCGCTGCACGGCCAGGCCGACTGTATACGTGGTTTTGCTGCCCCCGCTGGCCCCAGCATAGGGAGCCATATCGGTATCGCCCTGGAGGATGCGGACATGCTCCACCGGCACTCCCAGGATCGCCGCAGCCATCTGGGCCATCGCCGTATGCGTGCCCTGCAGGTCCACCGCACCCACATAGATGCGCACCACCCCATCGCGGTCCACGTGGCACATGGCCGCAGCCGGCTCCAGGCCGCCATGCCAGCCGCCCACCGCCAGCCCGACGCCTTCGCCAGGCTCCCGGCGCGGCTCCCGCCACAAAGGATGTTCCCGCAGGGCCTCCAGGCACGCCCGCAGGCCGATGGGGCCGTAGCGCTTCCCGCTGGGCAATTCATCCCCTTCCTCCATTACATTCCGCAACCGGAACTCCAGCGGGTCCAGCCCCAGCTGCCGAGCCATCTCGTCCATTTGGGATTCCAAGGCAAAGAGGGCCTGGGGGGCGCCGGGCGCCCGATACGCGCCGACCCCGGGCTTATTGGTCAACACCTCAACGGCCTCGATCTCGTAATGGGGAAAGCGATAGAAACTCCCAAGCAGGTTCGCGGCAATGCGAGCGGGCGAGCCCGGAAAGGCCCCCGCGTCGAAGATCACCCGGGCCTGGAGGGCCGTCAGCGTCCCATCCCGCTTCACCCCGGTTTTCAGGGTGATGATGGAAGCGTGGGCCGGCGTCCCGATGAGGAACTCCTCTTGACGGGTCAGCGTTAACCGCACCGGACGACGGAGATGAACCGCGAGGGCGGCCACAAGGGGCTCCAGCAGGGTGAACTTCCCCCCGAAGCCACCGCCCACTGGCATCGGCACCACCCGGATCCGGTTCTCCGGCCAGCCCAGGAAATCCGCCACCTCTTCCCGCACCCCAAAGGGATCCTGGGTGCTGGTCCAGATAGTAAGCGTCTCCGTGGCTGGATCTAGGGCCGCTGTCGTGGTGTGCGGCTCGATGTAAGCCTGATGGACGGCCGACGTCCGGTAGGTGAGTTCCAGGACAAGATCGGCTTCCCGGAATCCCTGTTCGACGTCACCACGGGTATAGCGGACGTGATCAGAGATGTTACCGGGTTGGGCCGGCCGCTCCGCCCCGGCGCCCCCGACGTCCGCTGCATGGGCTCCGGCGTCCGCCCGCACTCCCGGGCGGCCGCCCGGCCAGATCCGTGGGGCCTCTTCGGACATCGCCTCCAGCGGATCGACGACCGCGGAAAGCGGGTCGATCTCCATCTCCACCCGAGCGGCCCCATCGGCCGCCGCCGCCTCGCTCTCCGCCAGTACCACCGCCACCGGCTGGCCGTAATACACCACCCGCTCCCAGGCCAGCAGCGCCCGCGCGTGGCTCTCCGGCTCCCGCTGAAACCCGGGAAGGTCCGCCGACGTCAACACGGCGACCACCCCGGGAACGGCCCGCGCGTGGGAGGGGTCGATCCGCCGGATGCGGCCGTGGGCGTAGGGGCTGAGGACCAGGCGGGCATACAGAAGATCCGGCAGCCACAGGTCGGCGCCGAACTTCAGACGCCCTGTCACTTTCAGATGGCCGTCGCGCATCGGAATCCGCTGGCCGATGGTCATGGCACTCCTTATCCTCCGGGGTGGTGTGGGAAGAAACCGGGGAGGCTCCAGGTTTCCACCGCTTTCCCCGGCCATCCCGTCCATCCAGGAGCGAGGGCCGGGAAAACGTCCTCTTCAAAGATAGGGCAGGTTCGCGGGAATGTCCAGAATCGAAGACGAGAGGCGCTCATCCTACGCATCGATCTCACCATCCTTAGTTTCGGCAATCCTTTCGGAGAGCCGAACCCGAAACGGGGCGTAGGCGGCGGGGTCCACCCTGCGCGGTCAGATCGATCCTCTTCGTTTGACGAAATCCCAGCCCCCGGATTAGTCTGAAAGCAAACCAGGCCAGCGGCCCGCATCCGGAGATCCGCGATGAGCGTTCAGGTGCAGCGACGCCTGTTCACCGTGGAGGAATATCACCGCATGGCCGAGGTCGGCATCCTCTCCGAAGACGACCGCGTCGAGCTCATCGAGGGGGAGCTCATCGCCATGAGCCCCATCGGTAGCCGTCACGCCGCGGCGGTCGCCCGGCTCACTGTCCTGTTCTCCAGGATCGAAGATCGGGGCATCGTCTGGGTTCAGAACCCGATCCGCCTGGGGTGGCATTCGGAGCCTCAGCCCGATGTGGCCCTGCTCCGCTACCGCCCGGATTTCTACGCCTCCGGCCACCCCGGGCCGGAGGACGTCCTCCTCATCGTGGAGGTAGCCGAAACCTCCGCCGACTACGACCGCACGGTCAAAATCCCCCTCTACGCCCGCCACGGCATCCCCGAAGCCTGGCTCGTAGACCTAACCGAAGCGCACGTCGAAATCTACCGCCAGCCCTCCCCCCAGGGCTACCAAGAAGCCCGAACCCTCCGGCGCGGCGAAACGCTCCACCCCACCGCCCTGCCCGAGCTGACGATCGCTGTGGAGGATCTCCTGGCATAGAACATCGGGAGGAACGCGATGAGCGTTCAGGTGCAGCGACGCCTGTTCACCGTGGAGGAATATCACCGCATGGCCGAGGTCGGCATCCTCTCCGAAGACGATCGCGTCGAGCTCATCGAGGGGGAGCTCATCGCCATGAGCCCCATCGGTAGCCGTCACGCCGCCTGCGTGAAGCGCCTCGTCCGGCTCCTGGATCGAGCCGTGGGGGAACGCGCCATCGTCAGCGCTCAGGATCCCATTCGCCTGGGGCGGCATTCGGAGCCTCAGCCCGATGTGGCCCTGCTCCGCTACCGCCCGGATTTCTACGCCTCCGCCCACCCCGGGCCGGAGGACGTCCTCCTCATCGTGGAGGTAGCCGAAACCTCCGCCGATTACGACCGCACGGTCAAAATCCCCCTCTACGCCCGCCACGGCATCCCCGAAGCCTGGCTCGTAGACCTAACCGAAGCGCACGTCGAAATCTACCGCCAGCCCTCCCCCCAGGGCTACCGGGAGCTCCACATCGTCCACCGGGGGGAGACCATCAGCCCGGCTCTCATCCCTGGGCTTACAGTGGGGATCGATGAGATCCTGGGATGACGGCTCAACCGCCAGGGATCCGGAGGGCCCCATCCTGAACGACGATCCGCCCCCGCTTGATCACTGTGCGAACCAGATTGACCCCATACCGATAGGCCAGATGCCGGTAATCCGGCGTGTCCACCAGTGCGATATCGGCCTGCTTGCCCGGCTCCAGGCTGCCGATTTCATGGCCCAGGCCGATGGCGCAGGCCGCGTTCAGGGTGGCCGCCGTGAGCGCCTCCGCCGGGGTGAGCTTCATATAGCGGGCCGCCAGGGCCATCATCATCGGCATCGACTCGCACCATGAGGTCCCCGGATTCAGATCTGTGGCGAGGGCCAATGCGCCCCCCCGATCAATCAGCGCCCGCCCGGGGGCGTAATGGCCTGTTCCCAGCCCGAATGGGGTGCCCGGAAGGACCACCCCGATGGTCTCGGAGCGGGCGAGGATCTCCAGATGTTCCAGCGGCGTGCTCACCAGGTGATCCACGCTGATCGCCCCCATAGAGACCGCCAGGGGCGTCGCCCCTAGGGCCGGCTCGAACTCGTCCGCATGCACCTTGAGGCCGAACCCCAGACGCCGGGCCGCCTCCAGGATGCGCTGAGTTTGCCCGAGATCGAAGGCTCCCCGTTCGCAGAACACATCGCAGAACCAGGCCGCCCGCCCATCTACCCACGGGGGACACCACGGGCCGTCCGTCGGGTAACGGAGGGCCGCCACGGCAGGCAGCATCTCCTCGATCAACCGCTCAACATAGGCTCCCGGATCCGACCGGTATTCCTCAGGAACCGCATGGGCGCCCAGGAACGTGGGGACCAGGTCCAGCGGATGGAGGCCGTTAAGGTGGTGAAGGACGTCCAGGAGGCGGCGCTCCGTTTCCCATTCCAGGCCATACCCGGTCTTGGCCTCCGCCGTAGTGGTGCCATGGAGCAGCATCCGATCTAGGCGCCCCCGGGTCTCGGCAATCAGCTGTTCCATAGAAGCCGCGCGGGTGGTCCGCACCGTGGAAAGGATCCCACCGCCGGCCTGGAGGATCTCTAGATACGTGGCGCCCTTCAGGCGCATCTCAAACTCCGCAACCCGATCGCCCGCCCAGACCAGATGGGTATGGGGATCCACCAGGCCGGGGATCACCGTTTGATCGCGGGCTTCCAGGACCTCCACGGCCTCCATGGCCGAAGCTTCCACAGCCACCGTGGGGCCCACGGCCACAATCCGGCCATCCCGGACCGCCACGGCGCCGTCGGGGATGATCTCCAGATGGCCCATGGCCGCCCCCCGCGCCGGCCGTCGCCCCTGTGGGGTGACCACTTGAGCCGCGTGACGGATCAGTAGATCCACCCGCATGGACGAGCCTCCTCCGCTGGAAATCGCTGAGCCATCCTCTTCACTGTATACCTCCCCACCCCTCCATCGCCGATTAGTCAGCGGGCGCTGCGCACTCCGACAGGATTTGCGCAGCGGACTTCGCCATCCGTTCCGCGTTTCCCAGGGAAGCACTCCCGGTCATATCTATATCGGCGTCGGCGTTCTCATCACGCGCTGGCAGCCCCGACGGCTTCCAGCCTATCGGATCCCCCTTCTCCTGATGGTGGGCGTGTGGTCCCTGGGAGCGCTCTTCGCTCTATCCGGGATCCCCGCACGGACTCCGCCCCGCTGGGGGATCTTGCTCATAGGGCTGGCCCTCCTTCAGCTGGGAACCGATGGGCTCTTCGGCCATTATGGCGAGCGGGCGCGCTGGTGGGCTGCGCTGTGGGAAGGAAAACCTTCAGCGGCGGATGGGGTCGAGGAGGAAATCGCTGGACATCTGGCCCGCTGGCCCTGCGGGAGCGTGCTAGCGGATGACCGTCCGGCCTACCGCCTCATTGCCCGCGCCGGGACGGCATGTCCCTTCGTGTTGCCTCCGGATCCCATCTTCCAGCTGGCAATCAGCCGCCCGCAGCGCTTTGTGCGCTGGCTGCTCATTGCCGAGTCTCCCCAGGGGCCCCTCGGCCCCCTCGAGGCCCGTTATCGCCTGCGAGCGCCGCCCGGCTTCGTCCCGGAAGCTTCCTGGCCCGGATGGCGTCTCTATCGAAGGCGACCCGAAGGCGACCGCCATGAGCCACCTGGGTCCAGCCCAACCGCTCCATCCGGGGCGAACGGCATCGATCCGAATCGCTTCCCTTCACCGAAGCATCGGTATCTTGATCCCGTGCCGGCGGGCGGCTTCGATCGCTTTCTCGTAGCCGGCGTCGGCGTGGCGCACCACACCCAGGCCCGGATCCGTCCGCAGCACCCGCTCCAGGCGCCATTCGGCTTCTTTCGTCCCATCGGCCACCACCACCATCCCGGCGTGCTGGCTGTAGCCGATGCCGACGCCACCGCCGTGGTGGAAGGCCACCCACGTCGCCCCGGCCACCGCGTTGAGCAGAGCGTTGAGGATCGGCCAGTCGCTGATGGCATCAGAGCCATCCTTCATGCCCTCGGTCTCCCGGTTTGGGCTGGCCACCGAGCCCGCATCCAGATGATCCCGCCCGATCACGATGGGCGCGCTCAGCTCGCCCCGACGGACCAGCTCGTTGAAATACAGCCCGGCCCGATCCCGCTCCCCATAGCCCAGCCAGCAGATCCGGGCGGGCAGCCCCTGGAACCGCACCCGCTTCTGGGCCATGGGGATCCAGCGGCGAAGGCTTTCGTTCTCAGGGAACAGCTCCAGGATCGCCTGGTCCGTGCGGTAGATATCCTCCGCGTCCCCCGAGAGGGCCACCCAGCGGAAGGGGCCCTTCCCCTCGCAGAACAGCGGCCGGATGTAAGCCTGCACAAAGCCCGGATAGGCGAAGGCATCTTTCACACCCATCTCATAAGCCTGCTGGCGCAGATTGTTCCCGTAATCGAAGACCACCGCCCCCGCCCGATGAAAGGCCAGCATAGCCTCCCCATGGATCGCCATGCTCTCCTTCGCCCGCCGGATGTAGGTCTGGGGATCCCTCGCCCGGAGCTCCTCCGCCTCGAAAACCGATAGGCCTTTGGGGATATACATCAGAGGATCATGAGCGGGGGTCTGATCGGTGACCACATCCGGGATAATGCCCCGGCGGGCCAGCTCGGGAAAGATCTCGGCGGCATTGCCCAGCAGCCCGACGGAGCGAGCCTGCCCGGCCTTGCGGTATTCCTCCACCCGGCGCAGCGCTTCCTCCAGATCCTCCACGATCTCATCCAGAAACCCGTGCTCCAGGCGGCGCCGCGCCCGGCGCGGGTCGACTTCCACAATCAGGCCCACCCCCTCATTCATGGTGATCGCCAGGGGCTGGGCACCGCCCATCTCCCCCAGCCCGGCTGTCAGCACCCACTTCCCCTTCAGACTGCCCCCGAAATGGGTTCGGGCGCAGGCCGCCAGCGTCTCATAGGTCCCCTGGAGGATCCCCTGGGTGCCGATGTAGATCCAGGCGCCGGCCGTCATCTGGCCGAACATGATCAGCCCCTTGCGCTCCAGCTCATCGAAGACCTCCCAGGTGGCCCAGTGGGGAACCAGATTGCTGTTGGCGATCAGGACACGGGGGGCAAGCTCATGGGTGCGGAAGATGGCCACAGGCTTGCCGGATTGCACTAGGAGGGTTTCATCGGGCTCCAGGTTGCGGAGGGACTCCAGAATGGCGTAGAAGGATTCCCAGTTGCGGGCGGCCTTGCCGCGGCCGCCGTAGACAATCAGATTCGCGGGATCGGCCGCCACCTCAGGATCCAGATTGTTCTGAATCATGCGATAGGCGGCTTCGATCTGCCAGTTCCGGCATGTCAACGTCTTCCCCCGGGGCGCCCGGATGACCGGGGCCGTTCCGCCTGAGGTCATGGAAACCTCCTTTCCAGATGCTCCCCCCCCACCTTTAGCCGATATCCCACCCCCAGGCAAATCCGGCCGGATCCGATCCTCAAGGACCACCGGCGGATCTCCTTTGGGGAGCCTTTCCGAGCCGGCCCAGCCACTGAAGACAACCCGTCCGGCTTCCCATCGATCTTTTCGATCTTCCGCCTCGCTCCCCATCGCCCTCCAGGCCGCGGGCAAAGACCTCGGAGCCCCCGTGAGGTTTGCGCCCGGACAAACAGAAAGCTACGCGTACTTTCACGCGCAGCTTTCCGCCTGGCGAATCATTCCAGAGAAACCCATGCGGGCCCGCAAGCCCGACCCTTGTCCCGCCCGGATCCAGGTAGGGGAAGCCGATCACTTCACCATATGCTTCTCGATGTAGGTCACCGCCTCGCCCACCGTGGTGATCTTCTGTGCATCCTCATCGGAGATCTCACCTCCGAACCGCTCCTCCAGGGCCATGATCAGCTCCACCAGATCCAGGGAATCGGCCTCCAGATCCTCCCGGAAACGGGCTTCCGGCGTCACTTTCTCCGGCGGCACGCCCAACACTTCCACAATGACCTCCCGCACCTGTTCAAAGACAGTGCTCATTGGAAAACCTCCCGGCCAGAGTTTGGTTAGCATTCTACTTGACCCGCAGGGAACGTCAAGGAAGCGCCCCGAAAGCATCCGGCGATGGCGGACGGCCAGGACCTCGCTCTCCTGTCCGGGCGCCCACGCCGTGAAGCCGCACGGGAAGGGAGAGGATCTCATCCCGGCGACCGGAGGAACGGCTTCACCGCCCACCCGGCGCCCTTTGCCAGAGAGCTCCTTCGCCTTATAAACTGGACTCTGGACCAGGCAAGGGCCACACCCGCCATGGAGCTTGGAGCTTGCCTTCCGGATCGGAAGGCATCGACGTAATTCCCATTACTAAGAAACACCGAACGGCAAACCCTGTTACAAAACGAGGTTTCAGCCAGTGTCGGGGATCCCGCAGCGAAAAGCCGATCACATCCGCATCAACCTGGAAGAGGACGTCAGCTTCGGACAGCTGACCGCGGGCTTTGAACGGTTGCGTTTCATCCATCGGGCCCTGCCCGAGCTGGACCTGCAGGAGGTGGATGTTTCCACCGTTTTTTTCGGGAAGCCCCTGAACGCCCCGTTGCTGATCTCCTCCATGACCGGCGGCACGGAGGAGGCCGCCCGGATCAACCGAAACCTGGCCGAGGCCGCCCAAGCCCGCGGCATCGCCATGGGGCTGGGATCCATGCGGGCTGTCCTGGAACACCCCGAACTGCTGCCTACCTTCCAGGTTCGTCGCTATGCCCCGGATATCCTTCTCTTCGCCAACCTGGGGGCGGTGCAGCTGAACTATGGCTATACGGTGGATCACTGCCGGCGGGCGGTCGAGCTGGTGGAGGCCGATGCGCTGATCCTTCATTTAAACCCTCTGCAGGAAGCCCTCCAACCCGAAGGAGATACCAACTTCGCCGGGTTGTTGCGGAAAATCGAAGCCGTGTGCAGGGCCCTCCCGGTCCCGGTGGTGGTCAAGGAGGTCGGCTGGGGGATTTCGGAGGAGATCGCCCGACTCCTCGCGGAAGCCGGAGTGGCGGCCATCGACGTGGCGGGGGCCGGGGGGACCTCATGGAGCCAGGTGGAGATGCATCGGGCGCCTGATGAGGTGCACCGCCAGGTGGCGGCGGCCTTCCGGGAATGGGGGATCCCTACGGTAGAGGCCATCCGGATGGCCCGACGGGGCGCGCCCCATCTGCCGATCATCGCCAGCGGGGGGATTCGGGATGGGGTAGAGGTGGCCAAGGCCCTGGCCCTGGGGGCTTCCCTGGCCGGGATGGCCGGGCCGTTCCTGCGGGCGGCCGCGGTCTCCGTGGAGGCCGTGGTGGAAACCATTGAGATCCTCACCCGCCAGCTGCGGATCGCCATGTTCTGCGTGGGCGCCCGGAATCTGGAGTCCCTTCGCTTGGTCCCGCTGATGGAGGTCGGATGAAAGCATGGGGGCGGAAAGTCGGGGCAACAGGCGTCGAATGAATTCGACCTCTCGGCGCCAGAGGCCCACCCGTGGCGTGGCCCGTTCACGGGTAAGGGAGAGAGATATACGAGGCCTGCCTCCCCATCCTCGCAAACCGAACGACCTTTGAGGCGACCGCATGGGCGCATGGGAAGCATTTTTCAGCGAGTGGATGCCCCTGCTGGAGGAGGAGATGCGAGCCGCTGTGGGGGAGCCCGCTCATCCCTCCGAGCGGCTGTTTTACGGGATGCTTGCCTATCACCTCGGATGGGTGGATATGCAGCTCCAGCCGGCGCGGCAGGATGGCGGAAAGCGGGTTCGCCCCATGCTCTGCCTGCTGGCCTGCGCGGCCTGCGGCGGCGATCCCACCCAGGCGTTACCAGCGGCCGCGGCGATCGAGCTCCTCCATAACTTCTCCCTGATCCACGATGATATCCAGGATCGCAGCGAAACCCGTCGGGGCCGCCCCACCGTGTGGGCCCTGTGGGGGATCGCCCAGGCCATCAACGCCGGCGATGCCCTGTTCACCATCGCCCATCAGGCCCTCTGGCGGCTCCGGGAGCGGGGCGTGCCCGCGGAACAGATCCTGGAGGTGGCGGAATGCTTCGATGCGGCCTGCCTGATGCTGACCCGTGGGCAGCACCTCGATTTATTGTTTGAAGGGATGCCCCATGTATCCGTCGAGGCCTACCTGGAGATGATCCGAGGAAAGACCGCCGCGTTGTTGCGGGCGGCCACCGGAATCGGCGCGCGCCTCGCCGGTCGCCCCGCCGAGGACCTGGAGGCCTTCGGGGAAGCCTTGGGAATGGCCTTTCAGATCCAGGACGACCTCCTGGGAATCTGGGGGGATCCCGCGGTGACGGGCAAGTCGGCTGCCGATGATCTGCGGATGCGGAAGAAGACCCTTCCCGTGATCCTGGCGATGGAACGGATCCCGGAGTTCGCGGAACGCTACCGCGATCCCCAAACCCCTCTGGAGGTCCTATTTCAAGATCTGGAGCACAGTGGGGCCCGCGCCGAAGCGGAGACCATGGCCGCCGGTTTCACCCAGCAGGCAATGGCCGCCCTGGAGCGCGCGGGGCTCCGACATCCCTATGGGGAGGCCCTGCGGGACCTCGCCTGGTCGCTGCTTTCCCGGACCCGATAGCACGATTCCACTTACAGGGGCATCCGAACCGGATCTCTCTCCACGGCCCTTCGCAACATGATCGGCCGTTCACGGACCTCGAAGGGCGGGCCATTTCTCTCCCCTGTGGTGAAAGAATCCATGGACTTGAAAGCCCGTCTGAAAGCCTATGCGCAAACCCTCGGGTTTGACCTCGTGGGGGTGGCCCGGGCCGGGCCCACCCCTTCGGCGGACCGCTACGAAGCGTGGGTCCAGGCCGGCCGCGCGGCGACCATGGCTTACCTCACCCATCCCGATGCGGTGGAGAAGCGTCGGGATCTGCGGAATCTCTGGCCGGAGGCCCGCTCGGTCATCGTCGGGGCCATGAACTATTACGCGGGAGAACATCCCCCACCGGAGGATCCGCCGAGCGGCCGCGTAGCCCGTTACGCCTGGGGGGACGATTATCACGAGGTTCTCGCGGAGCGCCTTCGCGCGCTTCTGGCGTTCCTGAACCGGGAAGCCGGCCGGCCCGTCCAAGGGAAGATTTACGTCGATACCGGGCCCGTGCTGGAGCGCGCCTGGGCTGTGCAGGCCGGATTGGGATGGATCGGAAAGAACAGCATGCTGATCCATCCCCGCCTCGGCTCCTATCTGGTCCTGGGAGTTCTCCTGGTTGACCTGGACTTGGAACCCGATCCGCCCTTCCCCTTCGATCACTGCGGGACATGCACCCGCTGCATCGACGCGTGCCCTACCGGATGCATCCGGCCCGATCGCACCCTGGAGGCGGCGCGCTGTATCTCGTATCTGACCATTGAGCGGCGGGAGGGGATCCCGGAGGATCTACGCCCCGCGATGGGAGACTGGCTCTTCGGATGCGATATCTGCCAGGAGGTATGCCCCTGGAATCGGCGATTCGCCCAGCCGACCCGAGAGCCGGCCTTCCAGCCCCGGGAGGGAATCGCCCGAATACGGCTGGAAGAGGTTCTCCAGATGGATGAGACAGCGTTCCGGGCCCGATTCCGCCGCAGCGCTATCCGCCGCGCCAAATGGCGCGGGCTAGTGCGCAACGCCCTGGTGATCGCTGGGAACCTGCGGGCCCAGACGATGAGGCCCCAGATCCAGATCTGGCGGGAACATGAGGATCCGATGCTCCGGGAGCACGCAGAGTGGGCCCTGCAGGCCATGAACCGCTGAGGCCCATGGGTGAGGCTTCCCTTGGTGGAGCTCCCGCGGGGACGGGGCACTGAAGGCGCATGCCCCTCGCAAACATAGTTCCCCCATCCCGGGAAGGGGCCCCTCGCCCTCCAGATCCAAGCCCCGCATCAGAGGTATTGACAGGGCCATCCTCCCTGGGATAGAATGGCCTCAAACCGCTGGGGCGGGAACGGCTTTGTGTTTTCTGAACCCAATGTCCCCAAAGAGGGGTGGAAGGGATCGAGCGGCTCATCCGATCGGAAGCCGAAACCCTTTTCAGGAGGGAAGCGATGACGCATATCATCACCAGCCTGTGTCTGCGCGATGGCTCATGCGCCCAGGTCTGCCCGGTCGAGTGCATCGTCCCCGGCAAGCCTGAAGACCAGTGGCCCTGGTATTACATCGATCCCGACACCTGCATCGATTGCGGTGCCTGCGTTCCAGAGTGTCCCTATGAGGCGATCTTCCCCGAGGACGAGGTTCCCGAAGCCTACACGATGAAGCCTGGCCAGGTCCGTGTGATCATGCGCGCCCCGGGGGACATCGAGCGCTACGAGGCCAAAGGAGGCGAGGTGGTCAATCTCCGGGAAGACATCCCCTTCAACTATAAGTTCTATAAGGAGGGTCCCGGCTACAATGCCCGCAACATGTAGCGCCTCGCCCGAAAGAGGCCTGCGTGCGGAGCAGACAGGCCCCGGCCCAAAATCGGCCGGGGCCTTGTGGTGAGGATGCCCCGTGAAGAAAGACATGCCATCCCAGGCTACCGGCTCCGGTTGCTCCATGATGGGTCTTCCGCTGGGAGATCCATGAGGGATGATCCGGGGGGCATGAGCCGCCTGTAGGAGCGGCTTCCGCGGCGACGCGGGTTGGGGCGGCAGGCCACCCTCGGGTGCGGATGCGGGGCCGCCCCTCGTTTCATCGCTCCCCATAGTTATAAAAGAAATGCACCAGCGCCTCGATCCCCCGAGACCAGGTGGGCAAGTGCAGCTTCTCATTCGGGGCGTGGTAGTGATCATCGGGCAACCCGAAGCCGGTCAGCACCGATTCCACCCCCAGGATCTCCTTGAGCTGAGTGACGATGGGAATGGTTCCCCCCTCCCGCTTGAACAGAGGGCGTCGACCCCATACGGCTTCCAGGGCGCGGCTCAGAGCCTGCACCGCCGGATGGTTCCGGTCGGTCAGGGAGGCCCGCACCCCCGCCATGCGGAGCACTTCCCAGCGCACGGTTTTCGGGGCATGGGATTCCAGGTAGCGCAACAACTGCTGGTAGACCTCCTCCGGATCCTGATCCGGCACCAGCCGCATGGAGATCTTGGCCATCGCATAAGCCGGCAACACCGTCTTCGCTCCCGGGCCGGTGAACCCAGCGAGGAGACCGTTCACCTCCAGCGTGGGCCGCGCGCCGATGCGCTCGATCGGGGTATAACCGGTCTCCCCCCACAGGGCGGGTGCCCCGGTCATCTCCAGATAGAAGCGCTCATCCATCGGCAGTCGGGCCAGCTCCGCCCGTTCTTCATCCGTCAAAGGGCGCACCCGATCATAGAACCCCGGGAGCGTCACCCGGCCCTCCGCGTCGTGCATGCCGGCGATGAGCTCGCAGAGGGCCTGCGCCGGGTTGTGCACCACGCCGCCGTAGAGGCCGGAGTGCAGATCATGGGCCGGCCCGTAAACCCGCAGCTCAAAGTAGGCCAGGCCCCGCAGTCCGTAGGTAATCGTCGGCAGATCCGGCGCGATCATCCCGGCATCCGGGTTCAGGGAGACCGTGCACTGCAGGCGTTCCCGGTTCCGCTCGATGAAGGCCGGCAGGCTGGGGGAGCCGATCTCCTCCTCCCCTTCGATCAGAAACTTCACGTGAACCGGAAGAGGGCCGGAGTGAGCGACAGCCTCAAAAGCCGCGATGGAGGCCATCACCTGCCCTTTCATATCCGAAGCGCCCCGGGCGTAAAGGTTCTCGCCCCGCACCGTCGGCTCGAAGGGCCCACTCTCCCACAGATCCAACGGATCAGGCGGCTGCACATCGTAATGGCCGTAGACCAGGACCGTCGGAGCCTCCGGCCGCTCTGCATGAGCTTCCCCGTAAACCACAGGATGCCCCCCAGGGGCAAGGACCTCCACACGCTCCACCCCGGCCTCCCGCAGCCGATCGGCCACCCATTCCGCAGCCCGCCGGACATCGGCATGATGGGCCGGATCCGTAGAGACCGAGGGGATCCGAAGGAATTCCTTCAGATCCTCCAGGAACCGATCCCGGTTCCGCCGCACATATTCCAGCGCTTGAAGGCGTGGATCGGACATGGACGCCTCCCCATTGAAGAAATTGTGGGAACCGCACCCCAGAAGCCGGGCGGTGGATCCCCGGGGATGGGGGGCCAGGGCCGCCTCGGATAGCCCCTCAGGACCCGGAACCCCCGGGAAGAGCCGGAGCCCTTCGACCTTCACACGCCCGGGCTTCCCGTTGATACGCAACACCCCCGAACTGGGCAGCGATCTCCTCGGAGGAAGGATAACCCTCACATCCCATATAGGCCGCCAGCGTGGGATGCACCGCACGGATCGCCTCATAGATCCGCATGGCGATGTAGCGGTAGGCGAAATGGCCGTTGGGCCCGCCCCGCAGCCGGCATAGATGATAAGCCTCCCGCAGGTTCATGGTCATCAGCACCCGCCGGTAGACTGCGTTCGGCAGCACGTAGGCCGCCGCCTCACCGACAACCGGTCGCATCGCCTCCCACAACGCCATCGCCCTCTCGACCGCAGCCCGATATCGCGCCCCTATCCCCGCTTCTTCCACAGCCCGCGGGATCGCGTAGCCGTAGGCGGCCGTCAGGGCCTGAGGGGTCTGGGTCATCATCCGATGGCGCTTGAGATCGTAATAGGCCCCTTCGTCCATCAGGCAGTCAAAGGTATACACAATGTGCTCCAGCTCCCGCACCGGGATATCAAAGGGACTTCGGCCGCCCAGGGCATCCTCCAGGATCCTCTGCCGGTCCTCCGGACGGAGCCCCCGCGCCCACGCCAGGGCCTCCTCGAAGCTCACCGCTCGAAATCGATACACGCAGGCGGCGATCAGCCGAACCTCCGCCTCTGGATCCCAGGACACCAGGCGGACCCCATCCATGGGAACCGGGCCCTCCGGGAGAGCCTGCGCCCACTCCCGCAAGCGGGCTGTGCTGTGCTGCAAATACGCATTTGGCTCTGCGTATTTGAGTAGGGTGGGGACTTCCTGAAGGGCCGCGGCTTTCACCGCGCGGGCGATCTCGCGGACCTCCTCGAGGGGATGCGAGAGCCATTTGCGGAGCCCGTGCTCCAGGGCCCGGGCGTTGACGGTCATCCCGATGTTGGTCAGGGTGGCGGTGGGCAACAGATACCGGCAGACATCCATCGCCCGGATGCGCAATCGGGTGCGATACGCCTTCTCGCTCTCCTCAGGACGGCGCGGGAACCACGCCTCCACCACCCGCCCAACCGGCTCCAGGGCGGCGTGATAGGTCTCGAAAAGCTGCCCCACCACCGCACAGTAGGCGTCCCGGAAGGGAGAGGCAGCGATCTCCGGCGGCACATAGAACGATCCCCGGTCCAGGACCTGAAAACGGGTGGATTTCTCCGTGAAGGAAGCCAGACGGACCCCCTCGATGGCCTCGGCGGCCAGGCGAGAGATATTCTCGAAAGCGATATGAAGAACGGCGTGCTCCGCCACTGAAGCATGGCCATAGCCGACGACCCATTTTTCGTGGAACTGCGAGGCGGTTTCCTCGCTGAGGCTCTCGGCGATCGCATCGAAGGGCTCCGGGCTGCGGCTGGTCTTCGCGAAGGCCACCGCGATGACCTCGGGGCGATACCGCCGCGGATCCAACAGGTAGATCCTTCTCTCCCCCATCCCTCCACCCCCTGGGCAATGCCCTCACTCCTCCGCTGATTCTGCCCACGAACCCGGATGATGGCAAACGAAACAAACCGGGTTGCCTGATACGGCCAGACGTGGGTTAAGATAGAAATCGGAGATCCCCTTCCGCGAGGCCTCCCATGCGCGCTGTCGCTATTATCGAAAAGAAGCGGGACGGACATGAGCTCACGCCGGAGGAAATCCGGTTTTTCGTCGAAGGATTCACCCGCGGGGAGATCCCGGACTATCAGGCGGCCGCCTTTCTGATGGCAGTTTACTTCCAGGGCATGACGCCCCGCGAGACGGCAGAGCTCACCCTGGCCATGGCCTACTCGGGACGGGTGCTGGATCTCCACGACATCGCCCCGGTGGTGGTCGATAAGCACTCCACCGGCGGCGTGGGGGACAAGGTGAGCCTGGTAGTGGTGCCCCTGGTGGCCGCCGCCGGCCTCCCGGTGGGCAAGATGAGCGGCCGCGGCCTTTCGTTCACCGGGGGAACCATCGATAAGCTCGAATCCATTCGAGGGTTTCGAGTGGAGCTCACCGTGGAAGAGTTCCGGGAACAGCTGCGCCGGGTCGGCGCGGTCCTCTGCGGGCAATCCGCGGATCTGGCCCCTGCCGATGGCCAATTCTACGCCCTGCGGGATGTCACTGGAACAGTCCCCAGTATCCCGCTGATCGCCGCCTCCATCATGAGCAAGAAGATCGCTGTGGGAGCTGACGCCATCGTCCTAGATGTGAAGGTCGGCAACGGCGCTTTCATGAAGACCTTGGATCAGGCCCGCGCCCTCGCTCGGCAGATGGTCGAGATCGGCACCGCGCTGCAGCGCCGCGTGGTGGCGGTGATTTCGGATATGAACCAGCCCCTGGGGGAAGCAGTGGGCAACGCTCTGGAGGTGAAGGAGGCCATCGCCACCCTTCAAGATGATGGGCCTCCGGATTTTCGGGAGCACTGCCTGATCATCGCAGCCCATATGCTGTATCTGGGCGGGTGCGTGGCCCATCTGGAGGAAGGGCGCCGGCAGGCGGAAGCCATCCTCGCCTCCGGAGCGGCCTGGGCCAAATTCCGAGCCCTCGTCGCCGCCCAGGGGGGAGATCTCCGCCAAATTGAGGATCCCGAGCAGCTTCCGCGCGCCCGGCTGATTCGCGAGATCCCGGCCCCGGCGGAGGGTTACCTGGCGGAGGTGCGGGCCTATGAAATCGGCATGGCATCCGTCGCCCTAGGCGCCGGGCGAATGAAGAAGGGAGAGCCCGTAGATCCCGCTGTTGGGATCCTGGTGCATCGGAAGGTGGGGGATTTCGTGCGTCAGGGAGAGCCGCTCTTCACCGTGCACGCAAACGATGAAGAGCGCCTAACGGAAGCAGAGCGCTGGCTGGCCCGTGCCGTGCGCATTCAGGAGACGCCTGTCCCTCCGTTCCCCCATATCTATGAGACCATCTCCAACGTGGAATGAGGGATCGAAACCGGCTCGCTGCAGGCTCCTTCCGGGAGCTCTTAGGACTATCCCACTTCCCGCAGAGCCCAGGAGCCGGACGAGATCCTTTCAGGAAAAAGGAGACTATGACGCGACAACGCCATGCCCTACTGGCCCTGAGCGCCATCGCCCTGGGCTGGACGCTGGTGATATTCACGATCTGGCGGCTGTATCCAGACCAGTCGCCGGCCCGCCTGCTGGTCACCATCGGGCTGGGACTGGCCACATGGGGAATGCTTTGGTTCCCTGTGGCATTCCTCCATCGACGCTTCAACACGGGGGGGCTCGATGAAAATAACCTCCGGCGGATGCTGGAGCGGGTCTGGCGGCGTAGCGGATGGGGGGCGCTGTGGGCATCCGCCCTCGCCATGCTCTTCCTCCAGCGCGCGTTACGATGGGACTGGCTCCTCCTGTTCGGGACCATGCTGTTCGGCGCCGAGCTCCTCTGGATGGCCACGGAGCCATCCCGGAAGCCGGAATCCGCTCTCGCCGGTAGGCGCCGCATCAACCGGCGTTAGCCCTCGCTACGCCCCCAAGGGACGATCCCGCATGTCCGCCATTTTTCCGGCCATCCCACAAACCACCAGGAGGCATCTATGAGCGATCGCAAAGCAGCGATCCGAACCCATCTGGAGCAGACGCGAGCAGAAGTGCTGGCGGTCGTCTCCCAACTAAAGGAATCCGATTGGGAGAAGCCGGTCCAGGGCGAACACGGAAAGTGGACCGCCCGTCAGGTCCTGGCCCATCTGGCCGCGGCGGAGATCGGCCAGATGTCCCGCATCCAGCGGGTGTTGGCCGGGGAACGCTATATGCCCGAGGGCTTCAACCTGGACTTCTGGAACGAGCGCCAGGTTCAGAAGCGGGAGAACCAGCGCGTCGAGGAGATCCTGAAGGATCTGGAGGCCTCCCGCCAGGCCCTGCTCCAGCTCCTCGATTCCCTGAGGGAAGAGCAGCTGGACGTCGAAGGCCAGCACGCCATCGGAGCGATGATGACGGTGGAGCAGATGTTTTATCATCTGGGGAATCACGAGCGGGAGCACGCAGCCGAGCTGCGGCGGGCCCTTGAATCATAGGACAGGCGTTACCGCCGCTGAATTTCCCGAAGAGCGGGAGGGAGCGGGCCATCCCGGCCCATTTTCTGCCCTTTCCCCGAGGCTCAAAGGGCGGGGGGAAGGAGAGAGGGGGAAATTCTTTCTCTCCCAGTTCCTGAAAGTCCCCCTCCCCAGGAGATCCGCGATGATCCCCGGATGGGCAACGTCGGAGGGGACACGGGCCTATGGAGCCCGTTTTCAGGATCGGGCGGCCCCCGGCCACTTCCGCCCGGCTCAGGGGCTATGGCTGTCCTCCATCGGCATCGGCACCTATCTGGGCCACCCCGACCCGGAGACCGACACCCGGTATGTGGAGGCCATCGTCTGCGCCGTGACCTCCGGGTGCAACGTCATCGACACGGCGATCAACTACCGTTTCCAGCGCAGCGAGCGCTGCGTGGGCGAGGCCCTTCGCCGCCTGTTCGCCCATGGTTTCCGCCGGGAGGAGCTGGTCATCGCCACCAAGGGGGGATATGTCCCCTATGAAGGGGACTGGCCAGCGGATCCGCGGCGCTACATCGAGGAGGTCTTCCTGCAGACTGGGATCGCGCGGCCGGAGGATTTCGTCAACGGCCATTGCATTGCCCCGGGATATCTCCGCCATCAGCTGGAGCAGAGCCGGCGCAACCTGGGGCTGGAAACTATTGATGTATATTTCATCCACAACCCGGAGGAACAGCTCGCCGCTGTCTCCAGGGAGGAGTTTCCAAGGCGCCTGCGGGCGGCCTTCGCCGCGCTGGAGGAAGCCGCCGCCGCGGGTTGGATTCGCTTCTACGGGACCGCCACCTGGACGGCCTACCGGGCGCCTGCGCCGGAGGCGCTCTCCCTGGCAGAGGTGGAAGCCATCGCCCGGGAGGTCGGCGGGCAGGATCATCGGTTCCGGTTCGTGCAACTGCCTTACAACCTGGCGATGCCGGAGGCGGCCCTCCGGAGGAACCAGCGGCGGGGCGAGGAATGGGGAACAGTGCTGGAGGTGGCGGAGGACCTGGGGATCACCGTGTGGGCCAGCGCCTCCCTGATGCAGGGGCGCCTGCTCCGGAGCTGGCCGCTATGGCTGCGACGCCTCTTCCCTGAGGGCCTCTCCGAAGCCCAGAGCGCCCTCCAGTTCGTCCGCTCCACGCCCGGAATCACCACCGCCCTGGTCGGCATGAGCCGGGCCGTCCACGTGGAGCACAACCTCACCCTGATCCAACACCCCCCCATGGCCTCAGAGGCCATACGGACCATTCTAAACGCCCTGAGGACCTCCCGATAAGGCCTGGGTGTCGAAGGCCCTCGACATACCCCTGGCCGACCTGCGCCGGCCGGGAGATGATTCTCGCGTCGGCATCGGTCGACGCTTGGCACCCAGCGCCTCACGAGGTCGATCTCCACCCGCGTCAGCGGTTCGCTTTTACTCGGCCGGCTGGCCCCGGGCCCGCTCCTCCTCCACCAGCACTCGGCGCAGGACCTTGCCTACCATGCTCTTGGGAAGCTCATTTCGGAACTCGATGAAGCGTGGGATCTTGTAAGGCGCCAGCTTGTCCCGGCACCATTCCCGGATCTCCTCCACCGTGGCCGTCTGACCCTCGTGGAGCACCACCCATGCCTTGACCGCCTCCCCCTGGTGAGGGTCCGGAATCCCCGCCACGGCCACCTCTTTGATCTTGGGATGCTGGGCCAGGACCTCCTCGACCTCCCGCGGCCACACCTGATAGCCGCCCGGCTTGATCACTTCCTTCTTCCGATCCACGATGTAGAAATAACCATCCTCATCCATGCGGGCAATATCGCCCGTGTAGAGCCAGCCCTCTCGCAGGGTGTTCTCCGTCTCCGTCGGCCGGTTCCAGTAGCCCTGGAACACCTGTGGGCCCCGGAGGACCAGCTCTCCGATCTCCCCAGGCGGCAGCTCCGTCACCCCATCCTCCAGGCTGACGATCTTCGCGTCCACGTCGGGAAGGGGGATACCGATGCTGCCCTCTTTGTTCACACCATAGAGCGGATTGCAATGGGTGGCCGTAGGCGCCTCCGAGAGACCATAGCCCTCCACCAGCTTCGCCCCGGTGATCTCCTCGAAGCGGCGTTTGATCTCCAGAAGCAGCGGCGCGGCGCCGGAGATGCACACTCGGATGGTGCGCAGATTGTATTTGCCGGCCTTGACATCCGGATGGTTATTGATGGCGTTGTATAGGGTCGGCACCCCCGGGAACATGGTCACCCGATAGCGCTGTAGCCCATCCAGGAGGGTGGGGAGATCCCGCGGGTTCGGCACCAGAACCAGGGTGGCGCCGCACTGCATGGCCAGACCCATGGCCACGATCATTCCGTAGGCATGGAAGAGGGGCAGAGCCCCCATGACCACCTCCTGGCCCTCCCGGATCTCCGGATCCCACGCCCGAACTTGGAGGACATTGGCGACAATATTACGATGGAGAGCCACAGCCCCCTTCGAGAGGCCGGTGGTCCCACCCGTATACTGGAAGATCGCCACATCCTCCGGCCCCACATCCACCGCCGGCCGCTGGTCTGGCCGATAACGCCGCAACAGATCCTGGAACCACACGTCGTCATCCCGCAACATCACTCGATCCCCTTCCTTGCGCTCCCGGGTCAGTGTGTAGAGGATCCGAAGGAGCGGACTCATATATTCCTTGATGTGAACGGCCACCACCCGGCGCACCGAGGTACGGGGTTGAACCGACTTCACCCGCTCGTAGATCCGGCTGAGGACGATCGCCAAAGTCGCCCCGGAGTCCGCCAGCTGATATTCCAGCTCCCGGGGGGTGTAGATCGGGTTCGTGGCGACCACGATGCCACCGATCTTCTGGATCGCGAAATAGGCAATGACAAACTGGGGGATGTTGGGCATAATCATGGCCACCCGATCGCCCTTCCGCACCCCCAGCTCATGGTAGAGCGCGGCCGCCAGGCGGTCGGAGAGCTCGTTGAGCTCCCGATAGGTCATGGCGCTCCCCGCAAACCCTGGATGAGCAGGCTTAAAGATCAGAGCCGGACGATCGGGGAACCGCTGAGCGGAATCCTCCAGGAAGCGGAAGAAGGGAATGGGGGGATACGTTAAAGAACGGGGGGTGCGCGGGTCATAAAAACGATACCAGGGTCGCTCCATGGAGCACCTCCTAAGCCTGATTCGCCCTCAATGATAATGCATTTCCGGCTCCTCCGCTAGCACGCCTCAATCGATCTCCCCAGCCGGAACTTCGCCAAAAGGCTGACCGCTCTCCGAAGCCTTGATAACATAAAAGCAGTCACAGTCTCGCTCCCCATCGCTCCGCCTGAGTATAGATAGAAGGAACAAAAATCTCAAGGGTTTAATTCGAAACGAGCGACAACAATGGTTCGTGGGCCGTCCGACTGGGAGGAGCGGTGGGGGCGCTTGCCCTGCCCTCCAGCGATCTTCCTGTGAGCGAGCTTCAGGATCCGACGCGCCTCGGACTTCTCGTCGAGTATATCTATTTGCATCGACGGCATCCGATCCTTCGACCCTTCTTTGTGGAGCTGCGGATCCGCTGGGCTGCTGAGGACGCATTCTTCATCGATGATCATGCGACGCCATCGGAACATCATCAGCTGCTCGGATAGATCGCTCTCTATGAGGGAGAGAGCTCGGCCTCTCTGGCTGAACACTGGTTTCACCAAATGCTGCTCGAGGCTGCCCGCCGGCTGCAGGCCTCCCCCAAAGATGCCCACAAATATCAGGCCCTTCACTTCACTTACATCAAACCCCTCGGATCTCAGGAGCGGATCGCCGAGCGCCCGGACCTCTCCCTCAGCACCTACCAGCGTTATTTGCAATCTGCCTTGAATCAAATCACCGCTTGACCCCTCTCCCCTATGGCCTCGTCCGACTGGCCACCCAGGCCTGGCCCATCGCCATAAACAAACTCACAAATCCCAGGAAATTAAAAACCTCCGCTAAAGTGTGAGAAAACATGATCACCGTGACATTGATATGGTATAAAATATACGAAAATTGTGAGATTGCATACATCAAAAAACCGAAGGAGGCAAGCGTGTACCTGCTTCGATAACATTGGTATGCAAACCACAAGGCGACAAGGAGGAAGACGAGGTGGATCATGATGAAAACCGGGTTAGGAATTTGATCGACAAAGGTTCCGAAAGGCATAGCACCCTCCCTGGTTTAGTTTAGCGCAAACGGATAATACCCTGCATATGGGTATGGCGTTGGCAGAAGTCAGGATACTCCCCCGCTTGGCGAAAGATCCAGGAAAAGGAGCGCCCCTGTTCGAAGGGACCAGAATCGAAGAGCCCGGAAGGGGCTTACGGCTTCCCACGGGGAACCGTGAGGAGATTGTGGGCCCGGCAGGATTCGAACCTGCAACCGACCGGTTATGAGCCGGCTGCTCTGCCGTTGAGCTACGGGCCCACCGGATAAGACGAAAGAGCATAGGAAGCGCCTTCGCGTGATCCAGGAGCGGGCGACGGGACTCGAACCCGCGACCTTCTGCTTGGAAGGCAGACGCTCTACCCTCTGAGCTACGCCCGCATGCAGTCGGGGCGGTCGGATTCGAACCGACGACCCCCACGTCCCAAACGTGGTGCGCTAACCTGGCTGCGCCACGCCCCGCAATTTAATTATAACACACCGTTCGCCGCGTGAACCTCATTGTTAAGCCCCGGAACGCTCCGCCGCCCGCTGCTTGAGCCGCTCCAGCTCCCCACCCCGGAAATCCACAAACCGGTATCCCACCCCTCGCTCGGTCAGGATGTAGCGCGGCTGCGAGGGGTCCGGCTCGATCTTCTGACGGAGATAGTTGATATACAGTCGGAGGTAATGGGTTTCATCCCGGTATTCGTAGCCCCACACCTTGGCCAGCAAGCTCTCATGGGTCAGCGTCCGGCCCGCGTTATTCACCAGGTGATACAGCAGCCGCCACTCCGTCGGCCGCAGCTTGATCTCCCTTCCCCCGGCGATGACCACCCGGCGGTTGAAATCGATGGTCAGGTAATCATCGATCCGAATCGCTCCCCCGGCCGTGGCCGGGGTATCCACCCGCCGCAGGACCGCCCGGATCCGGCTCACCAGTTCACGGGGGGAAAAGGGTTTGGTCACGTAATCATCCGCCCCCAGCTCCAGCCCTCGCACCTTGTCCGCTTCATCCGCCCGAACGGTGAGCATAATCACCGGGACCGTGCTCACCTCCCGGATCATGGCCAGGGTCTCAAAGCCATCCAGCTCCGGCATCATCACGTCCAGGATCACCAGGTCCGGGAGCAACTCCTTGACCTTTTCCAAGGCCTCCAGGCCATTGGAGGCCTCGAAGACCTCGAAGCCTTCCAGTTCTAAGTTCAGGCGGATGAACTGCCGCACCCGCGCCTCGTCATCCACGATCAGGATCCGCCGGCGCTCCGACGTCTCGGACCGGATAGGAACAGGCGCCATCTCAACGCTCCCGCACGAAGCTGATGATCTCAACCTCTTCGCGCGAGCTCAGGACTTCCACAAAGGAGATCCGATGCCATGGGATGATCACCTGTACGGCCTCCGGATCAATGTAATGCACCTCCTTCCCATCCCGGAGACGGACGTTGGTGCAGATCAGGACCTGATCCTGAGGCTCCGGTAGCCGCTCGACCTCCGCCAGAATCGGATCCGAGTTGACCAGATGGATCAGGATTGTATACCCCATCGCATGCTCCTCTCCCAACCATACCAGGCTGGTGTTCCCCCCGCTCCGCGAACGATCCGCCATGGCGGGGCTACAGGAATCCCACCCGGATGAGGATCTGCCCCAAACGCAGCTCGTCCCCATCCCCCAGCGGATGGGGGGTGTAGGGCTCCAATCGGCTCCCATTTAGATATGTCCCATTCGTGCTCCCCAGATCCTCGATATAGAACCGGTCGCCCTGAAAAAAGATACGCGCGTGACGTCGGGAAACCCCACCCTCCAGCCCCCCATCGGGCGTCAGATCCACCTGGGGGAAGATCCCCCGGCCCACATCCAGCCGCCCCACCAGGACCTCCTGATCGGGACGGAGCACCACGCGGCGACCGGAACTTAGCACCTGAAGCACCAGGCGCTGCGGACCGACATCCCCCGCTGAAGGGGATTCAGCCGGCCATTCCGCTGGAAGGGACACGCCCTCCGGGAGCGGCTCGGTGCGCAACGGCCCACCGGTGAGCAGATAGACCCCGCATTCCGAGCAGAACAGCGCGCCGACGGGATATTTCCGGCCACATAGTGGACATTCGATCATGGCGTCCCTCCCGGCTCGGGCGGCGGAAGCATCAGCATCCGCGTCCCGTATTTTAAGGCCAGCTGCCGGCTTCTGGAAACGGAGGGGCCCTGCAGCAGGCGGGTGGCCGCCACCAGCGCTTCCCGCGCCAAGTCCTTCGCCCCCAGTTCGAGCAAACGGGTGCCCACTTGTTGAAGCTTATGGGCACCTTCCACCCATCTCCCAGCCTGAACATCGACCCAGGCCTGCTCCTGCATCTGATAGATCACTACGCGAGATAAGGCTTCCAGCACCGGCTCGGGCGGCGAGGGAATCAGCGGCTCCTCGGGGAGAGCATGGGCCTGAATGAACAACTCGGCCTCATCGAGGTGTGGCGGGTTCCCCGGAATGCGAACCTGGGCCCTCAGCCGAGCCACCTCCAGGAAACCCGGCTCCAGCGGCGGGAGGGTGAACTCGATCAACGCTTGAATCGGACGGGAAGCATGCAACGCCCCCAGATACCAACAGGAATCCTCCCGCGGCGGGACCCGAAGCTCCGGCGTGACCTGGTACAGGGCAGTCACCAGCACGCCCTCTGCGGGCTCCACCATCAGCCGCACGTCCTCCGCGTAACGATTCCGTAATCCCGAGAGATGCTCCAGAAAGCGCCGGCGGATCTCTCCCGGCGAGGCAATGTAACCCGAGACCCCCCCACTGCGGGCGGCGATCTCATCCAGCAGGGCGTCGTTCCAGTCCTCCCCGATCCCAAAGGCACTGATGCCGATCCCAACCTCCCGCGCCTGATCCGCGAGGGTCCGGCATCGGTCCTCATCCCCGTAGGTCCGGCCATCCGTGAGGAGGATCAGGTGGGAATGGACACCCGCCTGGCGGGCGCGGAAAAGCTCCTGGAACCCCAGGAGAAGTCCCTGGTAAATCTCCGTTCCTCCTTCCGCCCTCAGCGTTTCCAGCCGCATCGAAAGCCGGTGACGCTCCCCCCCTGGGCTCAAGGGCCAGATCACCTCTGCCCGATTGTGAAAGGCCACCACCGCCAGGCGGTCATCAGGCCCCAGCTGGCTGGCCAGTTCCAGCGCGGCGGCCTTCACTTGCTCCAGCCGCTCCCCTCTCATCGAATTGCTACGATCGATCACCAGACAGAGATGAAGCGGCTGGCGGGCCATCGGATGAGGCCGAGAGGGCTCTATCGTAAGCAGCGCATAGAGAATCTGCGCGGTGGAGAGGACAGGCAGAGAAGGACGACTCAACAGAAGGCGGAACCGGAGGAATGCTCCCCGGCTTCCCCAACGCGCCTGCCAGCGCCGGTCATATTCCGCCCGCTGCTCCGGATCCGATAGCACGGAATATGCCTCGTGGATCAGGCGGAACAACAGAGAGGTCCCCACCTCAGGCCGCACGTCCGGGTGGACCTTCCGCACCAGCGCCCGGTATGCTTTTTTGATCTCCTCCACACTCGCAGAGGGGGAGATGCCTAAGATCGCGTAGTAGTCCACGAACTCGTCGTGAACACTCATCGCCCGATCAGGATCACAGAGATGTTATCGTGGCCGCCCGCGGCCTTCGCTTCCTGAACCAGCCGGTAGCATGCCTCATGCGGGGAGGCGCTTTCCCAGATGACCTGCAGGATCCGGTCCTCCGGCACCTCCCCCCACAATCCGTCCGTGCACAGCATCAACCACGCATCCTGGGGAAGGGAAACGCGGCGATAGCCCGGATTCAATCGGCTGGGATGCCCCAGCGCCTGATAGAGGACGTTTCGCGGAACCCCTGCGGCCTCCTCCTCGCTCAGCTCTTTCAACGAGATCATCCGCTGGACCAGGGAATGATCCTCCGTGAGCTGTTCCAGCCGATCCGGCCAGACCAGATATGCGCGGCTGTCTCCCACATGGATCAGATGCACGCTCTCTCCGATCACCAGCGCTCCCACCACTGTTGTCCCGCCTCCCGGCACCGCCTGGAGGATCTGGGCGTTGGCGGCCTGCAAGGCCTCCTCCAGCAACTCTTTAACCGGAAGGTCCGGGCCCCGATGGGCCAGATGAGGGATCAGAAGGCGGGTGGTCAGATAACGGGCGATCTCCCGGACAGCCAGATCGCTGGCCTGTTCGCCCCCCCGATGCCCTCCCATCCCATCCGCGACCAGGAACAGACCCAGGGGCAACAGCTCCCGGGAGCCCTGGTAACCGAGGTGCATGATCAGAATCGCATCCTCATTGCTGGGCCGAACCAGGCCTGGATCCGTAGCCCAGCCAAGACGGAACCCCCCGGCTCGTTGGACGGGCATGGGGGGAAGCGGCAGGGTTCCTCCCCTCGGTTCCCCCGCCGGCGGGATGGAAGCCCGCCGCTCCGAGTCGGACCGGTTCGCCGGAATCCCCGCAGGCGCTGATCGATCGACCTCCCTGACTTCTGATCGCTGGAAAAGGCGCTTGAGCCATTTCATGCCTTGGCCCTTCTCCTATCCGGCGAGGGTTTACCTCATCCCATGAAGGAATCGCGGACCGATGCTTACTCCCCGAACAGGGTGGGGCTGCTTAATCAAGACTTAACGCGTAAACTCGATAGTCCATGGAAGTGACAAAGAGAATCCCCTCCCACCACTCCGGGGCGGAGACGATCGGACCGCCGGTCTGGAAGGACCAGAGGGCCTTCCCGTTGCGCGCATCCATCCCATACAGGCAGCCATCGGTTGCTCCCACGATGACCCGGCCTTCCCGCACCAAGGGAGGAGCATTGACCTGCCCACCGGTCTGGAATCGCCAGACCGGATTCCCCGTCCGGGCATTCAAGGCATAGAGAAAGCCATCCGCCGATCCCACATAGATCACGCCTTCCGAGACCACGGGGGAGGAAAGCACCGGCTTCCCGGTTCGGAATCGCCAGATCGCCCATCCGGTCCGGGCATCCAGTGCATACACGTGCCAGTCCCACGATCCTACCACGACCAGCTCTTCGTCCACCCAGGGCGAGGCGGTTACCCCCCGACGGGCCACGAACTGCCAACGAAGACGACCCTGGAGATCCAGGGCATACACCCCGCCATCCTCGCTGCCGATCACCAGCGTCTCCCCATACAGACCAGCCGATGACCGGATCGGGGCGCTCCAGGTCGTCTTCCAGACCACCCGGCCGCTATCCAGATCCACCGCGTAGAAAATTCCATCATCGGCGCCCAGGAAGGCCAGGCCGGCGGCGATCCGCGGCGTCGTATAGATCGGCCCGCCCAGCTCCAGCGCCCATAGAAGCTCACCATCCTTCGCGCGCAGGGCGTAGAGCCGGTGGTCCAGCGAGCCCACCACCACCCGATCGGAGGCGACCGCCACAGCGCCGCCGATGCCGCCCTCCGTCGCGAACTTCCAGAGGAGCCTTCCATCCTCCGCCGAGATGGCATATACGTTGTGATCATAAGAGGTCACGAAGACGATCCCCCCCGCGACCACCGGGCGGGAACGGATCTCATCCTCACAGACGAAGGTCCACTTCACCCGATACGGCGCGCTCCTGGATGGAACTGCCCGAGGGGCCATGGAATGCGCAGACGTCCGCATCCCCATCGCCGCCAGCAATGCCTGTTTCATCTCCAGGGCCGATTGGAACCGGCGCTCCGGATCGTATTCCAGGGCACGCATGACCACCTGGGCGATGGCCTCCGGGACCGCCGGGTTGATCCGACGAATCGGGCGCTCGTGGAAAGAGAACGGGGGCTCCAGGCGCGGATCCTGACGCGTCAGCAGGTGATGCAAGGTGGCCCCCAGGGCATAGATGTCCGTGCGGGGATCGGCCACGCCCCGATATTGCTCCGGCGGACTATAGCCCTCTGTCCCAATCATTGTCCCCCGCTGCCCGACCTGGAACACCTTGGCGATCCCGAAATCCACCAGGAACACCCGCCCATAGGAATCCACCATAATGTTGGAGGGCTTGAGATCCCGGAAGATGATGGGCGGCTGCTGGGAATGAAGATAGTGGAGCACATCGCAGATCTGGAGCGCCCAGTTCACCACATCCTCCACCGGCAGCATCCCCTCCGTGTGCCGCAGGAGGGTCTCCAGATCCTGTCCTGGGATATACTCCATGACGAGGTAGCTGCGCTCGCCTTCTACAAAGTAATCGTAAATCTTGGGGATGGCGGGATGGCTGAGGGTGGCCAGGAGGGCCGCTTCCCGCTCAAAGCTCTGCTGCGCCAGCGCCCGCATCCGGGGATCTGGGATGTGGCTGATCATCTCTTTGATCGCACAGAGACGGCGCACCGGGGAGAAGCGAAGATCCAGGGCCAGATAGACGGTGCTCATCCCTCCTGTGCCGAGCACCCGTTCAATGCGGTATCGTCCCTGCAGGACCTCGCCCGCTCTCAGAAGGGAAGGGGTTTGTATGGGACCCAGCCGCTGGGTTTCCATAAGGTTCGCCTCTTCCCGGAGTCCTGCATTCCATCGAGTTTCCTTTGATCATACCGCTATCGTTAAGGTTCCCTGACCTTACTTTGGTCATCGCCCCCCGCGCCCGCCCGCGGGCCCTGGGGGGAGGGACAGGGTTTTGGCCATGCGGTTATGGGAAGTCGTGCGTCATTATGATCCGGCACTGCTGGCGGAGATCCTCCATCGGCAGGGCTGGCCCGTGGAGGGGATGCCCGTTGTCGGTGACGATCTGGTGGGTCGGCTCGGCGATCGGGATCGCCTTATGGCGCTCTGGGCTCAACTCCCGCCAGAGGGTCACGCCCTGATCGAAGGGCTGCGCCGAGCTGGAGGCGCCATGCCAGCTCTGGCCTTTTTGATTTTATATGAGATCACGTGTGGCGGCACGCCAAGGATCCCTTTCGAAACCCTCGCAATCCATCTCGCCGCCTCCGGCCTGATCTACTGGCACTCTGCTGGCCGCCCCATCCGCTCCCCGCTTCCCCAAGGGGAGGCCATTCTGCCGGTTGAGGTGGCCGAAGCGCTTCCCTCTCCTGAGCCGCTGGCACCTTCCCGAGTGATCCCGGCTTCCCCTATGCGGTTGGGACGGGATCTGGGACGCTTCGGCCGCTTCCTGCGACGGTTCCCCGAAATCACTCTGACCCGTGAAGGACGTCTGCCCATCCGCTGGGTGCGGCAACTACAGCGGTGGCTGGGACAGGAGGAGCCCGCTCAGGAATCCACCTATCTCGCTTTCCTTCAGCAACTGCTGGAGCGAATGGGCGTGCTTCGAACGCATGGAGCGACGCTGATGCTGGATCTGCGGCATCCGTTTTGGGAGCAAGGAGCGCTTGATCGGGCCCTGGCCGCCTTCCGCGTGTGGAAAGGTGAAGAACCCGAGGATCTCCCAAACCACGGGATGCTCTCTCCGGGTTCCCTGCGCGCTCGCCTGGAACAGGCGCTGCGTCAGGAGCCCGGATCCTGGATTCCCCTTCCTCGCCTGCTCGCCGTGATCTTCCCGGAGCGGCCGACCCGGCTCCCGGAACCCCTTTCCCCGGCGGGCCGGGAGATGGCCGCCCGGCTGAAGGCCTGGCTGGTTACGGACACCCTGTGGCCACTGCACTGGCTGGGCCTTCTGGATTGGGGAAATACAGACGGCCGATGGGAGGCAGTGCGCCTTACACCCTTCGGCGCATGGATGCTGGGCGTGGGGGAGCCGGTCTCCCTCCCCGAGGAAAGGGGTCGCCTGGTCGTCCAGCCGGATTTCCGCATCCTGGTCTTCGAGCCGGTGCCGGAATCCATCCTCGCCGCGCTGGAGGCCTTTGCGGATCCCAGCCCCGGAGATCCCATATCCGTGTATCAGATCTCCCGGGAGGCCATCTACCGCGGACTTCAGCAGGGATGGGACATCCCGCGGATCATCCGCTTTCTGGAAGGGATCAGCGGCGAGCCCCTGCCCTCTAACGTCCGGCGGTCCCTGGAGGACTGGCACCGGCGGTTTCACCAGATTCGGATCTACCGTCGGGTGACCGTGATCCGGACCATGGGCGAACCGCTCCCCCGGGGGCCTCGCCTCCGCCCGCTGGGGGATTCCCTCGGGTGGACGGAAGAGTCGCTTCCGAATCTGGAAGCCCCGTGGCGTCTCCAGGGGATCCGCCCCTGGGTCACCAGGTTCCGACCGGAGGACCTGCGCCACCAGGTGATCGCCGAGCCTCCGGGGATCCTCCGCTGGACCGGCCCGTTCCCGCACCCCGGAGTGGAGCGTCTGCTCGAGCCGTTCACCGAACGCATTCCGGAAGGGTTTCGAATCACCGAGGCTTCTCTGCGCGCCGGGCGGGCGGCCGGCCTGACCCTTCCCCAGATCCTGCAACGGCTGCAGCTAGTTCACCGCGGCCCTCTGCCGGCTTGGCTGCTGGCCCGCCTCCTGACGTGGAGCGAGCATCCGCCCCGCGCGCGCTGGGAGCCGGTCATCCTACTGCGGATGGACCGTCCAGAGATCCTGGAGGCCCTATGGAACGAGCCAGAGCTCGCCCCGTGGATCCGCCTGCTGGATGCTCATACCCTGATGGTGCGAGCCGATCATGCCCATGCCCTGAAAGCCTGGCTGGAAGCCATCGGGGTCTCCGTGGAGGAAGTGGGATCTCCCTAGCGGGCTGCCCCCTCCCACCATCCGATTGCCCGCAGATGTCGGGGATACCAGTTCTTGAGATGCCCTCGCTCGGCGCGGGCCCAGCCCAACGGAAACCCCTCCAGGGCGATCAGCACCCAGCCCGCCTCCCACGGCCCCTCCAGCGGATGTCCCTGCAGATAGGCAGGGACCCGGGGATCCTCCAGGGCCAGATCCAGGGCCTGATGAACCTCTTCCGGGCGCAGGGCCATCGCCAGGGCATGGTCCGGTTCGAACCGATCTTTCCGCAACCGGCCCAACCACCATCCGGGCCGTAGCACCCGAAGCCCTCGCCATAATGCGGAGGCCATGGGTGTCCAGTAGATCTGATCCTCCCGCAGAATCAAACCGCTGTCCGGAAGCGGTCGGGCGATGGTGGCTTCCCAGAACGCCTTCAGAGCCCGCCGGGCGCGGCCCGGGAGATCGCCTTCAGGCTTCGGCCGATGGGGACGCTCCTCCCCGGCGCGCCGGAAAAGGGCATAGAAGTGCCCATGGCCTGGGCCGCGATGGGGCCACAGCCGCACCGTCCGGGCCAGCCGAGGATCGCCCCCTGCGATCCACTCCGGCCGTCCCCGATCGAAGGCCGGATGGCGCGGCGGATCCACCAGGTCGAAATCCCGATGCGCTTTCAGAAACGCATCCGCCACCCCTTCGTTCTCCTCCGGAGCGAAGGTACAGGTCGCATAGAGCAGCCAGCCCCCGGGGCGCACCATCCGAGCGGCCTCGAACAGGATCGCCTTCTGAAGGGCAGCCGAGCGGCGCACCCGATCCACGCTCCAGGCCCGGATCGCCTCCGGATCCCGGGCGAACATCCCCTCGCCGGAACAGGGTGCATCCACCAGCACGCGATCGAACAGCCCTTCCCACCGATCGGCCAGGCGCTGAGGGGACTCATTGGTCAGGATGGCGGAGATGACCCCCAGGCGCTCCACGTTCAGCGCCAGGATCGAGGCCCGCCGAGGCTGGATCTCGTTGGCCACAAGGACCCCGGTGTTGCGCATCCGCGCGGCGATGTGGGTGGTCTTCCCGCCAGGGGCTGCCGCCAGATCCAGCACCCACTCCCCTGGCTGAGGATCCAGTAGGACCGCCGCCGCCATCGCCGAGGGATCCTGCAGGTAATACAGCCCGGCCGCGTGATACGGATGAAGGCCTGGACGGGCCTCCGGATCCTCGATGACGAAGCCTTCCGGACACCATGGGACCGGTGAAAGGGGGAAGGGAGAGCGGGCCTGGAACGCCGCCGGATCGATCTTCAAGGTATTCACGCGAAGGCCGGCGCGATAGGGGCCAGCCAGCGCTTGGAGAAAGATCTCCGCCTCCGGCCCCAGCCAGGCCAGCATGCGCTCCACAAAGCGCTCTGGAAAGGGCTCCACACGATGATGCTCCATGGCCTCCCAGCCCCCGGGACTTCTCCTGTTCATGGAAGCTCGGGGCAACCCCTATTCGGAACGCATCCCTGACCCCCTCTGTTGCCACGCTACCGTTATAACCTGGATTGTGCAGGACGAGGAAAGCCGTCGTATAATGCGCCGGAGGGAGGAAAGGGAATGGATGAGCATTCGATGGAATCTCTCATCGAACATGCGGAGCTTCCGCCGGAACCGATGCGGGAGCGGAGCGTCCACCCCCTGTTGACTTTCCTGCGCGAATGGATCGAGACCGCGCTGATCGTGCTGGTGGCCATGGCGCTGGTGAACACCGCCACCGCCCGTTTCCGCATCGAAGGCTCCAGCATGGAGCCGAATCTGCACGATGGGGAATACGTGCTGATCAGCAAGGTCAGCTACTGGTTCAGCCAGCCCCGTCGGGGAGATGTAGTGGTCTTCCGCTTCCCCCACGATCCTTCCCGGGATTTCATCAAGCGCGTCATCGGCCTCCCCGGGGAGACCGTAGCCATCCGGGACGGCAAGGTATTCATCGACGGCCGTCCCCTGGAGGAGCCCTACATCCGGGGCCCCATGGTTTACACCTACGGGCCCGTGACCCTCGGGCCAGATGAGTATTTCGTCCTGGGCGACAACCGGAACGCCTCGAATGATTCTCATAACTGGGGAACCCTTCCCCGCTCGGCCATTATCGGGAAGGCCTGGCTGATCTACTGGCCCCCTTCCCAATGGGGATGGATCCGGAACCCTTTCGAAGGAGAGACACCATGAACGTCCGCACAGCCTGGACCCGGGAGGCGCTGGCAGCGCGGATCGATCACACGCTGCTCCGCCCGGAGGCCACGCCGGGGGACATCGATCGGCTGTGCGAGGAAGCCCTGCGCTACGGCTGCGCGGCGGTGTGTGTGAATCCGATTTACGTGGCGCGGGCTGCCGCCCGGCTGGCTGGAACGCCAGTGAAGGTGGCGACAGTGGTAGGATTCCCTCTGGGCGCCAGCCTCACCGCGATCAAGGTCGCCGAAGCGACCCTGGCCCTCAGCCAGGGTGCCCGGGAGATCGATATGGTCCTCCCCATCGGCCTGCTCAAAGCGGGGGAGATCGACGCTGTCCGGGCGGACCTGCAGGCGGTGGCCGCGGTGTGCCATGCGGCCGGCGCCCTCTGCAAGGTGATTCTGGAGACCGGATGGTTAACTCCAGAGGAAAAAGTTCTGGCCGCCCGCCTGACGGTGGAGGCAGGCGCGGATTTTGTGAAGACCTCCACTGGCTTCGGGCCGGGCGGCGCCACGGTAGAAGATGTCGCCCTGCTCCGCCGGGTGGTGGGCCCCACCTTCGGCGTGAAGGCCGCGGGGGGGATCCGGACGGCGGAGCAGGCCATCGCGATGCTGGAAGCCGGAGCCAGCCGCCTGGGAACCAGCGCCACCGTCGCGATCCTGGAAGCGCTGCCGTCCGTTTTCCTCCCAGGGGACGAGAGCCCAAAGGCATGAGCCCAGCGCTCCCGGAGGCTCCCATGTGGCCGTGCCCGAACTGCCGGATCGGTTATATGCGGCCACGTCGGATCCCTTACGCCGGCTATCACGGGGATCTCTTCATCGTGGTGCCGAACATGCCCGCTTACATCTGTGATGTATGTGGGAACCGGCAATACGATGAGGAGGCCCTGATGCAGCTGATCCCGCTGATCGGCCCCCGGAGGGAGAGCGGGCGGGCCCAGGATCTCGGCTCCGAGCCGATGGATCGACCCCCGGGGCCGGAATGGGGAACCCATCGCCGTCCCGCCTGAAAGCCGGGAGGCCATCAGGCTCCCCCATTGTCCCGCGAGCGCGTTTCAGGACCGAGAAGGCCGCTGACGGGAAAGATGGGGGAAGCAGGACAAGGACAAAAGGGCGGCTTCCATCCTGCCTCCTCCACGCTCCCAAATCCAGCGAGGCGCCATGATGGCAACAGGAAGGACCCGGACCATGGATCCCTCCCAGGAGACACTGGAGTTCTGGATCCTCCGCTTCCTGGATGCGTGGGTGGTGGCGGAGGCCGTCTCCGCCTCCACCCTGAAGGCCTATCGTTACACTCTTTCCTCCCTTGCCCGCTTCCTGAACAGCCGCGGGATCTCGCAGTGGACAGAGGCGCACCCCTCGCTCCTGGAAGCCTTCCTCCAGGAGGCAACAGCCCAGCGCGGATGGACCCCCAGCACGTGGAATCAAAAGGTCGCCGCCCTTCGGGCATTTTTTCGCTTCCTGGAAAGCGAAGGGATGATCCGGGAGAACCCGGCCCTCCTCCTTCGATGGCACTCCCCCCGACGGCGGATCCGTCTTCCCCTCTCGATGGATCAACGTCAACGCTTGTGGGAGACGGCCGAGGCCCTCCCAGAGACCCCCCTTGGGTTGCGGGATCGTCTGATCGTGGCCCTCATCGGCCACCTGGGATTGCGGGCCGGGCAGGCCGTGGCCCTGATGGTGGAGGATGTGGATCTGAGGGGGGGACGCCTGCGGATCCCCGGGCGCCGCGGCCCTCGCTGGCTCGAGCTGTCGGAAATCGTCGCCCGCTGCCTCCAGCGCTATCTGGACGCCAGCCGCCCGGCCCTGATCCGCGACCCCGCGATCCGGACGCTACTGCTGAATCACCGGGGAGAACCGCTGACCCGCTATGGGCTGTGGCGGGCGATCAAGGTCCTGGCGCTGCGGGCTGGGCTTTCCCTTTCGATCTCCCCGGAACGCCTGCGGCAGCCGCCGGGCCTTCCGCTCTCAACGAACGATCAACTTCCCCTCCCTGGGGGAAGGCTTTCGCATTCCGGATAGGCCAGCTGCCTCCCTTCCGGCGATGAACGGATGGACCCGTCGAGCTTTTCTGCTGCGGTTGCTTCCCGCGGCGCTGGGCGGATGGCTGAGCGCGTGTCGGGCTGTTCTACGGTCGGATCGGACCCCCACGCCGGTGCCTCCCACGCCCACTCCCCTGCCCTCTCCGGCTGAGATCGTCACGGCCGCGCTGGAGGCGCTACGGCGGGAGGATCCGGACGCCCTGTGGGCTCTTCTGACTCCGGCTTCCCAAGCCGCCCTGTCCCGGGAGGAGCTTCGCGCCATGTGGCGGGATACGCTGAACACGGTCGGTGTCCAGACCGTGGAGATTGAGCCCCTTGCCCTGATCTGGGAAGGGGAAACCGCTCAGGCCCGCTATCGGATCCGCTGGAAGACGGCCCTGTTCGGCGATCTGGAGGCGGAGGGGAGCCTGGTGCTCCGGCTGCTTCCTGGGGGGTGGCGGGTCGTGTGGCGGGATGCGCTGCTCTGGCCCGCGCTGGAGGAGGGAGAGCGATTCCAGGTGGAATACATCATCCCGGAGCGGGCGAATCTTTATGACCGCGAGGGCCAGAGCCTGGCCGTGCAAGGGGAGTGGGTGGAGATCGGCGTGGTGCCCGGGCAAATCGCCGATGAGGGGCTCCTGCTGCAACGGCTCGCCCGGGCGACTGGGCTCCCAGTGGAAACCATCCGATCCCGCTATGCCTCCGGCCGTCCGGACTGGTATATGCCGATCCTAACGCTGCCCGCGGATCGCCTGGCGCCCTTCGCCGCGGATCTGGAGGCGACCCCCGGGGTGGTGCTGCGTCCCCGGAGCGGCCGGATCTACGCCGGCGTCGCGCCGCAGACTGTCGGGATCGTGGGGAAGATCCCGGCCGAAGAACTGGAGGCCTGGCGGCGCCGAGGATATCGAGGGGACGAATGGGTCGGACGGATGGGGCTGGAAGCGTGGGGAGAGCCCTATCTCGCGGGGATCCACGGGGGGCGCCTCTTCATCCAGCCCGCCAGAACGGAGAACGCCGCTCCTCGGCTCATCGCCGAGCGCCCCTTCGTCCCCGGCCGCTCCATTACCACCACCCTCAAGCGGGGCTTTCAGGCCCAAGTGGAGGAGATCTTCGGGGATCGAACGGGGGCTGTTGTGGTGATGGACCCCCGCAATGGAGATCTCTTGGCCCTTGTCAGCGGTCCAGGTTTCGATCCCAACGCCCTGCTCGGGCCGAACAGCCCACTTCCCTCGCCTGGCGCGTTTTTGAATCGGGCCACCCAGGGCCTGTATCCCCCAGGCTCGATCTTCAAGATCGTGATGATGGCGGCCGCCCTCACCCACGGGTTCACCGCGGGCAGCACCTTTCAGGATCCGGGATACTGGGATGGCCTGGGGCCAGGCTACCGGAAATGGTGCTGGCTTCGGAGCGGGCACGGCTTAGTGGACCTTCCCACGGCATTAACTGTCTCCTGCAACGTTGCGTTCTATCAGATCGGGTTTGCCCTTTACCAGCAAGATCCCGATATCGTCCCGCGGATGGCGCGGGCCTTCGGGCTGGGGGTACCGACGGGCATTCGGGGTGTGCCGGAGGAGGCTGGGCTGGTTCCCGATGCGGCCTGGCGCACGCAACAGGGCGGCCGCCCCTGGTCGGTGGGGGACGCCGTAAACATGGCCATCGGCCAGAGCGACCTTCTGGTCACCCCTTTGCAGATCGCCCGGATGCTGGCGGCAGTGGCCAATGGGGGGATCCTCTACCGGCCCCGGCTGGTGCTTCGAATCGGCCCGGCGCCTGGGCAACCCGAGGAGACATTCCCGCCAGAGGCGCAGGGGCGACTGCCGATCTCCGAGGAGGCGTTGGCCGTGATCCGCCAGGGGCTCCTCGGCGTCACCACCCACCCACGGGGAACCGCAACCTGGGTCTTCCGGGGGATGCCGTTTCCGGTCGCTGGGAAGACCGGAACGGCGGAGACGATCCCCGGGCGGCCGCCCCACGCGTGGTTTGCATGCTATGCGCCGGCGGGCCAGCCGGAGCTGGTGGTCGTGGTGGTGGTGGAGCACGGCGGCCAGGGCTCGGCCGTCGCGGCCCCCATGGCCCGCCAGATCCTGGAGGCTTACTATGGCCTCCCCCGCACCCCCCTCCCCTTGCCACCGGCCCAGGCGGATCGATAGGAGGGGTCCCCGGCTTAGGCGATCCCGGATGGATCGACGGGCGGGAAGCCCATCGGGAACCAGAAGCGCTCCGCCGGGGCGCCCTTCCCGACCCGCAACGCATAGGCCCGGATGCGCTCCAGGATCTCCTCCTCGGCCGCGAAGAAGATCGGCCACTGGGAGCGATAGGCCCGAATCGCCCGCGCTTTGACCTCCAGATCTTCATCCGCCAGCTCCACGCTATGGGGCAAGGCTCCGGGAAGGCCGGAGAATCCCTCCCACTCCGCGTAGGGGAAATCCTCATAAAACCCCCGCAGAACCCCTGGGCGCTCCCAGCTTTCCACAGCCATCCGGACCAGGCGATGATCGACGTGGCCACCCAGGGCCAGGGGGGCAAGCAGCAGATCTCCCGCCTTCCATGAAAGGGCGGCCAGCGCTTCCTGAATGCGTTCGATCCAGATCGCATCGTCCGGATGCGGGGCGCGGAACAGATCCTCCCGGCCCCGACAGAGGGGCTGGCCCTGAGCATCTCGACGGTAGATTGTATCCGGGAACGGCCAGTGGATCGGGATCGCCTGAAGGAGGGCCATGGCGTCCTGATCCTCCGCCCGCCGCATGGCCATCGCGTTCTCCCTGCCTCCCCAAAGCTCATGCAGGGCCTGCGCAAAAGGAGGCAACGGGAGAACCGGATCCCCGGCGAAGACCGTGATCACCTCCACCGGGTGGCCCTCCCGGCGCAACCGATGAAGGGTCCCCCCACAAGAGAGCGCCGCGTCATCCAGATGCGGGGAGAGGACCCGGATCCGTATTTCCGGCTTGACAAAGGGAAAAGCCCGTGGCATATTTCCACCTTGCCTGAAAGGGATGAAGGGGTTCCCCGAAGATCCTCCACCCTGTTTCCTTCGGGAGGAAACACCGATGGCGAAGGCCACCAAAAAAACCCAGCAGGAAGAAAAGAAGGTCGAGCCGATCGTCGACGTGATCACCCGGCGGATCTGCTACCGTTGCGGCCAGCCTATCCGGCTGAGCGAGCTGCTTCCGGTCAAGGATGGGATGCGAAACCGGATGCGTTATTATCACAAGAAGTGCTTTGCGTAAGATTCCGAGCCGTATCCCTTCGAGGATCGCGAGGGCAAGGGAACGCCATTCCCCTCCAGAATTCACCTGCCTGGGTTCGGGATCCCTTCAGTGGGCTCGGCCCTTGTGGCTTTCAAGCATAACACGGGCCCACCCGGAAGTTCGAGGAGGCGAGGGTCTCCGGAAGAGGCCCTGGGCGGGGAAAGTCATACGCTGCCCGCCGGCGGCATTTATCCTAAGAGAGCGGCGCTCGCTCCTTCAGCAGGTGTCGGATCACCGCCTCCGGATCGGGGAAGGGCCCTTCCGTCCCCTCCACCTGCGCCGTGACAATCCCCAAGAGGGGGAGATCGGCGGGTTTCTCTTCCACATCCTGCAGCGGGTAGAAATACGGCAACGCGCTCTTCAGGCGGGCGATCGCCTGCGGGGCGACGGCGCGGACTTGATGACGGCTCCCGATGAGGATGAACCATCCTTCTCCTACATGGCCAAGGAAGAAAGCATCCCCGTTTTCATGATTGATGCCGCTGAGCAAAAGGCCCACCGCGCGGATGGCGTCATCCCGGGCCACAAATCCATAGCGCTCTCCGAAGGCCTCTAGCCCGTGCAAGCCGATCAACAAAGCGCCCCAGTCGGATTGCCCCAGCTGCTCCCTCAGATGATCCAGGATCAGCGGACGGCCCGGCAGCCCGGTGAGGCTGTCCATTGCGGGCTCTGCCCGGGATCGGCGCAGGATGTTCTGAACGTGCGCCCGCAGCTCCTGAAGGCTGAAAGGCTTCGGGATGTAATCGTAGGCGCCCATCTCCAGGCCCGTCAGGCGGCTTTCCCGCTCCCGCTTCTCCGTCAGGAAGATCACCGGGATCTCCCGGGTGCGTCGATGGGCGCGCAGCTGCCGGAAGACCTCAAACCCATCGATATCCGGCAGCCGGATATCCAGCACGATGAGATCGATCGGATGCGCCTGGGCCATCGACAGCGCCTCCTCCCCGGAGGCGGCGGTGAACACCTGATAGCCCTGGGCCCGGAAGTACGTCTCCAGCAGGCTGGCGGTCTCCAGCTCATCCTCGACAATCAGCAGCGTCGCGGCTCTGCTCATCCTCACCCCCGCGCCGAGAGGCGTCATGCCCTGCCATAGCTTCCCTCAACCGATCGGCTCCTTGTAAATCGCGAAAGAGCAGGTGTCATCCCCCATCGCAATACAGGAGATCTCCTCTACCCGGAACTCCTTCCCCCCGCTGACCCAGCGCAGGCCCTCCTGAAGCAGGCCGATGGCCGCGTAACAGACCGGGCGATCGGTTTTGCGCCCCCAGCACACCGGACACCGCTCGATCACGTAGATGAAACGATCGGCCTCCTCGGTGACATAGCTCTTCTGATCACTGAACTGGGTGAAAATGCCGGCCATCGCCGGAAGACCGATTTTCAACTTGGCCTGGAGGGGCAGCACACGGAAGGCCAGGTCGCTGACGCCCGCCAGGGCCCCGAAGCCCTGAAGGCCCCGGGCGAAGGAGGCGCGCCCGCCCCGCAGGGCCAGCCCTCTGCCCCCACGGGGACCATACATCTCTTCCAGCGCCTGATTGATGGCCGCGAAATCCGCAAAATCGAATCCCCGCTCCAGATTGTCCGGCGGGTAGTTATCAATGAGATGAGGAAGACGGGCCAGGTTCAAAACCGCATTGAGGCCGTTCTTCCCCATCACCTCCTCCAGAGCCTCCAGGAAAATCCGCGCGATCTTGTTGGGATAATACAGGCCGCTTTTCCGCTGGCTCAAGGCATTGCCTCCCCATCGGAAAAATGAGATTCACGACGGGATGTAAGGAAAACGCCCTCGGGCCGTAGATCCTTCCCATGGGCCTTCCGGACGTCCAGGGGTCAGGAAGCCAGGATCCGGGCCAGATCCTCCGCAGCCCGACGCATATCCAGGAATAGCAACCCCAGCTTGGCCTGGGGTCGGGCCAGCACGGTGAGCACGGCTTCCTCGCCCACCGCCATCAGCACAACATAGCCGCGCTCCCCGCGGATGTAAACCTGATCCAGCGCCCCGCGGCCCAGCTCGCTGGCGATCCGCTCGCCCAGGGAAAGCATGGCGGCCGACATGGCCGACACGCGGTCTTCTTCCACATCGGCAGGAAGCGCAGAGGCCATAATCAATCCATCGAGGCTGACCACCGCAGAGGCCTCGATATCCGGCGTGCTGGCCTGGAGCTCCTTCAGGCGCTCGATCATTCGCTCGGTGCGCGTCCGGGCCATCGCGGACCCCAGGAGGTGAGCAGAATGAATGGCAAGTGGTTTCCCAACCTATCACAGGTGGGCAGGTTTGTCAAACCCTGAGAGCGGGAAGAAAAAAATCCTTCGAAGCTCCACCATGGGCGATGGAAGACGGTGATTCCAAGCGTCTTGCTTCCCTTCCAGACAGTCCGGCAGCCGGATTAGCTGCGAAAGAGCGAGAGCATCAGGGTTAGAGCTCCTATGCCCGCGCAGTAGACGGCAAAGGGTCGGAGCGATCGCCGTCGGACCATTTTCATCAGGCTCCAGATCGCCAGGTAACCGGAAAGCGCCGCGCTGAGAAAACCGATCAGGATAGGGGTCATCGCCTCGGGGGAAAGCCCGATCCGGTAAAGATCCCCCAGCGCCACCAGACCGGCTCCCAAGAGGGCGGGTATGCTGAGCAGGAAACTGAACCGCGCAGCCTCCGGGCGAAGGAACCCCCGCCCCAACCCGGCGGCCATGGTGGCCCCCGATCGAGAGATCCCCGGCAGCAGGGCAAGAGCCTGGGCAAACCCAATCACCAGCGCATCTCCCGCCGTCATCTGCCCCAGATCCCGTTCCTTCCGCCCCCAATGCTCCCCCAGCCACAACAGACCGGCCGTGCCGAACAACAGAGCCCCAACCAGGACCGGCTGAAGGAAAACCGCCTCGATCGATCGTTGGAGGAGCCTCCCCAGGATCCCGGCCGGGACCGTGGCCAGGAGGATCCATCCGCCCAGGCGGCCCTCCGGGGTAGCAAACGGGACACCTTTGCGAAGGCCCGCCCATCCGCCTGCCAGGATCGCCCACAGATCATGGCGGAAATAGATCAGGACCGGGACCAGGGTGCCCCAATGCACGAGCACGTCGAAGGAGAAGACCAGCCGCTCGTCGCTCCGCCAGCCCAGCAGCCATGGCACCAGGACCAGATGGGCAGAGCTGCTGACAGGAAGATATTCGGTTAACCCCTGAATGATCCCCAGTACCAGCGCTTGAAACCCGGTCATCGAGATCCTCCTTGCGCCCGTTGTCCGCGGACTGGTGCCCCTCCTCCGTGGAGAGCCTCCACCGTCCGCCGAGATCGGAGCACTCTTTCATAGACCTCCACCGTTCGTTCCGCCGCCTCCGCCCAGCGGAACCGGGCCGCCTGTCGAAGGCCCCTTTCCCGAAGACGCGCCCGAAGCGTCGCATCGGAAAGCACAGCGGCCAGGGCAGCGGCCCAGGCCTCCGGGCGATCCGGGGGCACCTGGAGGCCTGCTTCCCCCACGATCTCCGGAAGCGATGAGGTGTCCGAGACCACCACGGGCGTCCCGCAGGCCATCGCCTCCAGCGGTGGAAGGCCGAAGCCCTCATATAGGGAGGGAAAGGCGAAAACCACGGCCGCGGAATACAGAGCCGGAAGGTCGTCATCCGGCACATAACCCAGGAAGCGAACCCGTCCCTCCAACCCCAGATTCCGCAGGGCCCGGAAGGTGCCCCTCGTGAGCCACCCACGCCTCCCCGCCACCACTAAGCCCAGATCCGGCCAGCGTTCCAGCATGATTCGATAAGCCGCGAACAGCGTCGGGAGATTCTTCCGGGGCTCGATCGTCCCCACATAGAGGATAAAGCGATCCGGCAAACGATACCGGGCACGGATGGCCGCGATGGCCTCCGGCGGCGCCGGGCGGAAACGGGGATCCACCCCTTCATAGATTACTATGATCCGATCCTCCGGAACGCGATACCAGCGGATGGCATCCCATCGGGTACACTCGGAGACGGCAATGATGGCGTCGGCGCGCCGCAGGAAGCGGGGCATCATCAGGGTGAGGAACCACCGGTTCAACGGCATGTGGGTTTCCGGATACAGCCGGAAAATCAGGTCGTGCAAGGTGAACACAGCGGGGAGCGCACGGAAGGGAGGGAGGAGATGATCCGTTGCGTGGAACAGACGCGCCGGACCAATGAGGGCGTCCATCGGGAGACGGAAGAGATCGGCCAGCATCACCCGGAGACGCCATGGCTTCGCCGGCAGCGGGCAGGGGCGGGCCGGGAGGGTGTCCAGGGGCGGGAAGAGATCCGCACGACCTGCGTCGTGGTAGAAGATGGCGAGATCGCCGGGCAGCAGGGGGGCCAGCGCCTTCACCAGCTCGGCGGCATAACGGCCCAGCCCGGCCCGATGGTGGACCGCGGGGGAGACATCCACGACGATGGGAGTCATCCCCCCGCCTCCTGGAGCATCGCCCGGATGCGGGCTTCGATCATATCGAGGGCCACCGTATTGAAGCCCTCCTCCGGAATGATGATATCCGCATAGCACTTGCTGGGCTCGACGAACTCCAGATGCATGAGGCAGACCGTGGAAAGATACTGTTGGATCACCGATTCCATGGTGCGCCCGCGCTCGGCGATATCCCGTTGCAGGCGCCGGATGAACCGGATATCCGGGTCGCCATCCACGTAGATCTTGATATCAAACATGGCCCGCAGCGCCTTCTCCCCGAACACCAGAATCCCCTCCACCCGGGTCACAGGGCCGGGCTCCACCCGCCGGGTGTGGGGCGCTGGCGTGTCGGTCGTGAAATCGTAAATCGGGACCTCTGCGGGACGCCCATTTAGCAGCTCCTTCAGGTGCTGGATCAGAAGATCTGTATCCAGGCTGTCTGGGTGATCATAGTTCATCCGGGCCCGCTCTTCCAGGGAAGGTGGCTCTGATCCTTATAGTAGCTATCCTGTTGGATCAGGGCGATGTGCTCCGGGCCGATGCGCCGCACAATGGCCTCGGCCACGGTGGTTTTGCCGGAGCCTGTTCCTCCCGCGATTCCAATCACGACCGGTCGCTTGAACTTTGCCATCGCCATGGCCCTATCCACAGGACGGAGACCGCTGGGACGCTCCTTCAGGAGGACAAAAGGGTCCCTCCTGGGGAGCCCAAGATGCTCCGGGGCCAACCCAACCCTTAGGGTCCCACCCGGAGACCCAGTGCGTAATTGTAAACCCGAGTGGATGGCCTTTTCCTCCCGCAACCCGGACTATGAAAGGGAGGAAAACGGTTCGGGGTTGGGAGGCGCCATGGGTGGCCCCTAATCCCCGGACCCCGATGTCGAAGGGGCAGACCGACGCGCTCATCACCCAGCCGATCCCTCCCCAACCCTATCCGCCCACCGGAAACGGCCGGATCACAAGCCGCCCCCATGGACCCCCATCCCCGGGATTCCGGAGCACAGGAGGTGGGGGATGGTTCGGTGGCTTCAGGCGTGGCTGTGGCTGCGGGAGAAGGGACAGGGGCTGGTGGAGTATGCCCTGATCCTGGTGCTCATCGCCGTCGTGGTCATCGTCATCCTCAGCTTGCTGGGCACTCAGGTTAGCACGGTGTTCTCCCAGATCGCCAGCGCCCTGAGTGGATCGTAAAGCCTAGCCCTGGCTCCAATTCGCACTTCGGGGGAGATCCGCCCATCCTCAGTCCACCGAATCCCTATCCCCAGGACCAAAGTCCTATCCCGGAGAGAGGGTCCTTCGCTAGTCTATAAGTCAGAAACATTTAACTCAACGGAGGTGGGGGATGGTTCGGTGGCTTCAGGCGTGGCTGTGGCTGCGGGAGAAGGGACAGGGGCTGGTGGAGTATGCCCTGATCCTGGTGCTCATCGCCGTCGTGGTCATCGTCATCCTCAGCTTGCTGGGCACTCAGGTCAGCACGGTGTTCTCCCGGATCTACAGCGCCCTGGGTGGAAAGTGAGCGCCCTCAACGCCTTGAGTGGATCGTAAGCTCCTTTCCCCCTCCAGCCTCGCCGGGGTCCTATTGGGAACCGCCCGATAGGACCCCGGCGCTTTTTGTAGCTTCCGTAGCATCCTGGGTCTTGCTTTGCATCCTGCTCTCCCATCCTCTTCCTCATCTTGCTTGGAGAAGACCGCCTGAATTATTGTGGACAAGAAGGCCTATGGGTCTAAAGATCCTCTTTTCCGCTCCACAAGGCGGGAGGGCACGGGACATCCCATGCGCCTCGCAACAGCCTATCGATTCCTGGAAGGCACCCAGAACGTCGATGGGGGATGGGGCTACCGCCCGCGCGGTCGTTCTCTGGTCGAACCCACTGCGGCTGTCCTCCTCGCCCTGGCAGATGTTCCAGAAAGCCCTTCGCGCTCACCGGCGCGGGCATGGCTGGAACGGGCCCAGCGGCCGGATGGAGGATGGGGAATGGTTCCCGACGATTCTGAAAGCGACTGGGGTACCGCCTGGGCGGTCCTCGCGCTGGCCCGCCTGGATCCCCACATCCCCATGATTGCCCGGGGGATCCAATGGCTGCGAGACATTCCGAGCATCCGGATCCACGTGGATGAGCTGACCACCGAGGTGCGCCGCATGCTGCGGATCGATCCCGCGTTACGTGGGTGGCCCTGGCGGCCTGGCGAGGCCGCCTGGGTGGAACCCACAGCGCTGGCCCTGCTGGCCATGCATGCGGCTTCAATCATCGAGGCGCACCGAGATCGCGTGGAGGAGGCGATCCGTTACCTAATTGATCGACGCTGTCAGGGAGGGGGATGGAATTTCGGCAATCCGTTCATGCTCGGGTCTTACCTCCCACCTCGTCCCCACCCCACGGCATGGGTCCTTCTCGCTTTGAAGGCCATCGCCCCGGACGCCATTCGATCGGAGGACGTAGAAGCGCTTCGCGCCGGAATGCGCCAGGATGGGGGAACCATGGCGCTAGCCCTTGGGCACATGGCGCTCACGGCGCTGGGGGTCGAGGATCATGAGGTCCTGCAAGGCCTCCTCGCTCGGCAGGATCCGGACGGGAGCTGGGAGGGAAACCCCTATGTGACCGCGCTAAGCGTGTTGGCGCTACAGGGAGGCTGGCCATGGCTGCGCCGCGACTGACCCGACGGGCCTTCCTGCGTCTGATGCTCATCGCCGGCATCGGGGGCGGGCTGGCCTTCGCCGAGCACCGGACCCAGCCGGTGGGCCTGCGGCAGTTCCTAACCTGGCTGCTGCGGGGCTGGCGGCGGCGGATGGAGCCGCCGACGACGGTGGCCCTGGGGGCTTCCCTCTCTTACGATGAGGCGCTGCTGCGGGATGCCCTGATGGTGCTGTGGGACGAGGCGGGCATGCCCGATGTGACCGGGAAGCGGGTGCTGGTGAAGCCGAACCTCATCGAGTGGATCGAGGGGCGGCCCCTGGTCACCGCCCCGGAGGTGGTCGGAGCGGTGATTGATGGACTGCGCGCCCGCGGGGCGGCGGAGATCGTAGTGGGCGAGGGACCAGGGTTCCGGCGGGACGCTGGGCCAGTAGTGACCCAGAGCGGCCTGGCGGATGTCCTGGCCCGACGGGATGTCCCCTTTATCGATCTCAACTATGACGACCCGCAGCCGGTCCTTCCGCGGGACGGCTGGTTCCCGGGCCAATCGCGGTTATGGCTCCCCCGCCATGTCGTCGAGGCCGATCTGATCGTCTCTGTCGCCAAACTCAAGACCCATCACTGGGCCGGCGTCACCCTGAGCCTGAAGAACCTGTTCGGGGTCGTTCCGGGGATCCGCTACGGCTGGCCGAAGAACATGCTGCACGTCAACGGCATCACCCCCAGCATCCTGGGGTTAAAGCAAACGCTGCCGCCGGTGGTGAGCGTGATCGACGGCATCATCGGGATGGAAGGCGATGGCCCGCTGTTCGGGACGCCGGTGCCCCACGGCGTGCTGGCCGTGGGGAAGGACCCGCTGGCTGTGGATGTGGTAGGCACCCGGCTGATGGGCTTCGACCCGGAGGAGATCGAGCATCTCGCCCTGGGGATCTGGGCCGGGATCGGCCAGGGGGTTCACATCGAGGTGCGAGGCGCCTCCATCGAGAGCTTGCGCCGTCGGTATCGGCGACCGCCGAAATAGAGGCGCCGAGACGTTGCAGCGGCCGAGGGGACATTCCTATGATCGGCATCTGGGCGCTGCTGCTGATCCTGACCCGCATGGAGGCCGCGTGGCTCTCCCCACTCCGTCCGCTTACTTCCCTGGAGCACGCGCTGCCGGCCTGGCCGCCCATTGCCCCCTTTCCCCTCTGGTTGGAGCGGGTCCTGATCGCGCCATGGGCTCGGTGGGACGCCCACTGGTATGCCCGGATCGCGACGGAGGGTTATCGCGCGGGAGACGGCACCACGCAGTTCTACCCCCTTTACCCGCTGCTGGCCATGCCGCTGGTCCGACTCGGCCTCCCCCCGATGGTGGCCCTCACGCTGATCAGCCTCGCCGCCGGCCTGGGAGCGGTCCTGCTCTTCGAGGGCATGGCCCGTCGGGAGATGGAACCAGCCCAGGCGCGACGGGCGACGCTGACCTTCATGCTGTTCCCGACCGGCTTCGTGCTCTTCGCCCCCTATTCCGAGGCCCTCTTTCTGTTTTTCGCCATCGGGAGCATCGGCGCGGCCCGGGAGCGGCGCTGGGGACTCGCCGGCCTTCTGGCTGCCCTGGCGGCCCTCACGCGCCCTCCGGGGATCTTCCTCCTCCTCCCCCTCGCGTGGTCCCTCCGGGAGGCCGGGGGCCGCCTCCGAGATACAGGGTTTCTGCTCCTCCCCCTGCTGGCCCTGGGGGGATGGTCCCTGGCGCGGATCACCGCGATCGATGGCCTTTCCCTGACAGAACACGGGTTCAACTCGTATCTCTATGCCCTGCTCCTCTCGCCTCATGCGAATCAGGTGGTCACCCGCCAGGCCTTCCTGTGGCCGTGGGAGGCCATGGGACGGGCGCTGGGGAAACTCGTTCGGGAGCCTGATGTCGATCTGGTCCTCAACCTGATCCTGGCTGCGGGGTTCGTGGCTCTCACCCTCCGGGCCTGGCGGTGGATGGATAGGGGGGAACGCCTTTACACCCTGGCGGTCACCCTCACAGCCTTCAGTTACCATACCGGGCCCGTCCATCCCTATATGGGATTGCCCCGCCACCTCTGGATCGCCTTCCCGACCTTCCTGGCTCTGGGACGCATCCGCTCCCGCTGGCTGAGCCTCCTCCCAGCTCTGCAGATGCCGGCATTCTTTTTCATCATCATTCCTTACGTGCTCGAAGCATGGGTTCCATAACGCGTCTACGGATCCCACCCATATCCCGGCTGGTTCTGGCCGTGCACCTGGGCCTCGCCCTGGGATACATCGGGCTGGCCCTCATGGCTTTTGCACGGGGGGAGACATGGCGGGCGGATTTCACCGCGCATTACACCGGTGCCCGTATGGTGTGGGAAGGTCAGGGAGCCGCACTGTATAACCGAGAAGCCCAGGCCCAACGTCAGCAGGAACTGTTAGGCGGTCGTTATCTCTATGATGGCCTTCTCCCCTATATTCGTCCTCCTTTCGTCGCCATTGCCCTGAGCCCACTGGCCACCCTGTCGCTGGAAGAAGCTTTTGCCATCTGGACCCTTTTCAATCTGCTGCTCTGGGCCGGTTTCCTGTGGGATCTGAGCCGGTGGGCCCGGCCGTGGGGCGCGGCGGCCCGCGCTTTCACCGTGAGCGCCGTGGCGGCCCTACCCGGCGTTCTCTTCACGCTGCTGCTGGGGACCTTCACCATCTGGAGCCTGGCGACCCTCTGGGCCTTCTACCGGGCCCTGCGTAGGGGTCGGGAGGAATGGGCGGGCTTCTTCCTGGCTCTGGCGAGCGCGCATCCTCAGGCGGCGCTGTTCCCGGCCCTGCTGCTGGTTGCGGCGCGGCGCTGGAAAGCTCTGGCGGTCTTCCTGGCTTCGGGCCTGTGGCTCGCCATAGCCTCAGCTGCGATCCTGGGCGTCGGGATCTGGATGGATTACCTGCGAGTGCTGAGAGAGGTGGCCATAACCTTCGGGCGACATGGGATCAATCCCGAAGTCATGATTAACCTGAAAGGCATGCTCGCCCGGATTTACCCTCCCATTGGGGGAGATAGGGGGATGTGGATCAACGGGCTTTCGGCCCTCGGTCTGGCCATCGGGGCCTTCGCCACGGTTATGCTCTGGCGAAGGCCATGGCGCCCAGGGAAGCCGGATTTCGACCTCCGGTTCGGCGTCACCTTCGCCATGGGCCTTTTCCTTTCCCCCCATGCGAATCCTCAGGATGGCCTGCTGATCGCCCTGCCGGGGGTTCTCGTTTATCGCTTCCTGCAGATCCCATCGAGGGCGCGGCCCATGATGAGGCAGGCCTTTGAATGGATCGCGATCGCCTTCCCCGGTCTGTGGCTGGCGGAGCGATTCATCATAGGGTCGAACATGAGCGTTCCCTTCGGGACCATTGCATTGATCGTCACCGGTTTCTGGCTGGGATCAAGAGGCAACATGGAGTAGCCTATATGCCATCCGATTGTCACCGGGCAGGAACGACTGCCCCCTCTGCTGGGGAACTTCGGACCCATTGCTCCGCATGGGATTCTGGGGCACGGGCTGAACGGCGGAGGATCTCCGTGACCAGTCGGAAGGACAGAGCGCTCAACCGGCTGATTTTCGCCATGGCTCTCCTGGAGGCGCTCTATCTCTTTGGGGCCTTTCGCCTGGCCGGCCTTTTCCCGGTCATCGGAGCCGATTTCCGGGCCCTTTACGCCGCCGCTCAGGCGGCGCGGGAGAACGGATTCGCCGCGATCTATGACCCGGATCGCACGCTTCCCTACCAGGAGGCCCTCTGTCGAACGGCCAGTTCGGAGACTTCGTGCGTATTCATCCCCATGGTGTTCCTGCCGGCCTTTGTCCTTTTGGCCCTTCCCCTCACCGCCCTGCCCCCAGCCCTGGCCTTCGCCACATGGTCGGGGATCAGCCTGCTCCTCGTTCTCCTGGCCCTGCGTCCCTTGCTGCGGGCCTTCCCCGCGCCTGAACGTGGCAGGCTCCTGGCCGTGATGCTCCTCTCCTATCCGATTCTGATGAACCTGCTATGGGGTCAGGTCAATGCCTGGCTGCTGCTCGGCCTCGCCCGGTTTCAGATCCACCGGGAAGCTCGTGCCGATCTGCGAAGCGGTCTCTGGCTGGGATGGCTCCTCCTCAAGCCGCAGACGCTGATCTTGCTGCTGCCTGGCCTCGCCCTGGCGGGCCAGTGGGCTGCCCTCGCGGGCTTTGGGGTTTCCGTATGCCTCATCCTGGCCCTCTCCCTCGCGTTAAGCGGCCCCCAGGGGTTGTGGGAATGGTGGGGATGGATCAGCGGGTTCGCCCGGCCTGATCGCCCTCTCGCCCCCGCCGTGGTAGGGGCGGAAACCATGATGAACTGGCGGGCTGTTGGCGTATGGCTCCAGGGAACCCTGCCGGCCTGGATCCTCTGGCCCGGGATCGGCGCAGCGACGATCCTGACCGCAATCCCCGTGCTGATCGCCTGGCGGAAGGCAGGGAAGGAAGAGGCCCGAGAGGATGATCGGCTCATGCTGGCGACCTGGACGGCCACCCTCACGACTTCCTGGCATGTCCATCCGCATACGGCCATGATCCTGATGCCCTCTCTTCTGCGCGCGATTCATAAGGGGATTGTTCCCCGGGGTCTCTGGCTCTCGTGGGGCTTGATCCCCGCCACCCTGCCCTTTCTGGTGATCCTCCTGGACGCCCTTCGGGTTCCACTGCCAGAGGGCGGGGTAGTCAGCTTCCTGGCCGGGCGGATCTACATGATCCTTCATCTCGTCATGTATGGATGGGCAATTCGACCGTTCCTTTCAAGCGGGAGACATCCATGAAGACAAGCATTCCATGGGGACGATGGGCGTTCCTGTTCCTGCTCTGCCTCATCATCGGCTGGGAGGCCATCCTGGCGGGATACAAACTCAGCCAGTTCCCCTATCAAGCGGTGGATTTTTTTCAGCACGACTTCCTGGCCCGCTTTCTTCAGCAAGGAGGATCCTTCACGGATCCATCATGGCCGATCCGGATCGGATCGACCTTGGGGCTCCGATTGCCGCCCAGCCTGGAGCGCACGGCCCCCCTGCTGCTATATCAGCCCATCGTCTTGCCGCTCTTCTGGGTTCTGGCCCTTTTCCCAATGCATGTCGCATATGCCATATGGCTCGCCATCAGCCTCATGCTCATCGGGTGGACCGGATGGCGGATCGCGCGGACGCTGGGCGTTTCGCCGGCTCCAGTGCTATTTGCCCTCGGGATGTGGCCGGCGATGTGGCATGTGCTGCTTTTAGGGAACATCGATGTCCTGGCATGGGCACTGATGAACGCCGGGTGGATGGCGTTGCTACGAGACCGACCGCGCTGGGGAGGCTTCTGGATTGGATGGGCGACGGCCTTGAAAGGCTTCCCGATATTCGTAACGGTACCGTGGTTGAGGAACTCAGGACGGCCTCTTGTAGAGGGCCTCGCCATCGGGATGCTCACGAGCATACTCTGGGGAACCCTGTGGGTCGGGCCGACGGGTGGGGGTTTCCTGCTCCGACATCTCACGGATTACCAGATGGCTCTGGAGATGTTCATGCCGGCGAACAACTCGCTGTTGGCATGGCTATGGGCGTTCGCAGGGCCTCCCATACAGGATGAAAAGGGCATCCGGTTCTACGGCCTTCTATATCCGAGGCTCGTTCTCCCTCCACGTCCGCTTTCCATCCTGGGAGCTGCGTTCCTGCTGAGCCTCGCTGGAGTATGGACCCGGCAACAACGCGGGGAGCCGTCGCTAGTCGAGGGCGGCCTGTGGCTCAGCCTGGGGTTGCTCATCTGGCCGGTCTCATGGATCAACTATCACATCTATTTGTTCACCCCTCTCACGGCTCTTGCCCTCTACCGGAATCGACTTCGACCGTTGACTCGATGGATGCTGAGGATGATGATCATCCCGCTCACCATCGCCCTCAGCTACGGCGCCATCACCGCGATCAGCGCACCTTACATGACCGTATCCTTCCTCCTGGGCTCCACACGACTGCTGCTCCTCGGGCTGTTCTTCCGAGCTGCTCAGGAGCTTCAACCGCGTAACCGATCGGGAGGATAGCGAGGAAGCTCATTCCCAAGCTCCGCCTTCAGTCTCCTCCATTGTCCATGCTCTTAGGGATCCCCCTGGTCGTGTGGGGCCTTCACCAACCTCTTCCCCCGACCTCATCCACCCTTACCGGCCTCCCCGCGCCGGCCGACACGGCTTTCATACTGCTACTGTCCAGACGCCTGCTTCCCGGAGGCCGATCACTTCACCTGGGCGCGCATCATGGGGGCTGCGGGTTTCGATCCCGAGGCAGTAGCCCGTCGCCTGAAGGCCCTGGGGATCACTCCTCTCTGGATCCGTCATGGCATCATAAAATGGCAATTGGGCCACGACCCGGAGGGCTGGGTGCGGCGGAGGGAGGACTTCCTTCGAATCCGTTTCGCCCCTGGCTGTGACCGCCCGGTTATACCGATGAGGACGTGGAGATCCTGGGCCTGACCGGCATAAAAATCCGGAACGCCACCGGGGAGATGACCTGGTGAACCGAAGGCGCCTGCGCGTGTATCCGTGGCTGATGGGCGCCGCCCTGTGGGGGGTGTGGATAGGAGAGATCCTCACGCGCCGGGGCTGGCAGGGAGGGCTGGGCCCGATCCTGGGCAGCGATTTCATCACCCTCTATGGGGCAGGACTCCTTTATCGTCACCACCCGGCACGCCTGTATGATCCAGAGGCCCAAGCCGGGATCCAGGCCGCCCTCATCGCGCCCACCCCGTATCCGGGCCTGAACCCGTTCCTCAGCCCGCCTTATGTCGCCATGGCCTACAGTCTGCTCACGCTCCTGCCCCTACCCATCGCTTTTGCCCTGTGGAACGGGCTCACCCTGGCGTGGACGCTGCACGCGGCCACGGGGCTCCGCAGACTCCTCCCGGAGGATATCCGTCGGGCCGCTCGCTCTTTCCCGCCCATCCCCGTCCTTCTGCTCTCTTTTTTCCCTTTTATGGCCGGCTGGCGGGTGGGACAAAACCATGGTCTCACCCTCTGGCTGGTCACCTGGCTGTTGATCAGCAGCCGGGCCCGGCAGCCCGGCCGGGCTGGCCTGATCGCCGGGCTGATGCTTTACAAGCCCCAGTTCGTCCTCGGATTTCTCATCCTGTGGCTCGCCTGGAAAGAATGGCGGGCTCTGGCCGCTTTCGGAGCAACGGCCCTCCTGTGGCTCGGGCTCAGCCTCCTGACCGGAGGAGGTCCGCTTTATGGGAAATATCTGGCCCAAAGTGCCCTGGTGCTCTCGCTTCCGTGGGTGAAGGGCTTCCCGGCTTTCGCCCTCATCACACCGTATGGCCTGCTCGCCACACTTCTGCCGCCCAGCGCCCGCCTGGCCCTGCAAACGGTTTCCGCCCTCGGGCTCCTGCTGTTGGGGTTGGGGCTCGCCCGGATCGCCGCTTCTCTGCGAAACCAGCCCTGGGAACGACAGGCTCCCGCCTGGGTGCTGGCTATCCTTTACCCGCTTCTCGCCTTCCCCTATGCGCTGCTGCATGATCTGATGCTGCTTGCGCCCGTCCTGACGCTCTGGGCAGCCGGATATCCCTCTCGCTGGCTGCTCCGGACGGCCATCGGGGTCTACCTGGGCGCGCTCGTCTTTTCCTTCCTCGGCGCCCTCACCCGCCTGGCCCTCCCCGCACTGCTTCCCCTCGGGGTAGGGATCGCAATGGCCCAGGAGGGCGTTCTGTCGCTCCGCCCGCAGGAGGATCGTCTTCAATGACCCGACTTCTGACCCCTGCCCGCATGCGATACGCGTGGATCGCCGGGGCCGCCCTGTGGGGGGGATGGCTTCTGAGCCTACTCGGGGGCTCGGGGGGGCGGGACCTCGCGGGCCAGGTGATCGGGACAGATTACCTGCAATTCTACGCCGCTGGATGGATGATCCGCCATGGGCAAGCAACCCGCCTCTACGATCCGGAGGCCCAGCTCGCTGCCGAGCGGGCGATCCTCGGGCCTACCCTTCCCGCCTACCATGCCTTCCTGAACCCGCCCTTCCTTGCCTTTCTCTTTGTGCCCCTTTCCCTTCTCCCTTATCCGGTCAGCTTCGCCCTCTGGAGTGCCCTGCAGCTCCTGCTGCTCGCCCTCAGCCTCCGCGCCCTCAGCCCCCCCGGCGCCTTTGGGAAGACCATGGGATGGTCCCTCACCTTCCTCCCGGTGTTTGCCTCCGTCAGCTTCGGGCAGAACGGGCTCCTCAGCCTGGCCCTCCTCACCGGGGTCTGGATCATGTGGCAACGGAAGCGATCGCTGGCCGCTGGGGTCCTCTCGGGCCTGCTGCTGTATAAGCCCCACCTGCTCCTGGGGCTTCTCCTTCTGTGGGGGATGGAAGGCCCTCGCGGATGGCGCGCCTTATTGGGGCTGGGCCTGACCGGGGCCGCGCTGCTCCTCCTCTCCGGGGGGCTGTTGCCGGAAGCGACAGCTGCCTATGTGCGTTTCGCCCTGAACATCTACCCAGACCTTCCCTCCTGGAAGGAGTTCCCCCTGTGGCATCTGCACAGCCCGCGGGGGTTCTGGCGGCTGCTGTTGCCCGGGCATCCCCGCCTGGCTGACGCCCTCACCCTCCTCGCCGCCCTCCTCGCAACCGGGGTCGTTCTCCGATTCTGGCGCCACCATCGGGAAGATGTCCTGCGCTTCGCTGCCGCCGTGGCCCTCACCCTGTATCTGACGCCCCACGCCATGATCTACGACTGGGCTATCCTCCTGCTCCCGGCCCTTCTGCTCTGGGAGCATGCTCCTGCCGCCCGCCCGACCCTGCGGACCGCCTTCGCCCTGGTCTGGCTGGCCTTCTTCCCCGGGGCGCCCCTCACCGCCCTGATGGCCCGCCACCTCGGCGGGGGGATACAATGGACGCTGCCGGCCCTCGCCGCGGCGGGATACCGGATGATGCATCTGTTTCACAGGGAAGCCAACAAGTGATGGGACGACGCCTTTGCGCGCTGACCGGCTGGCTGCTCGGGCTGGCGATCGGCCTCCTTGCCCTGGCCAGCATAACGGCCCCACTGTTCGCTGCGCCCGCCCTTCGGAGATACGACGATTTCGGCATCCTGTGGGGGTCCGCCTATCTTCACCGAAGCGGGGGGAATCCGTATTCTCCCCTCGCGCTGAATCACATCCTGCAGGCGATCGGTCATGCGCCAGTCGCCGAGGACGCCGCCGCGCTCATGTGGTATGCGCCGTATGCGTTGGCTGGCTTGTTGCCCTTCACCCTTCTTTCCTATTCAAACGCTCGCGCCCTTTGGTTCTGGCTCAGCATGATCAGCCTCACCGCAAGCTTCACATGGATCTGGAAGAGCTACATGGGAGCGCTTTCCAAGCCCTGGATCGCATGGGGATTGGGGTTTTTCTTCTTCCCGACCATGATGATGCTGGCCAAAGGACAGATCGGATGGTTGATTCTGCTGGGGTTGGTCGGGCTGGCAGCTGCTCTGGAAAGGAGATCCCCCATCGGGGCAGGCCTTGCCCTGCTGCCGTTGCTTCTGAAACCCCACCTGGTTTATCTGGTGCTCCTGATTTTCCTGTTCTGGGCGTGGCGATCACACCTCTGGTTGTCTCTGGCCATCTTCGCACTGGGACTCGGCGCGGCTACTGCCTTCGCCTGGCTCCTCAACCCGCACATCCTTGCAAACTATCTGGACGCCCTTCGTCACTACGCGCCTCTGGGCTGGGCAACGCCAACCACCGGATCCCTGCTCCGCATCCTGCTCCTCATCCTGCTCCGCTCGGATCAGGCCATCCTGAGCTTCCTTCCCGCAATCCCCGGAGCCATCTGGGCAACCCGGCGATGGCTGACCCACCGGGAACGCTGGAGCTGGATCGAGGAGCTGCCACGTCTCACGCTGATCTCCATCCTCACCGCGCCCTACGGCTGGAGTTTCGATTGGGTCCTGCTGATCTGGCCCCTCCTTCAAATCTCTGCCAAACTCGCTCAAGCCCGCACGAAGCTTCTGATCGTGTTTGTCCTGGGTTATGTGTTAATCGATCTTCTCGGGTTCTTAACCTATATTTTTGTCCCATATGCGCTCGGGGACTTCGCCCAGATCTGGATGCCTTGGATCCTGTTTCTGGGCTACCTTTTGCTGGCTCCGCATGCTACGCCAGGCCATCCGAACACATAGGAGAACGCGGGATGTTCCGCAGGGCATATATCCCATCGATCCCGAGCAACCTACACTTCCCATCCTAAGGGGTTGGAACCATAGGGTCCGAGAAAGGGTGGCTTTCCTACGCCACCCTTGGATATAGATGGCAATTGTTCCTCCGGGATTTCTCGTTCAATCAGCAAGTTCTGTATAACCTGTGCGAGAAAGGATCTCATTTGCCCGCTGATCTCCCAGGGCTATAAGATTGAGAGTGGTGCCGCGACGTGCCATTCCCTCTTCGGTCCCGCGAGGCCATGCGATCCTACGCGATGAGCATCCCCATTGACCTTCTCTGGCTCGCGGTGGTCCTGGCCGCCTTCGGGGTGCTGGTCTCGCTGATCCCGCTGCCGCCCAACGATTTCTGGTGGCATCTGAGGATCGGAACACTGATCCTCGACGAGGGGCGCATCCCTCGCACGAACATGTTCGGCTGGACCCTACCGCTGGAGGCCCCCTTTACCTATGGAGCTTGGCTGGGGGAGACCCTCCTGGCCCTGCTTTACCGGGCGGGTGGCCTCCCCCTCCCGGTCTTCGCGCGCAACCTCCTGGCCCTGCTGGCCTTCGCTATGATCGGATGGGAGGCCCGACGCCGCAGCGGCTCCGGCCGCCTGGCCGCCCTCGCCCTGGCCTTGGCCGCCGGCATGTCCCTCAACAACCTGGTGCTACGTCCCCAGATCTGGTCATGGGTTCCCTTTACAGTGTTCTACCTTCTCCTCGCCCGCTTCCAAGAGGGCGTCCTGCGCCCAATAGCCCTCCTCGCCCTCCCCCCGCTGATGGCCTTTTGGGTCAACGCCCACGGGGCCTTCGTCCTGGGCCCGACGCTGCTCCTCCTCTTCCTGGCCGGCGGGACTCTGGAGGCCCTCCTCGGGCAGCGCGCTCCCTCGACGCTGCGTCCGCTCGCGGCCATTGCCATCCTCACGCTGCCCGCCATGCTGCTCAACCCCCAAGGGATCGGGATCTTGGGTTACGTCCACCGCCTGCTCACCGACCGGCCCAGCCAGACCCTGGTGGTGGAGTGGGCTTCCCCCACCCCCCACGGGATCGCCAACCTCACGTTCTACGGGAGCATCCTGATCCTGCTCCTTGCCCTCGCTTACTCCCGTCACCGCCTGAGGCCCACCGAGGCACTGCTGATCGCGGCTTTCCTCTGGATGGCCTGGAACGGCCAGCGGTATGTGATCTGGTTCGGAATGGTGGCCGCCCCCATCCTGGCCCAGCTGCTGGCCGGGGCGCTGCCGCCATGGCCCTGGCCGAGCCCGCCGCCCCGCCGGCTGAACACCCTCCTCGCCGCCATCCTCTTCCTGCCCGTCCTCGCTGTCCAACCCTGGTGGGTGGAACGGATTCCCCTGCCGGAAACCTACTGGCAGCAGGTGTGGCGAGGACAGGCCATCGGCCCCCTGGTCGGGATCGAGACGCCGGTGGATGCGGTGGAATACCTGCGGGCGCATCCCGGCGGGCGCCTGTTCAACGAGATGGGCTACGGGAGCTACCTGATCTGGGCCCTGCCGGAGCAGAAGGTTTTCGTCGATCCCCGAGTGGAGCTCTATCCCTACGAGCTTTGGCTGGACTACATCCGGATCTCCCGGGCGGCCCGCTACCATGAGCTGCTGGAACGATATGGGGCGGATCGCCTGCTGATCGACCGGATCCTCCAAGAGGAGCTGGCTCGCGCCCTGGAGAAGGACCCGCGCTGGGAGAAAGAGTTTGAGGGAGTGCGGGCCCAGGTGTGGCGGAAGAGGCAGTAACGGGAGGCAAGGGGGCTTCGAAGGAATTCGACCTCAAAGAGCGTTCAGCCCGTGGCCGGCCTCCGCCACCCGCCACTGCCGAACACCAGCATCGGGTCGGCTTCCTGATATCGGCCGCTCCCGGAGTTCTGCGAGCGAACCCCGTGGGATGAAGCCCTGACCGGCCCGGCGGCCCTCAGATCCTGCCGGGTGCGCCCCGTGTTCATCGGATGACGCCCGGGCAGGGGTGCCGGAATACTGGGTGGTGGATCCCGAGCATCGAGAGCTCTGGGTGTATCGGCAGTCCGGAGAGACCTATCCGGCGGAGCGGGTGACTGCCGGATGGATGTTCAGCGTCGCGGTGCCGGACTTCGTTCTGCGAGTGGAATGACGATGGCCGGATCCCCTCCCTTCCAGGAATTCAACCTCAGCGGTCTCTATTCCCAATGGCCCCGCGCGACGTTGATGAGATCGGCCAGGATCCCGAAGGCCGTCTGGGCAGGCTCGGGCTCATGTTCGATCAGCGTGAGCTGTTTTAAGGTATCCGTGCGCATGGTGATCACCGAAGAGGTCCCACGCACATGGGCCAGGAGATCCTCCAGCGGGACCGCCTCCGGAGCCACTCGGGCCCGCACCGCCCCGTCCTCATCCCGCTCCGCCGTGCACACCAGCCGGATCCGCCGTCCCTCCCGCCACGCGGCCGCCAGATCCTCCGGTCGGATCCCCCGGATGCCGGTCCGCTCCACCTGGTCCGGCCGCAGATCCGCCTCCATCCACACGTTGGCCAGCACGCATGTCTTGACCGCCGCGTCCCATCCATCGATATCATTCGATGGATCCGCCTCAGCGATGCCGATGGCCTGGGCCTGGCGCACGGCTTCCTCGAAGGGGATTCCCTCCTCCATCCGGGTGAGGATGAAATTGGTGGTGCTGTTGAGAATGGCGCGGAAGCCCAGGATGCGGGTGGCCGGCAGCCCCTCGCGGACCAGGCTGAAGAGGGGGGCGCCGTCCATGACCGTGGACTCGAAGAGAAAGGCGCGGCCGCGGGAGCGGGCGAGCTCCCGCAGCTCCCGATAGGCGAAGGCCAGAGGGCCTTTGTTGGCCGTCACCACATGCCGCCCCGAGCGCAAGGCCGCCCGGACGTGGTCCGTGGCCGGCTGTCCGGTGCGCGGATCCAGAACGGTGATCTCCACGACCACATCCGCCGGGCACCGCTCGATGAAGGCCAGGGTCTCCTGGGGAGCCGGGCTCTGGCTGAGGGCGCTCAGATCTCCGCCCCGCTCCACCGCCTCCAGGGCAGCGGCCAGGTCCAGTCCCTCCGCATCCCATGCCGCCCCCCGGCGATTGGTGATGATCCCGGTGACTCGGATGTCGAGGTCGTAACGATGGCAGAGCTCCTCATGTTTTCTCAGGAGCAGCCGGGCGAAGGCGCGCCCCACCGCCCCGAACCCGATAAGGGCTACACGTTGCCGAGAACGGGTCATTTTCCCCTCCCTGTCATCGATGCTGAGCGATGTGGAGGACAGTTTACCACATCCACGGCCGGCCATCCCCTCCGAATCATTCATTGATCCGTATCGATGGATCGCTCCCCGTGGGTGTAACGCCGAACGGTTTCGTAGACGGGCCGGGGCCGGAAATCCAGATCGAGGAAGGCATATCCTTCGAGGACCGGATCCTCCCGCCATGGGTAGCGCAGGGCCCACATCGCCACCACCGGGCACCACGGCCAGTTCCGCCGCGCGTATTCATAGGCCCGCACCGTGTAATCCGCCCGCACCTCCGGCGGAAGGCCGTGATCGTATTCGGGGGATTCGTTCCAGCCGGTCTCGGTGATATAGATCGGCCGATCGTCTCCGTAGGCCTGCATGATCGCCCGCATCAGCTCCACCCGTCGGAAGTTCAGGCGTCGGGGATCCGGCGGCTCCTCCGGCGGGTTCCCAAACCCATATGGATGCATCGCCCACCCATCGATGTAAGCAGCGATCCCCCGCTCATAGACCTCCCTCAAGAACCGCAGGTCGTTCATCGCGTGGGGCGAATCCTCCAAAGTGGGGGCCGGCCCGCCGGCCAGCACCGGCAGATCGGGCGCCACCAGCTTGACCGCTGGATACACGGCCTTCATCAGCGCCACGAAGGCCCCCGGGTCTGGCGGCCGCGCCCCCCACTCGATATACAAATTGGGCTCGTTCCAGATCACCAGGGCGGCGATCTGACTCCGATAGCGGGCTGCAAAGGCAGCGACGAAACGGGCGAAGGGGAAAACCGCCTCGGCCCCCAGGTAGGTGGCCGGGGCGCGCCAGGGACGGGCCCAGGCTGGGACCATCCCCATGCGGGCGATGATCTTCAGGCCCTCCCGTCGGGCCAAGAAGATCCGCAGGTCGCTGTGCTCCCATGCGTAGTGGTCCGGCTCCGGTTCCAGATACGGCCATGGGAAAAACTCCACCACCCACGCGGCCCCCATGGCCCGAGCCATCTCAAACGTCCGGTAAATCCGCGAAGGATCCGTCTCGTCGGTCACCCGGGTGTGCACACCCACCTTGGGGTTTAGGGTCTCGGGCGCCCGAGGGGGGGCCAGCGTCAGGGGGAGCGGCCCCCTGGCCGAAGATGGGACGATCAAGAGCATGAGGGCTAGGATCCGGCCGGCGGCTTGGAGCCTGGCGCTCCCGGGGCCTTTCGCGGTGAGCACAAGCACAGCTCTCCTTCCCGAGGGTGAGGATCCCCACTCGCTCCCATAATTATCGGCGAACCCCATGGCCAGCGATCTTCCCGGACCACCCATCCCGGGCCCTCCGGGTTCCGGGGAAAGGGGAAAACGCATTTGGGGCCAGGGTGCCTTTTCGGCCCCTCGGTCCTGGAAACTTTCTGGAAAAGGCGGGCGGCGGAACTTCGGATTAAACCGGATGCAGTCCCAGCTCGAACATCAATGAGTGGAACCCAGGGACATCGGGGATCGCGAAGAGGTGAGTAGGGCAGCGGCAATCGCTGCTGCCGAACCGGGGGATCGCGGGGGGCAACCGCTGCGCCAGCGCGCGGGCCAGCCGGCATTCCAGGTGGGGATCTTCGGTCTCCATCACGAACGCCCCGCGCCATATGCCGGCGGCCAGTAGGAAATCGATATGCCAGCGACGGGTGGCGTTCCGGCCCTCGGCCACCTCCCGATGGCGCTGCAGCCGCCGGAGCCCGCCCGGGCCCTGCGCCGAGCCCACATAGGCATAGCTGCCGTTCAGACGCCAGCACCCCAAGCGATGGCGGATTTGGACCTCCCCCAATACTTCCAGCCACAACACGTAAACCCCGGCCGGCTCTCCGGACATCTTGAACCTTTCCTCCTGGTGGGCTCCGGGTTGCCCTATCCGTGAGGAACCGTTCCATGGCTCATCGTCATTTATTTCCCCCAACAGGGGGAACCGAATGCCCGGCCCCTTCCGGCTTCCTCGACCCGTGGCTCGTAGACCGGCTCTCCGCCGTTCCGCCGCCGGAGGGATCTCCACAGGCGTCCCTTCCCGGGGAACCCCCGGTAGGGCCCGTCAGGTGGGCCCGCCCGTAATGTACGATAACAAAATCGCTAACTGCTGTCACCCCCATGGGGGAGGGCCCGAGGGGTTGCCTCCAGGGAGCCGCCAAGCCCCTCAGACCCCCAGGGAAGAGGCCCCCCTACGGGTAAATGCCCCGAATCAGCGTCGCCTGAGCGACGCGCCAGATCGCCAGCGCCTGGGCAGCCGTGCGATAGTCCCCCGCCTTCAGGCCATGGCGGCGCAGCTCCTCCTCCTTCGCCAGCACCTCATAGAAGGCACGCTTCAGGATCCGCTCCATACGGCTGTTGATCTCCTCCTCCGTCCAGAAAAACGACTGTAGATCCTGCACCCACTCGAAATACGAGACGATCACCCCGCCCGCATTGCACAAAATGTCTGGGATGAGGAACACGCCCTTCTCGATCAGGATCTCGTCGGCCTCCGGCGTGGTGGGCCCGTTGGCCCCCTCCGCCAGGATGCGCGCCTGGATGAAAGGAGCGTTCTCCGCCGTGATCTGGTTCTCCAGGGCGGCAGGGATGAGCACATCCACCTTCAGCGTCAGGAGCTCCGCATTGGAGATGGGCTCCCCCTCGGGGAACCCCACCACGGTCCGGCGCTGGCGGACGTGATCCATCAATTTGGGGATGTCCAGCCCCTTGGGATTGTAGAGGCCGCCTTGGACGTCGCTGACGGCCACCACCCGGGCCCCCATCTGGTGAGCCGTGAGGGCGGCATAGGAGCCCACGTTCCCGAAGCCCTGGATGGCAATGGTGGCCTGCTCGATGGGAATCCGGTTTACCTTCAGGGCCTCGGCCACCACCATCATCACGCCACGCCCGGTGGCCTCCACCCGGCCCATTGTCCCCCCGATCTCCAGGGGTTTCCCAGTGACCACAGCCGGCTGGGTGAAGCCGGTGTGCATGGAATACGTGTCCATGATCCAGGCCATGATCTGAGGGTTGGTCCCCACATCCGGGGCGGGCACATCCCCGCCGGGATGCATCAGCAGGCTGATCTCCGTGGCATACCGCCGGGTGAGGCGCTCCAGCTCCCGGGGGGAGAGCTGGGCGGGGTCCACGGCCACGCCGCCCTTGGCCCCCCCATAGGGGATGTTCACCAGCGCGCATTTCCAGGTCATCCACATGGCCAGCGCCCGCACCTCCTCCAGCGTGACGTCCGGATGATAACGGATGCCACCCTTCGTTGGACCCCGCACCGCGTTGTGGTGTACCCGGTAGCCGGTGAACATCCGAATCGAACCGTCATCCATCTGAACGGGGAAATTGACGATCAGCTCCCGCTTGGGGCGGCGGAGGAACTCGATCAGCCCCCTCTTGAGGGGATGACCCGAGGCCTCCAGGATGTGGGCGGCCTTATCAAACTGGGCCAGCGCCGCATGCCAGGCTTGGAGGCCTTTTCGAATTGCCTCCGGCGAGGGCGAGTAGAAAGCGCTGTAGGAAACCTCCACCGAGCGTTCCACCGCCATAGTCCCCCCTTTGAACGAATGGGGATGAAATCTTGCGGCTGGTGAGCGAATCCTCTCCCAAAGCCCTCATGGGAAATCCAAACAAAAGCAAAGGCGGCAGCGGCTTTCCGCTCGCCGCCTTTGCCGGCCGTTCGAATAGGACCGCGGGGCTGCTCTTCCAGGGTTCTCACACCCAGCCCCGCAACCGCATCGCCTCGACCACCCGCTCGATCGCTACGATGTAAGCGCCCAATCGGTTATGCACCCGATAGCGCTGCGCGGTCTCGTGTACCGCGCGGAAAGCCGCCGTCATCTTCTCATCCAGCCGCTGATGGACCTCCGTCTCGCTCCAGTAGTAGCCGTAGGCGTTCTGCACCATTTCGAAATAGGAGACGGTCACCCCGCCGGCGTTGCACAGGAAGTCAGGGATGACATAAACTCCATTCTCATAGAGGATGTGATCGGCCTCCGGAGTGGTGGGGCCGTTCGCCAGCTCCGCCACAATGCGAGCCCGGATGCGGGGCGCGTTCTCCGCGGTGATCTGGTTCTCCAGGGCGGCGGGGATGAGCACCGTCACCGGCAGCTCCAGCAGCTCCTCGTTGGTAAGGGTGTCCGCCCCGGGGAAGCCCACCACCGTACCATGCTCCCGCTTCCAGGCCGACAACGCGTTGAAATCCAAGCCCTTCGGATTGTAAACCCCACCCTGGGAGTCGCTGACGGCCACCACCTTCAGGCCCAGGAGCTCGGATCCCAAGCGGTGGGCGTGTTGGCCGGCATTCCCATAGCCCTGGATGGCTGCAGTGGCCCCGTTCAAATCGAGGCCGAGCACCTTCGCCGCCTCCCGGGTGGCGTAGAGGCCGCCACGGGCGGTGGCGTCCTCTCGGCCTTTGCTCCCGCCCAGGGGGAGAGGCTTGCCCGTGATCACGCCGGGCGCATTGTGGCCCACGATGGCACTGTATTCGTCCATCATCCAGGCCATGATCTGCGGGTTGGTGTAGACATCCGGCGCAGGCACATCCCGCTCCGGCCCAATGAAGGGGGCGATGGCCCGGATGTAGGCCCGGCTGATGCGCTCCAGCTCGCCCTGGGAGAGATGCTTGGGATCACACACCACGCCGCCCTTCCCCCCGCCTAGCGGCAGATCCATCACTGCGGTCTTCCAGGTCATCCACGCCGCCAGGGCCCGCACCGTATCGATGGTTTCCTGGGGGTGATACCGGATGCCACCTTTCGCGGGCCCCCGAGCGTCGTTATATTGCACGCGAAAGCCCCGGAAGATCCGGATCGACCCGTCGTCCATGCGCACGGGGAAGGTCACCTGAATCTCCCGCTTGGGCCAGCGAAGCATCTCGTGGATGTGAGGCTCCAGGCCGATCACCTGGGCCACCTCGTCCAGCTGCTTCTGGACGATCTCAAAGGGATTCAAGGTCTCCTGTCGGATCTGTTCCACCGCCATGGCAATCGCTCCTCAAAAAGGATAACCAAACCAACCGTTCGCTGGTGGGCCTTCGATTCCACGAGGAGATCGCTTTGGATATCGCTTCCATAGGATGCGGGTTGCGGAAAGGGCGACCCACCCCTGGGGTCCGCCAGAAAATAAAACGGGGCCACCTCGGGCAAGGTGGCCCCGTTTGATGGCATCCGGATCCACTATGGGAACAATTTTCCGCCGCTTCATCGGCTCAAGAAGGGATCATGAGATAAGCCATTTTCATTTTACTGAGAATACGGGCGCCCGTCAATTCCCGGCCCGGGCCATGGGTCCGCTCCCTCTTATGCTGCCCTTCGGAGAAAAAATACTACCGCCGTTCCGGGAGCGGCCGCATAATGGCGGGGAGGAGCCGCCGGATATCCATGGGCCCATCCCGGATATGGGCCGTTATATGGAGAGGTGTTCCCCAAACGCTCTGGAGGTGTGGCCGATGTCCGTTCCGACCCGTCCGTATGCTCTGCGGCTGATCGTGTTCTTCGGGCTGGTTAGCCTGATGGCCGATGTGACCTATGAGGGCGCCCGCAGCATCCTCGGACCATACCTGGCCTTGCTGGGAGCCAGCGGGATCGCGGTCGGCATGGTCAGTGGCATCGGAGAGCTCATCAGCTATGGACTGCGCCCGCTCTATGGTTACCTGGCGGATCGCCTGCGCCGGCCGTGGATGTTCACCATCCCGGGATATGCGATGAGCGTGCTCGCGGTTCCCCTCCTGGCCCTGGCCCGCACCTGGCCAGCCGCTGCCTTCCTGATCCTCCTCGAGCGGCTGGGAAAGGCCGTCCGCACTCCGGCCCGGGATACCATACTCTCCTATGCAGCTAGCGAGATCGGCCCGGGGAAAGGGTTTGGCCTCCATGAAGCCCTGGATCAACTCGGAGCCATCGGAGGCCCCCTATGGGTGGCGCTGATCCTTCAGCTATCCGGGCGATATGATCTGGCCTTCGGGATGCTGCTGATCCCCGCGCTGCTCACCCTGGGCCTCCTGACGGCCGCTCGCCTGCTGTATCCGACCCCGCATCAACTGGAGGCCTCCCCCGGGGATCCGGGGAAGACCCTTCCGAAGGGGACCACCGATCCGCGCTTCCGGCAGTATCTGGCCTTTGTCGCCCTAAGCGTCGCCGGGCTGGTCCACTTCCAGCTGCTCTCGTTTCATCTGAAACAGGCCAGGCTCTTGCCGGATGCGGCGATCCCGGTGCTGTTCGCTGCGGCCATGCTGGTGGATGCGGCCGCCGGCTTGCTTTTCGGGATCCTCTATGATCGCTTCGGCCTCCGGGTTCTGATAGCGATCCCGGCTTTCAGCGCCGTCGTGGCCCCTATGGTCTTCTCGAGCTTCCCGATCCTGTGGTTCACCGGTGTGATGCTCTGGGGAGCGGTGATCGGGGCCCAGGAAACCATCATGCGGGCGGCCATCCCCGCCCTGGTGCCCCGGGAGGAACGGGGCACCGCATATGGCTTGTTTAACGGGATCTATGGGCTGGCCTGGTTCCTGGGCAGCACGGCCATGGGGGCACTCTACGATCTCTCCCGGGGAGGTATCATCGCCTTCGCCATTGGGATGGAACTGATCGCCCTCCGCATCTTCCTTCGCATGCCTCGCTGAGGGGTGATCGGCAGCCCCCGGAGCGCTCTTCGCTTGCCGATCTATCGAGTTCGCCAGCGCTGTTTTATTCTTCCTTCCAGGTAGCTCATAGTCATCCATTTCGCCCTGCGAGGTGAAACGAATGACCGGCCCCTTCCGGCTTCCTCGACCCGTGGCTCGTAGACCGGCTCTCCGCCGTTCCGCCGCCAGATGAAAAGAGACAGACCTACCGGGCCAATAACGAACGGTCACATTCGCTGATAAACCCAGCGCCCGCCCACCATGGTGCCCAGGACTTCCAGCGCGCGAAGCCGTTCCGCGGGGATCTGGAAAGGATCCTCCGGGAGCACGATGAGGTCCGCCCACATCCCGGGCCGCAGGCGGCCCTGCCAGCGCTCCAGCCCGGCGGCCCAGGCCGGGCCCAGGGTATACGCTTCCAGCGCCTCCGTTCGGGAGAGGGCCTGCTCGGGATACCAGCCGCCACGGACTACGGCGGCGTGCAGTCCCCAGAATGGATTCGGCGGCTCCACCGGGGCATCGGAGCCGAAGGCCAGCCGGGCCCCATGGTCCTTCAAGCTGCGCCAGGCATAGGCAGTGGCGCATCGCTTCCCCCAGTAGCGCTCCGCCATGGGGCGATCGGAGATCGCGTGGATGGGCTGCATCGAGGCGATGATCCCTAGCTGGCCCAGGCGTGGGAGATCATCCGGGTGCACAAGCTGCGCATGCTCGATGCGATGGCGTCGGGCCTCCGGCGGGATCCCCAGCTGCCTCTCCAGCTCCCGCAGCTCTGTATAGAGATCCAGGACCTCTCGATTGGCCCGATCCCCGATGGCATGAATGGCCAGCCACAGGCCGCCGGCCGTGGCCCGCCGGGCCGCTTCCCGCATGGCCTCCGGGGGCGTGAAGGCCACACCCAGGTTTCCCGGCTCTCCTTCATACGGCGTTAACATCCAGGCGGTCCGCGGCCCCAACGCGCCGTCGGCGAAGATTTTCACCGCCCCAATGCGCAGCCAGGGATCTCCAAAACCGGTTCGCAGGCCAAGGGCCAGGGCCTGGTCCAGCATCGCCAGGGGGAGATGCTGAACCACCCGCAGGGGGAGATCCCCTCGCTCGCGAAGGATCTGCAGGGCCGCAAAGGACCGAGGGCCATCGAAGTTGTGAACCGCCGTTAGCCCCATGGCGGCCAGCTCGTGGAGCGCCTCATAGAGGGCCTCGGCGAGCTCCTCCACGGAGGGTTCCGGGATCGCCCGGGCGATCAGATCGATCGCCCGTTCGAAGAAGAGGCCCACCGGCTCCCCCGCTGGATCCCGGGCAATCCGCCCGCCAGGGGGATCAGGGGTTTCCCGGGTGATGCCGGCCCGGCGCATGGCCTCCCGGTTGGCCCACAGGGCGTGCCCGCTGCGAGCCCAGAGGGCCACCGGATGCGCAGGCGCCACTCGGTCCAGGTCATCGGCGGAAGGGAACCGCCCCCATTGCTCTTGCAGCCACCCCCGGCCGATGATCCAGCTCCCCGGCGGGGCATAAGCGGCTCGACGGGCCACGCGCTCCAGCGCCTCCTCTAGGGTGGGCGTCTCCACATCCACGCCCATCGGGCGACGGGCATAGCCTTCTAGATGCAAATGGGCATCGATCAGACCCGGGAGCACGACCGCGCCCTTGAGGTCCAGAACTCGGGTGCGCGGGCCTTTCAAGGAGCGCACCGCATCGGTGGAGCCCAGCGCTTCGATCTCTTCTCCCGCAACGGCGAGGGCTTCGGCCATCGGTTGCCCAGGATCTAGCGTGTAGATCCGGGCGTTCTCCAGGATCCAATCGGCGGCTCGCATGAGATCTCCTATTCATCAGGCTCAGACTAAGGAAGGCCTCAACGGGGCAGAGCGCCCCCAAGGGCTGCACCAGGCATCCTTCGCCCCTCCCTCAGGGACTCCAGGTGCTGCCTGAACGAAGGGAACCCCGGAGCGCCTGGGGGCCGGTAGGCTGGGGGCTTCCCCCTTCCGGCTCCAGCGTCACCCCTATGCGGACGTAGGCCGGGAGGTTGAGGGGAACGGTCACCGTGTAAACCCCGTAGAGATGGGGACGGGTGCGGAACGTGCCGCCGCTGACCCGCCGCCCCGCCGCATCCACAAACCACACCTGATACACCTGGCCTTCGGGGGGAACGGCCAGCCCCCTGGTGACCAGCAGACCCTGGCTATCCTCCAAGATGAGATACCCTTCTGCTTCGGGGGCCGCCTCGGCGCCCTGCAAGGGAATCACGCGGGGGGTGACCGAAAGGGAAGGAGCGAAGATCCGAGGGGCCGCCAGGATCAGCAATAGGGTGGCGACCACCAGCGCGACGCCCATCCCCAGCCACCGCCAGTTTTCCCGTTGGGGCTGTCGCACCCGGGCCATCAAGCGGGCCTTGAGGCGGGGAGGCGGGGACTGCAACGGGGCAGTGTAGGCCAGCGCGGTGGCGGCCTCCCGATATCGGGAGGCCGCCTCCCGACAGGCCGGGCATCCCGCCATATGGGCGGCGACCGCCGCCGCCTCTTCCGGCGGCAGCGCCCCCAGCGCGTAAGCAGCGAGCTCCTCCTGGAAGACTTCGTGATCGACGTTCATCGTCGGTCACCCCCATCGTACGCAGGCCGCTTCAATAGGGATCGCCCGGATTTCCCAAGTGGCGCGAGGGGAAAGAGAGATTTCGGAGCCCCTGTGCCTCCTGTTCTTTCTCCATCAGGGCAGCAGCCCGCGTTCGGCCAGCCAGTCGTGGAGTTTCCGAAGGGCCAAGTGCAGGCGGCTTTTCACCGTGCCCAGTGGCTCCCCCAGATACTCCGCGATCTCCCGATGGGACCATCCCCGGAAATAGGCCAGCTCCAGCACCCGGCGTTGTGCCTCCGGAAGGGCCGCCATCGCCTCGCGAACCGCCTGGGCCAGCTCTTCCGCCTCCACCAGGGATTCCACCGCCGGATCCGCAGCCGCCGCCTCCAGGGATTCCGGCTCGATCTCATGCGCCCGGGACGGCCGGGCGCGCCGACGGCGGAGCTGATCGATGGCCCGGTTGCGAACCATGGCGTAAAGCCATGTGGTAAAACGGCTCCGCTCCGGCATGAAAGCGCCCGCGTGCTGCCAGATGCTCCAGAACACATCCAGGACCACCTCCTCCGCCGTCTCCGGGTCGCCCAGGATGCGAAGGGCGAGGGAGAAGGCCCGGGCCCCATGCCGGTCGTAGAGAGCGGCCAGCGCCTGCTCATCACCGCCAGCGATCCGCGCTAAAAGGGCCGCATCCTCCAGATCTGCGTAACCCCATTCCTTCACGGTCGGATCACCCAGAGTTCGGCCTGGGGATGGCTAATCCACTCCGCGCCTCGCGGGGTGACCAGCACATCCTCCTCCAGCCCGATGTAACCATATCCGGGCACCTTCACGCCCAGCTCCAGCGTGAAGACATTCCCAGCTTCGACGATCCCATAGGGCGTCTGCCCGTAGCGCTCCCACCGGGGCCCCAGGACGGTCGAGCCGTCATGGACGGTCCGCCCGATATGATGGCCCAGGGCGTGCAGATACTCCGGATACCCCCGCTGGGTGAGGGCACGGCGCGCGGCTGCGTCCACCTCCCACCCCTGGATGCCCGGGCGCAGCGCCTGGAAGCCCGCCTGGATCGCCGCACGAACAGCCTGGAAGGCCCGCTGGACTTCCGCTGGGGGCTCCTCTTCCCCTTCTTGCAACACATACCAGACCCGCTGCATATCCGAGCAGAAACCATCCTGCCGGACCCCCACATCGATGTGGACCAGCACCCCGGGGGTCACCGAACGTTCCCCGGGCATCGCATGCCCAACGGGGGCCTCCGGTCCGATGGCCACAATGGGGCAGTAATCCGGATCCCATGCAGGCTCCACGCCCCTCGCCCGCATCCGCTCGTGGACGAAGGCCTGGATTTCCCGCTCCGAGCGACCGGGGCGCAGGAAGGATCCGATCTCTGCAAACAGGGCCTCGGTGGTCTCCACCGCCCGGCGGATGGCCTCCACCTCCAGAGGGGTCTTGCGGCCCCGCAGTGCCCCGATGAGATCCTCGGCGGAGATGAGACGGCCCACGAACGGCGTGCCGCTCAGCATCCGGTGGAGGAGGCACCACATGCCGTGGGTGAGCCCATCGGCGGCGGGGTCGTTTTCCGAATAGTTAATGGCGATCTCCCGGGGGTTCAGGCGCTGAAGCGCCTCCACCAGGGGTTCCCGGATGCTCTCATCATACCCGATCACCGGATCCCAGACCCCTAGCGCCGCCACGTTCTCCCGATCGAACCGCCCCACAATGGCGATCCGATCTCCTTTCGCGGTGAGGAGAAAGGCGGAGACCCAGGTCACGTTCAGGTCGAGGATCAGATCCAGCACCGGATCCCGCGTCTGCTCGGTCTCCCGAACAAACGTCAACCAGGCATCCATCCCTTTTTCGTTCAGGATGCCGATGGCCTGCCGGACCTTCTCGCGGATGAGGGCGGGGTTGGGCATCGCTGATCTCCTCTCCTCCTGGCTTTCCGATCGTCTTCCAGAGGGGTGCGCTATGACGCGGAACCCAACAGGCGCTGGACCACCGCCTCCAGCTCCTCTTCGGAGTAGTAATAGATGACGAGGCGTCCGCCCCGACGGCCAGCGGAGAGACGAACCTTGGTGCCGAGGGCGTGGCGCAGGCGGCTCTCGATCTCCACGAGACCGGGGGGCCGCGGGAGAGCCTTCCGCCCTCGGGGGCGCTGGCCCTGCAGGCGTCGGGCCAATTCCTCGGTCGCGCGGACGCTCAATCCTTCCTCCAGAATCCGACGGAGGACCAGCTCCTGCTGGGATGGGTTGCTCAGCATCAGCAGCGCTCGCGCATGGCCTTCCGTGATGCGCCCTTCGATCAGATGGGCCTGGATCGCAGGGGGAAGCTGAAGCAGGCGCAGGGCGTTGGTGATCGCCGCCCGGCTCCGCCCCACCCGTCGGGCCACCTCCTCATGGGTCAGACCGAAGGTCTCGATCAGATACCGATACGCCTGGGCCTCCTCAATGGGATTCAAATCAGCTCGCTGTAGGTTCTCGACCAGAGCCAGCTCCAGCATCTGCTGGGGGGCCACCTCCCGCACCACGACGGGGACCGTGGTTAAGCCCGCGCGCCGGGCTGCCCGCCATCGGCGCTCCCCGGCGACCAGTGTGTATCGCGGTGGCTCCAGCTGGGTCTGGGTCACAATGAGCGGCTGCAACAGCCCATGCTCCCGGATGGATTGAGCCAGCTCCTCCAGCTCCGCCTCGTCGAACTGCCGACGGGGCTGATGGGGATTGGGCTCGATCGCCTCGATGGGAACTTCCAGCAGACCCGCCGTCTCACCCGCCGGAAGCAGGGCTTCCAGCCCCTTCCCGAGCCCGAATTTACGCGCCATGGACACCTCCTTCCCGAAGGGGAACGGGGAGGCCATCGCCCTGCATCAGCTCGTGGGCGAGGGCGGTATAGGCGATGGCACCGGGAGAGTGCGGAGCGTAAACGATGATGGGCAGGCCATAGCTTGGAGCCTCCGCCAGGCGGACGCTCCGGGGGATGATCGTCTGGAAGACCCGGCCGGGGAAGTGCTGACGGACTTCTTCCACCACCTGCTGGGCGAGACGGGAGCGGGCGTCAAACATTGTGAGCAGGAAGCCCCGCACATGCAGCCGCGGGTTGAACCCCTGGCGCACCCGCGTCATCGTTTGAAGAAGCCGGGAGAGGCCTTCCAGAGCCAGATATTCACACTGCACCGGCACGATCAGCGCATCCGCAGCGACCATCGCGTTCAGCGTGAGCAACCCCAAGCTGGGGGGACAGTCGATCAGAATGTAATCATAAGCGGATCGAACGCCCTCCAGCGCATCGCGGAGGCGGAACTCCCGTCGGGGGATCTGCACCAGCTCCACCTCGGCCCCGGCCAAATCCGCGCTCGCAGGGGCCAGCTGGAGATTCGCCCATCGGGTAGGGTAAACCCGTTCCGCCATGGGCAAGCCCTCGATCAGCGCCTCATAGACCGAGCCCCCCAGGCTCTTCCGATCAACCCCCAGACTGGCCGTCGCATTGGCCTGGGGATCCAGATCGACGAGCAACACCGAACGCCCGGACGCTGCCAGGCAGGCGGCCAGGTTCACTGCAGAAGTTGTCTTCCCGACTCCTCCCTTCTGGTTCGCAAAGGCGTAAACGGGCATGGCTCTCCCCAGGGATCCTTCCTAAAACACGGCTTCATCCGAAGATGCATGCCGGAATCCCGCCACAGACTTCATGAGTTTCGTGCCGGATCATCCATGCTCCCGCCGGATGGCCTCGATCTCCTCCGGGCGGGGGGTTCCTTCCAGGCCCGGACGGGTGACGGAGAGCGCCGCTACTCGGGCCGCATAATGGGCCGCCGTGAGGGGATCCCGGGTTTCCCAAAGCCGGATGAAAAAGGCCGCCGCAAACACATCGCCCGCTCCTGTGGGATCGACCTCCTCCACCGGATAAGCGGGGATCGAGTAGGGAATCCCATCCTGGAACAAGGTGGCCCCGCGGGCAGCCTGGGTGACCACCAGGATGGAGGTCTGGCGGGCCCAGCGACGGGCGAGGGCCCAATCCCCCTGGATGTCCTCCTCGCTGAAGACCACCGCATCCGCATAGGGGAGGATTTGCTCAGCCTCCATCCATGGCCGGGGATAGACATGACCCTCCCGATCCCAGGCCCGCATCCAGCCCTGGGGTGTGACCCCCCGGAGAGCGTTTTCGAACAGAAACAACAGGGAAGGATCCACCTCCCCGGCCACGGGGGCCAGATGAACCACGCGGGGATGACGCCATTCGAGGGGCACGGCTGCTGGGAGCAGCCGTTCCGCCACCCCGTGAAGGCGCTGCCGCCGACCCTGGGGAGTATAGCAATTTTCGAACTCGGTGGTCTGCTCCGCCGGGAGATTCATCACCATCGCCCCATCCAGGGCCTGCCGGGGATCCCAATCCGGCCCGGTGCTGGTCAGGACCCCCACCCGCCATCCGTGGGCCAGCGCCGTCCGACCGGCATACGCCGCCGTCCCTCCGAACATCGGTCCGAACGGCGTTCGATCCCGACAGACATGTCCAATGATCAGATAATCCACCGAAGCCATGGGCGCTCCGATTCAGGAGAAGGATCGGGTGGGGAATCCGACTGCCTGCCTCCCTAAATCCGGCACTCCTTCCTAACAACCTTCGCGAATTACGCATTTCCCTCCGAGGTCCAGCGCATCGCAATCACCACCCGTCGGTCCTCCCCCTCGCCGATGCTGTAAGTGGTCACCTTCGGATGATCCTTCAGGGCCATATGGATCACCCGCCGCTCGGCGGCTGGCATGGGCTCCAGCTCCACGGGTCGCCCGGTGGCCATCACCTGCTCTGCTTTCTTCAAAGCCAGGCGGCGCAAGGCCTCCGCGCGTTTGGCCCGATAACCATTGATGTCCACGACCAGAGGAATGAAGGCTCCCAGACGCCGGGCGACAATCGCCCGCGCCAGGGTCTGGAAGGCATACAGGGTGCGGCCGTGACGGCCGATCAGACGACCCGCGGTTGGGCCTTCAATCCGCACCATCCAGATGGAATAATTCCCCCGCTCCTCTGGCCCCTCAACCGTCTCCGGGGCGACCGAGAGGGTCGCCTGGATCCCCAGGGAGGCGAGAAGGCCGCTGATCGCATGAGCGACCGCCTCCTCAATCTGCTCCGGTGCTGGACCTGGAAGCGGGGCGGTGGTCTCCCGCACCACCAGACGAACCCGCGCCTCCCGGGCGCCGATGCCCAGAAAACCCGGGCTCCCAGGATCCAGCACTTCGATCTCTACCGCCTCCCGGGGAACACCCAGCTGGGCCAGACCCGTCTGGATTGCTGCCTCAATGGTGGGTCCGCTTACCACCAGCTCCATATCCATTTCATCCTTCCCGCCTAGGTTTGTTCCGTGAGCTCCAGAGAGCGAAAGAGCCCCGCCGCATGATGGGCTTTCCCCATCCTTTCCCTTCCCCCCGATGCCGCCGCGCGGCATGGAAAGAAAGAAGGAGGGAAAGCACGGTTTCCGCTTCCATTCCCTCATCGGCCTCCCCGAGTCTTCCGGCGCGGCCGGGAGGACTCCACAGAAGGGGCAGAGCCCGAGGATGAGGAAGGAGAGGCAGCTGGCGCCTGCCGGGCTCGGGGGAAGCGACGAGCCAGGAAGCCCCGCCAATCCTGGGTGACGAGGGCAAACTGGATCACCGAGATCAGGTTCGTGACGATAAAGTAAATACTCAACCCGACCGCCAGGTTATAGCTGATCCACCCAAAGAAAAGGGGCATATACAGGTTCATCAACTGGGTGGTCATGCGAGCCTGGGGATCCGTGCTCGGAGGCGTCATGACCTTCTGGGACCACCAGGTGGTGAGGATCACCAACAGGGTCATCATCGGCAAGGGGATGAGGATTCCTCCCACCGGGATGAAAATCCGCTCCGGGCGCCCCAGGTCCCAGAGCAGGAACTGGCTCTGGATCGGGAGCAATGTGGCCAGGGCCGGGAACCCGTTGAAGCGGTAGAGCAGCTTGGCCAGGTCGATGACGGCCATGGGGTTGAGGGCCAGGACGTGGATAATGGCCTGGTAAACGGCGATCAGGATAGGGAATTGGATGAGCAGAGGAAGGCAGCCGCCGAGGGGGTTGACCCCCGCCTCTTTGTAGAGCTTCATCTGCTCCTGGGCCAGCTTCTCTCGATCCTTGGCGTATTTCTTCTGAAGCTCCTGGAGCCGGGGCTGCAGCTCCTGCATCTTCTTCGCCGCCCGTTGCTGCTGGGCCATCAGCGGATAGAGCAACAGCCGGATCAGCACCGTCAGCGCCACGATCGCCAGCACGAAATTCCGGCCCAGCGCAGCATAGAGTACCAGGAGGAGATTCACCAGCGGCTGGAAGAACAGCAGGTTCGTCACCAACGTGATGGGATTCATCAAACCTCCTTACGGTTCAACCGGTCCTTCGTGGGAAGGAAAACTCCTTCAGGGCCATTTCCCCCTTTAGCGGCTCATCTTCCAGGCCTCCCTCAGATCCGGGTAGAACGCCACCAGGCGGAACGGCCCACCGGTCGGCGCCACCACGATCCGGTCCGCAACCGCCACAGGAGCGGCCAGGAGGCGCCCGGGAGCCAGGTTGACCGATTTGATCCTCGCCCCGTCCTCCAGATTCACCAGATGGATCCAACCGGCCTCATCGACGACGTAAATCCTGTTCCCCACCACCAGAGGTCGGGCGCGAACCGGCCCGTTCGCCTGGAACGGCCGGGGCCAGAGCGGACGCCCCTGGCGGTCCAGCGCGACCACTTGACCGCTCATATCGCCTACGATCAACCGGTCCCCGGCCACCGCCGGCCCATCCCAGACCCAGTGGTTGGCCCGAAACCGCCATCGCTCCTGACCGGTGGCCGGATCCACGGCATAGAGATGATCGTCGAAGGCCCCGACATACAGCGTGTCCCCATCCAGCGTCAGCGCGCCGGCGATCGCCCCGCGGGCCTGGAAGGGAGCCGGCCAGCGCAGCGCGCCGCTCTCCCCATCCAGGGCCAGCAGGCGATGATCCATTGTGCCCACGATGACCATGGTCCCTGAAAGAACCGGGGTGGCCCAGATCCGGGCCGCGCCCCGACCGGCCTCCGGAAGACGGGTCCGCCAGAGGACCCGGCCGCTTGCCCCTTCCAGGGCCAACACCCATCCATCCCCGGTCCCCACAAAGACCCGCGTCCCATCGGTGATCAGGCCCGCAAAGATGGGGCCGAGAGGGGGCTGATCCAACGGGGGATACACCCACTGGAGTGCTCCGTTCCCCCGCGCCAGCCCGCACAGGCGGCTTTCCCCGGTTCCTGGATTCTCCGCCGCGATGATCACCCACCCTTCCAGCACAGCGGGAGCAGCGTGATAAGCGCCTCCACAAGCCCCGGCATTTCCTCCCTTCGGGGGGAAACGCCATTGTTCCTGGCCGGAGGAAGCCTGGATCGCCAGCACGTGGTCGAGATCCGCCACATAGAGGATATCCCCCGCCACCTGGATCCCGGGCCAGCTGGATCCTGCGCCGCTACAACCGGCAAGCAACAACGTGAGGAGAACTCCCATCCATCCCAGAGTCTTCCACGACATCGTTGTCGCCTTCAATGACCTGTCCTCCAGAGCCGTTATGGAAACCGGACTTCCATCCCCAGAAGGAGGGCAACCGTGAAGCTCCTGGATATTTCGCCGGGCACAAACCGTTCGGAGAGGCCCTCCTCAGGGCACCGGATCGTATCCCCCGGGGTGGAAAGGATGACAGCGGGCGATCCTCTGGATCCCCAGCCATCCTCCCCGGAGCAGCCCATAGCGGGCGATGGCCTCATAGGTATACTGGGAACAGCTCGGGTAGAAGCGGCAGCTGGGCGGCAGCAGCGGAGAGATCAGCCGCTGATAAAGGCGAATCAGCCCCAGGGCGATCCAAGCCAGCAGACGAGTCCATCGCCACCCCGATTTCTTCCCCATCCGGATCTCCCAGCTTGTCAAGCAGGATAACTGGGAATCCCATGAGACGGCGCCTTATTCTCGCAACAAGCCCAATTGGGCGAGCGCTTCCAGCAGCGCGGCTTCCGCGTCCTGTCGCTTACGCCCGATTAAACCCGGGCGGGCGATGAGGACCAGATCCCAGCCTGGTTGAATCTCATGGAGATGCAGACGAGCGGCTTCCCGAAGCAGGCGTTTGGCTCGATTCCGGCGAACCGCCTTGCCGATGGCACGGCGCCCGGCGATCACGGCCACTCGTGTGACTCCGAGATCATTCGGGGCCGCCTTCAACTTCAGAAGCGCGTTGGACCAAGAGCGCCCTTCCTGCAGGACCCGCTCGATCGCCTTCCGGTGACGCAGGCGAATCAGCGAAGCCACGGCTCAAGGAGCGTTCAGTCTTTACGACCGGAGGGCCCCCGATACTTCCCTTTCCAGTTGATCCGCTTGGCTCCTTCGTATTGCGGCGTCAGCCGCCAGCGGCCCTTCAATCGCCGTGCCTTCAGCACGCGCCGCCCGCCTTTGGTGCGCATGCGAGCCAGGAAGCCATGCACCTTCAACCGCTTGCGCCGCTTAGGCTGGTAAGTCCGCTTGGGCATTTTGGATCAACCTCCCCATGAAGCTGCGCAGTGGGTAATTATAACATAGCGTTCAACGGCGAACGGGATCGGGCTTTTCAGCTGAAGGGGGCTCGCGCCGCCTGGCGTTCCTCGCCTGCTTCTTGCTTCCCTCCGCCTCCCTTCCTATACTTTAACGCAACTCGCCGTGGGGGAATTCGAGAGGGAGGAGGGATCGGATGGCGGAGGATGCACGTCTGCCGCGGATTGCCTTCATTGGCAGCGGAGTGATGGCCGAGGCGATGATCCGCGGTCTCCTGCGGGATAACCTGATCGATCCTCAAGACATCATCGCCAGCGGGCCACGGCCGGAACGCGGGCTGGAGCTCCGGGGTCGCTACGGCGTGCGAACGACCACGCAGAACTCGGAGGCGGCGGCCGAGGCCGAGATCGTGGTCCTCTCGGTCAAGCCCCAGGTGATCCCCCGCGTGCTCCCGGAGCTGCGGGGCCACATCCGCCCGGAAGCCCTCATCTTCTCCATCGCCGCCGGCGTCCGCATCGCCACCCTGCGGGAGGGCCTGGGGGTCCCTGCCATCATCCGTGCCATGCCCAACACCCCCGCCCAGATCGGTCAGGGGATCACCGTGTGGACGGCCACCGAAGAGGTAACCCCGCGCCAGCGGGAACAGGCCGTCCTTCTCATGCAGGCGATGGGCGAGGAGGTCTACGTTGATGATGAGCGCTACCTGGATATGGCCACGGCCCTGACCGGGACGGGGCCGGCGTATGTGTTCCTGTTTATGGAAGCCATGGTGGACGCGGGAGTGCACCTGGGGTTCTCCCGACGGGTGGCCGAGCAGCTGGTCTACCAGACCGTCATCGGCTCCGCCCTCTACGCCCGCCAATCCGGCCTACACCTGGCGGCGCTGCGCAACCAGGTCACCTCGCCAGGGGGCACGACGGCGGAAGCCCTGTATCACCTGGAGAAGGGCGGCTTCCGCACGGTGATCTCCCGCGCCATCTGGGCTGCCTACGTGCGTTCCCGACAGCTGGGCCGGGGAGCTGCCGATGAGGTGGAACGCCTCGAACGTTGACCGGCCGTTCCGGATCGCGGTGGTGGGGAGCAGCGAGGCCACTCCTCAGGAGGAGGCTTGGGCTGAACAGGTCGGACGGCTGCTGGCGGCAGCCGGCGCGGTGGTGATCTGCGGGGGCCGCGGCGGGGTGATGGAGGCCGTCTGCCGGGGCGCCGTGGAGGCCGGCGGACTCACCGTCGGCATCCTTCCAGGCAGTGATCCCGAAGAGGCCAATCCCTATGTACGTCTTCCCCTGCCCACCGGTCTGGGAGAGGCGCGGAACGCCCTCGTCGTGCGCGCCGCCGAGGCGGTGATTGCCATCGGCGGAGAGTTCGGCACCCTCTCGGAGATCGCCTTGGCCCTCAAATGGGGCATCCCCGTGATCGGCCTGGAGACATGGGCCCTCCATCGCCCCGGCATGACCGTGCCGATCGAGCGGGTCTCCACCCCGGAGGAAGCGGTGCGCCGCGCCCTGGCCCGGGTGCGGAAGGCCACAAGCCTGTGACACCTTTCTCTCTCTAAGGATCGGGCTCGCCCTTGGAGCTGCTGGCCATCGGCGATGTGACGGTGGACCTCTATCTGGCGCTTCCCGGGCTCCCCGAGCCCGGCGGAGATGCCCACATCCAGCGCATGATCCTCCGGGCCGGAGGGTCGGCGGCGAATACGGCTGCCGTGGCCGCCGCCCTGGGGCTTCCCACCGCTCTGATCGGCGCTGTCGGCACCGATCCCATGGGGGAATGGGCGCGGGCCCAGCTCGCCGCCAGCGGCGTGGATGTCCGCAACGTGCAGCGGCGCCATGAGGCCCCCACTTCGATCATCACGATTCTCGTCACCCCCGACGGTGAGCGGACGATGCTCTCCTACCGCGGAGCCAGTTGCTTCGCCACGCTTCGAGAGGAGGACCGCGCCCGCCTCCGCCGCGCTGCCGTTCTCCATCTCTCCGGCTATGCTCTCCTGGAAGAAAGCCCCCTGCGCTGCACGGCCATGACGCTGCTGGAGGAAGCAGCCGCCCACGGCCTGCCATGCGCCATGGACCCCGGGCTGCCGGCCTGCCGGATGGCCCCGGAGGCCGTGCGGGAAGCCCTGCTTCGGACGTCCATCCTCCTGCTCACCGAAAAGGAGGCCTGGATCCTCTTCGGACCTGATCCGCAGCGGGGGTTCGAAGAAGCCCCGAGCTTGCGCTGGATCGCCCTAAAGCGCGGGGAACATGGGTGCCGGCTGCTGGGGCGCGAAGGCGAGGACATCGCCGTCCCCGCCTTCCGGGTTCCGGTGAGCGACACGACCGGTGCGGGTGATGCCTTCAATGCCGGATTCCTGTTCGGCATGGCATGCGGAGCCCGCCCCGAGGCGGCCGCCCTTCTGGGCAACGCCGCCGGCGCCCTGGCCTGCACCGTCTGGGGTGTCGTCGGATCCTTCCCCAACCGTATGGCAATGGAGCGATTGCTCCAGGAGGCCTCCAGGGATCCGGACTGGTCTTCCTGGCGCGCGCTCCTCGCAGAAGCTCAGGACAGCCTGCGGAGATCCCCCATGCTGGGCAAGGCGTAGCTGCTCCAACCGGCCGAAGGCCTCGGAGATCGAATTCCTTCGACCCGCAATGCGCCCCGTGCAGCCTCTTACGCGGATTGGAAAGCGGCCTCCGAAGGCGCTTCCGCGCCACGCGCTGGCCTGCGCCGACGCGAGAGTCCCCCGGCCGAAGGCCTATCCCGGTCGAATTCCTTCGATGCCCCCGCCAGCCACCAGCTCAAAAGCCTGCAGGGATGAAGGCATTCGACGCGCCTCAAGCCCGGAAAGTTGCACCCCTAACCCCTCGCTTTTATGATGAACTCAACGAGCGTTTCCGTAAAGGAGGCCATGGATGGGCGCGACCCACGTGCGCTGGCGGGAGTGGGGCGAGGCCGCATTCCGGGAGGCCCAGGAGCAGGACAAGCTCATCCTCTTGAGCATCTCCGCCACCTGGTGTCACTGGTGCCACGTGATGGATCGCGGTATCCCCGGCGATCCTGTGCACACGGGCACCTACTCAGACCCGGAGATCGCGGAGCTCATCAACACCTATTTCATCCCGATCCGGGTGGATACAGACCGCCGTCCGGACATCAACGCGCGCTACAATATGGGTGGATGGCCGACCACCGTTTTTCTCACCCCAGACGGTGAGATCCTCACCGGAGCCACCTATATCCCCCCGATGCAGATGCGCCAGGTCCTCCTCCAGGTGCTCCAGTATTACCGGAGCAACCGTTCCGAGATCCAGCGCCGGGCCCAGGAGATCGCCCGACGCCGGCAGGAGGCGAGCCGTCCGGTCGCCCGGCCCGGCGCCCAGCTCTCATGGACGATCCCCATGCACCTGATCGGATTGATCGCCCGGGCCTACGACCCGGTCTACGGCGGCTTCGGTGAGGCCCCCAAGTTCCCCCACCCCGAGGCGTGCCTCCTTCTCTTGGTGGAATACGTCCGCGGTGGCCAGCGCGACGAGCGGCTCGCCGAGATGGTTCGCCACACCCTCCATGGGATGGCCGAGGGGGGGATGTATGACCATGTGGAAGGGGGATGGTTTCGATACTCCACCACCCGCGACTGGAGCCTTCCCCACTTCGAGAAAATGCTGGAGGATCACGCCCGCCTGATCCCCCTCTACCTCTACGCGGCGGAAGTTCTCGAGGAGGAAAAGTTCCGGGAGGCAGCCATGCGGGCGCTGGAATACATCCAGCGGACCCTCTATGATCCAGAGTGCGGTGTCTTCTGGGGAAGCCAGGACGCAGATGAAGAATACTATGCGCTCTCTCGGCGGGAGCGGGCAATGCGCCCCCCGCCGGCGGTGGATCGCACGGTCTACACAAACTGGAATAGCCAGATGGCCATGGCCCTGCTCATCGCCGCGGATATCCTGGAGGAAGACCGGCTGCAGGAGATGGCCCTCCGGAACCTCGACACCGTATGGGAATGGACCATTGACGCCTCCACCGGCGCCCTCGTGCATTACGTGGACATCCACGGGGAACGGGCGGACGCGAAGGGCGTTCCTCCGCTCCTGGGCGATCAGATCCACTACGCCCGGGCCGCCCTGGCCGCCTTCCAGCGGACCGGCGAGCGGCGCTTTATGGAGCGGGCGCTCCGGCTGCGCCCCTATCTGGAGTCGGCGCTGGCCGATCCGGAGGGAGGTGGCTTTTTCGATCGGCCGGAGGACCCCCACGCCATCGGCGCGTTGCGGATCCGACAGAAGCCCCTGGAGGAAAACGCGGCAGCCGCTGAGTTCTATCTGACCCTGTATGATCTCATGGGAGATCCCCGAGCTCGGGAGATCGCGGAGCGGACGCTCCTGGCCTTCGAACAGGAATACGTGAAATACGATTTCGCGGCGGCCCCCTACGGGCTGGCGGTGTATCGAGCCATCACCGAGCCAGTGCGAGTCCACGTGATCGGCCCCCACGAGGACCCGGAGACCCGGCGGCTGCTTCGGGCGGCCTGGCGTGGGGATCCCTTCCACCGGGTGGTGGTGCCGATGGATCCCCGCCAGGATGCGCCCGCGATCCAGGCCCAGGGGTTCCCGGTGGACGGATGGCCCGTGGCTTATGTGTGCGTGGGCACCCGCTGCCTGCCCCCCGCCCGCACGCCGGAGGAGCTGGTAGAACGGTTGCGCGCGTCCGGCCAATAGCGAAGGATCCGTGAAAGGATGGGCACGAAGAAGGCAGGACGGATCTCATAGATGACGGAGCGGCACCGCCGAGATCCTGGCAGGGATCGGCCTGATCCTGCCCGGCGTGGTTCGGATTCAGACCCGGCTGACACCCCTGGCCGCGCTGGGGCTGGTTTTCATCATGATCGGCGCGGCCATATGGCATCTCGCCCGGGGTGAGTTTCAGAACATTGTGATGAACGCGGTGCTGGCCGGATTGTCCGGCCTCATCGCTTACGGGCGCTGGAAGATCGCCCCCTTGAGGGATCGATCCCATGGATGACCCCGAGCCCTCCCAAACGGCGGAAGGAGGCATCCAATGCCCTGGCGACGGCGGGAAGTGTTGCGATTTTTAATCGGCGGGGCCCTGGGGGCCGCCGCAGCGGCCTGCGCCCGTCGGATCCCCCTGCTTGAATCCTCGCCGGACGAATCCCTCCCTTCCACCCGGGTGCCGGTTCCGCTCCCCGGCCCCGAGCGCTGGGAAATCGAATCCCTGGTTCCCATCACCCCTACCCACGCGTTCTACGAGGTGAAATACAGCACCATTCCCCGGGTGGATGTGGGGACCTGGACGCTGGAGATCACCGGGGAAGTGGAGCGCCCGCTCCGCCTGACCTACCCGGATCTCCTCTCCATGCCCGCAATCATCGAGATGCGCACCCTGGAATGCATCAGCAATCCGGTGGGCGGCGATCTGATCGGCAACGCCGTATGGAAGGGAGTGCGCATGGCCGATCTCCTCGAGATGGCCGGAGCGCGGTCCACAGCCACGGAGGTGGTCTTCTATGCTGCTGACGGCTACCACACCAGCATCCCGGTGAGCCTGGCCCGCGATCCCCACTCCCTTCTCGCTTACATGATGAACGGCGAGGTCCTGCCCCCGGCGCACGGGTTTCCGCTGCGGGCCCTGTGGCCAGGCCGTTACGGCATGAAGCAGCCGAAATGGATCACCCGCATCGAGCTGATCCGAGGAGAGCACACCGGTTACTGGGAGGCCCAGGGCTGGTCGAAGGAAGCCATCATCAAACCGAACTCCCGGATCGATCACCCGGGCTCTGGGATGATCCCAGCGCAGCCGGTGGAGATCCGAGGCATCGCCTTCTCCGGCCCGGTCGGGATCGCCCGGGTGGAGGTCAGCGTGGACGACGGCCAGAGCTGGCAGGAGGCCGAGCTCATCCGGGGACCCACACCCTATGTCTGGACGGTCTGGCACTATCGATGGGAGCACCCCGAGGTGGGGGAACACGTGCTCCGGGCGCGGGTCGTCCAGAACGATGGCTACGTCCAGCCCCGGGGGCAGGGCCGGCTGCTCGGCGGCACCTTCCCGGATGGGACAGATGAGCAACACGCCGTGCGCGTGATCGTCCACCCAGGGTCCTGAGCCCTGATCCGCAGGATTGCCAGCGCGGGTTTTCCCATGGAGGCCCTCGAAGCAGGGCGCGAGAGGTCCGCGCCCGTCCCCCAACTTCCTTATAGGCTTCGACATGTGGAGCAGCTGATCGATCGGCTGCAGGAGATCGAGAGCGTGGAGCTTCGATTCCCACAGCAACAATGGCTGGAAATTGCTTTTCAGCCCCCCTTAAATCATCGGCCATGGCACAGAGCGCCATGGCCCGGGGTGAGGGAAAACAGGGTGCTCCAGGAGGGCGGCGGTTCGCTCCTCCAGGGCGGTGATCTCCTCCGGGCTTAGCAGACGGGCCAGCTCCCGGCGCAGCCCCTCATCCTCCCGCAGGCGCTGATAGAACGCCTGGACCTCCTGAAGGATGTCCTGGGGGATCGGCTGCCCCCGGTAATCCCAGATCACTGTCCGCAGCTTGGGCTCCACATGGAAACAGATCCCGTGGTCGATCGCCCAGATCCGCCCGTTGCGATCCCGCAGGCAATGGCCTGCCTTGCGATCTGCGTTGTTGGTGATCAGGTCGAAGACCGCCAGCCGCATCAAAACCGGCTGTAACGCTGGATCGTCCCGAAAGGTAAAATAGTTCTCCTCTGGATTGGCCTGGATGTAAAGCTGGAGCGCCCCCGGACCATAAGGGCCGGAGCGTCGCAGCACGGTGGGGGGCACCAGCCCCCATCCCAGGGCCTCGCTGACCACATAGGCGGCGACTTCCCGATATCCCAGCGTGCCATGCGGGAAATCCCACAGGGGCTCTTCGCCCCGCTGGGGTTTATAGATCGCCAGTCCCGTCACCCCCTCATGGACAACGGCCACGAGAAAGGTCGCATTGGATCCCCAGGGGACCAGACCCAGGAGCTGGATCTCCCCTTCCTGAAGCCAGCGGAGGACCGTTTCCTTCGGCGTTTCCGGGGGTAGGGGATTGGGGATCCTCCGCGCAACGCTGACATGAGGTCGGCGGGAACCTGTTCCCATCGTGGATGATTCCGCTGCTCGTCCATCCAGTTCGGAGAGCGAGGCGGTCCGGTTTACCGCCCCGCCCAGCCTCCAAGGCCCTCCGAAACAGACCAGCGGCGCAACCCCTGTTAAAATACGACCGCTTTGCCGTTTCGGCGAGGACAGATATGCCCTTCGGGATCCATGGGGCGGCCGCACAGCGGGCAGAGGGGCCGGCCCCGGGCGACCACATCCGCGCTGTGGCGGCTGAGGGCATGCATCTGCTCCCGGGTCGCCCAGAAACGGACCACCCGAAGCCGATCTGGGTCCTGATCCTCTTCCGCCAGCTCCTGGATCACCAGGACCACCCAGTCCTCCTGGGGCTCATAGCCCAGCCCCATGCGCCCGGCCCGGAACAGGGGCTCCAGGGGCTCTTCCAGCTGGAGCTCGGATTCGTCGGGCTCCCGCCCCAGGGGACGCGGGTATTTCTCATTGATCTCCTCCAGGAACTCCTCCAGGGAATGGGCCAGGGCCCGCACCTGCTCCTTCTCGCAGAGGATGGTGACCAGGACATCCTCCTGACGGGCCTGGATATAAAACGTCCGCCGCCCCGGCTCGCCCACCGCGTCCGCCGTGATCCGATCGACTGGCCGCAGATCATAAATCAATTGAGGCATCTCCGTCCTGTTCTCACAGGGGATGGCCGGAAACCCTTGCCGGGAAAACCGGATACGGCCTCAGCGCTTTCGTTGCTTGGAGAGATGCGCCAGATCCTCCAGAGGCCAGCGCAGCGGGCCCGTATCGTTCAGCCGCAGGAGCAGCGGTGGCCCCTCCGCCAGCCAGAAAACCGTCACAGAGGCGGGCGCGATCATCAGCCGATGATAAAGATCCAAGGGCATCCCCAGGTAATAGGCGGTCACCGCGCGGATCAGATCCGCATGGGTGAAGAGGGCCACCACATCCCGCGGGTGGCGGCTGACGATGGTCTCCACCGCGTTGATCGCCCGGGCCACCAGATCGACCATCGCCTCGCCGTCTTGAAAACGGGCTCGACTGATCACGTTCACCAGGCGCTGCCAGGCCTTCTGACGCCGCAACCGCTTCAACGACTTCCCGGTCCACCGGCCGTAGCGCACTTCCCCCAGTTCCGGCATGATCTGGATCTGCAGCCCTTTCCGGCGGGCCAGCGGCTCGGCCGTCTCCACTGCGCGCTCGAGGGGGCTGCTGTAAATCGCCCGGATAGGAAGGGAACCCAAACGCTCCGCCAGCGCCTCCGCCTGACGTCGTCCCTCCTCGTTCAGGTGCACCCCCGGCGTCCACCCCGCTAGCCACCGGCCCATCGAATCGTTCGCCGCGTGTCGGATCAGCAGGACCAGGGTCATCCAGATCGCCTCGATCGAGCGGATGCCTGGCGCGCCCGGAGGACGCTGGAGCAACGGCGGCCCTCCGCCATCGCTCCCTCCACTCTATCCAGTATAACACCGGCCCCTCCGAACACCGTCCTGTCCCTTCGGTTGCGAACGAATAGGCGGGGCGAAGGGATAACGCCGGCAGCCTCCCCGGGCCGTGAATGCCCTGTGGGACGCCACCCTTCCCCTGACCAGGACCCAATGGGCTTCCAACGTCCGCTTAACGCGATCGAGGAGCAGGGCCCTCGTGGCGATAGGGCACCGGGATGTATTCCACCGAAGGGCGCCGCGGGGTGGCTTGCGGGAACATCTCCATCAGATGGTAGATCTCCTCGGGCAATCCAACCCGAATCGGCAATCCCATGGCCTGAGCTTCCCGAACCGAGATCGGATAATCATGCGTCCAGCGTCCGCTGCTCAGGGCTTCCGCAATTACCGCGGCCCGCTCCGCATCCATCCCATTGGCAGTGAGCAGCTCGACCACCGTCGAACGCACCTGCTCCATCGCCTTGCGGGCGATGTCCGCCAGGATGAGAGTATGATCCTCAATGTTCGCCAGCGGCTTGCTCTCTACCACCTTCAGGATCGAAGCCGCCGGATACTGACCCAGCTGGGGATCCACCGGACCCAGCACCGCATTCTCATCCATCACAATCTCATCGGCAGCCAGCGCGATCAATGTTCCACCGGACATCGCATAGTGGGGGATGAACACCGTCACCTTCGACGGATGACGGACCAGCGCCTGGGCGATCTGCTCGGCGGCCAGAACCAGGCCGCCCGGGGTATGGAGGATCAGATCGATGGGCATATCCGGCGGGGTCAGCCGGATCGCCCGGAGGATCTGCTCGGAATCCTCAATATCGATGTAACGGGAGAGGGGGAGCCCGAAGAACCCAATAGTCTCCTGACGATGGATCATCGTGATCAGGCGCGTGCCGCGGCGGCGCTCGATCTGGCGGATCAGCCGCGCGCGGGCTTCCTCCAGAAGCCGGCGTTGCAGAGCGGGGAACATCGTGCTGAAAATCAGGAAGATCCAGAACAAGTCGAAAATGCTCATCGGTTCTCCTCCTGAGGAGGGTCGACCGAGATGTTGCGGGATGGGCCATCCTCCCCCCTTCTTTGCCATCCCATCCGGTCTGAGGCATGGGGATCGCCCGAAAAGTCGGGGCGGAAGCCCCTTCTTGCCGCCTCCAACCGCTTCATGATCCGAAGCGTGGCCCGCCTTGGGCGCCGGGCCAAGCCCCAGGACCTCCTCCCATCCCGGGCGGGCCGAAACGGAGGCGATCGTAAGCGGCGATGGTATCCACGACGTTTCGGCGCTGCCGCGCGGCTTCTTCCTCCTGCAGACGACGGCGGTAAGCCTCCATCCGCCGGGTGATCTCCTGCTGCACCTGTCGGGGGCTCCCGACATACTGCAGGTAGAAATCCCCGCCTGGGACGCGCACCACGACATGGCCATAATGGAGCAGACGGGCCAGGATCGATGGGATCGTATACTCCACGCTCTGAATACGCGCCAGGTTGGCCGTTTGGGTTTCCTCCCGCATCAACATCGGCAAACGCTGGGACAGGATCAGCTGAGTGGGGGTCAGGATGTATTCGTCATTCCGCCAGTCCTCATAGCGCCACCACCACCAGAGCCCCAACAGCATCCCGCTGAGAATCAACCCCCCCCATCGGATCCCCGGCTCGATCCGATCGATCGGCCAGACATGGTGGGCATGCAACACCCATCCCAGGATCCACAGCCCCAGCGCCATCGGCGGCCCCAGCCCGATGGAACGAAATAGGGCCACCCAGTGCTTCCGATAAATCACCCGATCGCCCACCGTCTCCCGAAGGGGCGGGAACAGATAGTGGGCCACTGCTCGGAGGATGAGCCCGATCCGCTCCACCCAACCCGGGGAAGCAGGACTCGACAAAGCAGGGGTGTCCTCTGGAGGAGTCGGGGCCAGCCCCAGGCGATGGCGCAATTCCTGTTGCAGACGATAGCGCTGGCGCGCCTGTTGCAGCGCCCGTAGACGGTCGATCTGCTCATAGATCATGCGGCGGATCCCATCCGGTTGGGGCAGGTTCGAGAAGGCAACCCGCCCGCTGAACGCTTCCACCTCGATATCCCCGAAATCGAACAGATACGGGCTGGCCAGCGGGGTGCGCCGCAGGATCTGGACCTCCTGGATCTGGTCCAGCGGCATATCCTGCCGGGTTTCCGGCCCGGGAAATACATACAGCCAGCGCTCCCGCTCGATGTGAACGATCCGCCGCGTGGTGAGGATATATTGATCGTCCCACCAGTTCCAGACCTGCGCGCCCAGAAGGATGAGGGGAACCGCATTGAGGAAAAGCGCCGGCCACCAGCCCAGCTCCGCCACCAGGAAGGTGGTCAGCACGATGAACACCAGAAGGAGCACCAGAGGCGGAAGGAGGACCGGGATCACGCTGAACCAGTGCCGATGGATGGCCGCAAGCACCTGCTCCTCTGGCTCCAGCCACGGAAAACGGGGCGCTCGCAGGCGCGCCTCCACATCCGGCGGCAATTCCAGGCGCTGGATCAAATCCGGATGCTCGGCCAGCAGGGCGTCGAATTCAGATTTCTCCAGCAGCCAGCCCTCCACTCGCGTGATGGCCATGGCGGTCACATCCCGCGGATCGTTTAAGAAAAGGGCGTGAACCCCGATCCCTTCCCCGGGCTGAAGGTGACGGATTAAACGCTCGACGCCATCCGCATCGATGCGTAGCAGGGCCAGGCGGCCGGAGCGGAGGATGAAATAGGCGGGGAAGATCTCGCCTTCCAGGAACAGCTCCTCGCCCGGGGCAAGGGTTCTCACCTTCACCCGCGCCGCTACCCAGGCCAGCTCTTCGGGATCCAGCCGACGGAACAATGGCTGGGCGGCCAGGATGGACAGAAGCTCCTCATCCGCCATGGAACCCCTCCGCATCGATCGAAGCCCCGACCGGCACGCCCCCTACCGACATCCGCACCGGTAGGCGGCCCCGGGCCCAATCTTCCACGATCAGACGGGCCGTGCGCCGGCCCAGCTCCACTGCATAGTTCGTCCCCCGATCCCACGGATACACTTGGCTCATGCTGGCGAAATACAGACCGACCAGGGGCGTGCGGAGATCCGGGATCATCCGGGAGTAGTTCACCGGAACCACCGGCTGGGCGTAGGGCTCCCGGAAGACCCAGTAACGACGGACCCACTCCGGCCGAAAGGATGGGTTAAAGCGCGGGAGCGCCGGCAGGAATATCCCCAGGAGCTCCTCCGGCGACATGGAAAAATACGGATGATCCGGCGGAAGGTAATCCCCGCAATAGACCAGATGCTCCCCGCCATAATGCGCCGCCGGAACATAGTTCGTATGCTCCACCAGGGCCAGGAAGGGGAATCCGGACCGCTTCGGCAGATTGATCCAGTAAACCCCGCGGGTGAGAGGACGATCCAGGGCCAGGATCAGGACCACCGCTCCCAGGGACCGCAGGGCCAGCAGCTGGCCCACATAAGAAGTCGGCAGCGCCGGAACCATCCGGGCCAGCAGGCGCGGGGAGGTGGTGACCATCACGGCATCATAAAGCGCGGAGCCGTCCGCCGCCTCCACGTTCCACCCTCCCTCCGCCGGTTCCAGCCGGAACACCGGGGTCGATAGACGGACCTCGCCGCCCTGGCGGCGGATCTGTTCCACCAGGAGATCGAAAAACGCCTGGAAGCCCCCTTCGAAGGTCCCCAGGCGCGGGCTGCGCTTATGGATACGCGCCCAGAACCAGGCCATGTTGATCTCCGGGTAGGCTTCCCCGAACTTCCCCTCCAAGAGCGGCTGCCAGATCCGCTCATAAGCCCGCCGCCCCATATAGCGGGGAAGCCACTCGTGAGCGGTCACTCGCTCCAGCGGCTCCCAGCGCGGGGTCAGGCGGAGATAGGCGATCACCAGGCCCATCCGGAGTTTCTCGATCAGGGAAAGGCCGGGGAAACGAAGGACCGCCAGGGGACTGTCAAAGGGATAGGGTCGCTCATGATACCAGACCGCTGTGATCGGGCGGGGGAACCGCACCCGATGGCTCAGGCCTAGCTCCCGGATCAGACGAAGGATCTCCGTATCGGAGGCGAACCAATGATGGTAGAATCGCTCCAGAGACCAGGACCAGCCTTCCGCTTTGAAGCCGGAGGCCAGCCCGCCGGCCTGGGATGCCGCCTCATAGACGACCACCCGGGCTCCGGCGCGCGTCAGATCATAAGCAGCCGCCAGGCCGGCCGCACCGGCCCCTACAATGGCTACCCGTAGCGCCATGGTTCCATTCCCCGGAGAAGATGCCAGCCTGGAGAAACGTTCAGACCGCATGGGCGGCCTCCGGGTCGCCCTTCGCGATTGCTTCAATTTTAATTCCACCCGCATTCCCTGGACATGGTTTCGTCAGCGACTGCCGGGATCTTCCATGCGGCGAGGCCTGGGGATCGGCTGTCTGATCGCGCTCTCCATGCTGCTCGCCCTGGACCCCACCGGGATCCCAGCGGCGCGCTGGATCCGCGAGGGGGATGCGCTCTGGGTGGAGGGGCAAGGTCTTTCGGCGCAGCAGGCCTATCAGGCCGCCCGGGCCCTGCGCCCGATGGACCCAGCCGTCTGGCATCGGGTGGCCCGCGCGCACACGGCCCTGGGGGAGCTGGACGAGGCGGAGGCAGCCTGGCGGCGCGCCCTGGAACTGGGGGATCCATGGGCGTGGCGGGGTCTGGCGGAGATCGCCACACTGCGCGGGGAATGGGAATCGGCACGCGCCCGCTGGCGGGATTGGGCGCTGCGCACGCCCGCCGATCCAGAGGCCTTCCAGCGCTGGGCGGAGGCGGCCATGGCCCTCGGCGATGAAGAGGACGCCCGGAGGGCCTGGGGAACCGGAGCCCGCTATCACCCCGATGACCAACAGATCCGCTTCCGATGGGGCCTCCTGGAGGGGATCCACGATCCGGAAGCAGCTCGGATCCTCCTGATCCTCCTTCCCTCTCCGTGGAAAGACTGGGCCGATCTCCTGCCCGCGCCATGCGCCCTACACCGCTCATGCGTGGAGAGCGCTCTGGATCAAACCCTGCGTCGATGGGGCTTTGCGCTGCTGGGGGCGCGATACTGGGGGGAAGCCCGACTGGCCCTGGACCGTTGGGTCCGGATGCACCCGGAGGATCCCGTGGCGATGGCCGCCCTCGGTTACGCCATGGGGCGCCTGGGGTTGGATGGAACCGTATGGCTCCAGCGAGCCAGTCAGGGCTTCGTGATGCCCCCTGAAGTGTACTATTTCCGGGGCCTTTATCTTCTGGAGCACGGACAATATCATGAAGCCCAGCGGCAGTTCGCCGCCGCCTATCAGCTGGATCCGGATCCCCTTTATGCGCTGGAGCGAGGGCGCGCGGCTATGCTGGCTGGGGATGTCTTGGCCGCCGAGCGCTGGCTCCGCCAAGCCCTGGAGGTCGATCGGGAGAATGTGGAGATCTGGATCATGCTGGCGACGCTTTATCTGGGCCATCAGGTATGGATCGGGAAAGGCATCGAGGCCGCTTGGGAGATCCTGCAACGGGCCCCGCAGCGGGTGGAAGGCTACGAGTGGATGGGATGGGCCCATTACCTTCGAGGAGAGTGGGAAGAAGCAGAGCCGCTCCTCCGCCAGGCCCTTCGGATGGACCCGAACCGGCCATCGGTCCGTTACCGCCTGGGCATGGTGCTGGCCGCCATGGGCCAGCGTGAAGAAGCCCACCGCCTGCTGGAGCAGACGATCCTCCTGGATCCCCGCGGGGATTTCGGGCGCCGGGCGCTCCAGCAACTTCTCCATCTGCCGGGCAAATAGAGCGTGCCCGCCTGCCTCTCCGAACGCTGACTCTGGTATAATTAGAGTGTCCGGAGGGGTGGCCGAGTGGACGAAGGCGCGCGCCTGGAGAGCGCGTAGGGGTGCTTCTGCCCCTCGTGGGTTCGAATCCCACCCCCTCCGCCAGCATCCCGGGCCCCTGATGAGCAGCGGAGGGGCCCGTATGCTTTTACCCGGTCCCACAAGCCGGTCCGGGGATGTTCCCTCGGAAAACCAGTGGTGCGCCTCCCCCCAGCCCACTGACCCGGACGGGCCCTGCCGGGCCTCGAGATCCAGGAGGCCGAATGACCTCTCCCCAAGTCAAGCCCTCCCCGGGAGGCCCGGTGTGTACCCCCTACCTCCAAAACGTCCGGGTCTACCCCTCCCCCGAATTGACAACCTGCATTCCCCTTCGTAGAATGGCTATAACCAACATTTTTCAAACCCAAAGTCGAAGGCAATGATCCGGCGGTGGGGAATCGGATGGGGGATTGCGGGGCTGGTGTGGCTGGGGCTATTGCTTCATAGAGGGAACGCCATGGCTCCGGTCGAGACAGCCGCGCGCGTGGAGGCCGCGGAGAGTGCGCTTACCTATCGGGTTTTCCTCCCCTTCGTGCTCCGTGCGCCGACGACTCTTCCCGCCGAGTGGCTTTCCCGCCTGAATGCCTATCGCGCCATGGCCGGGCTGCCACCGGTGATCGAAGAGCCTACCTGGAACGATGGATGCTGGAAGCACGCCCGATATATGGTGAAAACCGATCTCATCACGCATGGGGAAGATCCCCAGAACCCGTGGTATACCCGGGAAGGAGATGAGTGCGGGCAGAATGCGAATGTCATGGTCAGCGCCAACGCCAACGCTCCGGACAGCTATGCCATCGACGTATGGATGCAGGCCCCCTTCCATGCGGTGGGCATGCTGGATCCTCGGCTGACCCGGGTCGGCTATGGATCATATCGGGAGGCGGATGGGGGATGGCAGATGGGAGCTGCCCTGGATATCCTCCGCGGCCGGGGATCCAGCGCCGTGGGCGTCTCTTTCCCCATCCGCTGGCCTGGCGATGGAAGGGTTACGCCTTTGCGCGCCTTCCAGGTCGGAGAATATCCGGATCCCCTGGCCTCATGTGGCTACAGCGCCCCCACCGGCCTGCCCATCCTGTTGCTCCTGGGAACGGGCTCCCTGACCCCCAGTGTGAACGGCCATGCGCTGTGGCGGGATGGAGCGCCTGTGGAGCACTGCGTATTCGATGAAACCACCTACCGGAACCCGGATCCCGCGCAGCAGTCCCTGGGCCGGGCCATCCTGGATGGCCGGGATGCAGTGGTTCTGATCCCGCGGGATCCCCTTCACCCGGGCTCGCGCTACACCGTCTCCCTCACGGTAAACGGGCAGGCTTACACATGGTCGTTCTTCGTGGCTTCGAGCAACACCCAGGCCATAGCTGCTGGGGAAGCGGAAGTTCGTTGACGCCTTGAACGCAGAACAAAGCGCCGAAGGCGCCCCCCCTCTGAAACGCTCGCCGAGCTGTCCGATCTCAAAGCGGGAGGTTTGAATGCCCGGGAAACACCCGTGGATCGCAGGAACCGTCGGGACGGTAGTCCTTGGACTGGCGCAGATCTTCGTCGGGGCTTCTAAGGGGAATCCCACCCCTCCCCGCTCTCCGGCTATTCGGACCTCCTCCAGTCCCCAAGCGACCTATCGGGTCTATCTTCCGCTGATCTCCCGCAGTGTTTGTGAGCCTATCCCTGGCGCCTCCTACGAGGTCTTCCCCGTTATCTCACCCGTTTCATTCAATGTCGCCGATAACCCGGATTACAACCTGCTTCTCCTGGGCTATCAGGCGGTCAACGAGCATAAGGGGCTCGTGGATGATGTAGGGGAGTTCGACAACCGCGCGCCGCAGTTTCGTTTCCTTTTCGGAGACCATCGGATCCCGGTTTTCCTGAATGTATATAAAAACAATGGGTGGGACTGGCAGAACCACCAGCCATTGCCGCCCCCGCCGGGATGGCCGCCGGTCAGCGTGGCAGGCCTTGCCGTCCATCCCGGAGAGGTTCTTTACGTTCCGGACAGCGGCTACGATATTGGGGGCGGATTCGATGCCCACGTCCTGTATGCCGATGAGAACCAGATCACGCTGAAATATACGGCGGAGGACAGCACGGCGCAGGGATACACCGTATACATCACAAACATCTGTGTGGAGCCCTCCCTGCTCCAGCTTTACCGACAGTGGAACGCATGGGGGCGGAGCCAGCTGCCGGCATTGCGGGGTGGCCAGCCCTTCGGCCGCGCGCGGGGGACCCAGATCGATGTGGGGGTCCGGGACAACAATGTCTTCATGGATCCCCGTTCCCGCAAGGACTGGTGGCAACGGTAGCCTATCCCATGCCGTGAATGGATCCGGGTTCGAGGCCGATCCGACAGGGAAGCCGATCGGAGGGTATACCCCGACGATCCGGGTGCGGGCGACACCATGGGCGCTGATGGCGCTCTCCATCGAGGGAGCGGAGCAAGACCTGACGGTGATCCTCCGCGTGGTGCCGAAGGTGTATCGGGACGACCTGCCGTGGATTCCGCGGTGATCAGCGGGGTCTCCAGGGGAAAACCGGGGAGGCCACCGCAGCCTCCCCGGTTTGTAAGGAAGGGAGCTCATGAAGCGGCCGAGCGCTTCAGCCATTCGGAGACCAGACGAGGGGCCTGGTGGAGGGCCTCGCCGATCTTGCTCACGTCGCGGCCGCCGGCCTGGGCCAGGGTAGGCCGACCGCCGCCGCTGCCGCCCACCACCTGGGCCACCGCCCGCACTACCCGCACAGCATCCAGCCCCCGCTCGGCAAGATCGGGGGTGACGGCCGCCACAAAGCTCGGCCGCCCGCCGATCACCGAGGCCAGCACGATCACCCCATTGGCCCGCACCCGCTCGCGGAACCAATCCGTCATCTCCCGCAGCTGCTCGATATCCCCCACCCGACTCTGGGCCGCCAGCACAGTGATCTCTCCGACCCGCTCGGCCTGGCGGAACATTGCCTCGAACTCCTGACGAGCGACCTCCCGGCGCAGCCGGGCGAGCTCCTTCTCCAGGAACTGGATCCGGTCCAGGAGGTCCAGGACCTTACGGTCCACCTCCTCCGGCCGCACCTCCAAGTAAGTGGCCGCATGGGTGAGGCGGCGCATACGGTCCTGGATAAGGCGCACCGCCTCCCGGCCGGTGACCGCCTCCAGGCGTCGAACGCCGGAGCCCACGCCGCCCTCATAGGTCACCACGAAGGCGCCGATCTGGGAGGTGTTGTAGACATGGGTTCCGCCGCAGAGCTCGGCGCTAATGGGCGGCTCGTCGGGCCATCCGATGCGGACCACCCGGACGATCTCCCCATATTTCTCGCCGAACAGGGCCATCGCGCCGCTGGCGATTGCCTGCGAATACGGCTCATAGCTGACGTTCACCGGGTAATCCATCAGGATGGCCGTATTAATGTCGTAGACGATCGCGTCCAGCTCGTCCTGGCTGAGGAGCGCTCCGTGGGTGAAGTCGAAGCGCAGGCGATCCGGCGCCACCAGGGAGCCGGCCTGAACTACATGGGTGCCCAGCAGGGAGCGCAGCTCGGCGTGGAGCAGGTGGGTGGCCGTATGGTTGCGCATGATATCCCAGCGGCGTTCGAAATCCACCACCGCCCACGCCGGATCCCCCACCCGGGGATGGCCGGACTTCACCCGGCCGACGTGGACAATGAGGCCGGGAATGGGCTGACGAGTATCCTCCACCTCGATCTCCCACAGCGGGTCGCCGCCGCCCTCGGGATAACGAGCGATATGGCCGATGTCGCTCACCTGGCCGCCGCTTTCCACATAGAAGCAGGTGGCCGGTAGAACCACCTCGACCCGATCCCCGGGACGGGCCACCTGGACGGGCTCTCCGTTCACCAGGAGGGCCGCCACCGTGGTTTCACGCTCCGTCCCGCTGTAAGGATCGTATTCCACCCCCTGATCGCCCACCAGGCCCCTATCCTGGAGCATTGCCAGCAGCCGGCGGTAGCGGGCCAGCTGCTCGGTATCCCACTCAAAGCGCTCGGTGGCCCGGGCCCGCTCCCGCTGCTGGGCCATCGCCCGCTGAAAGCCCACCTCGTCCACGATGAACCCCCGCTCCCGGGCCACATCCCGGGTGATCTCCAGGGGCAACCCGTAGGAGTCGTAAAGCCGAAAGACCTCCTCCCCGGACACCACCCGCTCGCCGCGGGCGGCCACCGCTTCCAGCACCTCCTCCAGGCGGGAGAGCCCCAAGTCCAGGGTGCGCAGGAAACGTTCCTCCTCCTGGGTGAGGGTGCGGAAGATATGCTCCCGGCGGTCCACCAGCTCCCGGTAATGGCCACTCATGATCTCGATCACCGCCTCGGCCACCCGGGCCATGAAAGGCTCCTCGAAGCCGATCTTGCGGCCGAAGCGGGCGGCACGGCGGATGATCATCCGCAGCACGTAACCGCGGCCGACGTTCCCCGGCAGGACCCCATCGGCGATGAGGAAGGAGGCCGCGCGGGTGTGATCGGCGATCACCCGGTAGGCCACGATGTGGGCTTCCATCTCCGCGCGGGTGTGCCCGCGGATCTCCCGGGTCCGCTCGATGATGGGGACGAATAGATCCGTCTCGTAGTTGGAGAACACCCCTTGAAGCACCGCCGCTAGGCGCTCCAGCCCCATCCCCGTATCCACCCCCGGTCGGGGCAGGGGCACCCGGGTCCCATCGGCCTTCTGATCGAATTGCATGAACACCAGGTTCCAGAGCTCCAGCCAGCGATCGCAGCCGTTATCCAGGGCCACGCTGCAATTCGGATCGCCGCAGGTGCAATGCTCCGGCCCCCAATCGTAGTGGATCTCGGAGGTTGGCCCACAGGGGCCGGTGTCCCCCATCATCCAGAAGTTGGTCTTATCCCCCATGCGGAAGACACGCTCCCGTGGGGCCCCGATTTCCTCCACCCAGACCCGGTAAGCCTCATCGTCGTCCTGGTGAACCGTGAAGACCAGCCGCTCAGGATCCAGACCGTAGACCTGCGTCAGGCACTCAAAAGCGTAATGGATGGCTTCGCGTTTGAAATAGTCGCCGAAGGAGAAATTCCCTAGCATCTCAAAGAAAGTATGATGGCGCGGGCTGGGGCCGACGTTCTCCAGGTCGTTGTGCTTCCCCGAGACCCGCATGCACTTCTGGACCGAGGCCGCCCGCTTGTAGGGGCGGGTCTCCAGGCCCAGGAAGACGTTCTTGAACTGGTTCATCCCCGCGTTAGTGAAAAGCAGGGTGGGATCCCCCACGGGCACCAAGGAAGAGCTGGGAACGATGGTGTGGCCCCGGGCCGCGAAAAAGTCCAGGAAGGCTTGTCGGATCTGCGCCGCGCTCATCCGAACCGGATTCCGCTTCTCCATATCCTCACTGCTCCCTCATCAGGATCATCCACAACCCCAGGATCCTCTAAGAAGCAGGACTTACGCCGTTGGGCTCCCGCCCCGGGAAGCGGGAAGGCCCCCTCCCCATCAAAGCCTCCCGGAAACGGTCGACGACCGAAAGTCCTTAAAAGAAGTTATATGTCTATTTAGAGAAATCCGCCAAGCCTTTCCGGGCCCTGTCGGATGCTCCTCCACGGACAGGAGGAGCCCCGCGGCGATAAACCAGAGCCATCCCCCGCGTCCCCCAGGTGCCCTCGAGGCCCGCCCGTCCGGAGGGCTGGAATTCCTATAACCCTATACCCGCCTCTCATACCCTCGATAGCTCAGCCGGGGATCCAGCGCATCGCGCAGGCCATCCCCCAGCAGGTTGAAGGCCAGCACTGTCAGCATGATGGCCAGGCCCGGGAAAAACACCAGATGGGGGGCGTTGAAGACGCTGTTTCGCTCTTCCCCCAGCATCAACCCCCATTCCGGCTTCGGCACCTCCGCGCCGAGCCCCAGGAAGGAAAGGGCCGCTGCATCCAGGATAGCGGTGGCGATCCCCAGGGTGCCCTGGACGATCAGGGGAGTCAGGGCATTCGGCAGGATATGGACGAACAGCACCCGCAGCGGGGAAGCGCCCACCGCTCGGGCGGCCATCACGTAATCCAGCTCCTTCACGGCCAGGACGGCCGCCCGGACGATGCGGGCGTAGACCGGGATGGAGACGAAGCCGATGGCCAGCAGGGCATTGATCAGCCCCGGCCCCAGCACGCTGACGATGGCAATGGCCAGCAGCAGACTGGGGAAGGCCAGAATCACATCCATCACCCGCATGATGACGTTGTCCACCCAGCCCCCCGCATATCCCGCGACAGCGCCCAACAGCCCGCCCACGATGATGGCAAAGGTAATGGTGGAAAAGCCGATCTGCAGAGAAAGCCGGGAGCCATAGATCACCCGGGAGAACAGATCTCGGTTATTGCCGTCGATCCCGAAAAGATGTTGAGGTTGATCCCGCGGGCAACCCAACAGATGGATGCACGGCGGCGCCCGGCGCTGCACATCCTTCAGGGGCTTGATCGGATCATAGGGCGCGATGATATCCGCGAAGATCGCCACGAAGACCATCAGGCCCAGGAGGAAAAAGCCCACCTGGGCGGATCGATGGCGGATCAGGCGGCGCATAGCCTCCATGGTCGGCGAGCGCCGGGGCACAGAAAGCTCCCTCGTCAGAGGAGGCGCAATCGCGCTCATCGCTTTCCACCTGTTTCCTGAGCATTGAATACGGGCCCCTACACGTCAGGGAACAGTCGGCTATTCCAGCCGGATCCGGGGATCCAAGTAAGCATAGGAAAGGTCCACAATCAGGTTCACCAGAGCGAACATGATCGCCACCGCCAGGGTGAACCCCTGAACGACCGGATAGTCTCGGGCCAGGATGGCGGAGACCAGCTGGGTTCCCACCCCGGGCAGGGCGAACACCGTCTCGGTGAGCACTGCCCCGGAGAGGAGGCTCCCGGTCTGGAGGCCGACCACGGTGACGATGGGAATCATGGCGTTCCGCATGGCGTGACGGGCCAGCACAATCCGTTCCCGCAACCCCTTCGCCCGCGCCGTTCGGATATAATCCTCCCCCAGGACCTCCAGCAGGCTGGAGCGGGTCATGCGGGCGATGATGGATAGCGGGATCGTCCCCACCGCCACGGAGGGGAGGATCAGATGGCGCACGGCATCCCAGAAGGCGGCGATATTCCCGGTGATCAGGCTGTTGAAGAGCGCGGAATTCGAAAGGAAGATCAGCGCCACCTGCGCAAATCCTTCCACCCCCTCCAGGCCCCATGCCCGGGCCAGCGGCGGCAGGGTGATCCCGGGCGAGAGGCGCCCCGAGGGTGGGAGGAAGAGGGGGGTATCTTTGAGGGCCAGGGCGAACACATAGGCCAGCATCAGGCCCAGCCAGAACACCGGCATGGAGACCCCGATGTTGGCCAGGACCATCGTCATCACGTCCACTGGGGAATTCTGATGGATGGCGGAGAGAATCCCCAAGGTGATCCCCATGGTGGTGGCGAACAGGATCGCCCCGATGGTGAGCTCGATGGTCATGGGAAGCCGCTCCGCCAGGATCACCGCCACCGGCCTCCCGGTGCTGATGGAGGTCCCCAGATCCCCTTGGAGGATCTGGATGATGTAGCGAACGAATTGAACCGGGAGGGGATCATGGAGGCCGAAGCGCTCCTTGAAGGCCTCGCACTGAGCTTTGGTGGCCCGCTCCCCCAGCATCACCAGACAGGGGTCCCCTGGGATGAGGCGGACCATCACGAACACCACCAGCAGGATCCCGAAGAGCACCGGGATCATCGCCGCTATACGGCGGAGAACATAACGGGACATCGTAGCGCTCCCACTCCAGGTCGAAGATAGAGCCTTACCTGGATATCGAACGGATACCGTTCCTGAAATCCGGGAGGCCGTATACTTCCTCCCCTCACGGACGATCCTTCTTCATCGTTCGAGGTGGAAGCCGTCTCCGCGGCTCCATCCTCGAAATCCTGGAACGGAACATGGCACCGGTATCCCAGGGCCTCCGGTTCAGGAGGAAGGGGAAACATCGGCAGGATGGAGAAGCCCGCGGAGCCCTTCCCGCAGGAACAGGAAAAGGCCGAGGAGCGTGATAGGCAGCCAGAGAACCAAGTGGAGGAGCAGGGTGTATGTCAAAGCGGCACCGGGCGGGATCCCCAACGCCCGGAGCACGACGACCCCCGGCGCCTCGAAGGTGCCCACATAACCCGGGGCCGATGGGAGCGCCGTGGCCAGGTTGACCGTCGCGGTCATCACCAGAAGGGCGAAGAACGAGGCTTGGAAAGGAAACGCCTGCATCACCAGGCTGTAGGTCCCTGCCTCCGCCAGCCAGATCAGAGCCGTGAGCCCTCCGACCGCCAGCGCATGGGCAGGACGCTGCAGAACGGTCAGGCCATCCAGGAACCGGAAAAGGAAGGCCATCGCCCGTTCCATGCGGGGGCCCAGCCGGCGTTGTGAGATCCGCTCCAGCAGATCGTGGAGCTTCGCCGCGTTCCGGGCCATTCCCAACAACATCAGGAGCGCTCCGCCGAACACCACCCCTCCCGCCATCACCGCCGACCGCAACGAGGCCGGAAGAGGGAAGAAGAGCAGCGCCACCAGGGCCAGGAACACCACCATCAGCCCATCCAGCACGCGCTCGACCACAATGGTTCCCAGGGCCGTGCTCACCTGGATGCCGCACCGACGCTGGAGCACATAAGCCCGCAACAGCTCCCCGGCGCGGGCTGGATAGAGATTGTTCCCCATATATCCAATCGTCAACGCGATGAAGCGATCCCGGAAGCTGGTGGATGGCAGGCTATGGAGCAGAATCCCCCATCGCCAGGTCCGCAGGATAACAGCAACGAAATAAAACAGGGCCCCGATCAGGAGCCAGGGGATCTTCAGCCCCGAGAGCGCCCCGGTCCATTCCTCCAGATGCAGACCATGCAGCGTCCAGGCCAGCAGGACCGCGCTGAGCACCACCCCCACCAGCAAAAACCCGTGTCGGTTCATTCCCGATGCTCCAGGCCGGACCATGGGAGAGGAACCATCGCAGACTCAGAGGAGGGAGCGAAATCCTCCACCAGGAGCGTGAGGCGGGGCTCGCCGTTCCATCGCTCTGCCCGCACCTCAAAGACCACATCCAGCGACATCCCCGGGCGCACCTCCGCCGCCCGATTCCCCTGACGGAAGGCAATGGCATCCCAAACCGGACCGCCCCCGGGAACGGTCAGCACCATTCGCAGATGCTGACCATCGTTCCCCACGGTCCGGACGGAGCGGACCACCACACCGCGGCTGAGAAAGCGGGGGGCCGGATTGCCGTAGCCGTAGGGCTCCAACCACGTGAGCCACTCGTGAAGGCGCCAGGTGACTTCCCGAAGGGGCAACATGGCCTCCACGATGGTGGCCGGTTGGAGCTCGCGCGCACTGAGCGCCTGGGCCGCCAGCTCCTGCAAGCGCTCCCGGAGCCTTTCCAAGTTCTCCCGCCGCACCACGAACCCGGCGGCCGCGGCGTGCCCGCCGTGGCGCACCAGCAGATCGGCGCAGGCATCCAGCGCCCGGGTGATATGAAACTCTGGGATGCTGCGGGCGGATCCCCGCCCCTCCTCGCCCATCAGACTGATCACCACCGCTGGGCGATAGAACGACTCCGCCAGCCGCCCAGCGGCCAATCCCACCACCCCGGGGCGAAAATCCTCGGAGGCCGCGAAGATCAACCAGGGAACCTGATCTTCCGGAACCGCCATCGCACGAGCAGCTTCCTCCGTCGCCTGGGTCAGAATCTGGCGTTCCCGATTCTGACGGTCCAGCTCCTCCGCCAGGGCCACGGCCTCCGTAGGGTCCCGGGTCGTCAGCAGGCGGTAAGCCGCCAGGGCATGTTCCAAGCGCCCCGCCGCGTTCAGACGCGGAGCCAGAATGAAAGAGATCGCCCACGGGTCCACCTGCGAGGCCTCCAGACCGGCAACCTGATAGAGGGCTTGTAAACCGACGCGGGCCGGCGCTCGCAGCCGCTCCAGCCCGCGCGTCACCAGCGCCCGGTTTTCCCCCAGCAACGGCACGATATCCGCGACGGTCCCCAGGGCCACCAGATCCAGGAAATCCTCCGGCTCAAAAGAAGCGTGGGGGTAGCGGGCCTTCAGGGCCTGCACCAGCTTATAGGCCACCCCCACCCCTGCCAGCTCTTTGAACGGATACGGACAATCCGGCTGCTTGGGATTAATGTGGATGGCCTCCGGGAGGACGTCACCGGGCAAGTGATGATCCGTTACGATCAGATCGAGGCCGAGGGCGCGGGCCAGCGCGGCCTCCATGATCGATCGCGCTCCACAATCGACGGTAATCACCACCTGAATCCCTTCTTCCACCAGGCTTCTCAGCGCCTCGCCGTTGAGGCCGTATCCTTCAGTTTCCCGATGGGGAATATAAGGGCGGGCCCGGGCGCCGAGGGCCTGGAGGGCCTGGACGAGCATGGCAGTGGCTGTGACGCCATCCACATCATAGTCGCCGTAGACCGCGATCGGCTCCTGCCGGACGATCGCCCGCTCCAGGCGTTCCAGCGCCGGCTCCATCCCCTTCAGCCGGAAGGGATCCCCCGCAGGCCCCTCGCGGGCCAGAAACTGCGCCGCCGCCTCCTCGGACATGATCCCCCGATGGTAAAGAAGATCCTGCAGCAAGGCCGGCCACCGCCTAAGAGCCGCCCGAACCACCTCCGGGGCCGGAGGGGCCAGCCACCAAACCCGGCGTCCTTGTCCTGCCCTCTGGTGATCGGAATATCGCATGGGATGGCCGTCCCGGGGAGATCTGGATCCTCATTGTAGAAAACAACGGAGGCACCGTCAATAAGCGCGAAGGCGGGTGTGCAATCTCCCCCGACCAGCTCCATAATAGTCGGTGATCGCGCCTCGCTGGGCGATCCGGGGATGGAGGCCGTAGGGTTCTCCTCCGATCTTTCGAGGGGGAAGCTTTCGTCCTCCTCCCCCGCACTGGCACCGCGTAGAGAGCGCCAAGCGCTGATTTCTACGGAGGTCACCATGGAAGAGCATCCGACCCTTCCTGCTCCGGAAGCCGCCCTCTCCGCCGAGGAGCGACAATGGGCGATGTTGGCCCATCTGAGCGTCCTGCTGAACCTGGCCACCGCCCTCGGCGGCCCCATCGCCGCTTTCCTGATCTATCTGTTCTATCGGGAGCGATCGCGATATGTGGCTTTCCATGCCTTGCAGGCCCTGATCTTTCAGCTGCTCGCCTGGGTGGTCGCCGGGGTGACCGCGATGGGAGCGTGGCTCCTCAGCCTGGCCCTAACCGCCCTCATCATCGGGATCTGCCTCATGCCGGTCGCCTGCCTGCTGAGCCTGATCCCGCTGGGCGCTCTAGCCTATGGCGTCGTGGGGGCCATCGCCTGCAGCCGGGGGGAGGATTTCCGCTACTGGCTGATCGGGGACTGGGTGGCCACTTCCTTCTAGCGATCCGGGCATCCCACCGGATCGCCTCGCCCAGTCAGCTTGGAGAACCACCTGCGCGAGGAGTTGAGTTATAATAGAAACCAGAGTAGGACCATGCCCCCGTAGCTCAACCGGATAGAGCAAGGGCGTCCTAAGTCCTGTGTTGCGGGTTCGAATCCCGCCGGGGGCGCTGAACTCATCAGCCGGGCTCTGGATGCGCCCGGCTTTTTCATTTCGGCAGTCCCACCAGGAGGTCGTGATGGAGCGCAATCCGGGTCAGGCCGAATCCCCCCGGATCCACGCCCTTCGGGCAACCCCCATGCCCGATGGACGACGGGTGGTGGTGGAGCTGGAACTCTCCCTCTCCTCCCATCCCCCTGAGCTGGAGCTCATCCTCTATAATGAACAGGGGGAGGAAATCCATTCGATGGCCGTGATGGGGGTGATGGAGCTCCGACCGACCTACGTCCTCCATCTCCGGCGTCCGGATCCCGGCGCGCGCTATCGGGTGGAGGCCCGGCTTCTGGGAAGGGATGTCCTCCTCGATCAGCGACAGGTGGAGGTGATCCTCCCGGAGCCCATCACCGTTCAGGACGATGTCACGCTGCGCCGCATTCTGGCCGAGTCCCGCGTGATTGCAGTGGTTGGCTTATCGGCGGACCCCACACGGCCCAGCCATCAGGTGGCCTCTTACCTTCAGCGTCAGGGCTACCGCATTATCCCGGTAAACCCAACGATTCAGGAGGTCCTGGGGGAGCCTTCCTACCCGGATCTCCTCTCGGTCCCCGAACCGGTGGATGTGGTCGACATCTTCCGGCCCGCTCGTTACGTCCCGGAGATCGTGGAACAGGCGATCGCGAAAGGCGCGAAGGTGATCTGGATGCAGCTTGGGGTGATCCACTTTGAGGCCGCTCAACGCGCCCAGGAGGCCGGACTGCTGGTGGTAATGGATCGCTGCATGAAGCTGGAGCACCAGCGGCTAATGCGCTCGGGGTTTGCGATTCCAGATTCCCCGGAGGATCTCTAAGAGGTGGAGAGGGGGCTTTCCACCCTCTCCCATCGCTCCAAGTCTCCGGTTGACAACCAGGCCATACGCCATCAGGAAGGCGTCCGATGCGAGGGGTTCGAACGGTAAGGCGCTGGATCCGCTGGGGGTTGGTGCTTGCGCTGGCCTTGGGGCTTGCTCCTATTGCTCCGGCGGCGGCTCAGGGGGGTGAAGATGAGTTCATCGCCCGCCTGTTGGCTCAGATGCCCCCCGAGGCCAAGGTGGGGCAGCTGTTCCTGGTGACCCTGCCCGGGCCCATCGCCCGTTCGGACCATCCGCTCCGTTCCCTGCTCACTGAGCAGCGGATTGGAGGAGTGGTCCTGAGCCCGGATCAGGGGAATTTCACCAACCTGGGCGACACCCCCTCCGAATTGCTTTCGATCACCCTCTCCCTTCAGCAGCAGGCGGCCACGCTCAACCCCTTTATCCCTCTGTTCATTGGGGTGCGGCAACAGGGCGACGGTCCCCCTTTTTCCGCATGGACCCGTGGGGCGATGCCGCTGCCATCGCCTCTGGCCCTGGGCGCCACCTGGGATCCAGAGCGCGTTCAGGCAGTTGGACAAGCCCTGGGGGAAGAACTCCAGGCAGTGGGAGTGAACCTGCTCCTGGGCCCTCCTCTGGATGTCCTGCTGGAACCCCGACCGGAGATCGGGGATGCCGGCGTACAAACTTTCGGGGGAGATCCCCAATGGGTCAGCCGCATCGCCCGGGCCTATTTGAGCGGCCTGATGGCCGGCAGTGAAGGACGATTGCTGATCGCCCCGGGGTCTTTCCCAGGCGAAGGCCGCGCCTACGGCTGGTCAGAACGGACGGCGGTCCTCACCAAGGAAGATCTGGTCGCTTTCGACCTGGTTCCCTTCCTGGAGCTGATGCGAACACCGACGGAGACAGGCCGCCCCCTGGTTCGAGCGGTGCAGGTTTCCCTCATGCGAATCCGAGGCTTTGGAGGAAGTGCCCAGGAATGGACACGCCCCTTAGCGGTGGATGGAAACGCCCTGGGGACATTGCTGACATTACCGGAGATCAAAACCTGGCGAGATCGCGGCGGGGTCTTGCTCTCTCCTCCTCTCGGGCATCCCGTTCTTCGCGCAGAGTATGCCGATGAGCAAGGGGAAATCGATTTCCGTCGCGCCGCCTTGGATGCCTTTATGGCGGGCAATGATCTGATTTGGCTAGGGGATCTCCATGCGAATGCTCTGGAAGCAGCCCGCCGCGCCACGGAGGTCATCCGGTTTTTCAGCGAAAAGTATTCCACCGATCTGGCCTTTCAGAATCTGGTGAACAGCGCCGTCGCACGGATCCTGCGTCTGAAATATGCGCTTTACCCCGGCTTCGCCGCCGGAGTGGTATTCCCCAACCCCCAACAGCTCCGCCAGGCTGTGGGAACCCCGGCGCATCTCCAGGTGGTCCGCCAAGCCCTGGAAAGCGCGGTGGTCCGCCTCTACTCGGCGGGATCGAACCCTCCGCCTATCCCGCAGCCAGGAGAGCCCATCCTGATCTTGGTGGATGGGCGGAGGGTTCGGGCTTGCGCAGCATGCCCGGAGCAACCGCTGCTGCCTGCGGAGACCCTGACCCAGGCCCTGCAAACCGCTAGCGGCGGCGCGCTGGATCCCGCCCAGATCTCGGTGCGTTCCTTCGCAGAGGCGATGGCCTTCTTCTCCCGAGCTCCAGAAGCACCGGACCTGCGGCCGGATTTCGAGCGGGCCGCCTGGATTGTGATCGCGGCCCTGGATGAGCATCCGGCCGATCCAGCCTCCAGCCTCCCTCATCTCCTCCTGGGGGAGCGAGCAGAGCTCCTGGGCGGGAAGAAGGTGGTCTTCTGGGGATTCGGAGCCCTCTATCCTCTGACCGCCCGGGAGATCGCGCGTCTGAGCCGTTATGAGGCGATCTGGACCCATATTCCTCCCGCAGTGGAGATCATGGCCCGCGTTCTGTTTGGCACGCTCACCCCTCGAAGCCGCCCTCCTCTCTCCATTCCCACTCTCGGCTATCATCTGGCAGACCGCGTGCGACCGGATCCTGCCCAAGTGATCCCCCTGGGGGTCGGACCTCGGGAAGGGACCTCTCCGGGCACGCCCACGCCGGTTGCGGTCCAGGTGGGGCAGACCCTGCGGGTCTGGGCCGGCCCCATCCGCGATCGAGATGGATTTCTCGTCCCCGATGGCATCCCGGTGTGGTTCACCGGCATCTACACCGACCAGGGAAGCATCGGACCGTTCATCGCCCGCACCCGGGATGGATTTGCAGAGGTGGACATCCCGCTGGATCGGGAGGGATCGCTGGAAATCCGCGCGGTGAGCGAGCCGGCGCGCCTCTCCTACCGGCTCCAGATTCAGATCGAGAAAAACCGTCCGGGCCGGATCGCCACCATTGTGCCGCCTACGCCAACCCGTTCTCCGGAGCCCACGGTCCTCCCGACGCCTAAGCCGTGGCCTACCCTCACTCCCCGCGCTCCGGGGTTCGCTACCCTGCGGCTTTCCCTAACCGGGTGGCAGGCCTTCGGATGGAGCCACATGCTCATCCTGGGCTTCAGTGTCCTCATCTTCGCCCTGGGATGGCGTCGGGGCCCGGATTGGGCCTGGCGGTCGACCCTGCTGGGTTGGATCGCCGGATGGATCACCTATACACTGCTGATCGTAGGAGGACAGATCTTGTCGGTCCCCGAGGCTCGAGCGCTCTCTCCCATCGCCTCGGGGGCCGCTGTCCTCCTCATCGGAGGGCTGGCCATGGGGATGCCCACGAAAGGGGATTGAGCGTTGCCAGGAAAACCCACCCGAGCATGCGGATCTTGGCGCCACGGGGAAAGGGGACACCCTTCTCCGGGATCCCAGCCCAACGGCGCAAGTTCGATCGGGAATCTAAAACAGGAGGAGAGCGATGACCTACGAAACGTTGATCTACGAAGTCCAGGATGGGATCGCCCTCATCACCCTGAACCGCCCCGATGTTCTGAATGCTTTCAACGAGCGGATGTTCGAGGAGCTGCAACTTGCCCTACGCGCTGTCGAGCGCGATGAAGCGGTCCGTGGGGTGATCCTTACCGGGGCCGGGCGGGGATTCTGCGCCGGACAGGATCTGGCGGAGATGCGGCAGCGCTACGAGCGCCCGGAGGAGGCCCTTTCGATTGGCGAGCACCTGCGAACCCGATATAATCCCTTGATCGTCCGCATTCGCAACACCGAAAAACCTTTCATCGCCGCGATCAACGGGGTGGCGGCAGGAGCGGGCTGCAGCCTGGCCCTGGCATGTGACCTCCGGGTGATGGCGGAGAACGCCTCCTTCGTGTTCAACGCCTTTGCGAAGATCGCCCTGATCCCGGATTCCGGCTCCACCTGGTTCCTCCCTCACCTGGTGGGTTATGCCCGGGCCTTTGAGGCGGCTACCCTCATCGATCGACTGGATGCCTCCCGAGCCCTGGCCTGGGGGCTGGTCAACGCGGTGGTGCCGCCGGATCAGGTGCTGCCGACGGCCCGGGAATGGGCGGCCCAGCTACGGGATCTGCCACCGCGGGCGGTGGGCTGGCTGAAGCGCGCTTTGAATCGGGCGCTGACGTTCACCCTGGAGCAGTCTCTGGAATATGAGGCCCATCTCCAGGACGCGGCCGCCCGCACCCCGGAGCATCGGGAGCGAGTGGAGGCTTTCCTCCAGCGGCGCCGCGGATGAGGTCAGAGGCCCGGTTCCAATCGGCCTGAAAAGGAGGGGAGAACCGTGGAGCGCGTGGGAATTGTAGGGGCAGGAACGATGGGACGGGGGATCGCCTATGTGGCGATCACCCATGGCGCACAGGCTACCCTCTATGATGTAGCATCCGGTGCCCTGGAGAACGCCGTAGCCCAGATCGAGGCATGGCTCCAGGAGGCTACCGCCAGGGGTCGACTGGATGAGACGGAAGCCCGTCGTGCTCGGGAGCGGCTTCAGCCCAGCACCACCTTGGAAGATCTGGTTGGGACTGAGGTGATCATTGAGGCCGCGCCGGAGGACATGGCGCTCAAGCAGGAGATCTTCCGTCAGCTGGATGCGATCTGCCCCCCCGGCACCATCCTGGCCTCCAATACTTCCTCCCTCTCCATCACTGCCCTGGGAGCAGTCACCCGGCGCCCGGAGCGGGTGGCCGGCATGCATTTCTTTAATCCGGCGCCGATCATGCGCCTGGTAGAGGTGGTGCGAGGGCTGGCAACCTCCGAAGAAACGGTGCGGGCACTGGTTGATCTGGCCCGGCGCTGGGGGAAGACCCCCGTGGTGGTTAAGGACACGCCGGGGTTTATCGTGAACCGCGTCGCCCGTCCCTTCTATCTGGAGGCCCTGCGCCTGATCGGGGAAGGTATCGCGGATCCCCCCACGGTGGATCGGCTGGTTCGCGCCCTGGGATTTCGAATGGGCCCCTTCGAGCTGATGGACCTGATCGGCCTGGATGTCAACCTGGCTGTCAGCGAGAGCATCTATCACGCGTTTTTCGAGGAACCCCGTTTTCGCCCTCACCCCATCCAGCGTCAGATGGTCCAGGCCGGCCGTCTGGGGCGGAAAACCGGGAAGGGATGGTATGACTACGAATAACCCACTGATCGTGTGGGCAACTGGATCCCCGAGGAGGATCCTATGGGAACCCAGCCCCTAAAGGAGCGCATCCTGATCGTGGGCGCTTCGGCGTTTGCCGAGGACCTCGGCAGGATGTTCCTGGATCAGGGTTATCCAACAGCCGTCCTGATTGGTGAGGGAGAGTCTCCGATTGCCCTTTCCCCCAACCTACAGGCCGAGGCCCGAAGCGCTGCTCTTGCCCTGGAGGTCCTCCCTTTCCCCCTCGAATCGAAACGGATGCTGATCACCATCCTCGACGAGGCGCTTGCCCCTGAAGCGCCCCTCCTCTCCCTGTGTCTTACGGTCTCGGCGACTCAGGTGGCCGGTTGGGCCCGGCGATCGGGCCGTGTAGTAGGGTTCGCAACGTTGCCGCCCCTGACTCGCGAAGCTCCGGTGGAGCTGGCGGCCCCGCTCGCGGGAGATTCCGCTGTACTGAAATCCGCCCGGGCCTATCTGGAGCACATCGGGTTCCGAATCGAGATCGTCCGTGATACCGTGGGGATGGTGCTCCCGCGGATCCTCTGCGCCCTCATCAACGAGGCCGCCTTCGCGGTGATGGAAGGAGTCGCTTCGCCGGAGGACATCGACACAGCGATGAAACTGGGGACAAACTATCCGCGCGGGCCACTGGAGTGGGGAGACCTCATCGGCCTAGACTTGGTGGTAGCCATTCTGGATGCCTTGGAAGCAGAGCACCGGAACGGAGCCTATCGGGCCGCTCCCTTGCTCCGTCAGATGGTCCGGGCCGGCTTCCTGGGCCGCAAGACCGGGAAGGGGTTCTACAACTGGCGAACCGGATAGCCTTCAATGAGCGGCCGCTGGAAACGCTAAAACGGCGCGCCTTCCAGCAAGGGGATCAGGCGCTCCTGGATCAGGCGGGCAGCGTTGAACCGCTGGCGAACACGGCGGCGCAGCCGGGCCACCGGGTCCGTTTCCAGAAAGCGGACGATGGCGGCCGCAAACGCCTCCGGGCCGCTTCCCTCAGGCAAGAGAAATATATCCCCTTCGCCCAGCTCCCGCAGGGATGGCAGCTCACGGGCGAACACAGGCAGGCGGGCCAGCCCGGCCTCCAGCACGGGCAGCCCGAACCCTTCCTCCTCGCTGGTGAGCAACACCGCGTCCGCCAGCATATAGAGATCCGCCACGGCTTCCTCCGGCAGGCCTTCCCCTAGATGTTCATGCAGAAAATGCGCTGCTCCCTCCAGCCCCCATGCAGCCCGCCAGGCGCGCAGCTCCTCCAGATAGGCCTGGTTGGCCGGCGTGTGGGCGCCCGGAGGGCCCGTCACGAGGAGCCGAATATCCCATCCGGTTCGCTCCCGCAGATGGTGAAGAACGGCCAAGGCATCCTCCAGCCGCTTGCGACGGGTGATGCGGACCGGCATCAGAAGGATGGCGTCCGCATCCATCAGGCCCAGGGCCTCCACGATGGAGCGCGTGAGATCACCCCAGCGGAAGAATTCCCCGGGATCCACCCCGTTCGGGATCACGTGGATATCCGTAGTCGGGATCCTCCAGGCAGCAGCCAGGGCCCGGCGACGGGACTCGGAAACCGTTACGTGGATCACTGGCCATGGCCGGAAGACCAGATCCCACGGCTCCCCCGGGAAGCGAGGCGTCGCCGATCGGAGGATCACTGCATCGTGGTGCCATCCGATCCAGAGCCGGGGCTCCGCCGTCACCAGATCGTAGAGAGCGGCGGAGAGGGTGAGGTTTTTGTCCATAGTGCAAACGTTGTGGAGGATGACGACCTTCACTCCATGCAGGGCCTCTTCCAGAGCACGGCGCAATCGCTCCCGCCACTGAGAGAACTCTTCAGGAAGACAACCCTCCCATAACGCTGTCTGGAGCGGGGCGATTTCCGGCGATCCGCCATACATCGGCGGGATCGTCACCGTCTCGACCCCGGGTATGCTCGGATCGACCACGCCGGCAATGATCCGAACCGGGTAGCCGGCCGCTGTCAGGATGCGGGCCTGGCGAGCAAGCACCGCCTCTACCCCTCCGATCACAGGAGGGGCCGTATAGTGGATCAACGCCACACGGGGCTTCGCCCGCTCATCGGAGCACATCCCGAGCCTCCCGGTGCATTGGGTCGGATCCCGAACCGATGCGGCCTGTCCGATCCCCCACCCTCCAGAGATCTTTTACAAACCTTTTCCGACGAACCGGCCCCGTCGGAGGCTTAGGGGTCCAATTTGGCGGGCCGGTGTTTTCTGAGTATATTAGCCTGAAAGCCTCGGGGCAAAGCGCGGGCCGGTTCCCGCCCGACCGTGGAGGGAAAGCCGTGGGGATGCGCCGCGGCGTATGGGCTATGATCATCGTGCTGCTGGGAAGCAGCGCCCGGACCGGTTCGATCCCGGAAGCCCTTCCCCCGCTGCTGGCTCGAGGCCGGGAGGAAAATGCCTCATCCTATCCGCTCCGTGTTTATCTGCCCCTCGTCGCCCGTCAAGAGCCACAGGCCCCTCCCGGGGTGGATTTCGGGCTGGTCTTCATCACGTCGGTGGAGCATCCGGCCGACCCGGCTCGCTTTGATCGGGCGCAGCGGCTGGGCGCCCGCTGGGACCGTTGGCCCCTCTACTGGAGCGGAGTGGAGACGTCCCCTGGAGTCTATCAATGGGCCAGTGTGGATCGGACCCTTCGGGACGCCCTCGCCCAGGGCTTTGAGGTCTCCCTGATCCTGATGGGCACCCCGGGCTTCTACGCGGCCGGAGGCTTCTCCGCCCAACCACCTATCGGCGGATCGATCCTCCGCCAGCCGTCTGGGGAGATCACCCCGAATGCGCCGATCCGCATCGCCGCGGCAAATCCCCCGGTCGGCCTCTACGCGCCCATCTTCACCGATGGGACCGATCGCCCCGGCCCGGGCAAAACCATCAACCCGGCGAACCGATGGGCCGTCTTCGTCGATCAGGCGGTCGCCCGCTACCGACCGGGCGGAGCAGCCAGCCGCGAGGTGCCCGGATGGCCAATCGGACGCGGGGTCCGCGCCTGGGAGATCTGGAACGAACCCGATCTTTCGTTCTTCTGGAGCGGGAGCGCGGCGGATTACGCCCGCCTGCTGAAGGTCGCTGCCATCGCCGCGCGCCAGGCGGATCCTCAGGCCCGCATCCTGTTCGGCGGGCTGGCCATCTTCGAGAAACCCGGGTGGTTGCAGGAAGTTCTGAGCACGCTCCAAAACGATCCCGCCCCCGATCTGCGGGATGCCTTCGGCTGGTATTTCGATGTCCTCCCTATCCACAGCTACAGCTACGCCTGGCAGACGTTCCGTTACCTGAATCAGGCGAAAGGAACCCTGCAATCCTTTGGGCTCACAAAGGAGCTCTGGGTGAACGAGAGCGGCCTGCCGGTGTGGGATGATTACCCCGGGCCGACATGGGATCCGAACAGCGGCTACCGGGGGACCCGTGAAGAGCAGGCTGCCTATGTGGTGCAGAGCGCAGCTTACGCCATCTGGCTGGGGGCCCGGTTGATCTTCCACTTCATGCTTCACGATGATTGCGGGAACGGTCCGGATGCTCATGACGCCTTCGGCCTTTACCGGAACCCGGATCCGGCCCCCTGCTATCCCTCGGATGCGGGAGCGCGCCCGGCGGCGGCCGCCTATCGGCTGGTGACTACCCATCTGCGTGGGGCGATGCCTCTCTGGCGTCTGCGCACCACCCATGGCCAGACCGACTGGAACGCATGCACCGGGCAGGTGGAGTGGTTCGCCTTCCGGCGGCCGGACGGGGCACGGGTGCTGCTGGCCTGGACCCGCCTGAATGTCCCGGCGACGATCACGGTGACCGCCATCGCGCCCCAGGGGATCCTGTATGACGTCCGCACGGGAATGGCCACCGAGGTGCGTCCCACGAACGGCATTTATACCTTCTCCTTACCACCTGCTACCCATTACAACACGCCCACCCTTTGTAATCCGGCCCGGCAAAAGCAAGGGGAAGCCGCCGTGGGCGGGCTCCCTCTCTTCCTGGTAGAGGGACCTTAAGGATCTCACCCGATCACAACGGGACCTCTAAGGCCTTCCCAACTTTGTTAGCGATTCGTTAGCTCTTTTTGGATTCCTCCTACGGCTCGGGAGGAGCCGCCCACCGGATCTCCGAGATCGGCCCTTCGAAGGCAGTGAAGAAGGCGGCGCCACCCCATATGCTCAATGTTGTAACCAGGGATAGCTGGTTGATAGATTTTGACAGCCCATCCCCCATAATCTTTCTTTATGCAATGTCCCGCCGCACTTCTCGTTACCCGGGCTTCTATCGATTGCCGCTGGAAGCGCGTGCCCGATGGGTCGCCGAACAGGCCGGTCTGACCCCCGAGGAGCAGGCTTTGTTGCTCAACGGCGGTCTAACATTAGAACAGGCGGACCACCTGGTGGAAAATGTGATCGGCCGGTTCGCACTGCCCTTTGCGGTGGCGGTGAATTTCCTAATCAACGGCCGGGAGGTCCTGATCCCGATGGTGATTGAGGAGCCGTCGGTGGTGGCAGCGCTCTCCCACGCCGCCCGCCTGGCTCGGGTCGGTGGGGGATTCCTCGCCGGCAGCGAGGAGCCCATTATGCGCGGGCAAATCCAGATCGTGAACCTCCCGGATCTTTCCACAGCAGCCCGGGTGATCGAGGAACAGGTCGAGGCGATCCGAACAGCGGCCGAGGCGGCTACGCCCTCGATCGTCGCCCGGGGTGGGGGGTTTCGGGGGCTGGAGGTCGTTTCGTTCCCAGACACCCCTGTCGGGCCGATGCTCGTTGTTTACATATTCTATGATGTCCGAGACGCGATGGGGGCCAACGCGGTGAACACCGTCTGCGAGGCGGTGGCCCCTCTGATCGCCCGGATCACAGGAGGGCGGGTGGTTCTGCGGATCCTTTCGAATTTAGCGGACCGTCGGCGGGCCTGGGCGGAAGTTCGGATCCCTTCGGAAGCCCTGGAGACACCGGACTTCCCGGGGGATCTCGTCATCCAGGGAATTCTGGAAGCGCAGGCGCTGGCCGAAGTGGACCCCTATCGGGCGGCCACTCATAACAAGGGGATCATGAACGGCATCGATGCGGTGGCCCTGGCCACCGGCAACGACTGGCGGGCGATTGAGGCGGGTGCCCACGCCTATGCCGCACGGAATGGCCCGTATCGGCCGCTCACCCAATGGTGGCGGGATGAAGGGGGGGCTCTGCATGGACGGATTGAGCTGCCTCTGGCGGTGGGGATCGTAGGGGGAGCCACCCAGGCCCATCCCCTGGCCCGAGTGGCCCTTAAAATCCTGGGCGTTTCGTCCGCGCGGGAGCTGGCAGAGATCATGGCCGCCGTGGGCCTGGCCCAGAACCTGGCCGCCCTGCGGGCCCTGGCCACCGAGGGGATTCAGCGCGGGCACATGGAATTGCACGCCCGTCAGATCGCCATGGCCGCGGGGGCCGCTGGCGAGGAGATCGATCGGATCGCTCAACAGCTCGTCACGGAGCGCAACATCCGACTGGCCCGCGCCCGGGAGCTCCTGCAAGAGCTTCGGGGATCCACAACCGGAGAGCCTCAATGGAGGGAGCATGGATGACCTACCGGGTGGGACTGGAACGCGGTGCAGAAGGAGGACACATCGCCTGGATTCTGGACTATCCGGGATGCTTTGTCTTTGCCCACACCGAGCGGGAGGTTCTGGAACGGATCCCGGAGGCGATTCGGGATTATTTCGCCTGGCTGGGCGCTCATGGGATCCCCGCCGCGGGGCCTGGGGTTCCAGAGGATTTCCGGGTGGTGGAGATCTTCGAGGTCTACACGATCAACGAACGCTTCGAGCGAGGCGGCTCCCGAGAGGTGAATGCGTGGTTTCTGGACGACTGGCGGCCCCTGACGGAGGAAGAGGTGGAGTTCGGCCTTCAGGTCCTCGCCGCCTCTCGGGCGGATCTCCAGGCGGCGGTGGAGGGCCTGCCGGACCCGGTTCTGGACGCGGTGCTGCCAGGCCAGCGGTGGTCTATGCGCGGGGTGCTGCGCCACGTGGCTTACGAGGAGAACGGGTATCTCAGTCGACTGGGTCGGGATCTCAAAGCTCCACCCGCGGAGATCTGGGCGCATCTGGAACAGGTTCGCTACGCCCTGGAACAGGCCCTTCAAGATTGGATCGGGCAATCGATCGTCGTGGGCGTGGATGGAGAGTTCTGGTCTCCACGCAAAGTGTTGCGTCGGGCCGCATGGCATGAGCGGGACCACGTGCTTCATCTTCACCAACTGCGTCGGGCGATGGGGTGGTCGTAAGCCTGGCATGGCAGACCCCAGGCCCGCCTGGAAGGCGCCCATTCGCGAGCGGCCCTCCGGGGCCTCTGAAGTGAGGGAGGAAGAGCAGGAAGAAGCCACCTGGCCTACCAGATTCCCGCTCAACGGCGCAAGCCCGATACAGATATCTTGATGAATCATCGGAGGGTTCGAATGTATGAGAACGGTCATCGGATCCTGAAGTCATTCCGTTCCGTTGGCATCGTGGGCTATGGGGCTTACGTCCCTCGCTACCGCCTGCCGGGCATTGAGATCTCCCGCTTGTGGACCGGCGGGGCAGAGCCCCCACCAGTGCGGGAGAAGGCTGTGCCGGGACCCGATGAGGATGTGGTGACAATGTCCATTGAGGCAGCCCGGAACGCCCTGGCCCGGGCAGGGATTGCGGCGCATCGCCTGCGGGCAGTCTGGGTGGGCAGCGAATCCCATCCCTACGCGGTCAAACCCAGCGGTACTCTCGTCGCTGAGGCCCTTGGAGCCACCCCCTACGTCCAGGCCGGAGATTGGGAATTCGCATGCAAAGCCGGCACCGAGGCCATGCAGGCCGCCATCGGCTTTGTGGGCTCGGGGATGGCCGATTACGCGATGGCTATTGGGACTGACACGGCCCAGGGCCGGCCGGGCGATGCCCTGGAATACACAGCGGGAGCTGGCGGGGCTGCTTTCATCATCGGCCCAGCGGAGGAAAGCCTAGCGATCCTGGAGGGATCGCTCTCCTATGTTACCGATACGCCGGATTTCTGGCGCCGGGCCCACGCCCGGTATCCGGAGCACGGCGGTCGTTTCACGGGGGAGCCCGCTTATTTCCACCATATTGTAGAAGCCACTCGACAGCTGATGGAAGCGCTGGGAGCCCGGCCGGAGGATTACACGTATGCGGTGTTTCACCAGCCGAACGTGAAGTTCCCGCAGAAGGCCGCGAAGATGCTGGGGTTCCGGCCGGAGCAGATCCAGATCGGGCTCCTGGTGGATGAGATCGGCAATACCTATGCAGGCTCTTGTCTGATCGGGCTGACTGCTATCCTGGACGAGGCTCGGCCGGGCGATCGGATCCTGGCCGTGTCCTTCGGCTCCGGCGCCGGATCCGACGCCTTCTCCCTGGTGGTGACGGAAGCCATCCTGGAGCGGCGGGATCGAGCACCTCGAACCCGGGATTACATCGCTCGCCGCGTGGTGATCGATTACGCCACCTATGCTCGTTATCGCCGAAAGATCGTGATGGACACCGAGGCGTAAGGAGGCGCGATGCGCGAGGTCGCCATTATCGGCATCGGCCAGACCCCGGTGGGGGAGCATTGGAATAAAGGGCTGCGAGAGCTGGCACTGGAGGCGTTAGAAGCCGCCATGCAGGATGCCGGGGTGGAGCGGCTGGACGCTCTATACATCGGGAATATGCTCTCGGGGCAGGTGGAAGCCCAGGAGCATCTGGGGGCGCTGGTGGCCGATTTCGCCGGGATGCACGGCGTGGAGGCGGTCAAAGTCGAGGCAGCATGCGCCTCCGGCGCCGCCGCGTTGCGAATCGGCTACGCCATGGTCGCGGGCGGTCTGGCGGACTTCGTGGCCGTGGTGGGGGTGGAGAAAATGACGGACGCCTCCGGGGAAACGATCACCGCCGCCCTGGCGACGGCAGCCGATGCAGAATATGAAGCCGTGCACGGGATGACCTTCACTGCCCTCAACGCCCTGTTGATGCGCCGCTATATGCATGAATACGGATACCGGCGAGAGGATTTCGCGCCCTTCTCCATCAACGCGCACCACAATGCTGTCCACAACCCCTATGCGATGTTGCGGTTTCCCATCACGGCGGAAGCGTTCGCTTCTGCCCGCATGATCGCCGACCCGATCACCCTACTGGACGCCTCACCGGTCTGCGATGGGGCAGCGGCGGTGATCTTGTGCCCGGCGGATCAGGCCCGGGCATTCCAGGAGCGCCCGGTCCGCATCCGGGCATCCGCTGTGGCAACGGACACGGTGGCCCTGCACGATCGTCGGGATCCCCTCTGGCTGGAGGCGGCCGCCCTCTCGGCCTACCGGGCTTTCCAGCAGGCTGGGGTTCGCCCGGAGGACATTGATTTCTTCGAGCTGCACGATGCCTTCACGATCATGGCGGCCCTCTCCCTGGAGGCTTGCGGTTTTGCGCCCCGAGGGCGCGGGGTGGCCATGGCCCTGGAGGGGGCGATCTTCCGGGATGGCCGGCTTCCCATCGCGACGATGGGCGGATTGAAGGCCCGGGGGCACCCGGTCGGGGCCACCGGGATCTATCAGGTGGTGGAAGCCGTCATGCAGTTGCAGGGCCAGGCCGGGCCCAACCAGGTCCCGCACGCCCGCCTGGGGATGACCCAGAACATCGGAGGGACGGGGGCCACGGTGATCACCCATATTCTGGAGGCCATGGATTAACAGGAGGATGGGAGACCGGCAGTGGCCCTCCCCATCCATCGTGTCACATTTGCCGGAAGGAGGTGGCTATGCATCCTGCACGCGCATGGCGTGGACGATCCCAGCGATATCGCTTGGAAGGGGAAATCTGTGAGGGGTGCGGCGCTCGCCTGTTCCCGCCTCGGGATGTCTGCCCGGAGTGCCAGCGGCCCGCGCGCGCGCCGTATCCCTTCTCAGGCCGCGGGGAAGTCTATTCCTACACGGTGGTCTACGAGCCGCCGGCGGGCTATGAAGAGCAAGCCCCTTACATCGTGGCGTTGATCAAACTGGAGGAAGGCCCGCTGGTCTCGGCAATGCTCACCGATGTGGAACCGGAGGAAGTCTACATCGGGATGCCTGTGGAGATGGTGACCCGTGTCCTGCACCGTCAGGGTGAGCACGGGGTGATCGCGTATGGCTATAAATTCCGGCCCATCCTCCGCCGTATGGTGACGATCCCTTCGCCCACGGCCACCGTGACAGCGGGAGCAGAATAAAGGGCACGGATTCTCCCAGAGGCCCCCTGGGGCGGTGTCGGTCGTCTCTGGCCATCCGCACCGCCCCGGGGAATATTCCTGCTCCGGGCCGAAAAGCTTCGAGAGGACGGGAGTTTTCCTCGAGGCCACAGCTCTCTGCAGGCCCACCGCCAGAGTCGTCCCCGGAGAGGATCTCCTCGGATGCCCCAGCAACGGCTGGCCATCAGCGATCAGGATCCGCTTGGCCTTCCTTGCAGCGGGCGAAAGGATCAAATTTAAGATGGGGGCCGGGCAGGACCCTTTCCAGCAAGAAAGGGGGCAGCGATGCGTTGGGGGGCCTCTGCTGGCTATGAGCTCTTTTCTGGGGGATCGGCTTCCCCCATGGATGGGAGAAACGCCTCATATCCTTCCCGGGCGTGGCGGATATGTCGGTAGAGATAATAAGCGAACCCACTTAGCAGGGCGAGGGCGATCGGGATATCGAAAGGACGCATGATCCGACGCAGCTCCTCCCAGTGCTGGCCGAACAGATAACCGCCCACCGCCAGACCTGCGCACCAGATGAAGGAGCCGATAAAGCTCAACGAAAGGAAAGGGAAAAATGGGATGCGCGTAACCCCTGACGGGAACGAAATGAACGTGCGCACAATCGGCAGCAGGCGGGAGAGAAAGGTGGCCCACAGCCCCCAGCGGGCGAACCACTGATCCGCGGCTTTTAGGTCACGGGGACTGATCAGGAGGTAACGTCCATACCGGAAGAGGAAAGGTCTGCCGCCGTAATAGCCCAGTCCGTAGGAAAGCAAGGAGCCTAGCGTGCAACCCAGCCCTCCGTAGAATCCGCCCTCTAGAGCCGCCTGAAGAAGCGTCCCCCCGCGGGCCTGAACCAGCATCCAGCCGGCCAGGGGCATGGTGACCTCGCTGGGAATCGGAATGTTGGCGCTCTCGAGCGCCATAATGAGGATCACACCTCCCCATCCCATCCACTGGAACAGATCCTGAAGGAACAGCACCAGCTGATGCTCCAGAGTTTCCATGATCCCCCCTTCAAGGAAACGGTTGCTGAAGATGTCCCCTCACCTCCCAAACGGATGGGTAGGGGGCATCCTGTCACCGGATTTCAGCTCGGCGATGGCGACTCCTATTCTAATGGATCCCCCATAGGCTCAAGAGCAAGGAAACTATCCCGGTCTGGCGCGACAGGCTGCGTTATATTAACAATGGAGGAGGTTCTCATATGCCTGTCCGCTCGCTTCGGCAGAGCTTGAGCGAACTGGATCTTGCGCATCTACGGGTGATCGCGCGCTTCTGGGATGTGGATCCCCAGCATCTCTCTCGCGAGGCGCTGATCGCTCGGTTATTGCCATGGATGATGGATCCGGAACGCCAGAGCGCGCATTGGGCTCGGTTGGGGTCAGAGGAGCAAGAGGCCCTCCGGACCCTGGTGATGGCCGGAGGGGTGATGCCTGCGGCCACATTTCAGCGTCGCTTTGGGGAGATCCGCCGGGTAGGCGCGGCTCGTCTGGAGGGCGAACACCTCTGGGAACGACCGACCGGTCCAGCGGAGGCCCTCTGGTTTCGGGGATGGATTTTCCTGGGATTCGTGGAGCAGCCAGCCGGATTTGAGGAGGTGGTTTTCATTCCGGATGAGCTGTTGCTGGGCTTGCCCCCTATGGTGGAGGCGCCCCGCCCCCAGATACCGGAGACGCTCCCTACCGCCCCTGCCCCGGTCCGGATCCGGCGGGCGGGGACGACGCCGGCGGACGATTTCTGCACGCTGCTCAGCTTTATACATAACGAAGCGCCTCCGGCGGTCATGACCCCGGAAGAGCTATGGGCGCGATTTCCGACCCTGCGTCGGCAGCTGCGCTGGCCTCACCGGGAACGCTGGTCGCTGCTCTGGCATCTGGCCGGAACGCTCCGGATGATTCAGGTCCGACGGGACTTCCTGCGCTTGGATCCCGAAGTCACCACGCGCTGGCTCCAGGCCCCGCTGATGGAGCAATTGCGTGCTCTCCTCGAGGCATGGCGGGACAATGGGCAGTGGAATGATCTCTTTCACGTGCCTACCTTGCGGCCCGAGCCCACGGGCTCCTGGCAGAACGATCCCCGGCTGCCTCGCCAGACCCTGCTGCAGCTCCTAACCCGATTAGATCCAGGATGCTGGTATGCGATCCCCGATCTCATCCGCGAGATCAAAGCGAAGAACCCAACCTTCCAGCGGACGGAGGCGGAGTTCTCTACCTGGTATATCCGGGATGCAGAAACGGGAGATTACCTGCATGGATTTGAAAACTGGGATCGGGTGGAAGGAGCTCTTCTGCGCTATCTGCTGACCGGCCCTCTTCATTGGCTGGGAGTGGTGGATCTGGGGGAGCCGGATCGGATCCGGCTTTCGCCCTTCGGGGCTGCTTACCTGGCGAAGGGAGATCCACCTCCGGATGGAGATACGCGTTTCGTCCTGCTGGAGGATGGCACCATCGAGATCGGAGCTGCCCGCCGATATGAACGCTTTCAGATCGCCCGGATCGCCGACTGGATCGCTTCGGGCGAGGTCTATCGCTACCGCATCACTGCCCGCTCCCTGACCCGGGCACGGGGGCAGAACATCGGCCCGGAGCGGATCCTGGATTTCTTCCGGCGCTATGATCTGACCATGCCGGAAGCCCTCAGCCGCGCCCTGACCCGCTGGGCCAGCCGGGGAACCGAGGCCACAGTGGAGCAGGTGTTGGTGCTGCGTGTGAGCGATCCCGAGCTGTTACGTCAGTTGCTGGCCACTGAGGCCCGCCGATACGTGCGGGACGTGCTCTCCCCCATGGCCGCCATCATCCATCCATCCGGCTGGGCCCAGGTGCGCGCTGCGCTCCTGCAGCTCGGCGTGGTGCCCGAGGAATCTCTCGGAACCGAACATGAACGGCTGTTCCCTGAGACAGGCTCACAAACCTGACCTGAATGGAAAGACCCATCGCCTCAAGAATCCCACACAGAGGAAACAAAGCCTCCATGCGGGTGATCCATTTATACAAAGACTACTTCCCGATCCTCGGGGGGATCGAGAACCATATCCGCGCCCTGGCCGAGGCCCAGGCCCGCATGGGGCTCGAAGTGATCGTCCTGGTGACCTCGCCGACCCGCAAAACGATCGAGCTCATGGACGGATCGGTGCGGGTTCTGAAGGCCTCCCGCTGGTTCACCGTGGCCTCCACGCCCTTGAGCCTGGCTTTCTTCCTCTATGCCCGCCGCTTCCTTCCTCAATCGGATGTAATCCACCTTCATCATCCCTATCCTCCCGCGGAGATCGCCTACCTCATGAACGGAGGGAACAGGCCCGCCGTCCTGACTTACCATAGCGACATCGTGCGCCAGCGCCTGAGCGGCCGGCTTTATCGTCCATGGCTCTATCGGGTCTTGGGACGGGTCGCACAGATCCTGGTGACCAGCCCGGTTTACCTGGAAACCTCGCCTCACCTACAGGCCTTCCGGGACAAATGCCGCGTGGTCCCCCTGGGGATCGATGTGGCCCGCTTCCTGACGGTGCCCCCCGAAGCTCCCCGGGCTCTCCGGTCCTCCTGGTGCTCCGCTCCACATCGCCCCCATGCGCTCTTCGTGGGACGCCTTCGATACTACAAGGGGCTGGATACTCTCCTCCAGGCGCTCACCCGCCTGCCGGATCTCCATGCCACCATCGTGGGAACCGGCCCGATGGAGCGCGCCTGGCGGACACTGGCCCGGGATCTTCGAGTGAGCGATCGAGTCCATTTCCTTGGTGAAGTGCCGGATCCGAAGCTGCCGCTGATTTACCACGCGGCGGATCTCTTCGTCTTGCCCGCCAGCGCCCGGGCAGAGGCGTTCGGGACCGTGTTGCTGGAAGCGATGGCCGCGGGCCTTCCGGTCGTCACCACCGAGATCGGAACCGGGACGACGTGGGTTGTTGGAGGAACGGGATGGATCGTCCCCCCCCGGGATCCTGAAGCGCTGGCGGAGGCGATTCAGGAAATCCTGGACCACCCGGAAGCAGCCCGGGAGCGGGGGCGTCAGGGCCAGGAGCGTGTGCGTCGGGAATTCACCCTCGAGAAAATGGCGCAACGCGTGCTGGAGATCTACGAGGAGGTTCGCCACCAGGCTGCCTCCCAGAGCGCCAGCCCCCATCCGTAAAGGGGAAGTCCCCATCCGATCGATGGAACCAGCCCCAGATGGCGAATCCAGAGGTTCCACACTTGAACCAGCTCGGGTCCCACCCCGCCCAGCATCGCCCAAGGCAAGGCCAGTGCCAGCCGCCGTCGCCATGGTATGGGCCAGAGAGGCAGGGATCCGATCAGCAGCATGGTCAACATCCCGCCCAGGAATCCACCCCGTCCCTCGATCGAGAGGGGGTTCAGAAGATCTGGATAAGGGGGCCATGTGGCAAGGGGCCATAATCCGGCAAGGATCCACAATAGATATCTCCCGGGGCGAAAGGATCTCCCCGCTTGCTCCAGCGCCAGGAGGGCCAACGCCAGGGCAAGGCCCCACAAGGGGATCCACAGGCGCTCCCGCAAAAGCGGTCCATAACCCGCGCGCTGGAAAAAGACCAGGAAGGGAACCAAATCGAAGCCGGAGAAGGTCAACCCTGCGCTGTGGCCATCGATCCAGGGCGCCCAGTATCCGACCAGCATCCCCCCCCAGGCCAGCCAGGCCAGCGACTTTCCAGACCCCATGGCGCGAGGCGATTGGAACGGGATTCCCATCCTCGGTCTCCTCCATAGGTTTTAGGAGGGCCATAGCTGGGGGCGACCCCACCCAGGTTTTCCGGATGTTCCTGGGACTGGTGCAGCCCGTCCCGGATTCATGGTCCAGGCAGGAAGAGACCCATGGGTGTTGGTGTGGGCGGAGGCGGTGGCACCATCGTGAGAATGCTGGTCAGGATCAAGCTGAGCACCGCCAGGATAGCTAAAATAATAAACACCGTCTGCTGCCACCGATACCCGGATGGACGGCGTGGCATTTCGCAAGACCTCCTCCATTGAAGTCATGCAAGGGGACAGGGGCCATGTCGCGACGCAGCAGCGAGGTGCTATTCGCTATCGGGATTTTGCTTCTCCTCTGGCATCTGCTTGCGGAACTCGTCCGACGCCCGATACTCCCCACACCGCTCGTGGTCGGAGCCGCGCTGGTGCAGGAGCTCCAGGGAGACCTGGTTCTGCATCTTCTAGCCAGCGCTGGACGGGTGATGGTGAGCCTTGTCCTCTCCATTGCCACCGCGGCTCCCCTGGGGTTGGTCCTGGGCCTCAGCCCACGTCTCCACCGGCTGATTTCCCCTTTTCTCTATATTCTCTATCCGATCCCCAAAGTGGTGCTGGTGCCCATCCTGATCTTGTTTTTCGGCGTGGGGGATCTGGCCAAGATCCTGCTCATCTTCCTGATTTTGTTCTTTCAGATCTTAGTGCTGGTGCGGGATGCGGCGGCGAGCCTGCGACCGGAGCTGCTGCTGTCGGTGCGGAGCCTGGGGGCGGGGCGGCGAGCCCTCTTCCGGTTCGTTTATATCCCTGCCTCCCTGCCTGCCATCCTGACCGCTGTGCGGCAGAGCATTGGTACGGCGGTTGCAGTGCTGTATCTGAGCGAGCTGCTGGCCACGCGATACGGCCTGGGCTATTATATCTACCTTCAAGCCAGCACTTTCTTTAACTATCCGGCGATGTATGCGGGGATCGTCCTGATGAGCGCTCTGGGCCTCGCGCTTTATCTCATCGTGGATACGCTGGAGCGGCGCTGGTGCCGCTGGATGTTCGCGACGTGATCCTTCTTTATTTGGGGGATAAAGAAAGCGGGGGTGGGTCTCCATGGAGACCCACCCCCGCTACTTTTCCAACCGAACAGAGCGTGGGCTCGGGCGACGAGTTCTCCGCGCCACGTGTAAGCCCTCGGCCGTTAGTACCGCTCAGCTTCACCCGTTACCGGGCTTCCACCTGCGGCCTATCAAACCGGTAGTCTCCCGGCGGCCTTACCCGGTCCAAGCCGGTGGGGGGCCTGATCTTGGGGTGGGCTTCCCGCTTAGATGCTTTCAGCGGTTATCCCGTCCGGACATTGGCTACCCGGCGATGCCGCTGGCGCGACAACCGGCACACCAGAGGTCCGTCCACCCCGGTCCTCTCGTACTAGGGGCAGCACCCCTCAAGCCCCCAACGCCCACAGCGGATAGAGACCGACCTGTCTCACGACGGTCTGAACCCAGCTCACGTACCGCTTTAACGGGCGAACAGCCCGACCCTTGGGACCTTGTCCAGCCCCAGGATGCGATGAGCCGACATCGAGGTGCCGAGCGAGGCCGTCGATGTGAACTCTTGGGCCTCACCAGCCTGTTATCCCCGGGGTAGCTTTTATCCGTTGATCCACGGCCCTTCCACACGGAACCGTGGGGTCACTAGGCCCGGCTTTCGCCCCTGCTCGGCTTGTCAGCCTCGCAGTCAAGCCCCCTTATGCCCTTGCACTCAACGGCGGGTTTCCATTCCGCCTGAGGGGACCTTTGGGCGCCTCCGTTACCTTTTAGGAGGCTGCCGCCCCAGCAAAACTGGCAACCAGGCACTGTCCGCCGCCCGGGTTCACGGGCCGACGTTAGGGCCAAGATTTGGCCAGGGTGGTATTTCACCGGCGGCTCCACCCGAGCTGGCGCCCGGGCTTCTCAGCCTCCCACCTATCCTACACAGGCCAAACCCTAACCCAATACCAGGCTCCAGTAAAGCTCCACGGGGTCTTTTTGTCCCGCTGCGGGCACTGCGCGTCTTCACGCAGTTCGCAGTTTCGCCGGGACCCTCCTCGGGACAGCGCCCCGGTCGTTACGCCTTTCGTGCGGGTCGGAACTTACCCGACAAGGAATTTCGCTCACCGTGTTCCGCGGCTTTCACCACGGGGTGGACCATCTCTTCATCCGGCCAGGAGTTCTTGGCGGATCCGCTCCAGCGCGGCGCGATCGGCGGAGCTCATGCGCGAGGCGATCCGGATGATTTCCAACAACCCCTCTCGCGTCTGGTGTTGTCCCTCCCTCATCAAGAGGAGGATCTGCCGGAACCGGCGCATCTCCACGTTCTTATGGGTCTTCAGGGGATGCTGCAGGAAGAACTCGCAGAGGCGCTCTAGGCACTCCAGCCGTTGGATCCGGTAGGCCCAGCGGTCTTCAGAGGCAGGTCGGACCACACCGCACCGGAAGAACCGCTTTAAGGCATAGAGCACCTGGATATCTCGGCGGTGCTGGACGATCACAAACTCCGGCAGCACCCGATAGCCCATCGTCGCCGCGGGATAACGGGTGATAGAGATGTGGAAGCAGCCTCTGCCGTCCACAAACCCCACCACCCAGTCTGGAGACAGCTCCACGGATGGCCTCCCCGCCGGATGCCCGGCGTATGGTCTCTGAGGATCCCCGCCGGGGTTGAGCCCGGGGGTTTCCTGCGGGTTGCCCAATCCCCCACCATTTTGACGCCGGCCTTTCGCCGGAGACGTAGGGAGGGCTCTCAGGGCTTTCCCGCATACAGCCGGGTATTGCCCTGTCGGTTACCCGACAGGCAGGCAGCGCCTTTCTGGCGATACCTTAGGACCGTTATAGTTACGGCCGCCGTTCACCGGGGCTTCAGTTCAGGGCTACACCGGCCGAAGCCGGGTCACCCCTCCCCTTAACCTTCCGGCACTGGGCAGGCGTCGGCCCCTATACATCCCCTTACGGGTTAGCAGAGACCTGTGGTTTAGGTAACCAGTCGCCAGGGCCTGTTCACTGCGGCCTCCTCGGGCTTGGCCCGAAGGCCTCACCCTACGCGAGGCACCCCTTCTCCCGAAGTTACGGGGTCAGTTTGCCGAGTTCCCTGAGGAGGGTTCTCCCGTCCGCCTTGGCGCGCTTACGCCAGCCTACCGGTGTCGGTTTGCGGTACGGGCACCCGGGCTTCCACGCTTAGAGGCTTTTCTCGGCAGTGTGGGCTCGACCACTTCCGCCGGGTTTCCCCGGCTCGCCATCATCCCTCAGGCTCCGGCGGCGGATTTGCCTACCGCCCTCATCGCCCTAAGGACTTGGCACCGGCACAGCCAGCGGCCGGCTGGCCTACCCTCCTGCGTCCCCCCTTCGCTCCACCCGGGTGGGGCCGGAATATTAACCGGCTGTCCATCGGCTACGCCTTTCGGCCTCGCCTTAGGTCCCGCCTAACCCGACGCGGATCGACCTTGCGTCGGAAACCTTAGGCCTTCGGCGGACGCGGTTCTCACGCGTCTTCCGCTACTCGTGCCGGCATTCTCACTTCCGCACGCTCCACGCGTCCTCACGGTCGCGCTTCCACGCGTGCGGAACGCTCCCCTACCGCTCCCGCGCCTCATCGGCACGGAAACCCGCTGCTTCGGCGCCGGGCTTGAGCCCCGCTACATTTTCGGCGCAGGGCCGCTCGACCAGTGAGCTGTTACGCACTCTTTAAAGGATGGCTGCTTCTAAGCCAACCTCCTGGCTGTCATAGCAGCCCCACATCCTTTCCCACTAAGCCCGGACTTGGGGGCCTTAGCAGGCGGTCTGGGTTGTTCCCCTCTCGACCATGGAGGTTATCCCCCACGGTCCGACTCCCACGCTGCACGTGACGGCATTCGGAGTTTGACAGGGTTCGGCAGCATAACGCCCCTAGCCCTACCAGTGCTCTACCTCCGCCACGGACCGCGTGAGGCTAGCCCTAAAGCTATTTCGGGGAGAACGAGCTATCTCCGGGTTCGATTGGCATATCACCCCTACCCACAGCTCATCCCACACCTTTGCACTGGTGATGGGTTCGGGCCTCCACGGGGGATTAGCCCCGCTTCACCCTGGCCATGGGTAGCTCACCCGGTTTCGCGTCTACTCCCGGCGACGGGACGCCCTGTTCGGACTCGCTTTCGCTCCGGCTCCGGGTGTGACCCCCTTAGCCTTCGCCACCGAGAGTAACTCGCCGGCTCATTCTCCAAAAGGCACGCCCTCAGGCATTGCCCCCGAAGGGGCCATAGCCCTCGGACCGCTTGTAGGCATGCGGTTTCAGGTTCTATTTCACTCCCCTCACCGGGGTTCTTTTCACCTTTCCCTCACGGTACTGGTGCGCTATCGGTCGCCAGGGGTATTTAGCCTTGGAGGGTGGTCCCCCCTGCTTCCCACGACCTTCCCCGTGGGCCGTGGTACTCGGGATCCCATCCCCGGGAGGCCTTCGACCTTTCGCCTACGGGGCTATCACCCTCTATGGCGGGCCTTTCCAGACCGCTTCGGCTAGGCCAAGGCTTGATCACTCCCTGAGGCGTCCGAGGCCGCCCCCGGATGGGTCCCACGACCCCCACAGGGCAACGCCCTCGGGCTTGAACACCCTGTGGGTTTAGGCTCTTCCCCGTTCGCTCGCCACTACTAGGGGAATCTCGGTTGATTTCTTTTCCTGGGGGTACTAAGATGTTTCAGTTCCCCCCGTGCCCCTCCGCGGCCTATGGATTCAGCCACGGATGCCTGGGGTTCTCCCCAGGCGGGTTTCCCCATTCGGGCACCCCCGGGTCATAACGCCCGCACACGGCTCCCCGAGGCTTTTCGCAGTGTGCCGCGCCCTTCATCGGCCCCTGGCGCCAAGGCATCCACCGCATGCCCTTACTCGCTTACACGTGACGCGGAGAACCCGTTTCCCGAGCTGCCCGCGTCGCTTGTCTCTTCCACGCTCTGTTCGGTTGTTAAGGTGCACCCCCGTCCCCTTGACGAGCCCTTCTTGGCGCTCCGGCCCGCCAGCGGATGGCCGCTGGCCCCCGCCTCCGGACTCCCCGCCCGGCTTCGGGCGTCAGCCTCCATCCCGCGGGCTTTTCATTATAACGGAGCCCTTCCCCTCTGTCAAGGAATGGTGGAGATGACGGGACTCGAACCCGTGACCTCCTCCGTGCAAAGGAGGCGCTCTCCCATCTGAGCTACATCCCCACCTCAGGTGGGCCTGCCTGGACTCGAACCAGGGACCCCTCCCTTATCAGGGGAGTGCTCTGACCGCCTGAGCTACAGGCCCACATCCCCACGGCCTCTATGATTTTATACACCGGGAGCTGTCTCTGTCAAGATGCCCGCTCGGGCCTCAGGCTGGCTGCCATGCCTTGCAGGATCCGCCTTTCATGAAGCCCGGTGCATGCCGTTTCGGACCGGGCAGGCTCAATGGTGAAGTGTGAACGCGTGGATCTCCTCGATCTCATCGGATCCAGCGGATCGCATGCGAAGCTCGATGGAGAATTCCAGCCTCCTGCCGCTTGTCCCTGTCAGGGCGCCTCCCAGCTCCGCACGTTGGATCCCGTTCTCGGTCTTCGCGCTCCAGCAGGAGAAGCATGAGGCCGGCGCTCGCCTCCATCCCTGGCAGGCCAGCTCCCCAGGCCCGCCCCCCTCGCTCTGGGACGACAGCGTGCACCGGGCATAAGCGGCTTCCCACTGTCCATCCCGAAGGGCGGCGTTGAATCCCCGGCGTGGATTTGTGATCCGGGCGGATCCGGGCGTAGATTCAGATAAGGCGCGCGCGGCTGACCTGGGCCCGCTCACAAGCCCTCCAGGGGATGCCCGCTGCGCCGTTTCCGCCAATCGCCTGGAATCTGGAATAAGGACAGGGTTGCCGTTGAGCGATCGGTCGCGCCTTCCGGGGCTGCCTCCCATTCCCTGGCCTCAATACCTGAAAGCCCGCGGCATCCGGCCTCGCAAGGGGTTGGGGCAGCATTTCCTGATCGATGAGCGGGTCCTGGCCCGGATCGCGGAGGCGGCCGGGTTGGAGCCCGGGGAATGGGCACTGGAGATCGGGGCGGGCCCGGGCACCCTCACCCGCCACCTGGCCCTGCGGGCCGACCATGTGGTGGCAGTGGAGATCGATGAACAGTTCATGCCGTTGCTTCGCGAGGTTCTGGCCCCTTTCCCCCATGTCACGATCATTCGCGGGGATATCCTGAGGCTCGATCCCGCCGCCCTGGTTCAGGGCCATCCGTATCGCGCGATCGGCAACATCCCCTACTTCATCACTTCGCCCATCCTCCGCCATCTCATGGAGGCTCCCCTCAAGCCCCGCCGGATCGTCCTCACGGTTCAGCTGGAAGTGGCCCGGCGAATCACGGCCAAGCCGGGGGCGATGAGCCTGCTGGCGGTGAGCGTGCAGGCCTACGGTCGTCCTCAGGTAGTGGATGAGATTAAAGCGGGCGCCTTCTGGCCCCGGCCGGAGGTCGATTCCGCGGTGGTGGTCATCGAGCCCTATGAGCAGCCCGCCGTGGATCTGGGGGATCCCGACTGGTTCTTCGAGGTGGTGCGGGCGGGGTTCAGCCAACGGCGCAAGCAGCTGCACAACGCCCTGAGCCACAGCCTGGGGATCCCCAACGATCTCGTCCGGAGGGCACTGGCGGAAGCGGGGATCGATCCCGCTCGACGAGCGGAGACCCTATCGCTGGAGGAATGGGCGAGGCTCAGCGCAGCGCTTCACACGCTCAGAGCTCCGCCACCGACCGATAGGGGCATCACCTTGCCGCTCTCAGCCCCTGAAAACCACCAGGTGGATATCGGTAACGCATAACAGCATAGCGGGGAAGGATGCCTGGGGGGCGGGCCATGAACTACGAGGCGTTTGCGGAATTCTACGATCGCTTCTTTGGGGATTTCCTGGAGGATCTGCCCTTTTATCAGGGCTATGCGGAGCGCGCCGGATCGCCGCTGCTGGAGGTGGGATGCGGCACCGGCCGGTTAACCATCCCTCTGGCGGCGGCGGGGTTCCGGGTGGTCGGCCTGGACGCCTCGGCCGCGATGCTGGCCCGGGCCCGGGCTCGTGCGGAACGCGTGGGGGTGGCCGATCGCATCCTCTGGATCCAAGGGGACGCGACCCGGGAGATCCCACCGGGACCTTACTCAATGGCTTTCATCCCTCTGAACACGTTTCTCCATTTCGATTCCCTGGAGGCCCAACAAGCGGTTCTCCGACATCTGCATCGCGCGCTGGAACCAGGAGGGCTCCTCTTGCTGGATTGTCTGAATCCCGACGCCGCCCTGCTGGGGGAGAACGGTCAGCTTTACGCGCGCAGCTGGCACGAGGATGCGGAGACCGGAACCGTTCTGGTCTGGCTGGAGGCGCGGCGGGTGGATGCCGCCACCCAGCGCCTGGAACTCCTCATTCTCATGGAGGAACACCGAGCGGATGGAACATGGCGCCGCTGGGCTTTCCCGAGCCGGATGCGCTTCCTGTGGCCGGGGGAGCTCCGACTGTTACTGGAAAGCTGTGGCTTCGCCTTGGAGGAGATGTTCGGCACCTACGATCTGGCCCCCTATCAGGAGGATAGCCCTCAGATGCTGGTCGTTGCTCGCCGGGTTCTGTGAGTCCCACCCGGATACCGGATCCACTCTTCCCAGGCCCGGAGCGGACAGAAAGGCACGGGAAGCATCCTGCCCATCCGGTTTCCCACCGGTCTTGAGTGGAGGGCGATCTTCCCATTCCATCCCCTCCCCCGCGCTATAATTCCTCTGACAAACCATTCGGGAAGTTGGGCCGCCAGGATGGGGCCAGGCAGCACTGGCCTGGTGAGCCCAGCTCCGTCGGCCAAATTTCCGCCCTCGAGGTGCGCAATGAGCGATCCCCGTCTGGAGAAGTGGGCTCAGGTGCTGGTGGACTATGCGACAGAGGTGAAGCCCGGAGATCAGGTGGCCATCCGGGGCACCCCGGCCGCTGCTCCCCTCCTGCTCACCATCTACCGCCGGGTGCTCGAGAAGGGCGGGCATCCCCAGCTGCTGGTCTCCCTGCCCGGGGCAACGGAGATCTTCTACCGGGTGGCGGAGGAACCCCAACTCACGTTCGTTTCACCGATCGACCGCCTCGTCATTGAGACCTTCGACGTGCTGATCAACGTGCTCAGTGAAACCAACACCCGCTCTCTGAGCAATGTGGATCCCGCCAAGCAGGCCAAGGTCTCCGCGGCGCGGCGGGACCTCACGCGCACATATCTGGAGCGGGCCGCCCGTGGGGAATTGCGTTGGGTTGTGACTCTGTATCCCACCGAGGCGTATGCCCAGGAGGCCGAGATGGGCCTCCAGGAGTTCGAGGAATTCGTGTATGAGGCGGGATGGTTGAACGACGAAGACCCGGTGGCCCGCTGGCGGGAGCAGGCGGCTTTTCAGGAGCGACTGGTGGAATGGTTGAAAGGGCGCCGGCGGATCCATATCCGCGGCCCGCACGCGGATCTGGTGTTGGGAATCGAGGGCCGGGTTTTCATCAGCGCCGACGGTCGCCACAACTTCCCGGATGGGGAAATCTTCACCGGACCGGAGGAGAGCGTCACCGAGGGCTGGGTACGCTTCACCTACCCCGCCCTTTACGGCGGCCGGGAGGTCGATGGGGTGGAGCTGGTCTTTGAAGGCGGGAAGGTGGTGAAAGCCACGGCGAAGAAGAACGAGGCGTTTCTGCATCGGATGCTGGAGACCGATGAGGGCGCCCGGCGGCTGGGCGAGCTGGGCATCGGCACGAACTTCGCCATCCGCCGGTTCACCCGCAACATTCTCTTCGATGAGAAGCTGGGAGGGACTTTCCACCTGGCCCTGGGAGCTGCCTATCCCGAGACCGGCGGGACCAATCCATCCGCGATCCACTGGGATATGATCTGCGACCTGAAGGAGGGGGAGATCGTGGTCGACGGGGAGGTGCTCTACCGGGATGGACAGTTCCTCGTCCGATAGCCCTGGGGGCTCCGGCGCGGAGAGCCCTCCGGCCTTCCCGCGCGAGGGCAGGGCCGCCATGCCAGGAATTCGTCGGTAAGCCTTTGTCTTCCCTGAATCCCCTGTTCGGCAACGCTTCGTCGATCGGAGGGGATCCATGGAGATCGAGATCCGTGGGATTCGGGTGGATCCCCGTTTGCTGGAACCACGGCCAGTCCAGCGATGTGGCCCTGCTTACTGCCGGGGCCGCTGTTGCGCCTACGGTGTATGGGTGCGGGTGGAGCAACGCGATGAGATTCTCCGCCATGCGGAGCTGATCCGAAAGGTGTTGCCGCCGGATCGGCATGACGAGACCCGATGGTTCGATGGCGAGCCGGAGTGGGATGACACGCCGCCGGCGGGTTACTGGGTGGGCACCACGGTCATCGAGAACCCAATTCATCCGGCCGGCCAGTCCTGTGTTTTCCTGCTGGACGATGGACGTTGTGGCCTGCAGGCGGCTGCCATGGAGGCCGGACTGCATCCCTGGGCCCTGAAGCCCTTTCACTGCGCCCTCTATCCGCTCACGCTATGGGAAGGCCAGCTGATCCTGGACGACGAGAACGAGCTTTATGCGGAAGCCTCCTGCCAGCAGCCTGCGGATGAGGCGCGGCCTCTGTTTATGGTCTTCGACCAGGAAGTGAAATGGGCGCTGGGGGAAGAGGGCTTTCAGACCCTCCTGGAGCTGTATCGGATCCGCTATGGAACTGAAGGATCTCCTGAGCCTGGAAGCCTATGATTACGAACTGCCTCCGGAGCGGATCGCCCAGTCCCCGGTGGAGCCGCGGGACGCCGCGCGGTTGATGGTGGTGCACCGGGCGACGGGGAAAATCGAGCACCGGATCTTCCGGGAGATCATCGACTACCTGGGCCCCGGGGATCTGCTGGTGTTCAACGACACGCGAGTGATCCCGGCTCGTCTATTCGCGGCCAAGCCGACCGGGGGACGGGTGGAACTGCTGCTGGTACGACGAGTGGATCCGGAGCGATGGTGGGCGATGGTGCGGGGACGCCATATCCGCCCCGGAACGCGCCTCCAGCTGCTCTCCGGCTCTTCGCCTATGGATCTCTATGCGGAAGTGGAGGCCGAGGGCGAGGGGCCGCTCCGCCTGCTCCGCTTTTCCGCTCCGCCGGAGGGATGGCTGGAGCGGCTGGGGGTGATCCCTCTCCCCCCCTACATCCGGCGGCCGCTCCATGATCCCGAGCGCTATCAGACCGTCTACGCCCGGGTTCCCGGCTCGGTCGCTGCGCCCACGGCGGGGCTGCATTTCACCCCGGAGCTCCTTGCCCGCTTGCGAGATCACGGTGTCCGCTTTGCCTTCGTCACGCTCCACATCAGCCTGGACACCTTCCGCCCGATTGAGGCTTCCGATGTGCGGGAACACAAGCTGCACCGGGAATGGTGCTCCCTGTCGGCGGACACCGCCGCGCTCATCAACCGGACGCGGCTGGAAGGGGGTCGGATCATCGCGGTGGGCACCACCGTGGTGCGCGTTCTGGAGACCGCCGCCCGCTACGGGCTGGGATGTTCCCCGGAGGCGGTTTGTCCGTGGCAGATGGTGGGACCTTTCGAGGGGGAAACGGATCTTTTCATCTACCCCGGCTTTGAATTCCGGGCGGTGGATGCCATGATCACCAACTTCCACCTGCCGCGTTCCACGCTGCTGCTGCTGGTAGCCGCCTTCATGGGCTATGAACGGATGCGGGAGGCCTATCGGGTGGCGATCGCGGAAGGCTATCGCTTCTATTCGTTCGGGGACGCCATGTTGATCCTCTGATCCCCGCCCGGCAAAACCTGGCACTATGCGCTGGCCGCCGCTGATTCCGGGGGTTTTCCTGCGTCGTTTGAACCGATTTGCGGTGGAAGTCCGCCTGGGGCGGCGACGGGTGGAGGCCCATCTCCCGAATTCCGGGCGCCTCCACGAACTCTTGGTCCCCGGCTATCCCATATGGGTGGCTCGACGGAAAGGCCAGCGACGAACCGGTTATGACCTCCAGGTGGTGGGCCTGCCGGATGGGACGCTGGTGTCCGCAGATGCCCGGGTGCCCAATCGCCTGTTCCGAGAGGCCTGGGAGCGGGGGGAGCTTCCACCCTTTGGGTCCTACACCGCCCTGGAGGCGGAGGTTCCCTTGGGGGAGGTCCGGGTGGATTTCCGTCTCTTGGGCCCCGGCGGCATCGCCTATCTGGAAGTCAAAAGCGTGACCTTAGTGGAAGACGGCGTCGGCCTGTTTCCGGACGCGCCAACGGTGCGAGGGCGCCGGCATGTGTCCGCGCTGATGGGGGCGCGGGCGAACGGCGTTCCAGCCTTTGTGCTCTTCGTCGTGCAGCGGCCGGACGCGCAGGCATTTCGGCCGCACGATCCCGCGGATCCGGATTTCGGGCGGATCCTGCGAGCGGCTGCGGCCCACGGTGTTCAAGTCCTGGCTTATCGTTGCGCCGTTTCCCTGGAGGAGATCCGCCTGACCGATCCCATCCCAGTGATTCTGTAGCCACCGGGCAACGATTCCGTCTTTCCCATGCCACCCGGTGGCTTGAGATGGGACACCCAGGCCCATTCTTCCATCCTGGAGGAAGATCCCCGTGACCGATCCGCGCGCATCCGTGCCTGCCGATCCGTGGAAAGAAGCGAAGCCTTATCGGGTCCTCCATGTCTGGATGGATCGCTTCCGGTATCGCTGGTTCGGGATGCTGGAAGTTGAGGGGGAGGCCGGACGGCTTCGCCTGCCGATGACCGGGACGGTGGCCCAGTGGTTTCAACCCGGCGAGGAGGTCCGGGTAGCCCTGGGGGAGCGGGCAGATCCGCGGGCGCTCTCATTTGATGCCTACATGCTATGGCGCATCGTGGAGGGAGAAGCTGTGCGGGTCTGGCCCTTCTACCAGGAACGGTTTACCCTGGAGCGCTCCTCCCCGCTCGCTCCGACACCCCTTTATCGCTACACCGTGCTCGCCCGGGAGGCCGGGCTGGAATCCGATTTCGAGGCGATCGTCGATCTGGAGCAGCATCACTACGCTTCCGAGGCGGAGATCCTAGCCCGCTGGTGGTGCCCGGAGGATCGGACATGGGCGGAAGCCAACGCCCGGCCGCTCTGCCCGCGCTGCCGCCGCCCCATGCGTTTCGGCGATCTAAAAGACGCCACCCGCGCCTCCCGTTTCCTGGTGCTGCTCCTGGAGGATCGCGCCCCCTACGAGCCGCTCTATATCGGGTATGTGCGGATCGACCCGCCGATTCCGATGATGCACCGCCGCCTTCCGGATGGCACGATTCAACCCAACTTGCGGCAGGCAGTTTTCCCAGCCGATTGGTTCGAACCCTCGTTCTGGCCGGAGCGGCTGGAGGAAGAGCTGAAACGGGAGCGGCCGGATCTTTCCCCTTTTGACCTGTGGTGGGAATCCCAGGAGATCGCCCTGCGAACCTGTAACACCCGGGGGGCCCGCCTGGCCCGCGTGGTGGTCCATCCGGATTACCGGGCAGAGGGCCTGGGGCAACTGGCCTTGCGAGCAGCCATCGCCTGGATCCGGGAGCGACGCATCCCGGAGATGCGTCGGCCCAAGGTCGTTCTGGAGACCATCGCCCAGATGGCCCGCTACAACCCGTTCATGGAACGGGCTGGATTCCGCTACCTCGGGGATACCGCCTCCGGCCGTCCGGTGCTGGTGTATCCGCTGGCGGAGGAGGCGATCCCTTACCTGGAACGATTTTATGAAACCGATCCGGTCGCGCGCGTCCATCAGGGGAAGCTATATCGCCCGGCTTTCCGATCCGTCGAGCCGCTGGCAGGGCCTATCCGCCTGCACCATGTCACCTACCGTTACGAAAACACGTTGAGCCTGAGCAGGATGGCCCCCCCGCTCCAGGCGATCCTCGAGGCCTTCGGGGTCCATGAGCGGACTATTCAAAAGATCGTCTTGAAGGACGTCTCGCTAACCATCCACCCACGGCAGATCGTGGCGCTGATCGGCGCTTCCGGGGCGGGGAAAACCACGCTGTTGCGCCTGCTTTACGGCGCCGCGACCGGGCGGCGGGATCCGCTGTATCGGGTGCCGTTCGGCCGCATCGAGATGCCGGAGAACGTGCAGGCCGCGGCCTATCTGCCGGGCGAGGTCGAGCCCGAGTTCAACGAGGAGACGATCCTGGAGGCACTTTACCGCCTCACCGAGGATGAAGTGCTGGCAATCGAGGTCCTGAACGTCGCCGGGATCGCCGACGCGGTGCTTTATCGCGCGCGCTTCTCCGAGCTCTCCACCGGGCAGAAGGAGCGCGTTCGCATCGCCTATCTCTTGGCCCGGCGGCCGAATCTCCTGCTGATCGATGAGTTCGCCGCCCACCTGGATCCCCAGATGGCGTTGCGAGTGGCCCGCAAGGTCGCCGCCCTCTGCCGCCAGCACGGCATCACCCTCATCGCCGCCACCCATCGCCCGGAGGTCATCCAGGGCCTGGCGCCCGATCTCATCCTGATCACCGGTTACGGTCTGTTCCGGGTATCCGCCCAGGGGAAATGAACGGCGATCCGCCCGCGGTCCAAGGAAACGGCCCTCCGCGCTTCCCCTACCGCTTCCGCGTTCTCTCCGCCAGCGCTTCCTCCAGCCGGATCCAGACCACTGGCCCGCGGGGGCGGTGAATCGGGATCGGCTCCGGGAAACGCTGCGGATCCGTGAGCACCCAGATGTAAAGAGGCCGGCCTTGCGCATAGGTCTCTAGAAACTCCGGATCCGCCCGGTGCTGGGCGAACTTCCGCCGGAGCGCTTCCACCGAAACGGGGCCCCGAACCTCGGTGAGCACGGCGGTCCCGATCCATCCCCGATGGCTGACGATCCCAATGCGCCCCCGGATATGGGTAGGATACCGACGGATCTCCCAGGTCTTCTCGCCGGAGACGATGTAGGTCGCATAGGGCTCCTGCACGATCAAGCCCAGCTCCGGGCGCATCTCGATCCCCTCCCATCCCTTCCCGCAGGTTTCGGGTATATTTTACGATATAAGAAATGATTCGGATCTGGGAGGCCATGCATCGCCCTTCGGATAGCCCCCTGGATCGAAGGGAGGAGGGAAAGCCCCTCCCAGGGCAAGGGGATCGCCGCGGGCGCCCGAAAATCCTCAGGGGGATTCCTCCCGGAGATAACGGGGAAAGCATTTGACCGTTTAGGAGCTGGAGCGATGCACGTGCTGACGGTGGCTCAAATGCGTCAGGCCGAAGCGGCCGCGGATGCGGCCGGCCACACCTATGCGCGGATGATGGAGCGGGCCGGCCGTGCCGTGGCCTCTGAGATCATGCGACGGATGTCCGTTCAGGGCCGACGCATCCTGGTGCTGGTAGGCCCTGGAAACAACGGCGGCGATGGCCTGACCGCTGCCCGCTTCCTAAAGGAGGCTGGGGCGGAGGTGGCCTGCTATCTACTGAAGCCCCGTGAGGAAACCGATCCGGTCTTCCAGGCGGCGAAGGCAGCGGGCTGCTTTATCGCCCAGGCAGCGGACGACCGGACATGGCGGGTGCTGCGCCTCTGGGTCCGAAGCGCCACGGTGATCATAGACGCCCTGCTAGGGACAGGGACCACGCGGCCCCTGGAAGGGGATCTCCTTCGCATGCTGCAGATCGTGCGGGCGGAAGTGAGCGAACGACGGCCGTGGCCGGCTTCGTTCTTCGCCCCGGGTTCCCCCCTCATTCCGGACGCATGGCCTCCGCGGACGCCGCCGGAGCCATGGCTGGTGGCGGTGGACGGGCCGACCGGGATGAACTATGACACAGGGGAGCTCGATCCCCATGCGTTCCATGCGGATCTCACGGTGACGTTCGCTCATCCGAAGGTCGGGCATTTCCGGTTCCCGGCCGCCCATGCCGTCGGCGAGCTGGTGGTGGCCGATATCGGGATCGAGGCGAAGTGGGTGCCGGAAGGCGCTTTCGAAGTGATGGACGCGGCCACAGCCCGGGCGTGGTGTCCACCCCGCCCCTCGGACGCCCATAAAAACACGTTCGGGAAAGTGGCGGTGGTCGCCGGCTCCACCCTCTACCCCGGCGCGCCCTGGCTGGCCGCTCAGGCGGCGGCGCGGGTCGGCGCGGGGTGGGTGACTCTGGCCATCCCCCGCGCGATTTATCCCGTCCTGGCGGCGAAAACCATCGAGATCACCTACATCCTGCTGCCAGATGAGCTGGGGGTCCTGATCCCCGACGCCGTGGAGGTCCTGGCCCGAGCAGTTGAAGGCTACGCCGCGATGGTCCTGGGCCCAGGGCTGACCCAGGAGAAAGAGGCCATTGCCTTCGTGCACGGGATGTTCGGATTGGAGCGGGCCGTCCGGCGAGGGCGCATCGGTTTTCACATTGACGAAGAGGAAACGATAAAGCCGGCGGCGCCTTCCTCCGCCTGGCCCCCGCTGATCGTGGACGCGGATGGATTGAACGCCCTCGCCCAGGCGAAAGACTGGGCGGCCCGCCTGCCCGGCCCAGCGATCCTCACCCCCCATCCCGGCGAGATGGCCCGGCTGACCGGGCTGGAGAAAGCAGCCATCGAGCAGGACCGCCTGGGAATCGCGCGACAGTTCGCCCAGACCTGGGGCCACGTGGTGGTGCTCAAAGGGGCGTTCACCGTGGTGGCCGCCCCCGATGGGCGGGCGCTGGTGATGCCCTTTGCGAATCCCGCTATGGCCACCGCGGGAACAGGGGATGTGCTGGCAGGGGCCATCGCGGGATTACGGGCCCAAGGAATGGCGCCATTTGAGGCCGCCGCGCTGGGCGCCTATCTCCACGGCCTCGCGGGGGAACGGGCGCGCCAGGAGATCGGGGCGGCCGGCGTGACCGCCGGGGATCTGATCCCCCGGCTCCCCAGCGCCCTCCGCGCGCTGGGCGGAGCGGAATCGCGTTCCTTTTGATGAAGAGGGCTTTTCGGGCGGCCACTGGGTCGCCCGAACCGGTTCTCTGAGCCGATGGGGAGGCGCTCCCTCGTGCAAAAGGATAGGGCTCACCCTCGAACGCCGGAGCTGGAGGGCTTGGACCCCCAGGCTCCGCCCCAATGGCGCTGGGTCCATCGCGCGGGTCCCGGGGCGCGGCGCATGGGGATTTTATCCGCATCGTTCAATCCGCCTACGCGAGCCCATCTCGCCCTGCTGGAGGCCGCCCGGGAAGCTTTCCGGCTGGAAGAAAACGTGCTCCTGCTCGCCATCACCCATGTCGAAAAGCCCCTCTCCGGGTTCCCGTTACCGGAGCGCCTGGCGATGTTACAGGCGATCGCCCGAGAGCGCCCAGGATGGAGTGTGGCCCTCTGCAACCGCGCCCGGTTCTTCGAGAAAGCACGGGCCCTGCGGGAGGACGTGGGAGAAGGGCCAGAGCTCTTCTTTGTCATGGGCGGCGACACGATGGTCCGCCTGTTCGATCCTCGCTATTACCCGGACATCCCGATGGAATCCGCCCTGGAGCCGTTCTTCCAGACCGCTCACCTGCTGGTCGCCCCCCGCCCGCCCTGGGATCGTCCCTCCCTGGAAGCCTTTCTGCGGGCGCCATCACGGGCTCCATATCGAGCCCGGATCGCTTTCCTGACCCTCGACCCGGCTTTCGCGACCCTTTCCTCCTCTGAGGTCCGCCAGCGGCTGGCGCGGGGAGAGCCAGTGGACACCCTGGTCCCCCCCGAGATCCTCCCCTGGCTGACCGGGCCAGGCAAGCAACCGGGGCTGGAGCGCTTCACCGAATAATCCGAATCCCTGGACCTTTGTCCTATCGGGGCGAGCCACTGGGCGGGATAGGATCGATAGGACCGAACATTCTGACCATTCAGCCTCAAGGAGCAAGATGAAATTGAAAGATAGGGGACAGGCCCTGGTGCTGATCGCGCTGGCGTTCGCGGCGCTCCTGGCGCTGCTGGCGCTGGCCATCGATGGGGGCAACGCCTACGGGCAGCGGCGGCGAGCCCAGAACGCCGCCGACGCCGCGGCCCTCGCCGGCGCGCGACGGCTGTGGGAGATCCGGCGTCAGGGCGGGAGTGAGATGGATCTCCTGATCGCCCTGCGGGAGGCGATTGACGCCCATGGCGTTTTCAACGTGGACGGCGCCCCCAATGCCTTCGAGGCTTTCTATGTGGACGAGAACGGCCAGGTCCTGGGACCAGTGGGCTTGGGGAGTATCCCGCCTGCAGCCCGGGGCGTTCAGGTCACCGTGATCAACCGGTTCGACGCCTTCTTCGCTGGCGTCTTCGGCTTCGATCCGATGGAGGTCCGCGCGATGGCGATGGCCCTCTATCGATCCGCTCCCGCCTGCGCTCATGCCCTCTTCGCAGAAAACGATCTGCGCGCCCAGTTCCTCCTGAACATCAACGGCAGCGTCCACGCTGGGACAAGCCTCACCCTCCAGGGGGCAGGCGTCATCAGTGGGGCATGCGAGTATGGAACGACGGCGAACATCGGGCCCGCCGTTCAATGTCGGAACGGGCAGGTGCAGGTTCCCTTCCAGCCCCTGCCTCCCCTCTATGCCCCGGAAGACTTCGCCCCCGGCGGCTCCCTGTGGAACGCCTATGGAGGAGATCGCTACTGTATCCGGCCCCAGGATCCGACCCAGCCGATCCAGCTCGATGCGCATCCAGGAGGAGCCGTGCGCCCCGTTCCTGGTCAGTGCATTACCGCCCAGCGGGTCCGCCTGCAGGACGGCCTGTATTACCTGGAGGGGGACGCGCGCCTGCTTCGCAGCCAGGGAGGAGGCCAAATCTGGGCAACGGTTACCCTGGCGGCCACCCGATCGCTGATCCTGGATGATTCCAATAATCCATATGTCCTCCACCCCGCTCTGAACGACCCTCAGCGAGGCGCCCCCTTGCTGGTCGCCGGCCAGGCGATCACCATCACCACCGGCGATTTCCAGTGGAGCGGCTTGATCCTGGCCCGCGAGGGGCCGGTGAGGCTTTCCGCAACCATCCAGGCACGGTCCGATCGCGGCGCAGTTTACGGGAAGGCGCTGGATGGGAGGGGTGGATTTCTTCAACTCACTTTTGATCCCACCGTATGCCCGGCGGGCACCGCACAGGTGGAGCTCCTGCGATGATGAGCGTCATGCTAATTGTGGGGATCGGGTTCAGCCTGATCGGCCTCCTGCTGGCCTGGATCCTGCTCGATCCGGAGGAAGAGCCGGAGGAGACGCCCGGCCGGATTTCACCGGCTCTTGAGGGAAACCCGGAGGAAACATTCCTCGCCTTCGCCTCGCAGGCATGGGGACTGGAGACCGGGCCAGACCCGATCGAGGAACGCTTGCAGGGTGTCCAAAGGTGGCTCCGGGAACGACTGGCGGGGCTCCGGGACCTGGAGCGCAGGATCACGCGCGGGCTTCGTCGCCGGCTGGCCGAGGCCGATCTCCCCTGGCATCCCCTGGAGTGGATGGGGTTGACGATGGGGCTGGCAGCGCTGGGCGCCTGGGCCGGGCTTCAGATCTACCGCCTTCCCGGCTTTGTCCTGCTGGGGGCACTAGCGGGGGGCGCGCTTCCTTTTCTGCTCCTCCATCACCGCCGCGATGTCCGCCGTCGCCGTTTAGAGGTTCAGCTGGCCGACGCCCTCTTTCTGATTGCCGGCGTCCTGCGGGCAGGCGGAAGCATGGTTCGAGCGATCGAGGAGGTCGCCGTGAGGCTCCCCTCCCCCATCGCCGACGAGTTCCGGCGGGTCCTGATCGAGGTCCGGCTGGGCTTCTCCCTCGCCGAGGCGCTGGAGCACATGCGGGCACGAGTGCCCAGCGAGGACCTCTCTCTGGCCATCACAGCGATCCAGATCCACCAGCAGGTGGGGGGAAACCTTTCGGAGTTCGTGGAAAGGGTGGCCTCCCGGATCCAGGAGCGGGTCCACCTGCAGAACGAGATCCGGGTGATGACAGCCTCCTATCGGCTCAGCGCCCAGATCCTAACGGTGCTTCCCCTGTTCCTGTGGCTGGTCCTCTTCCCGCTCAACCGACGCTATATGATGCGCTTCTTCACCAGCGGCCTTCCGGGTTATGCCATGCTCGGCCTGATCCTCCTCATGGTGCTCCTGGGCCTCCTGATGGTCCGACGGATGATGCGGGTGAGCCTGTGAGTCCGGCGATGCCCCGGCGGGGAAAAGTTGACCGCCATCTCCGGCCTTCTATAATCCGGGGGAGGACAGACAGGGCCTGAGGTCCTGGGAATCCAGACCCGGAGCGAGATCCTCTATGGCCTTTCCCATCGGATGGGAGGAACCGAGGAGTCCGTTCTGCCGCCTGCTGAAGGGCCGGCTGGACCTCCACCACGTGCCGTTCAGCGAGCGGTCCTCGCGCATGATGGTGTTCGTCGAGGACCTGCGCCCCGGGGTGCCGGGATTGTTCATCAAGCTAGCGGAGCGCTGGGAGAAACAACAGGAGAAGTTCGGGGACTATCGCCACCGCCGGCCGATCGTGGAGCGCATGGTGTTCCTCGGCCCGGACGGCGAGCCGCTTCCTGCCTCCTTCGTTTCCTATCCCCATGCCGTGTTCTTTCACACTCCCCGTGGCATCATCGGGATGACCTTCAACGATCCGGAGGCCCTTTACCTCGCCCTGCCCGCCGAGGCCATCGGGATCCAGTTGATCGCCCAGGCGGAGACCGCGCGGGCCGACCGCCGGGGAGGGGTCCTGCGGGGTGTGCGCAACCTGGCTTACACCACCAACGCCCGCCTGCGGCTCAACCAGATCGAATCGGCCGGCCCCGGGCTGTTCCGGGTGACCTTCCTCATCGAACCGACCCCCGATGCCGCGGTCCTGCTCAACATCACCCCACGCCTCGGATTCAACCGGTCCATCCGCCCGGCCCTCCCCGTCTTTCTGGAGGCGGAGGCTCGCTGGCATGACTGGTTCGCCGCCGCCCCGTCCGTCCGAGAAGATCTGGCGCCCCAGTATTACTACGCCTGGTGGGTGATGCGGGCCGGATTGATCTCCCCGCGCTACTACATGACGCGGGAGGGGATGACCCCCAGCAAGATCCATTATGTGGGCGTTTGGCAGTGGGATGCATGCTTCCACGCCCTGGCCTATCGCTACGTGGACCTGAAGCTGGCGGAAGACCAGATCCGCCTCGTTCTGGATCACCAGCGAGAAGATGGGATGGTGCCTGATGCGGTTCACGACGAAGGGCGGGTGACTCATCTCCCTATCCCGGTAGACGCGGATGTCACCAAGCCTCCCATTACGGCCTGGGCCGCCTGGAAAATCTACGAGATGGGCGGAGATCGGGATTTCCTGGACGAGATCTACGAACCGCTGGTGCGATGGAACAACTGGTGGTTTGAGCGGAACGATGACGATCGGGACGGCCTGTGTCAGTATAACCATCCATATTCCTCGGGATGGGATGACTCCCCAGTGTGGGACGGAGGGGTGCCAGTGGAGTCCCCGGATCTGAACACATATCTGGTGATCCAGATGGAGCATCTGGCCCGCATTGCAGAGGTGATCGGGGAGCGGGAAGACGCGGCGCGATGGCAGGCGGAGGCAGAGGCGCTGACCCGCCGGATGATAGAGGCCATGTGGGATGAAGAAGCCGGGCTGTTCTGGCCCCTGCGGGGAGAAACCCCGGTCCGCATCAAGACCCCGCTGAGCCTTTACCCACTGCTCACCGGCCGGCTCCCCCCCGCGATGACAGAGCGCCTGATCGCCCATCTGACAGATCCCCGCGCCTTCTGGCCGCGCTATCCCATCCCCACGGTGGCCATGGACGATCCCCATTACGACCCGGAGCAGATGTGGCGCGGCCCCACCTGGCTGAACATCAACCGCCTGTTCATCGAGGGGCTGTTCCGATGCGGATACGCCGACCTAGCCCGGGAGCTACGCCGTCGAACGCTGGAGCTGGCCATGGGCCATCCGGATCTTTACGAGTATTATCATCCCGAAACCGGAGCCCGTCCGCCCCGGGCGGCTCCGATCTTCGGGTGGACCTCCGCCGTGTTCATCGATCTGGCCATCGAGGCCAGCCGCGAAGAACAATAAGATCCCGGGGGCTGGGGCCGCCTTCGGTGGCCCCAGCCCGGCAGCCATGCCCCTTTCCTCTCACCCTCCCCACACCGCATAGTCGCCCGAGAAGAACACCTCCCTCCTGCTGGCTTCGCCTGCACGCCCAGCGAGATCGGACCGTGGGCGTTCTCCGATTCCGGCTCGCTCTCCTTCCACAAAACCATCACCAATGAGAGCACCTGTGACGGGATGACAGAGCTCCACCACATCGCCACCCTGACCGAATCCGATTCTCCAGTGGGAAGACCTGGATAGAGGCTCTCTGGACGGCGCCGCGGGGCGATGCGTACTACATCCTGGCTCATCAATACATCGCAGCGGTGCTGAAGGAGGCCAACGCGCGACGCTGCCGGCGGAGATGGCGGCTATGAGCCATGAGGCGACTGCCTGGTTCGGCCGCCACGGCACGGGCGTCCCGGCATCGTCGCCGGATGGCCGGACCCCTCATCGGCTGGTCGGAGGTCCGGGCGGCTTTCCATAGAGGGGAAGATGGGCGTCCCACACTGTGAGAACGGGGAGGCTGGGCCGGCGATGCCGCCGAAGAAGGGCGGTGGGAAGTCGGAGACGCCGCCTGGCCAGGGGAAGGGCAAGGGAAAGTAACCTGAACGGAGGAAACCGGGATGGGGACTGTCGAGGCGGCCCCCCTCACCTTGTTCCCGTCAGCCACGCGGGGAGCTCCGCCACGGAGCTTAGGATGGCATCCGGTCGGACCGATCCCTCCAGATCTGCCGGTCGGAATTTGCCGGTCCGCACCAGGACGCCCCACATCCCCACCGATTGCGCCCCGCCGACATCGATCTCGATGTCGTCTCCCACCATTGCGGCCTGCTCCGGCGGCCCATGGAGATCCTCGAGGATCAACCGGAAGAAGGCGGGATCCGGCTTCCCGAGGATCAGAGCCTTCTGGCCGGTCGCCTCCTCGAGGGCGGCAATGAAGGGCCCCACATCCAGCCGGAGCCCATCCGCCGCCCGATAATAGCGGGTCCGCCCCAGCCCGATGAGCGCCGCGCCCTCCTCCAGGATCAACCGGAACGCCCGGTTCAGCTTATCAAAGGTCCACGCATCCCCCAGGTCGCCCACCACCACATAATCGGGCCGTTGCTCATCCTCCTGGACGCCTGCGAAGTCCTCCCGGGCACCCTCGGGGATCAGCAGGAAAGCCCGGGCGCCCTGGGCCTTCAGGAAGCGACCAGCAGCCCATGGAGGGCTGTAGATCTCCTCCGGGAGAGCGGGGAAGCCCATGAGGGTCAACCGCTCGGCCAGGGCACGGCGGCTGCGGGTCGTGGTGTTGGTGACAAAGCGGACCGTCATCCCACGGGTCCGGAGGGCCCGGACGGCTTCCACTGCGCCCGGGATCGGTCCCTCCGCCGTGTAAAGGGTGCCATCCAGATCGAGAAGGACCGCCCGGATCTCCAGATGGGAAGAGGACATGGTCTGTTCACCCCTTTCTGGAGACAACAACGACAATCCTCCCTTCCCCTCTGGGGAGGGGCCTATAGGCCTAAGCCGGTCGTCTTGCTTTTTCATTGATCCACCAGTAGGCCTCGCACAACCTGCGCATAGATCCGAACCCGCTTCCAGCGCATCGCCCGTTTGTGCCCCAGGGCCGCCTTCAATCCTTCCACCAGTATCTGCCACAGGTATTGTCCGATCAGAAACGCCCGCAGAGCGGCGGCGGTCATCAGGCCATGATGCTTCCGAAAATAACGGACTTTGCTTCGCTGGAAGGCCAGATGCTGCACTGCGGGCACCTGATCGCTGCTCCGCCCCCCATAGTGGATCACCTTCGCCCGGGGATAATAAAGCACCCGCCAGCCCGCCGCCCGCATCCGCCGGCACCAGTCCAATTCCTCCGCATACATAAAGAATCCCTCATCCATCGGCCCGACCCGCTCGACCGCCTCCCGCCGAACCAGCATGGCGGCTCCCGTCACCCAGTCGACCTCCTGGATCTCTTCGTCCGAGCGGTCCAGCACGTAATAGTGCTGCAGGATCCTGCGGGGCGCGTAAGGCTGCCACCAGGTGCTTTCAAAGAGGGCCGTCCAGAACGTGGGAAACCGGCGGCGGGAGGATTGAACAGTCCCATCGGGGTTCAGCAGCTGCGGGCCGACCACGCCGGCCTCCGGGTGCTTTTCGGCGAAGGCCACCAGGGATTCGATGGCCCGATCCAGAACCCGGGTGTCCGGGTTCAACAGGAAAAAATAACGGCCCCGGGCAACAGCCATCCCCTGGTTGTTCGCCGCGGGGAAGCCCCGATTGACCGAATTGACCAGGAGACGAACTTCTGGAAAGGCCTTCCGCACCCGCTCCGGTGTCCCATCGGTGGAGGCATTGTCCACCACAATGATCTCCCCCTTCAGCGCGCCCAGGGCCCCCCGCACCGAGTCCAGACAGGGGGCCAGCCACCCCCAGACGTTCCAGCTCACGATGATCACGGAGACATCCATCTGAGAAACGCTTGGCTGATCGAGGGGAGAGCAACGCGCGGAGTGCATGCCGTCCCCAGGGGGAACGACTCAGCGATCCCGGCGCAGGATATGATCTCCGAGGGACCACAGCGCATGCCACGCGGGGCCGTCCGGCAGGCCTTGAAGATGGGCCCGGCTTCGACGCACAAACGCTTCAGCCTCCGCCACCGCACGCGCGATGGCCTCTGAATCCCGGATCCGCTGCACGGCCTCTTCGATCATCCCATCATCCCCAGAGTTTCCCTGCAGGATTTGAAGGATCAGCGAATCCTCCGGGTGCTCCTCCAGGTAAAGCAACACGGGGAGGGTCACCAGCCCCTGACGCAGATCATTGCCGATCGGCTTGCCCAGGGTCTGCACCTCCCCCGTGAAGTCCAGGACATCGTCCATGATCTGAAAGGCCATGCCCAGATCCACCCCGTATTGCCGCAGGGCCTCGACTTCCGGCTCTGGCGCCTGCGCCAGCACCGCCGCGGCCTCGGTGGCCAGCTCGAACATAGCCGCAGTCTTCGCGTAGATCCGTCGCAGGTAATCCTGCCGGTTCCGCATCACCTCGCGGTCGCCGAACTGCTGATGCAATTCGCCCTCGCAGATCGTCATCAGCGTGCGGGCGAAGATCGCCATGACCCGGACGTTTCCTGTGCGCGCGGCCAGAGAGGCGGCATAGGCGAAGAGATAATCCCCCGTGAGCACGGTCGCTGCCGGGGTCCAAAGGGCGTTGAGGGTCGGGATCCCTCTTCGAAGAAGAGAGCCGTCGATCAGATCATCGTGGATGAGCGTGGCGGTGTGCAGCATCTCAACGGCAGCGGCGAGGCTGACCATCGCTTCATCCGCAGGCCGGTAAAGCCGGCCGGTCAGGAGGACCAGCAGGGGGCGGATCCGTTTCCCTCCCGCCGTGAGCAGATGATCCACCGCGGTCCTGAGGGGCTCGAAGGTCAGCGGGATCTCCCGCATCCGGGCTTCCACCCGCTCCAGATCCTCGCGGAGCCATTCCTGAATCCTTCGCAGTGAGGGTCCATATTGCACCGTGAGAGGCATTCCCGGTTTACCTGGGTTCAGGATACGAGCCGGAAAGGGGGGCGCTGTGCCCACCTCACATTTTAAAGCAGCCTCTCGGTTCTGTCACAGGAGAGGGAATCTTTCCACAAAATCCCATCGTCCATCTTCGGATGATGGAGTGCGGGAGATCCCTCAGCGCCTCCTTCAACCCTCGAACCGGAAGATCCGCCGAGCGTTTCCAGTGGTTTGCCCGGCGATATATTCGGGAGAAAGGTCTAGGACGCGCGCCAGGGCCTCGGCGATCAGCCGGAGATAGGCCGGCTCATTCCGACGCCCTCGATAGGGCTGAGGGGGCAGATAGGGGGAATCGGTCTCCAGGACTAGCGGAGAGACTCCCACGGCCTGCACAGCCTCCCGAAGCGCCTCCGCGCGAGGATAGGTGATGGGTCCTCCGATGCCCAGGGCCAATCCCCAAGCGGCGGCTGCCCGGGCCATCGCCGCGTCCCCGGAGAACGCGTGCAGGATCCCCCGAGCGCCTGGACGGGCAGCCACCCATTGCTCCAGCTCCTCCATCACGGCATCCTGAGCCTCCCGCTGATGGATGATCACGGGCAGTCCCAGCTCGCCGGCCAGATCCAGCTGCGCCCGGAAAGCTTCGCGCTGTGCCTCCCGGGGGGAAAAGTCCCGATAGAAATCCAGGCCGATCTCCCCGATCGCTACAACCCGAGGATGCCGGGCCCATTCCCGCAGCTGCGTTAGCGCCGCCGGCGAGAAGGTCGAGGCCGCATGGGGGTGAATCCCCACCGCCACATAGATCCCGGGATAACGCTCTGCTAACTGCAGCGCGGCCGGGATTCGCTCCAGGGTCACCGAGGGGATCACCAAGGCCTCCACCCCGGCCTCCCGCGCCCGGGCCAGCGCCTCCTCCCGGTCCTCATCGAAGGCGGGATCGTCCAAGTGACAATGGGTATCTATCAGCGTCATCGCGGCCATGAGTTCCGATCTTGTCAGGCCCAGGCAGCTTAGGAATTTCTACCCCTCGAGACCGGCTAGGGCGCGGCCCGCCGCGAGCAGCTGCGGCACCCGCTCCGGCGCGGTGGTCTCTGTATAGATCCGCAACAGGGGCTCCGTGCCCGAGAACCGGATCAGCAGCCAGCCCCCATCCTCCAGGTAGAACTTGTAGCCATCGCGGCGGTCGATCCGGACGACCCGGAGCCCGGCCAGCCGCTCCGGTTGCGCCTGATCCAGCCGGGCCTGGGTTTCCCCCCGGCGCTCCGGTGGGAATTCCACATCGATGCGCGAATAATAATGGGGGCCGACCAAGCGGAAGAGCCACTCGATGAGCTCAGAGGGCCGTTTCCCCGTCCGAACCATGAAGTCCAGCAGGTACAGGCCCGCCAGGATGCCATCCCGCTCCGGCAGATGCCCCCGGAAGGCAAAACCCCCGCTCTCCTCACCCCCGATGAGGGCATCGGTCTCCATCATCTTCGGGGCCACATACTTGAAGCCGACGCCCGTCTCATAAACCGGGACCCCATATCGCTCCCCCAGTTTCTCAAGCATGGAGGTGGTGGAGAGCGTTTTGACCATCGGTCCCCGCTGTCCCCGGACCTCCAGGAGGTAAAGGGCCAGCAGGCCGTAGACGCGCAGCTGATCCACAAATTCCCCTTGCTCATCCACCAGACCCACCCGATCGGCATCGCCATCCGTCGCGATCCCGGCGTCGGCCTTCAAGGCCCGCACCTGCTCCTGCAGGTCCTCCAGGTTGGGGGGAATGGGCTCCGGACGCTTCATGCGGGGGAAGATCGGGTTGCGCTCGCCGTGGATCTCCACGATACGGATGCGCCCAGGGGAAAGCAGCCGCCGCAGCCAGCCTGCCCCGCTCCCCCACATGGGATCCACCACGATGGTGAGATCCGCCTGTCGGAGGGCCTCCAGATCCACCAGGGTCTGGAGGTGCTCGATGTAGGGGGTGGTTGGGTCGAAGATCTCCACCAGCCCTTGCGCCCGCGCCTCCGCCAGCGGCATCCATTTCACTCCGCTCTCATCCGGGGGGATGCGGGCTTCGATCTCCAGGAGGCCTTGAGGATCCACGGCGCCCCCGAAACGGTTGCGGACCTTGAAGCCGTTATCCGTGGGGGGATTGTGGCTGGCGGTGATGTTGATGGCTCCAGCCGCGCCGCGAGCGACCACGCCGTAGCTGATCACCGGCGTCGGCACGGCCCGCTCGCACAGATAGACCCGGATGCCGTTGCCAGCCAGGACCTCGGCGCAGGTCGCCGCGAAGTGCTCAGAGGCGAACCGGTGATCGTAGCCGATCACCACCCCCTCCTCCGCCTGGCCGGTATCCAGCAACCACCGGGCGAAGCCCTGCGCGCATCGCCGGACGTTCGCAAACGTGTAATCGTCGGCGATGCGGCCGCGCCATCCGTCGGTGCCGAAGCGGATGACCGTCATCTCAGCCCTCCCGGATCCCATATTCCTGCTTCACTAGCTCCAGATCAGCGTCCACCATGATTTTCACCAGCTGCTCGAAGGTTACCGAGGGCGCCCACCCCAGTTTGGTCCGCGCCTTGGTGGCATCGCCGACCAGGAGATCTACATCGGCGGGGCGGTAGAGGGCGGGATCCACCACCACGTATTTCTTCCAGTCCAGCCCCAGATAGTCGAACGCCAGCTCCACGAACTCCCGCACCGAGTGGGTTTCCCCTGTGGCGATCACGTAGTCCTCCGGCTCGTCCTGCTGCAGCATCAGCCACATCGCCCGCACGTAATCCGGCGCGTAACCCCAGTCCCGGCGAGCCTCCAGGTTGCCCAGGCGGAGCTCATGGGCCAGGCCCAGTTTGATCTTCGCCGCCGTGTGGGTGATCTTGCGGGTGACGAACTCCAACCCCCGACGTGGGCTCTCGTGGTTGAAGCAGATCCCCGAGACCGCAAACATCCCATAGCTCTCCCGGTAATTCACCGTAATCCAGTGGGCATACACCTTCGCCACACCATACGGGCTGCGGGGATGGAAGGGGGTGTTCTCATTCTGGGGAACCTCCTTGACTTTCCCGAACATCTCGCTGCTCGAGGCCTGGTAGAAGCGGATGGTGGGATCCACCAGGCGAATGGCCTCCAGCAGGCGGGTGACGCCGAGGGCCGTGAATTCCCCGGTGAGGACCGGCTGCTTGAAGGAAGTGGGAACGAAGGATTGAGCAGCCAGATTGTAGACTTCGTGGGGCCGGTATTCCCGCAGGATATCGATGAGGGAGGACTGATCCAGCAGATCCCCCTGCACCAGGAGGACGCGATCCTGGATATGGCGGATCCGTTCGAAGTTGATGGTGCTGGTGCGTCGGACCATCCCGATCACTTCATAGCCTTTCTCCAGGAGGAACTCCGCCAGGTAAGAGCCATCCTGGCCGGTGATACCGGTAATCAGAGCCCGCTTCTTCTCCATTGCCATCCCCTCGCACCTCCTCTGGGTTTTTGAGAGATGGGGCGCTCTACCTCCCCGCTCGCTGTTGCTCCGCACGGGCCCGCCATTCCTCCAGCACATCCCGCAGGGATTGCTCCAGGGGGATGCGGGGCTCCCATCCCAGGCGCTCCCGGATCCGGGCGGTGTCGGCCGCGCTGATAGGGATCTCCACCGGGCGGATGCGCTGGGGATCCACCTCCACCCGGACATTCACCCGCGCCATAGCGAGGAGGAGCTCCAGCACCTCCCGGATCGAACGGGGTCGACCGGACCCAATGTTATAGACCTCGCCGGGCTCTCCCCGCTCCAGCAGCAGGCGATACGCGCGCGCCACATCCCGGACATCGGTGAAATCCCGTCGGGCTTCTAGATTCCCCACCCACAACACCGGATCCTGTAATCCCGCCTCGATCCAGGCGATCTGACGGGCGAAAGACGGGACCACAAAACGGGGATCTTGACCAGGACCGATATGATTAAAGGGACGGGCCCGGATGATCGGCATGGCGTAAGCCGTGGCGTAGAGGGCGGCCAGCCAGTCCTGGGCCGCCTTGCTGATCCCATATGGATTGGCTGGGCGGAAGGGATGATCCTCTCGAACCGGCACCTCCTCCGGGCGGATTAAGCCGTAGACCTCGTTCGAAGTCACAATCAGAACGCGGGGCTGCAATCCCAGCGTCCGAATTCCCTCCAGCAGATTCAGGGTGCCCCGCACGTTGGTCTCGAAGGTTCCCCAAGGATCCTTCCAGGATTCCGCCACATCGGACTGGGCAGCCAGATGGATGATGCCTTCCGGTCGCACAAGGGCAAGCCCCTGGCGCACCGCCTCCGGATCCCGGAGGTCTACCCGGGCCAGCTGAAGACGGTTCGGAATCCCGGCCCACGACCGCCGGGCCCATCCCCAGAGCTCCCAGTCGGTTTCCTGAGCCAAGATGGAGACGAGATGACGGCCGACGAAGCCGCTGACACCGGTAATGAGCACCCGCAAAGGCGATGGCTCCTTTTCCGGGATCAAATCCGGCGTGCCGCCCTGAATTATACTGTGAGGTCTCGGCACGAACTCCGCCTCCCGAGCGGGGAGCAGAATGAGCGCCTCGCATCGGGTCGGATTTCCATTTAGGAAGCGACGATCGGTCCATTCGCCAGGCCTTGCGGCGGAGATCCGATCCTCTAATCTTCTTCTGATAGATAGCGGATATTTTATGAACAAGGAAGGATTCTGCGGCATGGAGGCTCTTTCCCCTTCCCGTCCCGCGAGGCCATTGCCATGGAGGAAGGGGAGGGCTATCGTCGGAAGACACTGAGACAAACCGAAGGCAACCCGCTCGATCTCCAGATCTTGCGGGGGAAGCGACGGCGTACTCCTCTTCAAGGATCGATCCTTTTGGATCAGGAGTCGAGCTCCCATGCCCGAGCTCTTTCATCGGTATCCGGGAAATCCCATCCTGACAGCGGCCGACTGGCCGTATCCAGCGAACGCCGTGTTCAATCCAGGGGCCATCCGTTTCAACGGCGAGGTTCTCCTCCTGGTTCGCGTGGAGGATTTCCAGGGCCTTTCTCATCTCACGGCCGCCCGTAGCCCCGATGGGCGAAGCGGCTGGCGGGTGGACTCCGAACCCACCCTGCTCCCAGACCCCCTGCATCATCCCGAGGAATTCTGGGGGATCGAAGACCCGCGGATCGTCTTTCTGGAAGAAGAAGGCCTGTATGCGGTGACCTACGTCGCTTACTCCCGGGGCGGGCCACTGGTCGCCCTGGCGACGACCGCGGACTTCAAAGTCTTCCATCGGCTGGGCCCGATCCTCCCTCCGGAGGATAAGGACGCCAGCCTGTTCCCCCGCCGGTTCAAGGGCCGATGGGCGATGATCCATCGCCCGATGCCCACGGCGCCAGGAGCTCGCCCCAACATCTGGATTTCCTTTTCTCCGGATCTGCGCCACTGGGGCGACCACACGGTGATCATCGAAGCCCGCCCCGGGGGCTGGTGGGATTCCGATCGGGTGGGCCTGGGGCCTCAGCCGATTGAGACGCCCGAGGGCTGGTTGCTCCTTTATCACGGCGTGCGCCAGACGGCATCGGGGCGGATTTACCGCGTCGGCATGGCCCTGCTGGATCTGGAGGATCCCCGGAAGGTGATCCGGCGCAGCGCCGAGTGGGTGTTTGGCCCCCGCGCCCCTTACGAACGGATCGGCGACGTACCCAACGTGACCTTTCCATGCGGCGCGGTGGTGGATCCCCACTCCGGGGAGCTGTTGATGTATTACGGGGCGGCGGACACCTGCGTCGCCATGGCGACGGCTGATCTGCGCGCGCTGCTGGATTATTTACGCTATGCCCCCGTATAGGGGTGGAAGGGGCCTCCTCTCGGCAAGCGTGGAAGCCACCCGTAAAGGCAGATGCCTGCCGTTACGCGATGGATCTTCTCCGGGGCTTTTGGAAGCAGGTCGCCCGGCCTTCCTGAAATCCAGCCCAACCGTGTCATCCCGCCCCTCTTCGGGTCCGATCCTGAGGCGATCTGTCTCTCCCATCCCAGAAAACGGAGGTGAGAGATCATGAAGGATCGCATCCGGGTCGCCCTGGTGGGGACTTATGTGCCCCGACGGTGTGGGATCGCCACGTTCACGCACGATCTGGCAAAAGCGATCGCAGAAGCCCAGGGCGAGCCGCTGGACGGCTCTGGGATCGTCCATATTGTAGCCCTCACCAATCCGCCTCAGCGCTACGCCTACGGCCCTGAGGTAACCTTCGAGATCCGAGATGGGATCCCGCAAGACTACCGGGCCGCGGCGGATTACCTGAACCAGACCTCTGTGGATCTGGTCTGCCTGCAGCATGAGTATGGGATCTTTGGGGGGACAGATGGTGAATACGTGCTGGATCTGGTGAACGCTTTGCGCAAACCCCTCGTGGTCACCATGCATACTGTCCTCTATGAGCCGTCTGAGAACCAGCGGCGGATCTTAATCGCTCTCGCCCGACGGGCAGATCGTGTAGTGGTAATGTCGGAGCGAGCGCGTCAATTTCTGATAGAACGTTATGGGGTGCCTGCGGAGCGAATCCTTCGGATCGACCATGGGGCCCCCGCCATGCCGTTCGAGGACCCCGCCCCTTACAAGGCGCGCATGGGGCTGGAGGGGCGGCAGGTGCTGATGACCTTCGGGTTGCTCAGCCCGAATAAGGGGATCGAGACCGTGATCGAGGCGATGAAGGCGCTTGTCCCCCGGCATCCCGATCTCCTGTATCTGATCGTGGGAGCCACCCATCCGGAGGTCCGCCGCCGGTTCGGCGAGTCCTACCGCCGATCCCTGGAGGAGGCCATCGCGCAGGCCGGACTCCAGGATCACATCCATTTCGTGGATCGCTATCTGGATCGAGAGGAGCTGCTGACATTCCTGATGGCGGCAGACATCTATGTCGCGCCCTATCTGGCGCGGGAGCAGATCGTCTCCGGCACCCTCACCTATGCCCTCGCTTGCGGGAAGGCCATCATCTCCACACCCTCGTGGTATGCCCAAGAGATCCTCGGAGATGGACGGGGCCTCCTGGTTCCTTTCCAGGATCCGGAGGCCATGGCCCGCGCGCTGGACCACCTCCTCTCCCATCCGGAGGAGCGGGAGCAGTTGCGCCGGGCCGCCTATGAGCGGGGACGGGAGATGGCCTGGCCGATCATCGGCCGCCGCTATCTGGATCTGTTCCGGAAGATCCTGGAACACCCTCAGGCCGTTCATCGCCCGGCCTGGCTTCCCCTTCGTCCATCGAAGTTGCCGGCGGTGCGCCTGGAGCACCTGCGCCAGCTCACCGATGAGACCGGACTTCTCCAGCATGCCTGGGGGACGATCCCGCACCGACAGTTTGGATACTGCACCGATGACAACGCCCGCGGGCTGCTGGTGATGGTGCGGGAATGGGCCCGAAGCCGGGATCCTTCCCTCCTTCCATTGATGAAGACCTATATGGCGTTTCTGATCCATGCCTGGAATCCCGAGCGCGGGCGGTTCCGCAACTTCATGGGCTATGACCGGCGATGGCTCGAGGAAGCCGGATCGGAGGATGCCCATGGCCGCGCCCTCTGGGCACTGGGGGAGGCCATGGCCTTCGGGCCGGAGGAGATCCAGGCCATCGCTGCCGCGTTGTTCCGGGAGGCCTGGCCGGCCAGTCAGGCGTTTCAGCATCCGCGGCCCTGGGCGTATGCCATTCTGGGGGGCCTGGCCGGTTTCGAGCGGTTTCCGGGCGATCTCCGATTGCAGGAGGAAGTAAAAGAACTGGCCCAGCGTCTGGCGGATCGCTTCCAGGTTCACGCCCGGCCCGGCTGGCGATGGTGCGATGAGGTGGTCACTTACGATAACGGAATTCTGCCGGCGGCCCTCATCGCCGCCGGGCATCGCCTGGGTGAGCCCCGATGGGTCGCATGGGGCCTGGACGCCCTGCAATGGCTGGTGGAAATCCAGACCGATCCTCAGAGTGGGCATTTCTCCTGGATCGGAAACCGGGGATGGTTCCCCCGAGGCGGATCCAGGGCCCGGTTCGCCCAGCAGCCTCTGGAGGGAGCCGCCATGGCGGAGGCGGCCGCGCGGGCCTGGGAGGCCACTCGGGATGCCCGCTGGCTGGAAGTTCTGGAGCGGTGCGTTGGCTGGTTCCTCGGGTGGAACGACCGGGGATGTGCCCTGGCGGATCCAAAGACCGGCGGATGCCGGGATGGCCTGGAGCCGCTCGGCCCCAGCACCCACCAGGGGGCGGAATCCACCTTGGCCTGGCTGTTCACGCTCCAGCTGGCCCATCGGCTGCTTCCCTCTGCCCAGGAGCGGACCCGGCCCGAGCGCACCGCTCGCGATCCTCTTGCGCTCTTTCATGAGGCGGAATCTGGATCTTGTTCCCCAAAAAACGCCAGGAGCCCGGTTGACGTTTCCTCTTCCCTCCCATAGAATTCGATCAGGTTTCATCCGGATGCCAAACCTCAATGAATCGCTGGTGGGATGGCTGGGGCTGAAAGCGTCCAACCCGTCTGTCCCCACCCAGGGGAGCAGCATGGCGCTTCCAGCGTGAAGAGCTGAATGCTCGACGCCGATTCTCTTCCAGAGGTGAATGTTCATGCCCACGCTTTCACCCGTGCAGATCGCCCTTCTGACCGTCGGCGTTCTTCTGGCCACACTGATCCTGGGAGGCCTCCTGGCGATTCTCATGGCCTGGCTGACCCGAGAGGTCCAGGCGGCCTACGGGCAAGCCCCGGCGGCGACGGCGAAAGCGCCCGCGCCGGCGACCGAGGCGGCTGCTGTCCCCGCGGTCTCTGCTGAGCGGATCGGCCCTTGGCCGTTCGTGATCAGCGGCCTGGCCCTGCTGGTTGTCCTGGCGGTCATCTTCTATCCCATGCCTCAACCTCAGACCGCTTCGCCGGGAACAGCCTCCGGGGGAAGCACGGCATCATCGACTCCGGCCTCCCCGCCGGCGGTGGCTGCACTTCAGGGGAACCCGGAGAATGGCAAGCAGCTGTTCTTAGGCACGTGCGCCTCGTGCCACGGGCCGGACGCCAAAGGATTGCCCGGCCTGGGGAAGGATCTGACCACAAGTGCCTTCGTGCGGCAGCAGACCGACGCTCAGCTGCTGGAGTTCATCAAGAGGGGACGGCCGGCGACGGAT
>NZ_JBHOQR010000022.1:0-18218 GCF_042408815.1 Thermoflexus sp. | reverse complement strand
CGGTCCACCGGTGTTCCGTTTCCTGTGGAATAGCCATCGTTGCCTCCCGGGATCGGGGTCATTCCGGTTCCCCCGGTGGGATCCAACGGGCCAGCCCGGACCGGCGGGCGGAGCGGCGGGCGGGCAGCCGTTCCAGGTGAGTAGCCAGCTGCTCCAGGCTGGCCAGGTTATGTACCGGCAGGAAATCATCAATATAGGGTAGGGCGGCCTGCATCCCCCGGGTCAGGGGCTGATATCCGGGGATCCCGAGCAGCGGGTTCAGCCAGATCAAACGATAGCACGATTTCTGGAGCCTTTCCATTTCCCGCTGCAGGAGCTCTACATCCCCCCGATCCCATCCGTCGCTGATGATCATCACTACGGCCCCGCGGCCCAGCACCCGCCGCGCCCAGTCTCGATTGAACACGTGCAGGCATTCCCCGATGCGGGTTCCCCCGGACCAGTCCATCACCGTTTTGCCAACCTCTCGCAGGGCCTCGTCCAGATCCCGGTGGCGCAAACAGCGGGTGATGCGGGTGAGGCGGGTGCCAAAGACGAACGTCTCCACGTGGCGTCGGGTGTGGCTTAGGGCGTGGAGGAAATGGAGAAGCATTCGGGCATAGCGCTCCATGGAGCCGCTGATATCGCACAGCACGACCAGCGGTCGGGGCTTGGGCTTGTGGGTGCGCCAGAGCAGTCGAACCCATTCCCCGTGGTGGCGCATGCTCTGCCGCACCGTCCGCCGGAGATCCAGCCGCTCCCCCTTCGGGCCCGGGCGCAGCCGCCGGGTCTCCCGCTCGGAGATCCGCCAGCGCAGGCGGGCCATCAACCGGCGGGCCAGCTGGATTTCCTCTTCCGAGAAGCGCTCGAATTGTTTGCGCCGCAAGAGCTCCACCGGGCTGTAGGTCATCGCCCGATCCGTTAGGATCACCGGCGGGGCCTCGGGGTGGCCGGCGGGAGGCTCTCCGGATGGGGGGTGGCCTACCTCGGCTGGGCGGGGCCGGTTCTCCCGCCGCCGGATCGGCCCGGGGGCAGTGGAGAGAAGACCGGGCGGCAACTGTCCCCCCATCAGGGGGTTGCGCCAGAACCATTCAAAGATCCGGTCGAAGATCTCCAAGTCCTCGCGGCGGCAGATCAGGGTACAGCGGGCCGCGTGATAAAAGGCCTCACGATCGCCCAGGGGGATCCATTCCAGCGCCCGCACCAGGGCTATGATCTGGCCGGGGGTGATGGGGATCCCAGCCGCTCGCAGCGTGCGTCCGAAGCGGACCAGATGATCCAGCAAATGGCCAGACATCTCTATTCCTAGCGGAGGAAGATCCCTTTCAATATCAATGATCCCCCGAGGACATTTCGGCTCGCAGGAGGGCCTTCGTCAGGAGGTCTTGAGCAATCTCCCCGCGCACCTTGAGCACATCATCCTGATATTTCAGCAGCACCCCCAGCGTCTCATCGATCACGGCCGCATCCAGTTCCGTCTGATCCAGGGCCAGCAGGGCCGCCGTCCAATCCAGGGTCTCCGCCACTCCGGGCAGTTTATAGAGGTCCAGCCGTCGGAGCTCCTGCACGAAGGCCACGATCTGCCGGGTCAGGCGCTCGGGGGCGTCCGGGATCCGAGCCCGCACGATCTGGATTTCCTTCTCGAAGGACGGATAATCGATCCAGAAATAGAGGCAGCGCCGTTTGAGGGCGTCATGGATCTCCCGCGTCCGGTTCGAGGTAATCACCACCACAGGCGGCTGCTCCGCCCGCACCGTTCCGATCTCGGGGATGGTGATCTGCCAGTCGGAGAGGAGCTCCAGGAGGAAGGCCTCGAACTCCTCGTCGGCCCGGTCCAGCTCATCGATGAGGAGCACCGAGGGGCGGCCGTTTTTGGCCTCCAGGGCTTGAAGGAGCGGCCGTTTGATCAGGAAGGCAGGGCTGAAGATCTGCTGACGGATGCGGACCTCGTCTCGCTCCCCGGAGGCCTCCAGCATTCGGATCTGGAGGATCTGGCGGGCGTAATCCCACTCGTAGACCGCGCTGTGGACATCGAGCCCTTCGTAGCACTGGAGGCGGATCAGATCGGTCTGCAGCAGACCTGCCAGGACCTTGGCGACTTCCGTTTTGCCGACGCCGGGCTCGCCCTCCAGGAAGAGGGGGCGGCCCAGGCGCAGGGCCAGGAAGATGGCCGTCGCCAGCCCGCGATCGGCGATATAACGATGCGCCTTCAAGGCCTCCAGCACTTCATCAATGGAGCGGGGGAACACCGCTGCCTCCACAGATGACAGGAATCCCTTGCCTCTCCCTCCGCGTTCCCGAGAGGGGATCCGGAGGGTCAGCCCCACATGTTCTCTCTCAGAGCCAAATCATTTTAACACGAATCCATGACATCCCTCGGAAACCCCCAAGGGATGAGGGGTCTATCCAGCTCCCAGAGCCCCGGGGGAACCGGGCGTGAGGCTTCGCGCTAAGGAAAACAATCCGGGGGATGGGGAGCGCGATCAGCACCCCCATCCCCCGGGGGAATCCCTCTACGATCCCAGGTGGAGGACCGGGCGCTCTATGCCGCCCGTCCGGCAGCCCGGAGCAGAGCCCGCCGGGTGAGGACGGCGCACAGATGGGCCCGGTAGGCAGCCGAGGCGAAGGGATCGCTGAGCAAGCCCTCCGGGCTCACCATGTTCTCGGTCGCCGCGCGCACTGTGGCCTCGTCCAGCCGCCGGCGGACCAGCGCCTGCTCCACGCTCGTGGCCCGAAAGGCCTTGGGGGCTGCGCCGGTGATTCCGATCCGGGCCTCCCGGCAGACCCCGTTTTCCACCCGGATCACTACGGCGACCCCGACCACCGCGTATCGGGAGGCTGGGTGGGGGAACTTCTCATAAGCCCAACCGGTGCCTTGGCCCAGAACCGGCACGTGGACCTCGGTGAGGATCTCGCCGGGCTGGAGGGCCGTGGTGAGCATTCCCACGAAGAAATCATCGGCGGCGATCGTCCGCTCCCCATTGGGGCCCACGGCATGGATCGTCGCCCCCAGGGCCAGCATGGCTGCGGGGTAATCCGCGGCCGGGTCAGCGTGGGCGAGGCTTCCGCCGATGGTGCCCATATTGCGCACGGCGGGATCCCCGATGTGGGCGGCCACCTCTGGGAGGAGTGGACACCACTGCTTCAGCTCCTCTGAGAACTCCACTTCTCGATGAGTGGTCAATGCCCCAATGACCACCATGCCGTCGGTCCGCCGGATCCCTTTCAGTTCGGCCACGCGCCCGATATCCACCAGCGCCGGCGGGCTCGCCAGACGCAGCTTCATCAGGGGGATCAGGGAATGCCCGCCGGCCAGCACCTTCGCCTCCGGATGTTGCCGCAGAAGGTTCAAGGCCTCCTGCAGGGTGCTCGCCCGGTAGTATTCAAAGGACGCCGGATACATTGTCCCCTCCTCTCCGGTTCAGGTCAGCGGGTGGGAAGGGGCCTGAAAGCTCCTCCCCCGGTGTCGTTCATGCGGTGCGGGCAGCCTGGATGGCCCGCCAGATCTTCTCCGGGGTGAGCGGCATGTCGATGTGGCGGATTCCGAAGGGCGCCAGGGCGTCCATCACTGCGTTGACCACGGCTGCGGTCGCTGCGATGGTGCCGGTCTCGCCGATGCCCTTCACCCCCAGCGGGTTGTGCGGGCACGGCGTCACGGTGTGGTCGATCTCAAAGGCGGGCAGGTCATCGGCCCGCGGGAGGGCGTAGTCCAGCAGGGAGGCCGAGAGGAGCTGCGCGTTCTCCTCGTAGATCGCCCCTTCCAGCAGCGCCTGGCCGATCCCCTGGGCGATGCCCCCGTGGACCTGCCCCTCAGCAATCAGCGGGTTGATAATGCGACCGGCGTCGTCCACCGCCACGTAGCGCAGGATCTTCACCTTCCCCGTCTCCGGGTCCACCTCCACCACACAGATGTGGGTTCCGAAGGGGAAGGTGAAGTTCTTGGGATCATAAAACGAGGAGGCCTCCAGCCCCGGCTCCAGGCCCGGTGGGTAGTTATGGGCGAGATAAGCCTGGAGGGCGACCTCCTGGAAGGTCTTGAAGCGGTCGGGCACGCCCTTCACGTAGAACTTGCCGTCCTCGAAGACCACGTCCTCCTCGGCGGCCTCCAGGAGGTGGGCGGCGATCTTGCGGGCCTTCTCTTTAATCTTCTGGAGGCTTAGGACGATGGCGCTGCCCCCCACCGGGGCGCTGCGGCTGCCGTAAGTGCCCATCCCGAAGGGAACGCTCCCTGTATCCCCGTGGACGATCTCCACGTCCTCGATGGGGATGCCCAGCTCGTCGGCCACGATCTGGGCGAAGGCCGTCTCGTGGCCCTGGCCGTGGGCGTGGGAGCCGGTGTAAACGGTCACCTTTCCGGTGGGGTGCACCCGGACCAGGGCGCTCTCCCAGAGGCCGGCCTGGGCGCCCAGGGAACCCACGACCTGAGAGGGGGCGATGCCGCAGGCCTCGATGTAGCAGGAGAAGCCGATGCCGATATAGCGGCCCTGCTTGCGGAGTTCCTCTTGCTGCCGGCGCAGCTCCTTATAGTTGATAGCCTCCAGCGCCTTGTTCAGGGCGCCCTCATAGTTGCCGCTGTCATACTGGAGGGCCACCGGGGTTGGATAGGGGAACTTGTCCGGCGGGATGAAATTCTTCCGCCGGAACTCCGCAGGGTCCTCCCCCCGCTCTCGGGCCATCAGATCCATCAGCCGCTCCACCACATAGGTGGCCTCCGGCCGCCCGGCCCCCCGGTAGGCGTCCACGGGGGTGGTGTTCGTGAAGACCCCGGTCACCTCGCAGTAAATCGCGGGGATCTCATACTGGCCGGAGAGTAGGGTGCCATAGAGATAGGTGGGAATGGCTGGGGCGAAGGTGGAGAGATACGCCCCCAGGTTGGCGATGGTCTTCACCCGCATCCCCAGGATCTTCCCCTTTTCATCCACCGCCAGCTCCGCCTCGGTGATGTGGTCGCGGCCGTGGGCGTCGCTCACAAAACTCTCCCGCCGCCGTGCAGTCCACTTCACCGGCCGGCCCACCTGTTTGGCCGCCCAGGTGACGATGGTCTCCTCCGGGTAGACGAAGATCTTGCTGCCGAAGCCGCCGCCCACATCCGGGGAGATCACTCGGAGCTTGTGCTCGGGGATGCCCAGGACGAAGGCGGCCATGAGCAGCCGGTGGACATGAGGGTTCTGGCTGGTGACCCAGAGGGTGTATTCATCGGTGGCTGGGTTATACTGGGCCATCGCCGCCCGGGGCTCGATGGCATTGGGGATCAGGCGCTGGTTGATCAACGCCACCTTCACCGTCTGATGGGCCCGGCGGAAGGCCTCGTCGGTCTTCTCCCGATCGCCGATGGACCAGCGGAAGCAGATGTTATCAGGGGCCTCGTCATGGACAGTGGGGGCGCCCGGTTGCAGGGCCTTGGCCCCGTCGGCCACCGCGGGGAGCACCTCATACTCCACCTCAACCAACTCTGCCGCGTCCTCCGCCGTGTAGCGATCCTGGGCGATCACCACCGCCACGATCTCCCCCACGTGGCGGACCTTGTCCACGGCCATCGGGTAATGCGGGGGCAGCTTCATCCCGGGAAGCAGCCAGCCGCAGGGGAGAGATTTCACCCCGCTATCCACCATGTCCTTTCCGGTGAATACGGCGATCACCCCCGGATGCCGGAGCGCTTTCTCCGTATGGATGGCTTTGATCCGGGCATGGGCATACGGGCTGCGCACCATCGCCGCGTAGACCAGGCCAGGAAGGGTAAGATCATCCACATAGGTGCCGCGCCCCGTGATGAAGCGCGGATCCTCCCGCCGTTTCATCGCCACACCGAAATAGCGCGTCGCCATCGCCGCCTCCTTTCCGGCGTTTGAAGTCGGGGAACACCTTGTGGGGCTCAGGCCTGCACGCGGAGCTTCTCCGCCGCGTAGCGCACCGCCCGGACGATGTTGTGATAACCGGTGCAGCGGCAATAGTTGCCTTCCAGGGCGTGGCGGATCTCCTCATCCGTCGGGTTGGGATTGCGCTGCAGGAGGTCGTAAGCGGCGAGGATCATCCCGGGGGTACAGAAACCGCACTGGAGGCCGTGCATCTCCCAGAAGCCTTCCTGGAGCGGATGGAGCTGGCCGTCCCGCGCCAGGCCCTCGATGGTGGTGATCTGGACTCCGTCTGCCTGCACCGCGAACACCGTGCACGACTTCACAGCCTTCCCGTCCATCAGGACCACGCAGGCGCCGCATTGACTGGTGTCACACCCCACGTGGGTCCCGGTCAACCCCAGGACCTCCCGAAGGAAGTGGACCAGGAGCATCCGGGGCTCGACCTCCCGCTGGTAAACCTGGCCGTTCACCGTGACTGTTACCGGAACTTTCATGGGCCCCTCCTCTTCGAATGAAGGTTCCTGCCCGGGCGCCTCTCCCGATGGGCCCGCGCCTATCCAGGGGGATACATAATTTCACGAAGAGGTCAGTTGGGCTTCCAGGTTCTTCAATCCCTGATTCACCAGCATCTGGGCCGTCGGTTCCAGGAGCCGGGCGCCTATGCTCATGAGCAGCCCCGTCACCGCGGCCTCCCCTTCATAATGCAAAATCGTCTCCCCATCGTCTGCCGTGAGATCGATCGTGCCATGGGCATCCACCGTGCCTTGAGGCCCTTGCGCTTGGATCCGGATGCGGTAATGGTTCGGGGGGTCAATCTCCGAGAGGGTGATGCGGGCTGTATAGCGGCCGCTGATGGGCCCGATGCCCAGGCGCATTTCGGCCTCATACATGTAATCTCCCACCGGCTCCAGACGCTCCACTCCTGGGAGCAGGCGGGCGATCACCTGGGGATTCATCAAGGCCCCCCAAACGCGATCCACCGCCGCCTTGAACCGATAGGATCCCTTCAGCCGCATGGAGGCGCTCGCTCAGAGGATACTCGCTGAAGGCACTTCAATTATACCCACCCGCCTGAATTCCTGTCAAGACTTCCCCTCAAAGGGATGTTATGATAGAGAAAGACATCGTTTCCGCTCGGTTTGGGAAACAAATAACAAATTGGTGATATTTCGAACAATAAGGTTCTCCTGCGGATGGTCTCCGGCCGCGGGATCTTCTCGCTGGGCGCTTGCTGAAACGGCGAGGGGGAGAGGCGTCCTTCGAGCTTCCGGTTTCCGGGATCCTGGGGAGGAGCAAGCGCCATGGCCCGGATGGACATGGGGAATCGGTTATGCTATAACCCCAATGATAGATTCCCAGAGACGCTCTCGGCGGGAGGTCTCGATGCAGATCGAAACCCGGATCGGCGTGATCCAAGAGGTCGAGGCAGATGCGGTGGTGGTGAACCTGCTGGAGGGAATCACCACCCCGGGCGGGGCCACCGCGGCGGTCGATCGAGCCCTGGAGGGACGGATCACCCGGGTGCTGGCCGCCGGGGATTTCCGGGGCCGCCTGGGCGAGACGCTGGTTCTCTATACGGATGGCCGGATCCCCGCCCCTCGGGTCCTCCTGGTAGGGCTGGGACCGGAGGCCTCTTTGAACGCGGAAAAGGTCCGCCACGCCGCGGCGGCTGCCGCTCAGCGGGCTCGCGAGCTGAAGGTGCGACGGCTTGCTACCGTCGTCCACGGAGCCGGCCGTGGCGGCCTCTCCCCTGAGGAAGCAGCCCAGGCCACCGTGGAAGGGACTTTGCTGGGCCTTTACACCTATCAACGTAAACAGGCGAGCGCCGATCGCCAAGAGCCAGAGGTCCTTCTCTTGGTGGAAGTCGATGCAGCCAAGCAGGCGGCCATCGCCACCGGAGCCCGCCGGGCGGAAATCCTTGCCCGCTTCGTGAACCGGGTTCGGGATTGGGTGAACGAGCCCGCCTCGGATATGACCCCCCGACGTCTGGCCGAGGAGGCGAGCGGCCTGGCCCAGGAGGTCGGCGTCCGGGCCCAGATCCTGGACGAGCGGCAGATCGCGGCGCTGGGGATGGGCGCGCTGACCGCGGTTTCCCGGGGGAGCGAGGAGCCGCCTCGCTTGATCATCCTGGAATACGCCCCAGAGGGCCGCCTCGAACGGCCGGTGGTCCTGGTGGGGAAGGGGATCACTTTCGATAGCGGGGGGCTGAACCTGAAGAGCGAGGAAGGGATGCTGACCATGAAGGGGGATATGGCTGGCGCCGCGGCGGTGCTGGGGGCCACCCTGGCCGCCGCCGCCCTCCAGCTCTCCGTCCCGGTGGTGGCTCTGGCGCCCGCCTGTGAGAACATGCCCTCCGGGAAGGCGTATAAGCCCGGGGATATCCTGCGCACCCTCAGCGGCAAGACGATTGAGATCGTGAACACCGATGCGGAGGGCCGTCTGATCCTGGCGGATGCCCTGGCGTATGCGGCGCGCTACAACCCCCGCGCGGTCATCGATGTGGCCACCCTGACGGGGGCCGCCATCATTGCCCTGGGACAGGATGTGGCGGCTGCCCTCTTCTCGGATCACGATGAGCTGGCCACGGCGTTGCTGCGGGCCGCGGAGGCGACCGGTGAGCGCCTGTGGCGCATGCCCCTATGGGAAGATTACCTGGAGCGGATCCGCAGCGAGGTGGCCGATGTGAAAAACAGCGGCGGCCGCTATGGCGGGCTGGGAACCTCCGCCATGTTCCTCAAGCAGTTCGCTCCGGAGGGCGTCCCCTGGGCCCATCTGGACATCGCGCCGATGGATATGGCGGAGAAGGCGCGGGGCTACGTGCCGAAAGGGGGGACTGGATACGGCGTGCGCCTGCTGGTGCGCTACCTGGAGGATCCCCGACCGTAAAAAGAACGAAGGGGCTGGCCTTGCCCCCTCAGGGGCGCGACGCTATCCTGTTGGGAGCTCCCTTCGGGGAACGCTTGCATGGGCGGGATCGCTCCTGGAGCGAGCTCTCCACGTTCCGCCCGCTCCGGGAGCGAGGCAGCGCTTGCGCTCCGCTGGCCGGAAAGACCCTCCCAGTGCCCGGGACCCTGCCGCGTTGGATGCGATGGACATGGTTCCGGTTTCGCTTTATTTTAGGTGAAGCGCTTTATCCAACTGAATTGAGGGAATCCCAATGGGGAAGATCTATCTATCGTTGGCCTTCCACAACCATCAGCCCGTGGGGAACTTTGACTGGGTTTTCGAAGAGGCGTATCGCCGGGCTTACGAGCCGATGATCGCCGCGCTGGAGCGCCATCCCGGGGTGCGGGTAGCGCTTCATTACACCGGGCCGCTGCGGGACTGGCTGCGGGAACATCGCCCAGAGCTCTTCCCCCGGATCCGTCGCTTGGTGGAGCGGGGCCAGGTGGAGATCATGGCCGGGGCCTATTACGAACCGATCCTGGCGGTGATCCCGGATGAGGATCAAGCGGGTCAGATCCGCAAGCACATCGAGGCGGTGCGGGAGGACTTCGGGGTATCACCGGTGGGCTTTTGGCTTGCCGAGCGGGTGTGGGAGCCGCACTTGCCCCTCCCCCTGGCGCGCGCGGGCCTTCAGTATACGATCCTGGATGATACTCACTTCAAGTGGATCGGGTTGACCGATGCGGATCTCTTCGGCTATTACGTGACCGAGGAGCTGGGATATCCCCTGAAGATCTTTGGCACCTCCAAGCATTTGCGCTACACGATCCCCTGGGCCTCCGTCTCGGAAGTGATCGGCTGGCTGCGGGAGCAAGCGGAGCGGCCGCTGCCTCCTGGCGCCCCGCCCCGGGTGGCCGTGATGGGGGACGATGGGGAGAAGTTCGGCCTGTGGCCTGGGACGGATGTCCATTGCTGGGATCGAGGGTGGATGGAGGACTTTTTCGCGGCCATCGAGGAAAACGCGGACTGGCTGATCTCGATCCCACCTGGCGAATATGCGGCGCGCTTCCCCCCGCTCGGCCGGTTGTATCTTCCAACTGTCTCCTACGATGAGATGACCGAGTGGGCGCTGCCCCCGGAAATCTCGGCGGAGCTGACGGACCTCAAACATCGGCTGCAGGCGGAAGGCCGGTGGGATCTCCTTCGGTTCATCCGGGGAGGGTTCTGGCGGGTCTTCCTGGCGAAATACCCGGAGGTCAACCAGATGCACAAAAAGATGCTCTGGGTCAGCCGGAAGGTCCACGCCCTCCCCGATCCGATCCGGCGGGCGGAAGCCCTTGAGCATGTGTGGGCGGGCCAGTGCAATTGCCCCTATTGGCATGGGGTGTTCGGTGGCATCTATCTCTTCCATATCCGTGAGGCGAATTACCAGCACCTGATCACGGCGGAGGCCATAGCCGATGAAACGCGCTATGGGGAAAGGCCGTGGGCGTACGTGGAACGACTGGATTTTGATGGGGATACCCAGGAAGAGATCGTGATCGGGACGCCGGATCAATGGCTTCTGATCAGCCCGGCCCTGGGAGGGCAGATCCTGGAGTGGGATCGTCGGGACGCCGCGCTGAACCTGCTGAACGGGATGACCCGGCATCGGGAAGGTTACCATCGGGTCCTCCAGGAGGCTGCGGCCCGAGGGGAGATTGTGCTGGCCGGCCAGGAAGGCCGTCTGGAGAGCATTCACACCCATCGGGTGCGGGTGAAGGAGATGGGCCTGGAACAGCGGCTGATCGTGGATGGGTATCGGCGGACGGGACTGATCGATCATCTGATGGCTCCGGACACCACGCTGGAGGCCTTCTACCGGGCCCAGTATGCCGAATGGGGTGATTTCATCCATCAGCCCTATGCCCTGATCGCCTTAGCGACCGAGCCCCATCCATGCCTGATCCTCCGCCGCGATGGTCATCTATGGGATCCCGAAGGCCCGAAGCCCGTGCGCCTGGAAAAGACCATCGAGGTGCTCTCGGATCAACCGATCCTTCGGGTTGTCTATCGGGTGACCCCCATGGGGCTCTCCTCCCTCCATGCCCGGTTCGGCGTCGAGGTGAACTGGGGCATGTCCGGAGGCGACAGTGAGAAAGCCTATACGGTGTGGCCGGACGGTGAGCTTCGCCCCTTTGCCACCCTGGAGGAGCTCCCCGAATCCGATCAGCTGGCCATTGTCCACGAATGGTGGGGACGGGTGGTGATCCGTCTCAGCCGGCCGGCTTCCTGGTGGCAATTTCCGGTGGAGGCGATCGTGAACTCGGAGGCGGGATTCGAGCGGGTCTACGAAGGAACCAGCCTGACGGCTCACTGGCTCCTCCGCCTGGATCCGGGGGAGACCTGGGCGGTGAAGATGGAATGGGAGCTGGCGTGATCGGGTTTTCGCCCGCGGGCTTCCCGGCATGAGCGAGCCCAAGGAGTTGACCTCCGAGCTCTGCCAGTCTCTTCGGGAAGACTCCTCCTGGGATTTCCCTTCCCCATTCGGTAAGGGCAGTCGTTGGGCCCCACCGAGACCTTTCGGGAGAGCCTCCCATAGTTAAACCGGGTTACTTAATTTAGAAGCTTTCTTGAAAATTTCTCGATTAACTCTTTTCTATTGACAGCGCGCCGGCCGATCGCTACAGTGAGTGATGCGACATCTTGGTGTGGGAGGGATCGAATGCGTCTTTCCCGTTATCGGTTGCTGGCGATCGGGGCGTTGCTGGGGCTCAGCGCCGCGTGTGTGCCGCAGCGGGCACCCTCCACGCGGCTGGTGGTCGCGGTGCAGCCCACTCTGACGGCGGCCGAGGTTCAGGAGAAAGCCCGGCCGCTGGAGCAGTATCTGGAGCAGCGCCTGGGGCCGGGGGTAGATGTGGAGATCTATGTCCCCCTCAGCCAGGCTGGGGTGGTGGAGGCGCTCCGCTTCGGCCAGGCCCACGTGGCGTTCATGGGGCCTTTCGCGGGGCTTCTGGCCGTGGAACGGGCGAATGCCCAGCTCGTCTTGGCCGAAGTCCGGGAGGTGATCCATGACGCTCAGAAGACAGAGGCCACGTATTATTACTCCTATTGGGTGGTTCCGAAGGATAGCCCATATACGGCCCTGGCGGATTTGAAAGGCAAGCGGGCCTGTTTCCCCAGCCCGATCTCTACCTCCGGCTATATCGGGCCCATGGCCCGGCTGATCGAGCTGGGATTGCTGCCAGAGCCTCCGGAAGGCCAGGAAGTGGATCCCAAGGCCTTCTTTGGACAGGTGCTTTTCGCGGGCGGCTACGGCCCGTGCTGGGAGGCCCTGAAGGCCGGCCAGGTGGATGTTACGGTGATCGCCGGCGATGTACCGGAAACCCTCTATCGGGAGGTTCTGGCGAACACCCGTGTGCTCGAGCAACAGGGGCCGCTGCCTTCTCATGGGGTGGTGGTGAGCCCGGCCCTGCAGGAGCCGCTGCGCTCCAAGGTGATCGAGGCCCTCATGGGCCTGGGCGCGCCGGAATACCGGAGCCTGATGCGCCAGTTCATCTCCGGGCTCTTCGTGGGCTTCCAGAAAACGGATGCTCGGGCCCACCTGGGCATGCTGCAGGCATATCTGCGGCGCACTCACATTGCCTTCTCCGAGCGCGTTGAGATCGGTAAGGGTGGGGGAGGCGAAGAGGAGGAAGAGGAGCGGACCCCTCGACCGTGAGGATGGATGTCATACGGATTGAAACGAGGTAACGCCGATGACCCAATTCTTTCCATCCCCGCACCAGGCTGGGTGCTTGGCCTGGGAGGAGATCGCGGTATCCGTAGAGGATCTCTGGTTTGCTTACCGGGAGGGGAAGTGGATCCTCCAGGGGGTGCATCTCCAGGTCCCTGCCGGAGGTTTCTGGACTATCATGGGGCCCTCCGGCGCGGGCAAGACTACCCTCATGCGGATTATGGCCGGGCTCCTTCCGTTCCCAAAGGGCCGGGTTTTCCTCCTGGGGCATCCGTTGTCGGGGGAGCCGGAGCCCGCGTTGCGTCGGCTCATCGGGTATATTCCGCAGCAGCTGGGGCTGGTGCGGGGCCTGACGGCGCTGGAGAACGTGCTTCTCGGATCCCTGGCCCGTCATCCGGGGTGGCGGACGGCCCTGGGCTTTTTCCCTCGCGCCGAGATTGAGCGGGCGATGGCGTTGCTCGAGATGCTGGATCTGGCGGATAAAGCGGACGAGAAAGTATTTCGTCTCAGTGGAGGAGAGCGCCAGCGGGTCGCCATCGCCCGCGCCTTGATGCAGGATCCCCAGCTGATCCTGGCGGATGAGTTCGTCTCCGACCTGGATCTTCCCCGGGCGGCTCAGGTGCTGGCCTTTGTGCATCACTTGGCCCGGGAAAGGGGTTTGACGGTCATCCTGAACCTCCATGAAATCCAACTGGTTCAGGAGTTCGCAGATCACGTGGTGATCCTGAAAGAGGGGCAGGTGGTTTTCGACCGCCCGGCTCTGGATCTGACCTGGAGGCTGTTTCGAGAGATCATGGGGGGGAAGGAATGAAATGAGCCTGAAGCATGGGGCCGTTCATGGAACGTGGCCAGGTTTGGAATGGCGTCGGTGGCAGGAACTGGGGTTCAGCCTGGGGGTGGTGGCGCTGCTGGCCTGGCTGCTGAATGGGATGGGGCTTTTCGAGGCCGGGCGTTTGATGCGGGGGGTTTCCAATCTGGCCCGCTTCGCTCAAGAGATGTTCCCCCCGGATCTCCGGATCGTGCCCACGATCGCCGGGGCCCTCCTGGAAACCCTTCAGATGGCGTTCGCGGGGACTCTGCTGGGGTTCCTCCTTTCGTTCCCGCTGGGCGTTCTGGGGTCCCGGACCCTGTTCCCGGCGGGCGTGGTGGTCGTCGTTCGCTTCATGGTCGCCGCTCTCCGAACGGTGCCTTCGCTGCTGTGGGCCGTGTTGATGGTCATTCTGGTGGGACTGGGGCCTTTGGCCGGAACCCTGGCGCTGGCCTTTTACACCGTGGGCTATCTGGCCAAGCTCTACGCGGAGCTTTTCGAAGCCATCGATCCGGAGATCCTTGAGGCCATGCGGGGGGTGGGGGCGAAGCGCCGCCATCTGATCCGCTTCGTCCTCTGGCCGGAGAGCGCCAACGCCATCCTCAGCCAGCTGCTGTTCATGCTGGAGTACAACGTGCGGGCCTCCACCCTCCTGGGCCTGGTGGGCGCTGGGGGCATTGGGTTTTACATGCAGGCGTATCTGGGCACCATGGCGTATGCCCGCCTGAGCACGGTGCTCCTCGCGGTGCTCCTCCTGGTGATCGGCATGGATGCGCTGAGCGCCTGGATTCGACGGCGTTATCTGCTCCGTCCGTGAGCGGGAAGGAGCTCCTGATCGCCTGGCGCGTTTCTGGAGGGTGGGGCGGTGGCGATCCGGCTCTCCATGTTCCCGCAGCGCCCCACCCTCTCCCCTTCCCCTCCCGCAACGCCTCCCCCATTCATCCCCATCGGCGAACTTCGACCATGTCTACACCCCAAAGGCCGGGCCTTCGCCCCCATGAGGATCGCCCCAAAGGGCAGCCGGTGTCCAACCCCGCGGCGCGCCGATCCGGGAGCTCCATCGCGGAATAAGAACAGCCCCCGCGGATCGCTGGAGCGCCGGATGGTTTCCCTTAGAACGCAATACCCAGCCATCTTAGGGGTTTGTCTGCGATGATGCGTGTACGGGCATGGTCTTAAGGTCCCCCTCCTCGCCCCTTCTCATCGATAAACTGATATCTATTCGGTCCGAACGGGCGATGAAGTCAACCGGGCGAGGAGGGTGCAAACGTTGACGAACGAAAAGGTCTGGGATCTTGGAAAGCGACGGTTTCCTCCTTTCTTCCACCGATTTTATCCATTCGTTTCGGTGGATGATCTTCCCATGAGCTCTCCGATCTGCTAAAGCCAGGACGGGCAAAGGGAAGAGATCCGCTGTCGGTTCGGAGATCGTGATATGCTCACAACGGGATTTGACCTCCCTTGAATTTTGCGATACAGTTGATTTACGCGACTTTGAACAAAATAGAACGGTACTTTGCTCCCTTTCCGGTGACGATCATCGTCGCAATTGTCGGACAGCCGCAGGGTTCCTTCGTGATAGGGAGGGGCGCGTTCTCAGGGTGACCGCTGGGATACTATCTTCTCCCGGAAAGGGGGAATCCATTGGGGGCTGGATCGGGCCTTTGAGGCGCTAAAAATTCCCGTTCTCATCTCATCATTTGCAACAGGAGGTCTCGCATGAAAGAGATTTTAGAGGGTCGAATCAGCCTGCTGCGTTCTCAGCTGGCCGATGTAGAGCAGCGGCGAGAGTATATCCAGGCCCAGTTGCGGTTGCTGGAGGACATCGCGGAGCTCATCGAGAAGTATCCAGCGCTGGGCGAGGGGCTGATCGGTTTATTCCGACAGACCGCGATACCTCGGCGTCGCCGCACCCGGGAGCTGGTGCATACCATTGTGGAAGTGCTGAAAGCGGCGCCCCAGGGCATGGAGCTCGAGGAGATCCGCCGGGCGCTGCTGGATCGGGGGCTTCAGGTTCCGGGGAGGGATCCTCAAATGCAGCGGGCCCGCTTGACCCTGATCTTCCGCAAGAACCAGGATCTGTTCCAGCGGGTCCGACGGGGGGTTTATCGATTGAAGGTGTAAGGTTTCCCTTTGTGGGCGCTGCTCTGACTTCCCGCCGTTTGGGGGGCCCCTGGAAGGGGATGGGTTTTTCATGGGGTGTGGGCCGCTGAAGGCGGCCTGCGCCCCATGAAGGCTTCCCTCGAAGCGATTTCACGATCAGGTGGAGGAACCGCCTCGGCGGTTGAACGTCTGGCTTTCCTCTCGCAATGCTCCCCTCAGCAGTTGTCGCTCGATCCCCTCCAGCGGGAGCTCCGACAGATCCGATGCTTGAAGCAGGCGCTCGCCCGTGGTGAAAAGGAAAGTGAACCGATGCCAGCGACGGCTGGCCACCGGCCGGGGGAGCGGCTGCATGGGGCCCAGTTGCAGGAGATAATACAGCGCCTCCGCCCGGGGGTGGTCCAGCTCCTCCGGGAACAGATCGCGGCGTCGGACCAGCTCGTAGCCTCTTAAGGGCGCATAGTAACGGATGGACCAGCGCTCGGGCCCGAAGGCGGCCGTATGGTAGAAGGCGACGAAATCTACGAAAGGGGCCAGCGGAGGGGCGTGACGAAGCGGGATGCGATACGCCCGGGTCTCCTGGATCCATTGCCAGTCCTGGGGATGGCGCACCACCGCAATGAGCACGATGGCTTCTGGGAAAAGTTCCATGGATCGGCCTATGGGAGCGGATGCCAGCCTGCGACTTCCCTCCATAAGTAATGATAGACAGTTCCCCAGGGGGCCGGGCACAAGAGGCACCCCTGGTCCAGACATGCCCAATCCGCCAAACCAGTGGCGGGAGGACTGAGAGCTGACCTCAAACTTCGCCGAAAGGTCCGCTCGAATGCGGCTCCGCACGTCAAAGACGTAGCCTTCCAGCCGGGGGGAAGGTGATTTCCGGATGCTCGCGCTCTGGCAAAGCCCTCACCAGCGTAGAGACCTTCTGCACCTCGGCGCGGCCCACCGGCTTCTTCTGGACGGGGATGACCTCGAAGGGGACCCTGTACACGTCCACGTACTCCGGCTCTGAGCCGAAGAAGAGCCTGCGCTCCCGCTCGGGGTTGTTCCAGTGATCGGGCAGCCGCCGGGTGATGGGCGTCACGCCGGGATAGCCGCGCCCGCGCCAGGCCTTGACCCATTCGAGGGGCACAAATTCTTCTTCGAGGAGCGCTGCCTGCGACCCCCGCGTGCGGGCCTTGAGGTAATAGCCCGCAGGGCGCCGGCCCTCTTTGAGCACCGGCTGCCCTTCCCGGTACTCCCCGTAGTGGGTGGGCTCATCAAAGGGCGAATTGAGGATGGGGTTGTCAACGAGCATGGGATTCGCCTCAAGTCACAATCTGTTGTGGTGTTTTCCTCCCTGCAGGCGTGCGGTCGAAGTCGGCGTCCAGGCTTAGCAGAGTGAGAGCGTGCTTTTCTGCAGCGACGTACTGATAGGCATCGTCGAAATCCAGGTTGAACTGCTCCATGGCTTCGAGCACGCCTGGCATGTCTGTCGGTTCCAGATGAATGACCATCACAGCGCCATCGATGAAGACCTCATGCACGAAGAGGCGGAAGGCGTCTGGGAGACCGAGCCGGCAGAGGATGATGCCGATGGAGTGCAGGGCGAAGTCCGTGACGGCGAGCTGGTCCGATGGGACCTGTTCCAAGAACCGCCCGATGACCTCCGATTGCTCCTGGTCGAGCAAGCGCTCGAGCCAGATGTTGGTGTCCACAAGGTACATGGCTCAGTCGTCTCGCCATTCCATGGCCTTTTTCTGCAACTCCAGGGCGGTGAACCGGTCCTTGAACTCGCGCAAGGCACCGGCCCAGCTCTGCCGGAGGGGTTTTCCGCGGGCGACCTTCCGACGCTCCAGCAGAAAGCGCACGAAATCCTCCACCTCCTTTCTGAGCTCCGGCGGCAGCTCCCGAATCAATTCCTCCAGAGATTTCATGGTCTTACCTCCTGTTGGTACATTTCCCTATATTGATCACCCTTCGCCCGCGGTGCATGCGGCCCTCCGAAGGGCGAGTTGAGGATCGTGCTGTCAATGAGCAGGGACATCTTTACACGCTGCCCTCCTGAAGAGCCTTCCGTCCTCGTTCTGAGATCTCCCAGATGCCCCGAGGCGAGTCGCTCTTCAACAGCCCTTCTTGGACCATCGTATTCCGACACCACTGCGCCGTGTTGCGCCAACGGATGGTCTTACGATCCGAAGGTAAAGGCTGACGGTCATAATCGTTCAAGATTCCCTCCATCTTTTTCTCCACGAGATCCAACACCTTAGACATCTCCGCTCGCCCTCCCAATTCCACCAGAGCTTCCAGGATCGGCCTCCGAAAGGCGTCTTCGCTCGTTCTCAATCCTCTTTTAAGTCTCTCTGGACGCCCTCTGCGCCTCATTTTGCTCTCCGGAGCATAACCGGTGAAGACATTTCTCCATTCGTTTTGAAGCGCCTTAACCCTTTCGCGAAACTCGGCCAGCCGCGTCGCAATTTCAATCATCCGGCGAGCTTCATCATAAGCCCCTTTTTGAAAGGCTTCGGCACCAGCGTCGTTGATGCTGTTGGCAACCTGCTCGATCTCCTCAAGCAGGATTTCAAAGGCGATGTGCACTTCGTTACGATCCATAGCGTACGCTCCTTAGGTACAAGGCACTACCCGCACCACCTCATTCCCCCGGAAGTCGATCACCTTCACGGCGATGCGCTGGTGCTCGCCGGGTTTAAAGGGGAAGGAGACGGTGCCGCGCATCTTTTCGAAGATTTCGGGATCGATCTGGGCTTTGAGCGCGCGCTGGAGCTTCTCCCACGCATCGGGATCGCCCGGGAAGAAGGCCTGGGAGATCTTGAAAGTCATGCTGTCGTAGTCCCCATCCAGGAACAAGGCGGACACGTCCTTCCCGCGCGTCGAA
>NZ_JBHOQR010000019.1:0-45039 GCF_042408815.1 Thermoflexus sp. | reverse complement strand
ACGGATCGCCCTTCCCCTGTTCCTCCTCGCCCTCCTCCTGGGGCCGGCGGTGGGATCCCCAGGGGGACGATGGATGTGACGATTCTGGCTCATGCCGCTTCGCGTATAATGGATCGTTTCCATCGCCCCGTTTTAGGCTGTTCCACATTCCTCAAGGGCGCTATCGGCTGCCGGGCCACCGGAACCCGCAACAGCAGTTCTAGACCCCCTCTCTCCGCCGTTTGGAGCCCCTGTCCCTCTGCGCGATGGACGTCTCTTTCCCTGGCGCTGCCTCGAATTCTGCAATAAAATCAATGAGGTAATTTTTGTGTGAACTTCACTTAATTTGCTTGATGCTGAGATGCCCTGCCTGCGGGGAACTATCCTCGGGGAGTTCGCCATGGGACGCCTGTCACGGTCTTTCTGGACACGCTGGGGGGTGCCCGCATTGCTGATTCTGCTTCTCGTAGTGATGATCGGGCTGATCGGGGTCGCGATCGGCATCGCAGCTGGCTGGATCCCATGGTCCTGAGCGAGGAGCCTCGCCACCGACCCGATCCGCCCTGTTTCTTCGGATCCGGACCTGCACCTTCTCCATCCCAGGCCCAGGAGGTCCAGCGATGTCGGTGCAGCAGATCCTGCCCTTTGTATCGACCGCGGTGATGGCGATCTTTATTCTCGCCGTGTTCCGGCGATATGCCGAACGACGGGGAACCCATCTCCTGCTCTGGGGAATCGGGCTCACGATGTTCGGCCTGGGGAGCTTCGCGGAAGCCTATCTGGCCCTGGCCTGGAATCCGTGGGTCTTTCGGATCTGGTATCTTTTCGGTGCCGCCCTGAACGCTGCCTGGCTAGGCCAGGGAACGGTCTATCTGCTGGCCCGCCGGCGCGCGCTCGCCCACGGGCTGCTCGCGCTGCTTGTGCTGGGAAGCCTGATCGCGGCCTATTTGATGTTGACCACCCCGCTGGAGGCCTCGGCCTACACCCCGGCCCGTCCGATCAGCGAGCAGTATCGCGCGATCATGCCGCCCCGAGCGCCGGTTCGCATGACCACACCCTTCTTCAACATCTATGGGCTGATCACCCTGGTGGGAGGCGCCCTCTACTCGGGGTATCTGCTATGGCGGCGGCAGATTTTCCCCCATCGGGTGCTGGGGAACGTGCTGATCGCGGCGGGGGCGCTCTCCGTCGCTACAGCCAGCACCCTCACCCGCCTGGGGCTGGGCCAGTATCTTTACATCGGGGAGCTGGTGGCCGCCACGTTGATGTTCATCGGTTTCCTGCTGGCCACTCAGCGCCCCGCTGCCGCGCCACAACCCCAAAAGGCGTAGGGCTCCGCTTCCGATCGGCCGGAGGCGTCCCCTGGGCGATTCGGAACAGCGAAGGACTAGCCTTTCCCTCGGGCATTTCCCCCCGCTGGATGTTCCTCGGGGCCAGTCTGGGGATCGGCCGGACGCCTTCGGCTCCTCGTCCGATCCCCCCGCTTGGCACTTCGCCAGGATCCACCCTAAACTGGAAAGACATCGCCGGTTGAAGCCCGCGAGGCTTCCCGAAATGGCATCCGAGGCCCACAATGGCTGGGGATTTTGGGCGCTCCCGGTGCACATCCCGCAGGAGGAAGGAGCATGGCCGAGGGATCGATGTGGCGCGGCATTATCCATGCGTATCGTCCATTTCTCCGAATCGCCCCGCTCGCCCCCATCACCCTGTATGAAGGAAACACGCCGCTGCTGCCCGCTCCCCGTCTGGCCCAAGCCATCGGTCTCGCCGGTTCTCTCTTTTTGAAATACGAAGGCCTCAACCCGACGGGTTCGTTTAAAGACCGGGGGATGACCACGGCACTGACCCAGGCGGTGGCGGAGGGCGCGCAGGCGGTGATCTGCGCCAGCACCGGGAACACAGCCGCCTCCGCAGCGGCCTACGCCGCCCGCGCCGGCCTGCAGGCCATCGTCCTGGTCCCGGCCGGGAAGATCGCTCTGGGGAAGCTGGCGGCCGCCATGGCCTACGGCGCCGTCGTTCTGGCAGTGGAGGGGAACTTCGATGAGGCCCTGAGGTTGGTGCGACGCGCCGTGGAAGCCTATCCCATCGCGCTGGTGAACTCCCTGAATCCCTACCGTCTGGAGGGACAGCAGACGGCCGCCTTCGAGATCTGCGACCAGCTGGGGCGCGCGCCGGACTGGCTGTGTATCCCGGTGGGGAACGCTGGGAACATCACGGCTTACTGGAAGGGTTTCCGCGCCTACTATCAGGCGGGACGGATCCACCAGCTCCCGCGCCTGCTGGGGGTTCAGGCCGAAGGAGCGGCCCCGCTGGTCCTTGGCCATCCGGTGGATCAGCCGGAGACCATCGCCACAGCGATCCGGATCGGCCGCCCCGCCCGGGGGCCTGAGGCCCTACAGGCGGTTCAGGAATCCCGAGGGCGCTTCCTGGCCGTCTCCGACGCTGAGATCCTAGAAGCGTGGCGGATGCTGGCGGCGCTGGAAGGGATCTTCGTGGAGCCGGCCTCGGCGGCCGCTATCGCCGGGCTGCGCCGAGCGCTGGCCCAGGGCCTGATCTCGCCCTCTGAGGAAGCGATCGTGGCCGTGCTCACCGGCCACGGCTTGAAGGATCCGGAGATCGCGTGGCGGGCCCTGCCGGCCCCCACCCGGATCTCAGCGGACTGGGAAGCCCTCCGCCGCGCCCTGGAACCGTTGCTCGAGCGCTCGGCGGAAGTCCGGATGAAGCTGGAGCCCCCGCTTCCTTTCCCGGGCGCGCCCTGCAGCTCTCCGCCGCAGGCCTGATTTCCCATGGGGCTGGAGGACAGATGGATCGCCGAAGACCGCTCGCCTGCCCTTGATCGCTTCTCTCCTCCCCGGCCTCTTCGAAAACCACCGGGGGATGGGATCGCTTATCCCTGCGAGGATCCAAACGATCTGCACCCCGCCATCCACAGCGGAGGGAAGCGGCCATGGCCGAAGTGCAGATCAAGTGGCTGGAGAAGCGCCAGTTCGTGGGGATCGACAGCACGCGGCACAGTGTGGTGATCTCCGGCACTGGGCCGGAGGACAGCGTGGGGATGAAGCCGGCGGAGCTCCTGCTGATCGCCCTGGGAGCGTGCTCGGCCTTCGATGTGCTGGACATCCTGGAGAAGAAGCGGCAGAAGGTCACAGGCCTGGAGGTCCGGGTGCAGGGGGAACAGGATCCGGATCCCCCCTGGGCCTTCCGGCGCATCCACGTGATTTACCGAGTGCGCGGGCGCGGTCTCTCCCCGAAAGCCGTCGAGGATGCGGTCCGGCTCTCGGAGGAGAAATACTGCTCGGTCAGCGCCACTGTGCGCGGCGTGGCCGGGATCACCCATACCATCGAACTGATGGAAGAAGGATGAATGCCGCTGGCGCAATGGATGGGGGATCTTGCGCCAGGCAAAGATACGGCAGGTGAGGCGCCGTCTGGATCAGCTGGCCGCGGAAATCGGGAAAAATCGATCCCCTAACCGTCCCGCCGGGTCCGTCTCATCCCCTGCAAATAGCCGGGGGCCCGGCAAGTTTCGCCGGGCCCCCGGCCCTTAGGGGGTGCGCGCTCCTCTATCGGCAGCGGGTGAAATCCTTGCCCCATTTATTGTTCCCCATTTTAATAGAGAGGAACACGCGGGTCAACTTCCCGCGACCAGGCGTTAATGCCCCCGCGCAGGTTGCGGACCCGGAGCCCGGCTGCCTGCATGATCCGGGCGGCTTGAGCACTGCGCGCCCCCGTCTTGCAGTAGACCACGTATTCCCGGGTGGGATCCAGCTGGTTCAGGCGCGCCGGCAGCTCCCGAAGGGGGATCAGGATCGCTCCTTCCAGGCGGCAGATCTCCCACTCGTGGGGCTCCCGCACGTCCAGCAGCACGATCCCCTGGCCATCCCGTTCCAGCATGGCCTTCAGCTCTTGAGGCGCGATGTCGAACTCGGTGCGCACCTCATGCTCGTGGATAGGCATGCCGCAGAAAGCCTCGTAGTCGATCAGCTCGCGGATGGTCGGGTTTTCGCCGCAGACGGGGCAGGCCGGGTTCTTGCGCAACTTGAGCTCGCGGAAGCGCATGCTCAGAGCATCGTAGAGCAGCAGCCGCCCGATCAGCGGCTCGCCCTGGCCGATGATCAACTTGATGGCCTCTGTAGCCTGGATGGCGCCAATGACCCCCGGCAGCACACCGAAGACCCCGCCTTCGGCGCAGGAGGGCACCAGGCCCGGCGGTGGGGGCTCCGGATAGAGACATCGATAACACGGCCCCACCCGCGCGTCGAAGACGGTGGCCTGCCCCTCGAACCGGAAGATGCTGCCGTAGACCAGAGGCTTGCCCAGGAACACACAGGCATCGTTGACCAGGTAGCGGGTGGGGAAGTTATCCGTGCCGTCGATGATGATGTCGTAACCCCTCAGGATCTCCAGGGCGTTGGCGCTGGTCAGCACCGTCTCGTGGGTCTCCACCGTGATATCCGGATTGAGGTCCAGCAGACGCGCCTTGGCCGAGGCCAGCTTGGGCTTGCCCACCCAGGAGGTGCCGTGCAGGATCTGGCGCTGGAGGTTGCTCTCGTCCACCACATCGAAATCCACCAGGCCGATGCGCCCCACCCCGGCAGCGGCCAGGTAGAGCGCCGCCGGGGAGCCAAGGCCGCCGGCGCCGATGATAAGCACGCTGGCAGCCTTGAGCTTCTTCTGGCCCGTCAGGCCGACCTCCGGCATCAGGAGGTGTCGGCTATACCGACGGATCTCCTCGTTCGTCAGAATCACTTCATTCACGTTCAACATCCGGACCTCCTCAGGGATGCAGAATGCAAGTCGGGATGGGATCGTGTTCCCTCCGCCAGTCCAGATCCTTTCCGAAGCTGGAGCCATTGCCGGCGCAGCGTCTCCGCTGTCGCCACCCCATTGTTCACCACCCGCACCGTCCCGGAGGCGTCCACCCACATCGTGGTCGGCACTGTCCACACCCGATAACGGGCCGCCGCCTCTGGATCGGCGGTTACATCCACGGACCGCACCGTCACCGCCTCCTTCCACTCCGCGGCCAGGGTCTCCAGAATCGGCGTCTGGAGCAGCTGGCACGGCCCGCAGGTCGGCGTGTGGAAATAGAGCAACGTCAGCGAGCCCTCCAGGTCGGCGGCCCGGGGCCGCGCCAGCCGGCGCTGCGCGCCGGCGATCAGGCACCAGCCAGCCCAGAGCACCAGCAAAATCCCTGCCGCGAGGAGGAGGCGCTCGATCATCCCTCCCCCTCCCGACGCTCTATGGGCCGAACCGTGAAGCCGGGGACGCCCAGGCGGTTCAGCTGGTAATAAACGAAACAGCCCGCGCAGAAGCCGAAGAACAGGTTCAAAGCCGCCAGGACGATCACCACCCAGGTCAGCGCCCAGCCAATCACGGGATAACCCAGGAAGAGGGCAATCGCTCCGCCCGCCAGGACGGTCCCCCCAAGCCCCTGGGCGAAACGGTGCGGCTCGGGGTTATCGGTCAGCACCCGGGGCCGCAGCCAGCCCCGCGGCCGGAGGATCCGGAAGTAAATCTGCTGGAATAGCGCTGCCCCCGGCGCGGCGGTTCCCACCAGCATGACCAGGGCTACGAAGGCCACCAGCGCCGGCTGGTTCAGGATCCATCCCAGAAGGTTCAGCGTGATGATGGAGGCCTGGTTGAACTTCAACGCCGTGTGATCCACCTTCCGCTCGACCATGGCCCACCTCCCGCAATCGAAGGCACAATGCTTAACGTTTGCCCGTCCGAGATCGGGGTTTCCTCCCCCTGAAGGTATCGCACGTCCTCGTCGCCCAGGTAAAGGTTCACAAAGGAGCGCAGACGGCCCTCTTCGTTAAAGAGATGCCGCTGGAGTTCGGGGAAGCGCTCCGTCAAGGCCCGCAGGGCCTCCCCCACCGTCCTCGCCTCCACGGTGACCACCTTCTCCCCTCGGGTATAGACCCGCAGCGGGGTCGGGATCAGGATCTGAACGGCCATCGGGTTTCCACCTCCGCGCGGAAGTTTGTTCGGTTAGGAGTTCGGCATCCAGACTGCCCGATCCTGGAAGGCGAATGCCTGCCCGCGAGATCCTCAGGGCATGATCTCGAGGGTTCGCTCAATGAACGCCGAGCGATCTTCCTTCAGCTCCCATACGCGCCAGTCGGTCGCCCGGCCGTTCTCAACCGAGACGATGAGATAGGCATACCAGGGCCAGGCATGCTCCCGATCGAAATCCGAGGGCCGGGCCGGATGATCCGGATGGGAATGGAAGAAGCCGAGGACGTCCAGGCCCTCCGCAGCGGCTTCCCGCTCGGCTGCCAGGACCTCCTCCGGCGGGATGAGGAACCGGTGGGTCTGCTCCTCCGGATCCGCCCACCGGTTATCCACCAGCCGAAGGCGTTCCACGATCTTGGCGCCATCCACCTCGCGGCCGAGGAAGATCCCGCACGCCTCGGCCGGATAGCCCGCCTCCACGTGAGCTCGGATCTGCTCTCGATGGGCTTGACGCAACCGCAGAATCATCGAGCCTCGCTCCTGTGCGTTAGGCATTCCCCTCGAACCAGAAGTTCTCGCTTAAATACTTATATCCCGCATCCGGGAAGATCGTCACCACCACACCTTCTCGCAACCGGGCGGCGACCTTCAGGGCGGCGGCCATCGCCGCCCCCGCCGAGATCCCCACAAAGAGCCCCTCCTCCCGGGCCAGGCGCCGGGCCATGGCATAGGCCTCCTCGGTGGCGACCGGGAGGATCTCATCCAGCAGATCCGGGTCATAGATCCCGGGCCGGATGGCCGTCTCCATATGCTTGAGGCCCTCCAGGCCATGGAAGGGCCCGTCCGGCTGCACCCCGATGAGGCGGATCGACGGGTTCCGCTCTTTCAGATAGCGGCCGACGCCCATCATCGTCCCACTGGTCCCCAGGCCGGCGACGAAATGGGTGATCCGCCCCCCGGTCTGCTCCCAGATCTCCGGACCGGTAGTGCGGTAATGGGCCTTCCAGTTGGCCGGATTGTTGTATTGATCCGCATAGAAGTATCGCTCCGGGTCCGCCTCATATCGGCGGCGGGCTTCCAGGATGGCCCCATCGGTCCCTTCCAGCGGATCCGTGAGGATCAACTCCACGCCGTAAGCCCTCAGGATCCGCAGCCGTTCCGGACTGGCGTTGGCCGGAATGCACAAGGTCACGCGATAGCCCCGGGCCGCCCCCAGCATGGCGTAGGCGATCCCCATGTTCCCGGAGGTCGCATCCAGGATGACCTTGCCGGGATGCAGCCGACCCTCCCGCTCCGCTGTCAGGATGATCTCCCGAGCGGGGCGATCCTTGACGGATCCGCCCGGGTTATACCATTCCGCCTTCGCGTAGATCTCCACAGGCGCGAACGGCGCCACCAGCCTTCGAAACCGGAGCAGAGGCGTGTCTCCGATCAGCTCGAACACATCCTTCGCCGCCTCCGCCCGCATCCTCGGGATGGTCTTCAGCATCGCTGCTCCTCTCGAAAGGCGAATCAATGGGCGAACGCCATCTCCGCTTCATCGGGATCCTACCGGATGGGCGCCCCGCCGCAGGCCCCTCTCGCTCCCCCTCCAGAAGCCGATTGCGCCACCCTAAAATAAAAAGGACCAACACGACGCGGCGGGCTGGAAACGGCCAGCAGCCTCAGCACCCCTTGGGGCGCGGGGGCGTTGGCCACCCACCGATCGGTTGGTCCCTCGGTCCGGCGGGAAGAAAGGCCAGGTTCGGCCTTCATCCCGGGCGGGTGGCGCTAACGCCCCCGCCCAGGACAGATGCAGTGGATGGGAATCAAAGCGTGTAGCATCTTTTCGCTCGACTCCATCGGCATTTTGTATGAATCATAGGGGCGACTCTGGGGTCTGTCAAATTTTGGAGCGCTCGGGGCCGGGCTTGCCAGTCTTTCCAGGATAGAATCCGATCAACCCGAACTTGAACCCATCCGGAGCAGACGATGTCCCGAATCCACCGATGGGCGATCATCAGCGGGATATTGCTGGCGCTCTGGCTCGCGGCGTGGGCAGGCTTGCCAGGCCATGGGAGCTCGTTGCCGAACCCGCCTCCGCGGCAGCTGCCCACCTTGACGCTCTCTCCGGCGCTTCCTCCCCCCACTCCTCTCCGCTCCCGCCCAGCGCCGAAGCGGGCGCTGACCATTGAGGCATTTCGCCTGCATCCCGATGGGCCGCTCTACATGGGTGACCGCCTGAGTTTCGAGGTTCAGGTTCGAAACACCACCCCTGCTTCCATCGTCTCGGGCCGGGTGGAGATCCGACGGACAGACCCCGGAGCGGAGGAAATCCTGGCGGACGCGTGGCTCCCGGAGTTGCCCCCAGGGGCCTCCCATACCACGATCTGGACCTGGGTATGGGAAGCCTCGCTCTCCGGCCCCCTCTCCCTGACGGCAGTGGCCAGGCCCGAGGCAGACCTCCAGGGAGGGGACCGGATCACCCGCACGGTCTTTCTGCGCCCCCGAGAGCAGCTTCCAGAGGCGGAGCGACAGGCCCAGTGGGCCCAGGCGGAGAGCCGGTGTTGTGTCCACCATTACCTGACGGGTACGGCAACCGAGGCGGAGCTGGGGCAACGAATGCAATGGGCCGATGAAGCGGAGGCCGTGGTTCGGGCCCGATTGAGCCTTCCCCCCCAGGTTCCTACCCACATCGTATGGATCCCCCGGCTGCTCGGGCACGGCGGGTTCACCGTGGGGGACAGCCTGATCCTGACGGACCCGCTCTCGGATCGCCTGCCGGTGGATGTTCCCACGATCCTACGCCATGAGTTCACCCACCGAATGACCTGCGCATGGCTGGCGCGCGAGGATTGCCTGACCCACCTCCCGTCTTTCATCGTTGAAGGCCTGGCTGTCTTCGTAGCCGGCGGGCACTATCGCCCGGAGCCCCTGACCCAGCGGGCCGCTGCGCTCCTCTATCTGGGTCGATGGATCCCTCTGGAACGTCTGGTGGAGGATTTCTACACCCATCCCCACGAGATCGGCTACCTCGAAGCGGGCGCCTTCGTGGAGGAGCTGGTGCGGGAGGGAGGATGGCTCCGCTTCCGAGCTTTCCTCCAGACGATGAAGCGCCGTCCGGGAGAATCGGACCGGGAGGTCCTTGACCATGCCCTTCAGGCTATCTATCATCAAGATATCCGGACTGTAGAAGCGCGATGGCTTCCGCGCCTGTGGACGGATCCGGTCGATCCGGCGCAGGTTGCGGATCTGCAATTCACGATCGCTTTCTATGAGACGTTCCGGGCTTACCAACGCGCCTACGATCCTTCTGCCTACTTTCTGAACGCCTGGCTTCCGGATTGGCGGCAGGCAATGCGGGAAGGGATCGTGGCGGATTTCATGCGGGAGCCGGAGGATCCGGAGGGACGGCGATTCTGGGACCGGTTGCAGGAAGCCCGACGGCGAGGTCTAGCCGGGGATCAGCAGGGCGCTCAGGAAATCCTTCAGGCGTTATGCCAGGCGCTGCACTGTGCGGAGGGCGCGCTTCTCCGGGATGCCAGGGCCAAAGAGGAGCATATCCCCTCCCTGGAGCGATGATCCCCAGGGCCGTGGGTGGCCCTCCATCTCTGGGAGGGCTGCCGCCCATCGAAGCGTTCGGAAAGCACACCGATGCGTGCAGCTTATGCGGGATGGTATAGAGGATCACAAGCGCAGGGGCTGGTGCTGGAGCTGCCTCCGCGCGGACGCAGGCGGCCGGAGCCGCTCTACGCCGTCCTGACGGTTCGCGGCGACCCCACATTCTTCCCCTTTGAAGAGGCGGCCCGCCTGCTGCGGGCCACCTTCGACCGCCACCCCGGCAGCTTGACTTCCGCCCTCCGGGAAGCCCTCCTCGCTTTCAACCACTGGCTCCTGGAACAGAACCGCCACGCTACCCCGGAGGAACGATGGGAGATCGGCCTCACCCTGCTCACGGTGCGCGAGGAATCGATCTTTCTGCTCCAGGCCGGGCCAGCCTGGGCCGCTCACGTGACCCGGGAAGGAGTGCAAGTGATCGCGCCGGAAGGGGGAGCGTCCTCAGCGTTGGGCGCCGCCCGGGCCATCTCCCTGCACTACGGAATGGTCCGGTTGCGACCGGAGGACCGGCTGATGGTAGCCGATGCGGAGACGGGGCCGCTCTTGGATCCCGCGGCGCTGACCGCCCTGACTCGTATCCAGAATCTCCCCCTGATCATTGAGGCGATCGAGATCCAGGTGGCCCGCACAGTTTCCCACCCGGTGGCCTTTCTGATCCTGGCCATCGATCGCACCCCCGCGCCTCTCCCCTTGACGAAGCCGACGGCCTCTCCGCCACCGCCTGCTCCTCCGGTTCCAGCCCCTCTCGAGGTTCCCCGCCGGCCCCTTGGGAAGCTCCGCCTGCCGGGCCGGCTTCGACTTTCGCGGCCGCGATGGACGTTCCCCCGGATGCCCCGATGGGGATGGCCCACCATCCCGCTGCCCACCGCGCCGGGATGGGTGCACACCCTGGCATGGGTTTTGCCCTGGGCGATCACTCTGATCACCTTCGGGGTTTACATTCATCAGCGGAATGTCCTGATCGCCCACCGCCTGCTCGCTCAAGCCCAGGCGGAGGCAGAGGAGGCCGCCCGGGCACCGGCCCCCGGGGAGGCCCGGCGCCACTGGGAGGCCGCCCGGGATCTGGCGCGAACCGTCCAGCAATACGCCGCGCTGCCGGAGGCGGCTGCGCTCCAGGAGCAAGCGCAACGCCAGCTGGACCGACTGGATCAGGCCGTGCAGCCGTTGCATCCGATGCCCCTGGCCCGCCTTCCCCCGGGCCGTCTGTGGCGGTTGATCCTGCGGGACAATGAGCTATATCTGCTGGATCCGGAGGGTCACTGCGCCTCCGAAACCCTGCGCCCCGGAGGTTGTGTGCTCTGGATCGGATACGATGAGGTGCATCGGACATTCCTCGGCGAGTCCATGCAGGAGCTCCTGTGGAGCGGCATGATCCTGCAGGGCCATCCCGTGGGGGCGTTGCTGGATCTGACCTGGGCGGGGGCGGAAGGCGGGCGGTCCGTCGGCGGTCTGATCGTTCTGCACACACAGGGTCTGGCAGAGAGCCGCAACCGAAACCCCCGATGGGTGCCCAGCCGCTTTTCCCCGCCTGCCGATGGGCGGTTACGATTTTATGGGGGGAATCTCTATGTGCTGGATCGGGCGAGGGGCCAGATCTGGCGACTACGCCCCACCGGGGACGATTACAATGGGGATCCCGAGCCTTATTTCGCCTCGCCCCGGGCGGATCTGGGGGAGGCCGTGGATTTCCTGGTTTACCAGAACCTCTATGTGCTGTATCGGGATGGACGGGTGCGGATGTTCACGATGGGCCATGAGGAGGAAGGGTTTCCCCTGCGGGAACAGCCCGCCCCCGCGCTCCCGAGCCCGGTGCGTCAGCCGGTGGGCCTGGCTATGGATCTCCAGGCCCCCCGACCGTGGCTTTACATCCTGGAGCCGGATCGCCTGATCCAGGTGGGGCCGCGGGGTGATTTCATCCGCCAGATCCGGGGCGAGAGCTTGAAGGATCTGGTCGCTGTGGCCGTGGATGAGGGGCGGCGCTGGCTCTTCTTCCTCCGGGCCGATGGCACCCTGTGGGTCGCGGATCTGCCGCCTGTGGAATAATGGAAATCCATCCCGTCACTCCGAACCCGAATCCTTCCGGAGGGCTCACGATGCGCGCGCTGGGGTTCATTGGGCTGGGACGGATGGGAACGCCGATGGCGCGGCGGCTGCTGCGGGCCGGGCATCGGCTCACGGTCTATAACCGCACTCGGGAGAAGGCGGAACCCCTGATCGCCGAAGGGGCCCGCTGGGCCGATTCCCCCCGCGCCGTCGCCCAGGCCAGCGAGGTGGTCTTTCTGATGCTGGCCGATTCCGCCGCCACCGAGGCCATGCTCGCTGGATCCCACGGCGTGCTGGAGGGTGCCTATCCGGGCCTCATCGTGGTGGATATGAGCACTATCGCCCCGGCCGTCTCCCGGCGTCTGGCCGAACAGGCCGCACAACGAGGCGTCCGGATGCTCGACGCCCCCGTCTCCGGCAGCGTGGGGCCTGCGACGGAAGGCACCCTCACGATCTTCGTCGGGGGTCCACGGGAAGCGTTTGAGGCAGTCGAGGATCTCCTGCGGGTCCTGGGGCGGAACATCCATTATGTGGGCGACAACGGGATGGGATGCGCAGTGAAGCTTGCCGTGAATCTCATCCTGGGCGTGTCGATGCAGGCACTGGGCGAGGCGTTCGCCCTGGGCGCCCGCGCCGGGATCCCTCCGCAACAACTGTGGGGGATCCTTCAGGATCTGGCGGTGATCTCCCCCGCGCAGCGAAACAAAGGCGGAAAGATCGTGGAGGGAGATTTCACACCCTCTTTCGCCCTACGCCTGATGGAGAAGGATCTCAGCCTGATCGTGGAGTTCGGCCGTCAGATCGGAGCGCCCACGCCGCTGGCCGCCGCGGCCCAGCAAACGTTCCTAATGGCCCGGGAGCACGGATGGGCGGATGCCGATTACTCCGCCATCGCAGCCTGGCTGCTGGATCAGCCACCCTTAGAGAACACGGGAAGGGCATCCTCGATTTAATCATCGGGGAACCTCGAGGGCTTGGCCCTCATTCCGGAAACACGTCCCCATCCACCTTCCCGAACCCGAGGGCAACAGCGTAAATTCAAAGAAGTCCAGCGCACCAACCGGACAGGGCTTCAGGGAGTCCCGATGGCGCAACCGGAACACCGGATGGAATGGATCTCGCCAGAGGAGGCGGGGCTCACCGATCGGGAACAGGAGATCCTCCGCCTGGTGGCCCAGGGGCTGGCCAACAAGGAGATCGCCTACCGCCTGGGGATCAGCCAGAACACCGTGAAGGTCCATCTCCGCAATATCTTCTCCAAGACCAACCTCCAGTCCCGCACCGAGGCCGCGATGTATGCGCTCCGCTTCCGGCTGGTGACCCTGACGCCTTCCCTCCCGGGGATCGGAGAGGAAGAAGCGGAGGAGGGAGAGGGGGTAGAGGCGCCCTTGCCCGCGGCGCCGGAGGAGGCCCCGAAGCCACTGGCGCTGGCCTCCGCCCTTTCTAAGATGGAGGAATCCACCCTCGCGGCCTTTCCGCGCTGGCAGGCCGTCCTCCTCCTGATCGCCTTCCTCCTGGGGATCGCGTGGGCGGTGGGGCCCGCGCCGGCCCGCTCCGAAGCCCCCGACGTGATCTTCCAGGGCGATCAGGCCGGCCAGGGCATCGAGCGGGCTGAGGCGCTATCCCGGTGGAAGCTGGTCGGCCAGATGCCCACGCCCCGGGCGCGCTTCGCCCTGGCCCGTTGGCGGGACTGGCTGATCGCGATCGGGGGGGAAGCCCCCGAGGGCATCACCGATCGGGTGGAGCGCTTGGATCTCCGAAGAGCGACCTGGGAGCGGGGGAAGCCTAAACCGTATCCGGTGGCGGCGGCCGCCGCCGGAACGCTGGGGGATCGGATCTATGTGCCGGGAGGGATTAATCTTCAGGGACAACCGGTCGATCGGGTGGACGTTTATGAGCCGGAGACCGACCGCTGGTTGGAGGGGCCTTCCCTGCCGGGGCCGCTGGCGGCCTATGCGATGGCGGTCGCCGGGGATCGCCTCTATATTTTCGGGGGGTGGGATGGCCGCCGCCTGCAGGGAACAGTCTGGATGCTGGATCCGGCACGAGGGCGCTGGGAGCCCCGCGCCCCGATGCCTACCTCCCGCGCTTTCGCCGCCGCCGCCGCGCTGGGCGATGCGATCTACGTGGTGGGAGGTTACGACGGTCAGCGGGAACTGGCAGTCTGTGAGCGCTACCGGTTCGCCGCCAACCGCTGGGAGCCATGCCCGCCGTTGAACGTGGGGCGGGGCGGGCTGGCGCTGGTGGCGATGGATGGCTACCTCTTCGCGATCGGGGGCGGATGGCGGATCCCCCTGGCGTTCAACGAGCGATACCAGCCCGGCGCCGATCGCTGGACACCCTTCGAGACACCGATCACCGGGACGTGGCGGAATCTGTCCGCCGCGCCAGGGGACGATGCGATCTGGATCCTGGGCGGATGGAGCGGAGAGCTGCGCGCCGGGGTATGGCGATTCACCCCCTTCCCCTTCCGGCTTTTCCTCCCCGCAACCCAGCGCTGAGCTCTTCCCGCCCGGGCGAGCGGATCCCCTGTCCTCTCCGTGGAGTCGACCGCTGGATCGGAAGGCGCATGGAGATCTGGTTCCTGATCCCGGTGAAACGGCTGGAGCGGGCGAAGTCCCGTCTGGCGGCCGTGCTCCCGCGGCGGGCACGGATCCGCCTCACATGGCTGCTGACGCAACGCACCCTGCAGGTAGTCACCCGGGTGCCTGAAGTCCATCCCCTGGTGATCAGCGCCGACCTCCGGGTGCTGGCCCTGGCCCGGAGCATGGGGATGGATGCGTATTTTGACCGATGGGAGGATCTGAACCGCGCCCTGACCGCCGCCCGCCGGTATGCGGTCCGCCACGGCGCGGGTGGGATCGGTGTGCTCCCCATCGACCTCCCCCGCGTGACCCCGGAAGCGATCCAGGCCCTGCTCCAGGCCGGCTTCCCGGATCGAGGCCTGGTGCTGGTCCCCGATCAACGGGCTCAGGGCACCAACGCCCTTCTCTTGCGCCCGCCGGAAGCCCTCCCCTTCCGATTCGGCCCAGGGAGCCTGGAGGCGTTCCAGGCGGAAGCCCGGGCCCGGGGCCTCCCCGTGCGCCTTTTCCATCACGAGGCCCTGACCTTCGACCTGGACACCGAGGCGGATTGGGCCGCGTGGCGCGCCCGGGCAGATCGGAAGAAGTTGTAAGACCCCAGCAGGCCGCTGCCGAAATCGCCCTGCCCCCTTGACAAATCCTTGCAAAAGGGCTATGCTCTCAATTAGAACAAATGTTCTAATGCGGGGGAGCGATGGTGGACCAGGATCGGCTGCTGAGCTATCTGGAAGCATACTGGGAAACCCACGGCTATAGCCCCACGCTGGAAGAGGTCCGCCGGCAGATGGGGTTTGCCTCTCGTTCCCACGCTCGTTATCACCTGCTCGCGCTGGTTCAAAAAGGTATGGTGGCCCGCGAACCCGGGAAACATCGAACCTGGCGGCCGGTCTCCCTTCCGCCCCCGCCCGTATCGATCCCCCTGAAGGGCGTGGTCCCCGCCTCCTCGCCGGATCAGGTGGTGGAGGTCATCCCCCAGGATCTGGGGACCCTGCGCCTGCCCGCGGCTTGGGTGCCTCGCCGTTGCCAGTTCGCCCTCTGGGTCCGCGGGGAATCTATGATCGGCCGAGGGATTCAGCCGTATGACATCGTGCTGATTGAGCCGGTGACCTGGAGCGAGGTCCGCTCCGGGGACCTGGTGGTGGCGCGGCTGCGCGGTCGCAATCAGCTGACCCTGAAGGAACTGGTCATCGAACAGGCGAAGGGTGCCACGCGGAAGAATGAAGCGATCTACTGGCTGCGACCCGCCCATCCGGAGCTGCCACCGATCCGCCTGGATCGGCGGATGTGGGTGCTGGAGGGACGCGTGGCGTTCCGATTCGGCCCAGTGAGGGATCTGGGGGCCATCGTTCAGGAAGGATAGCCGAAGGCGCATGGGCGCTGCATCTCCCCAGGCGTTCACTGGATCAGAGGAGGCATTCCCCATGAAGCGGAGGTGGCTGGAGGCCCAGGCGGATCTCGTGGAGCAGGTGCTCTGGCAGCATCGATCGCCCGGGCGGGTGACCGGCGGCCGGGTCACGCCGACGACGATCCTCTTCCAGGTCGTCCCCGCCCCCGGCGTCCGGTGGTCCCGCCTGAAAGGGCTGGCGGAGGAGCTGGCCATGGCCCTGGGGGTGCCTGGGGTGCGGATCCAGCGGGAAGGGCCGGTGGTGCAGCTGGAAATCCCCCGCCCCGATCCCCAGGTGGTGCGCTTCCTTCCACTGATGGAAGAGGTCCGCCGATCGATGTCCCGTTATCCGCCTTATACCGCCCTCCTGGGGCTGGCCGCTGACGGGGCGCCGCTGCTGATCCGCCTGACCAGCCCGCAGGTCGCCCACATCCTGATCGCCGGGACCACCGGATCGGGGAAGACTTCGCTGGCGCGGACGATGCTGACCAGCCTGCTCATGACCCACCGTCCTGGCCAGCTCATGCTGATCCTCGTGGATCCCAAGGGAACAGCCTTCGCCGCGTTCCGGGAGCTTCCCCATGTGTGGACATTCGCCGCGGGGGAGATGCCTGAAGCGACGGCCAGCCTGGAGGAAGCCGTCCGGCTGATGGAGCGCCGCTCCCGGGAGGGGATCTTCACGCCCCGTCTGCTGATCGTCATCGACGAGCTGGGAGATCTGGTGCAGCAGGGTGGGCGGGAAGTAGGGGAGCTGCTGACCCGGCTGGCCCAGCGGGGGCGAGAGGCCGGGATCCACCTGCTGGCCTGCACCCAGAAGCCGACTGCCGCGCTGCTGGGCGGGCGGCTGACGGCCAATTTCCCGGCCCGGCTGGTGGGGCGGGTAGTCTCCGCGGAGGACGCCCGGGTGGCGGCCGGGATCGGGGGGACAGGCGCGGAGCGCCTGCCGGGGAAGGGGGATTTCATCGCCGTGGTGGGTGGGGCCCTCACTCGTTTCCAGGCAGCCTATCTCGCGCCCGAGGAGCTCCGGCCGCTCCTTCCCTTGATCGCCCGGGGATCTGGCGCACCCCAGCCGTAAGGGGACCCTGCGAGATGGGCCGGGGCGCATGGCGGTGTGCCCTGGCTTTTCCAGCGATCCTGAACCAGGAGGAGTCCACCATGAGGCAGGTGCTGCTCAGACTTCTGCTCCTGCTCTTCACCACCGCCTTCGGGATCAGCGGAGCCATCTGGGTGGGGATTCATCTGGGCGCATGGGGCCTGGCGGTGATGGTTGGGGTGGCCATGGGAACCATGATGGCCTTTCTCCTTGTCGCCCTGGGGATCCAGCGGGCGAACCTCCCGGATCCCTACGCCGGTGTGGGGCGAGACGGGCATTCGGGATGGATGCCGGGAGCTGAGGGGTATGGATTCCCAACGAGGATCGGGGCGGGCGCTCCCGGGCGGGGGCCCTCGGGCACGCCGGGCCTTCCCCTCCTGGGAATGCCGTGGATCCCATGGATCGCCTGGATGCCCGGACCGCCGGTGCCGGATTTCCACCGTAGCTGGCCGCTTCCTCCGCCCCCGGCTCCCCGGACGTTCACGGTGATCGGGGAAGAAGGGGAGGAGGAATAGAATAGAGGGTGAGGGGGCATGGCGATATGCCTCTTTCCTCCCGGGAGCCGCCTTCAGCGATTTTCCCATCTCTAAACGATGGGGGAGGTGATCGGGAAGCCTCCCCCTTCGTTTTTCTGCGTGGGGTTCACCCGGTGTTCCTCACGGCCGAGGGCGACGGGAATCCGCGGGGTTTTTCGTCATGGCTTCCTCTCGGTAGATCGAAGTTCCCCAATTCGTCCGCTGGCCTCTTTCGCAACGCCTGAAGGAAAGGGAGGAGACCGGGCCGGTGGTCATCAACGAATACTCCCGGGAGGTCGCATCGAAAATCGTCATCACGGCCCGCGGGCCCCCGATCCACAGCCGTCCGCAGCAGCGTCCAGCCCATCTGATCCGCCATCAGGGCCGGCCGGGCCGACCACACCCCAGTAAGGAATCGCTCGAGGCGTGGGGCGAGGTCGCCCGTCAGCCTCCCCCCGAAGGCCCCGAGGGTCCTTCTGCGCTGGATCCCTGGCCCTCCAACGGCCCAGGAGAGCACTGACAGCGCCAGGTGAGGGTTCTGGGTTATTCGGGTCACAGAGCGGGCGACGGGACTCGAACCCGCGGCCTCCTCCATGGCAGGGAGGCGCTCTACCGTCTGAGCTACGCCCGCACGAGCGGAGGGGGCGGGATTCGAACCCGCGGTGAGCCTTTCGGGCCCACAGGTGATTTCGAGTCACCCGCCTTCGTCCACTCGGCCACCCCTCCGCCACAAATTATACTCCAGACCGCCACACGGAGGGTGTGGCTCCGAACGCCACGCCCCGCCTATGCGCTCAGCTTCAGAGGGGCTCCAATAGAGCTCCCGCGTCTCGAAGGCCAGCGCCAGAAGATTGACGAAACCCGGCTTTGCGGATACGATGAAGACAGTGGAGATCCGTACTCGTTCTATACCGATGGTTCGGGATGGGGCCGCCGGCTGCCCGCTGGGGCGTTGGCGGCCTTTTTGTTTGAGGACCTCCCGGGCTGGGCTCGGATCTCAGGGCCCCTTGGGTTACATAAGGAAGCAGGGTCAAAATATTCCTTGGGAGCGCTTTTCCGCGACCTCCTATCCGCCGTGGAATCTCGATCCAGAACAGGAGATAGGCTCCATGGCACAGGTTTTACGGATCGTCCCTCTGGGGGGACTCGGCGAGATCGGCAAAAATATGATGGCCATCGAATATGGCCGCAACATCCTGATCATCGACGCCGGGATCATGTTCCCGGAGAACGATATGCTGGGGGTGGATTTCATCATCCCCGATTGGCAATATCTCCGGGACAAAAAGGCCTGGGTGCGGGCCATCGTGGTCACCCACGGCCATGAGGACCACATTGGGGCCCTCCCCTTCCTGATCCGCGAGATCCCGGCCCCGGTCTACGCCACGCCCCTCACCCGGGGGTTGATCGAGGTCAAGCTCAAGCAGGCGAAGGTCACCGAGGGCGTCCCCCTCCACACGGTCCAGGCCGGCGACCGTCTGACCATCGGGCCGTTCACGGTGGAGCTGTTCCGGGTCTGCCACAGCATCCCCGATGGGGTAGGGCTGGGGATCACCACCCCGGCGGGCCTGATCGTCCACACCGGCGACTTTAAGTTCGACCAGACCCCGGTGGATGGCAAGCCGACGGATTTCGCAACCCTCGCGGAGTTCAGCAAGCGGGGAGTCCTGGCTCTGCTCTCCGACAGCACCAACGCAGATCGACCTGGGTGGACTCCATCGGAGCGGGTGATCGATGCAGCCTTCGACGCGGTCTTCCGTCAGGCCAAGGGCCGCATCATCGTCGCTACCTTCGCCTCGCTGATCTCCCGCTTTCAGCAGGTGATCCAGGCGGCCCTCCGCCACGGCCGCAAGGTGGCCTTCGCCGGGACCAGCATTCTGGAGAACGTGAAGATCGCCCAGAAGCTCGGCTACTTGGAGATCCCACCCGGGGTCATGATCCGCCTGGACGAGGTGGATCGCTATTCCCCGCACCAGGTGGTGATCGTCACCACCGGTGCCCAGGGGGAGCCCTCTTCGGTCCTGGCCCGCATGGCGGTCGGCCAGCACCCTCAACTCCGGATCGTCCCGGGCGACACGGTGATCCTGTCGGCCCACCCGATCCCGGGCAACGAGGAGATGGTGCATCGAACCATCAACCGGCTCTTTCAGCGGGGGGCCGATGTGCTGTATGACCCCATCGCCCCCGTCCATGTCTCCGGCCACGCCAGCCAGGAGGAGCTCAAGTTGATGATCAACCTGGTCCGGCCTCAGTACTTCATCCCCATCCACGGGGAGATCCGTCACCTCAAGGCCCATGCCCGCCTGGCGATGGAGCTGGGCATCCCGGCGGAGCGCATTTTCACGGTGGAAAACGGCTGGGTCCTTGAGTTCCGGGACGGCCAGGGGCGGGTGGCGGAGCGGGTGCCAGGCGGCTATGTGTTCGTGGACGGGGCACTGATCGGGGATATCGGCCCGGAGGTGTTGCGGGAGCGGGAGGTGCTCTCCCGGGAGGGATTTGTGGTCGCCATCGTGCGGCGGGATCCGAAGACGGGCCGGCTCATCGGGCGGCCGGAGCTGATCACCCGCGGCTTCGCTTTCGCCCGCGAGGCGGAGGAGCTGTTGGCCGGCGCCGAGGAGCTGATCATCGAGACCGTGCGCTCGGCGAACGGAGGGGGGAAGTCCCGTCAGGCCCTGGCCCATCGTATCCAGAGCGCCCTGGCCGAATATCTCTACCGCCACACCCGCCGCCGGCCGATGATCATCCCCGTGGTGACGGAGTGAAGCCGCAGGGAAGCGCCTGGCCCGAGGGAGAAGCGGTGCGGATCGATGTGGTGACCCTGTTCCCGGAATATTTCGAGAGCCCCCTGCGGGTGAGCATCCTGAAGCGGGCACAGGAGACCGGCCGCGTTCAGATCAGGGTGCATTCCCTGCGGGCCTTTGGGCTGGGACGCCACCGCGTGACCGACGACACCCCCTATGGAGGCGGCGGGGGGATGGTCATGCGGCCGGAGCCGATTTTCGACGCGGTGGAGCACATCCTCTCGGATGCCCCGCCTGACACGCGGGAGGAGATCCCCATCATCCTCTTGGATCCCGCAGGGCGCCGCTTCACTCAGGAAGTGGCCTGGGAGCTTTCCCACTCCCCCCGGCTGGTGCTGATCTGCGGGCATTACGAAGGCGTAGATGAGCGGGTGCGGGAGCACCTGGTCACGGATGAGATCTCCATCGGGGATTTCATCCTGACCGGTGGGGAGCCAGCCGCCCTGGTGATCATCGATGCGGTGGTCCGCCTGCTGCCCGGGGTGCTAGGGGATCCAGAGGCCCCTCGCCACGATTCCTTCGCGGAAAGCCTGCTGGAACACCCCCACTATACCCGCCCCGCGGTCTACCGCGGATGGGAGGTCCCCGAGATCCTGCGCTCCGGCCACCATGCGGCCATCGCCCGCTGGCGGCGGATGCAATCCCTACGGCGCACCTGGGAGCGGCGCCCGGACCTTCTCCTGCGGGCAGCGCTGACGGACGAGGAGCGGGCCTGGATCGCCCGATGGGAAGCGGAACGCCGCGCGCTCCTGAAGCCGCTCCTGGAAGGGGAAACCGGGCCGACGAGGGGATGAATCGATGAGAAGAGGATAGGGATGGGGCTGCTCTCCTGGAAGCCCAACAGGACCTGTCTGGAGCGGACAGTGGAGATGAAGCGGCCGGCTCGAGCTGAAGAATTCTGGGTTCGACCGGAGACCCGCCGCCAGCGTCTGCAGGCGCTGGCCGGGCTCCCGCGCCTCCCCTACGCCGTTGCGGCCTTCAGCTTGGGGGAAGGGGACAAAACCGTGGGATTGATCTGCCGCAACGCAGTGGCATGGGGCGCAGAACGCCTGCTGGTGATCGGCTCCCCGCTCTGGGATCGCGCCACCGCCTGCGCCGCCGACGCCTTCATCCGGATCGAACATTTCCCCTCAGTCGCCGATTTCCTGATGTGGATGGAAAGCGAGGCATGCCCCTACGAGCCTGTGATCGCGGAAAAGACTCCTTCTTCCATTCCTCTGCAGGCTTTTCCATTCCCCCCTCGCATGCTCCTGATCCTGGGGCATCCTTCCTTCGGGGTTCCCGATTCCCTGCTCTGGCGGGCGCCTCAGGTCCATATCGAGACGGCCCTCCCAGTCCCCAGCCTGAACGTCGCCGTCGCCGCTGGCATCCTGCTGTATCATTACTGGCAACAGGCATGGGGAGGGAACCCCCTCTACCGTTCCGACGGGTGATGGGACCACCCCCGGAAGCAGCGGGATAGCCCCTGGCCATCCGCCCACTCCGATGGGCGCTCAACCACCCCATGGGCGTGCGACGAAACCACCCGCCCCACCCCGACCGAGCTTTCTGGCTTATAATCAAAAGCACCGGATCTTCAGATATTGGAGGAGCCCAATTCAATGACCCCCTTATCGAGAGGTTCGGCCCGCGGGGCAGGGATCCAGCATGGGATGGTAGCCCTGATTGTAATCGCCGCCGCATGTGGGCGAGTGGTTTCGGAGCGTCTGGCTCCTTCCCCATCGCCCGGCTCTCCGCCTACCATTCCTTCGTTGAGCACGCCGGTGGTGGTGCGGGTGCCTACCCCCACCCCGATCCCGAGGCCGACGCCCAGCCCGACGCCGATCATCTATGTGGTGCAGCCCGGGGATACCCTTTATGGCATCGCCCAGAAATACGGGATCTCGGTGTCCGCCCTGCAGGAGGCGAATGGGATCACCGATCCCACTATGCTCCAGATCGGCCAGGAACTGGTGATCCCGATGCCGGGCCTGGAGGGCGAACCGGCGCGTCCTCCCACCCCCACCCCCATGCCCCTGCTGATCCAAGGATTCGGATGCACGGCCAGCGCCCTGGGCAGCCTGAGCTGCATCGGTGAGGTGATCAATCCCCAGCCTCATCCGATGCGAAACGTTCAGGTGCAGATCGTCCTTCGAAATGGAGAAGGGCAGGCGCTGATCAGCGGGATCGCCGGGACGGGCCTGGATATCCTGATCTCGGGGGGGCGGTCTCCCTTCGCTCTGGTCTTCAACACGGTTCCGACGGGTTATGCCCGGGCGGAGGCGCAGGTGATCCGGGCGGAGCCGACCCAGGAGCCCGGGAATCGCTACGGATGGGTGGAGCTGGCCCAGGCGGAGGGACGTGTGGAGGGGGCGGATTTTGTGGTCCGCGGCCAGGTGCGCAATGCCGACAAAGCGCCGATGCGCCGGATCAACGTGGTAGTGGCTTTCTACGATGGGCAGGATCGGCTACTGGGGTTCCGGCAGATTATATTCGCGGAAGAGGCAACCGGTCCAGGGGCCACACGGGACTTTGAAGCCCGGTTCGCCGCGGCAGGCGTGAAGACCTTCCGGGTGTTCGTGGAGGGACAGCGATGAGCAAGCGGGGCCTGGGCATGATGATGCTGGGAGCGGCGCTGCTGATCGCCGCGGCTCAAGTAGGGATTAACTGGTTGCGTCTGGGGCGTTCGACGGAGTGGGGCCCGTTCCAGCAGGCCGCCCTTGGGGTGGCCGGGCTCATCGCCCTGCTGGCCCTGCCCCTCCTGTGGCGAGACGGCCGCCCGGCTTAATCCGGGCAGGATAGGGGCACCCAAGCGCCCCACCCTGCTGAAAGCCGCTTAATTGGGAAACCCAAAAGCGCTTCGCGCCCGTCGATCCTCAGGCCGCCAGATGACACGCCACCCAGTGGCTAGGGCGGACCTCCCGCCACTCCGGCTCCACGTGCTTGCAGATCTCCTGGGCGATCGGGCAGCGAGGATGGAACCGGCAACCGCTGGGCGGATGGACCGGGCTGGGCACTTCCCCTCGCAGGATAATCCGCTGACGCCGGGCCTCCACCGCCGGATCCGGCACCGGGACCGCCGAGAGCAGGGCCTGGGTATAGGGATGCAAGGGGTTCTCATACAGCTCGATCCGATCCGCCAGCTCGACAATCTTCCCCAGATACATCACGGCCACCCGGTCGCTGATGTGCCGGACCATGGCCAAGTCGTGGGCGATGAACAGGTAGGTCAGGTGGAAGCGCTCCTGGAGCTCCTGGAGGAGGTTCACGATCTGAGCCTGGATGGAGACGTCCAGGGCGGAGATGGGCTCATCGCACACGATGAAATCCGGCTGCAGGGCCAGCGCCCGCGCGATGCCGATGCGTTGGCGCTGCCCGCCGGAGAACTCGTGGGGATAGCGATCGGCGAAGATGGGATTCAGACCCACCAGACGCAGCAGCTCCTCCACCCGCTCCCGCGCCTCCTTCCCCCGGGCGATGCCGTGAATCTCCAGCGGCTCGGCGATGATCTGGCCCACAGTCATGCGGGGGTCGAGGGAGGCATAGGGATCCTGGAAGATGATCTGCATGCGGCGCCGCATGCGCCGCAGCTCCCTTCCCTTCAGCTGGGTCAGATCGATGCCATCGAAAATCACTTGGCCACGCGTCGGCCGGTGCAGCTGCAGGATCGTGCGGCCGACGGTGGACTTCCCACAGCCCGACTCCCCCACCAGCCCCAGGGTCTCGCCACGTCGGATCTCAAAGGAGACCCCATCCACCGCGTGGACGTAGCCGATGGTGCGGGTGAAGATGATCCCCCGGGTGATGGGGAACCACTTCACCAGGTTTTCCACCCGGAGCAAGACCTGCCCGTTCCGATTCACCGCGGCCTCCCCGTCTGAACATCCACCCAGCATGCTATGCGATGGTTCGGTGCGATCTCCTCCAGTCGAGGGTTCTCCTCCCAGCAGCGATCGAAGGCGTAGGGACAACGCGGCGCGAAGGGGCAACCGCCCGGCAACTCCAGCAAATCCGGAGGCATCCCATCGATGGAGACCAGTCGCCGACGCTCCCGCCGGTCCAGTCGGGGGAGGGACCCGAGCAGCCCCAGGGTATAAGGATGTCGGGGGTTGTGATAGAGCTCCAGGACCGGGGCTTCCTCCACGATGTAGCCGGCATACATGACCGCCACCCGATGGGCCAGCCCCGCCACCACCCCCAGATCGTGGGTGATCCAGATAATGGCCATCCCCAGCTCATCCCGAAGGCGCTTGACCAGATCGATGATCTGAGCCTGGATGGTTACGTCCAGCGCGGTGGTGGGCTCATCGGCGATGAGGATCTGCGGATGGCAAGCCAGGGCCATGGCGATCATCACCCGCTGCCGCATCCCACCGGAGAATTGATGGGGGTAATCGTTCAGGCGCTCCGCGGCGTTCGGGATTCCCACCATCCGGAGGAGCTCCATGGCCCGCTGGCGCGCCTCGCGGGGAGACATGTTGAGATGGGTCTCCAGGACCTCGGTGATCTGCCGGCCGATGGTGAGCACCGGATTCAGAGAGGTCATGGGATCCTGGAACACCATAGCGATCTTCGAGCCCCGAATACGGCGGATGTCCGCCTCGTCCAGCTTCAACAGGTCCACCCCTTGGAACAGGACCTCGCCCTTCGTGATGCGGCCGGGTGGCTGGGGGATCAGCCGCAGGATGGAAAGCATCGTCACGCTCTTCCCGCTTCCCGACTCCCCCACGATCCCCAGCGTCTCCCCCTCATGGAGCTGAAAAGAGACCCCGTTCACCGCATGCACCACGCCATCCCGCGTGAAGAAACGCACCTCCAGGTTCCGAACATCCAGAAGCGGCGGCATTGGCTCCATGCCTCGCGTTCAGGATCCCATGCCTCCGGGCATCGCTTGCGCATTCCGCCCGGGCGACATGCATTAGAATGATAAGCAAGCGGGGAACATCCGTCAAGATCTTTTTACGGATTACGGTTCCTCGGGAAGCTGTTCGGACATCGGGGCTCTGGATCCGGCCCATGCGCTGGCTCCAGCCCAAGCGTAAGGGGTTTTTCACGGCTCATCCGGCCGGCCCTGGACCGGTTCAAAGCCATTGTCGAAGGCCAGCTTTTCATCGAGGTTCCATGCTCGCCTACTGGAGGAGCCCGGACGGGCCTCCTCCGCCAGCCCAGTCGGAGCGATGGACCATGGTCGTCGAACGCGTGGAGCTCCGCGTAATCCGGATGCGACTGAAGGAGCCCTTCGAGACCTCCTTTGGTCGGGAGCACGATCGCGAAGCCATCCTGGTGACCGTATATGCGGATGGCCTGGAGGGATGGGGCGAGGTGGTGGCCTCGCGGGATTTCGGATACTCCTATGAGACCATCGAAACCGCCTGGCATGTGTTGCGGGCCTTTCTGATCCCGGCTGTGCTGGGGCAGGACATCCCGGACATCGAAACGGTGGCCCGCATCGGGGAACGACTCCGAGGGCATCCGATGGCCCGCGCCGGCCTGGAGGCGGCCTTCTGGGATCTCTTGGCCCGCCAGGCCGACCTCCCCCTCGCCCGCTACCTCGGGGGGACCCGCGATCGGGTTCCGGTGGGCGTGAGCATCGGGCTCCAGCCCACCGATGAGCTCCTCCTGGAGAAAATCCGGGGTTATCTGGAAGAAGGCTATCAGCGCATCAAGGTCAAGATCAAGCCGGGCCGGGACGTGGAGATGATCGCCGCGATCCGCAGGATGTTCCCCGAGATCCCGCTGATGGCCGACGCGAACTCTGCCTATCGCCTGGAGGATGCGGATCGCCTGGCCGCCCTGGATGAATTCCACTTGATGATGATCGAGCAGCCGCTCCACTGGGACGACCTCTATGAGCACTCGCTCCTCCAGGCGCGCCTGCGCACGCCCATCTGTCTGGATGAAAGCATCCACACCGCCCGGCACGCCTGGGCGGCCCTGGAGATGGGTGCCTGCCGGATCATCAACATCAAGCCCGGGCGGGTCGGCGGGCTGCTGGAGGCCAAACGGATTCACGATCTGTGCTGCGCGCGGGGGATCCCGGTGTGGTGCGGCGGGATGCTGGAGACCGGCATCGGGCGGGCGGCGAACGTGGCCTTGGCCTCGCTGCCCGGCTTCACCCTCCCCGGGGATCTCTCCGCCAGCCATCGCTATTACCACGAGGACCTGATTGATCCTCCCTTCGCCCTGAACCCGGATGGCACGCTGAGCGTGCCTACAGGGCCCGGCTTGGGCGTGCACATCGATCGACGAAAGGTGGATCGAGCTACCCTGCGGATGGAGGCTTTCCAGATATAGTTCCGCCGAGGACTTCCATGGCGGCCATAGCCAAAGCCGGGGATCTGGCGCTGCTCATCGGACCGGGTGGGAAGCCCTTCCTGGTCCGGCTGGAGCCGGGCGGGCGCCTGCATACCCATCGGGGGATGGTCGCCCATGAGGATTGCATCGGGCGGCCGTGGGGGACCGCCGTGCGCTCCCATCGGGGGGAGGTCTTCTGGCTGCTGGAGCCCTCGATGGAGGAATTAATCCGCTACCTGCCCCGCCAGACCCAGATCCTTTACCCGAAGGACATCGGCTACATCTTGTTGAAGCTCTCCGTTCGACCCGGGCGCCTCGTTCTGGAAGCGGGGACCGGGAGCGGCGGATTGACCCTCGCCCTGGCTCAGGCGGTCTGGCCCCTGGGCCGGGTGGTGACCTATGAAGTGCGGCCGGAGATGCAGGCCCTCGCCCGCCGAAACCTGGAGCGGGTGGGGCTAGCTGAGATGGTCACCTGGCGGATCCGGGATATCGCGGAAGGGTTCGAAGAAACCGAAGCCGATGCCCTTTTCCTGGACCTGCCAGAGCCCTGGGCCTATCTGCCCCAGGCAGCCGCAGCCCTGCGCAGCGGCGGCTTCTTCGGGGCCATCCTCCCCACCGCCAACCAGGTGATCCGATTCCTGGAAGCCCTGCCGGCCCATGGTTTCGGGCTCGTCGAAACCGTGGAGATCCTCCTGCGTCCCTATCACACGGTGAGCTGGCGCTTCCGCCCCGCCGACCGGATGGTAGCCCATACCGGGTTCCTCATTTTCGCCCGACGCCTGCAGGAGCCTGTCGAGCCGGAAGCCCTCGTCGGGGAGCCCGAAGCCCCGGAGGCTGGAGCGGGGTGAGCTTGGATTTGGATTCAGAACGAACCCACACGAGCGCCTAATCCAGCCGGAGAAAATCTCCTTCACCCCCGCTCCCGGCGGGCTACTGCCCACCGCCGATGGATATATGGCACCGGGAAGATTGATCGAAACGGGGCAGACTATTTGGATTGAAATGAGCAGGTCTTCGATGGGCCACCGGAGGAGCGGAAGAGGCAATCACGGGGCGCGGCTGCTTCGGGTGCTGGGCCCGGTGCAGGCGGCGGGTGATTTAAGCGGTGGCCTAACACGGCGGACCGATGCTGGGCGTGGATTGGAAGAGGCGGCGGTTCCTTGGACGAGCCATGGGCGCCCTGGCCGGATGCCTGCTGACCAAATCCCCTTCGAGGGCGGATCGGCAGCCCGCATGGAGAGTGCAGCGCTCCGACTCCGAGTGCAGAGCGAAGCGTCCAGCTTCTTGCTTAAATGTGAACGGCCAAGCGGAACGGGAGGCGCTGCTTCGCCTCGCCGGGGAGACATAAGGCGCGGCCCCTTATGAGAAAATAGGGAAACCCTCGGGACGAACCGGGAGATCGCAGCGGATGCACCGGGGACAGACCGGAACGATGCGCCGATGGGAATGCCTTCCCTTCACTCTTCTCCTGCTCGGAACGCTGGCCTTCCGGGCGCCGGATGCGGAACGGGCCATAGGGCCCGGGACTGTCCCACCCACCCCTCCACCGGCGCAGGTGCGCTTCGCAGTGATCGGCGACTACGGGCAGGCCGGGCCACCTGCTGAGGCCGTCGCCCGGCTGGTTCAGAGCTGGAACCCTGATTTCGTCGTCACCACGGGGGATAACAACTACCCGCGCGGCGAGGCCCGGACCATCGATGGGAACGTCGGGCGCTATTATCATCTGTTCATCGCGCCCTATCGGGGCCGCTACGGCCCCGGCGCCGACCGCAACCGTTTCTTCCCAACCCTGGGGAACCACGACTGGGCGACCGCCGACGCGCGGGCGTATTTCGATTACTTCTCCCTGCCTGGGAACGAGCGCTACTATGAGGTCCGCTGGGGTCCGGTGCATCTGTTCTTCCTGGACAGCGATCCCCACGAGCCCGATGGGATCACCGCGGACTCCCCCCAGGCGCGATGGTTGCGGGCGCGGCTCCAGGCCTCGGATGCCCCATGGCGGCTGGTGATCCTCCATCATCCCCCCTACTCCTCCGGCCTCCACGGCTCCACCCCCGCATTGCAATGGCCCTTCGCCGCCTGGGGGGCCACCGCGGTCCTCACCGGTCACGATCACGTCTACGAGCGCATCGAGCGGGATGGGATCCTTTACTTCGTCAATGGCCTGGGGGGCCATCCCGCCCGCTACCCCTTCCGGGCTCCCATCCCCGGCAGCCGGGTCCGCTACCGGGATAGCTACGGGGCGATGCAGGTAGAGGCGGACGCCTGCCGCATGGCGTTCCGGTTCATCGCGATCGATGGCCGCTGGGTCGACACGGCCATCCGCCGGCATCCCGCATGCGAGGCCCGGCGGGACAGGCGCGTTCCGCCTTGACGGAGAGAACCGCGCACGGTAAGATTAAAGGCGAAAGACCGTGGCCCCGTCGTCTAGCCCGGTCTAGGACGCTGCCCTCTCAAGGCAGAGATCGCGGGTTCAAATCCCGCCGGGGCCACCTCCGTCCGGGCGCGGCACAGGCCGCGCCCGATTGCTTTATTCGCCCGACCGGCCTCCAGCCGGACCTGCGCCTGAGCGGGGGCGCAAGGAGCTTCTCCAAGCGATCTACACCCTCGGAGATCGATTCCCGCGCATGGACTACGTTCGCTGGCTGCGACAGCAAATCGGATCGGAACCGGTCTGGCTAGTCTACGCGACCGCTCTGATTGTGGACGAGGCCGGACGTATCCTCCTGCAGCAACGCGCGGACTTCGAGGCATGGGGCCTGCCCGGCGGCGCGATGGAGCCCGGCGAATCCCTCCTCCAGGCCCTCCATCGCGAGGTCGCGGAGGAAACCGGCCTGATCATCCAAGCCGGGAAACTGATCGGCCTGTATACATCCCCTGCGTTCATGGTCCGTTATCCCAACGGCGATATCGTCCACCCGGTGACCGCCTGCTTCCTAACGCGCCCAATCGGGGGCACCCTGTGCCCCGACGGCCGGGAGTCCAGGGCGTTGCGGTGGTTCCCCCTAAAAGCGCTCCCGCCGATGCCCCGTTGGTATGCGGCGATGATCGCGGATTACCGGCGGGGCGATCCCACGGCGGCCTTCCGGACCGGCACGCCCGGGCAGCCGGTCCGGAAACCCGGAGAAACCATTCGGCGTCTGCGGGAACGGGTCGGCCCGGCCACCCTGGTGGTCCCCGCCACCAGCGCCGTGATCTTCAACGAGCGCGGGGAGATCCTCCTGCAGCGCCGTGAGGACAATGGGGAGTGGGGATTGCCCGGCGGGATCATGGAGATCGGCGAGCGCATCGATCAGACGCTCATCCGCGAGGTGATGGAAGAGACGGGACTGCAGGTGGAGCCGACCCGCCTGGTGGGCTTGTATACGGATCCGGCGTGGACGTTTACTTATCCGAACGGCGATCGCTCCCAGCCGGTGGTCGCATGCTTCGAAGCGCGCATCACAGGCGGCCGTCTCCAGGCGGATGGCGTCGAATCCTTGGAGGTGGGGTTCTTCCCGTTAAATCGGCTCCCTGAGCCGCTGGATGTCCGCTGGCGGATTCGGATCGAGGACGCCATGGCCCGTTATCCGCATGCAGTGGTTCGGTAGAAGCCAGCTCCACCTTCTGAACCCAAAGCCTACGACGGAGATCCGCGCTACCTAATGATGGACATGCCTGACAAGGCGCGAAGGCTCAACTGGCTTATCCTCCTGGGAATGCTGCTGACGCTGAACCGGGCCTTGCTCCTGACGCCGCAGGCCATGGTCGATCTCTCCCCACCGCCCACGCCCACATCGACCGCGACCCCTATTCCCCCCACCCGGACGCCCACCCCGACGTGCACGCCGGGGCGCTGGGAGGCCGGTTCAGTCCAGGTGCCCGCCACTAACGTGGAGATCCGCTATCAGGTGTATCTTCCTCTATGCGGGGATCCGGCCCGGCGCTATCCGGCACTCTATCTGGTCCACGGTTATCCATATGATCTGACCCACTGGGATCAGCTGGGAATCGACGAGGCCATGGAAGCCGGGATCCGCGCCGGACGCTGGCCGCCTTTCCTGATCGTGCTACCGGGCTTCCCCGATGATCTGTATCTCTACACCAGCGGCGGGCCGGGATCGGTGGAGGCCGCGATGATGGAGGTCCTGATCCCCCATATCGAAGCCTCCTATCCCGCGGAGAGGGCCCGGTGGGCCCGGGCGATCGGCGGGATCTCGCGGGGCGGTGTGTGGGCATTGGAGATCGCCCTGCGCCATCCGGAGGCTTTCGCCAGCGTCGGGGGGCATAGCCCGGCGCTGAGCGTGAATCAGGCCCCGCCCGCTTACGATCCCTTCCAGCTGGCCCAGGAAGCCGATCTACAGGGGCTGCGGATTTATCTGGACGCCGGCGATACGGACTGGGCCCTGGCGGGAACCCAGCAGCTGGCGGAGATCTTGAAAGCCCGGGGAGTCCCGATACGCCTGGAGATCCATCCCGGAGGGCATGAGGATACCCTGTGGGCTCAGGCATTGGAAGCCTATCTGGATTTCTATACGGAGCCCTGGCGAGGATTGGGGCAATAGGCCGGCCTGATGGCGCCATAGGAAAACCCGTTGCGGAATCCCCTTAAGAGATGCCCACGGTGTCGGAAGAGCTCCATGGATTCCTCCGCCGAATCATGCATCCAGCGGCTGTGGTGGCAGGCCTGAGCTTGCTGGGGAAGCTCACCGGCTTCCTGGCGCAGGCGGTGATCGCCGCCCGCTTCGGCACCGGGCCGGATAAAAGCGCCTTCGACGTGGCGATGGTCATGCCGGACTTTCTGTTCCTGTTCACTGGCGGGACCCTGGCTGTGGTCCTCGTGCCCGTGCTGACCATGTGGTCGGCACGCAACCCGCAGGAGGCCGCCCGTCTCGCCGCCACGGTGGCCCTCCTGACGCTGGGGGCGCTGACCCTGGCCGGGCTGCTGATCGCCTGGAGCGCTCCTTTCTGGGTGCGGGTGGTCTTTGGACCGGGACTTCCCCCACCCGTGCAGGATCGGGCGATCTGCCTGCTTCGAGTGCTCTGGGCAGGGACGGTTCTGTTCGGGCTCAGCGGGGTGCTCACGGCGGTGCTGCACTCGGCGCGGCGCTTTGTCTGGCCAGCCCTGGGCTCGGTGTTGGCCGATGGCGGCCCGATCCTTGGAGCGCTTTTCCTGGCTCGTCCCCTGGGCATCACCGGGCTCGCATGGGGGGTGGTTCTGGGCGCCTTCTTCCACACCATGACACTGCTCCCCGGGTTGCGGGGCTGGCCGTGGACCTGGGGGATGGATCTCAGGCATGCAGGGTTGCGGACCGTGGGCATGTTGCTGATCCCACGGGCTCTGATCGTGGCGCTGGCCTATTTCCAGATCGCCTGGGGCTATCGCCTGATCGGCGGTCTGGAGCCTGGAGGGGTCGCGGCCCTCGCCTATAGCTGGCGCCTGATGCAGGTCCCCCAGACCCTGATCAGCACCAGCCTGGCGGTTGTGCTCCTTCCTACCCTCTCGGCCCATGCCGCCCGAGGGGATCGGGAGGCCCTGCGACGGGATCTGGGCTGGACCCTGGGAATCGCGGGGGCGCTCTCCGCGCTGGCCGGCGGCGTGTTATGGTTCGAAGGAGAGACGCTGGTGCGAGGGTTGCTGGCCCGAGGAGCCTTTGGGGAGGCGTCCGTGGAGGCCGTAGGGGCGGCCCTCCGGATGTTCGCGCCCGGACTGGTGACCTACACCTTTGCAGAGCTCACTGCGCGCGCCTTCTACGCCCGTCACGATTTCCTCCGGCCGCTGGCGGCGGCCGTCGCAGGCACCGCGGCGTATCTGGCCATGGCCTCGGCGCTGGTTCCCACCCTGGGCGCCTCCGGCCCGGCCCTGGCCAACAGCATGGCCATCGGCCTGGAGGCGCTCCTCCTGTTGCTCTGGATGCGATGGCTCGATCGGACTCCTAACGTTTCATTCCCAATGGAACCGGGAGAAAGCCTCCCCACGGGCGAAGGGCGCTCACGTTGACGGGGCAGGCCGGGTTGCCAGGCTCTCCCGGCGGGCCAGCCGCTCCGCCCGACGCTGATCCGCCTCCTCCGCCTTGCGGCGCTCTTCCTCCGTCTCCAGGATCAGCGGGGGCACCGGCGCGGGTCGACCCTCCCGATCCAGCGCCACGTAAACGAAATACGCCGTCGCCGTCACCCGTCGCTCCCCGGTCAGCAGATCCTCCGCCTCGGCCTGGATCTCCACCTCCATGGAGGTGCGCCATGCTCGGGTCATGCGTGCCCGCACGTGCAGCAAATCCCCCACGTGGACTGGGGCGCAAAACTGGATGGAATCCACCACCACGGTCACAGTGGGCCGGCGGGCGTGGCGGGACGATACAATCGCCCCTGCCTCATCCATCAACTTCATGATCCATCCGCCGTGGACATTGCCCAGGATGTTGGCATGCTCCGGCTGCATGATCTGCGTCAGTACCACCTCGCTGTCCTGAACCCGCTTCCCTTCCATAGGCGTAGGACCTCTTCGTGGGGAAGGATTGAAGAACCCACCCTGCATGCGACCCCCTATTCTCCTCGCGGAGGGGGCCGTGGGCAACCAGGGATTTACGAGGGGCCCTCGGGCACCAGACGGACGAAGCGGCGGCGGCCTACCTGAAGCACCCTCGGCCGGTCGATCGCGACTACGGCCTCCACATCGGAGACCGTCTCCCCATCCAGCCGGACCCCACCCTGGCGGATCAGCCGGCGAGCTTCACTGCGGCTGGGGGCCAACCCGGCGGCCACCAGCACATCTACGAGCGCCTGCGGGCCGGACAGGGAGAAGGCAGGCATCTCTTCGGGGAAAGCCCGCTCCTGGAACACGGTGCGGAAATGGGACTCCGCCCGCTCCGCCGCCTCTGCCCCAAAGAAGATCGAAACGATCTCACGGGCCAGCTCCATCTTCACATCCCGGGGGTGTAGGCTCCCCGATCGCAAACCCTCCTCAATGGCTGCAATCCGTGGGGGCGGGTAACGAGTGACGAGCTTGAAGTAAATCGGCATCGCCTCATCAGGGATGCTCATGACCTTCCCGAACATGTCCTCCGGTGTTGTGTTGAGCGGGATGTGGTTGCCCAGGGACTTGGACATCTTGCGGACGCCATCCGTGCCCGGCAGCAACGGGAGCAGGATTGCCACCTGGGGCCGCTGACCGAAGGCTTCCTGCAGCTTCCGGCCAGCGACCACGATGTTAAACAGCTGATCCGTCCCGCCGATCTGCACGTCCGCCTGCAGGGCCACGGCGTCGTAGCCTTGCATCAGCGGGTAAAAGGTCTCATGCAAGAAAATGGGATCGCCGCTCTTCAGACGTTCGGCGAAGGATTCCCGGGCCAGGAATTGTTGCACGGTGAAATGAGAGGCCAGACGGATCAGATCGGCGAACGTGAGTTTGGAGAGCCACTCGGCGTTATAGCGGAGGATGGTCCTGCGGGGATCCAGTACCCGGAAAGCCTGCTCCGCATAGGTGCGCGCGTTGGCCTCCACCTCCTCCGGGGACATCAGCGCCCGTCCCCGCAACTGATCGGAGGGATCCCCGACCAGCGCGGTGAACGTGCCGATCACCAGGATGGTCTCGTGTCCCAGGTCCTGGAATTGGCGCAGCTTCCGCAGGGGCACCGTGTGCCCCAGATGCAGATCGCTGGTCCGCGGGTCCACCCCCAGATAGACCCGCAGCGGGCGTCCCTCCTGGAGCCGCTCCCGCAACTCGACCTCCATCGTCCGGCGCAGCGTCTCATCGCCGTATTCGGTGCCCTGCATCAGGAGAGCAACCTGTTCGTCGATCGACATCGACATCCCACAACCTCCCCGCTCGGGTCGTTCCCTTCGGGATCCCGCCGTACGGAGGCTCGAGGGAGCGAGGTGACCAGGCCGTCTGCCTCCCCCCCTCCCATCGCATGCCTGCCGAGCCGTGCCTACCGAGACGCTCCTAACCCCTAAAGTATGCCATCCGGAGTCTCCATCGCCAAGTTCAGCGGAGCGGGCAACCGGGCTTCCTTCTCAAATGGCTATCATGATTATGGAACGCATCCATCATACACCAGGAGGCAAAGGATGAGCTCCAGCCTGCGTATCCATCCAGAAGAAGTCCGCCAGCAAATCCAGCGCCTGCGGGAATGGCGAGCGGAATGGGCCGAGCGATTGAGGACCGCCCAGTGGTTGGGCATCGCTCTGATCGAGACGGTCCACGCGGTTCCCGGGCGGGGATTTCAGACAGAGAACAAGGCCCAGGCAAGACACCTGGGCCGGGTCGAGGGCCAAGTGGAGCTCCTGGCGCGGACGCTGGAGCAGGCCCTGGCCCGACTTGAGGATGCTTTCCAGGAGGCCGCCCGGCTTCTCCAGGAGCCGATCCTATCCGCCACGATGGGCACCCTCCCGACGGCGGCGGTGGCCGCCTCCTTTGAGGAAGCCTATGCCTTCATCCGCAAGTGGGAGGGCGGATATGGGCACGACCCCCATGATCGGGGCGGACCGACGAACATGGGCATCACCCAGGCCACCTATGACGACTACCGTCGTCGCCACGGCCTGCCCCCGCAGGAGGTGGCCCGGATCACGCCGGCAGAAGCCGAGGCGATCTACCGGGAGTTCTGGGAGCAATCGGGGGCAGGAAGGCTCCCCCGGCCGCTGGGGTTGGTGCATATGGACACGGCCGTCAACATGGGGCCGGGGCGGGCCCAGCAGTTCTTGCAGGAAGTTCAGCAACGGAACCCGGGAACCCCGGAGGCGGCGGTGGAGGCGTATCTGGATCTGCGCCTGAACCGCTATCTGGAGCTGGCCCGGGATCCCTCCCAGCGCCGGTTCCTGGCCGGATGGCTGAACCGCCTTCAGGATCTGAGTGGCCACGCCGTGAGCCCGGAATTCCAGCGCGCTTTCCGGGAAAAGATCCTCAATCGCCTCACGGAGGATCCGGAGTTCACCCCCACCCGTGATTTCCTGGTCCGTTTATGGGCACCCCAGGGAGGTCGGAACCCATGAAAACATTGCGATGGCTTCTCATGGGCATGGTGATCCTGAGCGCTGCTTGCGCCCGGGCGACTTCCGGGAGGGATTCCCAGCCGACCACCGAGGCCCCAGTGAATGTCGCGCCGGCGGGGCCAGCGGCTTCTTCCAGACCACCCACCCTCACCTTTGAAGAAGCGATCCAGAGCGGTGATTGGGCCGCGGCCCAGGCGATCCTGGAATCCGGGCGAGAGCTTTCGTTTCCCGCGTCCGTTCTGAACCGGATCATGATCCAGGGTCTCCGCCTGGCCATGAATGCGGAAGGCGCAGAGGCCCGGCGACACCTCGAAGGCGCCCTCGCGCTGGTCCGCAAGGCCTGCCGGTGCCTGGACGATCGAGGCCGCCTGATCCCCGGGATGCCACCGAAAGGCTTTCGGGGGGAGCTCTATCTCGCGCTTTATCATATGCAGGGCGCTACCTCCTACGATCCTTTGTATGATTGGGCCATCGAGCAGGTGGCACAGCGCCACCGCCTGAGCAAGGAGGAGATCTTCGATCTGAGCGGCATAAAGACGAATCCTGTGGGGGTGTGCCGGTTCGGGAATCGAATCTTCGTGGTGGCAGGTTTCTGGATTTTCGACCTGGAGGGATCCCTGCAACAAGAAGCCCCCGGCCTGGATTCGCTGAGCGAAGGAGAGCGACTCCCCCGGCTGTATTATGTCTTCTGTGATGAGAAAGAACAGAAAATCCAGTGGATCAATGTGTCGGGAGGCGGACGGGGGGTTTCGCTGGAGGCGGAGTGGGATGGAGAAGGGTTCCGCCATGTGGAGACGGCCCGTACCGATCTGGCCGCCCAGACTTATGAAGAGGTCCGGAGGCAGATCGAGGCGGGACGACTGGAGGAGGCCTTCGAGGCCTATGCCAAGGGGTTTACGAATGAGGTCGACGCGGATCCGGAACTGGCCGCGCTGGCCCTCCAGCAGGGGATGGCCGTGGCCCGCCAGCGGGCGGAGGCCGGAGATGTCGCCAGGGCGCGGCGTGCGCTTCACGCCGCCTTCTCAATCGCCTCCTTCCGTTACCAGCTGGATGGGGGGACTTTCCTGCCCATGGACTGGAATCAACGTCCCCGATCACTGGAGGAGTGGGCCCAGGAGGTGTTCGGCGCGGATCCCCGAGCCCCGAGCTTTGCCCGGACCTATCGGGATGCTCTGACGGAATACGCCGCCCTGCTGGTTCAGGACCATCACCCCCAGGAGGCCGAACCGATCCTGCGGGCTCTGATCATCCTCGCTCCGAACCACGCGCCGGCGTATCTCTATCTGGGCGACGCCCTCTGGGATCAGGGGAAGCCCGAGGAAGCTCGTCGCTTCTATCAACGCTATCAGGAGCTCACACCGGGCGGGCCCTGGCCGGATCGGGTGCGAGAGCGCGCGCCGTAAATCCCTCGGGGGCCTGGATCGCGCAGGCCGGATCTCCCCCAAACGGGCCCCCAGGCTCCGCCGGAAGAGAACCTCTCACCTCACCATGCGCAGTGCGGGTGGGCGTGCTGAAGACGCCCGCCCGCACCAGCGCTAAGGTCCCCAGGCGACCCGCTGGTTTAGGGGATCAGGAAGTTGTTCGCCCAGGTCGAGGATCTTCCGGGGCGTTCCCCCGCCGGCTGGGATTAGATACACCCCCCAACGCCCATCCGCGTTGGAGAGATAGGCGATCCACGCCCCATCGGGAGACCATGCGGGGCCAATCTCCCAACCTCCGCCGGTAGTGAGGGCCCGGAAGAACCCTCCGGTCGTAGCTACAATCAGATCCCAGCTCCCCTGGATATCGGTTGCGTAAACCAGGAGCGATCCATCCGGAGCCCAGGCGGCCTGAAGATCGTTGGGATGCTGGCTCAGACGGATGGGCGCAGAGGCATTTGGAGGCAGCATGAGCAGTCCGCACCCGTCTCCTGCACAGCCCGTCCAGGCCAGCGTCCCATGGGGCCCCCAGGCCGGGAATCGGCCGGAGGCCACGCGCTGGGAGGCTTGCGGATTTCGGAGGTCGATCACTCGAATCCCCCCGACGCCGTCCATGAAAGCCAGCCGTTGCCCATCCGGCGACCATGTAGGCCAGGCGGCCCCGGGCCCGGCCACCTGCATCGTCTCGCCGCTCTCCAGATCCTTCACCCAGATCCCTGCCCCGGCGATCCGATAAGCCAGCCGTCGCCCGCCCGGCTGCCAGGCTGGTTGATCAGCCCCCAGGGCGACTCGCATCCCATGCCCGCCCGCCTCCACCACATAAAGGGCGTAGGCCCCGGCCTCCGCCTCATACACGGCGTAGGCCAGCCGCCCGACGGGGATCAACGGTGGGAGAGGCGTGCCGGCCCCCGCAAGAGCGCCGGGGATCGGCGTGGGGGTCGCCTGAAGGCAAAGGGTTCCCATCTCCTGGGCTTTCTTATGAACCTCAGGATCCGCAAAAAGTCGGAGGGCAGCCTGATACTCAAGTTCCGCCGGACAACTTTCCCCCTTTGTCCTCAGAAGATCTCCATAGGCAACATGGGCTTGGAAGAGACGGCGCGCGGTATCCCGATATCCTGGGTTCAGCGCATAAATTTCCTGGAAACGCCGGATCGCCTCCGGCCAGTTCACTCCCCAGTAATCCCGGGCCGCTAAATAGAGGGTCGCCATCTGGTAAGCGGCAGACGCCTCCGGCGGCAACGGGCCCAAACGCGCCGCCTGATCAAGATAGAATAACCCTTCGGCCAGACGCTCTTCTTGACCTTCCAGTAAACGCATCCCATAACGAAGCGCCGCATCCCGCAGCATTGAGAGGACCTCCTGGGACCGGAAATCCGGGTCGCGGTTTCGGATCTGCATCAGCAACTCAACCGCACGAGGGAGATCGTCCCGGGCATAAGCTTCCTGAGCGGCCTGAAAAACCTCCTCCAGAAGGATGGAAGGGGGAATCGGCGTAGGGGTTAGACGGGCTGCAATGCGCCGACGAGCCTCCGCAAGGGCCGCCTCCACCGTGGGGTCAGCCGGCCGAAGGCGGCGCGCGCCCTCCAGGAAGGCCAGCGCCCGCTCATCCTGGCCAGCTTCCAGCATGGCCATTGCCTGACGGACCGCGCTATCTACTGTGGCCTGAGCCCGTCGCTCCCGCTCGGCCGTCCCGTGTTCCCAACCGACCCGCCAACCCGCGAAGGCCATCCCCCCGATCACCCCGAAGGAGAGCAGGGCCATCCCCATCCCTGTCCAGAGGCGTCCGAAACGTCGAGCTGGAGTACTGCTCATCCTTCAACCTCCCATTCGATCATCCGCAGGCCGTAGAGAACGAGTGCAAAGGCTAGGCCCAGACGGCACCCCGCCAGATCAGGCCTGGGCCGATTGCGAAAAGCCAACGAATCGACGGGTATGAGGACCATCGCCAGGCCCATGTTAAACTCAATTTTGAAGAGCTGGAACATCGGGTTTCCACAGGGGCTTTCGGGATCAAGCGGGATGCTTCCGGCATCTGAACTGGCCCTGGTTCGGCCAGCAGGCAATAGAGAACGCAAGGGAGAAGACAGCTATGCCTTCCCACAAGCTCTCGGAGTTGCTGAACGCGCTGCCATTGCCTTATCGACGCACCGGAGGCGACCCGGAGATCCTGGAGGTGGTGACCGACTCGCGCCGGGTTCGTCCCGGTGCCCTCTTCGTGGCCTATCGGGGGTTGCAGCATGACAAACACGCCTTCATTCCCGATGCTTTGGCCCGCGGGGCTTCCGCCGTGGTGGGAGAGCGACCCCGTGAGGAAGTCCCGATCCCTGAATCCATCCCGTATGTGGAAGTGCCCAGCGGCCGGGAAGCCCTGGCCTGGCTGTGCGCCGCCTTCTGGGGCTTCCCCTCCCGCCGGTTGCTTTTGATCGGCGTGACCGGGACGGACGGCAAGACCACGACGGTGAATCTCATCCATTCGATCCTGACGGCCGCAGGACGTCAGGCCGGGATGATCAGCACGGTGAACGCAGTCATCGGGGATCGGGTCTACGACACCGGACTCCACACCACCACCCCGGAGGCCCCCGACGTCCAGCGTTACCTGGCGGAGATGATCGAGGCTGGCTTGACGCATGCGGTGCTGGAGACCACTTCGGAGGGCCTGGCCCAGCATCGGGTCACCGCCTGCGATTTCGATATCGCGGTCCTGACCAACCTCACCCATGAGCATCTCTACTTCCATGGCACGTGGGAGAACTACCGGGCCGCCAAGGCCCGTCTCTTTGAAATGCTCAAAACCTCCGCAGACAAGGGCTTCCCCAAGACGGCCGTTCTCAACGCCGAGGACCCCTCGTATGATTACTTCCGGCGGATCCCAGCCGACCGCTATCTCAGCTACGCCCTGGAGCGACCGGCGGACCTCACGGTGGAAGATCTGCGTTTCGAGCCCGATCGCACCCGTTTCCGCCTTTGGACGCCGGCCGGTGCGATCTCCGTGGAGACAACCCTGGTGGGCGCCTACAACGTTGCCAACATCCTGGCGGCCGCCGGGGTGGGGATCGCCCTGGGGCTTCCCTTAGAGGCCATCGCAGAAGGAGTGCAGCGCTTGCGCGGCATCCCCGGCCGGATGGAGCGGATCGATGAAGGGCAGGATTTCCTAGCCATCGTGGATTTCGCCCACACGCCGAATGCCCTGGAGCAGGCCCTGAAGACCGCCCGGCGGATGACCTCCGGGCAGGTGATCGTGGTCTTCGGCAGCGCCGGTCTGCGGGATGTGCAAAAGCGAGGGATGATGGGACGCGTGGCCGGACGGCTGGCTGACCGGATAGTGATCACCGCCGAGGATCCGCGGACGGAGGACCTGGAGACAATTCTGGAGGCCATCGCGGAAGGGATACGGGCAGAAGGACGAGTAGAAGGGATGGATTTCTGGCACATCCCGGACCGCGCGGAGGCGATCCGGTTCGCCGTGGGGCTGGCCCGGACCGGCGATCTGGTGATCGCCTGTGGCAAGGGCCACGAGGCTTCCATATGCTATGGGACCGTGGAATATCCATGGGATGAGCGGGAGGTGATGCGAGCGGCCCTGCGAGAACGACTGGGGAAAGGCCGCAACCTGATCTCTCCGTGGTGTCATCTCCGTCGAGCCCACGGATCCCCCATGCCTTTCTTTGAACGGGAAACTCCTTGAGCACTGCCTGCAGCCGATAGCTCCCCCTCTCCTCCGCGGGCGAGAACGGCGGATCAGCGAGAGGCGCTTCGGGCCAGCTGGAATCGCTTGGGAGAGCTCCACCGCTATGTGGAGCTGCTGCTCCCGCTGCAGATCACGCGGGAAGGGAAGCCCCTACATCAACCCCTGGACCTGCGACAGCTATCTGCGTCGGCGCTCCCCCCCGGGGCATGGAGGCGATCCTGGAGCTTCCAATTGGGGGCAAATGATCGGTGAAGGGTGCTCATGAAAGGGACTATCCCGCCCATCCGGATTCATCCCCGCGGATCCGGAACGCGCAGGGCTCGGCGCAACTGTTCCACCCGTTCCCAGTAGGCGCGGGTCTGGCGGAAGGCAGGATCCCCCGCCCCCGGGTTCTCCACCACCTGCGGCCGCGTGTGAGGCGGGGCGCCCAGGATCAGAATCCGCTGCCCCATGAAGACGGCCTCCTCAATGTGGTGGGTCACCAAGATGAGGGTGAGGGCTTCCTCCTCCTTCAGCCTCCAGGTCAACTCCTGTAGATCCTCCCGGGTTGGCGCGTCCAGCGAGGCGAACGGCTCGTCCATTAACAACAGATCCGGCTTCAGCACCAGCGCCCGCGCGATGGCGGTCCGCTGACGCTGGCCACCGGAGATCTGCCCGGGATATCGATCCTGCACCCCGGTTAATCCCAGACGTTCTAACCATGCGCTCACCGGCCCGGCGATATCCGTCACCGGCGCCTCCGCTGGGGCATGGCGTCCATCGGGCCCGTAGAACCGACGGATGCGCAAACCCAACGCCACGTTCTCCCACACCGTCGCCCAAGGGAGCAGGCCATAGTCCTGGAGGATCAGGCCGGTGCGGGGGCGTGGCCGTCGAAGCGGCTGCCCATCGATCCGGATCTCCCCGCGCGAAGGCAGGCGCAAGCCGGCCAGCAGATAGAGCAGCGTGGTCTTACCGCAACCCGAAGGGCCGATGACGGCCCAGGCCTCTCCGCGGGCCACCGACCATGAGAAGTCCTGGAAAAGCCATAGCCCGCCATATCCGAACCAGATCCGGTCCACCTCGATCATTCCCCCATCCCTCCGTGGGCCGATCCTCACCCTATCCCAATACTGTTGCCCCAGGGAAGGGCCTCCCCTTCCCCAACGCGGGGCCATAGGGGTCCGCGCCCCCGGCCTAGGCCTTGTCGTTCGCGCGGAAAACGCCCCCAGGGGATTCTGGCATAGCCGTCCGAGGCGGCGCAAAATTTTTGAAGAAGGATTCGCTTCATCCACCCCACCCTCGGAACGCCGGATGATGGAACCGAAGGCCGGGATCCACCAAATGAACTTAGAGGAAAAGCTCCGCGCGCTGCCGGCGCGGCCGGGCGTTTATCTCTTTAAGAACGCTCAAGGGGAGATCCTCTACGTGGGCAAGGCCATCTCCCTCCGCCAGCGGGTCCGCTCCTATTTCCAGAACAGCGCCGACCTCTCGCCCCGGACCCGGCGCATGGTCCAGGAGATCGCAGATTTGGATTTCATCGTGACCGACTCGGAGCTCGAGGCCCTGATCCTTGAGGCGAACCTCATTAAGAAGCACCGGCCGAAATACAACATCCGATTGAAAGACGATAAGCGCTATCCTTATATCCGCATCTCCATTCAGGATCCATACCCGAAGGTCACCATCACCCGGCGGATCGAGAACGACGGCGCCCGCTACTTCGGCCCATACACCTCGGCCACCGCGGTCTACCAGATGCTGGATGAGCTGCGGCGGATTTTCCCCTACCTAACCTGCGATCGGACCATCACCGGGCAGGACCGGCGAGCATGCCTGTATTACGACTTGAAGCGATGCCTGGGTCCGTGCATCGGGGCAGTGAGCCAGGTGGAATACCGGGCGATGATCAATGGACTGATCCGCTTCCTGGAAGGCCATATCGAGGAAGTGATCTGCGATCTGGAATCCCGGATGTGGGCAGCCGCAGAGGCCCTCCAGTTTGAGCGGGCAGCCCAGCTGCGGGACCGCCTGCGGGCGATCCGGCAGATTATGGAGCGCCAGAAGGTGGTCTCCACGGTGGCCGCCGACCGGGATGTGATCGCCATCGCCCGGGCCGATGGCGAGGCATGTGTGGAAGTCTTTTTCATCCGCCAGGGGCGGCTGATCGGGCGGGAGTATTTCGTCCTCGAGGGCCTGGAGGAAGCGGATTTACAGGAAGCTCTGGCCGGATTCCTGAAACAGTTCTACCAGGCCGCCGCGGAGGTCCCTCCCGAGATCGTGCTGCCGGAACACATCGAGGAGGCCGCCATCATCGAGCAGTGGCTGCGCCAGCGGCGGGGCGACGCGGTGACCCTGATGGTGCCCCGGGAGGGAGAGGCCGCAGAGCTGGTGCGACTGGCCACAGAGAACGCCGTGGAGACCCTGAACGCCCTGCGGGCGCGCTGGCAGGCGGATCGCCATCGCCAGGAGGCGGCCCTGCGGGAGCTGGCGGAGGCCCTGGGCCTCTCAGCCCCCCCAGCGCGCATCGAGGGCTTCGATATCTCCAACACCCAGGGGACCGCAGTGGTGGGCAGTATGGTCGTCTTCATCCACGGGGTCCCCCTCAAAGCCCATTACCGCCGCTTTGTGGTCCGCACCGTGCAGGGACGGCCCGATGATTACGCCAGCATGCGGGAAGTCCTCACCCGCCGCTTCCGCCGCTGGCAGGAGGCAACTTCCCCTCAGCGGCCCCCGGGCCAGAAACCCGATGAAAGCTTCGCGGCGCTTCCAGACCTCCTGCTGGTGGACGGCGGGAAAGGCCAGCTGGGAGTCGCCCTGGAGGTCCTGGAGGCCTTCGGGCTTCGGGAACGGGTTCCGGTGGCCGCCCTGGCCAAGGAGCGAGAGGAACTGTTCCTGCCCGGCCGCCCGGAGGGGTTGCTCCTGCAACGCCATGCGCCGGCCCTTTTCCTGATCCAGCGCATCCGGGATGAAGCCCATCGCTTCGCCCTGAGCCACCATCGGAGCCGTCGGGAGCGTCTCTCCCTGGCCTCTCTCCTGGAGGAGATCCCCGGCATCGGGCCGAAGCGCCGCCGGGCGCTGCTGGAGCATTTCGGCTCCCTGGAGGCGATCCGTCAAGCTTCGGTGGAAGCCCTGATGGAGGCGGGGCTCCCGCGAGGCGTCGCCGAGCGATTGAAAGCGGCGCTGGGATGAGGGGCGTGATGGAATTTCCGGAAGCCCTGGCAATTTACATCCATATCCCCTTCTGCCGCTGGCGCTGCAGCTACTGCGATTTCAACATCTACGCCGGCATGCGGCGCTGGTTTGCCCCCTATATCGAAGCCCTGGGGAAGGAGATCCGCTGGTTCGGTAATCGGGCCGGGCGACCCCTCGCCCGCACGATTTACATCGGCGGGGGAACCCCTTCCCTGCTGCCCCTGTCGTTACTGGCGCGCCTCTTCGAAGCCCTTCACGAAGCGTTCCGCATCCCCCCGGGGACGGAGATCACGATGGAGGCGAATCCCAGCGGCCTCTCCGTCGCTTACCTGGAAGCCGTGCGACAGCTAGGAGTGAACCGGATCAGCTTCGGGGTGCAGAGCACCCATCCCGAAGAGCTGCGCCTGCTGCGGCGCGATCATACGTTCGAGGAAGCCTGCGCCCATATCGCGATGGCCCGCGCGGCCGGATTCACCAACCTGAACGTGGATTTGATCTACGGCCTCCCAGACCAGACCCTCCATCGCTGGCAGGAAACCCTGGAGGCCGTCCTGACGCTGAACCCCGAGCACCTTTCCGCATACGCCTTGATCGTGGAGGAGCGCACGACCCTCCATCGCTGGATCCGCGAGGGTCGGGTCCCCGCGCCGGATCCCGATCAGGCGGCGGAGATGTATGAATGGACGCAAGACCGTCTGGCGGAGGCCGGCTATCGACATTACGAGATCTCCAACTGGGCTCGACCGGGCCATGAGAGCCGACACAACCTTGTTTACTGGCGCTATGAACCCTACATCGGCTTCGGCGCCGGCGCCCACAGTTTCATCAACGGCCGTCGATGGATGAACGTCTTCCATCCGAAGATCTACATCCGCCGGATCGAGGAGGAGGAGAGCCTCATGGCGGAGGAAGAGCCCCTGGATCCCCGTACCCAGATGGCCGAGATGGTCATCCTGGGCCTCCGCCTGGTGGAGGAGGGCATTGAGGACGCCCGCTTCCGCGCCCGCTTCGGCCATGGGATCGTGGAGGTCTATGGAGCGGTGATAGGGGAACTGGAGGAACTGGGGTTGGTTCAGTGGGATGGCGTCCGATTGCGGCTGACCAGGCGAGGACGGTTGCTGGGGAATGAGGTGTTCTGGCGGTTTCTGTGAGCAAGGGCTTCCCCCACTGGTCTCGTTATCGCCGCACACAGGGATCGCATGGATCCCAACCCCCGGTTGCCTCTCACCGGGCTGATCTTGACCCTTACCCTTCAGCTCCCATGTCCTGTCTTCGGGGGCGAAAGCCCGACCATCCCGCAGCCACCATACCCCCCGCTCCCGGGCCAACACCCCCGCCCGCTCCACCGCCCGCACCACGTCCTCCGTGCTCCCCAGCCCGGAGATCTCCACCCCCAGATACACACCCGCCGATCCTCTCGCCGGTGAAACCCCTCTACCAACCGGTCCAGCAGGGCCGCCCGATCGGCCTCCTTCCCGGGTGATCCGCCCCGCCGCCTCCGCCTCCTCCAGGATCTCCAGCTGGCGCACCGCAGCGGGGGGCGAAAGAGACCAGGATTCTC
>NZ_JBHOQR010000018.1:0-25570 GCF_042408815.1 Thermoflexus sp. | reverse complement strand
GAGAATCCTGGTCTCTTTCGCCCCCCGCTGCGGTGCGCCAGCTGGAGATCCTGGAGGAGGCGGAGGCGGCGGGGCGGATCACCCGGGAAGGAGGCCGATCGGGCGGCCCTGCTGGACCGGTTGGTAGAGGGGTTTCACCGGTCGCGCGGCTTCCGGGATAGTTGGGGAGGTGAAGAACTCGGATGCAAGAGGTAAAGGACGTAGAGTTCGGGCTGTAGCGGGGCCAGTCGGAAAACAGCATCCCCATGGAATGCCGAATCGAAGGGCCATGCGAGCTTCTCCCGCATTTAACTTTAACTTATTCGGTGGGGAGCTCGTCCCTCAGCCTGGAGAAGCGTGGACATCGGGTCATGGATCAGAACGTTCATCACGCCGCCGAGGAACATCAAATGGGATATCTCCGGGGAATGCCTTTCGCTACCCAGCCTTCAGGTCACAGCGCATCCCGATCAGGATGCGGATCGGTCGGAAGCCAAAGGAGAGCAAGGCGGCTGAGAGCGCCGGTTCCTCGCCGGTGAGGGCCATCACGGGAAGCATGGGCGGGATCTCCTTCAGGGCGGTCTCCACCAGCCACCGGGCATGCTGAGGGGTTCCGGATCCGGTGAGAAAGGCTCGCAGGGTTAGGGTGCCTTCCCGGCGGATCCAGGCGGCGATGGCCACGATCTCCCCACCTTCGGTTTCGATGATCCAGGGGGTTTTCCGGCGCTGGCCGAAGGGCCAAGGGGCCAGGGCCATCGGGAACAGGTCCAGAGGTTCAAACAACCGCATCGCCGGGTTTTCCGCCGCAGCGATCCAGGCGGAGAGCATGGATGCCTCCCCCGGTCGAGCGGGCCGCACCCGATAGCCGGGGATTCCAGAGCCCATGGTCAGAAAGGATGGCGCACGCCCGGCCTCCCGACGCCAGATCTGGATCCGTCCGATCTCGACAAAACCCAGCGATCGATACAGCCGAAGGGCGGGGATGTTGTCCGCCCGAACCTGCAGGGCGGCCCACCGGGCCCCATGAGCCCGGGCATATTCCAGACAGGCTGCGACCAGCGCCCGACCGATCCCCCTTCCCCGGAATTCAGGGGCCACGGCGACATTGGCGATCAGCCAGCCTTCCAGGCTCGGCTGGAAGCGGCGGACCATGGCGTAGCCCACGACACGCCCGCCTTCCACCCACACATAGCCCGGCACGAGGGTCTCCCCGGACGGGAGAAACCATTCCAGACCCTTCAGCAACCATCCCAGGCGGGACCAGAAACGCATTTCCCGAAGGATCTGCTGGCCGATCTCATCCAACTCGCTGGCGAAGGCCTCCTCCAGCAGGTCGGCGATCCCCCGCAAATCCCGTCGCACATCGGCGGGGCGCAGCCCGTTCCCCGCTTCCCGGCCTGCGACATGAGCCATGATCATCCCTCCGAAGAGCCCGCCCTGCGCAGTCGTCGGAGGGCCTCTTCGTAAGAAATCTGACCCTCTGCCAGCGCCTCCAGGATCTGCAGGCGCTCCTCCGGGCCAGGAGGACCCTCTGTCTCCGCCTCATACCCCATGGCCCGCAGGATCTCCTGCAGTCGCTTGCGCAGTGTGGGGTAAGAGAGGCCCGTCATGCGCTCCAGACGAGTGAATTTCCCCTCACACCGCAGGAAGAGCTCGACGAAGGCCAGCTGTTCGGCGGAAAGCCGGGCCAGTCGGCTCGGCTGGAACCGCCCCTCGATCCGTGTCTCGCAGGCCGGGCACTGCAAGGCCACCACTTCCAACCCTTCCCCGCACGCCGGGCAGACCCCAATCCACATCCCTATTCCCGTCTCCTGGAAAGATTAAACCATCCTTTCGAACTTTGACGAATAAGCTAACATGTCTTATTGTGTTGTGTCATCCTCCGTTGGCCACGCCGGGGACCTACCCCTGGTTGACGAAGACCAAACCTAAGGTTGAGGGAGAGCCCATGGGCGCTCGCGGCGGAAGGCATTTCGTAGTAGCCATCGCCCTTTATATCTTAGCCGCAACTGTTCGACTGTGGTGCATTGGCTCATTTATCACGTTTGATGAGGTCCATTGGGCCGCGAATGGGGCCCACTTCCTCCACGGTCTGATCACCGGGAACTGGCTCGAAACCGTCCAGTTCGCGGCGCCCGGGGTGTTCACTATGTGGGCGGCCGCGCTGCCGGCATTCATCAAGGTCTTCGTCCTGGGACGGGGCCGCGAGGCGTGGGATCTCGTTTCGGCCTATCCCGTGACCGTTCTGCCGCTGGATGAACCGTTGTTGCGGGCAGCGGCCTTTTTCCTTCCCGAAAGCAGGGTAGTCCTGGCCCTTCTCAACGCGCTGCGCACGCCGGTGGTGTACCTGTTGCTGATCCGACTGGGGCTCACGCCGGTGACCGCTTTCTTGGGCGCCGCACTGGCCGCGCTGGACCCCTTTGTCGTGGGCCATGACCGGGTGCTGCATACCGACGGGCCGGCCGCGACCTTCTTCCTGCCCGCGCTCCTGGCCCTGCTGGTGGGGTTGGAATCGTCCTCGCCCAAGGGACGATGGGTTTTCGTTTCCGGAAGCCTGGCGATGGCCGCGCTGTTGAGCAAGTCCACCGGCGGCTTAGTGATACCCACCTTGTTCGTTCTGTTGCTCCTCCACGCGGGGCGGCCCCCGCACGCGCGGGTGCGCACCGTGAAGGCCGTGACGTCTTGGATGGCGGGCGCGATCGCGGCTGCCTTCGTGTTCTGGCCCGCCCTTTGGGGCGGCCCAATCCGGGCGGTAAGAGCAGTGCTCGACCTTTCGCTGCACTTCGCCGGGACGCCCCACCCCACCAATTACTTCCTGGGCAAAGCATACGTGGAGGAAGCGCCCGGTCCGCTCTTCTACCTCGTGAGCCTTCCCACGCGCACAACTCCGCTCATTTGGCTTGGAATCCTGCTTGCGCTCCCCTACTTGACGGCGAAAACCCGGGAAGGCCGTCTCAGCCGCGCAATTTGGCTGGCAATCGTTCTTTTCCTGGTGCCGGTATCCCTCAGCGCGAAGGAGTTCGAACGCTACCTGCTCCCCCTGTATCCTCCCCTCGCGGTGCTCGCTGCCCTGGGATGGACACGCTTGGCCACCGCGACCGCGCGGTTTGTCCCGCGGCGATGGAGTGACCTCCTGCTTGGCCTGATTGTCGCCCTGCAAGGCGGGGCTGCCATCGCGGAATTCCCCTACTACTTTACCTATTTACCTACGCGAACCCCTTGCTCGGCGGCAAGCCTGCGGCCCTGTACCGGTTGCCCGCCGGCTGGGGAGAGGGGCTCGAACAGGTGGCGGCGTTCCTAAAGGGCCAACCCGACGCCCACATTATCGCCAGCAACCAGAAACCGGCCCTTGCCCCCCAAATTGAGGGGCCCATTGTCTGGGTCGCGCCGGAGAGTCTCGCCATCGCCGACTACGTGGTCGTCTACGTGACTGACATGCAATTGTCTCCGGCCACGGTGGCCTTGATCCGTGACCACGGCCGCAAGGTGTTCACCGTCACGCACGCCGGGGTGGTCCTGGCCGAAGTGTACGCGATGGACACGCCGCTAGACCACCAGGCCTTCCTGGAGCGCCTGCCGCCCGACGCGGTCATTTTGGCCAACGCGCCCCTCCTGGCCCTGCGGCGCGACGCCGCGCACCGGGTGATCTTCCTGGACTCCGACGCGGGAGCCGCGGGAGTGTACCGGCAACTGAACGCGCTGGCGGCGGTGGGGATCCGGCAGCTCTGGGTGTTGACCTCACCGGTAGGGCCCGAAGGGCCGACCGAGGCCCTCCTGCGGGCCTTGGATACGACAGCCTGGCGCCACGGAGGATCTCAACAGCTGTCGCTCCACGTGGAAGCGCGGGGGTACACATTGCCCCAAGGCGCCCACTTCGGCCCGACGACCGCGGGCACGCCCATCGATGTCCCCTTCGGCGGGGTGATGACCTTGGAGCGGGCGGGGATGTCAGCCACGGAAGTCGGTTATCCGCAACGCGTGGAGGTCGTCCTCCGCTGGCGCAGCCTCGCGCCTGTCCCCAGCAATCTCACCGCGTTCGTGCACCTGGTCGACGCGCAAGGCCACCTCTGGAGTCAGCAGGACGTGCCCGTTCGAGACGCGGCAGGCCGCCCGACTTCGAGTTGGACGCCCGGCACGACAGCGGAGACCCGACACCTGCTCCCGCTTCCACCGGGCATCCCTCCCGGAACGTACACCCTGGTCGCCGGCGTGTACAACGAAGCCACGAACCGGCTTCCCGCGGCGACCAAGAGCGGTACGACGGTCACCCTCGGCCAGATCAAGGTGGTACCCGCGCACGTGCTCCCCTCGCCGGCCGATGTGGCGCCGCCGGGCGAGCGGGTCGTGGATCTGACGCCCCACCTGACGCTCTGGCGGGCGGATGTGCCCCAAGGCCCCTTCTGGCCGGGCCAGCGGCTGACGATGAACGCGGTCTGGTGGGCCCGATTCGCCTTTGCCGAGGACCTGGATGTGCACTTCAGCCTGCGGGATGCTTCCGGCCGCGTCCGGCACACGTGGCGACAGCCCCTGGTGGCCTTTCCCACTGCACGCTGGCGCCAGGACGAGGTCGTGCGCGTCCTGTACGACCTGCGGGTGCCCCCAGCGCTCCCCTCGGGAACGTACACTTTGTACTTGGGCGTAATCCCCAGCGGAAGAACGGGAGAGCTTGCGGTGGAAATCCCTGTAGGCGCTTTCGAGGTTCACAGCCGGCCGCGGCAGTATGCTTTGCCTCCGGAAGCGACGCCGGTGGACGGTGCCTCATTCGGTGCTCTCATCCTGCTGCGGGGGTACACGTGGCCGAACACCGTGGCGGCGGGAGCCACCATCCCGCTTACCCTCTACTGGCAGGCTTTGGCCACCCCGGACCGGGAGTACAAAGTGTTCGTCCACGTGGTGGACGCAAGCGGCCGCATGGTTGCCCAGGCGGATCACGAGCCACAAGAGGGGAAGGCGCCTACCACCGGTTGGCTCCCCCAGGAGGTCGTTCCCGACCCGGTAACCATCGCGCTGCCGCCGGACCTGGCCCCGGGCACCTACACTGTCCTGGTGGGCCTCTATGAGGCGGCCGGCGACCGGCTTTCCCTGCCGGACGGGAACACGGCCTTCCCGGTGCTCCGGTTTACGTTGAGGTAGCACAGGGACTCCGGTTCTTCCCTGGCCACGAGGGCTGCACCTCAGAGGACCGGTCCCTGAAAAGATCGCTCGCCGCGCGGGTTGGAAGTCCGCCGCGCGGCGAGCGTGCCGGAATTCAGCGGTGCGAGCGCTGCCTAAAGATCCGATAGGGCCTTAGGATGACGATCCGGGACTCGGGGTCGGTGTGGGTTGAGGCGCGCGCCACCAACCTTTGTCCCACCAACCCCGGTGCCACCCGCGGCCGAACCCCCAAAAGCCGTTGGTCGCCCGTGGACCCCAGAACCCTTTGTTCAAGCCCTCCAGGAGCCAGTCGGCCATCTCGCGGCTGATGCGGCCATTCTGCACCGCCTGCTCGATGGCGTCCCGCAACGCCTGCTCACAGGCCTGGAGCACCGCGTCCCGCACGGACTGCAGGTCCACGCCCTTTTGGTCGGCCAAGTCGGCCAGGGTCCTGCCCGCCCACAATTGGGTGGTCAGCTCATCGACCGTCATGCCCAGCGCTTTGGCCGCAGCCTGCAGCCCTGCCTGCCCACACCACCGGCCGCCCGGCCCGGGATGGGCCATAGCCCCGGCTGTCAAGAGCCCTAACGGTGCCGCCGATGGCACTTTCCGCGGCGCGGCCAGCACAGGCCGGGCCACGAAGAAGCCAAGGGAGACCACAGCCCCGGCTATCAAGAGCCCTAATAGCCTCTTAGACCACATAAGCCACCTCCTTAGTTGTAGGCCGAAATCGAGAGGGCCGAGGTCCGCTGGCAGATCGGTGACGTCCGCCAGCCGGAAGCAGGCGCGCACGCCTGCAGCTTCGTCCTTGCGCCGCGCTTTGGCAATGGCGCGGGGCGCAACGTCCACTGTTATTCAATGGCGGGCCAAGGGTCTTTGAGGAAAGCCGGGCGTAGGTGCCGCGGGGGATCCCCGGGGCTTTCCCATTCTCTCCGGGAAGGGGAAAGGAGGCATCGTGGCGGATATCCTGCTCCATTCGCCGGACGGCCCCTGGGGAAGAAGGTCCGGCGCGGGCGTGCGATTTGAGTTAAAATGGAAAACGTGTTTGCACCGCAGGGCGGGCGCCCAAAACAGGCTTTCCTTTGGGCATGGCCTGCGCCGGGCGCGGGATTCCGGTTTGTGTGAAAAGGAGCAAAAGGAGGATGTATGGCGAATGAAACCCGAAAGGTCGTGCGAGCAGCGGGCTCCAATGGGGCGACAGAGGCGGTCGCCGCCTATGATGCCAGTCAGATCCAGATCCTGGAGGGCCTGGAAGCGGTTCGCCGTCGCCCGGGCATGTATATCGGCTCAACGGACATCCGGGGCCTACATCACCTAATTTACGAGGTAGTGGATAACGCGGTGGATGAGGCCCTGGCTGGGGTCTGCACCCATATCCTGGTGGAGATCCTGGCCGACGGGAGCGTTCGGGTGACCGATAACGGGCGGGGCATCCCGGTGGATATCCATCCCCAGACCGGCCGTTCGGCCCTGGAGGTGGTGATGACCACCCTGCACGCCGGCGGGAAGTTCGGGGGAGGAAGCTATAAGGTGGCGACCGGCCTCCACGGCGTCGGCGTAAGCGCCGTCAACGCCCTCTCCGAATGGCTCGAGGCCATCGTCCAGCGGGATGGCGCGCGGTTCCGCCAGCGCTATGAGCGAGGCCGCCCGGTGACGCCGGTGGAGCGGGTTGGGAAAGCGGATCCCGCCCACTGGTATGCGCACCCCCGCTTCCCGCCCGCGGATCATGGGACCATTATCCATTTCAAGCCGGATGCGGAGATCTTCCGCGGGGGGATCGACTATAAATTCGAGACCCTGGCCCAGCGCTTCCGGGAGATGGCCTTCCTAACCCGCGGGCTCACTATCACGCTGGTGGATGAGCGAGAGGATCGGGAGATCACGTTCTATTTTGAGGGTGGGATCCAGTCCTTTGTCCGCTACCTGAACCGCAATCGCCAGCCGCTCCATCCCATCTGGTATGTGGAAAGGACAGTGGGGGACATCCTGGTGGAGGTCGCCCTTCAATATACGGATGCCTACAGTGAGACGGTCCTGGCCTTCGCCAACAACGTGAACACCGTGGATGGCGGGACCCATCTGACTGGGTTCCGATCGGCGCTCACCCGGACGTTAAATGACTACGCCCGGAAGGTCGGGCTCCTCAAGGAGAGCGATCCCAACTTCACGGGGGAGGATGTTCGGGAGGGACTCACGGCGGTCATTAGCGTCAAGCTCCCGGAGCCCCAGTTTGAGAGCCAGACCAAGAGCAAGCTGGGCAATGCGGAGGTGAAGGGGGCTGTGGAGTCGGTGGTCGGCGAGGCGCTGGCCCGCTGGCTGGAGGAGAATCCCCGGGAGGCCAAAGCGATCATTCAGAAATGCCTGACCTCCGCCCGCGCCCGGGAGGCGGCCCGCCAGGCCCGGGAGCTGGTCATTCGCAAGAGCGCGTTGGAATCTCTGACCCTGCCCGGGAAGCTTGCCGATTGCTCGGAGCGCGACCCGGAGAAGGCGGAGCTGTTCATTGTGGAAGGGGATTCGGCGGGCGGATCGGCCAAGCAGGCCCGCGATCGCCATTTCCAGGCGATCCTGCCCCTGCGAGGGAAGATCCTCAACACGGAGCGGGCCCGGCTGGATAAGATGCTGGCCAACGAGGAGATCAAGGCGCTGATCTCCGCCATCGGCACCGGCATCGGGGATCAGTTCGATATCTCCCGGCTGCGCTATGGCAAGATCATCATCCTGGCGGATGCTGATGTGGACGGGAACCATATCCGCACGCTGCTGCTGACGTTCTTCTTCCGACATATGACGCCGCTCATCGAGAACGGCCATGTCTACATCGCCCAGCCGCCCCTGTATCGGATCGAGGTCAAGAAAACGAAAGAAGTCTTCTACGCCTACTCCGATGCCGAGCGGGATGAGATCTTCGCCCGGCTGCGCAAGCGGGGGATCGACCCGGCTGATGAACGGCTGGTGGTGACCCAGCGCTATAAGGGGCTCGGGGAGATGAATCCGGAACAGCTCTGGGAAACCACCATGGATCCGGCGCGCCGGATCCTGCTCCAGGTCACCATCGAAGACGCTGCGGAGGCGGATCGGGTGTTCGATATGCTGATGGGCGCCGCGGTGGAGCCTCGCCGCCGCTTCATCCAGGCCCACGCTCGGGAGGTGCGAAACCTCGATGTGTGAGCCTCTTCTCCCCTCAGAGGTGGCGGAAGTGCACCGGAGCGCTGGCCTTGAGGTCTATCCCTCAACCCGGCTTCAAAAGGGCTCCGGGATCATCAAGACTGTCCTCACCCCTCTTTGATGCCTTCTTTGCCGGCGGCACGGTCTAGACCTCCGCGATCGGGATCCGAATTGGAAAAGGCGGGATGGCCCTTTCCTCTCCTCCCGGCTCAGCGGACCGAGGAGGAAACCTCTGGGGGGCTGGGCCGCTCGCCTTCATCGACGCTCAGCCCCCCAAGCCCCCTCGGAGGAAGGCCCCTCATCGTTCGAATGATCTGATCGCCTCAATCCCCTGGGTCTATTGGGGGATCGCCGTGCGATCCCGTTTCTGCTGTGCCTCCTGAAGGACCCCCAGGTTCATCTCCTTGCTTTCAGACCCTCGGATCGATCCAAGAGGCCCCCATGCCCCTGCGCCGCGCGGCGGCGGACGCAATGGTCACCAGCGCCAGCCTGGAATTCGAGGAAGCGTTGGTGGAGGTTTTCTTAGGAGCTCCTGACAGGGGTTGTCCGAAGGGCTGAACCCGGGAGACTTTCAACGCGCCTCAGAGGGCCGCAGAGGGGATATGGTGACCTCTTCCACCGGAATCGAAACGGCTTCTCCTCCGCCCTGGATTCGCAGGCGGGTCCCATCTTCCCATCGATACAGCCCCACCCAGATCTTCAATGGGGTCCTGGATAGGGGCTCCGAAAGGATCATCGTTCGGGTTTCCCGAATCCGGTCGCCGGGCTGCCAGAGCCCGGTGTTATAGGCTCCATCCATGATGCCTCCATCCCGCTGGATGGCTGGAGGGGAGGCGGGGGGCCACTGGCGGGCTTCCGCCTCTGGATAGATGTGCACAAACACGCTGTAATCCCGGGAGGGTTTCCCGAGCGCCTCCCAATCCAGGATCACGGTGAGCCGGCGTCCGCTCCGTTGGGCGATCCCTCCTTTCAGGGCGATTCCATCCTCGAAAACGACCTGCAGATTGGATTGCATGCGATCCGCGGGTTCCGCCCACATGGCCCGATATCGAGGGGTGTTCTCTCCGGGCCATGGCTCCGGGGCGTGCAGGGAGATCAGGGCTGCCTGGGGGAGCCAGCGCCGCAGAAGGGGAACCGGCTCATACTGCCATCCGACAACCAGGGCTGGGGCGGAGGGTGGCTCGGGCGGATCCTTCTCCAGGCGGCGGATGCGCACGGCCGGTTGGTTCCAGAGCATGAATCGCATCTCCGCTCGTCCGGTCCATAGGCGCTCCGACAGGATCACGGTGCCATGGGGATAGGTGTGCAGGAAAGATCGGATCTCATCCGCCGCTTCCCAGGAGTCAAGGGAGAAAGCGCCCCGGACGCGGGCCTGCGCCCACCAGGCGGGATCGAAGTAAGCCACCGTGTGCCAGGGGAAGCTCAGCCCCAGGCATCCCCCCAGGATCGCCGCGCGTCCCCAGGGGGCTCGGACCCATCGATCGGTGATCCCGGCGAGCGCCCACAGGCCGGTGGCGGCCCAGAAGGCCGCCACCGGCAGCACCCCGCTGGCCCGCAGATAATGGGGTGCTTCCGTGGACAGGAAGGTGGGAAGCAACATGAGGAGTCCCCAGATCGCCGTAAAGGGAGTCCGTCGTGTGGCCTGGATCCCGCCGGCGAGGAAGGCGAAGGCGAGCAAGGGATCGAAGACCGGACGGCTATCGGTGTTATGCCGGGGATAATCATCGCCGTGGATGAAGAACATGCCCCCCACGCGGACTGCCTGCTCCAGGGCGACGGGGAAGGGAGAACGCTGGCTGTGGAAGGCGGAAACCTGTTCCTCTCGCAGGATGAAGTCTGAAGGGTGGAGGAAGAAATAAATGGCCAGGGGAGCAACAATCAGCGCGGCCCCGATCAGGAAGAGGGCGATGGCCCGGAGGGGAAACCGCCGGGGATCCTGTTGGCGTCCCAGGATCAGGCCTATAGCGATGGGGAGGACCGTCATGCGGGCGGCCACATAGGTGTAGAACCCACCTCCCCAGATCAGCCCGGCGATCAGCCAATCCCGGCCCCGTCCGCTTCGAGCGGCCCGGGTAAACGCCCACAGGGTGAGCGCTGCGGCCAGGGGGAACAGCCCGGCTCGGAACCCCACCCGGCTGAGGTTCAGCGGCCAGAGCAGGAAGGCCATCAGGATCCCGCTTAACATCCCGACCTCCCAGCGCCGGGAGAGCGTCCAGGCCATGCGGAAGGTGGCTGCGACGGCGAGCAGGCCGATCATGCTGGCGGTGAGCCGCAGCGCGTAGGGGGTGGGGCCGAGGATGGCCATCGCGCCGGCGACCAGATAGATAAACAGGGGCTCGCGGCCGTTGTTCTCCGGGAAGAAGAGGGCCAGGTGCCCCTCCAGAACCCGCAGGGCATCCAGGCCGTAATAGGCCTCATCATACCAGAGCCCATAGGGGAGGTGAGGGAGATCCATCCAGCGGAGGAGCGCGGCCAGCCAGATCAGCCCGACCATCGCCCCCCAATGGGTCCATGCGCGACGAGGCATCGCGGGCTCCGACAACGGTTTCGCTGCACCTCATTCCCTTTGGCAGATGGGGATCAGGGAGTGGGACCGCGGAAGGTGACCCCACAACCCCCGGAATCTCTTCCGCTCTCCTCCCCCGACCCGAAGCCAGGGGAGGAGAGCGGGAACTCAAAACAGCGCGACTTCCCCGGCGATGATCTTGCGACGCACTTCATGGATGTTGGATAGATGTTCGTCCACGATGGCGCGCACGGCTTCTTGAAGCCCCGGGGTAAGCGTGCCGGAACGGACTCGGACGGCAGCGTTGGCGATGAGGGGCTGATCGAGCGGTTTGCCGATCTGGGAGAGAAGATACACGGTCGCTTCCTGGATCTCTGGGAGACGTGCCACGATGTCCCGGGCGATCTCCAGCGCCAGCACATTATAGACTTTCCCGACGTGGGAGATCGGATTCTTCCCCGCGGCAGCCTCCAGGCTGGTGGAGCGGAAGGGGGTGATCAGGCCCGTGATGCGGTTCCCCCGGCCAACGGCCCCATCGTCGCCCATTTCCGCGCTGGTGCCCGTCAACGTCAGATAGAAGTCCCCTCGCTTGGCGTGATCCGCAGTGTTCACATCCACCCGCACCGTCCGCCCTTCCAGGGCTGGCAGGCTGGAGACGAAGCGCTGGAGCGCCTCCTGGACGCCGCGCTTGGCCTCTTCGTATTCGGCGGGATCGTGGACGCGGGTGGCGATGAAGGGCACGGCCACGGTCAGGATGACCTGATGCCCCTGGCGCAACCCCATCACCTTAACGTCCTCGCCAATGGGGAACTGGTTGATCAGCTCATAGTTCAGATAATGGGTGGCCTGATAGACCGCTTCCTCCAGGCCGCTGCGAGGCCAGTGGGCGACGCCGAAACTGGTGTCATTGGCCGTGACCTGATGGACGATATCGATGAGCTCGCTGGCGCCGCGCCCGGCGAAGCAGTCGATGATGACGTGCTTGACCGGATCCAGGTAGCGCATGGTCTCCCGCAGGTAAGCCCGTGCGGCCTCAATGGCGATGGTCTCCATGGGGATCGCCTGGCCGTTGTAAAAGGGGGTCCCGCGGCCGGCGATCTGGATCCGGATGGGCTTAAGCAGTTCCCCGCCGCCGAAGCGGACCGAGACTTCGCCGGCGACCAGCTGGACCTTATCGAAGTTATGATGGAGGGCGCCGCCGAGGTGCTCCTCACACCAGCGGGTGTATTCCCGACTGATGCGCTCGGCGATCCCGTCGCACAGGCTATCGGGATGTCCGATGCCTTTCCGTTCGACGATCTCCACCGGAAGGGTTTCAATGGAAGGGCCGCTGGCCTCGGAAACCACGATATTGCGCATCAGAGTCCTCCTTCTGATTCAGATAGGGGCTGAAGCCGGGCGGAATGCCGAAGGCGTCCCACGCCTCACGCCAATCGCCATCCGCAGCGATCTCACACCCAGCAGGGTCTGTTTCGGGACAATAAAATGCCCCTCCGGGAGGAGGGGCGGAACAAAACAAAAGCCTCTTCTGGGAAGAAGAGGCCTATCGCCGCTGCGGGCCACCTCATCTCCCAGACGGACCGTCTGCCGGACTTGGCACCATCCCCGTGAGCGCTCCGCCGGGGGGCGGCGTGCTCCCCGGTCGGCCCTAAGGCCCCACGGGAGGTTGCCGAGGCTTCATCGGGCCGGATCCCTCCGCCTCTCTCGATGAGTGCCGCGCTCTATTCGCTTTTGTGATTATCTTACCACAGAAAGGGAAGACGTCAACTCGCTCGCCGTCTTCCTGAGCTGATCCTGATTTCACCGCCTGCCGGTTTTCAATGGGAATCCGCATGCAGATACAGGAAGCAAGTCGTAAAAACCGCTTTCGCGTTTATCTTACCACGGGCAATGCGAATGTCAACCATAAAGGGAAGGTCCCGCGTCCACCCCCTATGATCCCAGAGACTTCAATGGGCCGCCAGGAGGGGAAATCAAACATATAATTCACCGGGAAGCGGATTCCATTCGTTGCGCTCCAGATCTGCGCTCTTCCAGAGGAGGCCCTCATGGATTTCCGGTTGAGCGATGAGCATCGCATGGTGCAGCAGATGGTCCGCGAGTTCGCCGAGCGGGAGATCCGGCCGGTCATCAAGGAGCACGACCGGGCCCAGAAACCGATCCCATGGCTCTTCGAGCGAATGGCGGCCCTAGGGCTCCTGGGGATTTGCATCCCCGTGAAATACGGCGGCGCGGGGATGGACTACATCGCCTTGGGCCTGGCCTGCGAGGAGCTGGAGCGGATCGACAGCTCCCTCCGGGTGGTGATGTCCGTCCACGTGGCCCTCAATTCCCTCTCCCTCCTTCAGTGGGGAACAGAGGAACAAAAGCGACGATACCTGGTTCCTCAGGCGAGGGGAGAGAAGATCGCTGCCTATGCCCTCACCGAGCCCGGCGCCGGATCCGACGCGGCCGCCATCCGTACGACCGCAAAACGTCATGGAGATGTCTACATCCTGAACGGGGAGAAAACTTGGATCAGCCTGGCGGATCTGGCGGATCACTTCCTGGTGATCGCCAAGACCGATCCGGAGAAAGGCCATCGCGGCATGTCGGCCTTCATTGTGGAGCGCTCGTTCCCCGGCGTGAAAACCGGCACCATCCACGGCAAGCTGGGGGTCCGCGCGGGCAACACCGGATGGATTGTCCTGGAGAACACCCCGGTGCCGGTGGAGAACCGTTTGGGAGAGGAAGGGGAAGGCTTCTATATCGCCATGGCGGCTCTGGACAACGGGCGTTACACGGTGGCGGCGGGGGCCACCGGGCTGATCCGGGCCTGCCTGGAGGCCTCGGTGAAATACGCCAACGAGCGGATGGCCTTCGGCCGCCGGATCGGGGAGCATCAGCTGGTCCAGGAGATGATCGCGAAAATGGCCGCCCATTACGAGATCGCCCGCCTGCTTTATCTGCGGGCCGGGTGGATGAAGAACATGGGGATGCGTAACACCCGGGAGACCAGCCTGGCCAAATGGTTCGCCACCGAAGCGGCCGTTCAGGCGGCTCTGGATGCGATCCAGATCCATGGAGCCTATGGCTACAGCGATGAGTATGATGTGGAGCGTTACCTGCGCAACGCGAAAGGGGAAGTGATCTACGAGGGCACTAGCCAGATCCACACGATCCTGCAGGCAGAATATGCCCTGGGCTATCGCAAGGATCGCCCCTTGCGCTGCGAGTTGCCGGCCTACGATCCGGAGATCTGGCGCACCGAGCCGGCGATGGCCTGAACCTGTCCTGAACACCTCCCGCTCAGAATTCAGAATCGTAGGGAGTGACGCCGCTGGCCTCTTCTTTGGGAAAGGGATCATCCCCCCTCCCGGAATGGGGGGTGCGACGGTGGATGTCCTGTAAACGAACAGCAAACCAGGAATATCCCTGCTGGAGGGGACCATGCACATTGTGGTGCCCATCAAGCAAACCCCAGATACGACCGCCACATTGACCGTCGATGCATCGGGACGTATATCCTGGGGCGATGCCCCGCTGATCGTGAATCCATGGGATGAGTTCGCCATCGAGGAGTCCCTGCGGTTGAAGGAGAAGTTCGGGGGGAAGGTCACGGTCATCACGCTGGGCTCGGAATCCGCGAAGGAGGCACTGAAGCAGGCAGTGGCCATGGGATGCGATGAGGCCATTCTTCTTCACGATCCCGCCTTTGAGGGCTCCGATGCGGTGGTCACCGCCGCCATCCTGGCCGCGGCCATCCGCAAGCTGGGCGCGGTGGACATGGTCTTCATGGGCAAAGAGAGCGTGGACGGAAACTCCGCCCAGGTCCCGCCGGCCCTTGCCCGTCGCCTTGGCTGGCCATTGCTGGCCTATGTGGGGAAGATCCGTGAGATCGATCCAGCCGGGCGGACGATCGTAGTGGAACGGATCCTGGAGGAGGGCCGCCAGGTGGTGCGAGCGCCGCTCCCGGCGGTGCTGAGCGCGATGCAGATGAATGAGCCGCGATATCCCTCCTTTATGGGGATCCGGAAAGCGGCTCGCATGCCGATCCCGGTCTGGACCGCGGCGGATCTGGGGCTGGCGCTGGAGCAGGTCGGTGCGGCCGCCTCGGCGGCCCGCTGGCCTGTCGTCTTCGCCCCACCGAAGCAGGAGGTCCAGTGTGAGTTCATCCAAGGGGAGTCGCCCGAGGAGATCGCCCGCCTCCTGGTGGATCGGTTGCTGGCGGAGAAGGTCCTGTAAGCTTTCCCTTCGCATAGCTCCTGAGGGATACCGGCTTACGGAGGATATCCATGAGCCATGTCTGGATCTGGCTGGAGCAATTCCAGGGGAAGATCCCCTCCATCGTGTGGGAGACCATGGGAGTGGCCCGGCGATTGGCGGATGCCCTGGGAACCGGAGTGACCGCTGTGTGGATCGGAGGGACGATCGCCGATCAGGCTGGAGAGGCCATTGCCATGGGTGCGGATGTAGTCCAGGTGATCGAACACCCGGCGCTGGCTGATTTCCGGTTCGAACCTTATCTGACTGTCCTGAGCCATTTGGCCAAGGAAGAGGCCCCTCAGGTTATCCTCATCGGTTCCACCGCCCGCGGCCGCGAGCTGGCCGGGGGGCTGGCGGCGGAACTGGGGACAGCAGCGCTGGTCGATGCGCTGGAGGTCTCGGTTGAAAATGGGCGTGTCATGGCGATCCGGCCAATCTATGAAGGCAAGCTGTTCGCCCGGACCTACGTGGAGCGCTCTCCCGCGATCGTAACCATCCGGGGGCGTGCCTTTCCCAAACCTGATCCCGATCCCCGTCGAAAGGGGGAGATCCGTCGAGTTTCCCCAGAGTTGGAACCCTCAATGTTCCCCACAGAGATCCTGGAGTGGATCCAGGAAGCTGAGGGGGAGATCCGTCTAAACGAAGCCCGTATCGTTGTGGGCGGCGGGCGCGGGGTGGGTGGGCCGGAGGGGTTTGAGCCCTTGCGGGAGCTGGCTCGCGCGTTGGGAGCTGCCCTGGGAGCCACCCGGGCGGTGGTGGATGCGGGATGGATCCCCTACAAGTACCAGGTAGGCCAGACCGGGAAGACGATCAGCCCGGATCTCTACATCGCGTGCGGGATCTCTGGTGCCATCCAGCATCTCTCTGGCCTGCGGGGGGTGAAGGTCATCGTGGCTATTAATAAGGATCCCGAGGCCCCGATCTTCAAGGTGGCCCGCTATGGCGTGGTGGACGATCTTTTCAAGATCGTCCCGGCCCTTACAGCGGAGCTCCGTCGTCGTGGGCTCGCGAAAGGGTGAGCCTTCGTATCTCCTTGGATCACGGGCCATTGCCCGTATCGCTCCTTGCGCTTCGGCGGGCGTGTCGGGCTGCCTGCCGTGGATCTCCTGCTGTAGAGCTTCCGCGGGTGCAGGCCAGCGATCGCCTCGGCCAGCGGCACGAGGGCGGATCGTCCGGCGGAGGCTATGCCTTGCGGGATGGCTTCGCGGGGGAGGGGGGGAGGCTGGCCGAGAAGCCTAGGATGGCTCCCAAGATCATGGCGGTTACAGCTTCCCATAGCGGGAGAGGGATTCCGGAAACCAGCGAGAACAACCAGGCGACAGCCAACCCGAGGATCGCACCGCTGAGGATCAGCAACAGACGGGTCCAGAGCACATGAAGGGTGGTTGGCGTTCGCTCTGAAGGCGGAGTCATCGGCACCTCCCCCTGTTTTGTCAGGCGGCCGACGACCGGAAAGCCGGTTACAAAAAAACGGTGTGGGATTTCCCCACACCGGCCATGGAGCGCCCCCGGCGCGACTCGAACGCGCAACCACTGGATCCGAAGTCCAGCGCTCTATCCAATTGAGCTACGGGGGCCCTTGAGGGAGGGCGACGGGGTTCGAACCCGCGACCTCCTGATCCACAGTCAGGCGCTCTCACCGCTGAGCTACGCCCTCCACGCACTTTTAATTTTACTGTATTCTCCCCACCCTCGCAATCCGCCAGGTCTTGGGGATTTGGACGATCGGCCGGACGGTGATAGATTGATCCCCGGAGTTTTCCCCCATGGGTCCTGAAAAGCCAGCGCAGGAGTTCTTCTCTCGTCATGCCCCAGCTTACACGGTTAGCCCTTCCCACCGGGCTGGCGAGGATTTGCGCCGGTTGGTGGCCTTGTTGGCTCCAGCTGGTCAGGGGCGCCTCCTGGATATCGCCACGGGGAGCGGCCATACCGCCCTCGCCATGGCCTCGTGGGTAGAGGAAGTGGTAGGCCTGGATCTCACCCCGGCGATGGGAGCCGAGTTCATGCGCCAGGCCTCGGCCCAGGGTTTTCCCTGGATGCGGTTCGTGGTTGGGGCGGTGGAGGCTCTTCCCTTTCCGGATGGCGCTTTCCATTGGGTCACATGCCGCCGGGCTGCTCATCATTTCCCCAATCTCTCCCACGCCCTGGCTGAGATGAAACGGGTCTTGGCGCCTGGCGGACGGATCGGTATAGTGGATATGATAGCGCCAGCGGATCTGGAGGCAGCGCGCTTTCTGAATGAACTCGAACGGATCCGGGACCCTTCTCATCAACGGGCGCTTGGCCTGGAGGAGTGGAGGGAGCAAATACGAGGGGCAGGGCTATCGCTGACCGCTGTCGATGTTGTCGAGGAAATCCAGTCCTGGGAGCAGTGGTGGTTCCCTGTCCCTCTCGACAGCGCGGCAGCAGAACGGGCCCTCGCATATGTCTCTCAGGCAGGCCCAGAAGCCGGAGAAGTCTTGCTCCCCCATCCGAAAGGGTTGGCGATCCGGAAGCGACGGGGAATCATGGTAGCGATCCGCGAGCCCTCCACGACATCCCCCCCGGGCTCGCCGATAGGCGTCGCAGATCCGCTCCAGGGAACCTGAAAAGTGGAGGTCCGGTCCCCCTTCTCCCAATCAAGCGAACCTAACGGTGCAAATCCCGAATCGGCTCTCATTGTGGGCGTTCCCACAGGCCTTGGAGGTCCCCGGGATGCCTCTGGCACCCTGGGCGCTTGAACGGGGAACGCAATCGACTCATCGTCCAGGGGGAGCGGTTGCTTCCATGAATTTGCGCTACCTGGTGATCATCCCGACTTACAATGAGCGAGAGAACATCGAAAGGCTTATCCGGGCGCTCTTGGCCCTTCCGCTTTCGCTGGATGTGTTAGTGGTGGATGACCACTCGCCGGATGGGACAGGGGAGCTGGTGGCGGCAATGGCCGCGGAGGATCCACGCATCCATATTCTCCGCCGGCCCGCCAAGCTGGGGCTGGGGACCGCTTATGTGGCCGGGTTCCGGTTTGGGCTGGCCCAGGGTTACGAGCGCCTCCTAACGATGGATGCGGATTTCTCCCACGATCCGGCGTATGTGCCGGCGTTGATCGAGCGAAGCCAGGAGGCGGATCTGGTCATCGGCTCCCGATATGTTCCGGGCGGGGAGGTGGTGGACAGCCCGTGGTATCGGCGGCTGCTCAGCCGGGGGGCCAACCGGTTTGCCCGGACGCTCCTGGGCTTAACCCCGAGGGATGTGACGGCGGGCTTTCGCTGTTATCGCCCGGCGGTTCTGGAGGCGATTGCTCCAGAGACCATCCGGGCGGAGGGATATGCGTTCCTGATTGAGATCACTTATCGGGTGCAGCGGGCAGGCTTTCGGATCGCCGAGGTTCCCATCCGCTTTAGAGACCGCCGCTATGGGCGATCTAAGGTGTCACGACAAGAGATCGCGCGGGCGCTGTGGACAGTTCTCCGACTCGCGCGGGATCGGAGACGCGTTCGCCGGAAGCTATGAATGTCTGACGGCCTGGGTGAAGGGGCGGGCCGTCTCATTCTCGTACACTGAGGGGTGTGGCTGGACAGCTCGCTTTTCCCATCTTGGAATCCGGAGGCGGACACCGTGGAGTTTGTCGTCTGCAACCTCTGTGGTTCCTCCCGGACGCGTCTGCGCTTTCCCAGCACCCTATCGCGCCGTCGGGATCGAGCGCCGGATTTCCGCTGCACCAGCAACGGCTACGGGATCCATCCCCCGATCGTCCAATGTGTGGACTGTGGCCTCGTCTACGCCAATCCCCGTTATGCAGCGTCGGAGATCACGGATACCTATCGCGCGATCGAAGATCCTCTTTATTTGCTAGAGCGGGAAGGACGAGTCCTTACATTTGAGCGTCATCTCCAGCCGATCGAACAGCTCGCCGGACCTGGGCGTGGTCGGCGCTTGCTCGATGTGGGCTGCCATATCGGGATCTTCTTGGAGATCGCCCAGGCTCACGGCTGGGAGGCCTGGGGGGTGGAACCCTCGCGCTGGGCGGTGGGGATCGCGCGGGCCAGGGGGCTTCGGGTAATTGAGGGGACGCTCCGAGAGGTGGGGTTCCCCAATGCCTGGTTCGATGTGGTCACGCTGTGGGATGTCATCGAGCATCTGGGCGATCCCATGGGCGAGCTTCGCGAAATCTATCGGATCCTGAAGCCCAGTGGCTGGGTGGTGATCCATACGATGGATATTGAGAGCCCCTTCGCTCGGCTCCTGGGCGCGCGCTGGCCATGGCTGATGGAGATGCATCTTTACTACTTCTCCCGGCGCACACTGCGGAGCATGTTGGAGCGCGCTGGGTTTCGGGTTCATCATATGGCGGCGGAGGGGCGATATCTGCGCCTGGGATATCTGGCCACGCGGGTCCGTGCGCTCTTTCCCCGTCTGGGCGCGCTCCTGGTCTGGCTGGTCCAGCGGACCCATTTGGCCGCGCGGGCCGTTTATATCGATCTGGGGGACCTGTTTACCGCTTATGCTCAAAAACCCGAGTCTCCCCCCGATGATCCCGAGGGCCCCAACGAGGAAGGAACCCCTCGGAGAGCGCACGATATCATTGATGGAAAGCAACGGTTGCCCTCCCGGGTCAGGCCGCTTACAATGAGACAGGGGTAGCGCTCTGTATTCCCTCCAATTGTCCCTGGCGATGGGCATGCCACGCAAAGGTCGGATCTCTGATCGAAGGGGGTCGCTATGCACATCCCACCGGATCTGCGCTACACGGAATCCGACGAGTGGGTTCGCCTGGAAGGCGAGGAAGCGGTGTGCGGCGTCACCGATTACGCCCAGAGCCAGCTCTCCGATGTGGTTTACGTGGAGCTGCCCGCGGTGGGTCGCACCTTTCAGAAAGGCGAGGTCTTCGGGGCGATCGAGTCGGTGAAGGCGGCGGCCGACCTCTATATGCCGATGAGCGGAACCATCACAGCAGTGAACACCGACTTGGTTCAAAACCCAGAGTGGGTGAATCAGGACCCCTACGGGCGGGCCTGGCTGATTCGATTCCGGCCCAGCAACCCCGCGGAGTACGAAACCCTGATGGACGCCGAGGCGTATCGGGCCCATTGCGAGGCCCGCGCACATTGAGAGACTATCGCCTGAACCATGGGCCGTTTCCCGGCGAACCGAACGGGCAGGGGATGGAGAACAGGTTGGGTCGGAAAGGACAGGCTCTGCGCTCGGAGGCACCCATGCGCTTTGTTCCGCACACGGAGGAAGAGCGTCGCGAGATGCTCCGGGTCATCGGCGTGGAGCGGATGGAGGATCTATTCGCCGATGTGCCGGAAGCTTATCGGTTTCCTCCCCTGAACCTTCCCCGGCCGCTCACTGAGTTGGAGGTTCGTTGGGAGCTGGAGGCCCTGGCGGAAGCCAATATCCCCACCGGTCAATATGCGTGCTTCCTCGGCGCCGGGGCTTACCGGCACTTCATCCCGGCGGTTATCGATGAGTTGTTGCGCCGGGGGGAGTTCTATACCGCTTACACCCCTTACCAGCCGGAGGTCAGCCAGGGCACTCTCCAGGCGATGTTCGAGTTCCAGTCCATGATCTGCGCCCTTACTGGAATGGAGGTGGCCAACGCCAGCCATTACGACGGCTCCTCCGCCCTCGCGGAAGCGGTGTTGATGGCCTTGCGGCTGACCCGAGGGGAGCGGCCCAAGGTGCTTTTGTTCCCCACCATCCATCCGGAATACCGAGCGGTGGTCCGCACGTATGTCCAGCACCTGGATGTCCGCCTGGAGGGAGAACGCGGATGGACCCTGGACCAGTTGCGGAGGCCGATTCTCCTCTTGGAGGAGCTGGAAGCCCGCTTGGACGCGGAGACAGCGGCCCTGGTGATCCCTTACCCAGATTTCCTGGGTCGGGTGCTCCCCCCTTCGCGCCTGCGGGAGACGGCGGATCGGGTCCACCAGGCCGGCGCGTTGCTGATCGCCGTGGTTAACCCCATCGCCCTGGCTCTCTTCGAGCCCCCAGGGAGCTGGGGGGCGGATATCGTGGTGGGCGAGGGGCAGCCCCTGGGGATCCCCCTGAGCTTCGGGGGTCCCTATCTGGGGATCATGGCCACCCGCATGGCGTTCGTGCGTCAGCTGCCCGGCCGTATCGTGGGAGAGACGGTGGATCTGGAGGGCCGCCGGGGGTATGTCTTGACGCTCTCCACCCGTGAGCAGCATATCCGCCGGGAGAAGGCCACCAGCAACATCACCACGAACGTTGGCCTGATGGCTCTGGCGGCCACTATCTATCTCTCCGTAATGGGCAAGCATGGGCTCCGTCAGGTCGCCTCGCTCTGCTATCATAAGGCCCACTATCTGGCGGAACGGATCGCCTCCCTCCCGGGCTACGAAGTCTGGACCGAGCATCCATTCTTCCACGAGTTTGTGGTTCGAACTCCGCGCCCGGTTGCCGAGATCAATCGGATCCTCTACGAGGATTATCAGATCCTGGGCGGCTATGATCTGGGCCAGGCGGATCCTGTGCTGTCTGGCCATATGTTGCTGTGCGTCACGGAAATGAACACACGGGAGGAGATCGACGCGCTGGTGGAGGCCTTGGGCGAAATCGGGCCGGCCTATGGGGGCTGAGCTGTTTTCCCCTCACCTGATCTCCCAGCTCCTGTTCCAACTCCAGGCTGGAGGTGTGAGATGGGGGAGCCTCTGATCTTTGAATACTCCGTTCCCGGTCGGCGGGGCGTGGAGATGCCCGCGCCGGATGTCCCGGAGGCTCCTTTCCCGGAAGGCTTTCTTCGGGAGGATCTCCCCCTTCCGGAGGTGAGCGAGATCGATGTGGTCCGTCATTTCCTCCGCCTCTCCCAGATGAACTACGGGGTGGACAAAGGCTTCTATCCCCTGGGTTCCTGCACGATGAAATACAACCCCAAGATCAACGAAGAGATGGCCCGGCTTCCCGGCTTCGCCCAGCTTCATCCTTATCAGGATCTCGACACGGTGCAGGGAGCACTGGCTCTGATGTATCACCTCCAGGAATTTCTGAAGGAGATCGGAGGATTCGCGGCGGTCTCCCTTCAACCAGCGGCGGGCTCCCAGGGCGAGCTGGCGGGCATTCTGATGATCCGGGCGTATCACCGGGACCGCGGGGAGGGGAAGAAGCGGATCAAGATGCTGATCCCGGATTCCGCCCACGGCACAAACCCGGCCTCTTCAGCCATGGCCGGCCTGCAGGTGGTCAACATCCCGTCAGACCGTCGGGGGAATATCGATCTGGATGCTCTGCGCAGGGAATGCGACGAGACCGTGGCCGGCCTGATGATCACCAATCCGAATACCCTGGGGCTCTTCGACGAGAACCTGCTGGAGGCCATTGAGCTCGTCCACCGCTGCGGAGGGCTGATCTACGGCGATGGGGCGAACATGAACGCCCTGATGGGGATCTGTAAGCCCGGCGAGATGGGTTTCGATGTCATGCATTACAACCTCCATAAGACGTTCAGCACCCCCCACGGCGGCGGGGGTCCGGGGGCAGGACCGGTGGGGGCCAGCGAGCGGCTGGCTCCGTATCTGCCCGGGCCCATGGTGGCCATCGACCGAGAGCGGACCGTGCGCCCGGATGAGCCGGTCTACACGCTGGTGTGGCCGGAGCGAAGCATTGGCCGGGTGCGGGCCTTCTACGGCCATTTCGGGGTCTTCGTCCGGGCTTACACCTATATCCGGATGCATGGCCCACACTTGCGGGAGGTCTCCGAAGCGGCAGTTCTCAACGCCAATTACCTGTTGGCGCGGCTGCGGGATGTTTACCCAGTGCCCTATGATCGTTTGTGCAAGCATGAATTCGTGATCATGGGGAAGGTGCCAGGCACGCCCATCCGGGCCTTGGATATCTCCAAGCGTTTGATGGATTATGGCTTCCATCCGCCGACAAATTATTTCCCACTGATTGTGCCGGAAGCTTTGATGATCGAACCGACGGAGACCGAAAGCAAGGCCACCCTGGATGCCTTTGCGGAGGCGATGCGGCGGATTGCTGAGGAGGCGCGGCAGGATCCGCAGTGGGTGCAGCAGGCGCCTCATACCACTCCGGTGCGTCGCCTGGATGAGGCGCGGGCTGCCCGCCAGCTGATCCTGCGCTATCTCCCAGCTTCCGAGCCCCGCCCGACCCTCGCGCAAGCGTAGTCCGCTCGCAGGTTGCGCATAGGGCGCCCGATGGGGTTTTGTCTGATGTGGACAGGGAGGAGGGGATCTGGTATATTAAGGAAGCGGATAGTTCGGGGCATGGGGACCCTGGGGCGATCTCCCCGGGGAGTCTTGACAAACCCGGGGGGTTGTGCTATAAAATAAGGTGCGTTGGGATCCTGAACAGGCGAAAGCGGGCGGGGCGCATGGCCGGTGGACGTCGACGCAGGCCCGCCCCACCGTTATGGGGGGTGGATTCCCATAGCGGCTTGTGGTGTCTTCCGCACCTTAACAACTGGATTGTGGCAGGAAGTCCGGGGACGTCTGGTGGAAGTCTTGCGGTCGGACCTTGCACCTCGGGAGGTCAACCTCCTGAGGATAAGAGAGCCGACGGAGAGTTTGATCCTGGCTCAGGGTGAACGCTGGCGGCGTGCCTAACACATGCAAGTCGAGCGGGGAGGGGGTAGGCGTAAGCCGAGCCCTCCGAGCGGCAAACGGGTGAGTAACACGTGGGTGACCTGCCCCGGCGTGGGGGATAACCCTCCGAAAGGGGGGCTAATACCGCATACGCTCGACGGGGACGGCCCGTCGAGGAAAGGCCCGGGGAGGAGACGAACCGGGTCGCGCCGGGAGGGGCCCGCGGCCCATCAGGTCGTTGGTGGGGTAATGGCCCACCAAGCCGATGACGGGTAGCCGGCCTGAGAGGGTGACCGGCCACACGGGCACTGAGACACGGGCCCGACTCCTACGGGAGGCAGCAGTGGGGAATCTTGGGCAATGGGCGAAAGCCTGACCCAGCGACGCCGCGTGCGGGAAGAAGCCCTTCGGGGTGTAAACCGCTTTTGCCGGGGACGAGAAAGGACGGTACCCGGCGAATAAGGCCCGGCCAACTACGTGCCAGCAGCCGCGGTAATACGTAGGGGCCGAGCGTTACCCGGATTTACTGGGCGTAAAGCGCGCGTAGGCGGGGCTCTAAGTCGGGCGTGAAAGCCCCGGGCTTAACTCGGGGAGGCCGCTCGATACTGGGGCCCTTGAGGGCGGGAGAGGGTGGTGGAATTCCCGGTGTAGCGGTGAAATGCGTAGATATCGGGAGGAACACCAGTGGGGAAGCCGGCCACCTGGCCCGTCCCTGACGCTGAGGCGCGAAAGCGTGGGGAGCGAACCGGATTAGATACCCGGGTAGTCCACGCCCTAAACGATGCGCACTAGGTATGGGGGGCTGACCACGCTCTCCGTGCCGAAGCTAACGCGTTAAGTGCGCCGCCTGGGTAGTACGGCCGCAAGGCTGAAACTCAAAGGAATTGGCGGGGGCCCGCACAAGCAGCGGAGCGTGTGGTTTAATTCGATGCAAAACGAAGAACCTTACCCGGGCTTGACTTGCCGGTGGTACCGACCCGAAAGGGAAGGGACCCCGCAAGGGGAGCCGGCACAGGTGCTGCATGGCTGTCGTCAGCTCGTGCCGTGAGGTGTTGGGTTAAGTCCCGCAACGAGCGCAACCCCTGCCCCTAGTTACACGTGTCTAGGGGGACTGCCGGCGACAAGCCGGAGGAAGGTGGGGACGACGTCAAGTCAGCATGGCCTTGATGCCCGGGGCTACACACACGCTACAATGCCCGGTACAATGGGTTGCCAACCCGCGAGGGGGAGCCAATCCCATCAAAGCCGGGCTCAGTTGGGATTGCAGGCTGCAACCCGCCTGCATGAACGCGGAGTTGCTAGTAACCGCCGGTCAGCCATACGGCGGTGAATACGTTCCCGGGCCTTGCACACACCGCCCGTCACGTCATGGGAGTCGGCAACGCCTGAAGCCGGTGGCCCAACCCTCCCCCACCCAGGGCCTCTCCACGGAGAGGTCTTGAGTGGGGGAGGGAGGGAGCCGTCGAAGGCGGGGCCGGCGACTGGGACGAAGTCGTAACAAGGTAGCCGTAGCGGAAGCTGCGGCTGGATCACCTCCTTTCTAGGGAGTGTTGGTCGAGGGCGATCTCCCGGCGTGAGCCGGATGCCCTTCGACCCACCCCAGGGTGGTCCGTCAGAGGCATTGCCTCTGGCGTCCCAACGCCGGACGCCCGGCCCTTCCTGCCACAATTCAGTTGTTAAGGTGGGTTAGGGATGGAGTCTTCCCATTCCCCTGGTGACTGGAGCGGCGGGGAAACACCCGGTCCCATCCCGAACCCGGAAGTTAAGCCCGCCAGCGCCGATGGTACTGGAGGGGTGACCCTCTGGGAGAGTAGGCCGTTGCCAGGGGAATGGTTGCGCCGCGGGGTGGAGCAGCGGTAGCTCGCCAGGCTCATAACCTGGAGGTCGCGGGTTCGAATCCCGCCCCCGCAACTGTGGGGATGAGGCATGGCGTGATTTCGCGCTGTGCCGTACTTTGTGGGTTCCGCCAAATCCTCCTCCTGCACCCCGGTGGGAA
>NZ_JBHOQR010000020.1:0-31773 GCF_042408815.1 Thermoflexus sp. | reverse complement strand
CCCATGCCGGCGCAGGATGCTCCCCAGATGTTCGGCGATCCCCGCCCGCCAGTCGATCAGTGTGCCATAACAATCCAACGTGAGAAAGCGATAGCGGCTCATCGCGTAGCCCATCCGATGATCCGGAATGAATCCCTCTCCCTGGCAGGTCTCACTCTCTATAAATACCGAATCGCCCAGACGCTTCGCTGCCTTTATATCCGGGAATCCAGACGGCGGACAGGATCTGTGAGAGGGCTCCCCCGGTTCATCACCTTAAGCCCCCAGGCCGTGGGAGAGGGAATTGCCCGTTATCGGTTGACACCCTTGTCCGAGCAAAGGACAATACCCATTGTCTGGGCCAGACTGGAGGCTTCCATGCGCTCAGGATAGCACAAGGCGCCGGCTCCGGCCAGACGACGCGCGCTCGGGCTTAGGCGTGTTCGGAGACGGACTCCTATGAACGGGGAAGCAGCGATGGCTCGAGAACACGAAAACGGAGCGCTGAACCCCCAGCGGGAGCTGGACCTCCGGGGCGAGGTCTGCCCTTACACGTATGTGAAGACCCGCCTGGCTCTGGAAGAGATGGAGGTCGGTCAGGTGCTCCAGGTATTGGTCGATTACGAGCCGGCCACCCGCAATGTCCCTCGCAGTGTGACCCTGCAGGGGGACGAGGTCCTGAAGGTCGAGCCGATCGGGGAGGGAACATGGGCGATCTGGATCCGGAAGCGGAATCCCTCGATCTGACCGTGGAGAGCATCCAGCGGATCCTCACCCACGTCCAGGCCGAATGGCCGCTGGAGGCATGCGGGCTTCTGGGGGGGATCGGCCGACGGGTGCTGGCCGTCTATCCCACGCGGAACGAGTTGGCCAGCCCGATCCGCTATCGGGTCCACCCGGAGGATCTCATCCGCGTGATCCACGAGCTGGAGGAACGGGAATGGGAGCTGGTAGGGATCTATCATTCCCACCCCCATGGCCCTCCCGTCCCCTCGGCTACCGATGTGGCGGAGGCCTATTATCCGGAGGCGGTTTACGTGATCGCCGCTCCGGTCCAGGGGGAATGGCGCCTGCGGGCTTTCCGGATCATGGATGGAGCCGTGCAGGAAGTGCCCATCCGGCGGGTGGAATAACCTTGAGCTCCTCTTTCGAGGCAGGCGCACCTCCGGTGTGCCCGGCAGGAGCGACAGGCCCGGTGATTCGCCACTTCCCTCAACCCTTCAGGAGCGGGAGTTCTTCGATGCGCGACTGGGTGAGAATCCGACGGCTGGCGATCGCAGCGCTGGCGCTCTGCCTGACCGGGTGCGCTGCCATCGTTCCGCTATCCTCCCCCCCGGCCACGCCAACGCCAACTGCAATGCCCACGCCAACCCCGACCCCCACGCCCTCCACCTGGTCGATCGGGTTGCACCCTGCTCTTCCGACAGAGGTTCGTGAAGAGATCCGGCGACGGCTGAAGGGAGATCCCCGCTGGTCGCTGGTAGAGGAAGGAGGGATGGCCCAGATCGCTCCGGTTCCACCCCGCGCGCCGTTGCGCTTGGGGATGTGGATTTACGCGCTGGCGGCGCCTTTCCCTACAGTGACCGATGAGGTTCCCCTCCACGCCCTCCGCGCCCGCTGGCAGGGGCAGGATGCCCTTCCAGGCCCCATCCTGGCCACGACCGAGACCATCCAGCTCTTCTCCATCCTCTGGGGTCCACCCGACCCGGGTGTCGTGCGTCCCGTGTCGGAGGAGGAGCTAGCGGATCGCCTGTGGGCAGAGCGCGTCGGGTGGGCGCTGGTCCCCTTCCACCACCTGGAGCCCCGATGGAAGGTGATCGCCGTGGAAGGCCTCTCTCCTATGGACCGGGGACTGGACCCGGAACGGTATCCGCTGACGATATGGTTCGGCATCGAGTCGCTTCCCCCTGGATTTCCCGCAGGGGATTTCCGGGAGACGGCCGGTGGGCTGACCAACCGGGATGAAAGGCGACTGACCATCCTAGCGATGACAGGGGTCACCGCGCTGGTCCGCGGGACAGCGGCGCAGATGGAGCGTTATGGAGTCCTGTTCCCGGCTCGCGATATCGCGCCGTGGCTGCAGAGCGCCGATCTCACCCACATTAGCAATGAGGTCTCCTTCTGGGAAGGCTGTCCGCCGCCACAGCCCCGCAGCGGCGTGGTATTCTGCAGCCATCCCCGTTACGCGGAGCTGTTGAGCTACATCGGCACGGACATCGTGGAATTAACCGGGAACCATCTCAATGATTACGGGCGGGAGCCGCTTCGGGCAACGCTGGAGCTCTATCGGCGCATGGGGATGCGCTATTACGGCGGCGGGCGGAATCTGGAGGAGGCGCTGCAACCCCTCCGAGTGGAAGACCACGGGAACCGTCTGGCTTTCATCGGATGCAATCCGGTGGGGCCGGACTATGACTGGGCCACCCCGACGGAACCCGGCGCGGCGCCGTGCCTACCGGAGCTGGAGGAGATGGTTCGCCGCTTGCGGGCGGAGGGATGGCTGCCCATCGTGACCCTTCAATATTGGGAGTTTTACGACTACGCGCCCACGCTGCAGCAGGTTCAGGATTTCCGCCGCTGGCGGGATCTGGGGGCCGTGATCGTCAGCGGGAGTCAGGGACATCACGCCCAGACCTTCGAAGTGGGGCGGGGGTGGTTCATTCATTATGGGCTGGGGAACCTGTTTTTCGATCAGGTAGATCCCATCGGGGTCCGGCAGGCCTTCATCGATCGGCATGTCTTCTACGAGGGCCGCTATCTGGGGGTTGTGCTCCAGACGGCCTTTCTGGAAGATCTCGGCCGTCCGCGCCCGATGACCCGGGAGGAACGTCGGGCGCTGCTGGAGCGATTGTTCGCGCGGATGCCATCGCCATAGCGTGAGCCCCCTTTCAATGAAATGCTCTCCATCGCCACCAAGAAGATGACAAGCGTCCGAAGTCGATGGCCTGGCTCGATCGGGTTGGGGAGCTTGCAGCGGGCGTCTCACGGGCTTCCGTATAACGGAACCGTATAGCGGTGAGCGGGACACCCGGGGTGTCCCGCTCATCCGCTGTGGACCAGGAAGGGGGATTCTCAAAGGCCTGATATCAGGAGGCCGCCACCCGCACCGGGAGGCGGCGGATGGCTTTCTCAATGCGCTCCAGGGCTTTGTGGATGTTTTCCACGGAGTTGGCAAAGGAGAGGCGCAGGAAGCCCTCCCCGTATTCTCCGAAGGCCGTTCCCGAGAGCACGGCGACCCCTGCTTCCTCCAGTAGATAGGCGGCCAGTTCCCGGGAGGACATCCCGGTCCCCTCGATATTGGGGAAGGCGTAGAAGGCGCCCTTCGGCTTGAGACAGCGGAAGCCAGGGATGCGGCTCAGCCCCTCCACAATCACCTCCCGCCGCTCCCGGAAAGCCGCCACCATCCGGTCCACCTCATCCTGAGGGCCGGTCAGCGCCGCGATCCCGGCGATCTGGGTGAAGGCGGCAGTGCAGGAGTTGGAGTTGATCATCAGCCGCGTCACGGCCTCCGCCAGGGGCTCGGGCATCACCCCATATCCCAGCCGCCACCCGGTCATGGCATACGTCTTGCTGAACCCATCCAGAATAATCGTCCGCTCCCGCATCCCCGGGAAGCTGGCGATGCTGATGTGCTCCCCCTCATATAGGATGCGACTGTAGATCTCATCGGAGAGCACCACCAGATCGTGTTCCAGGCACAACTCCGCGATGGCCGCCAGGTCTTCCCGGGTGAGGACGCTCCCCGTGGGATTGGCCGGGGAGTTCAGGATGAGCATGCGAGTGCGGGGGGTGATCAGGCGGGCCAGCTCTTCCACATCGACGCGGAACTCGTTCTCCATTCGCAGCCGCAGAGGCACCGGCCGCCCCCCCACAAAACGGATCATGGACTCGTAGATTGGGAAGCCCGGATTGGGATAAATTACTTCATCACCTTCCTCCACCAGGGCGAGGATAGCGAAGAACATGATCGGCTTCCCCCCAGGGACCACCACCACGTTCTCCGGCCCGACCGAGATACCCCGGGTGCGACGGATGTAATCGGCGATGGCCTCCCGCAGAGCGGGGATCCCAGCCGCAGGAGTGTAGTGGGTATACCCCTCGTCCAACGCCCGCACGGCGGCGGCCTTGATGTGAGCGGGGGTGTCGAAATCCGGCTCCCCGATTTCCAGATGGATGATCTCCCGACCCTGGGCCTCCAGGGCCTTTGCCCGCGCCAGCACCTCAAAGGCCGTCTCCGTGCCCAATCGAGACATGCGCTGCGCCAGCCGCATAAGGGCCTCCTGTTTTCGAGGAAGCGTTCAGGGTCCGGCTTCCACCTCGATTATGACGAGGAAACATCCAGCAGACAACTCCCCAGATCGGCTTTTCTGTAAAGCGGAAGTTGTGGGCTCGGGTTGTCTTCAGAGGTTCTCCTGAGAATCAACCGCGCAACCTGTTGTGTTAAAATCTGCTTTAACGCACGGCTTGCGCCGTGGGGTTCGAAGCGGGAATGCGAAGCGGACAAAGGGCTGGCGCAGGAGCATCCGGAAATGGGTCCGATTCTAGAGGTGCACGATTTCTCCTTTCGCTATGCGGCGCGGCCCCGGCCGGCGGTGCAGGGGATCTCCTTCTCGGTCGAAGAGGGAGAGATGGTCCTGATCGCGGGGCCCAGCGGGTGCGGGAAGAGCACCCTGCTACGGGCGCTGAACGGCCTGATCCCTCGAAGCTACAAGGGAGAGCTTCAGGGTGTCATCCGGATCGGCGGGCTGGATCCTCGCCCGTGGCCACTGGCCCGGCTCTCCCAGCAGGTGGGCACTTTGCTTCAGGATCCGGAACGCCAGATCGTAGCCGCCGATGTCCTCCATGACGTCGCCTTTGGGCTGGAGAACCTGGGCTGGCCGCGAGCGAAGATCGTGGAACGGGTTGATGAGGTGCTGCATGCCCTGGGGATCGCCCATCTACGGGACCGGCCGACCTTTCAGCTCTCGGGAGGGGAAAAGCAACGCGTGGCCCTCGCCGGCGTCCTAGCCATGGCGCCCCGGATTCTCCTCCTGGACGAGCCCCTGGCCTCCCTGGATCCCCAGAGCGCCCAAGACGCGCTGGCCCTCTTCCGTCGGCTTCACCGGGAAGGCCATACGGTGCTGCTGGTGGAGCACCGGGTGGAGGATACGATGCAAGCCCACCCGAACCGGGTGCTCTACCTGGAGGAAGGACGTTTGGCCTTCGATGGGGATCCGGAGGCATTCTTCGAACGTGTGGACCCCACAGCGGTCAAAGTTCCCTTTCCGGTCTGGTTGCGCCGCTGGTCGGTGGTTCGCGAAGATCAGAAGCCCGCGGTGGAGATCCCGCCCGCCTCTCCCACCGCCCCGCCCCTGGTGGTCTTTGAGAACGTCTCTTTTGGCTACGGCGACGGACCGGATGTTGTGCATGAGATCCACGCGGAAATCCGGAAGGGGGACAGCCTGGCGATCCTGGGGCCCAACGGGGCCGGCAAAACCACTTTGCTCAAGCTGGCGATGGGATTGCTGAAGCCCCGCCGGGGCCGGGTGTGGGTGGGGAAGAAAACCACGCGCGAGCAGACGGTGGCGGAGATCGCCCGCACCATCGGGTATGTGTTCCAGAGCCCCAGCCAGATGCTCTTCGCCCCCACCGTATGGGAGGAAGTGGCCTTCGGGCCGCGCAACCTGGGTCACTCTCCTCAGCAGATCGAAACGAATGTGCGATGGGCTCTGGAGCTGGTGGGGCTGCTGGATCAGGCGCGTTCCTCACCCTGGGCGCTGAGTTTCGGCCAGCAGAAGCGGGTGACCATCGCTTCGGTTCTCAGCATGCGCAGCCGGATCCTGGTGATGGACGAGCCCACGGCGGGGCAGGACTATCGGACTTATATGCGATTGATGGACGCCATTGCGGAGATCGTCTTCGGGCCAGCGCGGGCCGCGGATGCCCTGGTGTTCATCACCCACGATCTGGACCTGGCCCTCTCCTTTGCCAATCGGATCTGGGTGATGGCCGAGGGCCGGCTCATCGCCGATGGCCCGCCGGAGAAGGTGCTGAGCGATCCGGAGGGGATGCGCCGAGGGCGGCTGGTCCCGACCTCGCTGCTAGAGGCGAACCTCCAACATCTTCCCCGAACCGGCCGCTTCATGCGGGCGGAGTGTCTGGGCGCTTGGCTCCACGGTCTGGGCTGAACACCCAGGTCGCTTCTTCGTTATAATGTCCCTAAGAACCCTTTTCTTGGGAGGAGGCCATGGTGCGCAAGGCGCTGACTTGGTTGGTTTTATTGATCGTGGTGATCCTGCTGATGGGGCTGGCCAGCCTGATGACCGGCCCTTCGGGGGCTCGGCTTCAGGGCTTCGGCTGGCTCCTCTGGGTGGCCATCGGCGCGGTCCTGGTCTACATCGTTTACTTCGCCACGGCGGATCACCCCGCATGGCAGATCGGCACCCGCGAAGTGGTATATATGGCCATCGGGGCCGCCCTCTACGGCGTGTTCTCCTACTTATTCAATGGCACCGTCTTCGTGGTTCCCTCGGTGAGCCAGGTGGCGTTGCGCCCCGCCATCGTCTTCCCCGTCTTCTTCGGTTACGTGTTCGGCCCAGCGGTGGGTTTCTTCACCGGTGCTGTAGGGAACATCCTGGGCGATTTCCTCACCGGCTGGGGGGTGTTCCCAGCATGGGACATCGGGAACGGCCTGATCGGCTTGGTCGCCGGTCTGCCCGTGATCCTGGGGCGGGAGCGGGCGCTGAACCTTCTCACCGGGATCGTGGCCGCTGTGGGCGTGGCCCTGAGCCTGTGGGCACTGACCACGGAGATCCAGAGCCCCTTCTTCGGCGGGCCGCTCAGCCCGTTGATGCGCTGGGTGCCGTTGATCGGAGCCCTCCTGGTGGTGGCCCTCCGGTTCGCCCTGGGCTCCAACATCACCTTGGCCTCGGTCATCGTCTGGGGCGCGGTGGCCAACATCGTGGGCATCGGTTTCGCGGCCATCGCCGACATCTGGATCAACGGCTACCCGCCGGCGGTGGCCCTGCTGGGGGAGTTCGTCCCTGCCGCCGGCCCCAACATCCTCCACGCGGCCATCCTCACCCCGCTGCTGGTCGGCGCCTATAACGCCCTCCAGCAGCAGCTGGGGCGGGGTGCCGGCGTGGCGTGATCCCGATCATGCGCAACGGAGCCGCCCCGTGTTGGTGACATGGCCCTACCGGCGACGAGGAAGCTTCCTGGAGGCTTTCGACCCACGGGCCCGCCTGCTCTTCGCACTCTCGCTGATGCTCTCCACGCTCTTCTTCTGGGACGTGCGGGTGCTGGCGGGCCTGTGGGGCCTGGCTCTCCTGTACTTTCGGCTGAACCGGTTGACATGGCGGGAGACCCGTCGCGCCTGGTTGTTCACCGGCTTCGTGGCGTTCGTGTTCGTCTGGATCACTTTCCTGACCGGCCGCGGGGGTTTCGAAGTCTATCAGACGGAACGGCTGCTGGTTCGTTTGACCCTTCCTTTCTCGGCCTTCGGCTGGACGCCGGCCATCCCCATCACGGTGGAGCGTATCTTCTTCGCCCTCAGCCAGATGGGTCGGATGGGGACCGTGATCACCGTGGCCATCCTCATCCCCTTCACCTTGAACCCTTCTCAATATGGGGTGGTCTTCCGGGGACTGGGCCTGCCGGACAAGATCGCTTACGCCATGGATTTGGCTTTCCGCTTCATCCCCACCTTGGGTCGGGATGCCATGCAGACCATGGACGCCCAGCGGGCCCGGGGCTATGAGCTGGAGAACATCCGAGGCAGCCCCCTGGCCCAGATCCGCCGGCTCGCCCCCCTGGTGGTGCCAGTGACCCTCCACGCGCTGATGGCGGCGGAGGACATCATCGATGCGATGGACCTGCGGGCCTTCGGCGTGGGACGCCGCACTTGGCTGACGGAGTTGCGGTTCCAGCGCCACGACTTCTTCCTGTTGGGCCTCAGCGCCGCCTTATTCTTCGGATCCATGGCCGCCGCAGCCTTAGGATTCGGCCGATTCTGGACGCCCTGAGAGCGCCTTCCCAGGCGAACCCGGGAGGCCATGGCCGAGCGAGGCTTAGCGGATGAGGTCGGCGAGCCACCCGAGCACGAGACGCGGGGTCACATGCACCTCGATCCAGGCGGCAGCAAAAAGCAGGGGGGTCGCGATCAGCAGCAGCTTCAGCCAGTCCGCCCAGGCCAGCACCAGCCGATCCCGCAAGCTCCGCGAGCCGGGCGGCGTGAGAGGCGTCAACCCCAGACGCAGGGCGCCCGCCAGCACCAGCCCCGCCGCAGGAAGCTCCAGGATCCCATGGGGCAGGAGCGCCAGCACGCCTGCGATCCCCAGACGCGGATCACTGGCGAAGAGGGTTCGCAAGAGCAGCCCGATCAGTCCCATCAGCCCCACCGGGTAAAAGGCTACCCACAGCCCCAGGGTGATCACACCGGCCAGCGTATTGATGACCAGCGCCCGCATGTTATGAAGGAAGATCCCCCACGGGGAGAACGGAAACCATGCCCCATGCTCCAGCACCTGTGGAGAGGGAGAGCCCATCGATGGGAGCTGGCGGAGGATCTCATCCGGCGAAAGCCCGAGGGAAGGGAGCGCCAGCCATGCGATCCCCCACCCTATCCCTCCCAGCGCCGCCAGGGTGATCAGCGCCCCAGCGGAGCGCTGCACCGGCTGCCGGATGTGATCCCACGGGCTGGAAGCGGGCTGAGCCGGGTCCCCTCGCCAGAACGCCTGCCAGAAGGCCCGCAAAATCCCCCCCACATCCAGCGTGTCGAACTCCGTGCTAAGCAGCTGCTCCCGGTTGAACAGGGCGATTCCCATTCGAACCAGCAGGACCGCGTAGATGAGCAGAACGCACAAGACAACCACCAGCGTTCGATAGCTTCCCCAGAAGAGCAGGGAGGATTCGAAAATCAAGAGCATGGAGACGGGGAGGATAATGAAGCTGGCCAGCAGGTTGGCGCCCCGGACGCTGTTGGATTGGGTGGAGACCACAATGGCTCCAGAAACCATCACTACCGCATGCAGAAACAGGATGCTATAGAGGGCCAGCCCTGTGGCAAGGTCAAAAACCCAGGCGCCCCGCAGGATCAAGATGAGGAGATAGAGGGTCACCCCCAGGAGCGAGGTGACGGTGGGGACAACCAGGGCGGCCAGCCCCTTTCCGATGTAGAGCTGGAGATCGCTCAGCGGAGCGGCCAGCAGCGGCTCCAGGGTCCGCCGCTCTTTCTCCCCCACAAAGGTCTCCAGGGGAAGAACCAGACAGACCGTCAACGGGAGGAAGCCGGTCGCTAAGGCCAGGAAGGGCAGCACGCGCTCGCTGAGGAGCTGGGCGCCGAACTGAGCCACATACCGAGTGGCCGCTTCCGCAGAGAACAGGGAGAGAAAAGGGAAAATCAGCAGCAGAAGCGTCAGCGGGGCCATCAGCCGCCAGTCCCTCAGGATGTCCACCACGTCCCGCCGGAAAACCCTCCACGTTCCATGGAGCCACCGCCGGAGATCCCACCCGGCGGTCTGCGCATATGAACCCGCTCCCGCGCCGGGGTGGTCGGCTCCAGCACTGGGGACGCCCGCGGGCATCCGGCGGGCGTCCGCCACCGGACGGGCCTCCTCGCCAGCCAGCGGCGCGCCGGTATCCCCAGCGCCCCCGCCGCTCAGGATCTGCAGGTAGACCGCCTCGAGGGGGCGAGGGACTTCGGCCAGGGAGATCACCGGGATCCCTCGGGCCACCACCGCAGCCAGAATCGGGGGGTTCTCTCTTTCGGGCTCCTGGACCCGATAACGGATCCAATTCGGCCCCTGGGCCACCACCGACAGACCCGGGGGAAGCGCCCTCCATGCCTCCTCCACCGGTCCTGCCAGGCGGAGCTCATAGAGCGGCGGTCCCATCAAACGCTCCCGAAGGGCCTGAGGGCTTCCCTCCACCCGGATCCGCCCCTGGTAGAGGATCGCGATCCGGTCCGCCAGGGCTTCCGCTTCGTAGAGATTATGGGTGCACAGGAGCACGGCGTGGCCGCTCTCGGCAAAGGAGCGGATCATCTCCCGGGCGATCTGGGCACTCTCCGGATCCATCGCTGAAGTGGGCTCATCCAGCAAAAGCACCGGGGGCCGATGGAGAAAAGCCCGCAAGAGGGCGAGCTTCTGCCGCATCCCCTTGGAATACGTGGCGATCCGCTGGCGCAGCGCCTCTCGAAGGCCCAGCCGATCCAGCCAGGCCTCCAGCCGCTGGTGGAAAATCGGACGCGGCACCTCGTAGAGATCGGCGAAGAAGGCCAGATACTCTTCACCGGTCATCCGCAGATAGAGGCCCGGGAGCTCCCCCAGCCATCCCACCCGGCGGCGGACCTCCCGGGGGGCTTCCATCGTATCGTAGCCGGCCACGATGGCCCGGCCGGCGGTGGGCCGCAGCAGCGCCGCGAGCATCCGGACCGTGGTGGTCTTCCCGGCCCCGTTGGGACCTAGCAGCGCGACGATCTCGCCGGGCCGCACCTCCAGGTTGACTTCCTCCACCGCGACGGTCGTCTCGAAGACCTTACGAAGCCCTTCCGCATAAATCATAGCTGACGAAGCTCCGAGGGGCTCAGCGCCCGTATCGCCCGCCACGCTCGTTGGAGCGCCGTGAGGTGAGCGAGGACAGCGAACAAGATCAGCAGCGGCCCATACCAGCCGGTGAGCAACGCGACCAGAATGAGGAGGAACCGCTCCAATCGGGTGAAAAGCCCCTCGCGGAGGGAGATCCCCAGGCCCTCTCCCCGCGCCCGGGTGTAGCTGACCATCAGGGCGCCCAGCAGGGCCACACCAGCGATCCATCCTCCCCACGCGGCGCCGGCCCGCTGCCAGGCTGCCCCCAGGCCCAGGAGAATCGCCGCATCACTGTAGCGATCGAGGGTGGAATCCAGAAACGCCCCCGACGGCGAGGCTTTGCCCGAAAGGCGAGCCAGCGCGCCATCCAGCGCATCGCACAACCCACCTAGGACCCACAACAGCGCCGCCCCTCCTCGAAGGTCCAGCCCGGTCAGCAGCCCTGCCCCCAAGCTGAACAGAAAGCCCAGCACCGTGAGGACATCGGGATGAATCCCCAGCCGATGCAGGAAACGTGCCAGGCCTGTCAGCCACGGCGCTGCGACTTCCCGCCAGCGTTCCGCGTTCATCTCACTCCTCCTGCATCCCGGGCGGAGGGGAAGGCCGATCCACGAACCGGATAACCTCCATGGGGAGGACCGCTTAATACGGCCGCGCCAGCAAACGGTAGCTATTGGGCTGGCGGGCCTGAAGGACCTGCAGCTCCTCCCGCTGTCGTCGCACTTCCTCTAAATCGATGCGGGCCACCACATAGCCCTCGATGGGCTCATCCAGCGAGGCGAAGATCTGACCCCGAGGCCCAACGATCAACGAATCGCCCACGAACTCGTAGGTCACCTCCTTGCCGACCCGGTTCGCACCCACCAGAAAGAACGTGTTCTCCAGCGCCCGCGCCCGCGTCAGGATCCGCCACTCCTCCCGCAGGGGCTGTTCCCAGGCGGCGGGGACCGCCAGGAGCTCCGCCCCGCTCAGCGCCAGAACCCGGGCGGCCTCAGGGAACAGAAGATCCCAGCCCAGCAACACCCCCAGCATCCCGAATCCGGTCTCGAAAACCGGGAACCGATAGCCGCCCCGGAACAGCAAGCGCTCTTCCCCTTTCAGGTGAACTTTGTGATAGGCGCCCAGGGTTTCCCCATCAGGGCCAATCACCACCGCGGAGTTATACAGGATGGTCTCCACCCGCTCGCGTACCGCCATCCCGAACACCACGTGGACCCCGAACTCTCTGGCCCGCTGGGCGAGGCGATGGGTGGAAGGCCCGGGAATGCGTTGGGCCCACTCCGTGAAACGAGCCCCGCACTCGTAGCCGGTGGTCACCAGCTCGGGGAAGACAATCAGATCGACCCGCTGCTCGCTGGCAACCCGGGCGATCCACTCGGCCATCCGGGCCACGTTATCCTCGACCGCGTTCAACGGCACATCCATCTGAACCGCAGCAACCGTGATCTCTCGCATCGAAGCCTCCATAAGGTTAGGAAGCCCGACCCCGGTGGATCGAGCCGGGATGGGAATCTTTTCGTTCCCACCGATCTCCTGCTATTATACTGAGGCCATGGGCCTCCTGAACATCGCAGCGCTTTGCGCGCGATGCGCCCCGCGCAGCATGCGAAGACCCGATCCGGATCCCTGTTCAGGGACAGGCTTCCCAAACTTTTTCGTAAACGGAACCAAGTGCCATCATGGCGACCCGGAAGCCGATGGTCGCCCTGGTCGGGCGACCCAACGTCGGCAAATCCTCGCTCTTCAACCGGTTGATCGGTCAGCGCTTGGCCCTGGTGGACGAACGCCCGGGGACGACGCGGGATCGCCTTCATGGAGAGGTGATCTGGAACGGCTTCGCGTTCACCTTGGTGGATACCGGGGGGCTGGAGGTGTTGCCCCCGAAGGCGGAGGCCGGCCTCCGACCCGCCCAACCCCTCGCGGAAGATTCCGCCGCCTTCATTCCCCAGATCCGGGCCCAGGCGGAGATCGCCATCGCGGAGGCCGACGTCCTGGTGCTGGTGGTCGACGTCCAGGCCGGTCTGACCGCCGCCGATGAGGCAGTGGCCGAAATCCTCCGGCGGACCCGGAAGCCGGTTCTGGTGGCGGCGAACAAGGCCGATAACGAGACGCTCCGCGGGGCCGCCGTTGAGTTCTACCGGCTGGGCCTGGGCGAAGTCTATCCCATCTCGGCCCTCCACGGCACCGGCATCGGCGAGCTCCTGGATGCCATCGTCGCCACCCTCCCGAGCCTGGCCGAGGTGGAGGAGGAAGAGGGGATCCGCATCGCCATCGTCGGCCGTCCGAACGTCGGGAAATCCTCCCTCCTGAATGCCATCCTGGGCGAGGAACGGGTGATCGTCAGCCCGATCCCGGGGACCACCCGGGATGCCATCGATACGCCGATCGAATGGGAGGGAAGGAAGATCATCCTCATCGACACCGCTGGGATCCGACGCAAGGGACAGATCCAGCCCGGCATTGAACGCTACAGCGTCCTGCGGGCCCTGCGGGCGATCCAGCGAAGCGATGTGGTCTTCCTGGTTCTGGACGCAAGGGAGGGCGTCACCCATCAGGATGCAGTGATCGGCGGGATAGCGGTGGATGAAGCGCGAAGCGTGATCCTGGTGGTCAACAAATGGGACCTGATGCTGGACGAGCAAGGGCGGCCCCGGGTGAAGCCGGACGGCTTCATCCAGCACATCCGCCAGACCCTGAAGTTCCTGGACTACGCGCCGATCCGCTTTGTGTCCGCGAAAACCGGCTACGGGGTTCCGGGATTGCTCCCCATGGCCCTCCAGGTGTATCAGGAGCGGCATATGCGCCTGAGCACCTCCGAGCTGAACCGGCTTATCCGCGAGGCGCTGGAGGAACAGCCCCCACCCTCTCGAAAAGGTCGGCCGCTGAAGATCTATTATGTCACTCAGGCTCGCACCGATCCGCCGACGATCGTCTTCTTCGTTAACGATGCGGATCTGGTTCACTTCTCGTATGAGCGCTATCTGGAGAATCGGATCCGCGCCCGGTATCCCTTCACTGGAACCCCCCTTCGTCTGGTCTTCCGGGGCCATGAACGGGAATCATAGCCAGTTCGGGGGAAGTCTGGATGCAGACCGCTCAGGATGGAATCCGAATGCTCCGAATCTTCACTCCGGGATTTCGGTTCTGGATAGGCGCCGGGCTGGCCCTCGCCCTCCTGACCGCCTGCCAGCCCGCGCCGCTGCTGCGTGCGGCCTCGGTGACGCCGGATCTGCTGACGCCGGACGCCGATGGCCATAACGATGTGGTCGTGATCCGCTATGCCTTGAGCCGCAACGCCACCGTCTCGATTTATTTCCTTGGGGCGGATGGCGCGCCCCACTATTTCCGGAAGGAACAACCCCGACCCCGGGGGGAATATGAGGTGCTGTTCAACGGTGTGGTGGAGAACCAGCTGCTCCCCGATGGCCGCTATACCTGGGTGGTGGAAGCGCGGGATGCAGCGGAAACGGCCCGCATCACCGGCACCCTCACCATCCGCGGATCAAACCCCCAGCCCCTCCAGATCACCGGGTTCAGCGTCTCGCCCCCCGAGATCACGCCCAACCGAGACGGTCTGAGCGACCGGGCCACGATCAACGTCTGCGTCAACCGGCCGGCGCAGCTCACCGTCTACCTGGAAGGCGCCGATGGCGTCCGCTATCCGGTTCCCCGCAAGGAAGTACAGCTGCGCAAGCCCGGCGAGGCCGGATGCCATGTGTTCGATTACGACGCCGGTGTCGATCGGGGCCAGGAGCCGCCGCCTGACGGGACCTACACGGTCTACGCTGTGGCCGAGGACGCCCTGGGACTCCGGGATGTGGCGACCAGGACCCTGACCATCCGCGAGGGCGGCGTGCCGCGGGCGGAGATCCTCAACGGACGAGTGGAGTTCCGTTCTGACATCTCCTCCGGAACCGGCGACTACATCCCCGTCAACCTGGGAGGCTTCCTCTATTTCACATTGACCGTGCACAACTACGGCTCAGTCCCGATCCGGACCAGCGGGCCGCCCCCTGGGACGTGTTATGATCTGGATCAGACCTTTAACGCGCCGCGGCCGGGCCGCCCCGAGGGTTGGGCGGAGGAATCCGGGGCCTGGCGGGTGGGCATTGACTTCGACACCTCTCTACGGAACTACCCCTTCCGCTGGGCGGTGGGCCGCCCGGAGGATCTGGAGGTGCGAATCATCGATGGACGGCCGTATTACTATCTGCCGGCGGGCCGGACAGCCATCGTGACCGGCTGCATCCGGATCACCTATGTGCCGCCGCGCAACCCCCTCTACTTCTGGGCTGGCCTGATCCACGAAGACGTCGAGATCGCTCCCCTGAACAACCGCGTGGATCCCCATCGAGTCCTCATCGAAGGGCCATGAGCGCCATGCCGCGCCTGGCGGCCTCCTGCCGGACGGCCAGCTGCACCATTGGGAGCGAGTTCCTGAGCGGGAGGAACGCTTCAGCGCCCCAGGCCGCTGAGACGCTGACCTCCGGTCTTCCCTGCTGTCCGAGCCCCTAAACCGCGACGCACCGTTCGTTGACAGTTTTCTTTGCTTTCAGCTATGCTTTTCCATGGAAAGGGTGGCCGGAGTGGGCGGCGATGTGCCAGATCTCGGAAGGCATCAGCCTTCCTGTCTCTCAGGAGGCGGCCCATGTCGGCCACACGGACTCGCATTCTGCAGATTTTGCGCGAGAAAGGGGAAGCCACCGCCATCGAACTCGCCGCCCGACTCGATCTCCGGACGGTGACCATCCGGCATCACCTCCGGGCACTTCGAGCAGATGGCCTGGTCCGTGAGGTTCGCCCGCTCCGGAACGGACGGGGTCGTCCGCGCATGGTCTTTACCCTGACCGAAGCCGCCAACCGCCTGTTCCCCCGAAACTACGAAGGGCTGGTCCGCCACCTGCTCCCCCTCACCGTGTCCCCGGACAAAATCCGAGAGGTCGCCTGCCGCATGAGCCAGGAAGCCCATCTCCATGGCAGGATCGGCCGGGACCGGCTCTCGGCTGCCGTCGCTTTCCTAAATGAGAAGGGCTATCTGGCCCGACTGGAGGCATCGGAGGACGGGTCAATCCGGGTGGAGATCCGGAACTGTCCTTATCTGGAGGTCGCCCGGGAGCGAGAGGAGCTCTGCGCGCTGGATGCCGCGCTAATAGAGGAGCTGTTCGGAGCGCCGGCCGAACGGTTCTCATGCATCGTCCACGGCGATCCAGCCTGCCGGTACCGCATCCGTTCCGAAGTCGCTTGAGGTCTCTCTGCGCCGGCCTTCCTGCCCACCGCAGCGGCCCAGATGGCCTGCAGAGAGATGTTTGCTGCCTCATCGCAGGGGACCCCAGCGGGTTTCCTACCGGGGACTTTGGGAAGTGGGTCGGCTCCCAGCCTCCGGAAGGTTTTTTACTCTTGTGCGGATAAGCGCATCACGATCCATAGAGCCCCAGCGTCTGTCCAATCATTTCTTCCAGCCCGAACCTCCGGAGCAACAAAGGGATCAAGATCACCCCCAGGGTGTTCAGGCGACGGCTCCCGGTGAGCCCCGGCAGCCACCCGATGCCGGCAGCGGCCGCGAGGACACAGACTCCCGGAAATCCGCCCAGAGCGCCTGTGCTCAGCAGGATGAATCCCAACGCTCCGGCGTAAGCCCACCGCCAGGATGGATGCGCTGACCACTTCCGCATCCCCCGGGCTAGAGGCCTCAGCAGCCCGAAAGCGATCGCCCCGGCAAGTCCCGTCGCCCAAACCACGGTTGCATACCGCGCAGGAGTGGCAGGCCCCACCCAGGGCGCCAGCATCGCGCTAAGCCCGCCTCGCTGGGTGGGCGCATCCGGCAGGAGGAGCAACCAGAAGCTTCCGATGATGTAAAAGGCGCGGGCGGCGCCCTGAGAGACCAGGAAGGCCCGCTCATCCCGCTGGGCGGTGGCGTGGCCGGCCAGCAGTCCACCGATCCCGGCGGTCACGCCCGGGAAGATGACCGCAAACGCCCCGCCCAGCAACCCGGCGCCCAGCCCGCGGATCCAGACTCCCAGCAACAGGGGCTTCTCCCCAGCCGCTGGCTGGGGAGGCCGGGATCCGATCAGCCCCTGCACGAGCCCGGGGATGGTGAACAGGCCCAGGAAGGCCGGGACGAGAGGCTGGTGGGCCAGGGGACCGGTGAACGGATTCCGGGAGAGGAGGAGAACGCCCAGCCATCCCGAGAGGAGAAACGTGAGCAGGCCTGCTCCGAGGCGCAGCCAGACGGCCCGCAGGCGCTGGCCGGGCGTGGGCAGGCGCTCATAGCCCCAGGGCCATTCGGAGAGCAGCATAAAGGCGGTAATGGCCAGCAGGAGCCAGCCCATATGCGGCGTCAACACCGTCCGCAACACGGCCCATCCGCGCGGCCAGAGGGGAGCGGAAAGGCACATCAGCAGCAAGGCGCCCCACGCGCCCCATCCAGACCACCAGACTGCTTCCAACCCCCAGCCTTCCCGGAGCGCCTTCTGGGCTGGCAGGAGCAACCCGGCCGCCCCTTCATCGGGAGTCTGATAGAACACGGCCGGGGCCAGGTGGAAGAAGGCATATCCCACAGCGACGCCGATCCCCAGCCCCAATCCGAGGTCTTCGGGGAAAAGCCGCCCGTTCCCCTGGAGACCAAAGGTCAGGGCGGCGACCAGGTTGTAGGGATGGAGGCCGGGGATCAGGGCGCTCAGCCCGCTGAGTCCCATGCCGATCCCAATGCCCAGGAGGGTTTCAGAGAGCGACATGCGGGATGCTCCTTTGGTTTACTCCGGGGCCTGGGCCTGGAGCCAGCCGGCTTCTGTGAGGATCCATTGAACCCGCTTATCCCCCGGGGTGCGAGGAAGGGCATCGACCAGGAAGCGGGCATAGGTGATCCCCACCGTCCGCCCTTTCAGGTGAGTCAGCAGGCGATCGAAATACCCTCCCCCATAGCCCAGCCGGAACCCATAGCGGTCGAAAGCCACGCCGGGGATGAAAGCCACCTCGATCTCCTCCGGATCCACCATCGGGCATTCCGGCGCAGGCTCCAGCATGCCATAGGGGTGCCGTTGGAGCGCGCCGGGATGATAAAGATGCAGGGCCAGTTCCCCGGGGGCAGCGATCCGGGGCAACGCCCAGCGCTTCTCCGGGTGAGACTCCAGGAGAGGCGTCAGATCGATTTCGTTCCGGAACGCCATATAGGCGAGCACCGTGCGGGCCGTGTGGAAAGGAGGCCATGCTTCGATATAGCGTCGGATCGCCTCGCTAACCGCGACGACCACCTCCGGGGGAAGGGCCATCCGCTCCGCTAGCCACCGGGCCCGCAATGCCCGCTTGATCGCCGAGATCGATTCCGAGGAGGGAGATGGAGACATCTCGAGCTTCTCCGGAGGGCTCCCGATCTACCCGGAGACACGGCTGGCGTGTTCATCCACTGGGAAATGAGCGGCAACTTCCTGCCGCCACTGCTTCGCCGCCTCCCGCGCCGCTTCCTGGAAATCCACACGCCGGGAGGCGTAGAGGATCGGCTCCCCTACGAAAATCACCGCCGGGGGCGGCCAGGAGGCCATCCGGGAGAGCGGGGATGGATGTCGCACATCCAGCGCGATCCAGGGAACGCCTTCGAGCTCATGAGCCCGGATCTCCATAAGGACACTGAAGGCCAGGCCGGCCGGGATCCCCCGGGCCAAGGCCTCCCGGGCGTGATGAAGGGCCTGGGGGAGCGCCCCCACTTCATCCATCCACCAGAAGACAGCCCCGCCCCGATAAGCGGCGAAGGCGTGGGCCGCCTCCGCCGGGAACTCCGGCGCCACCGTCACCCCGTCCGCGCCCCACACCTCGAAAGCGGCCCGTGCGCAGCGCTCCGCGGATCCGGGATCTCGCCACCGCAGATCCAGCAAGATCGGGAGGTCGTCCGGCAGATAGCGGATGAGGCGCTCCATGGCCACCATGCCCGCGGCCCCCTCGGCCAGGAACGACATCACTGGGATGGCATAGGCGCAAACCGCATCGCCCACCGTATCCACCATGATCCGGCCGAAGGGGAAGATCGGATCATCCACCCGCAGCATCGGCGCGGGCATGCGATCCATACGGATGGGAAGCGCCAGCCCCAGACGGGTCCGACGCTCCCGATGGGCCTTTCGGAGTTTCCCCCAGAAATCCGGATACCCCGGCAGCGCCACCGGTTCCTTGCTCCGAATGCGCTCCAGAGCGATCACACCGAGCGCTTGCTGACTCTGGAAGATACAGCGCCCAACGGGCTTCCCGCCCCTGCACCGGCTTCCCGTCCGGCGGGACAGCCGCGGGATCCTCTGCCGGAACGGATTTTCACACGGAGGCGCGGAGAGCCCAAGCGAGGAAAGACACCGTGGGAGCCTCCTCCCTTACCGGATCCGGCCATACGAGCCCCCAGAATCGCTACGGCGAGGCCCAGGCGCTGGAAAGCGCTGGGCTTACGGATAAGACCCGCCCATCGGCCAGCGGGATCGATACTGGAGGGCTTCCGCCAGGTGATGGGCGCGCAGCAGGTCCGAGCTCTCCAGGTCCGCGATCGTGCGGGCGACCTTCAAGACGCGATGGTAGGCGCGGGCGGAGAGATGGAGCTGCTGCATCGCCGCTTTCAGCAGCGCCTGGGCCTGAGGCTCCATCCGACAGTAGGCCCGGATATGGCTGGGCCCCATCTCCGCGTTGCAAAGGATCCCAGTTCCGTGGAAACGCGCCTGCTGGATCGCCCGGGCGCGTTCCACCCGCTCTCGGATCTGGGCGGAGGGCTCCCCCCGCCGATCATCGGCGAGCTTCTCGAACTCCACGCGGGGCACCTCGATTTGAATGTCAATTCGATCCAGCAAGGGGCCGCTCAAGCGCTTCTGGTAGCGAGCAACCATGGAGGGAGAGCAGGTGCACGGTTTCAGCGGATCCCCGTAATAACCGCATGGGCATGGGTTCATCGCAGCGACCAGCATGAAAGCGGCGGGGAACTCGAGGGTCCCGGCGGCCCGGCTGATCACCACGCGCTTATCCTCCAGGGGCTGGCGCAACACCTCCAGCGCCCGCAGGTCGAACTCCGGCAACTCGTCCAGGAACAAGACGCCCCGATGGGCCAGGGAGACCTCTCCCGGACGTGGGAAACGCCCGCCACCGACCAGACCGGCATGGCTGATGGTGTGGTGGGGAGCCCGAAACGGCCGCTGGCGGATCAGCGGAGCCTCCGGGGAGAGCAGATCCGCCACGCTGTAAATCCGGGTCACTTCCAGCGCTTCCTCCAGCGAAAGGCGAGGGAGGATGCCGGGGAGCGCGCGGGCCAGCAGCGTCTTCCCGGTGCCTGGGGGGCCGACCATCAGGAGATTATGGTTACCCGCCGCGGCGATCTCTAGCGCCCGCTTGGCATGCTCCTGGCCTTTGATCTCGGCGAAATCCACCGCCGGCGGCGGGTCCACCCAGCGGTCCAACGGTGTGGGGGGCTGGGGGGGAATCGACTTCTGCCCGAGGAGATGAGCGATGAGCTCCTGCAAATTGGCCACCGGATAGATCTGGAGGTCGGGCACCAGGGCGGCCTCCGGCGCATCGGCCGCCGGAACGAAGAGACGCCGGACGCCCCGATCCCGGGCCAGCGCGGCCATCACCAGCGCCCCCGGCACATGGCGCACGGTCCCATCCAGCCCCAGCTCCCCGACCACCAGCGCATCCTCCAGGGCATGAAAGGGAAGCTGTTCCGAAGCGATCAGCACGCCCAGGGCAATCGGGAGATCATAAATAGGCCCCTCTTTCCGCAGGTCCGCCGGGGCCAGATTGACCACAATGCGGGCGAGGGGAAAGGACAGCCCGGCATAGCGGATCGCCGAGCGCACCCGTTCCCGGGCTTCCTGGACCGCGGCGTCAGGCAGCCCGACGATCGTGAAGCCGGGCTGCCCCCGGCTGACATCCACCTCCACCGTCACCAGCTCCCCGTTCAATCCGATCAACGCACAGCTGAACAGTCGCGCGAGCATGGGGTCCCGACCCCGAATAATGATTATTAGTGGACCCTGCGGCCCACGCCCGATGAGCGCGCCCCTCGAAGAAGCCTCCCAAACAGAGGGGGGAGGGAACGGCCTCGAAATCCTGTCCCTAATGAATGATAGCGGATTTAGGGAGTCCCAGGCTTCCCAAGGGATCAGGATCCCCGTTCCCTGATCCCTTTTTGACAGCCTTTCTCTTTCCCGTTAAAATCGGTGGCTGTTGGGGGCATCCTGGATATCGAAAGCCGCTCGGCCCGGCTTCGGATCCGGGGATGTTCACGGCAAGAGGGCAAGGAGCATCGGCCCATGGTCGCAGAGCATAGGATCCATCGGAAACATGTAGGGCTGCGGCGGGAGGTGACGATCTGGGGGTCTTTCACCTGGGGCTATGCGGACGTAGGGGCCGACGTGTATGCGGCCCTCGGTCTGGTGATGGCGGCGGCCCAGGGAGCTACCCCGCTGGCTTTCCTCATCGCGGGGATCGTTTACATTATGGTCGGCCTGGCCTACACCGAGATGGCTGCGGCTTATCCTGTGGCAGGTGGAGGGCATTACTTCACCTTGCGTGGGCTGGGAGATTTCTGGGGTTTGGTGGCCGGGGCCGCCCTGATGCTGGACTACACGGTGGATGTAGCGTTGTTCGCTATGGCCTCCGCCGGCTACATCAACTTCTTCTTCCCCCAGTTTCGAGAGTTCCAGACAAACCTGGGGCCATTTCATGGGGTGAACCTCATCTGGCTGGGGGAGACACTGGTCCTGATCCTGCTGCTGGCCCTCCTCAATATCAAGGGGATTCGGGAATCCTCGCTGTTCAACGAGGTGCTGGGGGCATTAGATCTGGTGATGGAGAGCAGCATCATTGTGATCGGCTTCGCCTTCGCCTGGCGGCCGGAGCTGTTCATTCACCAGTGGCAGACTCAGTTCCCTTCCCTCCATCAGCTGCTGTACGGGGTCTCCATTGCGGTGATCTCCTATGTGGGGCTGGAATCGGTATCCCAGGCCGCGCAGGAGACCATCCGGCCGGCGGCGGTGATCCCCCGCACCTCTCTGGCTCTCATCGTCATTGTGCTGCTGTTTGCGCTGTCCTTCCCGACGGTATCGCTGGGGATCCTGCCATGGCAGGAGATCGCGGCGCGGGAAGGGGATCCGGTGGCGCGGCTGGCCAGCCAGCTGCCGCTAGTGGGGTTTCTGGCAGGGCCAGCGGCGGCGGTGCTGGCGGCGACGATTGTGCTGATTTCGGCGAACACAGGGGTGATGGGAGCCAGCCGGCTGGCCTACAGTATGGCGGAGCTAGGGCTGATCGGGGAAGGGCTATCCTGGGTTCATCCTCGCTTCCACACGCCGGTGCGTTCGATCCTGTTCTTTTCGGGGGTAGCGGCGGCCGAGGCGGTGTTCGCGTTTTTGAGCGGGCGGCGGGCACTGGAGACGATGGCCAATATGTACGCCTTTGGGGCGATGCTGGCTTACTTCCTAAGCACGATCGCCCTGCTGGCACTGCGGGTGAAGGAGCCCCACGTGCCCCGGCCCTATCGGGTGCCGCTGAACATCCGCTGGGGAGAGGCGGAGATCCCCGTTCTGGGGATTCTGGGGGTGATCGGGACCGGGTTGATGGTGCTGGTGGTGTCATGGACCCACGAGATTGCGCGCGTGGCCGGGCCCGCTTGGGTGGCGCTGTGGGTGCTGTATTATGCGTGGTATCGAAGGCGAACCGGGAAGCCCGTGTGGGGGAATCTGGATCGAGATTGGGAGGCGCAGCAGCTTCGTATCCTGGAGGAGACAGGGGAATGGGATCTGCTGGAACGTTTCCGTATCGAGTTGGAGCGCCAACGACGATCGCAACAGGAGGCGTAAGGAGATAGATCCATGAGGGCTTTCCGCTTAGTTCTGGCGACGCTGATGATCGCCCTGGGGTTGGTGATCATGGGGCGCAGTCTCTGGCTGGTGCTGGCCCAGGGCCTGGCGGTTTCGAGTGTGTTTTTGCCCGTGATCGTCGGGGTGCTGATGGCGGCCCTGGGCGCCCATCGCTGGCGGAGCTGGCTGGAGATCCATCGTTATCGGAAGTGAACGGTCGAGGCGAACGGGGATGAGCGGACATCCGTTGGGTATTTTCCTGGCGCTTTTCTTCCTGATCGTATTGATCTCCACCCTGGGGTGGATGCTCCGGTTGCCTCGCCCGGTGCCGATGGAGGTGGCCCGCGCCGTCTACTCGGTGGAAGCCGCCCGCTGTATCGTGGTGCCGATCGTTGAAGGCATCTACTCGGAGCGCGCGGTGGAGCTGGCCTGCCGGCTGGGTGAGCCTCAGCATGCCCGTCTGGTCCTGGTGCATGTCCTGGAGATCCCCTATACGGTTCCCCTGGATACGCCGTTGCCGGAGCTGGAGGAGCGCGGACGGCGGGCCCTGGAGACAGCCCGCTTCATCGCCATGCAGCACGGACTGGAACCGGAAATCCGCCTGGTGCGGCACCGCTCGGCGCCGGAAGGCATCCTCAGCGTGGCCCGTCAGGTCGGGGCGGACCAGATTATCATGGGCATTGGGCTCAAACGGCGGGCATCCAGCGATGGCCTGGGCCGGACCGTGCATGAGGTGATGCGGCGGGCCTCTTGCGAGGTGATCGTTGCGAAAGCTCCGATTGTCGAATGAGCAGGTCCACTTGCCCCGACCGGAGGAGGCGGCAATGGATCAGACAATCCAGCGGCGGGTGAAATTGATCTACCCGCCTTCGCTCATCGATGAGCCCCTGCTCTACCGGCTGATTCAGCGCTTTGGATTGATGGTTAATATCCGCCGCGCCCACGTGGAGGCCACCGAGGCCTGGCTGGTGGTCGATCTGGAAGGACCTCCCGATCGCGTCGAGGAGGGCCTTGCGTGGATCCAAAAGCAGGGCGTTCTGGTAGAGATGATGGGACAAGGATAAGGGAGAGCTTTTCCCCTCATCTCGTCGGAGCTGTGCAAATGGAGATCCCAGACGCTGGATCGAGAGGATGGAGAGGACCTATGCGCATCGTGATCTTAGGTTGCGGTCGGCTGGGTGCCTATCTCGCCCGGCGGTTTGCCCAGGATGGTCATGAAGTCATCGTCATCGATCGAGAGCGGCAGGCTCTGGAAGCGCTGGGGCCGGATTTCCCCGGGGAGACCGTAGTGGGAATGGGGATCGATGCTGAAGTGCTGCGTCGAGCCGGCATTGAAAGGGCCGATGTCTTCATCGCCGTCACGGGCTACGATAACACCAACATCATGGCGGCGGAGGTCGCCCGGGAGATCTTTGGCGTCCCCCGGGTGATCACCCGGCTCAACGATCCGCTCCGGGCTGAGATCTTCCAGGAGCTGGGTCTGAAAACGGTCTCTCCGACCGCACTGGCTGTCGAGGCCATTCGAAAGTGCCTGGAGGAATGATCGATGTATCTGATCATCGTCGGCGGTGGAAAGGTCGGTTATTACCTGAGCAAGTCCCTGCTGGCCGAAGGCCATGAGGTCCTGTTGATCGAAAAGAATCCCCGTCGCGCGGCTTTTCTCATCGATGAACTGGGGGCCGATCATGTGTGGGTGGGTGACGGATGTGATTCCAGCACTTTCGCCCAGGTGGGGATGAACCGGGCCGATGCAGTGATCGCAGTCACCGGGGACGATGAGGACAACCTCGTCGTCTGCCTGCTCGCCAAACGCAAATTCAACGTCCCCCGGACCATCGCCCGCATCAACAATCCTCGCAACGCAGAGATCTTCGCCCGCCTGGGGATCGATGTGACAGTTTCCACCACCGAGATCATCCAGGCGCAGATCGAGCGGGCCCTTCCCCTGCGCTCCCTGGTGCATTTGCTGGCCCTGCGCCGGGGCGGGATCCAGCTGGTCGAGGGCAAAATCGCCCCCGGCGCTCCAGCCGATGGACAGGCGCTGCGGGAGCTGGGGATCCCGGCGGATGCTCTCGTGGTGATGGTCGTGCGGGGGGATCAAACTTTCATCCCTTCCGGGGAAACCATTCTCCGGGCAGAGGACGAGATCCTGGCGGTCACGACCCCTCAGAGCGAGCCGGTTCTGCGACGGCTACTGCTGGGAGCATGAAGACGGCGGTCGCAGGAAGGGGATCTCCTCCCAAAAGGTGGGCCACGCCGCCCCGTCTGAAGGATCCGCCTCTCCCGGGAAGGAGCGACGCCTCAGGCCACGTACACCGTCTCCCGTACCCCCCTCCCTTTCCCGAAAAACCCGGTAGACGAAGGCGGGCAGAGGCCGCCTGCGGAACGCCTCATCCGTCAGGGCGCTGATGGCCGGGTGGGCGTAGGGGTAGCGCTCTTCTTTCATCAGGCGGATGTCCTCAAGACAGCCCGAGGCGCGACCGGAAAGTCCTGGAACGGTCCTTGCTCCTTGTGCTTCTTCCCGATATAATTTTAATTGAGATGGGCGGTTAGCTCAGGTGGTGAGAGCGCCGTGTTGACAACGCGGAGGTCAGAGGTTCGAGTCCTCTACCGCCCACCTTCAGAAACCCGAGGAAGGGGACACGTCCTTCCGATCCCTCCACGCCAGAGCGCGGGCCTCGGCCGGCTGGGAGGGTCCGTCGTGGAGGCCGGGAGGACACCACCCCGGAGGGGTCGCTCCGATCCGGCACGGCCGGGGTAGGGGCGGACGGCCTGCCCCCGTTAACGGGCGGAGAGGGCGATCGCGCGGTGGGCGCGGTCGAAATGGGGTGGAACCGCGGGAGGTCCGCGCCTCCCGTCCCGATGGGACGGGAGGCGCGTTTTTTTCGACCGGATCGCCATGGCCCTCCCCGAACCGGGCGCAACCCAGGATTTCCGGCCCTTGCAGACCCTTTGAGGAGGCTCCGGATGCCGCAGAAGAAGATCGTGCCCTACCAGGACACATGGCTCTACCGGATCCGTCACTCGTGCGCTCACATCATGGCCCAGGCGGTCCTAGAGATGTTCCCCGAGGGCAAGCTGGGAATCGGTCCGCCCATCGAGGACGGCTTCTACTATGACTTCGACCTGCCCCGCCCGCTGACGCCGGAGGACCTGGAGCGGATCGAGGCGCGGATGCGGGAGATCATCGCAGGGGATCATCCCTTCATCCGCCGGGAGGTCACCCCCGAGGAGGCCCGGGCCCTGTTCCGAGACCAGCCCTACAAGTTGGAGCTGATCGAGGACATCCTCCAGCGCGGGACGGATGAATACGGCAACCCGCTCCCCCCCGGCCAGCGCCCGGTCCTCACCACCTATCGGCACGATACCTTCGAGGACCTGTGTCGGGGGCCGCACGTGGAGCGCACCGGCCAGATCCACCCCCGGGCTTTCAAGCTGCTCCACGTGGCCGGGGCCTACTGGCGCGGCGATGAGCGCCGTCCGATGCTCCAGCGTATCTACGGGACTGCATGGGAGACGCCGGAGCAGCTGGAGCAGTATCTCTGGCGGCTGGAGGAAGCCAAAAAACGCGACCACCGGCGCCTGGGCCGGGAGCTGGATCTCTTCTCCTTCCACGAGATCGCGCCAGGCGCCCCGTTCTGGCACCCGAAGGGCATGATCATCTTCCGCGAGTTGGAGCGGCTGTGGCGGGAGGAACACGATCGCCGGGGCTACCAGGAGATCTCCACGCCCATCCTGGTCCACCGGAAACTGTGGGAACAGTCCGGCCATTGGGAGCATTACAAGGAGAACATGTTCCTGCTGGAGGTGGAGGGGCAGGAGTTCTCCCTCAAGCCGATGAACTGCCCTGAGTCCACGATCATCTATCGCTCCCGTTTGCGCTCCTATCGGGATCTCCCGCTGCGGCTGAACGAGATCGGCCGGCTCCACCGCTTCGAGCGTTCGGGGACCCTCCACGGGATGCTGCGGGTGCGGCAGATCACCATGGACGACGCCCATATCTACTGCCGGCCCGATCAGATCCTGCAGGAGATCGACGGCGTGCTGGATCTGATCTACAGTTTCTATCGCATCTTCGATTTCCAGCCGGAGTTCTTCCTGAGCACGAAGCCTCCCAAGGCGATGGGAGACCCGAAGCTGTGGGAGATCGCGGAGGAGGCGCTTCGACAGGCCCTGGAGCAGCGCGGGATTGAATACGGCCTGAAGGAGGGCGAGGGGGCCTTCTACGGGCCCAAAATCGACGTTCAGGTGAAGGACGCCATCGGCCGCGACTGGCAGCTGGCCACGGTGCAGCTGGACTTCCAGATGCCGGAGCGGTTCGAGTTAGAGTATATGGATCGGGATGGAACGCCCAAGCGGCCGGTGATGATCCACCGGGCGATCTTCGGCTCCTTCGAGCGCTTCATCGGCATCCTGACGGAGCACTACGCCGGCGCCTTCCCGGTCTGGCTGGCCCCCGTCCAGGCGGTGGTCATCCCCATCACCGACCGCCACGTCTCCTACGCCCAGGCGATCGGAGTCAGGCTCCGGGAAGCGGGCCTGCGGGTGGAGGTGGACGACCGGAGCGAGCGGATGCAGGCCAAGATCCGGGATGCCCAACTGCAAAAAGTCCCTTATATGCTGATCGTGGGAGACCGGGAGCAGGCCGCGGGCGCGGTGGCAGTGCGCCTGCGCACCGGGGAGGACCTGGGGGCGATGAGCCTGGAGGCGTTCCTGAACCGCGCGCTGGAGGCCATTCGCGCTCGCCGCGGCCTGTGAGGTCCCCGCGCCCGCCCCCTTCCCGGGAGCTTGGGGGCGAGGCCTTCCGCATTCTTCGCCATGGAGCCCGGGATGCGCACCCGCAAAGATCTTGAGGCCCTGGAAGATCAGATCCTGGCCCCTTACGCCCAGCGCAGCCGGCTCAGCCGGGGCCGCCAGTATCCGGAGCCGGAACACGCTTACCGCACCGCCTTCCAGCGGGATCGGGATCGCATCCTCCATACGACCGCCTTCCGCCGCCTGAAGCATAAAACCCAGGTCTTTATCGTCACTGAGGGAGATTACTATCGAACCCGCCTCACCCACACCCTGGAGGTGGCGCAGATCGGGCGGACCATCGCCCGGGCCCTGGGGGTCAATGAGGATCTGGTGGAGGCCATCTGTTTGGCCCACGACCTGGGCCACCCCCCTTTCGGCCACGCCGGGGAACAAGCCCTGGACCGCCTGATGCGGGACCACGGAGGCTTCGAGCACAATGCCCAGTCCTACCGCATCGTGACCCATCTTGAGCGCCGCTACCCTGAGTTCCGCGGCCTGAACCTCACCTACGAGGTGCTGGAGGGGCTGGTCAAGCACGAGACGGAATACGATCATCCCATGATCCGTGATTTCGAACCCCACCGCCGCCCCACTTTGGAGGGCCAGATCGCCAACGTCGCCGACGAGCTGGCCTACACCGCCCACGATCTGGACGACGGCCTGCGCGCCGGCCTGATCCGCCCGGAGGATCTCGATGGCCTTGTGCTCTGGGAGGAGCTCCAGCGCGCCATCGGCTGGGATGGGAAGGGGTTCAACGACCTGATCCGTTACCGGCTGGTGCGTCGGCTCATCGGGATGATGGTGACGGACGTGATTACCGCCACCGATCGGCGTCTACAGGCGCTCCAGCCCCGCTCCCCCGATGAGATCCGAGATCATCCCGTTCCCCTGGCCGGGTTCTCGGAGGCCATGGCCGGAAAGGTCCAGGAGCTGAAGGCGTTCCTCTACCGGCGCCTCTACCGCCACCCTTATGTCGTGCGCATGCAGGCCAAGGCGGAGCGTATCCTTGAGGGGCTCTTCCGGGCCTACATTGAGGAGCCCGAACAGCTCCCCTACTGGGTTCAAGATCGCATCCGGGAGGAAGGTACTCTCCATCGGGTGGTCTGCGATTACATCGCCGGGATGACCGATCGCTTCGCCCTCGAAGAATACCGCCGCCTGTATGAGGTCACAGATGTGTTATAGTCGGAAACACACGGTCCTCGCCCTCCTGGGATCCCTCCTTCTGGCCGCCGCGCCGCCGGATCCCCGGTTCGGCGTGGTGGAATCCCCAGAAGCCCCCGAACGCGCCGCCGAGCTGGGCGTCGCCTGGACGCGGGTGCGCTTCGCCTGGCATGAGATCCAGCCGAATGGCCCGGAGGACTGGAACCCGCCGTGGCCAGCGGAACGGTTGGAGGCAGAGCATCGGGCCGGGCGGGAGATCGTCGCCCTTGTGCTGGGGACCCCCCAGTGGGCCCGGGCCGACCCGCAAGTCCCAGGTGTTCCGAGAGGCCTCTACGAGGAGGAGAGCCGCCCGGAGAACTGGTGGGCCGCTTTCCTACGCCGCCTGGCTACCACGTATCCCTACATCCGCACGTGGATCATCTGGAACGAACCGGACATCTGGGATCCCTCTTACCCGGGCTACACATGGGGCGGAACGGAAGCGGATCTGGTCCGCCTGCTGCGGGTATCCTATCGCACCCTAAAAGGATTGAACCGGGAGAACCGGGTGCTCCTTGGGGCCTTCACCTACTGGTGGGATGTCGTATATGGACGCCGGCCCTACTTTGAGCGCTTTCTGGAGGCCCTGGACCGCGATCCGGAGGCGCCTCGTTACAACGAGTATTTTGACGGCCTCTGCGTCAACCTCTATTTCAACCCGGACAGTCTCTACAACCTGATCCGCTGGCACCATGAGCGGATGCAGGCCCACGGTTTCGACAAGCCCATCTGGCTGACGGAGACCAACGCCGCGCCTTCTGAAGATCCGTCCTGGCCGGTTCCCCATGCCATGTTCCGGGTCGCCCTGGAAGAGCAGGCCGCTTTCATCGGCCAGGCCATTGCCCTGGCTTTCGCCGCGGGGGCCGAACGGGTGGCGATCTACAAGCTGATCGACAACCCCACGGACCACTGGGCTAACCCCGAGCCCTTCGGCCTTGTGCGGGAGGACGGCTCGCCGCGCCCCGCATTCCACGCGTATCGGGTGGCCATCCGGGTCCTGGCCGATGCCATCCATGCCCGCCTGATCCGCCGGGATTCCGTGACCGTGGTGGAAGTTCAGAAGCTGGACGGAAGGGTCTGGATCGCCTGGTCCCGCTCCCCCCGGCCTCAAGCTATCACTCTGGAACGGCAGGGGAAGTTGCGGGGCGCCATGGATGGGATGGGAAATCCCATCCCCTTAGAGAGCACTGGATCTCGGTATCGCGTGGAACTTCCCGGGGCATTGTGCCGGCAGCGAATCGGCTCATCCTGCATGATTGGCGGGATGCCGGTTTACATTGTGGAATCCGCACTGCGTCCGATTCGGGAGCCGAAATAGCGAGCACGGCTTTCCATTAGTGGGCAACCGGGAGTGGGATCCATGGACGTGTGGGAACGTCGAGTCACGGAACGAAATCGGTATAACATGAGCAGAGCAGGGCAGTGAAACCCACCCCTCCCCCCAAGGAGGATCCGTGAGCCTATCGGAATCCGCGATCCCCCCCGAGGCGATTCGGCGTCTTCTGGAACGATTGCCGGACCTCTCGGAAGACGAGCGGGCGCTGCTGCTGGCGCTGACCCAGCTGGATCAGGAGATCGGCCGCTCCCTTTCGCCCGAGGAACAGCAGCTCCTGCAACGCCTGGCCGCCTCCCTCGAAGGCTACGATCCTGAGGAGATTCGCGCTGCGATTCGGCGCCTCGTTCAGAGCCGCCCCCAGCGCCCCGCGGAGTCGTGGCCTGGCGATCTGCGCCATCGCCTGCGCCGTCGCCTGGAAGGTCGATGAGGTAGAGGCGATCTGTCGGGCAGGGGCGACCCGACGGGTTGCCCCTGCCCGTGTGGGGCGCCCGATGGGAGCATCAGGATTCGGCCTCCGGGGTCTCCATGGCTTCTTCCGGCGGAAGCTCTGCCGCCTCCGGGGCGGCGATCAGGCGCTCTTTCAGGCGGGCCGCCTTGCCGAAGCGCTCCCGCAGGTAATACAACCGGGCCCGGCGAACCCGGGAATGCCGCACCACCTCGATCCGATCGATCCGGGGGGAGTAAAGGGGGAACGTGCGCTCCACCCCAATCCCATGGGCGGCGATCCGCCGCACCGTGAAGGTGCGCCCGGTGCCGCTGCCCCGGATGCGGATCACCGTCCCCTGGAACACCTGCACCCGCTCCTTATCCCCCTCCCGAATCCGAACATGCACCCGCACCACATCCCCTGGGCGGAGCTCCGGAACCGAACGGCCGGCAACCCATTCCCGCTCCAGCTGCTGAAGGATTAAATCGCTCATCCTGCCTCCCTCGCCAGGAGAGTTTCCCACCCATCCCCACGGATTCTCTTTTGAGACAGATCATAAACGCAGGGGAGAATTATAAAGAACACTGGGGATCCTGACAACATGGCGTTGCCGGGTTACCGGGCTTTTCCATTGGGCTGGGGTGCTTCCAGTGCTCCGCCCCGCCCCCAAACTGCTGGTCTCCTCCCGTGAGGATAAAGAAAGTGGGATCGGCCCCCGCAGCCAATAAGCCCCACCTCCCATGGAATTCGCACCTTCCTATGCCTTCGGGTAGAATCACTGAGGCTGTATCTGGGGAGGTTCCAGAACGGCGCGGGTCCCTCTGGATGGCCCCCTTCCGGATCATCGGCCTCACCTTAGGGGCGATGGCTCTCTTCTCTCAGGAAGATTTCATGGGTTGGGGGCGTCGGAGGTGGCTCCCCAACTCCTGAGAATTCTCCCCTTCCGGCATCCCTCAGGCCATGGAAAGGGGAAATGGGAACCCGGCCGCGCGAACCCTCCCCGCCCGCTTGGAGCGGGCTTGAATGGCGTCAGCTTGATCTTAGGGAGGTCCGGTAGATGACAATGGAGAACGTGATCCCGGTGGGCATCGAGGAACAGCTCAAGACCGCGTATCTCTCTTATGCCATGAGCGTGATTGTGGCGCGGGCGCTGCCGGATGTGCGGGATGGGCTGAAGCCGGTGCAGCGCCGGATTCTGTATGTGATGCATGAGATGGGTCTGCATCCGAACGCTCCTTACAAGAAGTCGGCCCGGATTGTGGGGGAGGTGCTGGGGAAATTCCATCCCCATGGGGATATGGCGGTGTATGAGGCCCTGGCGCGGATGGCCCAGGAGTTCACGATGCGCTATCCCCTGGTGGATGGGCAGGGGAACTTTGGGTCCATCGATGGGGATCCGCCGGCGGCGATGCGGTATACGGAGGCACGGCTGACGCCGATGGCGGAGGAGCTGCTGGAGGACCTGGAGAAGGAGACGGTGGACTGGGTGGACAATTTCGATGGTTCGTTGAAGGAGCCGGTGGTGCTGCCGGCGAAGGCGCCGCAGCTGCTGATCAACGGGGCCTCGGGGATCGCGGTGGGGATGGCCACCAGCATCCCCCCCCACAACCTGAGCGAGGTCTGCGATGCCCTGTGCTACATGATCGA
>NZ_JBHOQR010000004.1:0-11615 GCF_042408815.1 Thermoflexus sp. | reverse complement strand
CAGCCCCAGGCGGGCCGCTTCGATCCCCAGGCGGAAACGGAGGGCGTCGCCATCGAAAGGCGCTTCCGCCGGGAGGATCCGCAAGCGGCCGACCTGCTCTGGGGTCAGCAGGCGCTCGTGGTATTGCCGGGTGCGAAGCCCTTGCCCGCCCACCCGGAGGTTCGCGCCGAAGGGCTGCACCAAAAGCACCCGGATCGGCTCCGGGAACAGCTCCCCTTCGACCATCGCGCCAGGCTGAAGGATCTCCTCCATGGCCCCTGCCGTTGCCAACCCATCCGGTTGAGCGTGCTGGGAACGGCCTGAGGCGGATTCCCATCCGAGGGTTGCCCGCGCATGAACAAGCCTTTGCGTCCAGCTGGCCTGTCTCGATGGCGCTGGCGCCCACTCCGGGAAAAGCTCTCCACCATCCGCTCCCTTGGGGAAAGGATTCGCCGCCGCGAGGGAAATCCCATTATTTAGTATTGAGGAACAAAACCCGACTTGTCAAAGGCACAATGGAAACGAACCGCGATGCCGCGGGAACGATCGGGGCATCCAGCGCGATAGATGGGATCCTCCGGAAAGACCGCGGCTCTCTCCAGCCTCGCTATCCACGGTCCATGCTCCGATGCGTCCCATCGGATCGAAGATGGGAGCTCCCGAGAATCGCAGGCCCCTATCCGCGATGTCGACGGCCGAGCATGCGCCGCATCGCAAGCCCCCCGGCGATCCCCAGGGATAACCCGGAGATCCATCGTTGAGGGGGAATGGGTGGGTTGAAGGCGCGCTCATCCCCAAAAGGGAAAAAGGCGCCAGCCATGGTCTTTACAAAGATACCCGCATTCTCCTGTAATGTATGGGCCTGAAGTTGGGATCTGGTGATCAGGAGGTTACAGAAGAGAGCCGGGAAAGCATGGGGAAGCCCGCTACAGGGAGCCATCTCGGAAAGCGTGCCCCCAGCAAGGCGAGGAGAAAGCCTGGCAGGGCCACTTCCATCTCGGCCAGCGTCTGAGGGGCGGGATTCGGCTCCGCCCGGGCGATTCGCTCCCGACGCCATGCCTACCACTCCCAGACCCGTTTCGGGTCGCGGGAGAAGGCCTCCGGTGTCGCCAGCTCCTCAGGGCGATCTCGCTCCCAGAGGCCGCCTGGACCTCGAAATGGGGGGACCTCGCTCTCCGCGGAGATCCCGGCTCCTGTCCGGACTGCCACACGGGGGCCAGGGCTCATGGCCTTCCTCACCATTCTCCCTTCCTGGCCGCTCTGGACTTCGGTTAATGCGGCAACCGCGCCCCGCGGGTGCGAAGCACGGTCCACAAAAGCCCCACATTCCGGACCAGTACGACCAGCATGACCGCGAGGGCCGCCGTGAGGCGCTCCGGGGGAACGCGCCAGAGGAGCATCAGGATCAGCCCGAGGGGAAAGGCCACAATGCCCACGCTGGGGAGCCAGCGGAGACGATAGGCGACGAGCGCCCCCAGGATGTAAGCGGGCACCACCTCGCGGAAGGCCATGGCGAACAACGCGCCGGTCGCCGGCCCTAACCCTCGCCCGCCCCGATCCAGGCGGATGATCTTGTAAAACGGCCAGCAGTGGCCGATCACCGGCGCGGCCGCCACGGCGATCAGCTCCGGCGGGCGGAACCCTGCCTGTAGGGCGATGGCGGTGGGGATCGCTCCTTTCCCCATATCGAACAGGATCGTGATCACCCCGGCCAGCGGCCCGGCCAGCCGCCATGCCCCGCCGCCTCCGGGGTTGTCTTCAACGTCATGAGGGCTTCGACCCGTCCGCCAGCGCACAAAGATCTCCGCCGGAAGAATCGAGCCCACCAGGTAAGCCGCCAGCGCCAGCCATAGCCCCATCGCCCCTCCTCAACGTATGCCTCTCTCTCTATTTTAGTGAGGGATAGGATCTGGGCCATCGGGCTCGAATCGGGGAAGGAAGGGGGCCCTAAAGCGCCCTGGAAGAGTCCGGCGATGGAGCGCTGGTTCGGCTCCGGCTGGCACAGTGGGGTGTGGATCGGGGAGAGGAACAGTCTGGGGAACCTGGCCGTCTGAGGCGATCCGTCCGGCCTCCGGGGCGCACGGCGGGGCGCCTTTCACCTCAGCGGCAGGACGCGCACGGAATCCGGACCCAGAAGGCTCTCCAGGCGGGCCAGCAGCTCGGGGGAATACGTGGTGCCGTGCTGGGGGAAGCGCAGGCGCACCTGCCGACGATCTGGATACACCACCACCACGCTGAAGGGATCCGGCCCGGGCTGCTCCGTCAACACCCGATGGAGTTCGCGGAGACGCCGAAGGTCCTCTTCCAGCTGTTCGGTTCGATGGAAATAAATCAGGAGATGCCGAGAGGGGGTAACTCTCGGCTCGGGGACGGGCCCGGGCGGCTCTTGCCGGGATCCTTCGCTCGGAACAGCGCCAGGCGTATCCTCCTGACGGGGTGCGGAAGCAGGAGAGGTGGGCCTTGCTGCCCCGGACGGCGCCGAAGAGGCCTCTTCACGGTCAGCGGCGCCTCCGGTCATGGCGGAGGGGGAAGAGGCCATGATCAGCCCGGTGGTGGAATGCGTATCCGCAGGCTCCATCATCGGCTGGATCTCCTGCGGAGCCTTCGATGGGGAAGATGGTTCTCCCCCGGCCGGGCGCGATCCGGCGTTCCCATCGGATGATCGGGCATCGAAATCCATCCCGGTATCGGGCCCTGGGAAGGCGTAGCGTCGCTGCGCCTCCGTTCCCTCTTCCTCCCAGGGCTCCTCCACCGGTTGCACGATCGTATCCTGATCCCGCAGGTCCTCCGCCACGACCCGTGGCTCCCGTCCACTCGCCTCTGCCTTGCCCACTACGATCAGGATCGCCTCCGGGCGCGCGAGGTGCCCCTTCTGCTTCCAGAGCCGGGGGAAGATCACCACCTCCACTGTTCCGTGGATGTCCTCCATGGACACATAGGCCATCGTCTCCCCGGTCCGGGTCGTGGTCGTCCGCACCGCCCGGACGATCCCGGCGAGCTTTACGGTCTGGCCGTGGAGCTCTTCGCTCAGGTCCGCAGTGGTGTGGGAGACGAGCTGTTGCAGCGTGGGCCACTGCCGGGTAAGAGGTGTTTCCGAGAGGTAGGTTCCGACGAGATCCTTCTCCCATTCCAGGATCTGGTGCTCCTCCACCTCTGGGAGCGGTGGGAGCGACCCGACGAGGGAGGCTGCTTCGATGGATACCCCGCTCAGCGCGAAGAGGCTCAGCATCCCCTGCTGGCGCTCGCGATGATAGCGGGCGCTGGCCTCCATCAGGTGATCCAGGATCTCCAGGAGCTGCGCCCGGTTCCCGAAAGCTGCCAGGGCCCCTGCCTTGATCAGTGACTCCATCGCCCGCCGCCCCACCTCCTTCAGATCCACCCGCCGGGCCAGATCATCGAGATCCCGGAACGGGCCCCCCTCCTGACGCGCAGCCAGGATGCGGGCCACCGCCCCTTCCCCGACGTTCTTCACCGCCGTCAGCCCGAACCGGATGGCCTCCTTCCCCTCGGGCGTCCGTTCGATGGTGAACGTCGCCTCGCTCTGATTGATGTCGGGGGGCAGGACCGGGATCCCCAGTCGGCGGCATTCTGCTACATAAAGGCCGATCTTCTCGGTTTTGTCCCGGTCCACGGTCATCAGGGCGCACAGATACTCCACCGGGTATTTCGCCTTCAGGTAAGCGGTCTGGACGGTGATCACGGCGTAGGAGGCTGCGTGGGCGGCGTTGAAGCCATAACGGGCGAAGAATTCGATGTCGCCCCAGATCGCCTCGGCGGTCTCCGGCGGGATGCCGTTGCGGACGCAGCCCTCCAGGAATTTCGCCCGCTGCTTCGGGAAGGCCTCGCCCTTCTTCTTGGCCACGACCTTGCGCAGCTCGTCCGCCTCGGAGGGCGTATAGCCTGCCAGGTCGATGGCCACCCGCATGATCTGCTCCTGATAGACCAGGATGCCCATGGTGCGCTGGAGGATGGGCTCCAGACGGGGATGCCGGTATTCGATGGGCTCCTGGCCCCGCATGCGGCGGATGTAATTGGGGATATACTCCAGGGGGCCCGGGCGGTAGAGGGCCAGGGCGTCCATCACGTGGGAAAAAGCGCGGGGTTTGAGATCCCGCATCATTCGGCTGAACCCCCGCCCTTCCACCTGGAACACGCCGACCGTCTCGCCCCGGCCCAGCAGGGCGTAGGCCTCCGGGGCGTCCGTGGGGATGGTCTCCAGATCCAACCGGACCCCGTGCCGGCGGGCGACCAGATCGCAGGTCTCCCGCATCACCGTGAGGGTGGAAAGGCCGAGGAAATCGATTTTCAGCAGACCCAGGGCCTCCAGCGCTTCCATGTCGAACTGGGTGAGCGGTAGGAGGGCCTCTCCCTCCTCGTTCCCCTCGCCGTTTTCCTCCCGGGCGCTGCCCTTCCCCCCGGTAGGTCGGTGCAGCGGAACATAATCCACCAACGGGCGATCGGCGATCACCACGCCGGCGGCGTGGGTTCCGGCGTGGCGCACCGTTCCCTCCAGCTGCATCGCCAGGTCCAGCAGCTCCCGGATATACTCTTTCTCCTGATACAGGCGGCGCAGCTCTCGTCCTTCCTCGTTAGAAGGATCGAGGAGATCGCGGATCGAGACCTCCTTGCCTGGGATGGCCGGGATCAGCCGGGCCACACGGTCGACCTCGGGCAGGGGGAGATCCAGCGCCCGCCCCACATCCCGAACAGCTGCCCGGGCCTTCATCGTTCCGAAGGTGATGATCTGGGCCACCCGATCGGCCCCATAGCGGCTCACCGCGTAGCGGATCATCTCATCCCGCCGGTCGTCCGGGAAATCGATATCGATATCCGGCATCGACACGCGGGCTGGATTCAGGAAGCGCTCGAAGATCAGATCCAGCTCGATGGGATCCACCCGGGTGATCCCCAGGCAGTAAGCGACCAGGCTTCCGGCGCCGGAGCCCCGCACGTTCCACCAGATCCCTCGCTCCCGGGCGTAGCGGATGAGGTCCCATACGATCAGGAAATAAGCGTCGAATCCCATCCGATGGATGATCTCCAGCTCATAATCCAGTCGCTCCCGATAGCCCGGCTTGGGTTCGGGGAATCGGGTCCGGAAGCCTTCCTCCGCCAGATGGCGAAGATAGGCGGCGGGATCGGGGAACCCGGGTGGGGGGTCGAACCGGGGCAGGCGATGCCGGCCCAGCTCCAGAGTGAGGGAACACATCTCCGCCACCCGGAGCGTGTTGGTCAGAGCCTCCGGGACCTCCGCGAAGAGCTCCCGCATCTCCTCCGGGGAGCGGAGATAATACGTGGTATCGCTCATCCTCATCCGGCCGGGCTCCTTCAGGCGCTTCCCGGTCTGGATGCAGAGCAGGACATCCTGAAGCCCGGCGTCTTCCGGGCGGACATAGTGGACATCGTTGGTAGCCACCAGGGGGAGGTTCAGCCGGCGGGAGAGCGTGACCAGCCCCCGATTGATGTCATCCAGCTCTGGAACTCCGGGGTGGGATTGCAGTTCCAGGAAGAAGCGTCCGGGGAAGCGCTCCGCAAACCAGGCAGCGACCGCCTCGGCCTCATCCATCCGCCCCTGGGCCAGCAGGCGGGGGATCTCAGCAGAGGGGCATCCGGAGAGGACGATAAGACCTTCTGCATAGCGTTCCAGCAGCGCCTTGTCGATGCGCGGTTTGTAGTAGAAGCCCTCCAGCTGGGCGATCGTGGCCAGCCGGATGAGATGACGCCACCCGGTTTCATCCATGGCCAGGAGGGTCAGGTGATGAAGGCTCCGATCATCCGGCTCCCGATCCTGGATCGTGCGGCGGGCCAGATAGGCCTCCATCCCCAGGATCGGGCGGATCCCAGCCTCCTGGGCTTTTTGATAGAAAGCCACTGCCCCATAGAGAACGCCATGATCGGTCAGGGCGATCGCGGGCATCCCCATTGCGACCGCCCGGCGGATCAGGTCGTCAAGTCGGCTCAGGCCATCGAGCAACGAATACTCGCTGTGGACGTGGAGGTGGACGAACGACATGAGGCCTTCCGCGCTGATCCGAATAGGGTGAGCCTGGAAAGAGGACGCGTCGGTTTACAGTTCCCTTATACCACGGTTCCCCCAGGGAAGGGAGCCCTGGGAGTTCGCTTTAACTTTTACGGGGTGTCCCCGGGGCGCCGATGGGGATTCGGTTCCGGCCCCTACACTTCGGCTCCCGTTGGGAGGGGAGCGGCTCCCTCCCTTTTTCTCGCCTGAGAAGGGCCGCTCTTCAGACGTGCGATTCCGATGCCCTTCCGGAAGGCTGCCGCGGGCGCGGGATCGAGAAGCTGAAGGAGGAGCCGCGCCCCGGCTCGCTTTCCACCCAGATCCGTCCCCCGTGGGCCTCGACAATCGCCCGGGCCAGATAGAGCCCCAGGCCAGTCCCAGGGGTTTGGCGTGCCCGCGCCGCGCTGGCCCGGTAGAACCGCTCGAAGATCCGCTCCTGCTCCTCCGGGGGGATCCCGATCCCTTCATCGGTGACGGTGACGATGACCTCTCGGGGCGTCACGCGCCCGGAGATCCGAATGGTTCCGCCCTGGGGGGAATATTTAATGGCGTTGCTCACCAGGTTCGCCAGCACCTGCTCCAGCCGGCGCGGGTCGCCATAAACCAGCGGGAAGTTCGGCGGGAAATCCACCACGATGAAATGGCGATCGGTCTGGGGGCGGAAACGATCGGCCACCTGCTCCGCCAGCTCATCCAGGGCCACTTCGACGAACTGGAGCTCCAGCGCTCCGGCCTGGAGGCGGGAGGCATCCAGTAGGTTGTCGATCAGCTGGGTCAGCCGGTCTGCTTCCTCTTCGATAATGGCGGCGATCTGCCGCACCATGGACGCATCCCATGTGGTGTCCTCGCGCCGCAAGGTTCCGGCATAGCCCTTGATGATCGAGACGGGTGTCTTGAGCTCATGGGAAATGATGGAGATGAACGTGGATTTCAATTCCTCCGCCTCCCGGATGCGGGTCATATCCCGGACCACTCCGATGATGTTCACCAGACGTCCGGTGCGATCCAGCAGAGGGGAGTAGGTGATCCCCACAGCCACCCGTCCACCGTCGCGGCGGACCAGATCGCCCTCCACATAGATCGGCCGATCGGTCGCCAGAGGCCACCCGCCGGCCTCTGCCTCCGCCAGCGTCATGCCGGAGCGCCGGGGATTGAGGATCACCACCTCATCGTGGGGTCGCCCGATGGCCTCGAAAGGAGACCACCCGCTCAGTCGGGCCATCGCCCGGTTGAAGACCTGGATACGGTGGGCTGGGTCGAGGATGATCACACCATCGGCGGTGGCTTCGATGATCGCCTCCAGCCGTCGTTTCTCCGTCGCCAGCTGCTGATAGAGCTTGGCGTTATGAACCGCGATGGCCGCCTGATCTGCAAAGGCGCGTAGGATCAGTCGATCATCGTAGGTGAAAGCGGTCCCGAAGGTGCGGAAAACCACCAGCAGGCCTAGGAGGTCTTCGCCCACCATGAGCGGGAGAGCGACCGCTTGCTGGGCTTCCACCCGAAGCCAGCGGGCGATCTGGGTGAGCACCCGCTCCACTTCCGCCCGCCCCCAGGCCTCCGGGTGGGCAGGGAGCTTTGCCAGCATGGCATCCAGCTCCCTCCATTGGGTGTCGGGCAGGCCATACACGGCGCGGATGGTGAAGGCCTCCTCTTCTCGAAGGGCGATGAACGCCACCTGTCCGGCCAGCATCTCCGCTGCGGCCTCGACCACCAGCCGCAGCACGGTGTCGAGATCCAGCTGCGCGGTGATGGCCCGTGTGATTTCGAGGAGATAATCCCGCTGTCGAACCCGGAAATCTGTCAGCATTCTTCGCACTCCCTTCCCTTGCCCCTTCCGTCTCGCCTGGGAGGCCTGTCCGGACGGTTGTCCAAGGAGCTGGATCTTTGGACCCCCTCTCGCCTCCTCGATTATATGTGGAAATCCCGGGTCTCCGATAGGGATAGGCAGGCTATGCCTGCCTCGGCTTTCTTCCCATTGAAAATGTTGAGGAGCTGTTGACGCATGGTTAGGATCCCAGTAGAATAAAGCGCCGGTGTTCATCCCTTTGGTGGGAGGCGCATCCTTGCCGAACACGCGATCCGCTTGGAAGGAGCTGCGCAAAGCCGAGCGAAGGCGCCAGCGCAACCGTGCCATCCGAACCCGAGTGCGCACCTTTGTGAAATACGCCCGCCAGGCCATTGCCCGGGCCGATCTGGAGGCGGCGCAAAAGGCGATCCGGGAGGCTTACCGGGAGCTGGACCGCGCGGCTCGCAAGGGGGTGATCCACCAGAACACGGCCGCTCGCCTCAAATCCCGTCTGATGCAGCAATTCCACCGAACCTTCGGTTCGATTCAGGCAGCGGCCTGAGGGGGGGAGCTTTCGTGGAGGGTGCGAGTCGCCTGCGATCGCCCGCCCTCCGCGGGGAAATGGATCCTCTTGTCTACAGGATAGGCGGAAGCGGTCTTCCCCCCTATCCTGCTGGTGCGGCATGAGCCCCATCGGGCCGTCCGGGAGGCGTTCCGTCAGCCCTCCCCAAGGGCGGCCCGTCCCTGATCCGTGATCCCGTAAACCGGGTTCGCCAGGCTCTGGCGCACGAGACCGCGTTTGGAGAGGTCTTCCAGGATCCGGATCACATCCCGGGGGTTCATGGCCAGGTCACGAGCGATGGTGTAAGGGCTGTGGTATCCCCGATGATCCCGCAGGTAGGTCAGGATCTTGCGTTCCGCCTCGCTGAACGCCGTCCCTGCCATTGCCCACCTCCCGAGGCGCCCTTCATCGAGGGGTGGGGGGATGGGCCCCCGGTCTGAGCGGATCTCCTTCCCCCTCTGCGCCGCCGAACCGCGCAAAGCGGGAGGGAAAAGGAGTCAGCTTCCCTCGCTCCCAGCGCTTCCGGTTCGGAGTTCCAGCCACAAAGTATTTTAACGCAATATGAGGAAGCGTTCGTAGGACAGGGCGCTGAAGGGATGTTGGGTTTCTCCATGGCGCCTTGAAAGCGAGGTGGAACCCCTTCCGCATCCTGCCCAGCTCCCCAGGGGTATTTTCCTGGGGCCGGAGGATTGGCCCTGGCTTCTGGTCAGAGGACCTCGGGAGCCGGGATGCCCAGGAGATTCAGGGCGTTGGCCATCGTCTGACGAGCCGCGGCGACCAGGGCCAGCCGGCCCTCGCGGATTGGGGAAGGTGCTGACAGGACCGGACAATCCCGATAGAACTCATTGAATGCTTTCGCCAGATCGAACACATAGTTCGCGATCAGGAGTGGCTTGTAACGCTCCGCGGCCGCCTGCACCAGATCCGGGAAAGCGGCGATCGCTTCGATCAACGCGACTTCCTGGGGCTGCAGGGCTTCGAAGAGGCGATCGCCCTCCAGCCGAACCGGCGTCTCCGCCTTCTCCAGGATGCGGCAGGCCCGCGCATGGGCATACTGCAGATATGGGCCGGTCTGTCCCTCCAGGTTCAGCGCGGCATCCCAATCGAAGACGATCACTTTGTTGTTGTCCACGCTCAACATGCTGTATTTCATCACGCCTTTCGCCACCGCCTCTGCGATGCGCGCCTTCTGCTCCGGCGGGAGCTCGGGGTTCTTTTCCTCCACGATGCGGCGTGCCCGCTCCCGGGCCTCCGCCGCGAAGTCCTCGTAAAGCACGATCGTCCCCGCCCGCGAGGACATCTTCCCGCCGGGCAGGGTGACCATCTCATAAGCCAGGTGGTAGCATTTGCTGGCCTGGGGGAAACCCCAAAGCTCCAGGATTTTGAAGATCTGTTTGAAATAAAGCGACTGGCGAACATCGACGACGTAGATCGAGCGATCGATCCGATATTGTTCGAATTTCCGCTTGGCCAGAGCCAAATCCTTGGTGGAATACAGGGTGGTCCCATCGCTGCGCAGGATCGCCAGGGTTCGGTATTCCTCCTTTCCTTCCTGTCCCAGGAGGCGGTCGATCTCCACCACCACCGGGCCGTGGGGGCGTAGGTCTGTAGCGATGCCCTTCGCGATCAGCTCTTCGACGATACGCTTGCCCTCTTCTTCCACTTCGCTTTCGAAGAACCAGACGTCGAAGGTGATGTCCAGCTCCTCATAGATTCGGCGGAACTCCTCCAGGCTCCACTCGCGGGTTCGTCGCCATAGCTCCAGCAGCTCTGGATCCCGCGCCTCCCAGCGGGCGAAGAGCGCCCGGATTTCCTTCTCGTAGTTCCATTCCTCCGGGCGATGGCCGATCGCCCGATAACGGGCCTGCAGGGCGGTCACCGCCTGGCGATCCGCCTCTCCCCCTTTCCCCCGCCGGCCTCGGGCTTTCTCCGCCAGCTCGTCCAGCCACTGGCCCATCGCCTCCCAGAGGGACCACAACCAGTCTTTATCCATGATGGCGTCGAGGTCTGGCAGCTCCCCGATCGCCATCGCTCGAATGAGGGCGGCGGCGTCTTTCTGGCCCACCGGCCCGGAAGCGGCGTGGGCCGTCAGGGCTTCCGAGAGGCGGCTCAGGAGGAACTCCCGCACCCACGGGGTGATTCCCTCTTCTCGGAAGGCACCCAGCAAAAACCGAACCACCTCCCGGCGGTAGGCATCGGCCTCCTCCAGGCGGGCCTCGGCCTCGGCGTAGATCTGACCTAGCCAGGCGCCCCGCCGCTCCGTGGGTTCTTCTCCCCAATGAAATCGGAGATATCCCCATAAGCACTTGATCACATGGGCACCGATATCCCCAGGGTAAGTGGCCCGGATCACCTCGAAGCCCGCAAAATCCAGAATGCGAGAGAGGGCATCCCCCAGGACCGCGTTGCGAAGGTGGCCGATGTGGAAGGCTTTGTGGGTGTTGGGCTGGGAGAATTCCACCATCACCCGTTCGCCTTTGGGGGCGCCCCGGCCATATGCAGGTCCCTCCCGTAGGACGGTCTCGATGACAAACCGGGCGACCTGAGAAGGATTAAAGTAGAAGTTCAAGTAACCTCGCACCGCCTCCACCCGCTGAAACCGGGGATCCCCCTCCAGGACCCGGGCCAGGTGCTCCGCGAGGCGCTGAGCGATCTCCTGGGCCCGGGTCGGGATGTCCAGGTTGGGACGGGTCTTTTTCTCCTGGGCGGCCAGTTGCATCGCCAACGGGGTGGCGATCCCCCAGGTATAGGCGAAGGGGAGATCCCGCCACTCCAGGGCTGGGGGTTGGGGAAGGCCCAGGGCCTGCAGCGCCTGTCGGATCTGTTCCGAAGCCCACTCTCGATAGGCCGACAGAATCATCGTGGATTCCTGTGAGCGGAGTTTGGGGGAATAAAACCAGCAGAGGCCGCCCCTCGGCGGCCTCTGCGAGATTCTGTGGCGCGCCCGGCAGGATTTGAACCTGCGACCTTTGCCTCCGCAGGGCAACGCTCTATCCAGGCTGAGCTACGGGCGCGCAGATCATTTACATTTTAGCAGAATCCCGTGGCTATGACAAGCGGATGGCCAGAACTTTTCCATGGCCCGATGGATCCGGCCCCCCTCTCACCGAGCCCGGCGCTATGGCTGATGCGGATTGAAGGTGCGGATGAAGGCGATGATGTCGGCCAGATCCTGATCGGTCAGAGCCGGGTTGCCTCCCTTCGGCGGCATATCCACCCCCGTGGTGTTGGCCGGATCCGTCGCCGGCCGTCCCCTCTTGATGAACTCC
>NZ_JBHOQR010000031.1:0-9796 GCF_042408815.1 Thermoflexus sp. | reverse complement strand
TGCGGCCTTGCGGGTTGGGTTCCTCAACCAGGATGGTGCCGGTAGGGAGCTGCCGGGCGGGAACAGGAAGCTTGCCCGCCTTGAACCACCGCCAGGCGGTGAGGTAGCTGATCCCCTGCGTGCGAGCCCAGTCGGAGAGCTTCATGGCCGAAATGGCTGAGAACGAAATCGCCAGCTGCTGTCAACCCCCTACCACCCGCAGCTCTCAGAGACAACCTCGTAGGGGGCTTCCGCCCGGATTCTTCGTCGGCGCTGAAGCGGCTCCTACCAACAGTCATTCCGGAGATCTCCACACCGGCAGCCGGATGCCCCAATATCGATGGGCCCAGTCATAGGATCCTGCAACCCTCGCCCTGAGAAAAAAGGAGGAAACAGTGCTATCTTCTCCATGGGAATCGAAACCGTGGGGAGGCCTCTCGCGCCGGAAAGGCAGCGGTGAGGACCGGGAATAGCTCCGATAACATGGACTGGAGTGCTTCGGTGAACCCGCGGGTTTCCTCCGCATATCGCCCACCTGTCAGGGCCTGAAGGACCGCCAGGTGCTCCACACCCAGCCGCAGGTTGGTCTGCGATCGGGCGATATCTAGATCCAGATAGGGCAAAATATACACCGGCATCGCCCGCGGCAGTCGGTGACCCAGGATCGCTTCCACATGCTCCCGCAACCGCCCGACCAGCTCGGAGCCGGATTCCCCACGCACTTTATTGAAGACAATTCGAACCTTGCTGGAGAAGGCCGCAGGGCCAGCCATCCGGTAGACGTGTGCCAGCCAGGAAGCCCCAGCGATCAGCCCGGTGTCCTCGGGCTCCAGGATGATATAGAGCACCTGGGAGCGATTGATCGCTCGCAGCGAGAGCGGCGACATCAGGTTATTGCCGGTGTCCAGGACCACGGTGTATCCCTCCCCGGTCGCCCGCTCGATGGCGAAATCCAGCCAATCCGCCGCCCGAGCCAGAACGGAAAGGGAGTGTTCCCCCATCAAGGGATCCATGGTCAACAACCCCGCAGTGAGGCGCAGATTCCAGCGGATCCCCCGCGGGGCCGGCACCTGACTCCAGAAGATCGGGACCTGGGCACCGGGTTCGAACACGCCGCCGGCGCGGGGCACGGTCGGGTGGTGGCTGGCCAGCTCAATGATGGAATAGATGGGGGTTCCCTCTCCCAGCCGGAATAAATCGGGCTGGTTCCCCCGCGTATCGGACTCGGCATCGAGGAGGTGGACGGAGAGCCCTCGGGCCGCCAGGAGGGCTGCGGCATTCGCCGCGACCGTGCTTTTCCCGGTTCCTCCCTTGGGGCCTCCGAACCCGATCACGCGGGGCTGACTGGCCACCACGATGGGCGCCCCATAAACCGTCTGCAAATAGCGGGCCTGTTCGGTGGCCTGAACCCGGGCCATCAGCTCACTGAGGCGGGCGGCGATTTCTTCGGCCGCCCGCTCCGGGGCGATCACCGGATACTGGAGATGTTCCCCCCAGGTCGCCCAGGGGCTTCCCGGGGAGGCCACCACGATGACCGCAGCTCCGGTTTCCGCCACCAGGCGGCTGACGGTCTCGGTGGTCATCCCAGTTTCAGTCGCCACCGGGATGAGGAGCTGCGGGCGGAGGCCGGCTAGGATTTCCACCGCCACCACCCCAGGCATCGCATACGCTTCATGCCCTAAACGGGCCAGCTGATTGGCGATCTCCCCGCCGATCCCACTCAGGTTCCCCAGGATGACGATATTCATGCCCATCTTTTCCTTTCTCCCTTACCGTTGGGGTGGAGATCCAGATGGAAGGAAGAAAGCGGGCGCCCCGGCTGCCCGTCGGCCTGCCCAGACCCATTGTTCCAGATCCTGCTCCGCGAACCCGGTAGAAGGGGGGATCTCCGCACGGGCGCATGGGGGCGCCACCACCAGATAGACCATCTTCGCGGTCTCCAGGGCATACACGATACCCTCCAGCGCGCTTTGGGGCACCCCCAGCAATAGCCGCGGCGCGCCGGTGGAAGCACCCGATGTTCTCACTGCAGACGCTCCCTCACCGCCGGAAGGGGTTGGGAAACCCAGGACCGATCGCACCACTCCGCGGGCGATCCATTTCGCCATGGGGCGGGTGGGAAGGGTTAGGCCCATCGTCCCGGTAATCTCCGCCACCGGCGTCCGAGGGGAGATTCCCTCAAGCCCCGCGGATACGACGGTTGGGGTGGCGCTCCCGGCGGGCGCTTCGAAGAACGCCACCACATCCAGACAATCCCCGGGGCGCAGCATGGAAAAAGGCGGCGCCTGAAGCCGATCCGTATCCTGCAAGGAAAGCAGTTGTTCACCCTCCACCAGTACCGAGGAAAGACGAGCCGCCGCTGTGAGCTGGCCGGAGGGAAGGATCGCTGTCCGGGGGATCGCCGCTCCGGCGGGGACAAACATCAGCACGGTCCCCCCCACGTAACGCGGGAGATCCGCCTCCCGGATCATCCCCCGCACAGCCGGAGCATCATAGGCGGTAACCGTTCGAACGCGCTCCTCAGTAAGGGTATCCCCGGGATAGAGCGGGACAGCCGCCACAGCGATGGGGACCTGAGCGGGCACACCCATCGTGATGAACATTCGGGCAGCGATGGCCACAACCGCTGCCAGAGCTAACCCAATCAACAAAGGAAACGCCTGTCGTGCGTGAAGCATGGATCACCTCCGATGGGCCATGTAGAAACACCTGCTTGGGGGAGCGCGGGCCGCTGGCGATGGCCTCCCTGCGAAAGCGCCAGCTCTAACGGTTCGGCGGATCGCGGAGGTTTACAAGCGCACCGGGAGGATGACCCAGCGGCCCTGGCCGGGCGCGGCCATCCAGATCAGACCTGGATGGCCCGCTGCGATCGGCGGCGCTCCCCGATCCTCCGGCTCAGGAAGCAACCGCCACCCGCGCAACCCCAGCCCATCGCGTCCCGCCCACAACCAAATCCAGCGCTCGGAGCGCCTCAGGGCGACCGGGATCTCCTCCCCATATCCCATCCGCATCCGCAGCGCATCCGTATCCGCCACCACCAGGAGGCCCCCGGATCCTGTGGCCTCCCCTGTCATCGCAAGCTCCAGGAAAGCCCGGGGGTCCTCTTCCCCCCTCACCAACCCCTCCAGCAGACCCTCAGGATCCCACGCCAGCACCCTCCCCATGGCCTCCTGAAGCCGGCGCACCAACCCTTCCATCACCCCCCGTCCCCAGGCCACCTCCGGGGCCATTCCCAGCGCCGGCCGCCGCCGGTCCAGAAGGAGAACGGCCGGCTGCAGATCGTCATCCCACCATCCGAGAGGAAGGGCCACCCCTCCTTCCCCATAAGTGGGCGGGGGCAAATCGGACCAAGAGGCTCGAGGAGCTCGAGGGAGCGGTGGAGCGGGAGGCGCCAGCGCTCCCTGTCGCCGCAGCCGGATTTCCCGCCACCGCCCTTCTCCCCACCAGCGACCCCTGAAGGGTGCCTCCGGGATCGGCAGACGCCCGACGATGGCTTCCCAGTCCCGAGCTTCCAGCGTGAGCACCACCCGATGGGCGGGCCGCCCCCGCAGGGATCGCAGGGCCATCTCCCGCCGTGATCCGATCCAGATCCAGAGATCGGCGCGGGCTCGTGCCATCTCCAGCCCCGCCTCCAGCGCCATCTGCGCCTCCTCCGCAAGGCTATCCACCCCATCCAACACCAGCAGGGCAGGGCCCGCTTCCGCCCGCAGGATCCGAAACAGCCGGCCCATCCCTTCCCGATCCAGAGGATCCACTCGGACCGCCCACGAAACCCCCTGCCACTCCCCTCGTCCATCGACGACGAAGGCCCGCCGGCCGGCCCGGGCTGCGGCCGACGCCATCCCTTGGAGGATCCGGGTCTTTCCGGTTCCCGCCTGACCGATCAGCATGAGATCCGGAGTCTGTCTCTCACAGAACACCCAGCGGATCTCCCCCTGCTCCGGAAAATCAGCGATCCCCAGGCCGATCCGGTCGATGCCCTCTTCCTCCGGAACACCCGGATCCTCTGGCAGGGAGGGCGGGGCCAGCGACGGCATCGGGGGATCCATCGTCCGGAGAACGAGGGTCAGTCGCTCCAGATCCCGCACGCCGTCGCCTCCCACCCGCTCGAGCTGCAGCGCCCGGTTCGGATCCGCCGGGTCCATCCGGTATTCCTCCCGCATGCCAATAGAGGCCCCTGAGGCATATGCAAACCGAATCCGTCGGAACACCTCGTTCTGCCCGACCTGAACAAAGGCCCAGCCGCTCCCGGGCAAATACGCCGCATCCGGCCGCCCTAGCACTGCGGCCGATTCCTCCGGCGTCTCACAGCGCAACGCGATCCGGATCCGCAGGTTAGCCCGAAGTTCCCCGGGGACCGCGCCCCCCAGCCGCTGGGTCGCCAGCACCAGATGCATCCCTAGGCTCCGCCCCAACCGGGCCAGCCGGATCATTCGTCCCATCCCGTCCGGGATCTGCTCCAGCATCTCGGCGAACTCATCGGCCATCACCACGAGATGCGGCAGCCCCGCGGTGTCGGCGTGATCCGCTCCCCGCTCCGCCAGGATCCGCTGCCGGCGATCCAGCTCCCCTTCCAGGGTCTCCAGTGCCCGGGCCGCCTCCCGAGGATCCAGGTTAGAAAGCAGCCCAACGCAATGGGGCAGGCCCTCCAGGGGAGCAAACGCGCCACCCCCCTTAAAGTCGATGAAGAGCAGCTGCACCCGCTCTGGGGGGAAATGAAGGGCCAAGGCCAGGGCCAGGGTCCGCATCGCCTCGCTTTTGCCTGACCCGGTGGTCCCGATCACCATGGCGTGAGGCCCATGGGCCCGGTCGTGCAGATCCAACAGAAAAGGTAGCCCTTCGTCGGTGTATCCCACGGGGATCGCTAGGCGCTCGCGCCCGTTCCGAGCTTTCTGGATCACCCGCCTCAGCATCTGAGGGTCGGGCTCATGGATCCCCCACAGAGCAGGGGCTGGGCGGACAGTCACCATATCCCCTACCCCCATGGGCCGCAGGCGAGAGAGGGAACAAGCTAGCGCCTCGGCCTGCTCCGGGGAGAGGCGCGGGGCGGGATCCATTCCCTCCACCGCCTGTCCACTGGCCAGATCCAGGATCCGGATTCCTCCGTCGGGCATCCAAATGCCAAGAGTGCGGATCCCCCCCGGGATGGAAGCCCCAGGGGGAAGGATGAGGAGGGGATAGAGGCCCACCGTAGGGCCCTCTCGCAGCAGCATGCCCAGGCGGCCGTCGGTCAGCCATCCGGCATCCCCCAGGGCGATCACCGCCGGGCCCTCTCCCCCGCGACTTCTTCTTCGAAAAAACTCCTCAAAAAGCATCTCTCGGATCCGGGCCGGTCCCCCGGCATAGCCTTCCCGGAGCTCCCCAACGTGCGGCAACCACCGGAGGAAGGCCCAACCCGGGTCCCCGAGGCCCACCTGGATCTCCACCTCGGAGGGCGCATGGGTCAGGGCCAGCTCCAGAAGGAGTCGAGCGATGGCCCCTTCCTGACCCGGGAAAGCGATCAAGGCAGCGGATGCGCGGAGCAAAAGAGGAAGCGGACGCTCGACCTCAGCCTGAATGGCCCCTGTGATCGCCCGGACGATGCCCTGCAGGGGTGGCGGAAGATCCTCGAGATCCGGCAACGGCCGGCCATGGCGGGCGAGCAACGGCGACCGACGGATCCCTGCCCGAACGCTCAGGAAATCCGGATCCCCCCGATGGCGGAACCAGAGATCCGTTCCCGCCTGCAGACGCTGGCATAAATCCTCCCATGGAGGGAACAACGCCCGCTCCAGGGCTTCCTCCATGCTTCGCCAGGCTTCCAGCTCAGTCAAGAACCGCCGCAGTTTTCGCTCGGCTCGCCGGATCGCCTCCGCGGTCTGTGCCTGATGGCGACGCAACGCCCACCGATATTGGAGCTCCCCAGCTAGGATCGAAGAACCCGCCGCGAGGGGGATGAACAGCAGATACATCCATCCTCTTCCCCCAAAGGCCAGCGGGCCCATCAGGCCATACACCGCGGACATCAGGAACCATGGGGCGTAGGTCCACCATGGAGAGCGCTCCGGCATAGGGGGGAATCCCGGCACATCCGGGATCTCCGGCGGATCCCCTGGGGGCGGCGGCAAGCGCCGCATCCCGGGCCAGATACGCTTCGGGGCGATCTCCGGGATGTAGATCTCCAGACCATCCCGTTTCTGCCAGAGACCCATCGCCACCTGCCTCTTGATCGTCAGGAGGATCCCAGTTCAGCGCCCTCCGGCCAGATCAGGAGCCGCACACGATCCGGTGGGGGATCCTCGGGAAACCATCGCCGCCATGCTTGAGACAGCTCCAGATCGAAGGTCGGCCAGGCCGTCACAGGGGAAAGCTCCAACACCCGGGCTTTTCGAAGAGATCCCTTGGGAAGCACCGGAGAGGTGAACCGGGATCCCCGCTCCAGGGGGGTCGGGTCAATCTCCGGGCGGATCAGGAGGAGCTTCCCCGATCGGCTCCGGAGCAGAACCCATCCAGGGCCGCGACGCTCCGGAGCCAGTTCCCGGACCAATCCCTCCGGCAACGGAAAGCGGGCCAGCGCCTCCTGGAGCCAGGCGATCGGGTCCTCGATCTGAATGGCAGACGCTGCGACGGCCCGGGAGAGCTGGATATGGCGGATCGCCCATCTGTGCAGCACCTCACCCACCTCCCGGATGGCCCGGGCCTGGCGGGCATTGCCCAGGGTGATGAGGGCCCCGAGCAGCGCGAAGCCTGCGATCAGCAACACCGCCAGGATCAGATCGAATTCCGTCATGGCATCCTCCTCAAGCGCTCCAAGATCCGGTGGATCTCCCGCGGGCGCGGATCCCACGCCCAGGGGAGGGAGAAGAGCCAAAGCCCCACCGCAAGCCCCAGCAGCCACCGTTGGGACCGCTGCGGCTGGACCCCGAACCGGATCCCGTCCGCCACCGTCAGCCGTCCCCGCAGCGGCAACCGCAGCAGCTGTGCCCGTGTCCCCACCGGCAGCGGGAACCGCCCGTCCGGCCCGGTAACCAGAACCCGTCCCTTCACGGCCACCACCGCCCCGGGGATCCCCGGCTCTCCCGCATCCTGCCGCCCGTTCCCATCCCGGTCCAGGAACACCACCCCGAATTGGGGAACGGGAGGGGTAGGGGATGGGAGAGCGGTCGGCGTGGGCGTAGGCGAAGGCGTCGCCGTAGGGGTGGGAGACGGCGCCTCCGTCGGTACGCGGGTGGCCGTCACCGTGGGCGTCGATGTCCGCGTCGGCGCCCGCGTCGGGGTCGGTGTCGGAGACGGCGTGGGCGTTGCCGTGGGGGCCACCACGGGCGGGATCGGGGTCGGTGGGAAGATCGTGGGCGTCTCCGTCGGTGCGGCAGTCGGCGTGGGGGTGGACGTCGCCGTCGGCGTCGGGGTCGGAGTGGACGTTGCCGTCGGCGTCGGCGTGGGGGTGGACGTCGGCATCGGCGTGCGGGTGGGCGTGGCGGTGGGCGTCGGCGTGGGGGTGGGCGGGGCCACGTAGGTCTGGATCCGCAGGAAATCCACGTGCAGATCCGTCCAGTTCCCACTATACCACTGCTGGTAATAGTTCCCGAACCACACCAACCGCGGCCGGAACCCCCCGTTCCCGTTCCCCACTCGGTTCCCGTCCACAGGCGTATCCCCAGGCCTGGTCAGCCGGTGGGAAGCCCACGGCGAGATTCCCCCACGGCCGGAGGTGCGACGGGCCGTGGCCGACGTCCTGGGGGTAGCCGAGGAAACCATCTGGGGCAAAAGGTGATATAATCTTCAAAAGGCCGCAGGGGGTGACAGGCCATGCGGAGCGCTCCTGTGATATCGGTAACCATCCTCCTGGCGAGCCTCCTCGCCGCCTGCGCCGGGGCCTCACCGGCGCTGGAGAGAGCGACTCCGGCACGCGTGGCTGCGGAAACCGTCGCGCCCACGGCCACTCGGCCGCCGAGCCCGCCGCCCACGCCCACATCCACGTGGACGCCCACGCCGACCGCCACATGGATACCGACTTCATCACCCACGCCCACGCCGACGGCCGACATCCTCGCTGGCGTCCCGGGGGCGGCGTGCATCCCCCGCCACGGCCCGCCCCAGGTGGCACAGCTCGTGGCCATCGTGGACGGGGACACCATCGATGTCCGCATCGGAGGCCAGACCTTCCGGGTGCGCTACATCGGAATGGACACCCCTGAGCGCGACGAGGCCTTCTACGGGGAGGCCACGGAGCGCAACCGGCAGCTCGTCGCCGGCCGCACGCTGTATCTCTACAAGGACGTCAGCGAGACCGATCGCTACGGCCGGCTCTTGCGGTACGTGGTCACATCCGACGGCGTGTTCGTGAACTATGCCCTGGTCCGGGAGGGGTACGCCGCCAGTGCCACTTTCCCGCCGGATGTGGCCTGCGCCGACACGTTCCGGCAGGCGGAGCAGGCCGCGCGTGCGGCCGGAAAGGGACTGTGGCAGGGCGGCCAGGCAGCCGCGACGGCCGCCCCCACGCCAACACCGCAGGCACCGCCAGCTGTGGGGGGACAGGTAATCATTGTCACAATTTACTACGACGGCCAGAAAGGGCGCAACGAGCCCGACGAATACGCCGTCATTCGCAACGTCGGTTCGGCTCCGGTGAACCTGCGAGGCTGGCGGCTGAATGCCGGGAGTCCGGGCCAGGATTTTGTCTTTCCCGACTTCGTCATCCAGCCGGGACAGGAATGCCGGGTATACACAAACGAAATCCATCCGGAATGGTGTGGTTTCTCCTTCGGGAGCGGTAAAGCCCTCTGGAACAACAAGGGGGATTGCGGGTACCTGTATGACGCGGACGGGCAGCTTGTGAGCCGGTACTGCTATTGATAAGGAGCCAGGCCATGCGTTCGGCCAAGCTGCACGTCCTGGGTCTCATCCTGGGCACCTTTCTCGTCACGGCGTACGCTGCCACGTCGACGGCAACGCCGGCCGTCCGGACGACACCGTCTATCGTCCTCACAGCTGGCCTGACCCGTGTGGCGGCCGAAAGCGCCACGGCGAAACCCTCATCCACGGCGGGACCGAAAGCTATTGTGCGTGCCTGGCGGCCCAACGTACGTCAGGGTCCTGGCGTGACTTATCTCCGCCTGACCCAGGTGAAGGCCGTGGATGTCCTAGAGATCGTCGGCAGGGACGAGACTCTATCAGTTTAGTAGGTGGTCTTAAGGGTGGGGTGGTAAATATAAGAATATAAGGGCCATAGGCGAGGTGACAAAGAACGAAGAAGAAAGGAGGCACCGCCTATGGCCCACAAAATTGTACTCCAGACAGAGGTGACCTGGCCGGAAGACCTGCGGGCGTGGGAAGCGCATTTCTACCGGGTGGGGTGTGCGGTGGCGCGGGCGCTGGCGGCGGTGGTTCACGCAGCATGTGGATGAGGGCTTGTGGCGGGAGGAGAAGCCGGCGGGGTGGCGGGTGGCGGATGGGGCGCTGGTGCACACGTTGGTGGGGCGCACGTTGGAGGGAGAGATAGCGAGGGTGCTGAGCGTGGCCTTTTCGCCGGATGGGTCGCTTTTGGCCTCGGGGTTGGAGGATGGCATAGTGCAGCTGTGGCGGGTGGCGGATGGATCGCTGGTGCACACGTTGGTAGTGGACAAATAGCAAGTGATGAGCTAAGGAGAAGATCCTCAAGGTCTACCGGGAGCGGGCCAGCATGCGGGCCATTCAGCGCTTCTTGGGAGTCTCCCGCCCCACCCTGGCCCGCTGGCTCAAAAAAAGTCGAGCCGGGGCCCTCGGTGGTGCCAACCCTCTCCCCAGCCGAGGGGAGCGATGTGGGCAAAAAGGGAGAGAAGCGCTGGCTCTGGGCGGC
>NZ_JBHOQR010000030.1:0-14887 GCF_042408815.1 Thermoflexus sp. | reverse complement strand
TCGGACTACAATGGTCCTAACCTCACGGATGAGAGGTTCCATGCGTCGAGTTCTCCCTTATGGTCTTTGGCCCAGCCCGCTCGCCCCGGAGCGCATGGCCGCGGTGCTCCGCCTCACCGATGTCCAATGGGATCGCTCGGGCCACACCCGGATTTGGCGGGAGGAACGCTCCGGCCGCGGCGTCCTGGTCGCCCAGGAGAATGAAGGTCCGTCCCGAGAGCTCACGGAGATCGAATCGGCACGGGCCCGCATCGGATATGGCGGCGGTGATTTCACCACCGGAGACGGCTTCGTGATCTACGTCGGGGAGGACGGCCGGCTCTATCGGCTCCCGCTGGCCCATGGGCTTCCCCGACCCATCACCCCACCCTTCGGGAACGCCGCCTCGCCGGCCCTCTCCCCCGATGGACGCTGGGTCCTCTATGTGTACTCGGACGGCAAGACCGACCTCCTGGCCCTGGTGGACGTCGAAGGACGCCGATGGCCGCAAAAGGCCGCCGAGGGTGCGGATTTCTATATGCAACCCACCTGGCACCCCACCCGGCCTCTCATCGCCTGGGTGGAATGGGATCATCCCAATATGCCCTGGGATGGAGCCCGCCTGGGTCTGGCCCATCTGGAGGGTGATCCCCCCCGTCCCTCCCGGATCGAGGTGGTCGCCGGCGACGCCCACACACCGGTCTTCCAGCCCGCTTTCTCCCCGGACGGCCGTTTCCTGAGCTACATCCTCACCGACGGGGAATGGGATGCACTGGTGGTGATGAACCTGGAGACCGGGGCCCGGCGGATCTTGGTGGAGGGGACCACCCTGGCGCCGCCCGCTTGGGTCCAGGGGTTGCGGGTTTACGGATGGAGCCCGCGGGGGGATCGAATCTTCTACCGCCGCCAAGAGGAGGCCTTCGCCTTGCTGGAGGCCGTGGATCTGGACGGAAGGATCACCCGCTTAGATCTCAACCCCTACACCTGGTTTGAGCAACTCGCCGTGGCCCCCGACCGGGAAGCCCTGGCTATGATCGCCTCTTCCCCCATCCTCCCGCCCCGCGTGGTCACCTGGGAGCACGGCAGGCTCCGCGTCCACCGGTTCGCCAGCGCGGAGCGGATCCCGCCGGAGGCGCTCTCCTTCCCTCAAACCATCCAGTGGCGGGCGCCCGATGGGACGACAGTCCACGGCCTGTATTACCCGCCGGCCTCTACCGAGGCCATCAGAACCGGCCTGCCCCCGGCCCTCATCAGCATCCACGGCGGCCCCACCTCCCAGCGGGTGATGAACTACAACCCGGACGCCCAGTTCTTCGCCACGCGGGGCTTCGCCTATCTGGAGGTGAACTACCGGGGCAGCACCGGCTACGGCCGTGGGTATCGGGATGCCTTGAAAGGACAGTGGGGGCTGCTGGACGTCGAGGACGCCGTGGGCGGAGCCCAGGCGCTGGTGGAGCGGAGGCTGGCAGATCCTCGGCGCCTGGTGATCATGGGCGGCAGCGCCGGCGGCTATACCGTGCTCAACACCCTAATCCGCTATCCTGGCTTCTTTCGGGCCGGCATCTGCCTCTTCGGCGTCGCCAACCTATTCACCCTGGCGGCGGAGACCCATAAATTCGAAGCCCACTACTTGGACTCCTTGGTCGGACCCCTGCCCGAGGCCGCCGAGCGCTATCGGGAGCGATCTCCCATCTTCCACGTCGATCGGATCCAGGATCCGGTAGCGATCTTCCAGGGGGCGGAGGATCGAGTGGTGCCGCCCCACCAGGCCGAGGCTATCGCCGAGGCGCTGCGCCGGCGGGGCATTCCCCATCTTTACCGCCTGTATCCCGGGGAAGGGCATGGCTGGCGCCGCGCGGAGACGATCACCGCCTTCTATCAGGAGGTTCTGGATTTCCTCCGCCAGTATGTGCTGTTCGCATAAAGAGGACAGCAACTTCATCCGGTCGAAGTGGAAGCCATACGAGATGCGCCGAAGGAATTCGGCCTCAAAAGGCCATCGGCCAGCGGCCGGCAGGAGCGTCGAATGAATTCAACCTCCTGAGGCCTCCGGCCGCTGGCCGGCCAAAAGAGGTCTCCGCGTTGGCGCAGGCCGACGCGGGGCGCGGAAGCGCTCAACACGGCCGGTTTCCAATCGGCGCAAGGGGCTAACGCGTGGCGCAGAGCAAGAAACCGCCCCGGGATGCCTCTCGCTCACGGCTGCACGGTCAGGGTGCCCACCATCCCACCTTCCCGGTGGCCGGGCACCGTGCACACATATTGATAGGTCCCCGGCTTCTCCGGCACCTTCAGGGAAATGTTCACCTTCTGGCCTGGCTGGATCCCGTCCTTCTCGAAGAGCACCGTTTTCCCATCCGCATCATAGAGGACAAAATTGTGCTCCAGGGAACCCCGATTATCCAGGGTGATCTGCAGGGTCTGGCCCGGCTTTGCCGTTAGCGTGTTCGGCTTGAAATACAAGTCGCCCATCTCGACCGTGAGGGTCGCCCCCCCGCCGCCGGTCCCGCCGCCGCCGCACGCCCCCAGCAACAGGCCCACGATGGCCCATGCCGCGACAAGATAGAGTGTCCGTCGCATCGCTTCGCCTCCTGAAGCCTGGAAGATTTAACCGCTCTTCATCCTAATCCTCAAACGCCGGGCCGTCCACACGCAGCGCATGAAATCTGGAGCCTCTAATCGAAAAAGCGACCGCGGATGCGGCTCTATCGCTTCGTCTTCCACTGCTCCAGGAAGGCCGCCGGATCCACACCGGTTCCATAGGGAAAACACGCTCACCCCCTCAGAATTTGTCGCTCGGGCTTACAATGGATAACCAGAAGATCCAAGAGCATCCTCCGGGAAGGTCTACCGCGAAGCGACGCGTGGGCCTGCCCCTCAGGCTGGGCCCGAACGGGGCGTCGACCGGAGGCGCTCCATGGGGAGGGTCGCTGGGGGAGCTGACTCCATGATGGGAGGTGAAAGCGATGAGCGCGGAGACCCCTATGCTCGCCCAGTATCGCCGGATCAAGGCCCGCTTCCCCGATGCCATTGTGATGTTCCGGCTGGGCGATTTTTACGAGATGTTTGAGGAAGACGCAAAGATCGCCGCCTGCGAACTGGAACTGGCTCTGACCTCCCGCTCGTTCTCAAAGGACGTGCGCCTCCCCATGGCCGGGGTGCCGGCGAACCATGTCACCTCCTACATCGGCAAGCTCATCGCCAAGGGCTACAAGGTCGCCGTCGTCGAGCAGCTGGAGGATCCCAAGAAGGTCCGGCGGCTGGTGAAGCGGGACGTGGTGCGGGTGATCACCCCCGGCACCGTTGTGGAGGAGGCCCTGCTCCGCGACCGGCTGGAGAACTACCTGGCCGCCATCGCCCCATCCCCAGATGGTCGGGCCTTCGGCCTGGCGGCGATGGATCTTTCCACCGGCGAGTTCTTCACCACTCAGCTGGAGGGCGCGGAGGCGGAATCCCTCCTGCTGGAGGAGCTGGCCCGCCTGAACCCGGCCGAGCTCGTGCTCCCGGAATCCCGCGCCCGCGATGAGGCGTGGGTATCCCGACTGAAAGGAGAACGCACAGTCCGTATCTCCCCAATCCCCGATGCCGCCTTCGATCCGGACCAGGCGCGCCGATCTCTGCTGGAGCACTTCCGGGTCCCCTCCCTCCAGCCCTATGGATGCGAGGGATGGCCCTGGGCGATCGCTGCGGCCGGCGCGGCCCTCCACTACGTGAAGATCTCCCAGATTTCGGATCTCCGCCATCTGCGTCATCTCAGCACCTATCATCGCGATGCCTATATGGGGCTCGACCCCATCACCCGTCGCAACCTGGAGCTCACGGAGACCATCCGGGAACGCCGGATCGAGGGGAGCCTATTCTCGGTGCTCAACCACACGGTGACAGCCATGGGGGCGCGTCTGCTGCGCCGCTGGCTCCTCCAGCCCCTTGTGGATATCCAGGCCATCCAGATGCGGCTCGATGCGGTGGAGGAGCTGGTGCGCGATGGATTGCTCCGGCAGGATCTGCGACGGCTGCTGGACGGACTTTACGATGTGGAGCGACTGGTGGGCCGCATCGGCTTCGGCAACGCCAATGCCCGCGATCTGGTCGCCCTCAAGCGGACGCTGCAGCGCATCCCCCAGATCCGCAGCCGGCTACTGGGGGTTCAGGCCGCCCGGCTCCAAGCCCTGCGGGACGAGCTGGATCCGTGTGTTGAGGTGGTTTCGTTGATCGACCGGGCCATTGTGGAGGATCCGCCGATCCTGCTCCGGGAAGGGGGGCTGATCAAACCGGGCTACCACGAGGAGCTCGACCGGCTGCGCCGGGCCGAGGAAGAGGGCCGTCGCTGGCTGGCCGAACTGGAGCAGCGAGAGCGGGCCCGCACCGGCATCGATACCCTGCGGGTCCGATATAACGAGGTCTTCGGCTTCTTCATCGAGGTCCCTCGCTCCAAAGCAAACCAGGTTCCTCCTGATTACGAACGCCGAGCGACCATCACCCACGCGGAACGATTCGTCACGCCGGCGCTCAAAGCGCGGGAAACCGAGATCTTGGCCACCCAGGAGCGGATCGAGGATTTGGAATACGAGCTCTTCGTGGAAGTCCGGGGGAAGGTGGCCGAGCATATCGAGCGGCTCCAGGGGGTCGCCCGCCGGCTGGCGGAGCTGGACGTCTATCAGGCGCTGGCCGAGGCCGCCGCCCGCTACGGCTACACACGGCCCATGGTGGAGGACAGCGATCGAATCGAGATCCGGGAGGGCCGTCATCCCATGGTGGAACGCTATCTTCCCCCCGGCGAGCCCTTCGTCCCCAACGATGCGGAACTCAACCCTTCGCGCCGCCTGATCATCCTGACGGGCCCCAACCTGAGCGGCAAGTCGGTCTACATCCGCCAGGTCGCCCTGATCACCCTGATGGCCCAGATGGGCTCCTTCGTGCCGGCCCAGTCCGCCCGCATCGGAGTGGTGGACCGACTGTTCGCCCGCGTGGGGGCCAGCGATGACATCACCGCAGGGATCTCCACGTTTATGGCGGAGATGCTGGAGACCGCCTATATCCTTCATCACGCGACGCCCCGTTCCCTGGTGATCCTGGATGAGGTGGGACGGGGGACCAGCACCTACGATGGGATGAGCCTGGCCTGGGCGGTGGCCGAAGCGTTGCACGATGAGATTCAGGCCCGCACCCTCTTCGCCACCCACTATCTGGAGCTCACTCGCTTAGCCGACCATCTGGAGGGAGCCGTCAATATGACGATGGCGGTGAAGGAAGTGGGAGATCAGGTGGTGTTCCTGCGACGGGTGGTGCCGGGGGCGGCCGATAAATCCTATGGGATCCACGTCGCGCAGCTGGCTGGCCTGCCTGAACGGGTGATCCGGCGAGCCCGCCAGGTGCTGGAGGAGCTGGAGGGGAAGCGAGGGGAACGCGATCCGCTCGCGCCCCACCGGGAGCGCCCCCCAGCCCTCCCGAAGGAGTTCGAAGAGATCCGGCACCTCTTGCACGAGCTCCTCGGACTGGATCTCGTGAACATGACCCCGCTGCAGGCCCTGCTGACCCTGAATGACCTCCAGGGACGATTGCGCCAGCTCGTGCGGAACGGCTGATCGTTCTCCGGGAACCTGGGGGAGGACGGGCCGGATTGGAGTTGGAGGTTGGTGGAGGCGGCCCGCCCCGCCCCTGGATTTCTTCTTTCCCACAACCTAAAGGGCCGTGAGGGGGTGAGCGCGCCCATCGCTAAAGCTTGTCCAAAGAGATGGCTTCCAGAGCCTCCAGCCCCGGGATCTCCATCCAATAGCGCTGCAGGGCGCGGGCCAGAAGGAGCATGCCCTCGATCTGCCGGCGGCTCTCCAGATCCAGCTGAGCTTCCCGCTCCCGGTAGAGAACCCCCCACCCGATCCTCCGCCGCGCGGCCTCCTGGAGGATCCCCTCAAATGTATGACAGGCTTCAGGGGGAAGTATCCCCTTCAGCCAGGCCACCGCCCATGCCGCCTCCTCCGGGTCCGGTTGAATCCGAACCGCGGGCCCGCTCTCCACCCGGAAGCCGGCCACACAGCGCTGCCAGCCCCGCGCCGCCACATAGGCTTCGATGACATCCAGATCCAGATCCCGCGCCAGTAAATGGACGTCCTCCCCATCTAGGGTGATCCCCTCCACATCGGCCCGGGGCTCCTCATATCCGAAGCGAACCAGCCACAGGGTAGCCCATGGTTCCCGGACCCTTAGGCCGCGCTCGGTCAGGATCTGTCGGGGAATCACGCGATGAGGCCGAGTCCACTCCGGGAAGGCGAAAGCGATCTCCGCCACGCCGGCTATGAGGATCTCCATCCCCCGGCGTCGGAGAGCTGCCTCGAGATCCTTCAGATGAAAGGGCGGGGCGGTTCCCCAGAGGAAAACACGCCCCGCATGGCAGGTCACCACTGTAGGGAGCTGAAGCATCGCCTCAGGCGGGCTGCAGTGCAGCCATCGTATTGCGGATCAGTTGAACCGAGCGCTCCAGCATGGCCCGCTCCTCATCGTTGAGCGGCAGCTCGATGATCTGCTCCACACCCTTACGGCCAAGCTTCACAGGGACACCGAAACAGATATCGTGGAGACCATACTCGCCCTGGAGGTAAACCGAACAGGGGACGATCAGCTTCTGATCCTTGAGGATGGCCTCCACCATCTGGGCCACAGCCGCGCCCGGCGCGTAGTAGGCGCTCCCCGTCTTGAGGAGGCTGACGATCTCCCCCCCGCCCTTGCGCGTGCGGTCCACGATCGCGTCGATCTTCTCTTTAGGCAACAGCATGGAGATGGGAATGCCGGCCACCGTGGTGAACCGTACCATCGGCACCATCTCATCCCCATGCCCGCCCAGCACCATCGCCTGGATGTTCTCTACCGCTACCTCCAGCTCCATAGCGATGAAGGCCCGCATGCGAGCGCTGTCCAGGATCCCCGCCTGCCCGATCACCCGCTCCCGGGGAAGGCCAGAGAGTTTATAGGCCAGGTAGGTCATCGTATCCAGGGGATTGGTCACCACAATGTAAATCGCGTTCGGTGAGAGAGGGACCGCCTTGTTGATGACATCGCGGATGATATTGGCGTTGACATTAACCAGATCCTCCCGGCTCATCCCGGGCTTGCGGGGCACCCCCGCGGTGATGACCACGATGTCCGAGTTCGCCGTGGGCTCATAATCCGTGGTCCCGACGAGACGAGTGTTGTAACCCATAATGGGACCCGCTTGCATGAGATCGAGGGCCTTCCCTTTTGGCATGCCTTCGGTCTGAGGGATATCCACCAGCACGATATCGCCGAGCTCCCGCTCGGCCAGCCAGTGGGCAGCCGTGGCGCCCACGTTCCCCGCACCCACGATCGTGATCTTCGCACGCATGGGAAACTCCTTCCCGAATTGTAAAATCCTTCACAGAAATTATAGTCCCATCCCAACGCGGGGGTGTGCCGCTTTGAGCCGCCCCCCTTTTATGGGTGCGACTTTGCCACGCGAAAATGTGGGGGATGCCGGGGATGGCCTCCCCTCCTCGGGACTCGGCCGGCGCCGCCAGGCTTCGATCGGGGAAATCGATGGCCCGCCATCCGCTTCGAAAGCCCCGGATGGGGAACGATCGAACCCAGCAACGCATACCCTGGGTGGTTACGATGCGTCCTCCCGATAGATTTCGAGGGGAGAAAGGCGAGCCATCCAGGCGATGCGCCAGGCCAGGAAGAGGGCGCCGACGCTGAGGAGGGCAGCCATCGCCAACCAGAGCAGCTCCCCGGAACGCAAATAGGCCCCCACGGCATTGGCGATCAGCACGTGGATCAGGCGAGCCAGCGTGCTCACGGTGAAAGCGGGGATCAGGGGAAGGGGGGAAAGGCCGATCGCCCAGGCGAGGAGGTCGTCGGGAGTGAATGGCAGCAGGAAGACTACAACCACCATGGGCAGCCCATAGCGCTGAATCCAGCGCTCCATCCGGGCCAGGCGCTCCTGGGGAAGGAAGGCGATCAGCAGGGGGCGGCCCAGGGCACGAGCCAGCGCCATCGCGAAGCCATTGCCCAGGCTCACGCCCAGCCATGTGAGCAAAGAACCCCACCACGGCCCGAACCAGTAGCCGCTGATCCATCCCAGCAAGGCGCCGGGGAGCGGGGCTATGATCACCTGGATCGCGTTCAACACGACCAGCGTGATTGCACCAGCCGTCCGATGGGCGGCCAGCCATGACTCGATGCGCTCCCGCTCCGTTAGAAACGGCCACAGGTAAGGGAAGGCGAGGAGGCCAGCGCCCATGAGCGTTAGCAAAACGGCCGCGCGAATCACCAGCCCTCGTGGAAGCCCTTCCGGTTTCCCCTCGCCCATGGCAGCGGTCTCAATCCGTAGAGGGAAGCGATCGAACAGCCCATCCGGATTCCCGATGTTTCTCCAGAAGGCTTTAGGGGCAGCTGCCCTGGGTGGCCAGCCCCGTCAGGGAATCCGCCATTGAGAAAAACGTCGGGGGCAGCCGAAGCTACCCCCGACGTGTCGGGACGGGCGGATTTGAACCGCCGACCCCTGCAACCCCATTGCAGTGCGCTAACCTGGCTGCGCCACGTCCCGCTGCAATTTTTATTATAATCCGGCCCCCCGGATTCAGCAAGGCCTGCATTGGTTGATCTGGAGAGGAGATCGGACACCGCCTGGACCGAGGGCTGGAAGCCGGCCCCGGACCCGCCGGATAGGCCGCCAGCATACCCGGTCACCGCTCAAGCTCGCCCCGAAGCCGGTCCAGAACCCCGGGTCAGCCTTGCGCCGTTTTCCCGAGCGTGGATAAATTTCATCCCGCCTTCAACCCTTCGTGGATTTCGCGAGGAGTCGGGAGGTGAGCGGATGACCCGGCCAGACCATGCGCTCCGGGGGAAGCCGATCCAGACCCGTCTCCGGGAAGGGAACCGCGCCGCTGAAATACAGCACGTCGGCTTCCCCATCGTAACGATAGCGCCGCTTCACCCAGTGCGGGCCGACCCGCATCACCACATCGAACCAGACCAGGCCGTTCTGGAGATCGAAGATCTCATCCAGGACCCATGACGGGGAATCCGGCGGCAGGGTCGGCTGGAGACGCTGCATGGCTCGTTCCCACAAGCGCTGACGCTGCGCCTCCGGCGTCAGCGCCTCATCCGGATCGCTCGCAGGGCGGCGTTTCCAGAATCCCATGGCGTCTTCCTCCGCGGCAAGCGGGATTCAGGGGGCCGGGCTTTCCTCGACCAGGCGCTCGGTGACGCCGAGGATATGATAGCCAGCGTCGACGAAGATCACCTCGCCGGTGATGGCCGCCGCCCGGTCGCTGCACAGCCATGCGGCCAGCGCGCCCACATCCTCGATGGTCACGTTGCGGCGCAGGGGGACGATCTCCCGGAATAGACTGTAGAGGGAGCGGAACCCCGGGATGCCGGTCGCCGCCAGGGTGCGGATCGGGCCGGCCGAGATGGCGTTGACCCGAATGCCCCGGGGCCCCAGGTCATAGGCCAGGTAGCGGACCGAGGCCTCCAGGGCGGCTTTGGCCACGCCCATTACATTGTAGTGGGGGACCACTTTCTCCGAGCCGTAGTAAGTCATGGTGAGCAGTGCGCCGCCGTTTTTCATCAGAGGGGCCGCTTCCCGAGCCAGGGCCGTGAAGGAATACACACTCACGTCCATCGCGACCCGGAACCCTTCGCGGGAAGTCAGATAATACGGGCCGCTCAGCTCCTCCCGCTTCGCGAAAGCGACTGCATGGACCAGGATGTCCAGCCGATCGTAAGTCTGACGGTATTTCTCGAAGAGGGCGGCGATCTGCTCGTCATCGCTCAGATCACACGGTTCGATGAACGTCGCCCCCACGCTCTCCGCCAGGGGGCGAACCCGCCGCTCCAGGGCCGGGCCCGCATAGGAGAAGGCCAGGGTGGCCCCCTCCCCATGCATGGCCTTGGCGATGCCCCAGGCAATGGAGTGATCGTTCGCCACCCCGAAGATCAGCGCGATCTTTCCGTCCAGCAGTCCCATCGATGCCTCCATCTATAGTGAGGATGACCGGCTGGATTGGATTTACGCCATCAGGCCATGGTCTGGGAGGCCTGGAGGTCCTCGTTACATTTAGACTCGAAGCGCCCTCTCACGGAAGGCGGATATTGTCCGTGGGTGATTTTGTGACGGATCCCTCGGGCCTGCAAGCGAGCTCGATCCTCCAGGACATCATCGAGGCGTCCGCCTCAGGCCCTGGGGATGCCAGGACGCGAGCCGGCCCCTTCCAGACCGAGGTGGATCTCTCCTGCCCTTGCCGTTCCATGTTGCCCAGAGTTAAAATGAAAATAGAAGCGGGATCAATGGGGAACCCTCTCCGCATAACCGGGACCTTTATGGTTGATGTTCCTATGGCTCCTCCTGGAGTGCGGAGGGGAGGCGAGAAGCGGTTCATAGACCCAGGCGGGTAGACGGCAGGTGGAGGAGAACACGCCCCCCTCAGGAGGCCGGGATGCCAGACAGGCTTCAACGCCTGCAGGAGGCCCTTCAGGCTCACGTGCGCCCGGCCACCTTCCCGGTGGCGATTCGCATGATCGCCCCAGGGGAGCCATGGCCGGAGAAAACCCGCTTTCCCAAACGGGATTTCGGACAACAGATTGCCATCTGTCAGGGCTTCGCCATCGCCCGCCACTACGGATGGGTCATCGGGATGCGAGGGGAGGATCTCTCCTGCCCCCTCGCGAAAGTGGTGTGGGGCTTCGAGCCCATGCTGGACTACTACCTCAACGGTATGACATGCGCTGGGATGTATACGGAGACCCCTGCCGCCGGGGCGGTGAGCGAAGCTCAGGTCGATAAATGGGAATACCGTCAATGGGAAGGCGTCGTCGCCGCTCCCCTCCACCGAACCTCCTTCGAGCCCCACGTCATCCTCATTTACGGGAACTCCGCACAGGTGATGCGCTTGGTGGTGGCCCGTCTCTGGAAGACCGGAGGGCGTCTGACCTCCTCCTTCTCCGGGCGCATCGATTGCGCCGACGCGGTAATCACCACGATGAAGACCGATGAATGCCAGGTCATCCTCCCCTGCTACGGCGATCGGGTGTTCGGCCAGGCCCAGGACGATGAGATGGCTTTCACCATCCCGAACAGCAAAATCGAGTGGATCATCGAGGGACTGGAGGGCACCCACAAGGGCGGCATCCGTTACCCCATCCCCAAATTCCTCCGCTACACCGGGATCTACCCCGATCATTATATGGAAATGGAGCGCCAGTGGAAGGAAGGAAAGGAAACCACCACGCCGGATTGAACCCCTGCTCAGGAGGCAGCGATGGCGGTCGAGGTGAAAGAGCTCCTTCCGATCACCCAGCGGCACGAAGAGCTGGGCCTGTCCGACGAAACGGTCCTCCAGATGTATTACCATCTTCTCCTCTCCCGCCGGCTGGATGAGCGCTGCTGGGTCCTCCAGCGCCAGGGCCGCGTTCCGTTCCACATCTCCGGCATCGCCCACGAGGGCATCGGCGTCGGGGCGGCTTACGCGCTGCGCAAAGGCTTCGACATCGTGCACCCTTACTATCGGGACCTCGCGCTCTCCATTGCCATGGGGATGAAGCCGGTGGAGTTCATGCTCGCCCTCTATGGGAAGAAAGGCGACCCCCATAGCGCCGCCCGTCAGATGCCCTCCCACTTCAGCCTCCGCCGCCTGAACATCATTTCCGGTTCCAGCCCCGTGGCCACCCAACTCCCCCAAGCCGCCGGCATTGCCCTCGCGGAGGTCCTCAAACAAAAGCTCCGCCCCCAGCTGGAGGCCGCCGGGTTCCGGGTGAGCCAGGAGATGCGCGTGGTCCTCACCTCCACCGGCGAGGGCAGCACCAGCGAGGGCGACTTCCACGAGGCGTTGAACTGGGCCGGCATCTACAAGCTCCCCCTTATCGTCCTGGTCCACAACAACCAGTATGCGATCTCCGTTCCCGTCTGGAAGCAGATGGCCGTCAAACGGGTGGCCGATCGGGCGGCCGCCTACGGCATCCAGGGGGCTGTCTGCGATGGCGGCAATGTCCTGGAGGTCTACCAGGTGGTGAAGGAAGCAGTGGATCGGGCGCGGGCGGGGGAGGGGACGACCCTGATCGAAGCGGTGACCTATCGGTGGACCCCTCATTCGTCGGATGACGATGATCGGACCTACCGGACGCGGGAGGAGGTGGAGCAGGGCAAGCGGCGGGATCCGCTGCCCCGCCTGCGGGATTATCTCTACCAGCGAAGCCTCCTCACCCAGCGGCTCGAGGACGAGCTGGAGGAGCAGGTGCGGGCCGAGGTGGATGAGGCCCAGCGGCAGGCCGAGGAGGCTCCCTATCCGGCTCCGGAGGAGGCCTTGGCTCCGGTCTTCGCCACCGAAGATCGCTCCGGATGGTGGGGGGAATAGCCTGTCTCCGGCGGGCACCCACACGCCCTCCACCCCTTCGGACGGCACGATCGCCGCTTCCCTTTACCGGAAGGGGCTTGAAACCCGGAGGCCGGCTCCGCGACGGCATGTTCCGAACGAACGTTTGGAGGGAGGATCCATGCCGGAGAAAACGCTGATCGAGGCGATCCGCGAGGCGATCGATGAGGAGATGGCCCGGGACCCGCGGGTCTTCGTGGTCGGGGAAGATGTGGGTCCGAGGGGCGGGGTGTTCCGGGCCACCATGGGCCTGTGGCAGAAATACGGAGAGTGGCGCGTCATCGACTCCCCGCTGGCGGAGCTCTCCATCGTGGCCATTGGCATCGGGGCGGCCCTCAACGGCTTCCGCCCCATCTGTGAGATCCAGTTCGCCGACTTCATCCATCCCGCCTTCAATCAGATCGTCAACGAGGCCGCCCGCTTCTTTTACCGCTCCGGAGGCGTCTATAACGTCCCCATGGTCATCCGGGCTCCCTACGGGGGCGGGATCAGTGGCGGCCTTTACCACAGCCAGAGCGTGGAGGCCTTCTTCGCCCACGTCCCCGGCCTGAAGGTGGTCATCCCTTCCAACCCCTACGACGCCAAGGGGCTTCTTAAGGCAGCCATCCGCGACCCCAATCCGGTGCTCTTCTTCGAGCCGAAGAAGGGCTACCGGCTGATCAAAGGGGAAGTCCCCGATGGGGACTATATCGTCCCCATCGGCCCGGCGAAGGTGACCCGGGAGGGGAGCGACCTCACGGTCTTCGCTTATGGGATGATGCATTACTATGCCCTGCAGGCGGCCGAGATGGTGGCGAAGGAGGGGATCGATGTGGAGGTGGTAGATCTGCGGACCCTGGCCCCGGTGGACAAGGCGACGATCCTCCATTCGGTGAAGAAGACCGGGAAGGCGCTCATTGTCTATGAGGACAACTTGACCCTGGGCTACGGGGCGGAGGTGGCCGCCATTTTGGCCGAGGAGGGGTTTGAATACCTGGACGGCCCGGTGATGCGGCTGGCGGGGCCCGATGTGCCGGGAGTGCCCTTCAGCCCGCCGATGCAGGATTTCTTTATGCCCAGCCCACAGAAAATCGCCGAGGCCATCCGGCGGCTGGCCCGATACTGAGAGATCCCGTTCCCCAGAAATCACCCTTGCGCGAAGGAGACCTTCCGATGCCAACCCAGGTGATCATGCCTCAGCTGGGCGAGAGCGTGGTGGAGGGGAAGATCCTCCGCTGGCTGAAACGGGAAGGGGAGCCGGTCCGTCAGTTCGAGCCCCTGCTGGAGGTGGAGACCGAGAAAGTCACCACGGAGGTGACGGCGCCGGCCGATGGCGTGCTGCTCAAGATCTATTTCCCCGAAGGGGTCACCGTGCGGGCGGGGACTTTGATCGCGATGGTGGGGCAGCCGGGGGAGCCGGTTCCCGAACGGCCCTATCGGGTGGGGCACGGTGGGGAGATCGAGCCGCTGGAGGAGGCCCCTGGGGTTGCGCCCGCGGGGTCACCGCCCCCGCCAGCCCCGGCGCCCGCGCCGGCGGCCCGTCGGGAGGGCGGCCCGCGCATCTCTCCGGTGGTGGCGAAGATAGCTGCCGAATACGGCATCGATCTCTCCCAGGTGCCGGGGACCGGGGAGGGCGGACGGGTCACTAAAAAGGATCTGCTGGCTTACATTGAGCGGATGAAGCTCCAGCCGGTGGGCGCTCCGGCAGCAGCCCGGGAGACGGAACTGCCACCCTGGGAGCAACCGGGGACCGGAGAGCTCTTCCGGCCCACGGAGGAGGTGTTGCAGGCAGCTCCGACGCCGGCCGTGGCCCCGGCGCCGGCGGCTCCCCCTCCGCCGCCCCCACCCACGGCCCCGACCATGCCTTACGAAGTGGTTCCCCTCACCTCCATGCGTCGGGCCATCGCCGAGCACATGGTCCGCTCCAAGCATACTTCGCCCCATGTGACTACCGTTTTCGAGGTCGACATGAGCCGGGTGATGGCCCACTACGAGGCGAACCGGGCGGCTTTCGAGCGGGAAGGCGTCCGGCTGACGCTGACGCCATATTTCATCATGGCCGCCGTGGCGGCCCTCAAGGCCTATCCGATCCTGAACAGCACATGGACCGAGGAAGGGATCCGGGTTTACAAGGTCTATCACATCGGGGTCGCCGTCTCCCTGGGGGAGGAGGGGCTCATCGTCCCGGTGATCAAGAACGCGGACACCTACAGTCTGGTCGGGCTGGCCCGGGCAGTCAACGACCTGGCGGAACGGGCCCGCCGGCGGCAGCTGAAGCCCGAGGATGTCCAGGGGGGCACGTTCACCGTCACCAACCACGGCGTCTCGGGCAGCCTGTTCGCCACGCCCATCATCCACCAGCCCCAGTGCGCCATCATGGGCGTCGGCCGAGTCCACAAGCGCCCGGTCGTTCTGGAGACCCCCCAGGGGGATGTGCTGGCCATTCGCCCCATGGTCTACCTCACCCTGACCTTCGACCATCGTATCATCGACGGCGCCCAGGCGGACGCCTTCATGAGCAAGGTGAAAGCAGTGCTGGAGAACTGGAC
>NZ_JBHOQR010000014.1:0-154924 GCF_042408815.1 Thermoflexus sp. | reverse complement strand
GAGGGATCTCCACAGGCGTCCCTTCCCGGGGAACTCCCGGTAGGGCCCGTCAGGTGGGCCCGCCCGTAGTGTTCCAGGTTGAGCGCCGCGTTCAGGTCCCGATCCAGCACCACCCCGCACGTCGCGCAGCGGAAGACCCGGCAGGAGAGGGGAAGCTTGGGGCCCACCCGCCCGCAGCGCACGCACCGCCGGGTGGACGGGAAACCCCGCGGCGCCACGATGAGCTGTGACCCATACCACCGGGCCTTGTACGCCAGCATCCGCCGGAAGGCGCCCCAACCCGCGTCGGCCACCGACCGGGAAAGCCTCCCCCGCCCCAGACCTGGCACGTTCAGGTCCTCGAGGACGATAACCGGCGCGGTGGAGCCGGGCCAGGCGCAGAGCCGCTTTGGCGTGGTTCCCCGACCCTACGCTACGGAGGAGGCAGGGCCTGCCAGGGGTTTACGAAGCCGCCCGGTCCCCGGATCTCGAAGTGCAAGTGCGGTCCGGTGGAACGCCCAGTGGAGCCCACGAGGCCGATCGTGGCCCCTTTCGCCACTTGCTGCCCACAGCCTACAAAGATAGCGCTGAGGTGGGCATAATACGTCTGGTAACCGTTCCCGTGGTCCAGGACGATTAGGTTGCCGTAGCCGACGGTGCTCCACCCCGCGTAAACCACGGTGCCGGCGTCCGCCGCATAAATCGGATCTCCCAGGCGTCCCGCGAAGTCCACCCCGGGGTGCCACGGGGCGAAGTCATAACCGGAGCGCCAGTGGCTGTTGACTGGCCAGACGAAACTTCCTGTGCCCAGGGGAGGGACCTGCACGCTGGGGCAGGCACCGGAGGGCAGCCGTTTGCCGCCCGCCACGACTACATAGGCCTGCCGGGGTGGAGTCCACCCCGCGAAGGGGCGGGTGCCGCCTGGCACGACCAGTACCTGGCCCACTTGAGGCTCCCCGCCATCCTGCAGGCCGTTCCACTCCGCGTTGCGGATAGCCTCGGGGGTCACATTGTATTTCTTGGCAATCGCCTCTAGAGTCTCCCCTTCCTTCACCACGTGTAGCACCCCATCCACCGGCGGGATGTTCAGGACCTGGCCAATCTCCAGCATATGGGGATCATCCTGGAGGACCTCATAGTTCGCCCAGAGGATGGTCTCAGGCCGCAGCTTGAATTTCTCCGCAATGCCGAAGAGGGTGTCGCCAGCCTGGACCGTATAGGTGATGATCCCTCGCCGGGGCCGCTCTGGGATCTCGGTGTGGAGATCCACTTGGCGGATCAATAGCGCCGGGCCGTTTCGCCGGGTTCCACCTAGATAAGCGGAACGGCGAAGGAGCGCTTGCAGAACCTCTGGGGAGGCCGGCTTGTCTCGGGAGAACACCGGAAGCTGAATAGGCTGGAGCAGCCATGCCGGGGCCATCCGGCTCTGGGTGAGGGCCAGATAGAGCAATCCCACCGCCAGAACCAGGCCGACGTGCACGCTGTAATGAGCCCATAGCGCGGCACTGAACGCCAGAGCTCTCCAAACCCCATTGTGTAGCTTTCTAAGCTGAGCCTGAAGCGGGATAGACCTGGGGACCTGCTCATCACGGGTAGAAGAGATCCGCGGCAGGCGCCCCCCTATCCTCCCGAAACGGGAGGATCTCCGAACCGAGGGGTGATGTTCCATCCCTGCATTCTCCTCAGCGGGAGGAGGGAAATCAGAATCAGGCGGCGGATCCCTCCCCCTCAGGATGGCCAACCTTCATAATCATAATCTCCAGCCCCGGCCCGGATCCCGACCCGGGTTGCCCCTATTATAGGGGGTCCCCCGATTCCAGGCAAGTCCATATTGTGAATATAATCACAAGATATGGGGAAGGATAGCCCGGTGTTCCCCATCAAAGGGGACGGAACCCCAGCAGATCCCGGATGCTGCCCGATCGCTCGGCGGGTGGTCGGAAGACGGCTTCCACTCGCATGCCGCTGGTCCATTCCTGGCCCTCGATCAGCTCGTGCACCAGAACCGCATCGGCGCCGTCCAGACGGATCAAGCCGATGGTTCGGGGGGGAACCTGGCGGGTGCCATCCGGAGCCACATGCAACCGGGTCCACGAAACCAGAGTCCCCTGCGGGCCGACCTCGATCCAGGTGTCCTCTCCCAGGGGACCCAGGCAGCGCTCACAGAACCGTCGAGCCGGAACATAGGTATATTGGCAGCGGGAGCAACGGGTTCCATAGATTTTCCCTGTCTGCAGCCCGCGCAGCCAGCGTTCCCCCGCCACGCCCGCGGTGTAGACGCCCTCCAGCTGGATGGCTCCCCGCCAGACCCGGACCTCGTCCAGATGCTGGATCCGTTCGATCAAGGGCATTGGGGGCCTCCTTAGGGCTCCAGAGGTCGGAAATAGAGGATATCGGTGATCGCGCCTTCCCGCTCCCCGGCCGGCCTCCAGACCGCCTGGACGCGCATTCCGATCCGGACCCGATTCAGGATCTCCTCGAGGGTTCGGCCGACCTCCCCGAGTTTATGCATGATCCCTATTCCTGGGGAGGCCCCATCGATGGCGATCACGGCCGGGACCTCCGGGACTTCCAGGCGGCGCATATCCCAGGAGATGGTGCACACCGAGAACGTGATCACGGTTCCGGTATCGGCCAGGGGCACCCACTCATCCGTGGGCCGGAAGCATTGCTCGCAGAACATCCGGGGCGGGATGATCACCCGGCCGCAGGCCCGGCAGCGACGCCCAACCAGGCGACCCGCTTTTAGTTCTGTTAGGAACCGCCCGATGGCCACCCCGGCGTCCCAGGCATATTCCCCCCGCAGGGGGGTTCGTGTGGCGCACACCCGTCCCTGTCCCACATCCTCTGACCGAAGGCTGGTGACCGGGTAGACCCAGCGTTCCATGGATGTTCCTCCCGAACTTTTAGATCCCCAGGATGATCACCGTACCCACCTGCATGAGATCGCCCCAGGCCTGGGCCAGGCCCCGCCGGGGCTGACCGGGCACCTGGCGCTTTCCGGCCTCTCCCCGCAGCTGCCAGAAGATCTCGGCCACCTTCATTAAACCCGCGGCGGCGATCGGGTTGCCCACTCCCAGAAGCCCCCCCGACGGCGTCACTGGCAGATCCCCATCCCGATTGGCGATCCCCAGGGCAATCAGCTCGGCCGCCTTCCCCCGATCGGCCAGGAGCAGCCCTTCCAGATGGTGCAATTCTTTGTAATCAAAGGGATCATAGGGCTCGACGATGTGGATCTCCTTGCGGGGCTCCTTGATCCCAGCCATGGCGTAGGCTTTGCGGGCCGCCTCTTCGACATACGTGGGGTAGGAGAGATCCCGGTTGGTCCAGTATTGCGTATCCAGCGACCAGCCCACCCCTTCGACCCAGACAGGCTGGCTGGTCACCCGCCGGGCGATATGTTCGGCGGCCATCACGATGGCCACCGCCCCATCGCTGGGAGGGGAAACATCCAGCCGCTGGACAGGCCAGGCCAGCACCTCCGAGTTGAGCACATCCTCGACCGTGATGTGGGGGTCTCCCAGCTGAGCGGCGGGATGGTCGGCGGCGTTCCGTTTGTTCTTCACGGCCACCATCGCGACATCTCGCTTGGTCAGGCCGTATTTGCTCATATACGCGTTCATTTCCAGGGCGAAGATCCACAGGAGGTTGGGGCCCAGGGGGCGTTCCAGGGTGTGATCGAAAATGTAATTGAAGGCGGCTTGGGGGTGGGGATGGCAGGAAGACATCTTCTCTTCGCACACCACCAGCACCGTATCGAACATCCCGCTGGCGATGTGATACCAGCCCTGGATGGCCGCGAAGACCCCTGTCCCACCGCCCACATATCCCCGGATGGTGGGTTTACCCCAGGCTCCCGCCCCGGGGCTCAGGTATTCGACTTTCATATGGACTCCATCGAAGGCGTCTGGAGCGGAGCCCAGGACCACGGCGTCAATCTGGTCCAGGGTCATCTCGCAGGATTCCAGCGCCTTGCTGGCGGCCTCCCAGGCCAGCTCCTGGCCGGTCTCCAGGGCCCGACGGACGAATTGGGTCATCCCAGCGCCCACAATGGCCACCCGTCGTCCCGCCATGATCCATTCCCTCCTATATGGGCTTTTGGAATCCAGAGCAGGACTTCTATCTTTCAACTCCCAGAGCCCTTCCGCAGCTTCTTCGGATCCCTGGAGGCAGTTCACCAGAGCGTCTCCACCCGCCCGGACTGGCGGATGGTCTCATCGTAGGTCACCAGCACCGCGTTGTAACGCTGCGCAGTGGCCACGATCACCCGATCGTGCAGATCTTCCAACTCGGGAAGTTCCCGAACCAGGGCCAGCAGGCTGAGATCCAGGGGGACGATTTCGAATCGCCCCTCTCCCAGCAGCGTGGTGATAGCGATCTCCCAGAGCGGGGGGATCAGCTCCTTCTCCTCGATTCGGATCAATTCCAGCAGGACCACAGCGGGGATCAGGCCTCGGGCCTCTCCCCGTTCGATCTCCTCCAGCGCGCGGCGAGCGGCCGGGCTCAATCGCTCATCCCGGGTGAGATACCAGATCAGGGCATGGGTGTCCAGAACGTAAGCTCTCACAGGGACCTCGAGTTGGAGGTGCTCAGATCATGCCATTCCTGAGCCCACTGGGCCTGGATCTCCCGCCGCACTTGCCGCACCGTCTCCGGATCCAGCCGCTGGCTGGGAAAGGGGGAAAGATTGCGTCGGTGAGCCGCTAGGATAAGGCGGATCACATGTTTGAGCACCATCACCTCGCTTTCCAGCTGCTCTAATCGCACCCGCAGTTCCTCCGAATCCATGGGCCCCTCCGGCCGCACCCCTTGAGGTTACTCTTCCCGCGTGGGGCTTCCTTTCTTCCCCCGATGGCGGAAGGACGCGCCAGATCGGACGGTGAGGGTTTTGCGCCCGTGGGCTCACCTGACCGGGTGCCCTCATCCCCATGTCTGCCATCGGGTTCTGACGCGGCCGGATGGAAGGAAAGGGCGCGGATCGCTTCGCTGCATCCCTTAAGGCTCCCGGCTCAGGATGGCCACCGCTCCGGTGGCGGTGGGCAGCCCTCGCCATGAGGCCACGAGGGCGGTATGGGCGTTCGGGATCTGGCGAGGGCCGGCCTCTCCCCGGAGCTGAAGCACGGCCTCTAGCACCCGGGCCAGCCCCGAGGCATCCAGCAGATGCCCTTCGCCCAAGCAACCCCCCGAGGGATTCACCGGCAATTCCCCTCCGATCTCAGTGGCCCCCTCGGCGGTCCACCAGCCGGCCTCCCCCGGGCGGCAGAGGCCCAGGGCTTCCAGATGTTGGAGCTCTTTGTAGGCGAACGTGTCATCGACCTCGACGAAAGCGAAAGCCTGGCGGGGGGATCGGATCCTGGCCTGCTGATAGGCCAGCTCGGCTGCCCGGCGCAGGTAACGCGCTCCCTCCCAATCCCGGTTTTCCAGGCTGTAAGAATCTGTCGCCCATCCGATACCCCGGATCCAGATCGGCCGATCGGTGAGGGAGCGGGCGATATCCCCCCGGGCCAGGACCAGCACCACGCATCCGTCCGCCGGTTCCGCCGCCATCAGCCGGGTGAGGGGCTCCGCCAAGGGCTCACTGCTCAGCACATCCTCAACGGAGAGCGCTGCCGGGAAGGCCGCTCGCGGGTTGCGCATGGCGTTGCGCCGGTTCTTGACCACCACCCGGGCCACATGCTCCACGGGGGTGCGCGTGGCTTCCAGATAACGGCGCATCTCCAGCCCGGCGATGAAGAGGGGGTGAGCCTCCAGGGGGCGCTGGAACACCGGATCCATGGCGAGAGCGGTGATCTGAGGAAGGTTCCGGATGTTGCTGGCCTTGCTGTGGGACTCGACGGCCACGATACGGGCGGCACCGGAGGCGATTTGCATCACCCCGGCGGCCAGCGCTTGCAGCCCATCCCCGGCGATGGTGTGCACGGATTTGAGAACGGCTCCCATCTGGTCAGGGACGTATTCATCGCTGATGGCGATGCCTTCGTGGAAGTCCTCTTCGGCGGTGACCAGCCCGTCCAGATCCCGGCGGGGATGGATCCCGGCGTCGGCGTAGGCCATGGCGGCGGCCTCAAACATCAGCTCTCGGAACGAGAGATCGGGGGTGATCGAGCGGAAACCGCTCCAGCCGATGCCCACGATGGCTACCTCGCTCATCAGACGCCCCATCCCGAACCTCCGCGGTGAGAATTGAATGCCGCCGGCTTCTCCAGGGGGACTTTGGGGGCCGAGCAAGGCACCGAAGATCCTCGCCGGCCTTGTCCCATCTTGAGGGGCCATTCAGCCCCGTGGAAGCCCAACCGGGCTAGTCCTGGCCTTATTGCGTGCCGCGCATGCGCGGATCCAGGGCGTCTCGCAGCCCATCCCCCAGGAAGTTGAAAGCGAACATCGTGATGGCGAGGGCCAGCGCGGGCGCCAGGGCCTGGTTGGGGTAGGTGCGGATGGCCTGGGCGCCCTGGGAGATCATCAGCCCCCAGCTGGGAGTGGGCGGGTTCACCCCGAGGCCGATGAAGCTGAGAAAGGCCTCGGTCGTGATGTAAGAGGGGATGGCCAGGGTTTCCGCCACAATGAGCGGGCCGATGATGTTGGGCAGGATGTGACGGAACATGATCCGAAGATGGCCTGCCCCGATGGCCCGGGCGGCCTCGATGAACTCCTTCTCCCGCACAGAGAGGACCTGCCCACGGGCCAGTCGAGCCATGTTCTCCCAGGCGGTCAGCCCGATGCCCACGAAGATAAACAGCATCCCCCCGAAGGCGGCATCGACCTTATACATTTGAATCCGTATCGCATCCCAGATCGATCGGGCCTCCTGGGGGACCTGGCGGAAGAACACCATCAGGAGGATGATGAACAGTAGCCCCGGGAAAGCATAGAGGACATCCACAAGACGCATCATGATGTTGTCCAGACGGCCGCCGAAATAGCCGGAGATCAACCCATAGGTGGTTCCCACAAGGAGGCTGATCAACGGGCCCACAAAGGCTACTGTCAGGGACACCCGGGTTCCGTAGATGATACGGCTGAAGAGATCCCGCCCCACGTAGTCGGCCCCCAGCAGGTAGCGATCGCTGATCCGGGCGTAGGGCCCCATGAAGGGGAAGATCTTCACCATCCAGGCGGGGACTTTATCCCGGTCGGTCAGCACCTGCTTATCGTAGGGATAAGGGGCGATGAGGGGGGCGAAGATGGCCACCAGGATCAGCAGGATGACAATCCCTGCCCCCACCATGGCCGCCCGGTTGCGGGAGAGCCGGTAGAAGGCGTCCTCCCAGAACCCGACTGGCCGGCGGGTAGGGACCGCGAGCGCTTCCGCGCCTCGGCGCATCGCTTGCGTCGCCATCGCTCACCTCGATCTTCCAGAGCTGAGATGCTAAAGCCCATATCAAGAAACCCGATTTAAGTATACCGGATTCGCGGATCCAGGAAGGCGTAGGTGATGTCCACCACCAGATTGGCGATTACCAAGAAGATCGCGTAGATCAGGATCGTCCCCATGATCACCGGGTGATCCCGGTTGGTGATACTGGTGACGAAATATCGGCCCAGCCCGGGTATGCCAAAGATCGTCTCCGTCACAAAGGTCCCGGTCACCAGGGCGGCGAAGAGAGGACCGAGGACAGTGACCACGGGGATCAGAGAGTTCCGGAGGGCGTGGCGGATAATGATCAGGCGCTCCGCCAGGCCCTTGGCCCGGGCGGTGCGGATGTAATCCTCCCGGATCACCTGAAGCAGGCTGGCCCGGGTAAGACGGGCGATGAGGGCAGAGCTGGCCAACCCCAGGGCGATCGACGGCATGATCGCATGCTGGGGGGTCCCCCACCCAGTCGGCGGCAGCCATTTGAGCCATACCCCGAAAACGGAGACCAGGATCGGCCCCAGGACGATGACCGGCACAGAGACTCCGAAAATCGCCATGCTCATTCCGAAGTAATCCAGGAAGGTGTTCTGATGGAGGGCCGCCAGGATGCCTAGGGGGATCCCGATCCCGACCGCTACCAGCAGGGCATACATCCCCAGCTCGAAGGAAACAGGTAGGTTCTGGCGGATGATATCGTTCACGGAGCGACTGCGGGAGGAGTACGAGGGGCCCAAGTTGATCCAAAGGAAATAGCCCGGCCCGATCTTCCAGCGAATAAGCGCATCTTCCTGAAGGGAAGTCGGAAGGGTGAGCGAATAGCGGGGAACCAGCAGATCGCGCATGTAATAGAGATATTGGACCACCAGGGGCTTATCCAGGTGATACTTGGCCTCGATGTTGGCCTTGATCTCGGGGGGTAGCGGCTTCTCCCGATCAAAAGGTCCTCCGGGAACCGCATGCATCAGGCCAAAGGTGATCAAAGTGATCACCCACAGGACCAGGAGATTCCACAGCATCCGCCGCGCGATATAGCGAATCATCCCCCATGCTCCTTTAGAAATGTACAGGTTGCGCCACTGGAAAAGACAAAGCCGCCCTCCTCGCAACCTGAAAGCCGGATAGGCGAGAAACCTACTGTTCCAGGGTCAGGGAAGAGATCGAAGGCGCACCGTTCCGCCCTTGTATGCGAAATCAAGAGAGGCCGGATGGGTCTGCGCCCGCTCCCGGCCTCTCCGGTTATACTCCAGTGTCGGATGTGAAACAAGGGGGGCAACCCGAAGGCTGCCCCCCCTGCTCGCTTGGTTATCGCTGGATATCCCACTTCTCGATATGCTCCAAGCCGCCCAGGACGGAGAAGGTTCGCTTCACATACGGCTTGGTGACCGTGACGCGGGTGTACCAGTAGATGGGGATGATCGCCGCATCCTTGGCCACCAGGATCTCCTCAGCCTGGGCGTAGAGCTCTCGAGCCTTCGCCTCATCCGTCTCCTTCAGCGCCTGGTCCACCAGGCGGTCGAAATCCGGGTTGCCCCACTTGGTGTGGTTGTTGTCGGACGTAGAATAGAACACATCCTTCAGGAAGTTGCTGGCGTGGGGATAATCCTGGCACCAGCCCAGCCGCCAGATCTGCGGCGGATCCGTCTGGAGGGTCTTTAGGAAAACCTTCCACTCCTGGGTCTCCAGCTTCACATCGACACCCAAGACCTCCTTCCACATCTGCTGAATGGCCTCGGCGATCTTGATATGGCCTTCCACCTGGTTAACCACTAGGGTGATGGGCGGCAACTTCTTCACATCACCGCCATACTTCTCCTTCAAGACTTCCTGGAAGAGCTGCTTGGCCCGCTCGGGATCATACTTCACACCGAGGTTCGGATGGGTCTGGAGGGTGGGTGCCGCCTGCAGGCCGGGCCGGGAGAACCACTGGGCGGGCTCCTGGCCGCCCTTGGTCACGTTCTCCACGAGGGCCTTGCGGTCCACCGCCAGGGAGAAGGCCAGCCGCATGCGGGCGTCATCGAAGGGCGGCTTGGTGACGTTGAAGCCGTAATAATAGGTGCAGAGGACCGGCGCGATGGTCAGCTCCTTGGAGAGCTGGGGATCTGCCTTCACCCGATCGATCTCGGAAAGCGGCACACCGGCCACATCCAGGTTCCCCGCTTCATATTCGGCGAAGGCGGGGGACTCATCCAGCATCCGGAAGACAATCTCCTCGATCTTCGGCTTCGGCACACTGGGGATGTTGTCTGGCCAGAAAGGATTGGCGACCATCACGATATGGCTGTCATGGACCCACTCCTTCATCACGTAGGGGCCATAGGAGTGGTAGGCGCCGGTCTCCGTCCAGCGGTCGCCTTTCGCTTTTATCAGCCACTGGGGCTCCGCCCGCAGCATCCAGAGGCCGGCGATGTTGGCGAAGAAGCCCACCGGCTCCTTCAGGGTGAACTGGATGGTGTAATCATCCAGCACCTTAATGCCGACCTTGGTTGGGTCAGTGATGGTTCCTTCGTTGAACTCCTTTGCGCCCTCGATGAAGAAGGCCGGCACGTAGGCGTATTCGCCACCGGTCTTGGGATCCAGGGTGCGGATGGCCCCATAGTAGAAGTCGTGGGCGGTCACGTAACGGACGTTGCCCTTTTCATCCTTGACTTGCTCCACCTCCTGGCCGTTCCAGCGCACCCACGGGATGCCCTTGCGCAGATAGAAGGTCCACACCTTGCCATCCGGCGAGACCTCCCAGCGCTCCGCCATCCCGGGCTCGACCGCAGCGGTCTCCTCATTCTGGCGGGTCAGGCCCACAAAGGCCAGTTCGATGATCTGGATTGAGGAGGTATCGGTAGCCAGGGAAGGATCTAGCGTCGGAACATCTCCAGGACCTAGATTGATGCGGAGGACTTTACGGGGCACGGGAGTGGGGGTCACCACTTTCTCCACCACTTTCTCAACCACCTGGGGGGTTGGCGTGGCCGCGGGGGCGCAAGCAGAGAGCACCAGGCCCACCAGAGCGACCAGCGAAAGCCACCACCATGCCTGTGAGCGGTTCATTGCACCTCCTCCTTTTAGCCTGATTCAGAATTGCGCTTCCCTGTGCAGCGGGGCCAGCGCTAAACCGCACGGCGCTGAGAGGCCAGACCCTCCTCGCGCTCTCTTCCTGCGAAATTATTTATAGCCCCCTTCGCAAGTTTTGGCAAGAGGATCTCTGGCTCCGCAGTGTTCCGGAGTCCCCCTGGCCTTCCCCCGCCTCCTTGGGTATGCTGGAAGGTGGATGGGAAATTTGGAATGCTTCCTGGCTTGAGGCGTTCGCGGGGTGAGCTCATTTTTCCCCATCCTTCATCGATCCCAGTGATCGCCGCCCAGGGGAGGGATTACCGGGAATTTTGATCCCCATTCGATGGACCTCAGGGGGGTTCGATGCCGAAGCGGTCTTCTCAGGCAAGCCGGGGATCGGCCCAAGACGCGCTGCTTCGATCCACTCGCGCGCCACAGGTTCAAGTGTATCTGACGCCGGAGCAGGAGCGCGCCCTGGATGCCCGTCTGGCCCGCATCGAGGGGCACCTGGCCGCCGTTCGACGGATGCTGGCCGAGCACCAGGATTGCAACAGCCTGCTGGTGCAGCTGGCGGCAATCAAGGCCGCGCTCAATCAGGCGATCATCACGCTTCTGGAAAGCCATATGCAAGCATGCATTATCGCCTGCGCCATGGATGAGGACAGCCGCGCGGCCCTGGAGGGCCTGAAAGAGGCGATGGCCATCGTCCTGCGGAAGACGTAAGTCGGGGTGGCCACCATGGATCTCCTGCAGCAACTGTGGGCCTGGCTGGCGGATCCCAATGTGGCCTATCTCCTGCTGGTGGGCGGGATCCTGGCCGCTGTCGCCGCCTGGAGCATCCCGGGGACCGGGCTCGCGGAGGGTTTGGCGGTCCTGATGCTGGGCCTGGCACTGATCGGCCTCCTGCGCCTACCGATCAGCGCCGCTGGGCTCCTGCTGATCCTGCTGGGCACCCTCCTGTTCCTGTCGGAGCTCTATTTCCAGAGCGGGGGATACCTGGGCCTATCCGGGGCCCTGGCGCTGGGGCTGGGCGGCATCCTCCTGCTCCCCCCCGGCGCTGGGAAACGGATCGCCCCCGTGGTCCTCGTTGGAACTACCCTGATAGCGGCCGTCGCCTCGTTCGGTCTGGCTTTCCTGATGCGGCCGCTCAGGCGTCGCCCTCCCCTTCAGTCCCTGGAGCAGCTGATCGGGGCGGAGGGCATTGCCCAGACGGATCTGGATCCAGAGGGGACGGTCTGGGTGCGGGGGGAAACGTGGACGGCGCGATCGGCGGAGGGGCGGATCGCCGCAGGCGAGCGGGTTCGGGTACTGGCCATTCATGGATTACGCCTGCAGGTGGCGCGCATGGAACAGCCCTCCGGGCCTTCCCCTGCGTATATCGAATCCTCGCCTCCCCCATCCGGGCCGGCGGCCGTGGGCGGCGGCATGGCCATCCTCCTGGCCGTCCACTGGCTCAGCTTCCTGGAATTCGATCTGTCTTCCCGGCGTTTCCCCGTTCTGGCTGATCCCTCGCTGGCCATAGCCCGTCAGCTCTCCGAGCAGCTCGCGGCCCGTCCAGTGGGTGAACAAGCGATCTCCACCCTTCCGATGGCTCTGGGGTGGATGGCTCTCGGTTTTCTTCTGGCCCTTCTCCTGCTCCGGCTGCGCAGCTCCTCGGGGATCCTCGGGAACGTCATGCTGGGCCTGTTCCCGCTGGCCCTATTTTTCTCTCTCCGTCTTCTGTGGATCTCCTTGCTCGGGCCGCTCCCCCCATGGGGCCTTCCGATCCTGGTAGGGGTTGCTTTCGGTCTGGTGCTCGGATGGCGCTGTCGGCCGGGGTGGGTGGCGTTAAACGGGATGGGGTTGCTGATCTGCAGCGCGGCGGCGGTTTACCTGGGGCATCTCTGGACCCCTGGGGCGACGGCAGCCCTGCTGTTCGTGATGATGCTGTATGACGCGCTGGCGGTTTACATCTCCGGGCACATGCAACAGCTCGCAGAGTGGGCGATCGGGGAGCGCGTGCCCCTCATGTTTTTCATCCCCCTGGACCTCCTCTCCTCCCCTGGGAAGAGCCCGCCCCTGATCCTGGGATTCGGGGACGCGGTCCTGCCGACTGTTTTAACCCTCTCTGCCCTTCGGACCCATCCCACGCCGTGGCCCGCTGTGGGGACGCTCCTCGGGATCCTGATCGGCCATGGGATTCTGGTTCGCGGGTTTCTCACGAGGGGAAAGGGCCACGCCGGGCTCCCTTTCCTCGCCGGAGGAGCGCTGGTGGGCTATGGGCTGGCAAGCGTGCTGGAAATGGTCCTTGAATGATCGCAGGTAGCGCTTTATTCGCCCGGGGGAGAGGCCATGCGGCCTCCCGGACAGAAGCCGAACCGCATAGGTCCTGCTCCATTCATCGAAAAGCCCCGTCAGGAGACCGCGCCTCATTGCATAATCCGTGAATCCGTGGTAGGATACCCCCGGCTTTGCGCCTTTCCGCTCCCGCCTCGAGCGGGGGCAATCCCATGGAAAGGAGGACGTTCTCGTGCTGGTTTCACCGGCGCCCCGCATTCGACCCTATGAGTTAATGGTGGTTCTGGATCCGGAGCTGTCTCCGGAGCAGCAGGAGCAGGTCATCGAACGCCTCAAGGGTCTCATCACCGCAAATGGCGGGCAGATCCAGGAGGTGATCCCCTGGGGCCGCCGCCGTTTCTGTTATCCGATCCGGAAGAGGATGGAAGGCCACTACGTCCTCATGCGGGCCGAGATGCCGGCCCAGGCGACTGCCCCTCTGGAACGTGCGCTGCGCATCACGGAGGAGGTCCTTCGTCACCTCCTGGTTCGCCTGAATGAGGATTAAGCGCCGATGGAATATGGGAGGATGGAGCCCGACGATGCGTGGGTTGAATAAGGTGATGATTATCGGTCAAGTCGGACGGGATCCCGAGATGCGCTTTACCCCGAACGGACGCCCAGTGACAACGTTCCCGGTGGCCACCCCGCGGACCTGGGTTGCCGGCAATGGGGAGCGGCGGGAGGAGACGGAATGGTTCAACGTCGTCGCCTGGGGTGGGCTGGCGGAGATCTGCAAGCAACGCCTGCGGAAGGGGATGTATGTCTATGTGGAGGGCCGGCTGCAGACCCGCGGCTGGGAGGACGCGGAGGGCCGCCGGCATTACCGGACCGAGCTGGTGGCGAATGAGATGATCCTGTTGGGGGAGGGGCGCACCGCGTTCCCGGGCTTTGGGGAAGAGGAGGAACCCGAACCCGGAGAAGAAGCGGCTGAGGAGTTCCCCTTTTAGCCACCATCGGATCTCCGCGGTGCATATCCTGTCGGATTGGCGTTCAATCCCGTGGATTCTCAAGAGATCCTTTGCCTGAGAGGAGGTTGGCCTTGACGGAAGAGCGGGATGCGATCGAAAGCCCGGCCTCGGAAGCCGTGGAAGCCGCTGTGGAGGGCGCGGCTCCGGCTGCGGCGTCTCCGGCGGCCCCTGCGAAGGCCGCTCCAGTGCGCCGTTATGTGCAGCCGCCACGCCTGTGTTATTTCTGTGTCGAGCGTGTGACGATCGACTATAAGAACGTCGACCTGCTCCGCCGCTTTGTGAACGAGCGGGCGCGCATCAAGCCCCGCCGCCAGACGGGCACATGCGCTAAACACCAGCGGCGCCTCTCGGTGGCGATCAAGCGGGCGCGCCACCTGGGACTTCTCCCGTTCACGGCCGAGCATGTCCGCAAATACGGCTGGGGAGGGGTCTGAGTCCGCCCGGCGGCTCCTGGACCGCTGTGGCTTCGCCCGGTTGGGTGCGGGCGGTATCCGACCCCGGAGGGATTCAGGGAACGGGGCGCGTCCCTCGCGCCCCGTTCCCTTATCTGTTGCTCAACCCGGCCTTCCGAAACCGCAGGGGATAAGTCCGGCAATGGCTCGAAAACCGACCAGCATCAATCGCAAAGCGCTCTCCCGGGCAGAACGGGAAGCCCGGATCCAGCGCTGGATCCTGCTAGCCACCGTCGGGGTGGTGGCTCTGGTGATCCTGATCCTCGCCGGCGGGTTTTTCTATGAGAAGATCATCTGGCCAGATCAACCGGTGGCTTCGGTGGATGGCCAGCCCATCCGAACCCGGGAGTTCCAGAAGCGGTTCCGGTTTGTGGAAGATTCACTGCGACGGCAGGTGGCTCTCCTGGAGCAGGAGAGCGCCGCCCTCAACCCGAACGATCCCACGCAGGCCACCATCGCGGCCCTTTATCGGCAGCAGATCCAGCAAATTAACCTCCAGCTGGAAGATCCCATCCTCCTGGGCCAGGCCGTCCTCCAGCAGATGATCGACGAGCGGCTGATCCGAGCCGAGGCCGAACGGCGTGGGATCCGGGTTCCATCGGAGGCGATCGATCGGGAGATCGAGCGCCGCTTCGGCTTCGTTCGGGAGACGCCGACCCCAGCTGGATCTCCCACCCCGACCATCACCCCTGGCCCCGGAACCCCTGAGCCTACTCCTCTCCCCACCCCCACACCGATGTCGGAGGCCAGTTTTCGGGCCCTTTATGCGGCTCAGCTCAAACGTTGGGAGGGGGAGCTCGGGTTCACGGAGGCGGATTACCGGGCCATGATCGAGGCGGAGTTGCTCGAACAGCAATTGCGGGAGGCGTTCGCCCGGGAGGTGCCCACCCATGAGGAGCAAGTGGATGTCCGCATGATCACCGCGGAGACGCTGGATCTGGCGAATGAGCTGTATCGCCGGGTTCAGGCAGAGGGTTTTGAGAAGGTCTTCGCGGCCGTGGAGGCCGGCCAGGTGGTCAGCGCCACCGCTCGGAACATGGGCTGGACGCCGGTGGGGGGGCTGGAGTCGTTATACGGGGCGGAGCTGGAAAAGATCGTTTTCGCCACCCCGGTTCTGTCGACGACGTCCGTGATCACCTCGCCGCTGGGCTATCACCTCGTCTTCGTGGCCGGCCGGGAGGATCGGGAGCTGGCCCCTTATTATCTGGAGGCACGTCAGCGACAGGCCTTCGAGGACTGGCTCCAGAAACAACGCACTGACCCGAATCGGGTGCGCTATTTGGACTGGCAGAACCGGCTTCCCCGCACAACCATAGCCCGCTCCGCGCCGCGTTAGGGGAACTCGAGAAGTCCATGAACGAAAAACGCCCCGGGATGCCCTGCATCCCGGGGCGTGGAGCGCAGAGAGGCGGCGGTGGGAATCGAACCCACGTCTGGGGTTTTGCAGACCCCCGCCTGGACCACTCGGCTACGCCGCCGTAGAGCGGGCGACGGGACTCGAACCCGCGACCTTCTCCATGGCAAGGAGACGCTCTACCCACTGAGCTACGCCCGCATGACCCATGCCGAGAGGCGGAATCGAACCGCCGACCCCCCGGTTTTCAGCCGGGTGCTCTACCAACTGAGCTATCTCGGCTTTTTTCAATTAATATCTAACACGGCCAGAGGGGTTTGTCAAGCCCGCTGCGCGCCGTCCGAATCATGGATCTTCTCCTTGGAGCTTTGCGGGTCGGCCCTCTTCCTCATCGCACCTCCCCAGGGTTCGTTGGAAAGCGCCGCTATATCTCCCCCACGACATCGGCCAGAGGCCGGCCTTTGGTTTCGTAAGGCAGCGACAGAGCGGCCACCCCTGAGATCAGATACGCTGCGGCGAAGGCCGTCAGAGCCAGGGGCATAGAGACTCCAAGCAGGTATCCCCCAAGGGTCGGCGCGAGGGCCCCGGCGATCCGGGTCATCCCGCTGGCCGCGCCCATGCCCGTTGTGCGCAGCTGGGTGGGATAGGCCTCGGGCGTGTAGGCATATAGGGCGCCCCATGCCCCCAGCGCGAAGAACGACATCCAGATCGCCGCTCCCATATAGGCAGGCAGGGAGACAGCCGCAGCAAACAGATAGGTGAAGATCCCACTGGCGATCAGATACAGCCCCAGGGTCCTTCGCCGCCCGATCTGCTCGACCAGATAGGCCGCCGAGAAATAACCCGGGAGCTGGGCCAAGGTCAGGATGAAGATGGATTCATAAGAGCGGAGGAAGGTCAAGCCGCGCTGCACGAACAGAGTGGGCAGCCAGGTGAAGACGCCGTAGTAGCCCAGGGAGATCCCAAACCAGATCAGCCACAGCAGCGCCGTGGTCCGCGTGTAGGGCCGGCGCCACAGATCCCCCACGGTGACCGGCGGCGCCGGCGGCGCCACCAGCCGGATCCCGTCCGGGAGCGGGGCACCGTTCTCCCGGGCGACCTGGGCCAGAACAGCACGGGCCTCCTCCTCGCGCCCGTGGATCAGTAAGAAGCGTGGGGATTCGGGAACATACCGGCGGATCCAGAAGACCAGAAGGCCGGGCAGGGCGGAGATCGCCAGGAGGGGTCGCCATCCCACCCGCGGTACGATCAGCCAGGCCAGCCCCGCGGCGATCAGGGCCCCCAGTGCCCAGAAGGCCTCCAGATAAACCAGGTAACGCCCTCGCTTCTGGCGAGGCAGATACTCCGCGAAGATGGCATAGTCTACCGGCAGGGTGCCGCCCACCCCGAAGCCGGTCAGGGCACGCAGGAGGACCAAGGTGGCGAAATTCGGGGAGAGGGCGGAAAGCAGACCGAATCCGGAGTCGATCAGCACGGTCAGGATGAACCCCAGTTTGCGCCCGATGCGATCGGAGAGCATCCCCCAGAACCAGGCGCCGGCCAGCATCCCCAGGAAGATGGCTGTGCCCAACAGACCCGCCTGGGCCGTGGTCAGCCCCCACTCCTGACGGATGGCCGGCAGCGCGAAGGAGATCAGCAACACCTCCATGGCGTCCGCGGCCCATCCCGCGCCGCAGATCGCCATCAGCTTGTATTGAAACCGGCCCAGGCCCACCCGATCGATGGCTTCCTCGAAGGTCATCGTCAGAGCGGCCATGGAAAGCACCTCCATTCCTGGTGAGATGGGGATAGGGCTTATGCCGTTGGGCTCCGATCCGATAGGGAGGGCGGAAGGGCTCTTCTCCTCCTTCCCAAGGCGGGAGCGCCGAAAGCGCTCCCGGACCCACAACGCAAAAGCGCATGCGATGGGGGGTGAGGTGGAGGGCCCCCTCTGACTTCACTCCACCAGATACCCTCGTTGCCGCAGCGCCTCTCGCGCCCGTTCCAGAGTCTCCGGATTCCGCGCCTCCAAGGTGTGCAGATGCAGCCCGTCGGTCAGCTCGCTCAACAACCGGGCCCCTGTCCGCCGCAGTGCTTCCATGAACTGACGGACATCCTCGCGGGAAGCGATGTGGAGGCTTCCCCGCAGTTCGCCGTAGATCGCGTGCTCCACGATCACGTCCACCACCTCAACCCCCAGATCCACCAAGAGGGTCAGCTCGTCCTCGGTCTGATCCGGGGCATGGCGGACCGCCACCAGCATCCGATGGGCCGGCCGGGCGCTGGGGAGGCAGTATCCCCGGGGCGTGGCCAGGATCTCCACGCCGGCTGCCCGCAATACCGCAATATCCTGCACGATGATCTGCCGGCTGGTTCCCAGGCGCTGGGCCAGTTCCGAACCGGTGAGCGGCCGGCCGGCCGTTTGCAGCAACTCCAGGATCTGCGCCCGACGGGCCTCTGGGCCCGCGAGGCGTTCCGTGGGCTTCCCCTGAACGGCCATTCTCTCCTCCTTCAGGCGGCCACTGGGGAGCGCACCCGCAGGGCATCCACCGTGGTCAGCGTGCCCCGGAATAGGAAGGCGGTCTGGCGGTTGGCCGCTTCCATGTCGAAAGGATGGAGGGCAGACGTCGCATCGACGGGAAGGATCACGTGGAACCAACGCAGGGCCGCGCTGGCCGCCGTATAGTGCACGCAGATGCTGGCCACCGTGCCGCAGATGACCAGATCGCGGATCCCCCGAAGCCGGAGCTCATGCTCCAGGGGCGTGCCATAGAAAGCGTCATAGCGCCGCTTGGGAAGGATCAGCTCCCCCTCCCGGGGCTTCAGATCGTCCACGATCTCCCAGCCCCATGTGCCCGCCAGACAGTGCTCTCCCCAGATCGGGAACTCCGGATCTCCCGGATAATGCGTGTCCTGGGTGAAGACCACGAACATCCCGCTGGAGCGGGCCAGGTCCAGGAGCTTGCGGATCTTCGGGACTGTGGCCGGGGCGTCTGGGACGAAGAGCTTGCCCTGGGGATGGACGAAATCGTTCTGCATATCCACAATGATCAGCGCCGAGGTCTGGGGGTCGATCGCCACGGAGGGAGCCAGGGAATATTCCGGAACTTCCACCATCCGCGCCATGGGAGCCTCCTGCTGTTCCCGCATGTGACTTGTCAACTGTCATGTCACATGTTACTCCCACGATGCCCTCTTGTCAACCCGCGACCTCAGGCGATGGGAAATGACCCGCCCCCTCCCCCTGTTTGTTTCACTTCGAAACAACTTATGATCCAAATTGTTTCTTTTTGGAACATCATGGGTGAAAGGCTTGTGGAGGAGTAGGCCAGCGATTTAAGATGGAGGTGGATTTGTTGATCCAGATTTTGGGGGAAGGAGGTGTGGGAGACGCGAGGGGGAGGAGGATCGTTGGGGAGCATGGGCTTGCGGACGGATTGACCGTCCTGCGCGGTGGGGTCAGTGCGGAATCGCAGATTGAAATCCCTCCTTCACGAAAGGAGCGCAGCCATGGCACCCTGGGTGGCGGAGATCATCGGCACGATGATCCTCATCCTCCTGGGCGACGGTGTGGTGGCCAACGTCGTCCTAGGCAAGACCAAGGGCCAGGCCTCGGGGTGGATCGTGATCACCACGGGGTGGGCCATGGCGGTGGCCATGGCCGTGTATGCGGTGGGCCGCATCAGCGGGGCCCACATTAACCCGGCCGTGACCATTGCCCTTGCTGCCGTCGGCAAGTTTCCGTGGTCCGATGTTCCCCTCTACATTGTGGGCCAGTTCATCGGCGCCTTCATCGGCGCGGTGCTGGTATGGCTGGCGTATTACCCCCACTGGGCGGAGACGCCGGATCCTGCCCTCAAGCGCGCGGTGTTTTGCACGGCTCCCAACATCCGCAATTACGCGCTGAACTTCCTCACCGAGGTCATTGGGACCTTCACACTGGTCTTTGGGGTTCTGGCTATCGGAGGGAACAAGCTGGCGGAAGGTCTCGCTCCTCTGCTTGTGGGTTTCTTGGTGTGGGCCATTGGCCTCTCGCTGGGCGGGCCCACCGGCTATGCCATCAATCCGGCCCGTGACCTCGGGCCGCGCATCGCCCACGCGGTGCTTCCGATCCCCGGCAAAGGCGACTCCGACTGGGGCTACAGCTGGGTGCCGGTGGTCGGCCCCATCGTGGGCGGCTTGATCGGCGCTTTCCTGTTCGTGGCGCTGGGGATGTGAAGGCCATGGGGTCGGTGGGGAAGGCGACCCGCCTCCCCCACCGGTTCCCCGCGGATCGCCAAGGAGGGTGATCATGAAGAAGGAGGGTGATCATGAAGAAATTAATTAACGATCCAATGAATGTGGTCCCGGAAGCGCTTGAGGGGATGGCTAAGGCCCATTCGGATCTGATCAAAGTGCACTTCAATCCCAATTTCGTTTACCGCGCCGATGCCCCCCGGCCCGGGAAGGTGGCAGTGATCTCGGGCGGCGGCAGCGGCCATGAGCCGATGCACGTGGGCTTTGTGGGCTATGGGATGCTGGATGCGGCCTGCCCGGGCGCGGTGTTCACCTCCCCTACCCCCGACCAGATGTATGAAGCGGCCAAAGCCGTCCACGGGGGCGCTGGGATCCTGATGATCGTGAAGAACTACGCCGGGGACGTGATGAACTTCGATATGGCAGCGGATCTCCTGCGGGGCGAGGGCTTCCAGGTGGAGAGCGTGCTGATCGCCGACGACGTGGCGGTGGAGAGCAGCCTTTACTCCCAGGGCCGCCGGGGGACGGGCACCACGGTGTTGGCGGAGAAGATCCTGGGGGCGGCCGCCGAGCGCGGCTACGATCTCCAGCGCCTGGCCGCCCTGGGCCGCCGAGTGGCGGAGAACGGTCGCTCGATGGGGATGGCCCTGACTTCATGCACGGTGCCCCATGTGGGCAAGCCGACCTTCGAGCTGGGCGAGGACGAGATGGAGATCGGCATCGGTATCCACGGGGAGCCCGGCCGTTATCGTGAGCCCTTGAAGCAGGCTGATGAGATCGTGGAGCGGTTGATGGAGCCCATCCTGAAGGACCTCCCCTTCAAGGCGGGCGATCGGGTGATCTGCATGGTGAACTCGATGGGCGGCACCCCCTTGAGCGAGCTCTATATCGTCTACCGCAAGGTCGCGGAGATCTGCGAGAAGTCCGGAATCCAGATCGTCCGCAATCTGGTGGGGGCCTATATCACCTCCCTGGAGATGGCCGGGACTTCTATTACCCTGCTCCGGGCGGATGATGAGATGCTGGAGCTGTGGGATCATCCGGTCAAGACCCCGGCGCTGCGCTGGGGGATGTGAGCGTTCGGGAGGTGGCGGCGGGCAGCCGCCACCTCCCCTTCCCGATGATCCAACCCATCAAATGGAGGTGCCTGGACGATGCCGGTGACGCGGGATGATGTGGTGGCCTGGCTGGAGCGTTGCGCTGCGGTGCTGGAGGAGCATCGGGATGATCTCACGCAGCTGGATGCCGCCATCGGCGATGCCGATCATGGCGTCAATATGGATCGTGGATTCAAGGCCTTCATGGCCAAGCTGCCCTCCGTGGCGGATAAGGACATTGGGACCATCCTCAAGACCCTGGGAATGACCCTCGTGGCCACGGTGGGCGGGGCCGGTGGGCCGCTTTATGGCACGTTCTTCCTACAGTTAGGCGTGAAGACCGCCAATAAGCTCATGCTGACCCCGGAGGATTGGGCCGAGGCCCTGCAGGCGGGCCTTCAGGGAGTGATCGCCCGCGGTCAGGCCCGCCCGGGCGATAAGACGATGGTCGACGCCCTGCTGCCGGCCCTGGAGGCCTTCCAGGAGGCTATCCGCAACGGCGACTCGTTTGGGAAGGCGCTCCAACGGATGGCCGAGGCGGCGGAGCAGGGCATGAAGGCCACCATCCCTATGGTGGCCCGCAAGGGGCGGGCCAGCTATCTCGGGGAGCGTTCTGCTGGACACCAGGATCCGGGGGCTACCTCCTCCTATCTCATCCTGAAAGCGGCCGCTGACACATGGGCCAATGCGACATGATCGGAGAAGGCTTTCCCCTTAAACAAGGATCAGGAGGGATGGCCATGGCGAAGTACGTGATGGCGATTGATCAGGGGACTACCAGCACCCGGGCCATGATCTTCGATCATGAGAGCAACGTGGTCGCGTGGGATCAGAAGGAGCACGAGCAGATCTACCCGCAGCCCGGCTGGGTGGAGCACAATCCGGTGGAGATTTGGGAGCGGACTCAGGAGGTGGTGAAGAACGCCTTGGCCAAGGCGGGGATCACCGGGGCGGACATCGCCGCCATTGGGGTGACCAACCAGCGGGAGACCACCATTGTCTGGAATAAGCGCACCGGCAAGCCGTATTACAACGCCATCGTCTGGCAGGATACCCGCACCGCCCCGATCTGCGCCCAGCTCCAGCGTGAGGGCTACGAGGCGATGTATCGGGAGAAGACGGGTCTCCCCATCGCCACCTACTTCTCCGGCCCCAAGCTCCAGTGGATCCTGGATAACGTCCCCGGGGTGCGGGAGGATGCGGAAAAGGGCGAGGCTCTCTTCGGCAACATCGACACCTGGCTGATCTGGTGGCTGACCGGCGGGCCAGAGGGTGGCGCCCACGTCACCGATGTCTCCAACGCCAGCCGCACCATGCTGATGAACCTGCGCACGCTGGACTGGGACGCTGACATCCTCAAGATCCACCGCATCCCACGCCAGATGCTCCCCCAGATCCGTCCCTCCTCCGATCCAGATCTTTACGGGAAGACCCCGAAGGGCAGCCTCCTCGGGGCGGAGGTGCCGGTGTGTGGGGACCTGGGCGATCAGCAGGCCGCTCTGGTCGGCCAGGCCGGGCTGGAGGTGGGGATGGCCAAGAACACCTACGGCACTGGCTGTTTCCTGCTCCTGAACACCGGCACGAATATTGTTCCCTCCAAGAGCGGTTTGCTCACTACGGTGGCCTATCAGTTCGGCAAAGGGCCCTGTATCTACGCGCTGGAGGGCTCGATCGCGATCACGGGCGCTCTGGTTCAGTGGATGCGGGACAATCTGGGCCTGATCTCCCGCTCGGCGGAGATCGAGGATCTGGCGCGGACGGTGGAGGATAACGGCGGAATCTACTTTGTCCCCTTCTTCTCCGGTGCTTTCGCCCCTTACTGGCGGCTGGACGCCCGGGGGGTGATCGTTGGCCTCACTCGCTACATCAACAAGGGCCACCTTGCCCGCGCGGTCCTGGAGGCTACGGCCTATCAGACCCGGGATGTGTTCGACGCCATGTATGCGGATTCCGGGATCCAACTGGCCGAGCTCCGCGTGGACGGCGGGATGGTCTACAATGAGTTGCTGATGCAATTCCAGGCCGACATCCTGGGCGTGCCGGTGGTCCGGCCGGTGATCGCGGAGACGACCTCCCTGGGCGCGGCCTACGCCGCCGGGATGGCCGTGGGCTTCTGGAGCGGGCCCGAGCAGATCCGCCGGTATTGGAAAGAGGACAAGCGCTGGCTGCCGAAGATGGATCCGGAGACTCGGGAGAAGCTCTACGCGGGGTGGAAGAAAGCGGTCGAGCGCTCCTTCGGCTGGGTGGAGCTCTGAAGCGGGGGCGCCTGGAGCTTTCGAAGTCCAGCCCGTGCGTTCCGCGTTCGGGCGGGCCCTGAGCCCGCCCGAACGCGCCTCTGCAGGAGGAAGATCCCTGTGATGTCTCACCACGTGATCGTGATCGGCGCGGGGTCGACGGGAGCGGCCGTCGCGCACGACCTGGCCCTGCGGGGATTCCGGGTGACGGTGGTGGAGCGGGGCGAGGTCGCCTCGGGGACCTCGGGGCGGAACCACTGTTTGTTGCACTCCGGGGCACGGTATGCGATGCGGGATCCAGAGTCGGCCCGGGAGTGCATCGAGGAGAACATGATCCTGCGGCGCATCATGCCGGAGGCCCTGGAGCTCAACGATGGCCTGTTTGTCGCCCTGGATGAGCGGGACCTCTCGCTGAAGGAGCGGTTCCTGGCCGCCTGCGAGGAGTGCGGCATCCCCACCCGGGAGATCCCCGTGAAGCAGGCCCTGGCCATGGAGCCCTGTCTCAACCCGGACATCCTGGCGGCTGTCCAGGTCCCAGATGGGGTCTTTGAGCCGTTCCGGTTCTGTCTCTCCTTCCTGGCGACGGCCAAACGCCACGGCGCCACGGTTTTCACATATACAGAAGTGGTGGATTTCGTTTTTCATGGTCAGACGGTGGCGGGCGTTCGGGTGCGGGATCGCCGAACGGGGGAGGAGCGGGTGATCGGGGGCGATATCGTGGTGAACGCCGCTGGGCCGTGGTCCGGAAAGATCGCCGCCATGGCCGGGGTGGATGTCCCGGTGGTGCCCACCGCGGGCGTGATGATTTCGGTGGGTCGGCGATGGAGCCGCATGGTGATCAATCGTCTGAACATGCCCGGCGATGGAGATATCATTGTCCCCCAGCGTCGCACCGCCATCATTGGGACTACCTCATGGCGGGTGGAGGATCCGGATTTCATCCCGATCCCAGAGGACCATGTGCGCCTGCTGCTGGATCGGGCGGAGCGCTTCATCCCCGGCTACACCCAGGGAGGGATCCGGGGGATCTTCGCTGTGGCCCGGCCATTGGTGGGACGGCGGGGGATGGCTGTGGATGGGCGGGAGCTTTCCCGCACCTTTGAGTGCTTCGATCACGCGGCCGACGGGGTGGAAGGTTTCGTGACCATCACGGGGGGGAAGATGACCACCGCGCGGGCGATGGCAGAGAAAGCGGTCGATGTGGTGTGCGCCAAGCTGGGGCTGGAAATCCCGTGCCGGACCCGTGAGGTGCCCCTGCTTTCTTATCGGGCGTTCTTCGAATAGGGGCTGGGCCGGCCCGTCCCCAGGGAGTTTTTCCTTCCCAATGGCCTGAAGGGCCATCTTGCCTTCTCCATCGAAGCCGGACAGCGCAGATCGGATTCCGTATGCGGAGGAACCCGCGAATGCCCACATGGCAGCTGCGTCTGCTCCGAGGACGTCCGGGAAGTTCCCCTCGTCTGGAAACCTATCGGGTGGAGCTTCCGGCAGGAAGCTATCTCATTGACGCGGTGGAGAAGATCTGGGCGGAGCAGGATCGCGCCCTGCTCTTCCGGCACGCCTGTCATCATGCTTCATGCGGCGCATGTGGGGTGCGGGTGAACGGTCGTGAGCGCCTCATGTGCATCACCCCACTCCATGAGTTCTCCCCAGACCAGCCGATTCAGGTGGAGCCATTGCGGCATTTCCCCTGGCTGGGCGATCTGCTCGTGGATGTTTCGCCCATGATGCGCCGGATGGCAGAGGTGGGATTCGTCATCCTCCGCCATGATGAGCTGACCGCGGACCGCCCGTTGCCGGAAGGGATCGAGCGGATCACCCGATTTGAGGACTGCATCGAATGCGGACTGTGTCTCTCGGCGTGTCCGGTGATGGCAGCCGATGGGGCTTACTTGGGGCCGGCGACCCTGGCTGCTATTGAGCGAATGCTGGCGGAGCCCCGCGGCGAGGACGCCGCCCGGCTGCTAACGCTGGCCGACGATCCCCATGGGGCTTGGCGCTGTCACTCCGCGATGGAATGCACGGCGGTTTGCCCCTCGAATGTGGATCCGGCCTCCGCGATCGGGCGCTTGCGCCGTCGCCTGATCGGGGAGAAGCTCCGGCGCTGGATGGGAGGTGGGCGATGAAGGAAGCGCCGCGCTGGAAGCGCGCCAGCGGATGGATCGATATGCGGGGCCGCCGGGAGGGCGGGCTGGCCTTCCTGCTCATGCGCCTAACGGGCATCGGGCTGGTGATTTACCTGTTCCTCCATTTGTATGTGTTGCGGTTGCTCGCCCAGGGGCCGGAGGCCTGGGATGCTTTCATCGCGATGGCGAAGTCTCCGCTCTTTCTGGCGCTGGATATTCTTCTGATCATGGGGATCCTGTATCACGGGCTAAACGGGGTTCGGGTAACCATGCTGGGTCTGGGGATCGGCGTGCCTTATCAGGCCCGGCTGTTCTGGGGAGTGGTCGCCCTGACCCTGCTGATGACCGTGATCGCCGGATACGCCATTTTCACGATCGCCGGCTGAGGGGGCCTGCCAGACGTCCGGCGCTTTCCCTGTTCGGCGGCGGGATCGTTTCGGAGGGGGCTTTCCCGGAGCCTCGATCCTTCTCATTAGCTTCAGCGAAGGAAAGGGGGAGGAGCTCGCTCTCCGGGAGGTCCGGATTCTCTATTTCAGGGGCCTTCAGATGTGGATCTGGCAAGCGTTCACCGGGTTGTTGCTGCTGGTCCTGTTAACGCTCCATATGGTTTTCAACCATTTTGTGGTGGAAGGCGGCCTGCGGACCTATCGGGATGTGGTGGCCTATCTATCCCATCCCGTTGTGTTCGCCTGGGAGATCCTCTTCCTGGTGGTGGTCACCGCCCATGCCCTGATGGGGGTGCGGGCCATCCTCCTGGATCTGGGGATTGGGCCGGGAACCGATCGCTGGCTGAAGCGAGGCCTCACGCTGGTTGGCCTCCTGATCATCGGCTATGGGGTGTGGCTCTCGTGGTGGCTTCGATCCCGAGGCGCCTGATCCGCGATTGGGAGCTGTTGTGGGCTCCTTATGAGGAGGAAGTTTACGCTTGGATCCTGGCCCGGCTCAGGCCAGGGGAACGGGTGCTGGACATCGGGGCCGGGGATCTTCGGCTGGCGCTGCGGATGGCCGGGCAAGGGTGCCCGGTGGTGGCGGTGGAACGCCAGTGGGCCCTGCTGGCTCAGGGGATACGCGCCCTGGGGATGCTCCCTGGGGCTCTGCGATGGGAGCAGCCCCTCTCGCTCTCGGACCGGTTGACTGTTGTCTGGGCGGACGCGAGAACCTGGCCTTTTCCCCCAGTGGAAACGGCGGTCCTCCTGATGCGGCATTGCACTGCCTTCTCCTGCTATATCCGTAAACTTCGCGCTGCGGGTTGCCGCCGCCTCTTCACCAATGCCCGCTGGCGGATGGGGGTGGAGGAGATCGATCTGGGGCCCGCCCTTTCTTTTGAAAGGGTCCCACCGGGCTGGTATGCTTGCCGGTGTGGGGCGGTCGGTTTTCGCGAGGGACAGCCGGAGCAAATCGATGCGATGGTCCTGGAACGGATCTGGGAAGTGGAGGAATGCCCGGCATGCCGGTCTGGGGATCTGAAGGAGCCTCGGTTGGGCTGATGGGGGCAGGGTGTCCATCGTCGAGCTCCCGGTGGCCCTTTGGGCTGCAGTGAGCCCATGGATTCTCCAGCGAGGTGGAGTGGCCATGCGGTTGAATGGCCGGAAGGTAGCGATCCTGGTGGAGGAAGGCTTTGAAGACCTGGAGTTCTGGGTCCCGCTGATGCGCCTTCAGGAGGAAGGGGCCTCTGTCACGGTGGTCGGGCTGGAGGCCGGGAAGGTCGTCCGCAGCAAGAGCGGAGGGCTCACGGCGAAAGCAGATGTGGCCGCCGAGCAGGTTTCCGCCGCGGATTTCGATGCGGTGGTGATCCCGGGCGGCTGGGCGCCCGACAAGCTGAGGCGCTATGAGGCGGTCCTGCGCCTCGTCCGGGAGGCCTATCAGCAGGGGAAGATCGTGGCGATGATCTGTCACGGCGGTCAGGTGGGGATCTCCGCAGGCATTGTGCGAGGGCATCGGGCGACCGGAAGCCTGGGGATCAAAGATGATCTGATCAACGCGGGGGCCATCTGGGTGGATGAGCCGGCTTTCCGGGAGGGCAACCTGATCTGGGGCCGTGTGGTTCCAGACATCCCGGCCTTCTGCCGGGAGCTGGTGGCCGCTCTGGTCGGCGAGCCGGCCCCTGCAACCTCTGCCCGGTGAGAGGCCTGCATGGTTGCTCTGGTGATCGTCGCCCATAGCGCCAAACTGGCGGAGGGGGTGAAAGAGCTGGCCGAGCAGATGGTGCAAGGTCGGGTTCCGATCTTTGCGGCCGGGGGCCTGGATGAACACACTCTGGGCACCAATGTGGAGCGGATCCGGCAGGCGCTGGAGATGGCCCTCGCTCGGGCTGATGAGGTCCTGGTTTTAATGGATCTGGGCAGTGCGGTGATGGGGGCCCAGATGGCGATCGAGATGCTGGCCCCGGAGGTTCGCCCCCGCATCCGGTTGAGCCAGGCGCCGCTGGTGGAGGGGGCGATCGTGGCTGCCGTGGAGGCTTCCATCGGCAAAACCGCGGCGGAGATCGAGGCCACAGCGGTCGAGGCCTGCCGGATGCCCAAGGTGCCCCAGGGATGAAGAACATCCTGGAATCCATGGGACCTGAGGCGAGGGATGCAGCAGGTTACGTTGACGTTAACGAACGCAGTGGGTCTGCACGCGCGTCCGGCGGCCCTTTTCGTGCAGACGGCCGCCCGGTTTCGTTCGAACATCACGGTTCGGAACGTCACCCGCGGGACCCCACCGGTGAACGCCAAGGCGATCCTAGCGGTGCTCACCCTGGGGGCGGAGCATGGCCATGTCATTGAGATCGTCGCGGAGGGGCCGGATGAAGCGGATGCCGTGGCCGCTCTGAAGGCGCTGGTGGAATCTCGGTTTGGGGAGGATGGGGGATGAGCCGTCGCCTGCGGGGTCTCCCTGCTTCCCCGGGGATCGCCATCGGACCGATCTGGTGGTTCCGGCGAGCGCTTCCGGCGGCGATGCGGACGCATGGAGAGGATGTGACGACCGAACGGATGCGGCTGCAGGCGGCCCAGGAACAAGCGGCGGCGGAACTCGCGGCGCTCCGGGAGGCCCAACGGGATCGCCTGTCTCCGGAGGAGCTGGCGATCTTCGAGGCTCAGGAGCTGATGCTCCGCGATCCGGAGTTGATGGCCGCGGTGGAGGCGGAGCTCGCCGCAGGCGCTTCCGCGGAGGCGGCATGGATGAAGGCCGTGGAGGCTTTCGCGGCGCAGCTAACGGCGCTTCCGGATCCCTACTTCCAGGCTCGTGCGGCGGACGTGCGGGATGTAGGGAATCGGGTGCTGCGCCATCTCGCGGGTGGCCTGGAGGCGCCCGCCATGCCTGACGAGCCCGTGGTGGTGGCAGCCGATGACCTGTTGCCCTCGGAGACGGTCAGCCTGGATCCCCGGCGGGTGCTGGCCTTTGTCATGGAAGGGGGTGGGCCGACCGCCCATGCGGCTATCCTGGCCCGTCGCTTAGGAGTCCCAGCGGTGGTTGCGATCGGGGCGGACCTCCGAACGATCCCCGAGGGCGCGCAGGTGCTGGTGGATGGAGAGGCCGGGTGGGTGGAAGTGGAGCCGGGCCCGGAGGCGGTGCGTCAGGCCCAGGCCCGGCGGGCGGTGTGGCTTCAGGAGCGGGTGCATGCGGAGGCCGTCGCCCATGAGCCGGCCCGAACCCGGGATGGTGCCCAGATCGAGGTGGCGGCCAATGTGGGAAGCATGGGGGATGCCCAGGAGGCTTTGCGGAAAGGGGCGGACGGCATCGGCCTGTTGCGCACGGAGTTCCTCTACCTAGGCCGGGCGGCCGCCCCGACGGAAGAAGAGGAAATCGCCATCTACCGATCCCTGCTGGAGGCGATGGGGGGGAAGCCGGTGGTGGTACGCACCTTGGATGTGGGCGGTGATAAGCCGTTGCCTTATCTCCCGATGCCTCCCGAGGCCAATCCGTTCCTGGGGGTGCGGGGCGTGCGGCTCTCCCGGCAGCATCCCGACCTGTTGCGCCAGCAGCTTCGCGCGCTGCTCCGCGCCGGGGTGGGGTTCCCCCTGCGAATTATGTTCCCCATGGTGAGCACGGTGGAGGAAATCCGCTGGCTTCGTGCCTTCTTGGAGGAAGTGCGCTCGGCCCTCGCGGCGGAAGGCTTCCCTCTGCCCTCGGATCTGCAGGTGGGGATGATGGTAGAGGTGCCGGCCGCCGCGTTGCTAACGGAGCATTTCCTGCCCTGGGTGGATTTTTTTAGCATCGGGACGAACGATCTGGCCCAATACACGCTGGCGGCGGATCGGACCAACCCGGCGGTGGCCGGGCTGGCCGATGGGTTGCATCCCGCGGTGCTGCGCCTGATCCGCCACGTGACGGCTGCAACCGAAGGAACGAGGAAGTGGGTCGGCGTCTGCGGAGAGCTGGCCGGGGATCTCCTGGCGGTGCCGGTGTTAATCGGGCTGGGGGTGCAGGAGCTCAGTGTGAATCCGGTGCGGGTGCCGGAAGTGAAGGCTACGGTCCGCCGCTGGTCGATGGCAGAGGCCCGTGCCCTGGCGGAGGAAGCGCTTCGCCAGGCCGATGCGGCCGCCGTCCGCTCCCTGGTCGCCGAGGGGCGTTCCTGAGATCCCGGCGAACAACCGATCCCCTCGTCCGGGCCTGATGCGTGTGGTTGTCCGGTCTGGTCCTTAACCGTTCAGCAGCGTGGCGATCAGGGCGATCAGAAAGGCGCCCAGGGCGGCGAGGGCCAGGGACCGATGCCGGCGCCAGAGGATCTCCCCCGCGCTCTCCGGCGGCGCCCAGACTTCGGTCGACCGGCTGGTGGGGCTGATTCCCAGCAGCTCAGCCCGGAAGGCGGCCACGCTGGGCGGGCGGTCATCCGGGTGCATCGCCATCGCGTTTAGGATGGCTCGCTCCACCCGAGGGGAGATCCGCGGGTTGATCGCCCGAGGTGGGATGAGGGAGTCGGGCTTCAGAAAGCGCTGTCGGGCATCCGGAGGGGGGATGTTGGTCAGCAAGTGGTAAAGGGTCGCCCCCAGGGCGTAGATATCGGAGCGGACATCGGTATGGCCCACATCGCCGCCATACTGCTCCAACGGCGTATACGCAGCTGTGCCTCGCCCCTGCAGGATCGTAATCGTCCGCTCCTCATCCGGCGCCAGGAGCTTCACCAGCCCGAAGTCCACCAGCTTGATGCGGCCATCCGGTGTCAGCTTAATGTTGGAAGGCTTGATGTCGCGGTGCACGATGGGCGGCTCCTGACGATGCAGATAGTCCAGCGCATCGCAAAGCTGTTCCGTCCAGTTCAACACCGTCCGCTCGTCGAGGAACCGCCCGCTCTCCTTTGCCTCCTCAACAATCTCCCGCAGATCGCGGCCGGGGACGAAATCCATCACCAGGTAATCGCGATCGCCCTCCGAGAAATAGTCGGACACCTTGGGGAGATTCGGGTGATCCAGTCGGGCCAGGACGCTCGCCTCGCGGTAGAACTGCATGCGGGCCTGTTCCCGATAAGCGGGGTCGGCCTCGAAGCTGAAGAGGATCTCCTTGATGGCGCAGCGACGGCCTTCCAGCAGGGTATCCTCCGCTTCATAGACGGCGCCCATCCCTCCCCGTCCGATGGGACGCAGGATCTTATAGCGGCCGTGGAGCATGGTCCCCGGCTTGAGCATGGCGGTCCTCTTCTCCGCAACCTTTCCATCGGCACCGATTTCATTTTAACCGAACCGCTGCCCGATTATCGGAGAGGATCGGTAGAGAACGGCAGGACATCTTTCCCTCTCCGCGCCGCTGCCTAGCGGGTGGGCGTGCCCACTCATCCCCCTTCCCCGGCATCTCAGCCGAGGATGGCCCGCAGCGCCGATTCGAGATCCGGGTAGCGGAACGGGAAGCCCGCTTCCAGCAGCCGCCGGGGCAGCACGAACTGCCCGGTGAGCAGGAAGTCCGCTCCCTCGCCGAAGACGAGCCGGAGGGCGAGCGCCGGCACTGGAAGCCATGCCGGCCGCCCGAGAACCCGGCCCAGGATGCGGGAGAACTCGGCGTTGCTGACCGGCTGAGGGGCGGTCAGGTTATAAGGCCCGTGGGCATCCGGACGCTCCATCAGGAACTTCACGGCCTCCACCCAGTCCGCCCGGTGGATCCACGACCAGCCCTGGCGCCCGTTTCCCAGCGGACCACCCACGAACAGACGGAACGGAGGCAACAACCGGGCCAGGGCGCCGCCGTCCCGTTCCAGAACCAGGCCGGTGCGCAGGATCACCCGGCGGACCCCCATCGCTTCCACAGGCTGGGTGCTGGCTTCCCAATCCACGGCCAGTCGGGCCAGGAAATCGTTTCCGGGCGGATCCTCCTCGGTCAGCCGCTCGTCGCCTCGGGGGCCGTAATATCCGACCGCCGAAGCCTGCAGCAGGACCTGGGGTTTCGTGCGGGCGGCGGCGATCGCCTCCACCACGGCGCGGCCGGCGTTCAGCCGGCTTTCTCGAATGCGCTGTTTGATGGCTGCTGTCCATCGCTGTCCGATGCTCTCACCGGCTAGGTTGATCAGAGCGAAGGCGCCGTCCACCAGGTGCGCCCATCCGGTCGGGGTGCGTCCATCCCAGCGTGTCGCCTGCACGCTGGGTGGAAGCCGGGCCAGCTCCGGTCGCCGGGAGAGGACGATCACCTCATAGCCGGCTTCCTGGAGACGTCCTGCTAACGCCCGGCCCAGAAACCCGGTCCCTCCTAAGATCAGCACGCGCATTCGCGAACCTCCTCCTGCGGTTTTCCCTATGGGATGATGGAAGGGGCTTTCACCGCGATCCCGAATGCAAGCCATGTTCTACGGCTGGAGCCTCAGGATCCCCTCCGCGTTCTGTTCCACTTCCTCCCGAGACCAGAGCATAGGATGATATTCCCCGCGTAACCACATCGGGATCATATCATCGTAATGCGGGTGATAGGGGAGCCCGGACTGGCCGGTCGTGTGGATGAAGCGGCTATCAGACCAGCGGGCGGTGGAAGCGATGAAGCGAAGGGAAGGCAGGCTGCGGACCGCGAACCCTTTCTGGATGTTGAACCCAATGTTGTTCACGGCCGCGCTGGTTCCCGGAGCCGGATAGGGCCCGCGGTTGAAGATCGCCTCGATCGGTCGGATCCCGGACTGCCCCAGGGTGCCATGGGTAAAGGTGGCCGTATGGACCTTCCCCCAAGTCCACGCGCGGGGATCGGGGCCCAGGCGCGCGCGTAGCTCGGCCACTGCCTGTTCAAAGGCCCGCCGCACGATATCATCCCGGGTCTCCCGCTGGGGCGTGCGCAGGTCATCCCACCAGGAAAGCTCCGGCTGGGCCAGAGCCCAGCGGGCCCAGTAGCGGTTGTGGCTACCGCCGGTGAGCAGATCCTGGACGATCTCCTCACCCAGCTCATCGACCCAAGCCTCGTGGAGCAGATGTTTCAGGAAGCTCTCGAAGATGGTGGGCCCGGCCTGATCCGGCGTGGCCCGGAAATCCCAGGCCCGCAGGATCTCCTGAGCCTGGCGGGCCAGGGGATCCGTAAAGGAGATGGGGAGGACATACGACACGATGTCCCGTGCCGCCAGCGAGAAGGTATCGTTCTGAATCACGGCCATGTCATCGATGGAGAGGCGGTCCTTCATGCGGAGGAGGTCCACGATCCGCTGCGCCCGGTCGCCGTAATCCCAGACGGCGGCCAGGAAGTGGGGATAGGAAGGATCCACCACGGCGTTGTTCGCGGTGACGATAAATCCCTCCGGCGGATCCAGCCGTCGGGGCATTTCCTCATACGGAACATATCCCACCCACTCATACTCTCCGCTCCAACCCGGGACGGGGAGCAGGCCGTTCCCCTTCGCCCGGATGGGGACACGGCCGGTGGCTTGATAGCCAATGTGGCCGTCCACATCTGCATAGACGAAGTTCTGGCCGGGCACATCCCAATCCGCCAGGGCTTCATGGAACTCCTCCCAGTTCCGCGCGCGGTTCACCCGCAGGAGCGCCCGCACGATCCGCGAGGGCTCCAGGGCGGTCCACCGGAAGGCATAGAGGGTCTGGGTGCGGGTGAGGGCTTCCACCACATCGTTGATCACCGGGCCGTGTCGGGTGATCCGCACCGGGAGGAGGAGAGGCTCGGCCTGGCCGGCGATGCGGATCTCCTCGGTGATCACCCGCACGGGCTCCCACTTCCCTTGGAATTCCACCTCCAGCGGGTTTTGCGGGTTGACCCGCTCCATGTAGAGGTCCTGCACGTCGGGCCCCAGGTTGGTCACGCCCCAGGCGATGCGGTCGTTGTGGCCGATCACGACGCCCGGGACGCCGGGGAACGAGGCGCCGGCGACCTGGAGGGGGCATTCGGGGGTGACGGGCTCGCAGTGCAGGGCCACTTCATACCAGATGCTGGGCATCTGGATGCTCAGGTGCGGATCGTTGGCCAAGATCGGCCTCCCGGTGGTCGTGCGGGATCCTGCCACCACCCAGTTGTTGGATCCCAGGTCCGGGGCGTCGCCCAGGGTGATCCGTCGCAGCTCGTGCCCGAGGTCCAGCCAGGCGCGGGCCGTTTCCTCGGGGATCGGGGTTTCGACGACCGCAGCCGGCACGATGATCGGCCGGTCGGTGGGATAAGGCAGGACGATCTCCGACAGGCGCTCCGGGCCGATCTTTTGGACGATCCGCGCGTTGAGGAGCTCGTCATCCCAATTCCCGCCCAGATCCCAAGCCATGACTTTGGCCCAGGCGACGGTGTGGAGCGGCTGCCATGGCTCGATTTCCCATCGTCGTCCGAAGAGGCGGAAGAGGGTGAACTCTAAAGGCAGGCGATCGCGCTGCTGTTCCAGGTACGCATTCACCCCGGCCGCGTAGGCTTCCAGGATCGCCCGCTCCTCAGGCCCCAAGGCTTCCAGATCCTGCCGCGCGGCCCGATGCCACCCCAGGGTGCGGATGAAGCGATCCTGGTTCATCGTCGTCTTCCCCAGCATTTCGGAGAGGCGACCGGTCCCGATGTGACGCCAGAACTCCATCTGCCAGAAGCGATCCTGAGCGTGAACGAAGCCCTGGGCCATGAAGAGGTCGTGAAGATTCGAGGCGTAAATGTGGGGCACACCCCAGCGATCCCGGATCACTGTGACCGGGGCCTGGAGGCCGCGGAGGCGGAGGGTTCCGTGGATCTGGGGGAACGGCTGACGGGAAGTCCGGTAGAAAGCGAAGGCGCCTCCTGCGAGAAGGAGCAGGAGCCCAATTCCCAATCCCAGGATGATCCCAAGCAGCAGGCGTCGGCGCATGGCAAGCCTCCTCGGAGAGATGTCCGACCGGACCTTGGGCATGCGACGGGAGGGCTGAGTTCTCCCCGGATGCCAGCAGCGCGGCTTCTTTATCCTACCCTGAGACTGGGTCGCATGGGGAATGCATGGCGTCGAGGGGATTCGACCCGGATAGACCTTCGGCCGATGGCCGGCCGACGCCCGGCGCGAAGGGTCTCAGGAGGCCGATTTCCCATGGGCGTGGGAAGCCCGTTTGACACCCTTTTCCCAACCCGGGTATGATGCCCATCGATAGGGATCCGGGCGGATTCTCCCGAGGTCGCGGGGGGAGAGAATGGGGCGAGAGCACATCCGCAACTTCTGCATCATCGCCCATGTGGACCATGGCAAGACCACTCTGGCCGACCGGCTCCTGGAGCGCACCGGCACCATCCAGCCGCGAAACGGGGTGGAGTTGGTGCTGGACTCCATGGACCTGGAGCGGGAGCGAGGGGTCACCATCAAGGCCTCGGCCGTCCGGATGCAGTATACGGCGCGGGATGGCCGGACCTATGTGCTGAACCTGATCGACACGCCGGGCCACGTGGATTTCTCCTACGAGGTGGGCCGGGCGATGGCCGCCTGCGAGGGGGCCGTTTTGCTGGTCGACGCGACCCAGGGGATCGAGGCCCAGACCCTGGCCAACCTGTATCTGGCCCTGGAGCATGACCTGGTGATCATCCCGGTGGTCAACAAGATCGATCTGCCGGCGGCACGGCCCGACGAGGTGGCCCGTGAGATCGCCGAGCTCATCGGCGTCCCCGAGTCCGAGATCCTCCGCATCTCTGCCAAGTTGGGGATCGGAGTGGAGGAGGTCCTGGAGGCGGTGGTGCAGCGCATCCCGCCGCCCCGCGGCGATCCGGAGGCCCCCCTTCAGGCCCTGATCTTCGACAGCCACTACGATCCCTATAAGGGCGTTATCGCCTACGTGCGTGTGGTCAACGGAACCCTCGTCATGGGGCGGAAGATCATGGTGATGTCCACCGGGGTGACCAGCGATCCGGTGGAGATCGGGGTCTTCACGCCGGACTTCACCCCCACGGGCCGGCTGGAGGCGGGGGAGGTAGGCTATGTGGCTACCGGTCTCAAATCGGTGCGGGAATGCCGGGTGGGGGACACCTTGACGATCGCGGACCGCCCGGCCCCGGAGCCCCTGCCGGGATTCCGCCCGCCCAAGCCCATGGTGTTCGCCAGCTTCTACCCGGCGGAGGGCGAGGATTACGAGGTGTTGCGGGAGGCGTTGGAGAAGTTGCAGCTCAACGACGCCGCCCTAGTCTTCCAGCCGGAGACTTCGCAGGCCTTGGGCTTTGGCTTTCGCTGTGGCTTCCTGGGGATGTTCCACATGGAGATCGTGCAGGAGCGGCTGGAGCGGGAATACGGGTTGGACATCGTGGCCACGGCGCCCAGCGTGGAGTATGAGGTGGTGTTGCGGAACGGACAGGTGAAGACCATCACCCGTCCCTCGGATCTCCCCGACCCATCGATGGTGGAGGAGATCCGGGAGCCTTGGATGAAGGTGACTATCATCACCCCGGCGGAGTTCATCGGACCGGTGATGGATCTCATCACCTCGCGGCGAGGAGTTTACCAGAACATGACCTACCTGGACCCGCGGCGGGTGATGATCGAGGCGGAGGTGCCCCTGGCTGAGTTGATCGTGGATTTCTACGATCAGCTGAAAAGCCGCACCCGGGGATATGCATCGATGGATTACGCGTTCATTGGGTATCGGGCAGGGGATCTGGTGAAGTTGGACATCCTAGTCCACGGCCAGCCGGTGGACGCCTTGGCGCTGATCGTACATCGGGAGCAAGCCTACTCCAAAGGGCATGCCCTGGTGGAGAAGCTGCGGGAGGTGATCCCGCGACAGCTGTTCGATGTGGCGATCCAGGCCGCGGTGGGCGGCCGTGTCATCGCCCGGGCGACGATCAAGGCCCTGCGCAAGGATGTGCTGGCCAAGTGCTACGGCGGGGATGTCACCCGCAAGCGGAAGCTGTTGGAAAAGCAAAAAGAAGGCAAAAAGCGCCTTAAGATGATCGGCCGCGTGGAAGTCCCCCAAGAGGCCTTCCTGGCCGTCCTCCGACTGGGCCGCGAAGCCTGATCCTCCCTCGCTGGCCATCCCCGCAGCCCGAACCGCCCACGCCGGTTTGTGTGTTCGAACGTGCCGACCGGGCGGTGCGGAAAAGAAACACCCGCAGCGTTTCGGGAAGCGCTCGAAGCCAGGAGTAGGCCAGCTCCTCGAGCAGCCGGTCTTGGGCTTCCGGCCAGCGTTCCGAGAGAAGGCGGTCCCCGTCGGGTTGGGCGAGGAGCGCCATGGCGATGGGCCAGCCCCGGGTGCGGGCATGGAGCTGGGTGGCCGTCTTCTCATCCCCCCGAGGATCATGGAGATCCCGCTTTCGAGGCCTTCGGCCGATGGCTGGCCTCGGCCGGTGGGCCTTTCGCGTTGGGGGAGAACAACGCCGGCGGTTGCTCGCTGGAGTGCAGCACAGGGGAGGCCCCTGCAAGCGATGGGGGGCAGAGGATAATTGGAAAGCTCATCCCGCGGAGCAGAACACCGGGTCCGGGGTCTGCCGGGAATGGATGTCTGGACCTTCCCCCTGGTCTTTTGGAAGGGAAGTGGGCCAGGGGAAGCTATGGAATGGGGTTTGACATGGCGGCCCGAAGGCGTATTCGAGGGCCCGCTGATGGAGATCGGCGATCATGGACCAGAGGGTGGCGAACCCGGGTCGATGGCCGCAGACGGGGGCCTGGTGATCGCTCAGGGCCTGGCGCAGGCGTTCCCGGGGCGGCACGTCCGTCCTGGTGATCCGTTCCATCAGTTGTTCCTGCCGTCGGAGGGAAAATCGTAGATCCCGGGAGCCGTGATATGCCCGCAGCGCCGGATGGTCATAGTGGTTCGTCACGGTGAGGATCCCGTTCTCCGGGGTGCGCACGGCCACGCAGAGCGGATGAACCTCTACCGCGAACCCCTCGTGGGGATCGGCGATCAAGAAATTCATGGGAAGCATATGGGGCATCCGCAGCAGCAGCTCCACCGCCTCTCCAGCGGATCGGCAGCGCTCGAGCAGGATGCGGGGGATCAGGTGGAAGGGGATCCCGGGCCGGGGCGGGGGCTCGTCGGCCATTACGGCGTGCAGGGAGACGAAGAGGCCCGCCTCGTTGACCCCATCGTAGCGGCCGCCGGGGACGCTGCCCATCATCCCCAGGGAGGCCATGCCTCCCTCCGGGCGCAACCCGATCAGATCCCGTCGACGTTGAAGGGGTTGAAAATCGTAGTTTCGTCCCACCCACACCCCCTCCGGACTCCACCATGCCGCAGCGGAACATGCGAACAGGCGGGCGCGCATAGAGGTCCGGCAGATCTGCTGCCAGAGGAACCGAGGATCCAGCCTCTGGGCCGCGGCGTAGCCTTCATATTCCTCGATCAGGGGAGGGTGCCAGCGGGCCACCAGCCGGCGGCATGCTTCCGCCAGCTCCGGATCTGGGGGCGGTGGCCACCAAGGAGGACGGCGGAAGGGTGGGTCGAGATGGCCCATGGCTTCCCCGATGGCTCGATGAGGGCCCGCGAGCTCCAGAAAGCGATAGGGCGCCGGCAGGTTCATCCGTCCCCCTTTCGGGACTGGGCCCGTAGCGCACGCAATGCGGCCAGCTCCTCCGGGGCGGGGGGCGGCGTGACCGTCAGATCCGGGGCGATTCGGAGAGGCCATCCCGTTTGCTCTTGCACTGTTTCCACGAGGATTCCCGGGTGGATCGCGGTCAGCACCAGTTCCCCGGAGGCATCCGGGGTGAGGATGCCCAGATCCGTGATGACGGCGGCTGGCCCACCCCCGGAGAGCCCGGCCCGCTGTCGGCTTCCCCATCCTTCCAGGAAACCGGGCGCGGTGCGGAAATCGCAATGTTCGGGGAAGCGACGCCGCTCATGAGGGGTGATCACATAGAAACGGCCCGCCCACGCGGCGATCTCTGCCGCACCCCCCGATCCGGGCAGCCGGACCTGGGGCCGGTGATACGCTCCGATCACCGTGGCGTTCAGGTTCCCGAAGCGATCCACCTGGGCCCCGCTCAGGAAGCCCACGTCGATCCGTCCTCGTTGTAGATAGAAGGCGAACAGATCGAACATCGGGAGGACAGCCAGTGCCCCGCTTACCAGCGCGGGATCGCCGATCGAGAGGGGGAGGCGGCGGGGACGGGCGCCGATGACGCCGGCCTCGTAGATCAGAACGAGGTTCGGGGCGTGGAGGCGGCGGGCCAGATTGCAGGCCAGGTTCGGCCATCCGATCCCCACGAACACGACCTCGCCGTCCCGAAGCATCCGGGCGGCGGCGATGATCATCATCTCCTCCGGCGTGTAATCCATTGCCTTTCCTCAGATGTAGGGGTAGGAAGCCACTTCGGGGACGCCCCGTTCGCAACTCCTCATCGTCGGGATCCTGGCGCCTCCCGCGGGATCACCGTGAACGTCCGGAGCTGATTCTGTCGCATCACCTGGAGCTCTACGGGACGTCCTGGAGGCCAGTGGGCCAGGAATCGGTGCAGCTCCCCCAGGCTCTTCACGGGTTGCTCCCCAATCCGGATCAGGACATCTCCTTCTTGAAGTCCCGCCTGAGCCGCTGGCCCCCGGGGATCCACCTCCAGGATCTCCAGCCCGGTGGCGGAAGCCGGCCATGCGATGGGGCGGATCTGGACCACAATCCCCAGATAAGCCCGGCGGATGCGTCCTTCTTTGATCAGCAACGCTGCGACCCATTCCGCTGTATCGCTGGGGATGGCGAAGGCGATGTTTTCCGCTCCCAGGATCGTGGCCACGCACACGCCGATCACCTCGCCCCGGCTATCGACCAGAGGGCCTCCGGAGTTCCCCGGGTTGAGGGCGGCGTCAGTCTGGATGATATCCTCGATCACCTGCCCCCCCGGGCCCTGGAGCGCTCGCCCCAGGCCGCTGATGATCCCGGCCGACACGGTAAAGTGGAAGCCCAGGGGATTGCCAATGGCCACGACCAGCTGTCCCAGGCGCAGACGGGAGGAGTCGCCCAGCCGCGCGGCCGGGAAGGTTCCCCCACGCTCCACCCGCAGGACGGCCAGATCGGTGTAAGGATCCTCGCCGATGAGGCGGGCGGGAAAGGTGCGGCCATCGATCAACGTCACCTCGGGATCCCGGATGTGGCGGATCACATGGCTGTTGGTCAGGAGATAGCCATCCGGGGTGATGAAGAAACCGGAGCCCATCGGCTCGATCGCCCGGTGCCTTCGAGGGGCACCGGCCGACCGGATGCTGACCACCGCCGGGCCGACCTCTTCCACAACGCGGATCACAGTCTGGGAATATGCATCCAGCGGTTCCTCTTCGCGCATTTCCATTCCCGCAAGACTTAGAGAGCCCCTCAGCTCGAATCAACGGCGCAGCTCCTGAACTTCCATCAGCCCCCAGAGGCGAGCGGGGTCCACGGGCTCCACCTCCAGTCCGAACACCTCCGCGAAGGAACGGGCGAGGGCTTCCTGGACCGCGGCCAATTGCCGGGCCCGCTCGGCCTCATCCCTGGGTTCCCCCCAGAACATCGCCATCGAGACCACGCCCTTATCCGCGATGCCGCAAGGGACAATGCCGGTGAAGTAGGTAAGATCCGGACACACGTTGAGGGCGAAGCCATGCGTTGTGATCCCCCGTGCATCGACGCGCGCGCCGATCGCCGCGATCTTCGCGGGGGCCTGCCGCAGATGAGGCGGGCACCAGGCGCAGCGGCTCAGGGCATCCGGTTGCACCCACACCCCGGGGGCTCCGGGGATTGTCCCTGCAGCGATGCCGAAGCGAGCCAGGGTCTCCACCAGCATTTGCTCGATCCGGCGAACGAAAGCCCCTTTGTCCAGACCCAGCGCGGGGAGATCCAGGATAAAGTAGCCGACGACCTGGCCCGGGCCGTGATACGTCACGTCGCCGCCGCGATCGGTGACCACCACGGCGACCCCCCGACGGGCGCGTTCCCCCTCATCCCACAGGATATGCTCCGGGCGGGCCGAACGCCCCAGGGTGAACACGTGGGGATGCTCCAGCAGGAGCAGCGTGTCCGGGATCTGCCGAGCCGCGCGCGCATCCGCCAGCGCTCGCTGCAGCGCCCACGCGGCCGCGTATTCCACGGTGCCCAGTTTTGACCACCAGCCTTTCATCAGTTCCCCTCCTCGGGCCTCAGCAGCCCAGGATAGCTCCCTCCCTGAGAGATCTTCATCCGATGGTCCTCTCCCGCATGATTCATCACCTGGACCATGTTCGGCGCACGATCTCCCCCCGTCCGCCCAGGGGGCTCTCCGGGCGCCCATTGATGCGCACCTGGAGGGCGGCAGCGTTCCCGGTTTCCAGTTGCAGAGATGAGCGGGCCTCCCAGGTTCGGGTTTCCCCCGGTCGCAGCAAGCCTTGATAGACCACCTGATCATCGGCCCGGATCCGTATCCACACGTGCTCGCTGGCCTCCACTTCGAGGCGGAGCGCTGGCGCGGGGGCTGCGGATACGGGGGTAGACGTAGTGGGCGGAAGGGATGCCGCTCCGGGCACGGTGGGCGCTGGAGGAAGCCCCAGCGATCGAACCCGCCATGGCCCACGGGCCAGCCCGAAGACGCCGGCCAGCAACAGGATCGCCAGGCCGATCATGACGAGGGGTCGCCATGGAAGAGCAGGGCGGGCTGGGATGCGGGTGAGTTCGAACATGGAGGGCATGCGGGAAGGTTGGGTCGGGGGGATGGCCGCCGGCATCCCATCCCATTCGGCCAGGAGCACGGCCTCATCCAGCCCCAGCCATCGGGCGTAGCGGCGCAGGAATCCGCGCACATGGGCGGAGCTGGGGAGAAGCGAGAAGGCCTCGTTCTCCAGCGCCTCCAAATAGAGGCGTTTGATCCGGGTTCCTGCCGCCGCTTCCTCCAGGGAGATCCCCCGGGCTTCCCGGGCTGCCCGCAACTGCTCCCCGATCCCCACGCTTACGCCTCCCGTTCCACCACCACCTGGACCTGGGCGGAGATCTCCGGTCCCAACCGCACCTTCACCGGGTGAGTGCCCAGAGTGCGGATAGGGGCCTCCATCTCGATCCGCCGTCGATCCACCTCCACCCCGAGCTGTTGAGCGATGGCCTCGGCGATCTGCTGGCTCGTGATCGCGCCGTAGAGTCGATCGCCCTGCCCGGCCCGAGCCCGGATGGTCACTACAGCTCCCTGGAGCCGAGCGGCCTTTTCCTGAGCCGTGCTCAGCTGACGGATCCGGCGTTGCTCGGCAGCCTGGCGGGTTTCCACCGCGTGGCGGATGAGACCTTCGGTAGCTGGCGTGGCCAGGCCTTTGGGGATCAGGAAATTGCGCGCGTAGCCGTCGGCGACCTCTTTCACCTCGCCGGCCCGCCCGAGGTTCGGGACATCCCGCAACAGCACCACCTTCATTGGGCGGATCCTCCAGGCTGAGATCCCTTGATCCGGATGGAACTCCTAGGGTATCTTATCAGGAATCCGATGGCGGGACAATCGCGATCCGGGAAACCGGCGAGCGCCCGGCCGGCTTGTTTCCAGGAGAACGCTGACCACGCTCCCTATTCCCAGGGCCCAGAGCATCTGTTCGTTGGGCTCCCGGCCAAGGAGGCGGGAAGGCCTCGCCCCTCTTTACCTCCCCCGCCGAGGCTTTTCGGGACCCCTTGACAAAAAATCAGGCGCGTGCTATATATAGCCCCAAACTTCGGGGGCGACCGAAGGCGATGATAGGGATGCACTCTACCCCACCGGCTCGCGCGAGGGGCGCTCCGCGGTTGCGGATCGCGCAGCGGGTGGACTTCATCTCCTCGATGAATACCTGTATCTGTCCTGAGCGGGGGCAGAAGGTGGCCGCCCGCTTAGGACGCGCGCCCCGCTGAGTGGAATCGACCCCCTTCTGCCTCCGCTTTCTCCCCTTCCTAATCCTTGCTCGGATCGGCAGGATATCCAGCCGGGCCATTCCTTTCGCCGGACGGAAGGGGCAGTTCTCATCAAATATTCCCACGGCCTCATCATCCCATTCGGGGGGATGGGGATCTATCGGTATGGATGAGCCATGGTGGTGTGGGAATCCCTTTTCCCAAAAATCGGACGGAGGAGGTTGTCATGGCGACGTATGCGGATCCGTTGGCCTTAGTGGACACCGAGTGGGTGGCGCAGCACCTTCATGATCCGAAGGTGCGCATTGTGGAGGTGGATTATGATCCGGCCAGCGCCTATCATCTGGGTCACATTCCGGGGGCAGTGCTCTTCGACTGGCGCAAGGATCTCAATGATCCGGTGCGGCGGGACATCCTGAGCAAGGAGGCCTTCGAGGCCCTCAACAGCCGGGCCGGGATTTCCAATGACACCACGGTGGTGCTTTACGGGGATTTCCGCAACTGGTTTGCGGCCTTTGCCTTCTGGATCTACAAGTATTACGGCCATGGGGATGTGCGGTTGCTGAACGGCGGCCGCAAGAAGTGGATCGAGGAGAAACGCCCCCTTACTGAGGAAGTCCCTTCGTATCCCCCAACCCCCTATCGGGCTCAGGATCCGGATGCTCGGCTGCGGGCACATCTGCCCTACGTCCTGAACGTGTTGGGCAAGCGCGGGGTGGCCCTGGTGGATGTGCGTTCCCCGGCGGAGTTCATCGGGGAGATCACCGCTCCGCCGGAGTATCCCAATGAGGCGGCCCAGCGCGGCGGCCATATCCCCGGCGCGGTGAACATCCCATGGTCGAAGGCCCTGAACGACGATGACACCTTCAAGGATGCCGAGTCCCTGCGTCGAATCTATGAGGAGGCGGGGATCACCCCGGACAAGGAGGTTATCACCTATTGCCGCATCGGGGAGCGTTCTTCGGTGACCTGGTTCGTGTTGCGCCATCTGCTGGGTTACCCCAATGTCCGCAACTATGACGGTTCCTGGTCGGAGTGGGGCAACACCATCGGCGTTCCGATCGAGCGCTAAGGCGAGGCAGGGGCGGGCCTCCGGTCGGAGGCCCGCCCTGCGGGAGACCGGAGGGAAGCCATGGCACGGATCGTGCGGACCGTGGATCTGCGGGCAGGGATCGAGCTGTGCACGGATTCCCCGATCGGGCGGGTTCAGCAGGCCCTGGCCGGCCTGGGGCCGGAGGAGGTGGTGGCGGTTTGGGTGAAAGGCTACGCCGACGAGTTCACGGTCACCGCGTGGGCCCGGCGGAACGGATATACGGTCCTGGAGGTGCAGCGGGAGGGGGAGGAGGTCCGCATCCTGCTCGGGGCATCTCCCGAGCAGGAAGGTGAGAAGTGATTTCTGCGTTCGGGAGGAGAAACCATGTTGCTTTTGATCGGGGCGACGCCGATGGCTTCGATCGATGCAAAGGCGGTGGCTCGGGCGTTGCAGTCCCGGGGAGATCGCTTGGTGGAAACTCAGGTGGCAGCGGATCTCTCCCGCTAATCGTCGAGGCCTCAGGGGGCGGGTCCGCCGAGCAGGCGGTGCGCGAGGTGGGGTTGGAGGTTCGGCTCGCCAAACCGGTGCGCCGGCTCGGTCAAGAGGTTGAAGAGATCTCCCGGAGCCCTTCCGCCGTGGATTTCATTGTGGAAGGGAATTTCCCTCCCGGGCTGGCGATGGAAGATGATCTGGCCCGTAAGCGGGCGGATTCCCCACGTTATGCCCTCGTCCCCGAGGTGCGCTTTCGGCGCACCTACGTGTGTGAGGATAGGAGCAAATGCATCTGCTTCTATGAGGCGGAGCGCTCAGTGTGTGTTTCGGACCCTCAGGAGGTGAGAGATGATGCTTTGGAGGCCTGATCCCAGCTTCTATCCGTCCCCGCGGCTCGCTATGCAGGCGCCCCCGGAGCGCCTGGCCTATGTGGCCACGGTGAACCCGAATCCCGATGGGCGGCCCGATGCCTTGGCCGTGGTGGATGTGGAGCCACGCTCTTCCACCTATGGGCAGGTGGTCGGGAGGTTGGAGCTTCCCTATGCCGGAGATGAGTTGCACCATTTCGGCTGGAACGCATGCAGCTCAGCGCTGTGCCCCTATGCGCCCCATCCCCACATCCAGCGCCGTTACCTGATCCTACCCGGGTTGCGCTCATCCCGGATTTATATCGTGGATACCCAACCGGACCCCCGTCGCCCTCGCCTGGTGAAAGTGATCGAACCGGAGGAGGTTTTCGCCCGGACGGGCTACGCGCGGCCTCACACGGTTCATTGCGGGCCCGACGGGATCTACATCAGCGCATTGGGGAACCCGCAGGGAGATGGGCCTGGCGGGATCTTTGTAATCGATCATTTCACGTTTGAGGTTCTGGGGCGCTGGGAGGTCGATCGGGGGCCGCAGTTCCTGGCTTACGATTTCTGGTGGCATCTGGGCTATGACGTGATGATCACCAGCGAGTGGGGAACGCCTCGCATGGTGGAGCGAGGGGTGGATGTGGAGGCCCTTCTCAACGGGCGTTACGGCCATCGCTTGCACATTTGGGACCTGCGGCGGCGGCGTCACGTGCAGAGCCTGGATCTGGGGGCGGAGCATCAGATGGTCCTGGAGCTCCGGCCGGCCCACGATCCGACGAAGACTTACGGGTTCGCCGGGGTGGTCCTCTCGTTGAAGGACCTTTCCGCCTCCGTTTGGCTGTGGTATCGCGAGAATGGCGCCTGGTCGATCCGCAAGGTCATTGAGATCCCGGCGGAGCCGGCGGATCCCGATCAGCTCCCGCCCATCCTGAGGGATTTCCGCGCCGTCCCGCCTCTGGTGACCGACATCAATCTCTCTCTGGATGATCGCTTTCTCTATGTCTCATGCTGGGGTACAGGGGAGCTGCGGCAATACGATGTCTCCGATCCTTTCCATCCGCAGCTGACGGGAGCGGTGCGTCTCGGGGGGATCGTGCGTCGTACTCCTCATCCGAGGGATCCCGCGCGACCGTTGAACGGCGGACCTCAGATGGTGGAGATCAGCCGGGATGGCCGTCGGGTCTATGTGACGAACTCCCTGTATATCCCCTGGGATCCGATCTTCTACCCGGATGGCATTCGCGGATGGCTGGCGAAGCTGGACGCGGGTCCCGACGGTGGGCTCACGGTGGATCCTGCGTTCTTTGTGGAATTCGGGGATGACCGGCCGCATCAGGTCCGGCTGGAGGGCGGAGACGCTTCCTCGGACTCCTTCTGCTATCCGTGAGGCAGCAGGGGCGACGCGTAGGGATGGCGGACTGGATCCCGTGGGGCGGGATGTTCTTGCTGGGGGCCTACCATGGCCTCAACCCGGCCATGGGGTGGCTTTTCGCCCTGGCCTTGGGCCTGCAGGAGCGGCGACGCTGGGCCCTTCTGCAGGCTTTGGGATCCATGGCCCTGGGCCACCTGCTGGCCGTTGGGCTGACCGCGGTGCCCCTCCTCGTGCTCCAGGTCGTTCTGCCGCTTCCGCTGCTGCGCGGCATGACGGCGGCGATCCTGGCGGCCTTCGGCGTTTACCGGCTGGCCCGCGCCTGGCATCCCCGCTGGGTGGGCATGCGGGTGGGGTTCCGGGACCTGATCGCCTGGTCGGCGTTGATGGCTTCCGGCCACGGTGCCGGTTTGATGCTGTCCCCTTTTCTGATGGGCCCGTTATGCATCGTCTCCGGAGGGCATGGAAGTGTGGGCCTGTATCCCGTGGGGATCCTGGTATTGCGGAACGGCCTGGGCGGGGTAGGAGCGCACACGCTCGGGTATGTGCTGACTGCCGGCCTCATCGCCTGGCTCATATATGAAGGCGGCCACTTGGCCTTCCTCCGCCAGGCTTGGATCAACCTGGATCTCCTCTGGGCCCTCGCCCTGATCGGTGCGGCGCTGATGATGCCCTTCTTGTAGGAAAAGCGCCTCCTCGATCGTTGCCCCCGCCGGCCTCCCGCTTCCCCCGCTTTGTTCCACGGCGCACGGAGGGTGGACGCGGCCTGCCCTTTGTGGTAAAATGAACAAAAGTTGTCAGGGGGCCATCGATGTGGACCAGGACGCTTTTGGACTACATGCCCATTGCGATGCTGTTCCTGATCGGGCTGGGGCTCGGGGGCGCGGCCATGCTGACGCCGGCCTTGCTGGCCCCAAAGCGGCCCAGCCGCCGCAAGCATCTCCCCTACGAGTCCGGCATGGTCCCCATCGGGCCGGCTCAGCGCCGCTTCCCCGTCAAGTTTTATCTCACCGCTTTGCTCTTTATCCTCTTCGATGTGGAGATCATCTTTTTTTATCCGTGGGCGCTGCAGGTGCGGGCCTTGCGGGCCCTGGCCCTGATGGAGATGGGGCTCTTCGTTCTGGTCCTGCTGATCGGGTATGTCTACGCCTGGCGGAAAGGAGCCTTCGAATGGGAGCGGTGAGCGGAGCGGTGGTGGATGGGACGTGGTCGCCCGACCGGAAGGACGGAGAGATGGGGGTGGTCCTGACCACCCTGGAGGAAGCTCTGGAGTGGGTGGCCGCCTGGGGGCGCACCCGGGCGATGTGGCCGCTGCTCTTCGGCCTGGCCTGCTGTGCCATTGAAATGATGGCCACCCAGGCCAGCCATTACGATCTTTCCCGTTTTGGGATGGAGATCATGCGGGCCTCTCCCCGTCAGGCGGATCTGATGATTGTGGCCGGGCGGGTGAGCCGGAAGATGGCCCCGGTGGTCCGGCGGCTCTACGATCAGATGACCGAGCCCAAGTGGGTGATCGCCATGGGGGACTGTGCGGCCACCGGCGGCATCTTCAACAACTACGCCATCGTCCAGGGGGTGGATGAGATCATCCCTGTGGACGTCTACGTTTCCGGCTGTCCCCCGCGCCCGGAAGGACTGATCGACGGCATTATGCGCCTTCACGAAAAGATCCGCCGAGGCGGGCGATCCCGGTGAGGGGGAAGGAAGCTCCCGTCGGCGGGGCGGGTGCCGGAGAGGCCCTCAGATGCCGAAGTGAATCTGGGTCTAGAGGAGGATGGCGGTGTCCATCTCGGAGGTGATTGAGCGGGCGCGTGCGCGGTTCGGCGAAGCTGTCCAGGAGGTCATTGAGTTCCGGGGAGAGACCACCCTGGTGATCCATCGGGAGGCACTGGTGGAGATCTGCCGTTTCCTGCGGGACGATCCGGTGTGTCGTTTCAATTTCCTGTCCGACCTGTGCGCAGTAGATTACTGGCCGGAGCGTCCTCGGTTCGCCGTGAACTATCATCTTTACTCCCTCCCCCACAACCTTCGGCTGCGGGTGAAGGTCTTCCTGGAAGAGGAGGACCCGGTGGTGCCTACGGTGAGCGGGATCTGGCCCACCGCGAACTGGCACGAGCGCGAGGTCTACGATCTCTTCGGCATCCGCTTCGAGGGCCATCCTGACTTGCGCCGCATCCTGTTGCCGGAGGACTGGGAGGGACATCCCCTGCGTCGGGATCATCCGCTGGTGGTGGAGCCGGTTCAGTTCTCCTTCAACTGGCGGGAGATCGACGCTCGCAAACCCTATGTGCGGGAATGAGAGGGCCGGCCATGGCCATCCGGGAAGGCGAGGTTCAGGAGTTCACCCTGGAGCAGCTGAAGCATCTGGTCTCCGAGCGCGCCCTGCGCGGGGAGACCCTTCTCCTCAACGTTGGGCCCCAGCATCCCAGCACCCACGGGGTGTTGCGCCTGCTGGTGGAGCTGGATGGGGAGACCATCGTCTCCGTGGTCCCGGACATCGGCTATCTCCACACCGGCATTGAGAAGACCTGTGAGTCCAAGACCTACACCAAGATCATCCCCCTCACCGACCGCATCGATTACCTCTCCCCGATGTCCAACAACCTGGCCTACGTGATGGCTGTGGAGAAGCTGATGGGGGTGGAGGTCCCTCTGCGGGCCCAATACATCCGGGTCATCCTCACGGAGCTGCAGCGCATCGCCAGCCATCTGGTCTGGCTGGGGACCCACGCGTTGGACATCGCGGCGATGAGCGTATTCCTGTACTGCTTCCGTGAGCGGGAGATGATCCTGGATATCTTCGAGATGGTCTCCGGCCAGCGGATGATGGTCTCCTATTTTCGGGTCGGAGGGCTTTGGCGAGACGTCCCTGAAGGATTCGAAGAAGCCGTGCGTGCCTTCCTGAAGCTCATGCCGGCCCGGATCGACGAATACGAGCGTCTGTTGAAGCGGAACCCCCTCTGGCTCCGGCGGACGAAAGGGGTCGGTGTGATCTCTCCGGAGGATGCCATCGCCTGGGGTGTCACGGGCCCCTCCTTGCGAGGCTCCGGGGTGAACTACGACGTCCGCAAGGCCCAGCCATATTCCTCATACGATCACTTCGAGTTCGATGTGCCGCTGGGGGAGAACGGGGACGTCTACGACCGCTTCATGGTGCGCCTTGAGGAGATGCGTCAGAGCCTGCGCATCATCGACCAGGCCCTGCGACGCCTTCCGAAGGGCCCTTATATCACCCCGGACCGGAAGGTGACGCCCCCGCCGAAGGAAGAGCTGGCTTGGAGCATGGAGGCGCTGATCCACCATTTCAAGTTCTGGACGGAGGGATTCAGCCCACCGCCGGGGGAGGTCTATCACGCTGTGGAATCCCCCCGTGGGGAGTTCGGGGTTTACATTAACAGCGATGGCTCGCCGAGGCCCCGTCGGGTCCATTTCCGGGCTCCCTCCTTTGTGAACCTCCAAGCCCTCCCGATCATGGCGAAGGGGTGTCTGGTGGCCGATCTCGTGGCCATTATTGGCAGCATCGACATCGTGCTGGGGGAGGTCGATCGATGAGCTCTCCGAAGGAGGAACCCATATGCCTGAGGTGACCCTGCGCGGATGCCGGATGTTCTACGAGGAGCACGGGAGAGGATTCCCGGTGTTGTTTGGGCACAGCTATTTGTGGGATGCCCGGATGTGGGAGCCCCAGGTGGCGGTCCTGTCGCGGGCCTACCGCTGCATTGTGCCCGAGATCTGGGCTCACGGCCGTTCAGACCCTCCACCGCATTCGCCCTACTCGGTGGACGAGCTGGCCGAAGACATGTGGGCCTTCGCTCAGGCCCTGGGCCTTTCCCGGTTCGCGGTGGTCGGCCTCTCGGTGGGTGGGATGTGGGGGATGCGCCTTGCCTTAAACCACCCCGAGGCCGTCGCCGCCTTGGTGCTGATGGACACCGATGCGGGCGCGGAGCCGGAGGAATCCCAGCAGCGATATTTCGCCATGATGGCCGCCGTGGAGCAGGCCGGGGCGCTCCCCCCACCTATCCTGGAGGCGCTCGTGCCGTTCTTTTTCTCGCCGGTCACAGTGCAGCGGGATCCGGATCTGATCGCCCGGTTCAAGGCATCCCTCGCGGCGATCCCGCCCGAACGCCTGCCGGGGATTTTGGCGGTCGGGCGGGGGATCTTCAGCCGGAGCTCGGTGCTGGAGCGGCTGGGGGAGATCCGGGCGCCGACCCTCGTGGTGGTGGGGGCGGATGACGTCTCCCGGCCGCCGCACGAGGCGGAGCGAATGGCCCGGGCGATCCCCGGGGCGCGCCTGGAGGTCATTCCCGAGGCTGGGCACATAGCCAACCTGGAGCGCCCAGATGTGGTGACGCCCTTGCTGGAGTCGTTCCTGGCCCAGGCGTTGGGGGAGGGAGGGCGATGAGCGGGCAGCTCACCTATCGTTATGCCCGCCAGATCCTGGACGCGGCCCGATCCATCATCGGTCCAGAGGCATGGCGGGATGCACTGCGGCAGGCCGGGCTGGCGCGTTATGAGGAGGCCTTACCACCCCTCAGCCCGGAGCTGGGGGTCACGTTCCAGGAGATCTCCGCTTTCTGCTACGCCATCCGGGAGCGGTTCGGCCCGGACGGGGGGTGGATGCTGCGCCGGATCGGCCACGAGGTTCTCCAGCGGGATCTTCAGGCCTATGGTTGGGTGGCGAACTTGATCCGCATGGTCTCTGGGTTCCTGCATGCACCCCGGGAGCGGGTTTACAACGCCTGGCAGCGGGCGGCTGCGGTGGTCCGCACGGAGACCGGATCCTCGCCCCGCGTGTGGCGGGAGGGGAATCGGATTGGTTGGGAGAACCCCTCCTGTCCTTACTGTGTGGATCTCCGCTGTGCGGAGCCGTGCTGTGATCTCCCCGCCGGCGTGCTGGAGGCACTGACGGCCTGGGTGCTGGAGCGGCCGGTGGAGGCGGTCCACGTGATCGAGGAATCCTGCCGTGGCCGGGGAGATGCCGCCTGCCGCTATCAGATCGAGGTGTGAGAGGAACTCTGCGGGCGCTGGGCTCTCCCATACGGGAAGCCGGGTTTTCCATCCTGAATCGAGGCGGAGAGGATGCTCCGGGAGAAATACGCACAGGAGATCGAGGCGATCTTAGCGAAATATCCGGTGAAGCGTTCGGCGATCCTCCCCCTGCTCTATCTGGTGCAGCAGGAATGTGGCTACTGCACCGAGGAGGGCATCCGGGAGGTGGCGGAGATCACTGGCGTCAGTCCCACGGAAGTTCGGGAGGTGGTGGGCTTCTACACCCTTTTCTATGATCGCCCCATCGGCCGCCATCGGATCCAGATCTGTGATGATCTCCCCTGTGCGCTGCGAGGGGCAGACGAACTGGTGGCGTATGCCATCCGCCGCCTGGGGATACGCCCGGGCGAGACCACGCCGGATGGCCGGTTCACCCTGGAGACCGTGATGTGCATCGGAGCGTGCCATCGAGCGCCCGCCATGCAAGTGGATCTGGAGTTTGTGGAGCATGTGACCCCTGAGGTTTTCGATCGAGTGATTGAAGATCTCTCCCGGGATGGGATGTGATGGGGCGCTATATCCTGTTGCGACATCGAGAGATCCCCGATCTCCATCGTCTGGAGGTCTATATCCGCCACGGCGGCTATGAGGCGTGGCGGAAGGCCCTCACCGCCATGACCCCGGAGCAGGTCATCGAGGAGGTGAAGGCCTCGGGCCTACGGGGGCGAGGAGGGGCGGGCTTCCCCACTGGGATGAAGTGGTCCTTCGTGCCAAAAGATGTGTTTCCGAAATATGTAGTGGTCAACGCCGATGAATCTGAACCGGGGACCTTCAAGGATCGCGAGCTTATGGAGGGGAACCCCCACCAGCTGATCGAGGGGGCGCTGCTGGCTGCTTATGCCATCCAGGCGGAGCGTGTTTACATCTATGTCCGTGGGGAATACCGCTCGGTGGCCCGACGCTTGGAAGCGGCCATCGCGGAAGCCTACGCCGCCGGCTTCATCGGCCGCAACGTCCTGGGCACGGGCTATTCGGTGGAGATGTTTGTCCACCTGGGGGCTGGAGCTTACATCTGCGGGGAAGAGACCGCCCTCCTGGAGTCCCTGGAGGGGAAGATCGGCCATCCCCGGGTGCGTCCACCCTTCCCGGCCACCCATGGCCTCTATGGCCAGCCGACAGTGGTCAACAACGTGGAGACGCTGGCCAACGTGCCCCCTATTATTCTTCACGGCGCAGCCTGGTATCGAACGATGGGAACGGAGAAAAGCCCGGGCCCCAAGATCTTCTGCCTGAGCGGGCGGGTGCGCCGGCCGGGCAATTATGAAGCGGAGCTGGGCAAGATCACCTTCCGGGACCTGATCTTTGGGGAGGAATATGGGCAAGGCCTCCTGGGGGAGGATCGCATGGTGAAAGCCATCCTTCCGGCCGGGGCCTCCGCCCCCATGCTGCCGGCCTCCGCCCTGGACACACCCCTGGATTATGAATCCGTCCAGGCCGCCGGTTCCATGCTGGGCTCAGCCTCCATTATCGTCCTGGACGACACGGTGGACATCGTCTGGGCGGCCTACAAGATGGTCCGTTTCTTCCAACATGAATCCTGCGGCAAATGCACGCCGTGCCGGGAGGGGACCTACTGGCTGCGGCGGGTCTACGAGCGGATCGTCGCCGGGCGCGGGCGGCCGGGGGACGCCGCGCTGCTGGAGAGCATCGCTCGCCAGATGGCCGGCAAGACCCTGTGCCCCCTGGGGGACTTCGCTACCAGCCCGGTCCTCTCCAGCCTGAAGTATTTCCGGAAGGAATACGAGGCCTATCTCCAGCGCGCGGCGAAGATGCCTGTGGAAATGCCTGCCTGAGCGGCGGGAGGCCCGGAGGCGCGAAGGGCCGGGCCAACCTCAGCGAGGGTAAGGTGGCGGCTGGATTCCGTGGGTGCCGATGGCGGGAGGGGCCAGGCCCCGGGCGCCTTTCTTGTGGAGCGGGGATTGAACCGATGAGGAGATCCAACGAATCCTTCACGAAGGGGATCCGGAGGAGCAAGCTCACCGGAGCGGGCAGAGTGCGGGATAAGCGACATCGCCCGTCAGGAAGGGCTGGCGGTGGCGCTCGAACTTGGAGGACTTCCGATAGTTCGATACCGACCTGGCGGAGACGTGGGTGTGTTGCTCCAGGCCGGATGTCTATGGGGGGGCGGAGGGGAGTGGTTAGAGCGCGGCGACATCGCAGCTCCCCGCCCCGAACTCATGATGAGGAGTGAGGGATGGCCGGAACGGTGCGGATGGTGATCGATGATCGCTCCATAGAGGTGCCGGCCGGCACGCTGGTGGTGGACGCGGCCAAGCAGGCTGGGATCGATATCCCGGTGTTCTGCTATCATCCCAAGCTGGAGCCGGCCGGGATGTGCCGGATGTGTCTGGTGGAGGTGGGGACGATCCAGGTGGATCCGAACACCCGGCAGCCCCTCCGGGATGAGGAGGGACGGCCGGTGGTGCGCTGGATGCCCCGCCTTCAGACCGCCTGCACCACCCGAGTCGCCGAAGGCATGGTGGTGCGAACGAACACCCTCCAGGTTCGGGAGGCCCAGCGGGCGATCCTGGAGTTCCTGCTGACCAGCCATCCTCTGGATTGCCCGATTTGCGACAAGGGCGGGGAATGTCCCCTCCAGAATCTCACGATGCGCTACGGCCCCGCCGAATCCCGCTTCGACTACTGGGATAAGATGCACCAGGAGAAGCGGGTCCCCTTGGGGGATCTCATTATCCTGGATCGGGAGCGGTGTATTCTCTGCGGCCGCTGTATTCGCTTCCAGGAGGAGATCGCCGATGATCCGGTGCTGGGGTTCTCCGATCGCGGGCGGGGCATGGAGATCATCACGTTCTCCGATCCACCCTTCGCCAGTTACTTCTCCGGCAACACCACGGACATATGCCCGGTGGGTGCCCTGACCACCACGGATTTCCGATTCCGGGCCCGGCCCTGGGAGATGACGCCGATCCCCAGCATCTGCCCCCACTGCCCGGTGGGCTGCAACATCACCTTGGACATACGGCCCTCGGCCCGCAAGGGTGGATGGGATATCCTTCGGGTGATGCCGCGCCAGCATGAGGAGGTCAACGAGATCTGGATCTGCGATAAGGGGCGCTTTGTGCATCACTTCGCCACGGCGGAAGATCGCCTTCGGCAACCCCTGATCCGGCGGGACGGCCAGCTGGTCCCGGCTTCCTGGGAGGAAGCGCTGGATCGCGTGGCGGAGGCCATGCGGCAGGCCGGGCCTCGGACCGCCGGCATGATCGGGGATCGTCTTCCCAACGAGGATCTTTATCTGTTTCGCAAATTGTTCGAAGAAGCTCTGGGATCCCCATGGGTGACGATGGATCCCCCCGTCTTTGGAGGGGAGTGGGTCGCCCGTTACGGGGTCGGGACCGGCACGGATTTCGGACGGATGGGGCCGGGAAGCCTGATCGTGGTGATGGCGGGCGATCTGGAGGAGGAAGCTCCCCTTTGGTTCCTGCGCGTCCGGGGGGCCGTGCGCCGGGGCGCCCGGCTGATCGTGGCAGGAGGCAAGCCCCAGAAGGCCGAACGCTATGCGAATCCGATCCTCCGATACCGCTTTGGGACAGAAGCCCTGGTCCTGGTCGGGGTGTTGCGGGTGTTGCTGGAGGAGAACTGGGTGGCCTCGGAGGCTTTACCCCGACTGGAGGGCCTGGAGATCCTGAGGAAGGTCGTAGCGGATTACCCGTTGGACGAGATCAGCGATCGGACGGGGGTCCCGGTGGAGCCGCTGAAGGCGTTCGCCCGGGCGATCGCCGAGGCCCATGAGGTGGTCTTCATATTCGGCCGGGAAGGAGTGATGGATGGCGAGGCGTTTGTTGGAATGGCAGCGAACGTGCTCGCCCTCACCGGCCATGTGGGCCGTCCGAACAACGGCTTGCTTCCCCTCTGGCCCCACGCCAACACCCAAGGAGCCCTCGATTTCATCGGCGTCCGCCCCCTCCCGGAGGAGGTCCCGGTCCTTTACGTGGTCGGGGCGGATCCGGCGGGGGATGGACGGGCGATGCCGCGGGCGGGTTTCCTGGTGGTCCAGGATCTCTTCCTCACGGAAACCGCCCGGATGGCCGACGTGGTGTTGCCGGCCCAGTCATGGGCGGAGCGGGATGGCACATTCACCAGTGGGGACCGTCGGGTGCAGCGGTTCTATAAGGCGATCCCGGCTGTTGGCGAGGCCCGAGGGGACTGGGAGATCTTCGTCGCCCTAGCCCTCCGCCTGGGTCAGCGATGGCTGTATCTCTCCCCCGAAGCGGTCATGGACGAGATCGCGCGGACGATCCCGCGCTATGCCGGGATGGATTATGGGGCGCTGGCCTGGACCCGGCCGCAGTGGCCGCCGGTAGGCACCGCGCGGGATCTCTACTTCGGTGGAACAGCTCGGCCGAACACGGCTGGGCTGGGCCGTGTCTGGGCGTCGGAAGCGGAGGACCCTGGGGCCCGATGGCCGCTGTTCTGGAAAGTCCTGGAGGTCCCCTCGGAAGAAGTGGTGCTGGCGGTTCCGACCCGTCGGCTCTATCACGCGGGGACGCTCATCGCCCGCACGCCCGATTTGCGGAGCTGGGTGGTTCCGTGGATGGCGCGCATGCATCCGGAGACCGCCCGGCGGTTGCAGCTGGAGGCGGGCCGGATGGTCATGATCCAGGCGAACCGCCAGATGCTCCGTCTGCCGGTGGAGGTGGACCCGGCGGTTCCGCCCCAGGTCATCCTGCTTCCGGCAAGCCTAGCCCCCCGCGCCGGCGCCGTGCAGGCCCTTCCGGTTGAATTCCGGGTGGAGGTCGGGGATGGTGCCCTTCCTCGTTGAGGCGATCATTAAGAGCGCGATCCTGGTTCTGCTGTTGCTGACCGGCTTCGCCTATCTCACCTTGGCGGAGCGCAAGCTGTTGGCTGATTTCCAGGCCCGCATCGGGCCGAACCGGGCGGGCCCTTACGGATTGCTCCAGCCGCTGGCCGATGCGGTGAAGCTGTTCTTCAAAGAGGACTTCATCCCCGCATACGCTGATCGTGTCCTCTTCGTGCTGGCGCCGCTGATCACCTTGATTCCGGCGATTCTGATCTTTGCCGTGATCCCCTTCGGCCCGGAGCTGACCCTGTTCGGGTATCGGACCCATCTCCAGTTGACGGATGTTAACGTGGGGGTTCTCTATATTGTAGCCATCACCTCGATCAGCGTGTATGGGATCACCCTGGCCGGATGGGCGTCGAACAACAAATACGCGCTGCTGGGAGGCATCCGGGCCTCGGCCCAGATGATCAGCTACGAGCTGGCGATGGGGCTGGCGATCGTGAGCGTGGTGCTGACCACGGGAACCCTCCAGGTGAGCGGGATCGTGGAAGCACAGCGCAATGGGTGGTTGCTCTTCCTCCAGCCGTTGGCGGCGATCATCTTCTTCATCACCGGGCTGGCTGAGATCAAACGGGCGCCTTTTGATCTGGTGGAAGCGGAACAGGAGCTGACAGCCGGGTATTTGACAGAATATAGCAGCATGAAGTTCGCCCTCTTTTTCATGGCCGAATACGTGAAAATGATCGGCTTCAGCGCCCTGATGACCACCTTCTTTCTGGGCGGATACCTGGGCCCCTTGGTGGACCAGTATCCCGCTCTAGGGGTGGTTTACTTCACCCTGAAGGTTGCCCTTCTTATCTTTTTGATGATCTGGATCCGGGCCACGCTCCCCCGGATCCGGTATGATCAGCTGATGGCCCTGGGATGGAAGGTGCTGTTGCCGCTCTCTCTGGCGAATGTGATGGGGACCGCGGTGGTGATGGCCTTAACGGCCTGAGACCAGGCCCCCGCTGCTTACTCACCGCGGGGGATGCCAATCGGTCCGCGGAGAGCGCCGATTCCACCGGCCGGGCAGGAGTTTGAACAGTGCAGATCTTTTTCCGAAAACTTCCCGCTCCGCAAGCGAGGTGATCCGATGGTCATGGAATTGGTCCGAGGATTATGGACGACCCTTCAGGAGTTCATCCGGACCAACTGGCGAGGCCCGGTGACGTATCCCTACCCGGAAGTGAAGCGGCCCCTGCGGGTGCGCTTTAAGGGGGTGCACGAGCTGCGTCGCTACAGCAATGGGCTGGAACGCTGCATCGGGTGCGCTCTGTGTGCCGCCGCCTGCCCGGCGGACGCCATTTACGTGGAGGCGGGGGAGAACACGGATGAGGAGCGTTACTCCCCAGGTGAGCGGTACGCGAAGGTCTATGAGATCAACCTGTTGCGTTGCATCTTCTGCGGCTACTGTGAGGATGCCTGTCCGACCAATGCGATCGTCCTGACCGATAAGATCCCGCCGGCAGGCTATACGCGGGAGTCCTTTATTGTTACCAAGGCACAGCTGCTGGTGCCGCCCCCGCCGGGCGTGCCGGGCACCCCCCAGCGGACCACGGATCCGGCCTTGCGCACGCGCTCCATCTGGGAGGAGGGGCTGGTGAATGAGCCGGTTTAGGGTCCGAAGCTGCCTGCAAACTTCAGATCGGAGGTTCTCTTGGGCGAGCTGGTCGTATTTTATCTGCTGGCCGGGATCGCCATCGCCACGGCCCTGGCGATGGTGATCACCCGGAATGCGGTGCACAGTGCCCTGTTCCTGGTGCTGAACCTGACCGTGGTGGCGGTTTTCTATCTTCTGTTGGGCGCCCCCTTTGTGGCGATGGTTCAGATCGCCGTTTATGCCGGGGCCGTGATGGTGTTGTTTCTGTTCGTGATCATGATGCTGGGAGCGGAGCGGGTGGAGGGGGCGACCGGCCTCCGCTGGCAGGCCCCGCTGGCGGGGGGTCTGGGAGCCGCGCTGGTCGGAGGAGCGCTGTTCGCTTTTCTGCGGACGTCGGCCAGCCGGACGCCCGCCGGGAACCTTCCCTTCCCCCTGGGGGATCCCGCGACCATTGGAGAGCGGCTGCTAACGACCTATGGACTTCCTTTCGAAATCACGTCGATTCTCCTGCTCATCGCCATGGTAGGCGTAGTGGTGCTGGCCCGGGATTCCCGATCGGAGGGGAAATGATGGTCCCACTGACCCATTATTTGGCCCTTAGCGCCATCCTCTTCGGGATCGGTGCCGTTGGTTTTCTAACTCGCCGGAATGCCTTGATCGTTTTTATGTGCGTGGAGTTGATGTTGAACGCGGCGGGCCTGGCCTTTGTGGCTGCTTCCCGCTACCGTGGCCTCCTGGAAGGGCAGCTGGTCGTCTTCTTTGTATTAACTGTGGCCGCTGCTGAAGTGGCGGTGGGCCTCGCCCTGATGGTCACCATCTTCCGCACCAAGAAGACCACGAACGTGGATGAGCTGAGCAGCTTGCGAGGCTGAAACGACCTAAGCCCGGAGGATATTTCCCGGTGGGTTTAAGCAGGATGCCGGAGGTGCCCTGTTCGACCCTTCTGAGGTTGAACCCGTTGCGAGGAGCCCGGAATGGAAACGCTGTTCGAGTGGTCCTGGCTGATCATCGCTTTCCCACTGCTTGGGTTTCTGATCAACCTGGTTTCCACCGGCCAGACCCGGGAGCGGACGGTGGGGGTGGTGTCCTCGATGGCCGCGGCCGCGTCCTTCGGGATGTCGGTTCTGATCTTTGCGGCCCTGCTGGCCTACCCGCCGGAGGCCCGGCTGGTGGAAGTCCGCCTATACCACTGGGCGATCGTTCCCCCACTGACGGCGGAGGTGGGATTGCGGATCGATCCCCTCTCCACGGCCATGGCGCTGATCGTCACCCTGGTGGGGACGCTGATTCACGTTTACTCCATCGGCTACATGGCGGGCGATCCCTATATCCGTCGCTTCTTCATGTTCCTGAACTTGTTCCTGGCCTCCATGCTCCTCCTGGTCCTGGCTGATAGCTTCCTCGTTCTTTTTGTGGGCTGGGAACTGGTGGGGCTCTGCTCCTATCTCCTGATCGGATTCTGGTTCGAGGTCCCCTATAACGCCTGGGCAGGCCGCAAAGCCTTCATTGTGAACCGCATTGGGGATTTCGGCTTCACCCTGGGCCTGTTGTTGCTCTTCTGGACCTTCGGCACGTTCCGCTATGGGCCGATTTTTGAGGCGGTGGAACACGGGGCGGTGGAGAAGGGGATGATCCCGCTCATCGCCCTGCTTCTGTTTGTGGGGGTGACCGGCAAAAGCGCCCAGATCCCGCTCTACGTCTGGCTGCCTGATGCGATGGCTGGCCCCACGCCGGTCTCCGCGCTGATCCATGCAGCGACCATGGTCACGGCTGGGGTTTACCTGATCGCCCGGGCCCATCCCCTTTTCGCGGCGGCGCCCGTCGTCCAGGGGGTGGTGACGTGGATGGGGGCAGTGACGGCGTTGTGGGCCGCCCTGATTGCCATCGGCCAGTTCGACATCAAGCGGGTGCTGGCCTTCTCCACGATCTCCCAGCTGGGCTACATGGTGGCGGCCGCCGGAGCTGGAGCCGTCGGGGCCGCGATCTTCCATCTGGGCACGCATGCCTTCTTTAAAGCCCTGCTCTTCCTGGGGGCAGGCTCTGTGATCCACGCCCTGGAGCATGCCCATCGCCATTATGGCGTGTCCTCGCCCTTTGACCCCAATGACATGCGCCGGATGGGAGGATTGGCCCGACGGATGCCCCTTACCTTCTGGACGTATGGGATCGGGGCGGCGGCGCTGGCGGGGCTCCCTCCGCTGGCCGGGTTCTGGAGCAAGGATGAGATCCTGGTCTCCCTGAGGGGTATAGGAGGATGGGCGACGTTCGCCTATGGGCTGCTGCTGGCGGCCGCTTTCCTTACGGCGTTCTATATGACCCGCCAAGTGGCGATGGTTTTCGCGGGCGCCCCCCGAAGCCATGCGGCCGCTCATGCCCACGAGAGCCCGTCGGTGATGACCGTGCCCTTGGCGATTCTCGCTTGCTTCTCCGTGGTGGCCGGCTGGATCAATGCCCCGGGGTTAGGGGCCCTCAGCGCCTGGCTGGAGCCCGAGCATCCTCCCGTTTTCCACCCGGAACCGGCGCTGTGGGGCACGCTGATCGCCCTGGCCGGGATCGGGGCGGCGTGGGCGATTTACCGGCCCCAGGCATGGCCGGAGGGGGTAGAGGACCCATTGCGCCCTGTGCTGCGGGGTTTCTTCACGGCGTTGAATCGGAAGCTCTATGTCGATGAGCTCTATGATCTCCTCTTCGTTCGCTCTTTCGAAAGGGTGGCCAGGTGGGTAGCGGAGGTGGTGGAGCCGCATGGGATCGATGGGGTGGTCAACGGTCTGGCCCGCCTGGTGCAATCGGCGGCCGGAAGGGTGCGCCGCTGGAGCAGCGGCTATGTGCGCCAGTATGGCCTCTCGGTGCTGATCGGCGCTGTTCTTCTGGTGTTCTATATTCTCTGGGTGTTGCGATAAGGAGCAGGAACCGATGGCGAGCTTCCCCATCTTGACGTGGATGCTGCTCCTGCCCCTCATGGGGGCCTCTCTGATCATGGGGATTCCCCGGGAGCGTGTGGGGCCCATCCGCTGGGTTGCCCTGGGAACCAGCCTGGGAGTCCTGGCGCTGGGGTTGGGGCTTCTATCCAGGTTCGACCCGGCCCAACCTGGCCCCCAGTTCGTTCACCAGTGGGACTGGGCGCCATCCATCGGGGCGGCTTATCGGGTGGGGGTGGATGGGATCAGCCTGTGGCTGGTGCTGCTCACCGCGCTGATCTTCCCCCTTGCCCTGCTGGCCTCGTGGGCCATCGAGGAGCGGGTGAAGGAATACATGGCGCTGATGCTGTTGTTGGAGACGGGGGTGCTGGGGGTATTCCTCGCCCTGGACCTTCTGCTGTTTTATATCTTCTGGGAATTCACCCTGGTCCCCATGACCCTGCTGATCGGGATCTGGGGCGGCCCACGACGGATCTATGCGGCGATCAAGTTCTTCCTGTATACGATGGCCGGATCTGGGTTCATGCTGGTGGCGATTGTAGCCATGTGGCTTCTCTCGCGCCCGCTCACAGGGACAGGGACCTTCGATCCGGTATGGATGGCCTCGCATTTGAGCCCGCTGCTCTCCCCGGCCGCCCAGCGCTGGTTGTTTCTGGCCTTCGGGCTGGCCTTCGCCATCAAGGTGCCGATGTGGCCTTTCCATTCATGGCTGCCGGATGCCCATGTGGAAGCCCCGACGGCGGGCTCCGTGATCCTGGCCGCCCTCCTGTTGAAGATGGGGGCTTATGGGTTCCTGCGGTTCAGCTTCTCGCTGTTCCCGGTGGCCGCTCGGGAGCTGGCTGTTCCTCTGGCTATCCTTGCGGTGGTGGCGATCCTGTATGGAGCGCTAGCTTCTTATGCCCAAGATGATTTCAAGCGCCTGGTGGCCTTCTCCAGCGTCTCTCATATGGGATTTGTCATGCTAGGGCTCTCGGCGCTGAACCCGTTAGGGGTGCAGGCGGCGCTTCTCCAGATGGTCAACCACGGCCTAAGCACCGGAGGGCTGTTCCTGCTGGTCGGGATGCTATATGAGCGGACCCACACCCGAGATTTCCGGGAGCTGGGCGGGTTGTGGAAGGCCCTTCCGGTATATGGCGGCATTCTCATGGTGGTAGGCCTCTCCTCGATGGGATTGCCTGGGTTGAACGGCTTCGTGGGGGAGTTCCTGATCCTGCTGGGGGCCTTTGGATCCGCAACGCTGGGCCCGGCTGCCCGCGGGTTGACGGCGGCAGCGGCCCTGGGGGTCGTGCTGGCGGCGATTTACATTCTGACGATGCTGATGCGCGTGCTCCATGGCCCGTTGCCGGACCGGTGGCGGGGATTGCCGGATCTGAGCAGCCGGGAGCTGGCGATCATGGCGCCGTTGCTGGCCCTGATCCTGCTGATCGGCCTTTATCCCATGCCGTTCTTCGCCGCGATGCAGGCTTCGATCCGGCAGGGCATGGAGGCTCTCGCTCAGGCAGCGCTTGCCGCGCGTTAATCCTTCAACGATCCCGCTTCCGCATTGGGTGCACCCTCTGGAGAGAAATCAACCGGGAGAACAGGGGCGGATGATGGGATGGCCGTTGCTGCCGACGCTGGTTTTGGCTGCAGGTGCCTTGGGATTGTTGCTCGTTGAGGCGTTCCGGCGTCCGGGATCGGCCGCTGGGATGGCCTGGGGGGCGTTGGGGATCACCGCACTGGCGTTGGGGGTTGTCGCCGCGCTGGCCGGCCGTGGGGAGGTCGAGGGCCCCTATCGGATGGTGCGCTGGGACCCCATGGCCTTCTGGTTGAGCCTGACCATCCTGATCGGTACCGGGCTTGCCATCCTGCTCTCGCGGCATTATCTGGCAGATCGAGGGATCGAGCGGGGGGAGTATTATGTGTTTCTCCTGCTGGCTGCTGCCGGGATGCTGCTGATGGCTGTGGCCACAGATCTGCTGATCTTGTTCCTCGCTCTGGAGTGGCTCTCCTTCCCTTTGTATGTGCTGGCCGGCTTTGCCCGCCCCCAGCTGGAATCCGAGGAGGCGGCCCTGAAGTATTTTCTGCTGGGCGCCTTTGCCTCGGCGTTCCTGGTGTTCGGAATCGCGTTGATTTTCGCCGGGACAGGCTTGACCAATTTGAGCGACCTGGCGGCATGGTGGAAGCGTCCGGATCCGGGGGCGCAACCGCTGGTCTGGATCGGCGGCGCCATGTTGCTGGTGGCCCTGGGATTCAAGGTGGCCGCGGTTCCCTTCCATCTCTGGACCCCCGATGTCTATGAGGGGGCGCCGACGCCGGTCACCGGTTTCATGGCGGCGGCCACCAAGACAGCCGCCGTGGCGGCTCTGATCCGAGTGTTCCTGCTCGGGCTGGGTCCTGCCGTGGCCCTGTGGAGCGGCCCGGTGGCCCTGATGGCGGCGGCGACCATGCTGGTGGGCAACGGGGTCGCTCTGATGCAGTCGAACTTCAAGCGGATGATGGCATACTCCAGCATCGCTCATGCCGGCTATCTGCTCATGGGATTATTGGGAGATCCTGGCCTGGCCGTGCCTGGCGTGATGTTCTATCTCCTGGCTTACACCCTGGCAACTATGGGGGCCTTCGCGGTGGCGGTGGGAATGGTCGGCCCCGAAGGAGAAGATCAATCCTTCCGGGCCTATGCAGGAGTCGCCCGGAGGTCGCCGGGGATGGGCATCGCAATGGCCCTCTTCATGCTGTCCCTCATCGGGGTGCCCCCCACCGCGGGGTTCTTCGCCAAGCTCCTGCTGTTTGCGGCGGCCTGGCAGGCCGGATGGATCGCCCTGGTGATCGTGGGCGTTGTCACAACCGTGATCTCCGCGTATTTCTATCTGCGCGTGGTGGTCGCGATGTGGATGGGTCCGGAGGTGCCGGCGCGCCTTCCGAGGCCCTATCCCTGGGTCCGCCTCTCTGTTTCCCTCGCCGGGGTGGGAACGCTTCTGCTGGGCATTCTATGGCTGATGCTCGGCAGGCTTTCGTTATGAAAACGCGCGCTGCCGCCAAGGAGCCCCTTGGAAAAATTCGCCTGGAGGGGGCGGGATCACTCCTACTCCCACGCCGGGAGGGTCTGATGATCAGATTCGGCCCTGGGGCGCTGGCCTGTTCACCCTCTCGCCCCGCATAGGCACACCCCCCTATTGACAAGGTGGAGAGAAAGGCATATAGTTATACGCAAAATTGATCTTTTCGAAAGACGGTGAACGGGAGGAGTAGGCCTCGGGCCGGCGCCCAGAGAGGCGGGGGAAGGTGGAAGCCCGCTGCGCACGCCGAGGCTGAATGGGCCCGGGAGTCGCCGGACGAACTGGGCGGACCCTGCCCACAGTAGTCCTGGCCGGAGTCGCCACCGTTATCGGGGCGGAGGGGATCGGATGGGAAGCCATCCCGTCCCCGCGAACGAGGGAGGCTGGCCAGCGGCTTTCCCCTTGCCTCACGCGCGGAGGGGATCGAGCCCTTCCATTCAGGAAAGCGCTGACCTGCCTCATGAGGGTGGCACCACGGGGCCACAACGGCGCCCGTCCCTCACAGAGGGACGGGCGCTTTTTTTATAGGCCCGGTGGAGGGGAAGGGAACGGATCAATTGGCTTTGCCTTCTCAAGGGGGGTCGCATGTCAAAAGAAGGCGTTTTCAGGGGCTCCGTGCGGGTGATCCGCTGGACGATGCCTGCCGATCTGTGGACGCCTATCCGCCTGTATCAGGTGCTCTGTCCGCAGGGGCCATCTTTCTTGTTCGAGAGCGTGGAGGGCGGTGCCTACCTGGCCCGATATTCGTTCATTGGCCTCATGCCTCGGGTGATCTACCGGGTGGATGGGGATCGGATGGAGGAGATCGGGCCGCAGGGCGATCGCGTCTATGATCTGCGCCGGCTCCATCCCTTCGCTGTCTGGAGGGAGGCCCTGGCCGCCATGACTCCGGAGGGCGATGCACAACCATGGCCCCGCTTCATCGGCGGGCTGGCCGGTTACCTGGGGTATGAGATGGCCGCCTTCTTCGATCGAGCGCCCCGGGCGCCCCGCATGGACCTGGCGTTCCCGGACGCCGTCTTGATGCAGGTGGAGACCTTGCTGGTCTTCGACCACGTGACCCAGACCCTCTCGCTCTTCAGCCTGGCGAAGCCAGGGGAGGAACGACAGGCAGAAAATCGCCTAACAGAACTTCAGCGGCGCCTGGAGGATCCTCCCCCGCCGGATTCCGCATGCCCTCGTCCAGGGAACGAAGCGGCTTCCTGGCGGGCGCACACGGATGCGGAGCGCTTCGGCGCGATGGTGCGGGCGGCGAAGGAATACATCGCTGCGGGAGATGCTTTTCAAATTGTCCTGGCCCGGCGCTGGAGCCGGCCGATCGGGGTCTCGCCCTTTGCTATCTACCGGGCGTTGCGTCGTCTAAACCCTTCCCCCTACTTGTTTTTCCTCCACCTGCCGGGCCTGGGACGGAACGGCGAGGATCTGACGTTGATTGGCGCATCGCCGGAGATGCTCGTGCGGGTGGAGGAGGGCGAGGCGACGATCCGCCCGATCGCCGGAACGCGCCCCCGGGGTCGAACCGTGGAGGAAGATCAGCGACTGGAAGCTGAGCTCCGGGCGGACCCCAAGGAGCAGGCGGAGCACGTGATGCTGGTGGATCTCGGCCGCAACGACCTCGGGCGGGTCTGCGCTTACGGAACGGTGCGGGTGGAGGCATTCATGGCCGTGGAGCGCTATTCCCACGTGATGCACTTGGTGTCCACGGTCCGCGGGCGGTTGCGCTCCGATTGCGATGCCTTCGATGCCCTGGCCGCCGCCTTCCCTGCGGGAACCGTCTCGGGGGCTCCCAAGGTGCGGGCGATGGAGATCATCGCGGAGCTGGAGGGAGCCGCGCGAGGGCCTTACGCCGGCGGCGTGGGGTATTTCGACCCCCGGGGGAACGCCGACTGGTGCATCACCATCCGCACCGTGATGGTGCAGGGAGACATGGCGATCGTGCAGGCGGGGGCCGGCATCGTGGCCGATTCGATCCCCGAACGGGAGGAGGAGGAAACCCGAAACAAGGCGCGGGCCATGCAGCGAGCTGTTGACGAGGCCCATGAGCCAAAGGGCGGGAGGACGGAGCGATCCTCCGTCGAGGAACTGTAAACAGGTGGATCGGCAGGGAAAGGAGGAGGAAATGCTCCTGGTCATTGATAACTATGACTCGTTCACCTATAACCTGGTTCAGATCCTGGGCCAGTTGCTTCTGGAAATCGGGCGTGCGGACATGCCCCTCCGGGTGATCCGGAACGATGCGATGGATGTCGAGGAGGTGGCCGAGCTGCGCCCTTCTGCGATCGTGATCTCACCGGGTCCGGGGCGCCCGGAGGATGCGGGCGTGACGATCCCGGTGATCCGCGCCCTGAGCGGTCAGGTCCCGATCCTAGGGGTCTGCTTAGGGCATCAGGCAATCGCCGCCGCCTTCGGCGGACGGGTGGTCCGCGCCGGGAGGTTGATGCACGGCAAGGCTTCGCCGATCCTGCACGATGGGCGGGATCTCTTCGCCGGGCTCCCGAATCCCTTTATAGCCGGCCGTTATCATTCCCTGCTGGTCGCGGAGCCGCTCCCCGAGGCCCTGGAGGTGGCCGCTCGCACGCCGGAGGGGGAAATCATGGCCCTCCGGCATCGCACGCATCCCACATTCGGTGTGCAGTTTCATCCGGAGTCCGTCCTCACGCCCGAGGGATTGCGCCTGTTACGGAATTTTCTCGCCATTGGGGGATACGGCGATGTCTCTTGCAGGGATGATGTGGTGGTTGGGCCGTGAGCGATCCGACGAAGCCCAGAAGCGGCCGGATGTCGATCGCAGTTCCGCCAAACATCGGGTTCGCCGGGGAGGTGGAAGATGATCCGGGAGGCGATTGCCAAGCTGGTCAAACAGGAGAACCTGACGGCGGAGGAAGCTCAGGCAGCGATGGAAGCGATTATGACGGGGGAAGCCACCCCGGCTCAGATCGGCGCGTTCCTGATCGCCTTGCGGATGAAGGGGGAAACCATTCCTGAGATCGTCGGATGCGCCCGGGCGATGCGCCGGGCGATGCAGCGGGTGCCCTATGAAGGCCTTGCGGTCGATACGTGTGGCACAGGGGGAGATGGCGCTCGGACCTTTAATCTTTCCACCGCCGCTGCGTTTGTCACGGCGGGGGCCGGTGTGCCGGTGGCCAAACACGGCAATCGCGCGGTCTCCAGCCCCAGCGGCAGCGCGGATCTCCTGGCGGCTCTGGGCGCCGAGCTGACCCTGACCCCACAGCATGCGGCCCGGGCGTTGGAGGAAATCGGATTCGCTTTCCTGTTCGCCCCCGCCTTTCATCCGGCGATGAAACATGCTATCGGCCCCCGCCGGGAGATCGGCGTCCGAACCATCTTCAATATCCTGGGGCCGCTGTGTAATCCGGCGGAGGTACCTTACCAGGTGATGGGCGTGTTCGATCCTCACCTGCTGGAGCCCCTGGCGGAGGTGCTGGGCGCCTTGGGGAGCCGGCATGCGCTGGTGATCTGCGGCGTGGGCAACGTCGATGAGGTGACGCCCTCTGGCCCCACCCGGGTGGCAGAATATGCCAACGGGCAGGTCCGCACCTGGATCTTTGATCCTGTGGATTACGGGATCCCTCGAGCGCCTCTGGAGGCCCTCCGCGGGGCCACTCCGGAGGAGAACGCTCAGCGGTTGCGGGCTCTGTTCCAGGGCCAGGAGAACGGGCCGCTTCGCATCGCGGTCTTGCTCAACGCTGCCTTCGCCTTGCGGGCCGCGGATCAGGTGGAGGATATCCGCGAAGGCCTGGCGCGGGCGGAGCAGGCGTTGGTGAGCGGAAGGGCTCTGGCGGTTCTGGAAGAATACGTCGCATATACCCGAAGGCTCGCCTCGGAGCATTGAGATGTCCGAGCTGGAAAAGATCCTGGCCTGGAAGCGGGAGGAACTGGCCGAGCGGATGCAAAGGCGACCGCTGGCGATCGTGCGGGCGGAGGCGGAAGCGGCCCCGCCCGCACGGGATTTCGCCGCGGTCCTCCTCCGGCACGGGGATCGACCGGCTCTGATCGCGGAGATCAAGCGGGCCTCTCCCTCGCGGGGACCTATTGCCCCGACCGTTGATCCGGTGGCCCTGGCCCGGGTTTACACCCAGGCTGGGGCTTCGGCCCTCTCGGTGCTCACGGATACGCGGTTCTTCCAGGGGGACTTGGCCCACCTGCAGGCGATCCGTCGGGCGTTCCCTGAAGTTCCCATTCTGCGCAAGGACTTTACCCTGGACCCTTATCACGTGTATGAAGCCCGGGCAGCTGGGGCGGATGCGGTGCTCCTGATCGTGGCCGCGCTGGAGCCTGCGCAGCTGATCGATCTGATCGCGCTATCGGCGTCCCTGGGAATGACGGCCCTCGTGGAAGTCCATCGAGAGGAGGAGCTGGAACAGGCTCTGAAAGCCGGGGCCCGGGTGGTCGGGATCAATCATCGCGATCTGCGCACCCTTCAGGTGGATCGAACCGTATCTGCCCGGTTGCGCCCCCGGATCCCCTCCGGGGTCCGGACCGTTGCGGAGAGCGGACTGCGGTCTCCGGAGGATGTGGGGGAGATGGCTGCCCTGGGCTATGATGCCGTGCTGATCGGGGAAGCGCTGGTGGAGGCGGGCGTGAGCCCGAGTGGTTTCGATTTCGAGGCGGTGGCCCGGCGTGTTCGATGGCTGGTCGAAGGAGGAATCGCGCCCTTGCCTTCCTCCGCAAGCCGTTGTCCTGCGAACCGAGGAGGCCGGGGATGGGGTTCGTGAAGATCTGCGGGATCACCGGTCTGGAGGATGCGCAGATGGCCATCGCGGCGGGGGCGGATGCCCTGGGCTTCGTGCTGTATCCGAAAAGCCCCCGTTTCATCTCTCCCGAGCAGGCGGCCGCTATCGCCACGGTCGTCCGTCGCGAAGCCCCCCATATCCGGTTGGTGGGGGTGTTCGTCAACGAACCGATCTCCCGAGTGCGATGGCTGATGGCGCGCATCGGTCTGGATTGGGCCCAGCTCCATGGGGAGGAGACCCCGGAGATCGTGGCCGCCCTGGCCGATCGCGCGTATAAGGTCCTGCGCCTGCGGATCCGGTCTTCCGATGGGATCCCGGTGGATCTCCCGGATCCGGAGCGTTACCGGAGTCAGCTGCCCGACGGGCCGACGCTGGGGGTGGACGCCTGGCATCCGACCGCGTATGGGGGAACCGGTCAGCGGGCGGACTGGGCGGTCGCGGCGGCATGGGCGCGGACCCATCGATTGCTCCTCGGCGGGGGGCTGACCCCCGAGAATGTCGCGGATGCGATTGTCCAGGTCTGTCCGTGGGGGGTGGATGTATCATCCGGCGTGGAACAGGAACCCGGGCGGAAGGATCCCGAGAAAGTGTGGGCCTTTGTCGCCCGCGCCCGCAAGGCTTTTCAGGAGGTGTTCCCCGGTGGCCGTTGACGCGCGGGCTGGATCCCCTTCATTTTCCATTTCGGCGCGGAGGTGAGCGCGGATGGCTGTCGCAGCAAGCGTGCGGATTCCGTGGGTTCCTCCCCCTGTTCAGGAGCGCCGGGGTTATTTCGGGCCTTACGGTGGGCGATATGTTCCGGAGACCCTGATCCCTGCCTTGGAGGAATTGGAGGTGGCATTCCGCGAGGCCGTGGAGGATCCAGAGTTCCAGAGGGAATTTGAAGGCCTTCTGCGCACCTATGTCGGCCGGCCCACCCCCCTGACGGAGGCCCGGCGGCTCGGCGAGACGGTAGGCACGCGGATCTTCCTCAAACGGGAGGACCTGGCGCACACGGGGGCTCATAAGATCAATAACGCCCTGGGCCAGGCCTTGCTGGCGAAGCGCCTGGGCAAGCGGCGGGTGGTGGCGGAGACCGGAGCAGGCCAGCACGGAGTGGCCACGGCCACGGCCTGCGCCCTCCTCGGCCTGGAGTGCGTGATCTACATGGGAACAGCCGATATAGCCCGTCAGCGGCCGAACGTGTTTCGGATGCAATTGCTCGGCGCGGAGGTGCGCCCGGTGGATGTCGGTTCGCGGACACTGAAGGATGCCATCAACGAAGCCATCCGGGACTGGGTGACCAACGTGCGCACTACCCATTATCTATTGGGCTCTGCCACGGGGCCCCATCCGTATCCTCTGATTGTCCGCACCTTTCAATCGGTGATCGGCGTCGAAGCCCGCGCGCAGATGCTGAATCAGTTCGGGCGGCTGCCCGATGTGGCGGTTGCATGCGTGGGCGGGGGGAGCAACGCCATCGGCCTCTTCGCTGCTTTCCTGGAGGATCCGGTGGAGCTGGTGGGGGTGGAAGCGGGCGGGGAGGGGATCCCCACGGGCCGCCATGCCGCCCGCTTCGCCGACGGCGAGCGGGGCCGTGTAGGTGTTCTCCACGGGGCTCGCACCTACGTGTTGCAGGATCCATGGGGGCAGATCTTGGATACCCACTCGATCTCCGCCGGCCTGGATTACCCAGCGGTGGGCCCCGAGCATGCCTGGTTGCGGGATCGAAATCGGGTCCGTTACACGGCGGTCACCGATGCGGAGGCGCTGGACGCCTTTCAGGCGCTGGCGCGGCTGGAGGGGATCCTCCCGGCCCTGGAATCCGCCCATGCGGTGGCTGAGGCCATGCGCCTCGCCCGGGCACGGCCGGGCCTCTGGATCCTGGTGAACCTCTCCGGGCGGGGGGATAAGGACCTGGAGACGGTGGCGAGGACACTGGGAGAGGGGGAGGCGATGGGGAAGCCCGAGCGCTCGGGGTGAAGCCCGCAAAGGGGAGGGACGAACATGAGCGGAATCGAAGCGGTGCGGGAAGCGTTCTGCCGGGCCCAGGCGCAGGGACGTCCAGCACTGATCTTTTACTGGCCGGTAGGCTACCCGGACCTTGAGGCCTCGATTCAGATCGTGGCCGCCCTGGCGGAGGCCGGTGCCGATCTCATCGAGCTGGGCCTGCCGTTCTCCGACCCCCTGGCCGATGGCCCGGTGATCCAGCGGGCCACACAGCGCGCGCTGGAGCGCGGGGTGCGCACCCCCCACGTCTTGGAGGCGGCCGCCCGGCTGCGAGCTATGGGGGTCCGACGGCCCCTGTGCTTGATGACTTATATCAACCCGGTCATGGCTTGGGGGATCCCACGTTTCCTCGCGGAGGCGATTCAGGCAGGAATCCATGGGCTGATCGTGCCGGATCTCCCGCTGGAGGAGGCGGAGGAGCTCCAGGTCGCGGCCGGCGCGCTGGGTCTGGCCTGGGTGCCCCTGGCGGCGCCCACCACGCCGGATGAGCGGCTGGCCCGGCTCGCGGCGACCGCCACGGGCTTCCTCTACCTGGTTTCCGTGACGGGGATCACGGGGGCGCGGGATCGTTTGCCGGTCGATGTGGTCACTCATCTGCGGCGGGCTCGCCGGGCTGCGAACGGCGTGCCGGTTGCCCTGGGCTTCGGGATCTCTCGACCGGAGCACGTCCGGGCGCTGGCCCCGGAGGCCGATGGCCTGATTATCGGCAGCGCCCTGCTCCAGCTTGGGGAAGCCTCCGGCTTTGATGAGGAAGCCCTCTCAGCGTTTGTGCGGACGCTCCGCGAGGCGATCTCGATTTCCGGCCTATCCGTTCGAGATGCATTTCTCCCGTGACCCCGGGAAGGTCAGGAGGAGCTTGGGCTTTTCCCTCTCCCCGTCCAGAGCCCGGCAGCCCCTGCCCTGTTTCGAATCCCAGCCATCCCCGCCGCCGGCAAAAGAAGGCCAGCCCCGCGCTGACTCCGGCCATCATGAGGAGCGCCATCGGATACCCTATGGCCATTCCAGCTCCGGCATATACCGGAAGTTCATCCCGTCGATCCCGGCGATAAGGGCGTTCGCCATCAGGATGATCGAGGCGATAGTCAGGACCTTCACGATCTCGTTCAACCGGTTGGACTGGATGGAGAGATAGCTCTCCAGAGCACCGGAGAGCATGTCCCGGTACAGATCGATACGCTCCGTCCATCGCACCAAACGGTCACATAGATCCTGAAGAAAAGACCACGAAATAATGATCTGGGTAAACATCCAGCTTTGGCCGCTCCCAGTCCCGGAAGGCCTCCTCCAGCGCCTCCCGAAGCCGTTCTCGATCGGTCTCCTCCGGCGGACAAAGATCCAGCCAGAGGAACCCATCGGCCTGCGCGATGGCCCTCCGGAGCGATTCCGGCGTCACCGGATCCATTCGCTGGGGAACCTAGCCAGTGGAAGGCGATCATCATGGGGGTGCTGCTACACCGATATACGCCGGGATGCGTTGCCGATCACTTCTGCAACAGCATGCAGCGCGCGATCGATATCGTTGTCGTCGATCCAGTAATGGGTCACCGCCCGGAAGCGCCGAGGACCCCACCGCAGGATCTGAACCCGATGGTCCGCCAGCGCGCCCAGGAATGCCTCATCCGCCAGCGGAAGACGGGGATCCAGCTCGAAGATCACGATGTTGGTTTGCACCCGATGGACCTCGAGCCGGATTCCGGGGATCTCCGCCAGCCCCTCGGCGAGCCAGCGGGCCCGCTGGTGGTCCTCGGCCAGCCGATCCACCATCGTTTCCAGGGCCACCAGCCCGGCGGCGGCCAGCACGCCGGCCTGTCGCATCCCTCCTCCGACCATTTTGCGGATCCGACGGGCTTCCCGGATGAACTCCCGGGGACCACAGATCAGGGAGCCCACAGGGGCGCATAACCCCTTGCTGAGGCAAAAGGTCACCGTGTCCGCATGGCGGGCCAGTTCCGCCGCTGGGACGCCCAGGGCGACGGCGGCGTTGAAGATCCGCGCGCCATCCACGTGCACTTTCAGGCCGTGGCAATCGGCCAGGGCGCGGACCCGGGCCATATATTCCGGCGGTAGCGCGGCGCCCATGCACCGGTTGTGGGTGTTCTCCAGGGCGATCAGCCGCGTGCGGGGATGATGCACATCCTCCGTCCGGATGGCTGCCTCGATGTCTTCCAGCCGCAGGGTGCCGTCGGGTTGGTTGGGGATCGGGCGGGGATGAATGCCCCCCAGGGCGGCCATTCCCCCGACCTCGGAGAGGAAGGTATGGGCCTGGTCGCCCACGATCACCTCATCTCCCCGGCCGCAGTGGGTGAGAAGGGACACCAGATTGGCCATGGTGCCGCTGGCCACCAAGAGAGCGGCCTCCTTCCCCATCCGTTCGGCGGCGGCTTCCTCCAGGCGCCGCACCGTGGGATCCTCCTCAAACACATCATCTCCCACCTCCGCCCGGGCCATGGCCTCCCGCATGGCCGGCGTGGGATGGGTGACCGTATCGCTGCGTAAATCGATCCACCCATTCAGCATCGCAGGACTCCGGGAAGGGATCATGCCATCTGGATGCGGAGGGCCGGGCAGCCCTCGAAGATGGCCTCCGGCCCCCAACCTCCTGAGCGCCTCTCCCCTGAACTCCTGCGCCAGGATCTCCGTTTCGACCTGCCACATGATTTCAGGGTCCCAGGCGGAATGCGGGCGGTTCCGATCGGGCCTGCAGGGATAACTCGATCTCCCGCATCGCGCCATCTTCCAGTGGTGGCCTGAACGCGCCCTCGATCCTCTCGAGTTGCTTATCCCACGGGCACAATCTCCTGTTCCCAGTTTATGGCGGAGGGCCTTCGCAGGGAAAGGGGGCTAATCGGGAGCAGAGGTGGCGGAAAGACGCAGCCGGCTCTTTCGGATCCATGGATAGCGATCGATGATGTGCTGGCGCATATAGCGCCCCTTCGAGTCCGCCCGTAGGAGCTCCTCGAAAATCTCCTGAGGAACCCCAAAATAGAGATACACGCCTTTGTTGAAGGCGACCTCCAGGATGCCCCGCTCCGCGTCGTAACGAACCGCGCTGATCATACTGGAATCTACGCCGATCCATCCCGCGGGAGAACCCCTCACCTCCGGGGAGAGCCCCAGGGCCTCCAGAATCGGACGCCATTTCCGCAGTGGGGCGATCGTGAGCCTCCCTTCCTCCCCCCGGATCTCCATTCGGATGGATCCCTCAGGCATTCCCTTCCAGCACAAGTGCAGGGCATCGGTTTCCGGATCGTATTCCACCCATCCCCAGGTGGCCATCAAACCCTCCTGCCTTTTCACGGATGAGCTCTACGGTTGGTCCCTTTCGAGGGCTGGCTTGGCCGTTTTTCTTGAAAGCGCTCACACACCCCTGGCCCCGCGTCGCACCTTCTCCTGCACTTCTTGGTAAAAATCCACCACCCGGCGGGCGATCTCATTCCAGTCATACTGTTGGGCCCGACGGCGGCCCGCTTCCCCCATCGATGCGCGAAGGGCGGGATCCCGCAGCACCTGTAAGAGGGCATTCGCCAGCGCATCCGGATCCTCCGGGGGAACTAAGAAGCCCTGGACGCCGTTTTCGACCACCTCGTTGTAGCCCGGGATATCGGTGGCCACAACCGGGACGCCGGCAGCCATTGCCTCCAGGAGCACGATGCCGAAGCTCTCCATGCCGATGGAGGGCGCGCAGAACACCGTGGCCGCCCGATAATAACGGGGCAGCTCCTCATCGGGGATATAGCCGATGAAGCGGACGTTGCGCAGACGCAGGGCCCAGGCCTGGGCGACGTAAGGGGCCTTCTCCGCCCGTCCGAAGGCGCCCACCACCAGCAGGCGGGCCTCCGGGCATCGGGCCTGCACCCGGGCGAAGGCCTCCAGGAGATACCGCAGCCCCTTGCGCCGCTCCAGCCGACCTACGAAGAGGATGGTCGGACGGCCGTCCGCGAATGGTTCCGGGGGGCGGAGCGCCGGATCTGCAAAGCGCGCATAATCAATCCCATTCGGGATCACCACATAGTCCGCTGGGAAGTAGCGCATATGGTATTGCCGGGCGGCCTCGGAGACAGCGATGCATCCATCCAGCCGTTTGAAAAACCGTCGCAGCAGCGGCTTCCCGTAGTAATAGGTCCGGCTGACCTCCCGATAAGCATGGAAAGTGCCCACCGCGATGGCCTGCGGCACCAGATCTCGGTGCCTCAACACGGCGAGAGGGAGCGCCGGGGTCAGGGGTTCGTGGAGGTGAAGCACATCGTAGGCGCCGGATTGAAGGATCGCTTTGATCCGGCGGTAGAGGCGTGGGGAGAGGGTGATCCGGGCGATGGAGCCGGCGAAAGGAAAAGCAATCACGGAGGCCGAGGCGTTGATGAATCCGTCCCCACTGATTCGCCCGTCCGAGGCGGGGGCAATGATATAAGCTTCATGGCCCAGGCGCTGCAGGCTCTGGGCCAGATGGGCGATGTGATTGTTCACCCCGCCGGGCACCGCGAAATCGTAAGGGGATACGAGGGCGATGCGCATCGGTGAGAAGCCCTCGCCGAACCACCGTTAAGGTTTTGAGGCTCGGAAGTTAGACCCCTGGCCTTCTCCCGAAATGGGAACGCCACTGCTCATGAGCGCCGGGAGGCGATCCCCCAGATCGGCGTGGTCAGCACCCATTGGTCTGGGACCTCCTGAAGGACCTGGGCGAAGATTTCCAGGACCTGAGCGACCAGCTTCTCCCGGTCCTGCTCGGACTTCCCGGCTGGGTGAAGAGGGGGCCAGATCTGTAGGCGAACACCCGCTCCCTCCCGCCGGGCGAAGGCGGGGAGCACCGGAACTCCCCGGCGGATGGCCAGCTCGGCGTATCCGTCGGGCAACCACGCGGGTTCCCCTAAAAAAGAATACACCCGACCGCTCCCTGTGGTATCCCGATCCATCGCCAGCGCGATGATCCCGCCCTGCTGCAGGGTTCGGAATACTACCCGCAGCGCTCCATTGGCGGGGATCAGTCGGAGTCCATGGGCGCTGCGCAGGCGGCAGAGATACCGGAACATGGCCGGAGGACGCACAGGCTCTGCAACCGCCAGGGCTGGGAGCCCGCTGGCCCCCAGGAATTGCAGGCCCCATTCCACGTGGCCGTAATGGGCGCTGACAGCGATCGCTCCCTTTCCGGCTTTCTGGATCTCTTCCAGGTATTCCCACCCTTCGATCTGGATGTGGGGAAACCATTGGGAGGGATGGCGGCGAGGGGCTTGAAAGAGGTCCACATAATTTTGCCAGAGCAGCCGGAAGGCCTTCTGGGCCGCCTGGTGGGCCGTGGGATCCTCCGGCGAAACCCTCAGGACATGGGCCAGGTTGTCTCGCAGCCCGGCGGCGGAGGGAAGGAGGGGATACCAGAAGTCCGCTAGGCGGAGCGCCAGATCATGAGCGGTTCGGGGCGGCAGCATCAGGGCCGCCGCCCCGAGACCCCGGAAAAGCCCATAAACGATCCAGGCGAGGGCTTCAGACCCCACGTCCGGCAATGAAATCCTCCACCATTTGCCGCGCGATGTGATCCGGGAATTGTCGGGGCGGTGACTTCATAAAGTAGGCAGAGGGGCCGATCAGGGCGCCCTTCAGCCCCCGGTCCAGGGCGATCTTCGCACAGCGCACCGCATCGATCACCACCCCGGCCGAATTCGGGCTATCCCACACCTCCAGCTTCGCCTCCAGATGGATCGGCGCACCGCCGAAAGTGGTCCCCTCGATTCGAATGTAGCACCATTTGCGGTCCTGGAGCCAGGGCACGTAGTCGCTGGGGCCGATGTGGATGTTCTCCGGCGGCAGCTCGTAAGGGATCAGGCTGGTCACCGCGCTGGTCTTGGAGATCTTCTTGGATTCCAGGCGCTCCCGCTCAAGCATGTTCAGGAAATCGGTGTTCCCCCCGAAGTTCAGCTGATAGGTCCGCTCGACCTTCACGCCCCGCTCAATGAATAACTGCATGAGCACCCGGTGCAGGATAGTGGCGCCCACCTGGGATTTCACATCGTCCCCGATGACGGGGAGGCCGGCCTCCTCGAACCGGTGCTGCCAGTAGGGCTCGCGGGCGATGAAGACCGGGATCCCGTTCACGAAGGCGCAGCCGGCATCCAGTACCTGTTCCACATACCATTTGGTGGCCTCTTCGCTGCCCACAGGGAGGAAATTCACCACCACATCAGTGCCCGTATCTCTCAGGATCCGCACGATGTTGTCCGTAGGGCCGGGGGCCTTGCGGATGATGCCTGAGAGATAACGGCCGATCCCATCATGGGTCATGCCTCGGTAAACTTTCACCCCCAGCTTCGGGACGTCGGCGAACTTCAGGGTGTTGTTGGGCGGGGTGAAGATGGCCTCGGCCAGGTCCTTGCCGACCTTGTTTACGTCGATATCAAAGGCGGCCGTGAACTCGATGTCCCGCACGTGATAGGGGCCCAGCCGTATGTGCATCAGGCCAGGGACCACGGTGTCGTCGGGCACATCGCGGTAATACCATACCCCCTGCACCAGGGCGGAAGCGCAGTTCCCCACGCCGATGATGGCGACACGAACTTTACGATCGGCCACGGTTGAACCTCCTGTTCGAATGGTTTTTCTTTCCCTCCGGGACCTCGCAGATCGCAGGAGGGGGGATGCCGATCCCTCCTTGCCCTCCATGCCCGATGGCGCCAGCCTGGCTTATCCCCTGGGTGGTTCGGGCTTTGCTTCATTATATGGTGGCCTGCCCCGTTCCGCGGGTCGCCGGTCATCCTGATCCCTGGCGGGGCTTTTGCCCCCTCTCCCTGCGGCCCTTCAGGCTATGGGGATCCAGAGGGAGGATGAACCTGATCTCATCGACTGGAATGCGAGCATCGGCGGCGCGGATGGTTAAGGTCGGATCCTGCGGATCGCCCAGCGGATCCAGGAGACGCCTACACATTGAAGGGCCAGTCCATAGATCCCGGCGCCGAGCAGAACGGCCAGCAACAGCCCGGGCCACCCGTGATCGGTCGCCCACGGCACCATCGGCCCCAGGGCCAGGCTCATAGCCAGCGTGGCCACGCCAGCCCGCCCCACCGTCCGCCCCCACTGCGCGGCGTCCAGTCCCTCTAAGCGTCGGGCCAGCAACCCCAGCAGGAGGATCCCTTCCAAGGTGGTCGCCACCGTGTTGGCGAGGGCGACCCCGCCGTGACCCAGGGGTCCGATCCAGGCCAGGCTAAGGACGATGTTCAGCGCCATCGTGCCCACCCCCACCCCTACCGGAGTCCGGGTGTCATGGAGTGCATAGAATGCCCGGGCCAGCAACTCCACACCGGCGTGGGCCGGCAGACCCATCGCATAAAACTGGAGGGCCTGGGCGGTCCATTCCGTGGAGGTCCCGCTGAAGGCCCCCCGCTGGAAGAGGACCGCAATCAGGGGCCGGCGCAGCAGGATCATCCCCGCGGCGATCGGGAAGGTGATCCCCAGCAGGACCGCGAGGGTCTCCCCCAGGGTCCGGCGTAGCGCTCCGCGCTCTTCCCGGGCGGCCAGCGTGGAAAGGGTGGGGAAGGCGGCGGTGGCCATCGCCTGCGCCAGCACGATCTGAGGTTGCAACATGAGCTGCCAGGCGAGATTCAGAGCCGCCAGATATCCAGGGCCTAGGCCGGAGACCAGATGGGTGTTGACCAGGAAGTTGACCTGCACCGCGGCCAGGCCCAGCATCCGGGGGATCATCAGGGTGATCACCTCCCGGACATCCGGGTCGCGCCATCCCAGGCGAGGATGGTAGCGTCCATGAACCTGCCACCAGCCTGGCGCCTGGATGAGGAGGTGAAAAAAAGCTCCCAGGACAACCCCCCAGGCCAGTCCGTGCACGCCTCCCCGGGGCGCCAGAAACAGGACTCCCGTAATGATCCCCAGGTTATACATAATGGGGGCAAGGGCGGTCCAGAGGAACCGCTGATGGGCCTGGAGGATTCCCATCACGATCCCGCTGATGCCAAACACGGTGGGTGTAATCAGCATAATCCGCATCAGGGAAGCAGTGAGCTGTTGCTGGAGGAGGGGAACCTGGGGGGCCAGAAGAAGCTTCACCAGCCAGGGAGCGGCCAGGCTGGCCAGTATGGAGGATCCTCCCACCCCGAGGGCCACCGTGGTCACAACCGCGCTGGCGAGCCGCCAGGCGGGTGTTTCCTCCCCTCGAGCCAGATGCGTGGCGAAGACCGGCAGGAAGGCGGAGATGAGCGCGCCCCCGGCCATTAATGTGAACAACAGGTCAGGGATCCGAAAAGCAGCCCAATACGCATCCAGCTCCGGACTGGTGCCGAAAGTCCCGTAGATCAGGATCTGGCGAAGCAGGCCGAGCAGGCCGTTGACCAGATACGCGGCCATCAACAAGGTGGCGGCTTGGGCGATCGTGCGAAGCGGGCTCACCGATGCCTTTCCCCCGGCTTGCGGCGGGCATTCGGGGGGATGGGACGGGCCGTGAAGCCCCTCATCCCGCCTCCGAACGGTTTTACCCGGGATGGCTGCCCGCGGAGCGTTCCAGCCAGATGGTGACCGGTCCGTCATTGTGGATCTCCACCAGCATATGGGCCCCGAAAACGCCCGTCTGGACTGGGATGCCTTCCGCCCGCAGGGACTCGGCGAAGCGTTCGATGAGAGGCCGGGCGTGCTCGGGCGGGGCGGCATGGATCAAGCTGGGGCGCCGCCCTTCATAAGGATCCGCGTACAGCGTGAACTGAGAGACGACCAGGGCTTCTCCCCCCATCTCTTTTAATGAGCGGTTCATCTTTCCGGCTTCGTCCTCGAAGATCCGAAGGTGGGCTACTTTCTTCGCCAGCCAGTCCGCCTCCACCGGGGTGTCCGTATGGGTAACCCCTACCAACAACACCACCCCGGGTCCGATGCGGGCCACAGTTTCTCCCCCCACGTGAACGGCCCCATAGCGAACCCGCTGAATCAGGACGCGCATCGTGTCCTTCTCTCCGGCTAACGTCGTCCGAAGGGAAAGGCCCCTACGCTGGCCAGGGCGATCAGGATCAGAGCCAGGGAAAGGGTGTAAGCGATCAGCATCCCGCGGGCGCGGATCGGATTCTCTCGCTCCCGGAAGGCGGCCGCAGCGTGGGCAGCCCCGGCCGCCAGCAGGCCCCAGACCGGATGGATCACCTGAATCGGGATCAGCGGCCCGCCCCCGAGACGCTGGGCCAACCAGAGCAGAATTCCCAGAGCGACTTGGATGTCTAGGATCACTGGATAAAAACGAATGAATGGCTTCCACCGAGCAGCAGGCTCAACCCCCCGAGCTTCCTGAATTAATCCATAGAGCGCGCCCAGGACAGCCAGAAGAACAGCCCAGCGCCAAAGGCTGTGAAGGATAAGCAGCCCGCTCATGGCAATCCCTCCAGGATTCACCGGATCCTTGCTCTCTTCTTTCATCGCCTCTCTGAAACCTTTCTTCCATCCCGGATAAACAAGGGAGGAGGGACCTCTTCGGCTGTCCCTCCCCCTGTATCCCCTCCATGGGGACATCCTTTCCCATCGGCTTACATCACCTCGACGGTCATCTCCTCGTGGACAATCTCCGCGAAGCGATCCAGATCCAGGATATTCAAACGCATCTGCTCGGGACCTTCCCCCTCATCCGGGGGATCCAGGATGATATCCGCCACGTCCTCCAGCAGAGCCCGTTTGGTGGCAATCCCCAGACGCCCGCGCAGCTGTTCTGGCGTGAGCTCCGGATAGTAGGCGGCCAGGGTGTCGAAATCGATAGCCGCCACTGCCAGATCTTCCAGGAAAAGCTGCTTGGCGATGACATCGGCCGCGTAGCGCTCCAGCGGGTTGGTCCGCCGGCGTCCCCGGCGTCCTTTCTGGAGAGATTCTTCAGCCATTGCGGTTTTCCTCACGGGGAATCCTGCTACCGAGTATATGCGATCCAAGTCGGTCCGACAAATTCACCCCTCGGCACACCGGATCCTCCTCCCTGCCCACAGTCTGGAGGATGCAAGGGCGTCCAGGATACCCTCTTCCCACATCTTGCTCCCCACCCCAAACCTCGCCGACCCCTCTTGACAGATCCTATGGACCCCCATAAAATAAAAGCGCTTTACAAAAGCGCTTCATCAACCAACGTCCCGTGTTGGGAGTCAGTGGACGGTTGGATGATCCTCGGCGAGTGCGAAGGCGGGTGTTCCGGCCGGGAGTCTCCTGCAGGCGGGGAAGGGCATGCCCACGATTTATGACATCGCGCGGGAAGCGGGCGTTTCCATCACCACGGTCTCCAACATCCTGAACAATAAGGGCCGGTTCAAGCCGGAGACTGTGGCGCGGGTGTTAGAGGCAGTCGAACGCCTCAAATACCGCCCGAATTTCGCCGCCAAGAGCCTGGCGGCCCGTCGGACGAACACGGTGGCCCTTTCCGCCCTGCTCACCCCAGAGTCCTTCGATCCCCTGAACCTCCAGTATTTTGGCGCCATTGCCCAGGCCGTTAGCCGCTCTGGCTTTAATTTCCTCCTTCAGATCAGTCACGATCGGGAATCCTTCGAGCGTTTTGCCGCCACCGGGATCTGCGATGGCTGGCTGCTGATGATGGTCCGCCGTCAGGATGAGCGCATCGCCCTCCTGAAAGAGCTGGACGTTCCTTTCGTCTCGATCGGGCGGCCTGATGAGATAGAAGGAGTGGATATAGTGGATACGGATTTTGCCCAGACGGCGCGGCTGGCACTGGAGCATTTGCTTGCCCTGGGGCACCGGCGGATCGCCTATCTGGCAGAGCCGCTGGAGTTCGGCTATTCCGCGATTCGTCTGCAGGCGTATCTGGCTTATCTCAAGGAATATGGCCTGGAGAGGAACACTGCCTTGGTGGTGGAGACCGATGGGACCGAGGCCGGGACGGTGCGGGCGTTGGAGGCGCTCTGGTCCAAAGGGCATGCCATCACGGCAATCATCACCCATGATATCCCGGCGCTCACGGTGCTGCGCGCCCTGAAGGAGTGGGGCCTGCGCATCCCGGAGGATGTCTCGGTGATCGGGTGTTCGGATTCCCCGCTGGCGGCGTTGGCGGATCCCCCGCTGACCACGATCAACCTCTATGTGGAGCGGATCGCTGAGGCGGCGGCGGAGGCCCTGGCCCGCCGGCTGCAGGAGCCGGAGGCCCCCCCCATCCAGGTTCTGATCCCTGCCCGACTGGTGGTGCGGGGCTCTACCGGTCCCGCCCGCCCCTGAATCACTTTCCAGGAGGGAGCCATGAGAACCCAGAACCGATGGCCTCGATGGGGGGTGATCCTGGCGCTGCTGGTCGCGGCCCTTGCGGTCCCGACCCCTTGGCGGGCCCGGGCGGCCACCCACGACAACAACGTGGAATGGTACGGACTGGGGCACAACAGCCGCGACCCCTTCTACCGCAACCCGACCATGGCGGTGCCTACCGGCCAGGCGGTCCGGCTGCGGCTGCGGGTCTACCGTTACGATATCACCGGGGCCACCGTCCGGGTGTGGAACAGCGCTGCCGGCCGCGAGGAGCTTTACCCCATGTCCTGGGTCACCAACGATGCCACCTATGATTACTGGGAGGCGACGATCCCCGCCCAGAGCACCCCCACTGTCCTCTGGTATCACTTCCGTATCTATGATGGGAGCGCGGTGGCCTACTACGCCGACGACGGAGCCCGAGACGGGGGCTGGGGCGCAGCCTACGGCAGCGAGTCCGACGCCCAGGCCAACGACTACAACATTACCGTCTACGATCCCAACTTCGCTACCCCTGATTGGCTGAAGAACGCGGTGATCTACCAAATCTTCCCCGACCGCTTCTACAACGGCAACACGGCCAACGATCCTACCTCCAGTGAGAAGGTCTACGGCGACAGTGTCCTTTTCCACACCAACTGGTTTGACCTGCCCGAGAACCCGCCCCGGGGCCGGGACTTCTACGGGGGGGATCTCCAGGGAGTGCGGGCCAAGCTGGGGGTCCTCCAGGATCTGGGGGTGACGGCGATCTACCTGAACCCCATCTTCCAGGCCCCTTCGAACCACAAATACGACACGGTGGACCATAAGCGGATCGATCCCCATTTCGGGGATCTCATTGGGTTCCAGAACCTGGCTGCCTCGGCCCACAACTGGGGTATCCGCCTGATCCTGGACGGGGTTTTCAACCATACCAGCGTGGCCCATCCCTTCTTCCAGGACGTGGTGGCCCGGGGCTCGTCCTCCCCCTATTGGTCCTGGTATACGGTTTACCGCTATCCCATTCGCTGGTTCGACGACATCAACCGCAACCACCTCTGGGACGCGGGTGAGCCCCAGGTGAACTGGGACAGCCCCCTGCAAGGCATCCTGGGGTCGCCCGATTATGCCAGCTGGTGGGGCTTCGCCACGCTGCCGGAGTGGACGGAGATCCAGGCGGTGCGAGATTACGTCTACAACAGCTCGGATTCGGTGGCCCGCTACTGGCTGAGCCAGGGGGCCGACGGCTGGCGGCTGGACGTAGCCGATGAGGTGAGCCATAGCTTCTGGCAGGGATTCCGGGCGGCGGTGAAGGCGACCAAGGCCGACGCCGCGGTGATCGGAGAGGTGTGGGGGGATGCCAGCGAATACCTCACCGGGCGCGAGATGGACAGCGTGATGAACTATCGTCTGAAGTTTGCCCTCACCGACTTCATCGCCAAGCGCACCATCTCACCCAGTGCCTTCCACAACCGCCTGCTGGCCATCCAGGAGGACTACCCACCCCAAGCCTGGTATGCGCTGATGAACTTGCTGGATTCCCACGACACGGCGCGTTTCCTTTACGATGCCGGCGGGGACAAGAGCCGGTTGCGGCTGGCTTATCTTTTCTTGATGACCTATCCAGGCGCGCCCACGATCTACTATGGAGACGAGGTCGGCCTGACGGGGGCCAACGATCCGGACAACCGGCGCACCTATCCCTGGGGGCAAGAGGACAACGCTTTGCGGGCCGATGTGAAGCGGCTGATCCGCATCCGTTCCGTCTATGCCGCTCTGCGCACAGGGAACATTGCCCACGGGGTGCCCCTTGATGACGCCAACGGGGTATACGGCTACCGGCGCTGGAACAGCACTCACAAGCTGATGGTGGCCTTGAACAACAGCAGCTCGGCCCGCACTCTCAGCCTCCCTGCATCGGGCTATCTGAGCGACGGAACCCGTGTCACCGACCTATGGAACGGCGGGCAGTATGTCGTCTCCGGTGGCGCGGTGGCTGTGCCTGTCCCTGCCACGGGAGGGACCATCCTGGTGGCCGGCACGACCAATGACGTCCAGGTGACCTTCACGGTGCAGGGATTCGTGACCGCCTACGGACAGAACATCTTTGTAGTGGGCAACACCCCCGAGCTGGGGTTCTGGGATCCGGCAAAGGCCCGGCCGCTCTCCTGGGTCAATTCGAACACCTGGTCCGGGACGGTCTACTTCACGGACTATAGCAAGTGCGCGGCGATCGAATACAAATACATCGTCAAGAACCCTGACGGCTCGGTGATCTGGGAGGGCGGATCCAATCACGTGCGCACGTTGCCTTGCTCCGGCTCGACGTCCTTCATCGATACCTGGCAATGGTAAAGGCGAGTCCGGCGGAGCACGCTTCAGGCGGCGCCTGCAGGTGCCCCTGTGGCAGAGGATTCCCTATATCTTGTTAAGGAGGTGGAAGATGGTTCCGCGGCGTCTCTATGTGGTGATGGCGGCCCTCGTCCTGGCGGGCCTGCTGTTGTCAGCGTGCGGGCCGGCGGCCACACCGGCGGCCGCACCCAGCCCCACGGCGGCGCCGGCGCCCACCGGGCAGCCGACCCAAGCGCCGTCCCCCACCCCCACTGCCGCCCCGAAGGTGAAGATCACCTTCTGGGAGCAGGAGAATGAGGAGGTGGACGCCTTCCTGGACCAGCTGGTGGCTGATTTTATGAAAGCCCACCCCAACATCACCGTGGAGCGGGTGCACTATGAGAACGAGCAGCTGCGCGACCAGTTCCAGGCAGCCGGGCTGGCCGGCTCCGCCCCTGAGCTGGTCCGCGTGCCTAATGACTTCGCCGGCCCCTTCAGCGCCCTGGGCATCATCGCCAAGGCCACCGAGGTCTTCGATCAGGCCTTCCTGGACCAGTTCATCCCCGAGGCTCTCAATGCTACCCGAGTGAAGGGGGAGATCTGGGGAGTCCCTGACAACTACGGCAACCACTTGATGCTGCTCTACAATAAGGACTTGGTGAAGGAGCCCCCGAAGGATACAGATGAGTTGATCAAGCTGGCCCAGCAGCTCACCCGAGGTGACGTCCAGGGCTTCGCCTACAACCTGAACGAGCCTTTCTGGTTGGCCCCCTGGCTGGGCGCCTTTGGGGCGTGGCCCCTGGATGAGAATGACAAGCCGGCCTTCAACAACGAGGGCACGGTGAAGGCGTTGCAGTTCGTCCAGGACTTGAAGTTTAAGCATAAGGTGGTGCCGCAGGAGTGCGATTACAACTGCGCCGACACCCTCTTTAAGGAGGGCAAGGCGGCGATGATCATCAATGGCGACTGGTCCCTGGGCGGCTACGCTCAGGCCCTGGGCGACAAGCTGGGGGTGGCTCCTATCCCGAAGGTCACCGCCACCGGGAAGTATCCCACCCCGATGACCGGCGGGAAATACTGGATGGTCTCCAAGGCCGTCCTCAAGGACCCCGCCAAGCTGGAGGCGGTGCGGACCTTCGTGGCCTACATGACCTCGGCCGATGTTCAGAAGAAGTGGATCGAGCAGTTCAAGCGGCTGCCCTCTCTGAAAGCCCTGAAGGACGACCCAACCATCCAGAAGGATCCCATCCTGAAGGGCTCCTTCGAGCAGCTGCTGCTGGGCCGGCCTATGCCTGCGGCCCCGGAGATGCGCTGCGCCTGGGATGCCATGCGGCCGAACCTGGAGGGGGTGATGGCAGGCAAGCTCCAGCCAGCCGACGCCGCCAAGGCGATGCAGGAGGCCGCCGAGAAGTGTGTGGCCGAGCTGGGGAAGAAATAACATCGAAGTAAGCCAGCAGGGGGCGAGGAGCAACGGCTCCTCGCCCCCTGTGTTCGATGGGAGCCGCAAGCGGCCGCTTTCAGGAGGTGATGGATGGGTGCTCTCACCCCGGAGTTGATGGCTCGATCCCTTAGCCAAGTCTTGGGTTTTCTGGCGGGGCTCACCCTCGGGGTGGCTCTGCTGGAAGGCTACGTTTACTTGCTTTTCTTCCGGCGGCCTCGCTCCCTCCCCGCCGCAGTGTTTGCCCGGGGAGTCCAGCTGCTGCTGGCCGGGCTGATCCTTTTAGTAACCCTTCGATTCTTGGAGCGGGTGGGGTTGATCGCCGACCTGATCGCCGCCCTCCGGCTTTCTCCCTGGGTGACCCTGCCGGAGCGGATATGGGCCACCTGGTCCGCGCTCGCACCGATGCCGTGGCGCTTGCTCGCTCCCTTCCTGGCGATCCTCGGATTGGAGGCAGCGATCTATGGGACCGGGGAGCCCCGCCCCTCCCGCCTGGGTCTGGCCTACGTGCTCATCCTCCCTGCCCTCCTCGGGGTGAGCTTTCTGATCATCATCCCCTTCCTCTTTGAGGTGCGTCTGGCCTTCTCGAACATGGCGATGTATACCGCTCAGGACCCCGAGTTCGGGCTGCGTTACGGCATGGAGAACTTCGTCAAGGTTTTCACGGGCCCCATCGCCAAAGACGCCACGTTCTTCGAGGTGTTTGGGCGGACGGTGCTGTGGACCTTCCTCAACGTGTCCCTCCACGTGACGGGGGGGCTGGTCCTGGCCCTGCTGCTCAACCGACCGATGCGTCTGCGCGGCCTCTACCGGGCCCTCCTCATCCTGCCCTGGGCCGTCCCCTCGACCATCACCGCCATGGCATGGCGCAATGAGTTTGACTACCGCTACGGCGTTTTCAACATCCTGCTGCGCAACGCCCAGGAACTGTTCCAAGATCTGGCCGCCCGCACGGCTTCCGTCCCCCTTGTCTTCGATCTCTTCGATACCCTTGCTCAGGCCATTCACCCGGTCCCCTGGCGCCAGGATCCCACTTGGGCGTTCATCTCGGTGGTGATGACGAATGTGTGGCTGGGGATCCCCTTCATGATGGTGGTGATCCTGGGCGGGCTGCAGGGGATCTCCCAGGAATACTATGAAGCGGCGGAGATCGACGGGGCCAGCAAGTGGCAGCAGTTCCGCCATATCACGCTACCGCTGCTGCGGCCGGTCCTGGTGCCGGCAACCATTCTGGGGACCATCTGGACCTTCAACCGCTTTGAGGTGATCTACCTGGTCACTCAAGGGGGACCACAGGAGAAGACGGACATCCTGGTTTCCTCTCTTTATAAGGCGGTCTTCCAGTTCTATCGCTATGGATTCGGTGCTGCCTTCGCCTTGGTACTCTTCTTCATCTTGCTGGCCTGGGCGGTGATCTACCTACGGGTGACCAAGGGCATGCAGGGGGTTTACGAATGAAGCGCGAAGGGATGTTCCCCTCGATCGCTGTGGAGGCACCAGCGGCGCCGGCTCGCGCGGCGGCCCGCCCTCGGCTGCGAGCTTTTCTCCGTCGGCCCCGGGGCGACAGCCCCCTGAGGCGCTTCTTCATCCACTTGGCACTGTGGATGGCTTGTGGGATCGCTGTTTATCCCGTCCTCCGGGTAGTGACCATCTCGCTGCGCCCGGCCAATCGCCTGCTCACCACAAGCCTGGCCATCATCCCCGAGGACGCCACCCTGGCCAATTATCTGGAGCTGCTGGTGGGACGGCCAGGGCGGCCGACGGAGTTCTATCTCTGGATCTGGAACAGCCTGATCATCACCGCTACCACCGCCACAGTGGGCCTGCTACTGGCAGCCACGGCGGCCTATGCTTTCTCCCGCTTCACCTTCCCCGGGCGAGGGGCAGGGTTGATCTTCCTCTTGAGCACCCAGATGTTCCCGGCGACGATGCTATTGCTCCCTCTGTTCATCATGCTCGCCCGCCTGAGCCTTATCGACTCCTACCTTGGCCTGATCATTGCCTACTCCGTCACTGCCGTGCCCTTCAGCATCTGGATGCTCAAAGGCTACTACGACACCATCCCACGGGATCTGGAGGAGGCGGCGATGATCGACGGAGCCTCCCGTCTGGGCGTCCTGTGGCACATCATCCGCCCCCTCTCCACCCCTGCCCTGGCTGTGGCCTTCCTGTTTAACTTCATGACCAGCTGGAACGAATACATCGTCGCCCGCATCATCATCCATCAGCGGTCGATGTATACCTGGCCCCTGGGGTTGTGGACCTTCGCGGAGCAATACACAGTGCTGTGGGGGAAGTTCGCCGCCGCCTCTATCCTGGTGGCGGTGCCGGTGACCCTGCTTTTCCTTTATTCCTCCCGCTGGCTGGTCTCAGGCCTCACCCTTGGAGCCACGAAGGGCTGATCCCTCTCCCACCCGGAGGCTGAAATGAGCCGCTCCCTATCTGCCCGACGTGCGGTCATGCTCGCCATGGCGTTCTTGCTTGGGGCCGCGATCTTCTCGGGGATCTGGCGAGTAGAGGGGTGGGGGGGTGAGCCAGACCCGGCGCCGACGAACAATATCTCAGAGGCCTCGCTGCTGCTACGCCGCTATATCAACTTCTTGCCACTCGTGGCCCGGTTCTCAACGCCTTAGATCCACCACCCCGGGGCTTTCCAATGGGCTTCCCAAAGAAGAGGCACTTCATGCTTCTTTTCGGGCTGGTGGCCCTCGCCTGCCAGCCTGTGCCGCGGCCCTCCGCCGTCTCCCCTACCCCTTTCCCGAGCCCGACGGCGACAGCCACACCCGAACCGAGTTGGTTTCGGAACGCCGTGCTGTATCTCATCTTCGTCCGCTCCTTCGCGGATCACAACGGGGATGGCATCGGGGACCTCCGGGGGATCATCGACCGGCTGGATTATCTGCAGGAGTTGGGGGTCACCGCTATCTGGCTAATGCCTATCCACCCTTCCCCCTCCGATCATGGCTATGATGTTATGGACTACTTCGCCGTCCGTCCGGAATACGGGACGCTCGAGGACTTGAGGGCCCTCGTCGAGGCGGCCCATGCCCGGAGGATGCGGGTGCTTCTGGATTTCGTCTCCTCGCATCTCTCCAGCCAGCATCCCTTCTTCCGCGACGCTCTCGGCCATCCGGACTCCTCTTACAGCGATTGGTTCCTCTGGCTCAACGAAGCCCACACTCGGTATCTCAGCTTCGATGGCGTAACCAGCATGCCGCGATTCAACCACCGTAACCCTGAGGTGGTGCGCTATCTCACCCGCGTTGCCCGCTTCTGGCTGGAGCAAGGCGTGGACGGCCTGCGGGTGGACAACGCCACCTTCCCGCCTAAGGCCTTCTTCGTGGAGCTGCGGGCCACAGTCCGGGCTGCCCGCCCAGATGCCCTGCTTCTGGGGGAGGTCTGGGAGCGGAAGGTCCCCACCCTGAGCGAGTATTTTGAGGTTTTCGATGCCCTTTTCGATTTCCCCCTCTACCACGCGCTAATGGGAAGCCCGGACCGCAACGGCGATGGTGTGCTGGCCGGCCAAGGCCATCCGGCCCTCCTCTCCGCCCTCTTCGAAGAGGAGGCCGCGCGCTTCCCGCCCACGGGGATGGCGGTCCGCTTCCTCTCCAACCACGATACCAACCGGCTGGCCAACGAGCTGGCAGGGGATCCGGATCGCCTGCGGCTGGCAGCCGCTTTGTGGAGCGCCCTGCCAGGGCCGCTCCAGCTTTACTACGGGGAGGAGATCGGCATGCGGGGACAGAAGGGCGGCCCGCCAGCGTGGGATAACTACCGTCGAGAGCCGATGGAGTGGTATGCCGCGGGAGAGGGACCCGGGCAGACCACCTGGTTCCGCCCGCCCGATCGCTGGAACCGCCCGAACGATGGGATCTCCGTGGAAGAAGAGGAGAAGGACCCTGCCTCGTTGCTCAACACCTACCGGCGGTTCCTCCGCCTGCGGGCGGCAACGCCGGCACTGCGGGAAGGGGATTTCACGCTGCTGCCCCTGGAGGCGCCCGCGCCAGGGCCGTGGGGGTTTATACGACGGGCCGGGGATCAAGCCGTGGTGGCCCTTTTCAACTTCGCCCGGGAGCCTCGACCGGCCACCATCCCCGCCTTCCCCTTCACGGCCCCCACGCTGCGGGATCTGTGGAGCGGGCAGATCTTCCCCAGCGCCCAGGCCGGCCAGCCTTACACCGTGACACTGCCGGGCGCGAGCGCTATGCTCCTGGCTGCCCCGTAGGCCCTATCCGCCCGCGGGCTCCTGGGCCCGGTCTGGCGGACACAGGAAGGGTGGGCCCTCCCGCCCGGCGTGATAGGCGTAGCGCTGTCCGGCCACCTCGAGGACAACCCGATAGCCGGGGGTGAGGACTTGGGCATACATCCGTCCGGGCTCCGGACACCCCAAGCTGGTGTCCGGCCAAGTCACCGCCCGGGCCTCGATCACCCGGATCTTCTCTTCCGGTACGCCTATGCGGGCGGCCAGGTCTTTCCGGGCCTGCTCGATTCGCCCCTCCAGTTCGGGTTCCATAGGGGATCCTCCCGAAGCGCCCTGTGCCGGTGTGGGTTGATGCGGCGCGGGAAGGGGGGAGAATCCTTCCAGCGGGGAAACCGCGGGGCGAGCCGGCGCGCACGCCCCGAGCACCCCCATGAGCACCCCCGCGATCCGGATCCAATGCCCTTGTCCCATCCTCATCGAACACCTCCTGGGAGCATATGGGAATGGTTGGCTCTTAGGAGCCGATGACTTCTCTTAAGAAGACGTTTCCCAGGAGGCGAGGGTTCCCTTTCGTCCGGCTCAGTCGTCATCCCGCGTGAGGCGGAGATATTTCTCGGCCAGGTCCGGGAACTCCTCCTTCTCTCCACGCGCCAGTTCCTCTAGGAACGAGGCGTCATAATCACGGGTCCGCACCACCACCGGCATGGGCACCGCGTGGCCCAGCAGCAGGGCTTGCTGTTTGGTCTCCAGGCGGGCCAGCACCTCACGCAGCCGGGAGGCCCCAGAGATCCCAGAAAGGGCAGCGCGCACATCTTCCTCATGGTCCAGCAGGCACAGCACCCGCGTGCCGATCTGGGAGAGCACCTCGCTGTCGATCCGGCTGGGCCGCTGGTCGACAATCAGCAACGTGACGTTATACTTGCGCAATTCCCGGGCGATGGTCCCGAACACGGTGTGCTCAGCGATGCCGGGCTGCAGAAACTTGTGCGCTTCCTCGACGACGATCACCAGATGCGGCGGTTCCCGACTGGAATCCCCCAGAGCAGCCTCCTTGCGGCGGACGTATTCCGCATGAATGCGACGGGTCAGGTAGTTGGCCACCAGCACATAGGCTGCCATATCGTTCCCATAGCGCCCGAATTCGAGCACCACGCTCTGGCCCTCGAGGATCCGGGAGAGGATCGCCTGGGCCACGTCCTCAGAGGCCTGGGGGACTAGAAACCGGAACCGATGAAAGAGGCCCAGTTTGCGCTGGAGGGCGCCCAGGGTGCCGCTGGTGATCAGATCCCGCCCCACCAGCTCCGCCAGAGGATCGGTCTTCGTTTCCTCCTCGTTTTCGTTCTCCCCCGCGAGCTCTCGATCCTCCTCCAGCAGGATCCGCAGCCAGTCCCGGCCCAGCCGGCGCCGCAGGCTATACATGGCGCCGATCTGGACCTCGTTCAGGCCGATGACGCCGCCCAGGAGCTCGACATCCTCCGGTTCGATCTGGTCGTAGCCGATGCGAACGATGAGATCATACCGGCTGCTCCGTCGCCGGGAGGACTCCTCGTCAAGGGTGGCGATGGCCACTCGGGAAAAGCACCCGGGCAATTGCTTCAGGCCCGCGACATGGCCTCCCTCCCCCGGGGCGCTCCATCCGTATTCGTTGTGCATGTCGAAGATCAGGGCCACAGAGGTATTGTGGTAGATCACCCCGGCCAGCAGCAGCCGGGTCAGGAAGGTCTTCCCTGTCCCACTCTTCCCGAACACGCCACTTGAGCGCTCGACGAAGCGATCCAGGTTGAGGGGGATTCGCACCCCCGGCATATCCAGGGGCTCCCCGATCACGAAATACCGCTCCTCCCGCCCCTTCACCCGGGGCCGGAAGATGGCATGGACGTCTTCCTCCGTTGCTTCATAGACCGGAGAGAAATGCGCGGGAACGGTTTTAACGGGCCGCGGAAGGGGATCATTTTCCTCCAAAACCAACATGGGCTGGACATGGATCTGGCCGAAGACCCCGATGCCGACCATCATCTCCCGGATCAGCGGGTCCTCAGGATCCGGAGGCATGCGAGCGAGGTCCGGGTTGACACTGTCCAGACGGATATCGGTGATCATCCCGAAGAAGCGCCGCCGGTATCCCTGGATCACTACGTAGCGGCCCACCGCCAGACCCTCGATGGCGATGCGAGGATCCAGCTTGACCACTAATCCCTCGGAGAGGGAACCACCGATCACCCGCCCCAGCCGGCGCGCCTCCATCGCGGGTGGAGCGGACCATATTCCCCGCGTCGCCGCTCGTTCCGAAGCCATAAAGAGCCTCCTATCCTCTGATGATGGGCCTTCCGCAGGGGCCTTTTCCTGTCGGCTTCCAGGATCGTGCGATCCCCCGAGGGGCCCAGTCTGCCTCTCAGGCTCAACCGGGCGCTTCTACCGCCATCCGGATCCGGCGCAGCACCTGCCCGAGGCGCGTGGGCTCATCGGCCAGCAGTCGCACCAGCTCCTGACCAACCTGGATCAGGAAGTCCCGCTGATGGGGTCCAGGCCGGATAGCGGCAGCGGCCCGGACGACCGCTGCGAGCACATCATCGGAGGCCTCGCGGGCCTCTACCAGGGTGCGGATGAAATCCGGCTGCTCGGTGAATCGCTGGATCTGGGCGGGCAGACAGGTGTAAACCGGCTCCAGCAGGGCCGGTGGCTGATGGGGAACGCCATAATATATAAAGCGGTCCCGCATGTAACCCAGCGTGAGCACCCCGATCTGAACGGGGATGTTGCGGTTCTCGATCATGTCCTGCTGGATCTCCTGAGGTGGGACGTCCTGAAGCGCGACCATGCGGGTGAGCTCATCGCCCTCGAGGATCAGATCGTAAATGATACCGATGATGGTTGTCTCTCCCCGGGCGGTCTGGACAAAGGAACCGAAAGCCGGGATATCCTCAGCGGTCAACCGACAGCCCACCAGAAAGGTGCGGGCACTGGATTCGATCACCCGTCCGATGAATGCGGGACCTGCGGATGGATTCGAACGACCCTGTGGGATGGCCATCTCGGGCTCCGGCTTCAAAGTCTCTGGCGTTGCGCCGTTGGTCTCCTCATCATGGGATGATGAGACGAAGCACCACGTATTATCCGCCCAGCCACTCCTTTTGACGGGCCTTGGCGGAGATAGAGATGGGAAGGCCGCGCCGGAGGAGGGCCTCCTGGATCATCCCTTCCAGTTGCTTTCGCTCTTCCGGGCGGATGCGGGCCAGCTCATGGGCCCGGGTGAGCAGATACGGATAAGGGGCTTCCGCCAGGATGCGACACTGATCCCAGATCGCCCGGTGGAGCCGATCCAGGCGAGCCCGATCCCGGGCCACCCACTCCGGGATTTCCACGCGGGCGAGATGGGGGCGGTCTTCCGTTCCCACATTGAGATAGAAGAACAGGAGGCGATGCCCTTCGCGATCCAGGTGATCGTTGATCGGCCATGTTGGGGCGAAGAGGGCCGAGCGCTCACCCGGCTTCAGCAGCTCGGCAAAGAGGGCCCGATCTCGCAACTGCCCAAACGGGTAGTTGGCCACCTTCTCCCGGGAGATCTCGCGCGGATCCAGAAGCCCCAGGGCCAGCAAGCGCAGCACCGCGTGGCCTGTGGGCCGATCCACGTATCCGGCGATGGCGCCCCCCGTCTCCTTCGCGGATTCCAGGGCTCCAATGGCGCGTTGGAAGAGCTCTCGATATCGTTCCGCAGAGACTGCCGCGAAGGGTTCGCCCCGGGCCAGGGCCCAGGGAAGCAGCAGGCCGTCCGCCAGCCCCACCGGTGGGCCGAAGGCATCATCGGCCCACCGGGCCATCGCCGCCGCCAGCTGCTCCAGCTCCTGGATGTCCCGCTCGGCCTCCAGGTCGTTCAGGGCGCGCATCTCCCCCTCCTCAGTGAAAAGCTCTTCCTCTCGGTACCAAAACACGAGATGGTGCCAGGTGTGAGGGGGGGCGCCCGAGCCGTGGCGCATCTCGATCAAACCGATGTTCAGAACAAAGTAGGGAATGACCCCGTGGCGATCCGGATAGATCTGAGAGCCGTCGGCCGCGATGACCCGCGCCTGGGGCTGTTCAGCGGGGAGGGGGAATCGGGCGGCGAGAGGCTCCCCCCAGGGGATCGCCCCGCGCCATCCTGCCTGCAGGGCTTCGTGCGCCATCCGCTGCAGGCGCTCCAGATCGTCAGAGAATCGATGGAGCAGGCTCAGGGCATATCGGAGCGTCGGCGGATGCATGCGCAAGCGATCCCTGGCGTAATCCGCCATCGCCTGTACGTGCCGTCTTACCTCCCGCCAGTCCAGCATTGTAAACCCCCTCGCCCAGGGAAGGCGTTTCCCCGGCCCCCACCGGACCAGGCTTTCACCCTCTATCATTATAGTCATGAACTCGGACCTCGCGCGGCATGTTTCGGCAAGGCTTATGCCGTTCCGATGGGGAAGACATTCGCGTCCCTCCGAAGCGAAGAGATGCAGCCGGACCATCCGTCCCGCCGCTCTGGCTTTCCTCGTTCTCCTGCTTGCGTCGGTTTCCTCTTTGACGGATCCGGCTGGGCTGGGTATAATAAGGGTGCTTCTGCCGCTTCCAGCATCGACCTCGAAAATCACCCATGCGCATCGGAGTTAGAGATTGCGCGACTTGCTACCCGGACATCTCTCCGGATGGATGATGAAAGGGCCCCTCGCCTTCTTTCCGGCGTTTCCCGGCTACGTTTAAGGAAAGCGCGATGCGCACAGGCCGGGGAGCGATTCAGGGCCGTTGTCCCTGAGTTCCGGAGGGCTCCATTCCGGGATAGGTAACAAGGGGCGTGAGGGTGTGAGGAGGGATATGCCGGATCTCCTCGGGGACTGGAGGACGGGATCAGCCCATGGAGGTTTTTGAGGATTTTTCTCTTCTCCTCGCATCCTGTACCCCGGGGAATGGGGGCTCCGGCCACCGGAAGCGCCTACATGCTGTGGCTCTCTGGATCTGATCCTCCAGCGGGTGCGATGTTGGGGCGGTGTCTATCCTCACAATGAGTGGAAAGGCCATGGAACAGACACAGGTTCAGGTTCCTATCCTGGATTTCGATTACATCCATTTGGAATCCAAAACCCTGGATGAGCTCCGGGAGCTGGCCCGGGCGCTGAAGATCCCCAGCTATAGCCGCCTGAAAAAGCAGGATCTGATTATGCGGCTCCTCCAGGCGAAGGCGGAGCAGCAGGGTTATGCCTTCGGTGGGGGGACGCTGGAGATCGTGGAAGATGATGCCCTGGGCACGATCGGGTTTCTCCGGGTGAACCCGAATTTCCTCCCCAGCCCTCAGGATATCTATGTCAGCCAGTCCCAGATCCGCCGTTTCGGCCTGCGCCGGGGCGATTTCGTCGTCGGTCAGATCCGGCCGCCGAAAGAGACGGAGAAATACTTCAGCCTCCTACGGGTGGAAGCCGTCAATGGCCTGGACCCTGAGCAGGCTCGTCTGCGGCCGCGATTCGAGGAGCTCACCCCCATCTTCCCGAATGAGCTCTTCGATCTGGAGACAGATCCGAAGAACCTCACCACCCGTTTGATTAACCTCGTGGCGCCGATCGGCCGGGGGCAGCGGGGCCTGATCGTCTCACCGCCCAAGGCGGGCAAGACCACTGTCCTCAAGCACATCGCCAACGCGATCTCCACCCGTTACCGGGACGTCCATCTCATGGTCGTGCTGGTGGGCGAGCGGCCGGAGGAGGTCACCGATATGGATCGCTCGGTGGAGGCTGAGGTAGTCCACAGCACCTTCGATGAGCCCCCGGAGAACCACATCAAGGTGGCGGAGCTTGCCCTGGAGCGGGCCAAGCGGATGGTAGAAGGGGGCAAGCATGTGGTCATCCTCTTGGATTCCATCACCCGGCTCACACGGGCCTATAACCTGGTGGTGGAACCCAGCGGCCGCACCTGGACGGGCGGTCTGGATCCCGCGGCGCTGTATCCGCCCAAGCGCTTCTTCGGAGCAGCCCGGAACATCGAGAATGGCGGCTCGCTGACCATCTTGGCCACCTGTCTGATCGATACAGGGAGCCGGATGGATGATGTGATCTATGAGGAATTCAAGGGGACCGGCAACTGGGAGTTGCACCTCTCCCGGAAGTTGGCCGAACGTCGGATTTTCCCAGCGATCGACATTGAGCGCTCGGGGACGCGGCGGGAGGAGCTCCTGCTGGATCCGGATGCGCTGGAGAAGGTGTGGTTGATGCGGCGGATGATCGCCCGGATGATGGCCCCGCCGCCCGATGGAGGCGGCTACGACCTGACCCAGGTGATGGAGTCCCTCCTCAACGCCCTGGCGAAAACCCGCAGCAACGCGGAGTTCCTCGCCCGCATCAAGAAGGGAGACTGGAGCTGAGCGTGGCGCATCGGGTCTCCTCGGGTTTTCTCTCCCTTCCCCGGGGCTCTTCGGACCCCGGGGAAGGGGCTATCCCGGGTTCCCGGCTCGAGACCGCCGGTGGTCCGTCTGGCCTGGGAAAGGGCGTCCGGGGATCCATTGGATCACCCCATTCCCTCCACAATGGTGGCCTCCCCCTGACCCACGCCCACGCAGAGGGCAGCCAATCCATAACGTGCCTTCCGCCGGCGCATCTCATAAAGCAGGGTGGTGAGGATGCGGGCCCCGCTGCAACCCAGGGGATGCCCCAGGGCGATGGCCCCACCGTTGACGTTCACTTTGTTGAGATCCAGCCCTAGCAGCTTTATGACGGCCAGGGTCTGGATTGCGAAGGCCTCGTTGATCTCCACCAGGTCGATCTGATCCAGGGTCAGCCCGGCCCGCTCCAGGACCTTGCGGGTGGCCGGGACCGGTCCGTAGCCCATCACCCGCGGGTTCACCCCCACAGCGGCGGAGGCCACCCATCGGGCCATAGGCGTCAGGCCCAGCGCCTGTGCCCTCTCCGCGCTCATCAGGAGCAACGCCGCGGCCCCATCGGCCAGCCCCGAGGAGTTCCCCGCGGTCACCGTCCCCCCCTTCCGGAACACCGGGGGCAGCCGAGAGAGGCGCTCCAGATCCGTATCCAGAACGATCTCCCCATTCTCTACCCGGTAGCGCGGCCCTTCGTCGGTGTCGATGACCAGCGGGGGTTGACCCGGCCGCTCGATGACCACGGGGACGATCTCCTCCCTGAATTTCCCGGAGCGAATGGCCTCCACCGCACGCTGATGCGAGAGGAGGGCGAAGCGGTCCTGCTCCTCGCGGGTGATCTCGGGGTGCTCTGCCGCGATGTTCTCCGCCGTCTCCCCCATGGATTCCAAAGGGAACATGGCCTCCATCCGGGGGTTCGGGAACCGCCATCCCAGCGCTGTATCGTAGACCGTGAAGTTGCCCCGGGGGAAGGGAACGGCCGCCTTGGGCATGACCCAGGGCGCTCGGGTCATGCTCTCCACCCCTCCCGCCACGATCACATCCGCCTCGCCGCACCGGATGGTCCGCGCGGCCAAGTTGACCGCCGTTAGCCCGGAGGCGCAAAGACGGTTCACCGTCATCCCGGCCACATACTCCGGGAAGCCCGCCAACAACAGGGCCATCCGGGCGACATTCCGGTTGTCCTCCCCAGCTTGGTTGGCGCAGCCCATATAGACTTCGTCCACCATCCCTGGGTCGATGCCGGCGCGGCGCACGACCTCGCGGATGACCAGAGCGGCCAGATCATCGGGACGCACGTCTTTTAAGATCCCTCCGTATTTGCCTATGGGCGTGCGCACGGCGGCAACGATCACTACCTCCCGCATCGATCCCTCCTGCCAGGAGTTTTTGTGGTCATCGATCGACCCCCGCCATGCCCAGCGGAGGGGAAGGGGATACCCCAGCCCCGGCTATGGAAGCCGGTTGATGTCGATCCATATCGAGCCCCCCATGATTCGGGCCGGATACGTGGGGAGCGGGGAAGCGCATGGGCCGGCCAGGGGGCGACCGTCCGCCGCGAAACGGCATCCGGCGCACTCCGCCACCAGCACCGGGCCTTCAATCTTCAGCAGGCAGGAAATGCCGGGCGGCTGCATGGGGAACGCCCGGATCTGCTCTCCGGTACGTACCAGGATCAGGGGATAAATCCGGCCGCTTCGGTCCGACAGAGTGATGGGGAAGGGAATCCCTTCGCTCAGACGATCCGGCGGCACGCCGGTATCCAGCCATCGGGGGGTCCAGGGGGCTCCAAAGATCGCCAGCCCAAAGATCCCACAGAGGCCCAGCCCCAGCAGGCTTCCAAAAAGGACAAGGAATACTTTCCCTTTTCGACCTGCCTGGGAGGGCAAACCTTCCTCTTCAACCGGAAAAGGAATACCCTCGCTTCGACCATTCCCTGCCCATGTCATCGTCGAGCTCCACTGCCCCTCCAGATGGTCAGCAGTCCGGGTTTGCGGATAAAAGATGCGGGGAGGAGAAGATCCCTCCCCGCGCCGATTCTTTCAGATGAATTCCGGCCGCTCACGCGCGTCCTTCCACTTCCAGAACCTGCACGCCCCGGTAAGTCCCGCAATACGGACAGACGTGATGGGGGAGGACCCGGTTCTTGCAGCGGGGGCATGGCACCAAATTCGGACGCTGAAGGGCATCGTGCGCCCGACGCATCCCCCGTCGCGTCCGGGTCACCCGGCGCTTCGGCAATGCGCCCATCGAAGATCACCTCCTCCTGAGATGTTGGGCTGGTTCGGTTACACCCATAATGATAAATCAGGGCGGAAAGAACCGCCATCTTCTTCGATCCACCGGACAGGTTCCCGACCGGAAGGACCCCGAGGGGCGAGGGATCCCGGAGGTGGCCTGCGCTTCGTCCCAGGAGCCCGCTGGACGCATCCGGCGCTGATCCGGCATCGCTCTCCGGGTGGGGCATTTTCCCGGGCGCTGCGCTCCGGGGTCTACCGGGGTTGGGGTTGCGCTTGCGATTGGATGGGAGGTGTATGAATATGGGTGGGGAGCAAGCGGGCGGTGGGGCTTGCCAGCCCGGAGTTTGCCGCGGCCGTGACGGTGGATGGGGCTCTCCCGGTTCTCCTCTTCAGAAAACTGGAAAGCCCTGCTCTTCCTGAGCGGCCCGTTGACAGGGTTCGCTGGGTCGGCTAAAATACGCCGTGTCTTTTTCCCAGGGCGCTGGGTTTATCCCCCAGCCGGGGGGTTCTCTCCGGAAGAGCTCCCTGCGGCGTCACGCGGCGGGTGGCCCATGGGGTTGTGAAATCTGGCCCAAGGCCTCTTCTCCCCTCCTGTGACTTTTTGGACGAGGGGGGTATGCTTTCCTGATCGGAGCTCCATAGCACAAGCCCGGTAAACCCTAAGCCAGAGGGATGAGAAGTATGCCCACGATCAACCAGCTGGTCCGCAAGGGCCGCAAGCCGAAAGTTCGGAAAAGCAAGTCCCCTGCCCTGCACTGGGTGTATAACTCCTTGACAGGGGAGCGTTACTGGGATCCGAAGGGGGCTCCACAGCGTCGTGGGGTCTGTGTGGTGGTGCGCACCATGACCCCCAAGAAGCCCAACTCGGCGCTGCGGAAGATTGCCCGGGTTCGCCTCACCAGTGGAGTGGAGGTCACCGCTTACATCCCCGGCGAGGGCCATAATCTCCAGGAGCACTCGGTGGTTCTGGTGCGTGGGGGGCGCGTGAAGGATCTCCCGGGGGTGCGCTATCACATTATCCGGGGCGCCCTGGATGCGGCAGGCGTGGAGAAGCGACGCCAGGGGCGCTCGAAATACGGCGCCAAGCGGCCCAAGGAGCAAAAGGGCCGGTGATGCCTTGTCTTGAGCGAGTGGATCCGCTTTATCCGGCTCGGGGGCGTGGGGGGGCTTTCGGAGTGTGCGCCTTCATGGTCCGAAGTTGCTGGAACTCCTGGGAGGTCAGGGGGCGCCACTGGCCGGGCTTGAGACGACCCAGCGTCACCGGTCCGATGCGGATGCGGATCAGGCGCCGCACCGGATGGCCCAGGCGGGCCGCGATCCGCCGGATCTGGCGCTTTCTTCCTTCCCGCATCTCCACGAGCAACCACGTTTGATTCCCCTCGTAGCGGATGATCTGCACCTTCGCCGGCCGGGTCCTCCGCCCTTCCAGGAAGATGCCCCGTCGCCATCGCTCCAGGGTTTCGGAATCCGGGCGCCCCTCTACCAGGACCTGATAAACTTTCGGGTGCTCATAGCGGGGATGAGTTAAGCGGTGGGCCAGATCCCCATCGTTGATGAGCAAGACCAGCCCCTCACTCCGCGCATCCAGGCGTCCGACGACATAGAGCGGTTTCACCGGTGGAACCAGATCATAAACGCTGGGCTTCCCAGAGCCCGGCATCGGATCCGAGAGCACGCCCCGAGGCTTATAGAGGGCAAAGCCGGTGAGCGGTGGGATCCGGATGCGGCGGCCATCTACCTGGATCTCATCCCGCTCCGGATCCGCGCTCATCCCAAGACGGGCTGGGGTCCCATTCACGGTCACCCTTCCCTGCCGGATCAGCTCTTCACCTTCCCGTCGGGAGCCCAACCCCGCACGGGCCAGGATCTTTTGAAGCCGTTCGCGCATGCTTATCCCCCCAGGATGCGACAGGGCTTTACCTCGTTCAGGGAGAGGGCGTGGTTTTCAGAAGGCTTAATTTCCACGCTAGCATCTTCCCATCATCCGTGCCGCGGATCCGAATCCGTGGCCACACGAAACGGTTCTCCAGGCGCTCATCTGCCCCGTAGACTGTGGTTACCGCACCCCAGAAGGAATGTCCTTCCAGAAACCGAAGCAGGTTCCTGTCATAGCGCGAGGAGGGATAGGCGAAGAAACGCACAGGACGGCCCGTATGGGCTTCGATAGACTGTTTCCCACCGATGATGTGATAGAAGAGAAAGGCATCGTCCCTCCCGCTCAGCGGGACATGCTCGCGCCCATGGAGTTGGATATCCATTCCCGCTTCGCTCATCTGCCGGATCTGTTCCCAGGACAGATAGCGGGGATCTCCCTCATCGGCCCGACCGGTCAGAACAAAGAACGTCCCATGAAAACCGTAGCGCAGGAGCCTGGGGAACGCTTCCTCATAGGCATCCCGGTAGCCATCATCGAAAGTCAGCACCACCGGTTGGGGCGGAAGTGGGCGCCCCTGCGTTAAATAGAGGATCAGATCGCTGAGGGATACCGTCTCATAACCTGCTTGGCGCAGATATTGAAGGTGGGCTTCGAACATGGAGGGCCGCACGGAGAGATCCAGCCGGAAGCGGTCGGCCCCGGCTGGGGGATCCGAGATGTAATGATACATCAGAATGGGCACCCGGAGAGCCCGCGCCTGACCATCGGCATGCGGCAGGGGCTCTTGAAAGAACGGATAGGGCGTCGGAGTGGGCGACCTGGCCGGCGATGGCTTAACGATCGAGGTTTGGGGAGGCGCTGGAGAGTGCCTCGATGCTGCGGTTGTGGAAAGCAGATCGGCCGAGAGGTTTTCCGCGACAGGAGCCGAGAGGGGAGCTTTGGCATAGATAGAAAGCAACCCGCGAGCGGTTCCTATCGGGGCCTCGGTTGCAGGGCGCAGGATCCGCATGGTCAGGGCGATTGGCCCGCCGACAATGATCATCCCCAGGATCAGGGGTATGAACCGCCGTCGCGTTCGCTGCCACTGGGGACCCGTTATCTTTCCCATCGTGAACTTGGATTGGGGCGGAATCGATCAGCGGAGAGCGAAAATCCTCTGGGCACCGCTCATCGATCACATGGGAATCCTGCACGAGCCCCTGGGGCTGCAGGAAGAAACCGTGGCTGATCCTTACTGATCCCCAGGGTTCCTCCACTAAACCTGCGCACCCCGGGGAAGGCCCAGGATGCGGGGACGGAGAAGTGCCCCCGAGGGGATTCGAACCCCTGATCTCCGCCTTGAAAGGGCGGCGTCCTAGGCCACTAGACGACGGGGGCATTGCAGGTTAATTATACCACACGATGCCGTGGTGGTCCCAGAAGGACGTAGGATTTTTCTGGATTCTCCCGAATCCCCCCTTCGGACCGGAATCCGGGAGGCCAAATGGCCTACCGATCCTCCGCTCTGGCCGCAAGGTTATCGATCCACAGGTTCCATGGGGCGGACACCCTCAATGCCCCGGCGCAGCTCCCAGGGATAGATGATGTAGGCATCCGTCACTGCGGCATAGTAGGTTGGGCCGTGGCGGAAGAGCGATTCTCGGGGCTTGTAATGGAGCACCGCAGTTTCCGGATAGCCGCCGGCGGCCTCCACCCGGCTTCGAACGGTGTTGATAGTGCGCCCGCTGGCCCAGACATCGTCCACGACCAGCACTCGACGGCCGCGCAGCAGTTCATCCTCAGGGAACTGAAGGAATGTGGGCCAGGTGAAGAGCTTGACCTGACTTAAGTCCTGGGCGTCCGGAAAACGAACGGCGGCCGTCAGGATGTATTTGATATCCAGGGCCTCTGCGATCATTCCCCCGGGCACGATTCCTCCTCGGGTGATCATGAGCAGGGCATCAAAAGGCCCTCGAAGTTGAGGCAACAGATGATCCATTAAGGCTTCCACATCTCCCCATGAAAGGATTTCTCGCCGCATGATCGCCGCCTCTCCACCTTGGAGGGGATGAAGTTCAAAGCGGGCACTTCCGGGCCATTCTCCGATCCGCAAAGGCGATGCATTGCGGAGGAACTTTCCACTATTTTATTCCCTTCTTTTCTTTGAGGTAGGAGCGGAGAGGGTTTATCTCCCTTTACGGGAAGATCGCCCGCGAGGACATGGGGGGGCGGGCCAGCCAGAGAGGTCAGCTGGCCCGCCCCGGGGGAAAGAGGAGCCATCAGGCATACCGGATGGAAGCCGAAGGGCGCCCGTTCGGCGGTCACGGGGTTCCGCGCTGTGCCTTCTGGAGCAGCGCGGTGGTGAAGACCCGATCGATCTCGACGGGTTGGGTGATGGCATTGTAACGCCGCAGGATCTCATATAGAGCTGCCCACTGTTCTCGGGTTTGCCATCCGATTCCATGGGCTCGGGTGACTTCCGATTCGGCGTCCTTCAGCTCGGTCTCCAGCATGAACCGCATGTGCCCTCGATCCGCCTGCGGCGCGTATTTCAGAACGATGTCCACCGCTTCCTCCGGGTTCATCCGCGCGTCCTCGATCCCCTTTATGGCCGCTCGCAGGAAGCGGATCAGGAGATCTGGATCCCGCTGGATCTGCTCTTCGCTGGTGGCATACGTGAGCCCCAGGGTGGGCACCCCATAGTCCGCGGCATCCCAGATCACCAGCTCATAGCCCATCTGCCGCAGCAGATAGGGCTCGTTGGATTTGAAGAGCGGATACACATCCACCAGCCCCTGAACCAGCACTCGGGGATCGAAGCCGACGTTCACTAGCTCCACCCGGCTTCGATCCACCCCCGCTGCCTCCATGATGGCGAAGAGATCCGGCGGCGGCGTCCCTTTATACCCTACCTTTTTCCCCTCCCAATCCTTCGGCGTTCGCATCCCAGAGGACCTCAGAGCGGCGAAGGCCTGTTGCCCGCGCTGGCCGATGAGGGCGATCGAGACTAAGGGAAGACCCGGATCGGCCCGCCGCTGGAGCAACACCGCGGCGTCCTGCGTGGTCACCTGGACGGCGCCGGCCATCAGAAGCTGGAGATGCTCCCCGCGCCCGGTGGAGTGCTGAATCTCCACATCCAGCCCTTCGGAGAGGAAATACCCTTTCTCTTTGGCGACGTAGACGCCCACAAAGGGGAGGTTGGCCTGGGGCTTGTAGCCGGCCATGAAGACCATATGGCGGAGCGCCACCGTGGGCGTGGCCGTCGGTGTCGGCGTGGCGCAGCCCGCCATTCCCACCACCAGACCTGCGACGAGCACGAGGTGGATCATCCGGCTGATTCGGAGCATCGCCCATACCTCCTTGTGAGATCATCCCGTTGACGCTGCCGGATTCCGATGGGAAGGATGGGAAGGCCTCAACCCTGGAAGAAGGATCGAGCTTCTCGAACATCCTCCTGGTGAAAGCGTGTGCCTTGGCTTATGCGCGCCACCAGGCCACGTGCCGTTCCCCCCAGGCGGCGAGGCCATAACCGGTCAAGCTCATGGCCGCAAGAAGGAACGCCCCGGCGAACAGACGGGGCATATCCAGGTTGGTCTGCGCCAGCCACATCGCCCGCCCCAATCCGCCCGAGGCCCCTGTCCACTCCGCCACCACGGCTCCGATGAAGGCCAGAGGGATGGCGGTTTTCAACGCCGTGAAGGTATACGGCCATGCTGATGGCCATCGCAGATGTCGGAGGATCTCCCAATCCGAGGCATTCCATGCCCGCATGAGCTCCAGGGCGGCTGGATCCACCGCCTGCAGTCCCGTCATCCAGGACACCAGCGCCGGGTAGAAGGTGAGCAGCGCGGTCATCAGAACCTTGGGGATCGGGCCGAAGCCGAACCAGAGGGTGAGGATCGGCGCGATGGCCACCAAGGGGATCGCCTTGAGCAGGAGCACGAGGGGCATCACCGCTCGCTCCAGAGGGGGATAGAAGGTGGAAGCCACTGCCAGCCCCAGCGCGATCCCCATTCCCAGAGCCAGCCCGGCCATTGCTTCCCCCAGGGTCGCCATGGCGGCTTGAAGATAAAGCGCTCGCTCGCTCCAGAGCACTGCGAAGATCCGGGAAGGCGGCGGGACCAGATAGATCGGCACCTGGAAGATTCGAACCGTGAGCTCCCACGCAAGCAACGCTGCCGGCAGCGTGAAGGGCAGCGCGATCCGAAGCCAGCGCCGCGCCGGCTGGGCCGTTCGAAGGATAAGGTGGGCAGAGGCTTGCAGAAGGGCACGAGAGCTCATCGGGTGCCTCCAGCGAGGGCCTGACGGATCCTCTGCGCCCATTCGCCAATCCGTCGCTCATCTTGCCGCGGCCGGGGATCCGGGATGGGAAAGCGGGCCCGGATCCGAGCGGGGCGCCCGGCGAGGACAACCACCTCATCCGCCAGGCGTGCGGCCTCATACAGGTCGTGGGTGACCCACAGGACCGTCGCCCGGAACCGCTGCCAGAGCCGCTCCACTTCCTCTAAGAGCTGCTCGCGGGTCAGGGCATCTAGGGCCGCGAACGGCTCGTCCATCAACCACACCCGCGGGCCCGGGGCCAGGGTCCGGGCCAGGGCCACGCGCTGCTGCATCCCGCCGGAGAGCATATGGGGATAGGCCCGCTCGAACCCGCTCAGGCCAACCAGTCCGATCAGCTCCTGGATGGCGAGGGCCGGTCGGAGCGATCGGCCGTTGACCTCCAGGGCGAGCCGGATGTTGCCTTCCACCGTGCGCCATGGAAGGAGGGCCGGCCCCTGTCCCATCCAGCCGATCCATCGGGCCGCGCGCGCCTCCTCCGGGGAAAAGGTGCCCAGACGGACCTGACCGGCGGTGGGGCGCAGGAGGCCGGCGACGATCCGGAGCAGGGTGGACTTTCCGCACCCGCTGGGCCCCACGATGACGGTGAAGGAGCCGGGAGGGATCTCCAGGTTCAGATCCTTGAAGACCACCCACTCCCCTTGGGGAGTGGGGAATCCCTGATGCACATGCCGGATTTGGATCTCCAGCATTCGGAATGCTCCATGGCGGATCTTCTGGATTCCCTGAAAAGGCCTGCGCAGCGGAGCGCCTGCCGTCGCCCTTACGAAGCCATCAATCCACGCCGTCCTTCCAGGCGCTCCGGAAGGATCCGGAAGGTATCCAGGCCATGACGAAGGGGGGGCCAGTCCACGCCATACCGATGCGTGAGGCGGGTGATCAATCCCTCGGGCCCTTCTGGGAAGGGGACGGGGCGCGCTTCTCCTTCCACCCGAACGCGTCGCAGAGGGGGCCACGGCTCATCGATCAGCATGGTAATCCGTGGGCGGGCCCGTACATATTCGGGCCAGCGGGAGCCGGGGAAGGCGGCAATCCAGATGGCCGGCCGCTCCCATACATACCAGACCGGAACGGCGTAAGGGCGCCCGTCGGTCCGCAAGCCGATCAATCGAGCCACCCATGGCCCTTCCAGGAAAGCGGCGATCTCCGGTGGGCGAAGCGGACGCAGCGGGAGCTCCGGCGGCTCGACGGCGTAGGGCTGGTAGACCGGCGCGCCCAGGCGGAAGGAGAGACGGGCGGCCGCGGCCCGTAGCTTTTCCAAGAGGGCATGGCTCGTTCGGGCAGCAGGCAGGCGCACCGCCAGGGCCGCGGCGGGCCGATAACCATCCGGACAGATCGGCGCCGCGATCTCCAGCAGCGATCCCACCGCGCGGCGGGCGATCCCCTTCCGGCGGATCCGTTCCCAACGCCGGCCGGTCTCGCGATCCGCCAGGAACACCCAGCCGGCCGCGCTTTCGGAGAGCGGAAACTGTTCCCCTACTTCCCAACGGCCGATCAACGGGTAGCGTCCCAGGATGGTTTCCATCACCACGCCTTCATTCCCGACGGGGCGCACTAAGGCAATGCTCTCGGGAAATCCCTGGACCTCCGCCCGGAACAGCTCTCGCAACCTTCGCTCCGGGTGCGCTCGGGCTGCGAGGGTCCACCAGCGCGGGCCCAGGCGGTAGCGCCCCCGGGGGCCACTTTGTTCCAGATACCCGCGGGCCTTCAGCGTGTTGAGCAGCGCAAAGGTCCCGGTGCGGGAGAGGCCCAGGTGTTCCATCAAATCCGAGGGGGAAGCCCCCTCCGGCCGCTCCGCGATCCATTCCAGGATCTGGAGCGCGCGCTCCAGGGCGGGCACGCGATGAATATACGCCACGGCAGGCCTCTCCAGTTGAGCTGGAGTTTATTATACACAATGTAAGTTTGCTATACAAGACTTCAGGAAGGAGTAGAGGGGAGCGTGGCGATCGTCTGGGGACCGGGTCTCTGGCCTCGGGATGGTCGTGGGGCTTCTCGCCCGGGAATGGGCCGGTTCTATGGACACCGCTGGAAATTCTTCAGGTGCTCTTCCTGGGTGCGGGCGAACCAGTGGCTGCCGTCCTTTTTCACGCAGTCCGCCATGAAATAAAAATAATCTGTCTCCGCTGGGCTCAGCACGGCTTCAATGGAGGCCAGGCCCGGGTTGGCAATGGGCCCTGGGGGCAACCCAGGGTATCGATAGGTGTTGTAGGGGGAATCCACCTGTAGGTCGTCCAGGGTCAGGGGGCTCTTCCACCACGTTTTCTGGTCCGCTTGATAACCCAGGGCGTATTGCACCGTGGGATCGGCGTCCAGCTTCATGCCCGCGGCCAGTCGGTTGAGGTAGACGCTGGCGATGAGGGGACGCTCGGCGGGGAGAACGGCCTCCCGCTCCACAATGGAGGCCAGGGTGACCACCTGGTGAAGGGTGAGCCCCCGGGTCCGGGCGGCAGCGATCTTCTCCGGGGTCACCTTACGCCCGAAGTTCTCCAGCATGCGCGCGATAAGGTCTTCAGCTGTGGCGTCTCGGGCGAACCGGTATGTGTCGGGGAACAGGTAGCCTTCCAGGGTCGCTCCGGGCGGCAGGTCGGCGAGGAAGGCGAAGCGGGCACGCCAGCGCGTCCCATCCCGCGCGGCTGTGAGGACCGCAGAGGCGGAAAGATGGGTCTGGGCAGCAACGGCTTCGGCGACCTCCTCCAGGCGCAGGCCCTCCCGAATGCGGACCGTCCACTCCGCCTTGCGGCCCGACCGGAGGGCCTCGGCGACCTGCGGGATGGTCATCGTTTTGCGGAGCGTGTATTCCCCCGCTTGGATCTCCCGATCCAGGCCGTGGTAGCGCACATAGGCCCGGAAGAGGAAAGCATCCCGGATCAAGCCAGCCTCCGCCAGGGCTTGAGCGACCTCGGTCACCGACTGGCCAGGCTGGATGACGAAGAGGACAGGGGCGGGATCATCGCCGGCTGGCCGCTCCAAGTCGCCCCGGCGCAGGAGCAGGTAAAAGCCCAGACCCCAGTCCAGAGGGGAGTTGGAGAGGGCCGGGCCGGGTCCCACGTCCGGGCGCCCGAGGTGGGGGAGGAGGACTGCTCCCAGGGTGCCGCAGAAGAAAGCAGCGGTCCCGAGGGCGAGGAGCCACCGTAAGGTCTGGCGAGGGGGGCGTCGTCGGGCCATTCCGCTCACTCCGAGGAGAGCTCCGGGCCGGCGGCAGCGGCCCGCTGCGCTTCCAGGTAGTCCTGAAGGATCACCGCTGCCGCCTCGGCGTCCAGGGGATCTCGGCGTCGTGCGCCCCGCAGGGCGCGATAGGTGGCCGCGGTGACCGTGGACAGCCGTTCGTCCCACCACACCACCGGGACCGGCAGCTGTCGGGCCAGGGCTTCAGCTTCCCGGCGGACCCACTGGGCCTGAGGCCCTTCCGCTCCGGAGAGGCTACGGGGGAGGCCGATGACGATCGCTTCCACTTCGTGCGCGGCGATCAGGCGGCGCAGGGCCTCCACCACGGCCCGCCGGGAGGTGCGTGGGAGGACGACCAAGGGGCGGGCGATGGTGCGGGTGGGGTCACTGAGGGCGACCCCGATGCGCTTCTCCCCGAGATCCAACGCCATCACCCGTCCCATCCGGCCGACTCCATCGGCAGGGGAGGCTGGGTCGCCTCGCCAGGGTAGGGGAGGCCCAGGTGCTCGTAGGCGCGGCGGGTGAGCACCCGGCCCCGGGGTGTGCGGTCTAAAAAGCCCAGCTGCAGCAGGTAAGGTTCCACTACATCCATGATTGTATCGGGCTCCTCGGAGAGGGCCGCGGCCAGGGTCTCCAGGCCGACAGGGCCGCCGCCGAACTTCTCCGCCATCGTGCGCATCAGCCGCCGGTCCAGCTCGTCCAGCCCCAGAGGGTCTACCTCCATCAGCCGAAGGGCCTCAGCGGCCACCGGCCCGGTGATGACGCCGTCCGCGCGGACTTGGGCGTAATCGCGGACGCGGCGCAGGAGGCGAAGGGCCACGCGGGGAGTGCCGCGGGCGCGGCGCGCGATCTCCCGCACCCCGCTCGCGTCGATCTCTACCCCCAACACGCGGGCGGCGCGGCGGACGATGGTCTCCATCGCCGGCAGATCGTAGAAGTCCAGGCGGAAAATGGCGCCGAAGCGGGCACGCAACGGGGCGGTGAGCAGAGCCAGGCGGGTGGTGGCACCGATGACGGTAAAACGGGGCAAGCTCAGGCGGATGCTGCGGGCGGCCGGACCTTTCCCGATGATGATGTCCAAAGCGAAGTCCTCCATGGCGGGATAGAGGATCTCCTCCACGGCCCGGGGGAGACGGTGGATCTCGTCGATGAAAAGGATCTCGCCCGCCCGCAGGTTAGTGAGGATGGCCGCCAGATCCCCTGCCCGCTCGATGGCCGGGCCGGAGGTGATGCGGATGGGGACTCCCATCTCAGCGGCGATGACGGTGGCCAGGGTGGTCTTGCCCAGGCCGGGGGGGCCGTAGAAGAGCAGGTGATCGAGGGGCTCCCCACGGGCCCGCGCGGCCTCGATCAGGATGCGCAGGTTCTCCTTCACCCGCTCCTGGCCGATGAATTCCTCCAACCGCTGGGGCCGGAGAGCCATCTCCATCGCATGTTCCTCCGATCGCCCGTAGGGGGAGATCGGGCGCTCCGGCCTCCCTGGCTCAGCGGATGGATTTCCAGGCGGTTGCCCTTCCAGCGAATCCTTCCGACGCTTCAACCGGCCGCTCCCACTCTGGGATCTATATCGATTATACTTCCTTCAAGGGATAACGAAGCCATCCCCATAAAGAATCGTTCAGCCCCGCCGTTAAGAGACTATGATTTGGATATCCGTTCGCCTCCGCAGGTTCTGGCGTTCCATCACGCCTGGGCACCTGCTGGCCCTCACCGCGCTGGTGGGGATCTTCGTGTTCGTCAGCACCCACCCCATCCGCCCCCACGATTTTTGGTGGCACCTTGCCGTCGGGCGGGAGATCCTTCAAACCGGTCGCATCCCCACGGTGGACACCTTCTCGTATACCCGGGCCGGCGCGCCGTATCCGTCCTATGCGATGTTCTGGTTGGCTGATGTGTTGATGTATGGGCTTTACGCCTTGGGCGGCCCGGCGCTGAACGTATTCGCTCACAGCCTGTTGATCACGTCCGCCTACGGCTTGATCCTGTGGACGGCATGGGAGGCCAGCGGGCCGCGGGCTGCAGCCCTGGGGATTGTCGTGGCGGCCGCCTTGGGGCTCGACGACTGGAATGTGCGGCCCCAGGCCTTCGCCTTCCTGGCCGGCGCGCTGTTCCTCCGGGGGCTCGCCGGGCTGGAACGCTCCCTGCGCTGGCTCTGGATCTTCCCCGTCGGGATGGCCCTCTGGGTCAACACCCATGGATCTTTTCCGCTCGGCCTGATGCTGATCGGATCGACGCTGGTGGGGAAGGCGCTTGAGGGCGGGATCCCTGAGGGACGCGGGATGTCGGTGCGCCCTTTCCTTCTGGCCTTGGGGCTGACCGTTCTGACCACTGGGCTGAACCCCCAGGGTTTCGGCGTGTATGCGTATTCGATCCATATGGCCCGTCACCCGGTGATCCGGACCCTGGTTCCGGAGTGGGCCCCGCCGGGCCTGGACCGCCACGGGCTACTGTTTTATGCCGCGGTGGCGTTGACGGGGTTGCTGTTGGCGATGCCCCCGCGTCGCCTTTCGCCCCCTCATCTCCTGATCGCCGGGGCGTTCGCCCTGCTGGGGCTCCAGACCTCCCGGGGGGTGGTGTGGTTCGGGATGGTGGCGGCGCCGATCCTCGCGGCGCGGATCCAGGCCCTCTGGCCGGAACGGCCGGAGCGAACTCGGATCCCTGCCCTGAACGGATTGTTCCTGGGATTGCTGGGCGGGATGGTCTTCGCGGCGCTTCCCTGGTTCAAAGCGTGGTGGCCGATGCCTGCCGCCAAGGCCGGGCTGATCTCGAGGGAAACGCCGGTTGCGGCGACGGCCTTCCTGCTTCAGGAACGACCGCCGGGGCCGATGTTCCATGCCCTCTCGTTCGGCAGCTACTTGATCTGGGCGGCCCATCCCGATTATCCGGTGTTCGTGGATACCCGGCTGGAGCTTTATCCGATGGCGATCTGGGAGGATTATCTGGGGATCAGCGTGGCGGCGCCGGACTGGGAGGAGCGGCTGGCTCGCTATGGGGTGTGTCTATTGATGTTGAGCTCGCAGGAGCAACCGGCCCTCGTGGAAGCGGTCGCGCATTCGCCGCGCTGGAAGCGGATGTATCAGGATGAGACGGCCTCTATTTGGCTCAGGAAGGAAGGCGCATGCGGCGGCTCATCGGAATTCCCGACCCCTTAGGGGGTGTGCGAAAAACTCCCGCGGGGCGTCTTCGGTTTCCCGCACGTTCCTAAAGTCTCCAGAGGCCAAGGAGCGCGATGGGCTGGGATCCTGCGGAAGTACTTCAGATAGCGGAAAGGATTCCATGGGTACAGGATCTCCACCTCTATGAAGAGGTGGGTTCCACCAATGATATCGCCCGGGATCTGGGGGAAATGGGGGCCCCGGAGGGCGTGGTGGTGCTGGCTGATGCCCAGCGGGCCGGGCGAGGGCGGGCCGGGCGCTCCTGGTGGACCCCGCCCGGGACGGCGTTGGCCGTTTCGATCCTGGTGCGTCCGCGCCGCCTGCCTGAAGATTGGCCCCAGCTGACGATGATCGCAGGGCTGGCTGCTGTGGAAAGCATAGAGGCGGTTGGCTGTCCCGTGGGCCTGAAATGGCCCAACGACATCATGATCCCTCCGGATCGAAATCGGGAGATCCCCGTGTCCGCCTGGCGGAAGGCCGGTGGGATCCTGGTGGAATCGGCTCCCCCTGCCTTCGCGGTGATTGGGATCGGGATCAATGTGAATACTCCCCTCGCAGCGGCGCCTCCCGAACTCGCCGAGACGATGGGCAGCATCTGCGAGACCATCGGGCATGTGGTCCCTCGGCGGGTCGTGCTGGAAGGCCTATTGCGGGCCTTCGTCCGCCTGTATATCGAATGGAGCGAAGGGGCCAGTGTGCTGGAGCGCTGGGCGGCTCGCCTGATCATGCTGGGCCGCCCGGTCCGGATCCACACTCCCGAGAAGGTCTGGGAGGGGGTTGCCGAATCCGTCGGCCCGGAGGGCGGACTCTGGTTGCGCCTGCCCGATGGACATCGGGAATATTTCCGGGTGGGGGATGTCTCTCTGCGCTGGTGATCAAGGATCATGGCTTCCGTTAGTTATCTTTGCGGAATCCCACCGGACTGACTATAATGGGGGAAAGCCTTTTGCGGAGCCGGCGCGGCGCTCCGCGGTCCAACGATTCGAATCTGCCATCAGGGAGTAGGCTCCGTGATGAACGAAGAGATCCAGCAGGACCGCCCCGAAAGCGCTATGGCCGAGATGGGCGAATGGCTGGAGATGGCCCCTTCCTCCCTTCGGCGGGGGGATATCGTGCAGGGGACGATCGTGCAGATCACCCCGACGCAGATCCTGGTGGATATCGGAATGAAGGCGGAAGGGGTGATCACAGGTCGCGAGCTGGAACGGGTGCCCAAAGAGATCCGGGAGGTCCTGCGAGAGGGAGACGTGATCCAGGTCCAGGTGGTGAATCCCGAGGATCGCAGCGGGAACATCCTGCTTTCCCTCCAACGGGCGCTGATGGAGGAGGACTGGCAGCAAGCCCGGCGGATGATGGAGGAAGGAGAGATCCTGGAGCTCACGGTCAACAGTTATAACAAGGGCGGGCTGGTGGTGAGGGTCGGCCGGCTTCGCGGGTTCATTCCCGCATCCCAGGTGGTTCCGCAGGAGGTGGGGGAGGAAAAACTGCCTGTGGAGCAGCGGCTGAAGCGCCGGGTGGGCCAGAAAATCCATGTCCGGATCATCGAGGTGAATCCGGAGGCCAACCGGTTGATCCTCTCGGAGCGAGCCGCCCAGGAGGAGCTTCGGCGTCGTCAGAAGGAAGAGCTGCTCGCCCGTCTCGAGCCGGGCATGCGCGTGAAAGGGCGCGTGATCAGCCTGACGGACTTTGGAGCGTTCGTCGATCTGGGCGGCGCAGAGGGTCTGATCCATATCAGCGAGCTCTCCTGGCATCGGGTGAACCATCCCCGAGAGGTTCTCTCTGTCGGCCAGGAGGTTGAGGTGGAAGTGATCCGGGTGGATCGGGAGCGGAAACGGATCGCCCTGAGCCGCAAACGGGTGGAGCCGGACCCCTGGCAGCAGGCGGTGGCTCAACTCCGGGAAGGGCAGCTGGTCGAGGCCGTGATCACCCGGCTGACCAATTTCGGAGCCTTCGCGGCGCTGAAGGAGTTCCCGGGCGTGGAGGGCCTGATCCACGTCTCTGAGCTGGCCGAACATCGAGTGCATCATCCCAAAGAGGTGGTTCGGGAAGGGGAAGAGCGGGTGGTGCGCCTGATCCGGATCGATCGGGAGAACCGGCGCCTGGCCCTCAGCTTGCGTCGCGTGGCTTCCCCTGAATACGCGATGCTGGATTGGGAGATGGCCCAGGCCCGCCTGCAAGCGGAGGAAAGGGGGAGCGCGGGGGAATCTTCCTAATCCCCTCGACGGTGGAAGGCTTGGGGAGGGAGTGAGCGGGGCGCTGCAGGCGCCCCGCTTTCTCTATCTCAACCCGAAGCATCGAGCTTAAGGATTCCATGCCAGTGAATGGGGTTTGCGGCCTTTGAGGGGTGGTCGTGGTGCGCTCTGTTGTCTCTCCGACAAATGGTCAACCATGGGATCCCTGAACTAACTGAAAAAGGGGCGACGTGTTATACTAACATCAGAGCCGGCTGCGCGTTCGCCTCTGGAAACTTTGCAGTCGGTTTGGAGGAGGGCGCTGTGTCCAGCAAGCTGGATCGATTTACCCAGCGGGCCAGGCGGGTGCTGGCGTTGGCTCAGGAGGAAGCCGAACGCCTGAACCACACGTACATCGGCACCGAACACCTGCTCCTGGGCCTGGTCAAGGAAGAGAACGGCATCGCCGGCCAGGTGCTCCGACGCCTGGGCGTCACCCCACAGAAGGTGGAGGAAATGGTCCTTCGGATGTCAGGGCCTGGCCGCCGCACCCCCCATAGCAAGCCCGACCTAACGCCCCGCATCCGTCGGGTGATCGAGCTGGCTGTCGATGAGGCCCGACGCATGGGGCATCATTACATTGGCACCGAACATCTCCTCCTCGGGCTGGTCCGCCTGGGTGATGGGATGGCGGTGGATATCCTCAAGAGTCTGGGGCTGTCCCTGGAGCAGATCCGGCGGGAAACCAATCGGGCGATCCAGGAGACGACGGCAGCCGCCCGACCCCGGCGGGAGCGCCCGAAGACGCCGTTGCTCGATCAGCTGGCCATCGACCTGACCGCCCTGGCTGAGGAGGGGAAGCTGGATCCTGTCATCGGACGGGAACAGGAGATCGAGCGGGTGATCCAGATTCTCTCCCGCCGGACCAAGAACAACCCGGCGCTGATCGGGGAACCCGGGGTGGGCAAGACGGCCATCGTGGAGGGGCTGGCCCAGCGCATCGTGGCCGGCGAGGTCCCCGAGCCGCTCCTCAGCAAGCGGGTCCTGCAGCTGGATGTGGCCTCCCTGGTGGCGGGGACGATGTATCGAGGCCAGTTCGAGGAACGGCTGAAGCGGGTGCTGGAGGAGCTCAAGAGCGCCGATTGCATTCTGTTCATCGATGAAATGCATATGCTGGTGGGCGCCGGGGCGGCGGGGAGCGCGGTGGATGCGGCCAACATCCTGAAGCCGGCCCTGGCCCGGGGAGAGATCCAGTGCATCGGCGCCACGACCTTCGATGAGTATCGCAAATACATCGAAAGCGACGCGGCGCTCGAGCGCCGGTTCCAGCCGGTGGTGGTAGAGGAGCCCACGATTGAAGAAACTATTGAGATCCTGCGGGGCATCCGCCATCGCTACGAGGAACACCACAAGTTAACCATCACGGATGAGGCGATCGAGGCGGCTGCCCGGCTCTCCGCGCGCTATATCCCCGAACGCTATCTCCCGGACAAGGCGATCGATCTGATCGATGAGGCGGCAGCTCGGGTGCGGATGTATAAGGCCTCCCGCTGGCCGAGCCTTCAGAAGGTATACACCGAGCTGCGCACGGTGCAGCGCGAGCGGGAGGAAGCCCTGGCCGAACGCCGTTACGAAGACGTGGCCGATCTCAAAGCCCGAGAGGAGGAACTCCAGGCTCAGCTTCAGCAATTGCGGATGCGCAGCGAGACCGAGGAGGGACCTCGGGTCACGGCGGAGGATATCGCCGAGGTGGTCTCCATGTGGACGGGCATCCCGGTCAGCCGCATCGCCGGGGATGAGTCCCAGCGTCTTCTCCAGATGGAGGAGGAGCTTAAGAAGCGCATTGTGGGGCAGGATGAGGCCATCAGCGTGATCTCCCGGGCGGTGCGGCGGGCCCGTGCTGGCCTCAAGGACCCCCGCCGTCCCATCGGCTCCTTCATCTTCCTCGGGCCGACCGGGGTGGGCAAGACCGAGCTCACCAAGGCCCTGGCGGAGTTCCTCTTCGGCTCCGAAGACGCACTGCTCCAACTGGACATGTCGGAGTTCATGGAGCGCCATAACGTCTCCCGCCTGGTAGGAGCGCCCCCTGGTTACGTGGGCTATGAAGACGCCGGTCAGCTCACCGAGTATGTGCGTCGGCGGCCCTATTGCATTGTGGTCTTCGACGAGATCGAAAAGGCCCATCCCGATGTGTTCAACATGCTCCTCCAGATCATGGAGGAAGGCCGGCTGACGGACGCCCGGGGCCGCAAGGTGGACTTCCGCAACACGATCATCATTATGACTTCTAACATCGGCGCGGAGACCATCCGCAAGGCGCACCTGGGCTTCCCCACCCAGAAACAGGAGGAGGTGGACCTGGAGCGGCGCTACCGGGAGATGCGGGAGAAGCTTCTCAATGAGCTGCGCAAGGTCTTCCGGCCGGAGTTCCTGAACCGAGTAGATCAGGTGGTGGTCTTCCGGCCGCTGAGCCGGGAGGACATCCTGAAGATCGTGGACCTGGAGCTGAACAAAGTGGCGGCCCGTCTCCAGGAGCACCGCCTGCGCATCGAGGCCACGCCGGCGGCCAAGGCCTTCCTGGCCGATAGGGGCTACGATCCCGAATACGGCGCGCGGCCGCTGCGCCGGGTGATCCAGAACCTGGTGGAGGACGCCCTCTCAGAGGGGATGCTGGCGGGCCGCTTCGGCCCTGGCGATACGGTGATCATCGACGTGGAGGGCGATCGGCTGACCTTCCGCCCGAAGGGGATCGAGGAGCTGACCCCACCGCCGGCGCTGATCGTGGAAGGATAAGCAGGGGCATCCGGGGGCGCAGGACGCGCCCCCGGGTTTTTTAAAAGGCAGGAGTTACCCGGTGGGTCTCCTCGGGCCTTAGGGGAGCCCGTATTCTTCCCACCGTCGATCCACCAGCGCCCGGATCTCCGGGCTCATCTCGATGCGCTCGGGCCAGCCCCGGGGATGCCCCTCCTCAGGCCCCTTGGCGGTGGCGTCGATGCCGATTTTTCCCCCATATGCCCGCACGGGCGCGACATGATCCAGATGATCCACCGGCCCTTCCACAATCACCACATCCCGCTTCCAGTCCACATTCCCCAGCACCTGCCATGCCACCTCAGATAAGTTGTGCACATCCACCCAGCTATCCACGACCACAATGCATTTGGCCAGGCTCAGCAGCCCCAGGCCCCACAGGCCGAAGATCACTTTGCGGGCATGCCCGGGGAACCGCTTGCGGATGCTGACGATCACCAGGTTGTGGAAAACCCCTTCCGCCGGCATGTTGTAATCGACCACCTCCGGCAGGAACAGGCGGATCAGCGGGAGGAAGAGCCGCTCCGTGGCCTTGCCCATCCAGTAATCCTCCATCGGTGGGCGGCCGACGATCGTGGCGGGATAGATCGGATCCCGCCGGTGGGTGATCGCGGTGATGTGCATCACCGGGAAGGGCTCCGGGGGCGTGTAATAGCCGGTGTGATCGCCGAAGGGGCCCTCCATGCGCTGTTCCCGAGGATCGATATAGCCCTCGATGACGATTTCCGCATGGGCAGGGACTTCGAGGGGTTGGGTGATGCAAGGGGCCATTTCCACCGGCCGTCCCCGAAGCCATCCGGCCAGCAGATACTCATCGATGTCTGGAGGGAGCGGCGCGCTTGCTGCCCAGATGCAGGCGGGATCCCCTCCCAGCGCCACGGCGATGGGGATCCGCTCCACCCCCGCTTCTCGGGCGGCTCGTTCATGCTCCGCGCCGCCCTTGTGGATCTGCCAGTGGACCCCCAGGGTGCGCTCATCGTGAACCTGGAGACGATACAGCCCGACATTGCGTTTCCCAGTGCGGGGATCCCGGGTGATCACCTGGCCTAGGGTGATGTAGCGGCCCGCATCTTTGGGCCAGCATTTCAGGATCGGCAGGCGATCCAGGGATGGGCGCTCGGTTTCCACGATCTCCTGACAGGGCGCCCGGGAGACCCGCCGGGGGCCTAGCCCGATGCGCCGCAGGGTCCCCAGCACCTGGCCCAGGCGTTCAAAGGCCTCCCCCAGGCTCTGAGGGAGCTCCGGGCGCAGCAGTGTTTCCAGCCGCTTTCGAAGCTCCTCCAGGTCTTCAACCCCCAGCGCCCAGGCCATGCGCTGTCGGGTCCCAAACAGGTTAATGGCAACGGGGATCCCTTTGCCGTCCACGTTTTCAAAAAGGAGGGCCTTGTTGCGGGGGGGCGGACTCTTCATCACCCGATCGGCGATCTCGGTGATCTCGAGCTCGGCAGAGACCGGTGTGCGGATGCGGACCAGCTCCCCGGCCTGTTCCAGACGGTTGAGGAAATCCCGAAGATCCTGATAAGCCATCGGATCATCTCCTCGCCGGTTATGAGGATCTGGGTTTATCATACCGTAGCTCTCCCGATAATCTACCGATCCGCAATTGCTATTTAGACCAGGCCAATGTCGCTATAATGGAGGTAACCTGGAGCACGAAGGAGGTCAGGATGCCTGTGGTGCGTAAAGTTCAAGGGGTCTTGTATCGGGTGCAAGATCTGGCGCGGGCCAAAACCTTCTACGGGGAAACCCTGGGCCTGCCGGTGCGCGGGGAGGATCCGGAAGGGCGCTGGGTGGAATTTGGCCCGCCTCGTGGGCCGCGGATCCTGCTGCATCAGAGCCCGGAGGGACCGGGGGGGAACGCCGGAGGCGGCGCGCTCTTTGAGGTGCGCAACGCCCGGCGCGTCCTCAACCGCCTGAAGCGCCAGGGGGTCCGGGTCGGGGATCTGGTGGAGATCCCGGGCGTGATGGTGCTGGGGACGTTCTATGATCTGGATGGGAATCCCCTGCACGTGGTCCAATCGTTGCTTCCGAAATCTCCCCGCCGCCGGAAAGCCCCGCAGGAGGGCGAGGCGGGGCCCCTGGAGGGGAGCGCTCCGGACAGCTGATCCTTTTATCCTGGAACGATCCGCCGATCCTCTCGGAGGGGCATCCTTCGCGATGGGGCGACCGTTGCGAATTGCCATTGATGGGCCGGCGGCTTCGGGGAAGAGCACGCTGGCTCAGCGCCTGGCGGCTCATCTCGGGTACACCTACATCGATACCGGGGTCATGTATCGAGCGGTGACCTGGGCCGCCCTGCAGCGAGGCATCCCGGTGACGGACGAAGAGGCCCTGACCCGTCTGGCCGAGACCCTGGACCTGGACCTTTTGCCTCCTACCGAGGCCGATGGCCGCCCCTATACCGTGCGGGTGGAGGGAGAGGATATCACGTGGGCCCTGCGAAGCCCGGAGGTGGACGCGGCGGTCTCCCAGGTGTCGGCGTATCCAGGCGTCCGTCGCGCCCTCACCCAGCGTCAGCGCTGGATCGGGCTGCGGGGCCGGGTGGTGATGGTCGGGCGGGACATCGGAACGGTGGTCCTTCCTGAGGCCGATTTCAAGCTGTATCTGGACGCGGATCTAAAGACCCGGGCCTGGCGTCGTTATCGGGAGCTTCAGGGTCGTGGAGAAGCTGTGTCCTTCGAGGAGGTCCTGGAGACCATGCGGCAGCGAGACGCTCTGGATCAGGGGCGGGAAGTCGCGCCGCTTCGCCCGGCCCCTGACGCGGTGGTCCTGGACACCACAACGATGGATATTGAGGAAGTGTTCCAGCGCGTGCTGGCCCTCCTCGAAGCCCGGTGTCAGGAGACATCCCATGTGGCGGGTTGAGCTCCACGCCCATACGCGTTGCTCGCCGGACAGCCTGGTTTCCCTCGAGGATTTCCTCGCCGCCTGCCGTCGGAAAGGCCTGGACCGCGTGGCGGTGACGGATCACAACACCATCCAGGGGGCGTTGCGGCTGAAGGAACGGGCCCCGGATCTGATCATCGTGGGCGAGGAGATCCGCACCCGGGAAGGGGAGGTGCTTGCTTACTTCATCGAGCGGGAGATTCCGCAAGGTCTTCCCCTGGTGGAAACCATCGATCGGATCCGGGAGCAGGGCGGGGTGGTGGCGCTTCCCCATCCCTGTGACCGGGCGCGGGGCTCCGCGGTGGGCCGGGAGGTCGCCGAGGCGGTGCTCCCTATGGTGGACGCGGTGGAGATCTTCAACGCGCGCTGCGTGTTTCCGGGCGACAATGCCTGCGCCGCAGCGCTGGCCACGCGGTTCGGCAAGCCGGGCTTCTCCGGCAGCGACGCCCACACCCTCTGGGAGCTGGGGCGAGCGTGGACGGCCCTTCCGCCTTTCGAAGACGCGGCGGGTTTCCTGCAAGCCTTGCGCCATGCCCGCCCCACCCTCCGTCTGAGCCCGGTGTGGGTCCACCTGTTTTCCATGTGGGCGAAGTGGCGCCGTGCCCGGCTGGCCTCCTCCTGAGAGCCTGGAGGAATGGGGCTCTCAGGCCGGCCAGATCAACCACCCGGCTTCCGGATGGCGCTCCACACCCATTGGGATCTCATAAGCGGCTTCCAGGAGGGCCGGCTGAAGGACCTCCTCCGGGGGCCCGAAAGCCAGCGCCCGGCCGTTTTTCAACAGCAGCAGCCGATCGCAGAAGCGGGCCGCCAGATGGAGATCATGGATCGCCAGCACCCCCACCATACGATCTGTCCAGAGCATCCGGCGGATCAGTTGGAGAAGCCGGAGCTGATACTTCAGATCCAGATGGGCGAAGGCCTCATCCAGCAGCAGGATGCGTGGGGTCTGAGCGAAAGCGCGGGCGATGAGCAGGCGCTGACGCTCCCCTCCCGAAAGCGTCCCCACCAGCCGCTCTGCAAACGCCCGCGTTTCCGTCCGGATCATCGCCTGCTCGATGTGCATCCGGTCCGTTTCGGAGAGCGCGGATAGCCAGGAAAGGTAGGGAGTGCGCCCGAAGGAGACCACCTCTTCCCCGGTGAAGGCCTCGGGAAGCGAAGCCCCCTGAGGGACCACGGCGATCCACCGCGCCCGATGTTCCGGTGGAAGCGTATGCAGCGGAACGTCCTCCCAGAAGATCGCGCCGGCCTGAAGGGGGATCACGCCGCTCAGGGCGCGGAGCACCGTGGTCTTTCCGGCGCCATTGGGGCCGATTAATCCCAGCGCCTGGCCCGGCTCCACGAAGAAGCTTAATCCCGGGATGACCACTTGATCCCCATAGGCGACTCGTAAACGCTCTACCCGGAGCATGGAGCTTCCCTCCGCTTCCCAGGCGATGGATGTCCACATCCGAGGCGGTCCCGCCTCCCCAGGGAATCTTCCGCTTCGATGGATATAAAGGATCTCATAGCCCCCGATCCCTTTTGCCCTTCAGTCTAATGTCTCTCCCAGCCTCCGCAAAGCTGAAGATCTCCTCTGGAACAGACCCGCCGCCCGGTTGTGGAGACTCCTCCGAGCCGCTCCACTTTCCCCTCCCCTGCGGCACATCGCAGCGCAGGGGAGATCTTTGGGTTTATCTTGCTCGATTTACTTGACATAAATCAAACCAATTACTAAAATAACCTTGATGCTAACGCGTGTTAGCAAGCGATGATCAAGCGACGATCGCCGACCGCTGAGGATGTGGCCCGACTGGCGGGGGTTTCCCGGACCACCGTTTCGCTGGTGCTGAACGGGGTCCCGGATGTCCGGATCCCTCCGGAGACCCGGCAGCGGGTTCTGGAGGCAGCGGCTCGCCTGAACTACCGTCCCCACGCGGGAGCCCGGCATCTCGTCCGCGGGCGCTCCGAATTGATCGCCTTTGTGATGCGTCAGACCCCCGATCAGGTTTTCGCCGATGCTTTCCTTCCAGAAGTACTGCGGGGCCTGAGCGATGTCCTTCGAGAGGCGAATCTGCATCTGCTGCTCTTCCCCCTTGCCCCTGATCACGCTCCTGAGGAAACGACCCGCCTGCTTCAGGAGCGTCGGGTCGATGGGCTAATCCTCTCTGGTCCGCGCTTTGAGGATCGGGAGTGGCTGGGACGCTGGGGGCAGGAAACGCCTGTGGTTCTCCTGGGTCATCTGGCCGGCACTTCGCTCCCCTCGGTCGATGTGGACAACAGGCAGGCAGCCGCCATGGCCACGCATCATCTGGTCCGGCTGGGCCATCGACGGATCGGGTTGATCACCAACGCGCCGTTATCGTATACGGCCAGTTACGAGCGCTGGCTCGGCTATCGTCAGGCCCTGGAGGAGGCGGGCCTGCCTTACGATGAAACCCTGGTCGCCTTGGGGGCTTTCACCCCGGCCAGCGGCGCGGCGGCGATGGAGCGATTGCTGAAACTTCCGGATCCCCCCACCGCGGTCTTTGTGGCCAGCGACGTGGTCGCCTTTGGCGCCCTTCTGGCCATCCGCCGCCACGGCCTGCGGGTTCCCCAGGACTTGGCTCTCGTGAGCTTTGATGATGTGCCGCTCTCTGCTTACGTGGATCCACCGCTCACCACCGTTCACCTGCCGGCAGAGGATCTGGGGCGGGAAGCGGGCCGGCTGTTACTTCAGTGGATTCAGGAGGGAAGGCCTCCGATCGCAACGATCCGGTTGGCCACCGGGCTGGTGATCCGTCAATCCTGTGGCGCGGGAGGTGGAGCATGAAACGTATCGGGTTTGTGTTGGTGGTTTTGATGCTGGCGGTCAGCGCCTGTGTGCCGGCCGCCACGCCGACCCCTGAGCGGATCGTGGAGACCCGGGTCGTTGAGCGGACGGTGCCGGTCGAAAAGACCGTCGAGGTCACCAAGGTGATCCCCACCCTGACCGTCATCGGCCCCTGGGCGGGCGCAGAGATGGACCAGTTTCTCCCTGTCCTGAAGGCGGCGGAGGAGAAGCTCGGCGTTCAGATCCGCTACCGGATCTACCGGGCGGAGGATCTCTCGCAGATTTTGCCTCCTCAGTTTGAGGCGAAGCAGGCCCCGGGTGATGTGATTTTCATGTGGGACTGGTGGATCCGGAAGAACAAAGATCACGCGGTGGATCTCACGGACGTATGGCAGAAGGAGGCCGATCAGTTCGTGCTCCAGCCCGCCCCTGTGGATGGCCGGGTTTACGCTGTCCCCTATGTTCTCTTTGTGAAGCCCGGCTTCTGGTATAAGAAATCTTTCTTCCAGAAGCATAACCTGAAGCCGCCGGCCACGTGGGAGGAGTTCCTGGCCCTCCTGGATCAGATCTCCAAGATCCCCGGCATCAAGAAGGCGATCATCAGCGGCGATGGTGTGGGCTGGCCGCTGAGCGACATCGTGGAGCACTTTCTGATCACCTTCGGCGGGCCGGAGCTCCAGGAGAATCTGATCGCTGGCAAGGCCCGGTTCACCGATCCCCAGGTCCGCGCCATCTTCGCTGAGCGCCTGGTCCCTCTGCTCGGCAAATACTTCAGCGACCCGGTGGAATGGACCCAGGCCATTGACCTTTGGTGGAATGAGGAATACGGCTTGTTCTTCATGGGGAACTGGCTGACCGGGATGGTGAAGGACCCGAACGACCTGGGCGTGTTCACTCTGCCCGGGGCGCGCGGGGTAGTGGGGGGCACTGACTGGGCCTTCATCCCCAAATACAGCGAGAATGTGGAGGCCGCCAAGCAGCTCGTTGCCTTCCTGATCAGCAAGGAGGGGATGGAGATCCGGGCCAAACAGGGCGGCAAGCTCGCCAGCCGCAAGGATATCTCCCCCGAGGTTTACCCGCCGGCCGACCGAGCCCTGGCGGAGGCCCTGGCGAAGATCGAGCGGCCGAACGTCCCGGACCTGGATGACACGGTGGGCGGGGACTGGCAGCGCACGTTTTGGGATCAGCTGAAGCTCCTCTGGGTGCGCCCCCAGGCGCTGGATAGCGTGCTCCGCACCCTGGACGCTCGCTTCCCGACTCGATAGCGGGCTCCTCTGGATCCCGGGGAGCTCTCCTCCAGTCTCTCCGCGTTCTCCCTCTCCCCGCGGCCTGAGGGGCCGCGGGGAGAGGCTATCCGGCCTCCCTTCTAGGAGGTCGAGCGGCGATTGTTCTGTAAAGGCCAGGGGATAGAGGCGGACCGATTCGCAGGCTGCGCTCATTCCCTGTTCCTCTGAATTCTAAATTCAGATCCGGAGCCGGGGACCATGCGGACATGGCGAGGGTGGAAGCGAATCGGGCGCTGGGGAAGTTTTCTGGGGTTCACCGCACCGGCCCTGCTTCTTATCCTCTTCTTTATCATCCTCCCCGCTTTGCAGACCATCGCCCTCAGCTTCACGGACCGGCAGGGGGACTTTGTGGGCCTGCGGAATTTCGTTCAGGTCCTCTCCGATCCGGACACCTTCAATCTCCCAGGCTTCCCACCCGGTCCGCCCCCGTGGGGCTCCATCGTCCACAATGCGGTGTGGATCCTGCTCCATCTTCCGCTGACGATCGGATTAGGTTTGATCTTGGCGGTGTTGCTGGATCGGGTCTGGGGGGCTACCTTTCTTAAATCCATCATCTTCCTGGGGATGGTCACGCCAATGATTGTCGGGGGTGTGATCATTCGCTTCCTGTTCGATGAGAACGCCGGGATCGCCACCGCGATCCTGCGGGCGGTGGGGCTGACGGAGCTGGGGCGGAGCTGGACGGCTTACCCAGAGACGGCATTGCCGGCGTTGATCCTCGGGTCCGTCTGGCTCTGGGTCGGGTTCAGCATGATCCTTTACAGCGCCGGCCTGGCGACGATCCCGCGCGATTACTATGAGGCCGCCGCCGTGGATGGAGCAGGCCCTCTTCAGCAGTTCTGGTATATCACTATCCCCAGCCTCCGCCCGGTCACCATGGTGATCGTGGCCATGACGGTCCTCTGGGAGTTGAAGATCTTCGACATCGTCTACACGGCGACGCTGGGCGGCCCGGGTGGGGCCACCATGGTGCTCGCCCTCCAGATGTATTTCTACGCCTTCCGGGCCCTGGAGTTCCATCGGGCGGCGGCGGTGGCCACCCTGCTGACGCTCTTCACGCTGATCGTCGGCCTCTGGTTCGTGCGGACTACACGTTCTCCGGAGTGAAGCGCGATGCGGCGGTGGGGACGGGAACTGGCGGTGAACGTGCTGGCATGGGGAGTGGGCCTGATCTGGATTGTCCCCTTCATCGGCATCTTGATGAGCGCTCTGCGTCCCCAGAGCGAGCTGATCCACGGGTGGTGGCAGTTCTCTTCCTTTACTGTCTCCCTGGATAACTTCCTGAAAGCATGGAACCATCCCACCGCCCCTATCGGACAGGGGATCCGCAACTCCTTGGTAGTGGTCATCCCGGCCACGGTTCTGCCGATATTCATCGGGGCGATGGCCGCTTACGCGTTGCTTCGTTTCCCCTTCCCGCTGCGGGATCCCCTCTTCCTGACAATCGTTCTCCTGATGGCGATCCCTCAGCAGATGGTGGCTGTTCCCCTCTTCCGGTTCCTGCGGGATCTGGGGCTGATCAACAGCTATCTCGGGCTGATCCTGGTGCACACGGCGTGGGCGCTGCCCTGGGTGATCCTCTTTCTGCGGAACTATTTCTCCACCCTGCCGCCGGAGATCGAAGAGGCGGCCAGCCTGGATGGAGCGAACCGGTTTCAGATCTTCACCCGGATGGTGCTGCCTCTCAGCCTGCCTGGCCTGGCCTCAGCCGCTGCCTTGCAACTGACCTGGGCCTGGAACGATTTCTTCATGGCCCTGATCCTGATCTATGATCCAGATATGCTGGTGGCCACCCAGCGCATTCCCTTGTTGCGGGGCCAGTATCATATCGATTGGGGCGTGCTGACCGCGGCTTCCATCCTGACCATGAGTGTGCCGATCCTGGTGTTCGCCCTGCTCCAGCGCTATTACATTCGGGGCCTGATTGGGTGGACCCTGAAATAGGGATCGGCAGGGGAGTGGCCGAGATCCTGGCCACCCATATTCCCTTGCTGCGGGATCTCGGCCTGGAGGCGGAGTGGCAGATAATCCACGGGAACGATGCCTTCTTCCGGGTCACCAAGGCGATGCCTAACGGCCTCCAGGGGATGGACCTCACCTGCTGCGGGAACGCCGCGGGGCCCGGTTCTGGATCTGGCGCTGTCATATCGATACCAGCACCCCGAATTGGGCTTTCTGGGCGTTCCTGTTCCCCTTTCTTGCTGTTTACGATGCGGCGGTTTTCACCATGGCGGGATACGTGGGGCCCGGCTTTCCGGTCTCCCGAGTGGCCATCATCCCCTCGACCATCGATCCCCTCTCCCCCGAAAACGCGATGATAGATCTGGGGGAAGCACGGGCTATCGTGGCCCGGTTCGGGGTGGATGTGAACCGGCCCCTGCTTCTGCAGGTCTCCCGCTTCGATCCATGGAAGGATCCCCGTGGGATTCCTGGTGAGCAGCGTGGAGGAGTGCGCGGCGAGGGCGATGGAGTTGCTGGCCCACCCGGAGAAAGCCCGGGCGCTAGGAGAGCGAGGCCGGGAACATGTGCGACAGCGCTTCCTCTGCACCTGGGCTCTGCGGGATGAACTGATGCTGCTCCGATCGCTCCTGGATGGGCACGCTCACTGACCCATGCCGGTTAAGGAAGAACTCACCCATTGCGTTCCTCCAGGAACCTCTGGAGCTCCGGAGCCTGCTCCGGGTTCAGCGTGCGGATCCGATGTAAAAGGGCCTCAAAGCCCTCTGGGGTGATCCGGAAAACTGTGCCGTGGTGAACGCGGAGGAACTCGAAGTGAGCGCGCGCCTGAGGGATCTGGCGCACCAGGAAAAGAGGAACGGGCTCATGGAGCCATACGGTGGGGGCCGGGGCCAGGTCAAAGGTATCATAAGGCCCCCCTTCCACCTCCGGGTAGCCATCCGAGGCCAGCCGGGCCAGACCGATGATCCCCTCGCCGGCCTGGTAGGCTACCACAATATCTCCCTTCCGCATCTCCCGGATCCGGGCCCATGAGACCGGCGAGCGGATCCATTCCCGACCTCCCCAGTTCGGCCCTTCCTCCGCCGGGTTCTGAAAGAAGTCCCGCCAGTGCCACCGCCCTGCGGAAGTGCTGGCCACCGCCCACCCCGCGCGGTCATCATGCTTTTTCGAGTGGAGCTGTCGCGCGGGCGGGCGGCTTCGGCGGCCTGCCCGCGCAGAAAAGGGGAAGGGGGGCTTCTGCCCCTTCCGGGTTCCAGGCGGTCTGTATCCTGAAATCATCACGGGACGAGGCGCTAATCCGACACGCATGGGTGATCTCGAATATAAAACCGCCATGGTCGGGTGCGGGCGAGGAGATCCCCGCGCACCCGGACGCGGGGGCTTGTGGCCACCTGATCATCGGGAATGGGCTCTCCGATCTCGAGCCAGAGCCGGGCATCTGGCGCGCACAGGTCGTGGCCGTTCAGCCTCCGGTCGATGCCCAGCCCGGCGCAGACCCGCCCGGGGCCTCGCAACCAGTCCCGCTCCGGGATCCCGGGGCGCCGACGGGCGATCCATAAGAGCCCCTCCTCGGGCTCCAGCGCCCGGATCAGAATAGCCGCCGGGAAGCCTTCCGGTTCCGTGACGACGTTCAGGCAATAGTGCTGGCCGTAGATCATATAGACATAAGCATGTCCGGGCGGGCCATACATCACCGCATTGCGAGCGGTGCGACCGACGGCGGCATGGCAGGCCTGGTCATCCTCTCCGATGTAAGCCTCTACCTCCACAATGCGCCCCGAGATCCGATGTCCACGGACCAGATGCACGAGGCGTCGCCCCAGGAGATCCCGGGCGACCTCTAAGGTGGGCCGCTCGAAGAACGTGCGGGGTAGCCGTTGCATCGTCTCTGGAACCGGCGGTTTGGAAAGGGCGCCTCGCATGGCCAGCTCATGCGGGAAGAAGAGTGTCCTTTTGGGGGATCGGGGCGCTGCAGACACCTCCATCCCAAAGAATATTTTTCCCCTCTTCCCCGGGGCCTGAAAGGCTCGGGGGAGGGGCTACCCCGCCTTGCTCATCGGAGCCCCACCATGGAAGTTCGGTTCAGGATCCGAAGCCCAGCTCGCTCAAACGGGTCATGGGATCCCGAGCGCTCAGGAGGGGTTCCTCGAAAATCACCGCATGAAAGCCCAGCGCCTGGATTTCTTCGATCTCCTGGCGGGTGGAGATCCCTCCAGCGACGATCCGAATGGCCTCCCTGGGGAGCAGCGAATGCAGCCGCGCAGGCAGCGTGGGATCCACCTCAAAGGTCCGCCAGTCCCGCCGCTGGACAATGAGGGCATCCAGGCCAGCCGCCTGGGCAGCTTCCACTTCAGCCTCGGTTCGAACCTCCGCCAGGACCTCCAGGCCGCATTCCGCAGCGGCTTCCAGAAGGGCTCGAAGGCCAGAGGGGCTCAGCATGCCCATGCTGATCCAGATGGCGTCGGCCCCGAAGGCCCGGGCCTCCAGTGCCTGGAAGGGATCGAGGAAAAAATCGTGGCGGATCACCGGGATGCTCAGCCGCCGGCGGAGCAGGGCCTGTTTCACCGCTGCCAGATGTTCCAGGCGGCCCTGATAGTAACGCGCGTCGGTCATGACCACGAGGGCGGCGATCCCACGAGTCGCCAGGGAGAGAGCGAGGCGGACCGGATCATAAGAGGGGCGTAGCAGGCCATGGAAGGGGGCAGCTCGCATCAGGGCGACCACGGGGCGGAGCCGGCTCTGGGGATCGGGAAGGACGGTTCGAAGGGGAATGGGGGCAGGCCACAGGCGGGTTTGCAGGCGCAAGGTCCCTTCATCCAGCACGCGCCGTCGTCGCGCCAGCTCCTCCCGCTTATCTTCCAGAATCAACTCCAGGAAGCGGCCGCGCCGTCGGGCCCGTTCCCAAACGCTCATAAGACCCTGGAGGAGCGTGAGGAGGTTTTGGCGGCCCGCGCCCTGGAGGCGGGCCGGACCTCTGAGCTGAGGCGCTGATACAGCGCGATCAGGTTGCGGTGGTGCAGCTGCGGGGCCAGGCCGTTCAGGGCAATGCGGGGGATCCCACAGCTTTCCACATCCAGTTCCCGCAGCGCTTCCCGGGGCTTCCCCTGCTGGAGGTAGCGTCGAACCTCGCTCACAATCGTGTTCAGGTAATTGATGTTGGCCTGAATCGCGTCCAGCACCTCCCCCCGAAGGATCGGCTCGCCGTGGCCGGGGACCATGATCTCGATCTGAAGCTCCCGGAAGCGCTGAAGGGTGGCAATGGTCTGCTCGATATCGCCATCCACGATGTAAGGGATGGGCATCATGACATCTCCGGTGAAAAGAATTCGATCCTCACGAACATAGACGGCCAGCCCATCCGAGGAGTGACCGGGCGCGTGGAACAGCTGCAGCGTTTTGTTCCCCAGACGCAGCAGGAGGTCGCCTTCTTCCACAACGACCTCAGGAAGGCGAAGGCTCAACGGAGCAAAGGCAGGGTCCTGCGCTTTCGCCTTCCGAAGGGCCTCTTCCCCATGTTCTTCCAGGCGCTTTCGGCAAAGGATATGGGCGATGGCGATCGCCTTCGGAAAGAAACACGCACCAAAGGTGTGATCCGTGTGATAATGGGTGAGGACCAGATAGATCGGACGCCCTGCGGCTTCTTTCTCCACGAGCCTGAGGATTTCCTGCGTTTCCTCGGGAAATGGAAGGGTATCGATCACCACGACCCCCTCGGAGGCGAGGACCACCCCCGCGTTCACCTGGGCATACTGGTCGCTGGTGAGGACATAAATGTCATCGGTAATTCGATCCCGTTGCATAGGCGGACGTGATCTCCTCGGAAATTCCCGATCCCAGGCGGGTGTTCCACGGGTCTAATGGGATCATGGCTCACAGCACGCATTTTAAGAGGACGCCCTGAGATCGTCAACAACATCCGACTTTTCCAGAATCCGAGCCCGCTTGTATCCTAATCACAGGTCGAGAGGGTGCAGTCGAGTTCCATCCTGGGAGAGGCATATGGGAGAGCCGACCGTTCTGATCACGGGGGCAAGCAGTGGAATTGGAGCGGCCACCGCTCGGTGGCTGGCCCGCCAGGGCATGCGCGTGATCCTGACTGCCCGGCGCCGGGATCGCCTGGAGGCCTTGGCTCAGGAGATCCGCGCTCAAGGCGGCGCCGCCCTGGTGATCCCCGCGGACCTGGCCAGCTGCTCTGACCGTCAGGCCCTGGTGCGCCAAGCGGAGGAGGCATGGGGCCCGGTGGAGGTGCTGATTAACAACGCGGGCTTCGGCTACTACGGGACCGTGGCCCAGACTCCCTGGGAGGTGATCGAGCGGATGTTCCAGGTGAATATCCTGGCGGTGATCCATTTGGTGCAGCTGGTGTTGCCGGGCATGCGACGGCTGGGGCGCGGTCATATCATCAACGTCGCCTCCGTCGCCGGGCATATCTCCACCCCGCCTCTCACGGTCTATTCCGCCACGAAGTTCGCCGTGGTGGGATTCAGTGAGGGGTTGCGACGTGAGCTGGAGCCCTACGGCATTCACGTCACTGTGATCAGCCCGGGGCCGGTTCGCACGGAGTTCGGACAGGCCGCCAGCGGGCTGGCGGTGGATCCCGGTGAAGTGCCCGGGGGGCTGAACCCTGAAGCGATCGCCCGGGCGATCGCCCGGGCCTTGCGCCGGCCGGTGCCCGAGATCGTGATCCCCGCCCGCTACGTCCCGGTCATCTGGATCAACCGGGCGCTCCCTCGCCTGGTCGATTGGGGGGCTGCACGGCAGGGCCGCGCGTGGCTACGCCATCTGGAGAAAGCTCGGGGCGAGGGAAGCGAATGAAGCGGCCCCACCCCGGGGCCGGGTCATGCGAAATCGTTTTTCACATCTCCGTTGCGCTCCAGGAGCAGTCGCCGGATCACCGGCTCGATGCTCAGGATGTCCGGGACGTGGAAGTCCACCCCGTCCTCCGTCTGGTCATCCACGAGGATGGTGATCATCCCCAGCGCTCGCGCCGGGCGGAGGTTGCGAGCCGAGTCATCCACGAAGATGCATTCCGGCCCCTGGGCCCGCAGGTGCTGGAGGATCCGCCGGTAAGCCTCGGGGTCCGGCTTGTTGTAATATTCCAGGCGACGCACATCCAGGATGATCGGGAAGTGGTGGGCGATCCCCAGACGCTCGATCACCCGCCGCGCATGCTCCTCGCTGGCGTTCGTGAAGATCACCTTCGTCAGAGGGATCCGGCCCAGCATCCGATCCAGGGCGGGATTGGGCTGGATATAGGCCTCGAGCGGCACATCGTGGACGTAAGCGAGATAATCCTCGGGGTCGATGGAATGTTCCTCCATCAGCCCCCGCAGGGTGGTCCCATACTGGGTGTAGTAGCGCTGCCGCAGCGCTTCCGCCTCAGCAGGGGGAAATCCCAGACGCTCCACCATGTAGCGGCCGATCCGCTCACTGATGAGATCCATTAACCCGGAGCGGCGGGGATACAGCGTATCGTCCAGGTCCAGGATCAGATAGCGCAACCGGAGGCCGCCCATGGCCGACTTCCCCCTTCCATGTTTCTCCTTCGTCGCGGGGATATTCAGTTTAATGCGAGGCAGGAGTTTGGCCAAAATCCGGGCGAAGAGGACAGCGGGGAAAAGTCTCCTTTCGGCCCTGAGGGCCGCACCATGCGATGGGCACTGGCGGAGGTAGAGCAGGGGGAGCGGTCGGCAACGATCTGGCTGGCCATCGCCTTTTCGGGCCGGGCCGTGGCCTTCGTTCCGGGGGAGGATGTAACGAGGATAGAAGGGGATTTTCGGGAACACCCCTGGGAGTTCAGGATGGTGGGATCGACAGGCCGCAGGAATCGACCTGAAGCCTGGGGATCGGGATGATCGCCCCGATCCCTCGTAGGGGTTTCATGGGGATGGATGTCGTGGGATCGGGGAAGGAGTGAGCGGAATTCGAAAGGGAGTTTCCCGATCCCGAGAAGGGGCAGTTTCCACCACGCCGATGAGGTCATAGGTCATCGCACCGGTAATTCGCACCGGGAGGAACTGGCCCACGGGCCATTCCCCTTCCACCAGCACCAGGCCATCGATTTCCGGGGCATCCCGATACGTCCGCCCCACACTCAGGCCGTCTCCCACCCCCTCGATCAGCACCTCCAGGGTTTTCCCGACCAGCGCCTGGTTCTTGCGGAGGGAGATCGGCTGCTGGGCTGCCATCAGCCGCTCATAACGCTCCTGTTTGACTTCCTCCGGGAGATGGCCGGGTTGCCGGGCCGAAGGGGTCTCCGGCTCGTAAGAATACGTAAAACACCCGACGCGGTCGAACTCCAGATCCTGAAGGAACCGGATCAGCGCCTCGAACTCCTCCTCGGTCTCCCCAGGATAGCCCACGATGAAGGTCGTGCGGATCGCAATATCGGGCATGGCCTTCCGGAGCTTCTCGATGGTGCGATAGACCCACTCGATATTTGCCGGACGGCGCATCCGGCGCAGGACGGCGGGATGGCCGTGCTGTAGCGGCAGATCCAGATAATGGGCCACCTGGGGATAGCGGGCCATCCCTTCGATCAGGCGATCGGAGATGGCGCCTGGGTAGGCATACATAATGCGAATCCATTTCACTTCTGGAACCCGTTGGGCCAGGCCCTCGATCAAGGTAGGCAGCCCATCTCGCATCCCCAGATCATGGCCGTAATCCGTGGTGTCCTGGGCGATGAGGATGAGCTCCCGCACCCCTTGGTCCACCAGCCGTCGGGCCTCCGCCCAGATAACTTCCGGCGGACGGCTGACGGCCGGACCCTTGATCAAGGGGATGGCGCAGAAGGCACAGGGGCGGCGGCATCCATCGGCGATCTTCAGATAGGCACTCACCCCCTGCACCGCGGCCCGCAACACGCCGCGTTCCTCCCGGCGGATCGGTCCCTCCTCGGGGAGGTGGAAAAGAGGCTCCGGGGCGGAGCGCCCGCGCAGGGCCTCCATGAACTCCAGGATATCCATCCATTGCCGGGTGCCGATGACCCCATCGATCCCGGGCACCTCCTCCACCAGGCGGGCTCCCCACCGCTGGGCGAGGCATCCGGCGGCGATGAGCAGTTGCCCTTTCTTCTTGCGGGCCGCCAGCTCCCGCAACACTTGAAGGGATTCCTGCCGGGCGGCTTCGATGAAGCCGCAGGTGTTCACAATGAGCACGTCCGCCCGGGCCGGGCGATCCACGGACTCATACCCGGCTTCCTCCAGCAGCTGGGCCATGCTGGCGGAGTCCACCACGTTCTTCGCGCAGCCCAGCGTGATCAGGTGATAGCGTTTGCGGGATGCGAAGGCCCTGGGCATCGTCCACGCTCCGCCGTTGTGATCCTTCCGGCGCAGGGCCGGATGGGCAAGCGTCTATGGAACTCCCTTTGGGGAGTTGGAGACGGGTTCTGTCACAGGACATCCAGAGGATCCACATCCACCCGCCAATCCGGCGGCAGCGGGAAATCCCGAAGCCAGGCCACCGGATCAGGCCCTCGAAGGAGGATCTGCCACCGGTAAAGCCCCCGCAGACGACTGAAATAGCATGGGGCCGGGCCGATCATCGCGGTGGGAGGGGCCCCTTTTCGTTCCAGGTGATGGCGCAGGGCCTCCCCCATCCGCTCCGCCGCCTCCTGGGCCCGCTCTGGATCCGCATGCCAGTAAAGCAGACGGACCAGGCGCTGGAAGGGTGGGTATCCGTGGGCCTTCCGGAAGGCCAGTTCTTTGCGATAAAACCATTCTAAATCATAACGCGCCGCTGCGGCAATCGCCGGATGATCCGGCCGGTAAGTCTGAAGGATCACCCGCCCTCCGAAGATCCCTCGTCCTGCCCGGCCGGCCACCTGGATCAGCAGCTGGAAGGTCCGCTCGGCAGCCCGGAAATCCGGCAGCCCTAACCCCACGTCGGCCAGGATCACTCCCACCAGGGTCACCAGGGGTAGATCCAGCCCCTTGGTTAGCACCTGGGTCCCGATCAGGACATCCGCCTCCCCGTTGGCGAAACGCTGCCAGATCAACGCATGGGCAGCGCGAGTTGGGGCGGCGTCCAGATCCCAGCGCAGCACGCGGGCATTGGGCCAGCGTTTCCGCACCGCTTCTTCCACCGCCTGTGTGCCAATGCCCATGCCCTTCAGCCGCCGGGATCCGCATTGGGGACAGCGAGCGTCTGGTTTCTCCACCGCGCCGCAATGATGACAGATCCAGCGGGTGGGATGAAGGTGCTCCGCAAGGGGGAGATCACAGCGGGCACATCGGATCAAATGCCCGCAATCCCGGCAAAACAGAAAGGGCGCAGCTCCCCGCCGGTTCAGGAACAGGATCGCCTGCTGTCCGTGGCGGAGCACCTGATCGAGGGCTTTCTCCAGCACCCGGCTGAAGATGCCGGTGTTCCCGGCTTTCAGCTCCTGTCGCATATCCACAAGCTCAACCGGTGGCAGGCCGCTCTCCAGGGCTTCGGTCTCCACCTCCACAAACCGATCGAGGGATGCCCCGAATTGTCGGGCCTGCTCCATCAGCCGCTGGCGATACCCGCGCAGGCGGCGGGGGAGAGTCAACTCCTCGAGCACGCCCCGTTCCGCCAGATGGCGCAGCTCCACCCCGGGCGTCGCGGTGCCCAGGATGACCACCGCCTCCACCAGGCGGGCCAGGGCCAGCGCGGCGTCCACCGCATGGTAGGCGGGCAGGAGATAGGGGATGTGGGGCTGGATGTCCTGCTTGTAGCTCGGATCATGGGCCTCGTCGATGACGATCAACCCCAGATCGGGGATGGGAATGAAAAGGGCAGAGCGAGTGCCCACGATCACCCGGGCATGGCGACGACGCACCCGCTCCCACAAAGCCCGTTCCTGAGCCGGAGAGAGCCCGCCGGTCCAGATGACGACCTGGCCCGGGAAGCGCGCTTCAAAGCGGCGCGCCGTCTGGGGGGTCAAGGCCAGTTCCGGCACCAGGACGATCGCCCCCTTCCCCCGACGCAGGGTCTCCGCCACAGCCCGCAGGTAGAGCTCGGTTTTCCCGCTGCCGGTGATCCCGTGGAGCAGGAAGGCGTGGAACCGCCCGGCCTCCAGGGCTCGGGCGATCGATCGCCATGCCAGCGCCTGGTCGGGGGTCAGATTCGGCGGCTCCTCCGGAACCGGGTAAGGATCGAAGGTTTCCCACGCCGGCTGTTCGAAGAGCTCCAGGAAGCCCCAGCGGGCCAGCTGTTGCAGATCATGCGCGCGGCAGCCGGTCTCCGCCTGCAGCCAATCGGCTGGCAATGGCCGCGCCATTTGTTGGAGATACTCCAGCAACCGCTGTCGGCGCTCGCTCACCGCCCGGTTTCGTCCCAGGCGGAAGGTCGGATCCGGTAGGGTTTTCAAGCGAACCCAGCGGAACATCGGAGGACGGCGTTCACCGATTCGCCAGCTCCGCCGGATCCATCCCCGCTGGAGCAAGCGCTGGAGCGCGCGTCGCCGTTCCGCCAGGGGGAAATCCCGCAGGACGGCATGCGCCTCGCTATGGGTCAGCGGTCCCTCCGCCAGCGCGGTGAGCAGAACATGTTCCGCGAACGAGACCGCCACTGCTTGTTCCCGTTCCCCGCCCGTGGGGCCGGAGACCCGCTCATAGACCGGCTCTCGTCGGGGGATCAGGCCGGAGGGGATCATCAGGCGAAGGCACTCATTGATCGGAGCCAGATATGTCTGGCTCAGCCAGGCCGCCCATTCCAGGCGCGGGGGGTCCAGAATGGGGGCCTCTTCCAGACAGCGCAGCACCACTTTCCGGGCGTGGCCGTTCTCCATCCGGTCGCCCTTTTGGGGAGGGGCGGGGCTCCTTCCTGAGATCCGGCGTAGCACAATCCCCGGCTCGGGCCGCCCGCTTCGCCCGAACGGCACCAGCACGAGGTGCCCGGGCCGGAGATGACCATCCGGGCCCTCGGGCTCTTCGTAGATGAAAAGACCGCCGGCATAGGCTGCGCTGGCGGCGAGGACAGCGATCTCCAGAGCCATCGGAATCTACTCGCTGAAAATCCCCTCTCGAGAAGGGGGAGGCGGATCTCCTCCTCTCTCCTACCCCTTCTGATGGCACCAGGTCGGGAAATCACGGACCTCCCGGAGACCATGGAAGAGCCTGGAACCTCTTTCCGGGCGCCGCTGGGCTCCACCCGGGAGGGCCGGAGGGTTTCTTCCCGGATATAAGGGGCCAGCCGCATGGCTTTCGTTCAGGGGGCCTGTTTGGGCCCCTCTTTGCGGATGGCCGTTCCTTTCACCCGATCGGGATACAACCCCGCATAGACCCGGTCCGGGGTCAATGGGAACGCCTCGAACCAGACGCCCGTGGCATCGTGAACGGCCGCGATGAGGGCAGGGGCCAGCGGCAGGAAGGGCATCTCAGCCATCCCCCTGACCCCCCATGGGCCCAATGGGTCCGGGTGCTCGAGGATCAGGCTTTCGATCTCTTCAGGAATATCGTAGATCCCGGGGATCAGATAGGTGCTGAGGTGGCGGGTGAGGATACGACCCTGCTGCACGATGAAATTCTCAGTGATGGCGTAACCGACGGCCTGCACGATCCCGCCCTCGATCTGACCCATGACGCTGAGCGGATTCACCGCCCGCCCCACATCATCCGCGCAGATCACCTTCACCGGCCGCACCTGACCGGTCTCCCCATCCACCTCGACGAGGACCGCCTCGGCGACGTAGCCGTAGGTCACGTTGGGGCGTTCGGAGAAGCCTGTCTCCGGATCAAAGGGGAAGGTGCGCACTGGCCGGTAGGTGAATTCACCGACGGCTGGCCGCTCCTCGTTGCGCCATGCGGCCAGGGCCCGTTCCGCTGCGCCCCGGATAGCGTGGCCCGCCATAAAGGTCATGCGGGAGGCGGAGGAGCTCCCCGAGCTTTCCGTGAAGGCGGTATCCGAGGCGCGCAGTTCGATCCGCTCCGGCGGCACCCCGAGGGCCTCGGCCGCCATCTGGATCATCACCGTATGGGCTCCCTGTCCCACGTCGGCGCCGGCGTGGAAGACGATGGCCTTCTCGATATGGGCGTCGCCGTGCAGCTCCACGCGGGCCCAGCAATGCTCCGGGAAGCCGAAGCTGTAGGCGATGTTCTTGAAACCGCAGGCGAACCCCCAGCCGTATCGTTTCGTCGGATCCGTTGAGGAGGGTGCCTCCGGCCGGATCCAGCCGCTCGCCGTCTGGCGCCAGCCGGCCGCCCGAGCACATGCTTGGATGACTTCGGGAAGGCTCACCCCCTCCGGGACGATCCCGCCGGTGGGCATGCGAGAGCCATCGCGCCATGCGTTTTTCAAGCGGATCTCGACTGGATCCATCCCCAGGGCTTGGGCGAGTTTGTTCATCTGGGTCTCCGCGATGAAGAGGGCTTGAGGCGCTCCGAAGCCTCGCATCGCTCCGGTGGGGGGGTTGTTCGTGAGCGCCCCCCGGATATCGACCCGAACGTTGGGGACCTCGTAGGGGCCGCAGATCGACATAGTGATGTTGCCCAGGACCTTGGTGGAGGTATACGCATAGGCGCCGACGTCGGCGATTACATCGGCCTCCACCGCCAGCAATCGCCCCTCCCGATTCGCCGCCCAGCGCACCCTGGCCACCACCGGGTGGCGCTTGTGATGGCCGATGATGGATTCCTCGCGGCTCCAGAGAATTTTCACCGGGCGGCCCAGCTTCCATGCCGCCAGAGCCAGGAGGATCTGCACCGACATATCCTCCCGGCCGCCGAAGGCCCCGCCGATCGCTACGTAGATTACCCGGATCCGATCCTCGGGGAGCCCCAGGGCATGGGCGATCTGATGGCGATCCTCGTGGGCCCACTGCCCAGCGGTCACCACCGTGATGCGTCCCTCCTCATCGATATAGGCAACCCCTGCCTCCGGTTGGAGGTAGGCGTGTTCCTGGAACGGCGTCCGGTAGGTTCCCTCCACGATCACCGCCGCCTCCCGGAAGGCCGCCTCCACATCTCCCTGGCGGATTCGGTAATGGCACAGCAAGTTCCCCGGATAATCCGGGTGAACCTGCGGGGCGCCCGGGCGCAGGGCCTCCTCGGGATCATAGACGCCGGGGAGATCCTCGTATTCCACTTCAATGAGATCGACCGCCCGGGCCGCGATGGTCTCGCTTTCCGCGGCCACCAGGGCGACCACATCCCCCTCGTAGCGAACCACATCCGCCCCCGGCTTGCTCCCCGGTCCACAGATCACCGGTTGATCGAAGTAAATCAGACCGTATTCGTTCACCGGCACATCCTTCGCGGTGAACACCGCCGTCACGCCCGGCAATGCCTCCGCCCGGCGTGTATCGATTCGCCGAATCCGGGCCGGGGCCCGACCCGCCCATTTCACCTTCAGGAACAGCTGTCCGGGTAGATCCAGATCTCCCGGATAGGGAGTCCGACCGGTAACCTTTCCTTCTGCGTCTATCCGCGGGATGGAGATCCCGATGGCCATAGTTGGATTCCTCCGCTGAAGAGCTCATCCGATCGCGCCGAGAGGCGCGCAGCCATAGAAAGCATGGAAAGCGCTCAGGGGGTCTCCGGCTCCTTCCGGACCGTTGAGCCCCTCCCGCCGGCGGCTTCTTCCACCGCGCGGATGATGCTGTAATAGCCTGTACATCGGCAGAGATTCCCCGCAAAAGCTTGACGGATCTCCTCCAACGTGGGTTGGGGCACTTCTTCCAGCAACACAACGCCGGACATAATAAAGCCTGGCGTGCAGTATCCGCACTGGACGGCTCCCTGGCGGATGAAAGCGGCCTGCAGCGGGTGAAGGTTCTCCCCGGCCGCCACGCCTTCCACAGTCACGATCTCCGCCCCATGGGCTCGGGGCGCTGGGACCAAGCAGGACATGACCGCCATGCCGTCCAGGATCACCGTGCATGCTCCACATTCTCCCTCGGCGCATCCCTCCTTCGTGCCCACCAACCCCAGATCTTCCCGCAGCATGCGCAGGAGGGTCTTGTCGCTGGCGCCATGCACCCTATAGCGACGCCCGTTGACCGTGGTAACGATCGGCTCGGGGCCCTCCGCCTGATGACGAACCCGGCCGTTCCAGGTGATGAGCTCCGAGGGGATGGAGAGCCAGGGGCGGGGCTGCCCGTCGGAGCGCCCCCAGAGCAGCACCGGACGCTCGGGGAAGCCCATCCGCTCGGTTCCTTCCCGCAGCTGGCGCAGGGCGCGCATGGTGAGCACCCGGACCATCTCCGCGCGATACCAGGCCGGCCCGCGGATATCGTCGATGGGGCGGGCTGCGGCTTGGGCGAGTTCCCCCGCCTGTTGGATCACGTCCTCGGTCAAGCGTTGCCCCTGCAGGAATGCCTCCGCTTCCCGAGCCCGGACAATGGTCGGTGCCACCGCCCCCAGGGCGATCCGGGCCCGGACTACCCGGTCGCCATCCAGAGCGACGATAGCGGCGACGCTGACCACGGAAATCGCCTGAAACCGGCGCAATCCCAGCTTGAGGAAAGTTCCTCGCTCGTTCGGCTTCAGGGGCTCAACCGCGATGTCCACCAGCATCTCATCAGGGGCCATGGCCGTCCGGCGGACTCCCTGATAAAACTCCTCGAAGGAGAGGGTGCGCCGGCCCCGCACGCTTTGGAGGGTCACGGTGGCCTCCATAGCCCACAGGGGCACGATGGTGTCATTCGCCGGCGAGGCGGTGATCAGGTTGCCGGCCACCGTGCCCCGATTCCGGATCTGGGGGGATCCCACCTCCCAGCAAGCCCGGGCCAGCGGGAAGGCCCGCTCGCGGCAGAGGAGGGAGGCCACCACCTGATTATGCGTGACCAGAGGCCCCAGATGCAGGCGCCCATCCGGGCCGATGGTGATGGCATCCAGGTGGGGAATCCGGGTAATGTCAATCAGGATCTCCACGCCGGGGCGCTGACCCCTTTCCAGCTCCAGGAGCAAATCGGTGCCCCCGGCGATGATCCGCGCCCGGTTGCCATATTCCGCCAGCAGGCTCAGAACCTCCTCCAGGGACACGGGAGTGTAGTAAGCTTTCCACATCGGAATCCCCCTTGGATGAGCGGATGGGTTTATCTTCTATTCCAGTCGGGGAACGCTTTTCCCACCTAAGTTTAACGGGATTCGGATGATCTCTCCAACTCCCTGGATCTCAGGGCATGGGCCGCCTTCGGCGGGCCTGCTATTCCCATCCTCCGACTTTCAAATAGAGCGTTATCATTATCATAAAACCCACGCCGTTCGGCTTCGATCGACAAAGGTGGGTGTCCGCTTTCCCACACCCTTTCCCTGGGGGGGCCCTGGCTCGGTATGGAAGAAAGGGGCATCCGCGGCGTTTGCCTCTTCAGGCTCACGGCCTGAACCGGAAGCTGGGGGCTTGTGGAGCATCGGATGGGGAAGCGACCAGTTTTGATTGGCCTGACCGGGAATATCGCATGTGGCAAAAGCACGGTGGCCCGCATGCTGGCGGAGAAGGGGGCATATATCATAGATGCGGACGCGATCGCCCATGAGGTGATCCGGAAGGGCACTCCGGCCTATGAATCCATCCTCCGCCGCTTTGGGGAGGAAATCCTTGGGCCGGATGGGGAGATCGATCGCCGACGTCTGGGGGCGATCGTCTTCCGGGATCCCCGCGCCATGCAGGATCTGGAAGCCGTCGTTCATCCGGCGGTGCTGGAGGAGATTCAGCGACGGGTTCAGGCCTGTTCACAAGCCCCTGCGATTGTCATCGAGGCGATCAAGCTCATCGAGTCTGGGTTGGCCTGGGCTTGCGATACCCTGTGGGTGGTCACCTGCCCGGAGCCTGAGCAGATCCGTCGCCTGGTGATCGAGCGCGGGTTCGCGGAGGAGGAGGCCCGCATTCGGGTTCATGCCCAGCCTCCCCAAGAGGAAAAGATCCGGCATGCCGATGTCATCATCGATAACAGTGGGGATCTGGAAATGACCCGTCGTCAGGTTGAGCGTGCATGGCGCGAATGGGTGGACCCGTGCATCCATAGTTGAGGAACGTTGAAAGGGCTCCGCGGCGATTTCATCCTACGCGCTGGAGGAACTGTGAAAATCACCATTCGTCGGGCTCGACCTGCGGATGTGGACGCCATTCGGGATCTCGTCCGCCGGGCCACCCGGGGACGATTGGATCCCTCCGGGGATGAGGTGTTTGATCGGCTGGCCGAGCGGGGGATGCTGCTGGCCTTCAACCCAGAGCGGGAGCTGGTTGGCCTGATTAGCTGGCGGGTGGAGAACCTGGTGGCCCGCATTCTGGATTTCGTGGTTGATCCTCTTGATCTGCGGCCCACGGTCGGCCGGCAGCTCATCGAGGCCGTCGAAGAGGAAGCGCGCCGTCTGGAGTGCGAGGCTTGCATGATTTACGTTTCCCCAGAGATGTCCTCTGGAGCTCTTGCCTTTTATATGGGTCTGGGGTATACCCGGTGGCCGGAGGAAAGCTTATCCGAACCGTGGCGAGAGGCCGCCCATGAATTCGATGCTTTCGGTCGCGTGGCGTTGATCAAGCAGATCCGCGCCGAGCGCGTCACACGACCGATTTGAAGCACCCATCCTCCTAAGGAGGGAACGCGCGATGTGGGCCGCCATCAAAGGATTTGCGGAACGGCATCCTCGCCTGGCCGCGTGGATCGCCCTGGCCATCGGGATGGTGGCCATCCTCCTGTGGTCGGCACGGGACGTGGGGTTGACTCCCTCTCAGCTCCTGGCCTTGGTGATCGCGACCATCGTGCTGGCCGGGTTGTGTGTCTGGATCATCAGTTGGGAGGATGAAGAGGAAGAGACAGGCTCCTCTGGTCCGTCATCGAAGCCATAAGCCCAAAGGTTCTGCCCGCAGCCGTTTCGGCTTTTGTTCGTCCACGGGGGGTGTTTCTCCTTTCCTCTCCTCCAAGCCTGAAAGGCCCAGGGGGCAATGAAAGGATCCTGTTATGGAACTTCTGGAGGCGTTGAAAGAGATTCGGTCCGCCCAGGACCTGTTCAGCTGGCTGGATGTCTTCAACATGTGGGCACGCGCCCGGGCTGCTGGTCCAGAAGGATCTGTGGTACAGGCCACAGCGGAAGCAGCGCTGGAGAATCTGGCCGAGAGCTTCTCCCAACCCTCTTATGAGGCGATCCGCCTGCTGGCCCGGGCGATCCTGGGCTGGTGGTCCCTAGCGGTGGATGCAGTTGGGGCCGGTGAGGAGGCCGCCGGCCTGCGGGTTCGAGCGCTGGCGCTCGCTCGACAGCTGGATGAAGTGACCGGGCAACGCTGGGCGCTGGCTGACTGGCTGGAGACCCATCGCGCCTAATCCCACCGACGGCAGGCCCGTCGGGGAGGACCTGGGGGTAAGGACAGACCCACTGGAAACAAACAGCGCTTGTTCGGAAAACAAAAAGCCCCGCCATGCCGTGGGCCGCCGGGCTGATGCACCCTCTCGCTCAAGTGGGGACCTCCTGCCGGTTGCCGCCTGGACGGGCCCCGCGCGCAGGCCGTCTAACGCGTCCCCGGGCCAGAGTCCGGCCCCCGCTCTATCAGGTGTTGGCGCAAGCCGCTGAGCACGACCTCACGCACATGGCCGGGCTGTCCTCATTGTAAGTCAAAATCCCCGGAGAAGGCAAATGCCGAAAATTCCCGGAGGGACCTCTCAGCCTCCCTCTTCTCCGGTGGATTCCCGGCGGGGGTATGGCGTGCGGGGTGCCCTGCCGCTGCCTCGCCCTCCCCGAGGAGGCCGACGATGAACATGCCCCCTTCAGGTCGCTTACTTCAGCTCGAAGGATCCGCCTGGTTCCAGCACCACCACTTTCAAACCCTTCACGGCGGCCTTTGCCTTCCGGGCCCAAGCGTGGGGATCCTGCTGGATCAATTCCCAGGTGTTATAGTGCATGGGGATGACGACTTTCGGCTTCAGAAGGCGAACCGCCTCCAGGGCATCCGCCGGGCCCATCGTAAAGTTATCCCCAATGGGCAGGAGGGCAAGGTCCAGCTTCTCCGCGCCGATGAGCTTCATGTCTCCGAACAGGCCGGTGTCGCCGGCGTGGTAGATCCGATGCTTCCCCAGGTAGAGCAAGATCCCCGCCGGGTTTCCACCATACGATCCATCGGGCAGGACGGAACCGTGGAGCGCGGGGGTGAGCTTCACCCGGCCGAAGTCGAAATCGCGGCCTCCGCCGATGTGCAGGGGATGGGTGTTCGGAATCCCTTTGCTCTGAAACCATGAGATGATTTCATAGTTGCTGATCACCAGGGCCCCAGTTCGCCGGGCAATGTCCACCGCGTCCCCCACGTGATCTGCATGGCCATGGGTGATCAGGATCACATCGGCATGGACCTCCTCTGCTTTCACGGGAGCCATGGGGTTGCCGCTGAGGAAAGGATCGATCAGAATGCGCTTGCCGTCGCTCTCGATCAGAAAGGCAGCATGGCCATACCAGGTGATCCGAATGGCCATAAGCACCTCCTTATTCCGGGGTGGAAGGGGAGTTGTCCTTGTTTCTTTATCATGATAGCTGAATTCACAGTAACCTGCGATCCTTTTCCAGCCTTTTGCCCGCTTCGGTGAAGGATCGCGCCGCTGGCTGGGCGGCGGGAGTCGGTGGAATGGTTCATCCTTCTCTGGAGGATCCGGATGTCGGATTGGATGCGCTGGCAAATTGAGTGGATCGCTCAACTGCAGAGGCTTCAGCCTCCATGGGCCATCGCCTTCTGGCGCGTGATGTCGTTCCTGGGGGAGGAGCAGGCGTTCCTCCTCATCCTTTCTGCCCTGTTGTGGGGCTATCGGAAGCGTGAGGCCCTCTATACGGCCACCGGTCTTTTGCTGGGCAGTTACCTCACGTTCGTCTTAAAGGATCTCTTCGCCATGCCCCGCCCCTTCCAGGTCGCCCCGGATCAAGTTCGAGTGCTGTTGCCCGGCGGAGAGAGTCTGGGATATGGGCTGCCCAGTGGGCATGCTGTGAGCGCCGCCGCCCTCTGGGGAACGCTGGCGGGGATGGTCGGGCATCCGCTTTTCACGATCCTCGCGATCGGGCTCGTCTTTCTCATTGGCCTCTCACGAATCCTCCTGGGCGTGCATTTTCTCCACGACGTGCTGGTCGGCTGGGGGGTTGGGATACTGGTGGCGCTCCTGATGGTGTATGTCGCCCCCTGGGTGGTCCGCCGGCTGGCCACTTCTCGCGGGCAGAGCGCACTGCTCGCCACGGGGGCGGTGATCCTCCTTTTTCTTGTTCATCGAACCCGGGAAACGGCGGCCCCGCTCGGCGCATGGCTGGGCATGGCATGGGGGGCGATCCAGGAATCCGGTGGGAACGGATTCCACCCAGGCGGACCGTTATGGCAGCGGGGGTTGCGTCTGGGGATCGGTCTCGTCACCCTGGGGGTGATCTATGGAGGCCTGACCGCCATGTTTGCTCTCCTCCCATCTTTCCTTTCCGAGGAGCCGGCCCTCCGGTTATTGCGGTATGCGGGGATCGGGCTCTGGGTGACCTGGGGCGCGCCGATCGTCTTCCGCCGGCTGGGGCTGGCTCGGCCCCGTCGGGCGATGGAGCGCCTCCCGACGGATTCCCAACCATGGGACCTCTAAGATCACTGTAGTCCCTGCGCCGGGTTGGCTCTGGATCTCCAGATGTCCATTCAGTAGATGGGCGCGTTCCTCCATATTGCGCAGGCCGAAGCCGGGCTGGACTTCCGGGCCGAATCCTCGGCCGTCATCGGCGATCCGGATCTGCAGCAGGTCATTGTGCAGAGCGGCGCGGATGTGGACCCGTCGGGCTCGGGCATGGCGGACAACGTTGCTTAAGGCTTCGGAAACGATGGCCAGGATATGACGCAACTGAGCCGGGGGCAATTGGGCATCTGAGGGGATCTCCCATTCGGTCTCTACATCCATGAGAGCCGGCAGGCCGTACTCCCGAATGAGGCGCTCCAGTCCATCGATCAGGCTGGCCATGGCCGGGCGGGCCTGGAGTTCCTGAAGGATCTCCCGCAGGCTCTGCACCGCCTGGTCCAGCAGGCGAACCACCGGATCAAGGGCCCTCGCGGCGGCAGGTTCCATCTGAGCCTGAACATTGCGAACCAGCAGGCCGGCCCCGTAGATCATCTGGAGGGTGCGATCATGCAATTCCCGGCTCATCCGTTCCCGCTCGCTGGCCAGGATCTGGGCTTCCTCCAGGCTGCTCAGCCGGCTGCTCAGTTCGATCTCAAAGATCTCCAAGGCGCGCAGCATGCCCCCCACCAGCACGATCCCTGTGAGACTGCGCAACAGGAAGATGGGGACGCCGGTGAGATCTTGCAGGGCTTCTTCATGGATCCGATCCAGTGGGAAGACCGGGATCGCAGGCCCAACGAGGCCGGCCAGAAGGCTGTAGGCGGCGATGGCCAGCCCAGCGGTGCGGAGCATCCCGATGATGTGCGGCTGGGCCATGGGAACCAGGAGATGGAAGGTATGGCGGCGCAGGGCATAGGCCGCCAGCAATCCGCCGGGCAATCCCAGGAGACAACGCGCGCCGGCCTCCACCCAGCGTGCCCATTGCCACAGGGAAAGAGCAGAAAGAAGGCCGAGGGCGAAGGCCCCTGCGCTCCATCCCAGGAAGAGGATCATCCCGATGGACCGCAGCCATAGCCAGCGCGGGCCGAGGGGAGCCACAATGTCAGCGCCAAACTCGAAAAGGCAAAAGAAAGCCAGCGCCAGACTTATGATCCGCCCGATCATGAACAGGCTCGCCTCCTCCGCTGTGAGGGGCGAGCGAACGGGTAGGAGGAGCGCCCCGCTCCATTCATAGATGGCATGGAGGATCCCGAAGCCGGCCAGCCAGGGGAGGCTGCGGGCCAGGCGCAGGCGGCTGTGACCCCGAGATTGCAAGATCAGGCTGAGGCCAAGCGTGTAATAGACAAGACCGGCGAAGAACCGAAAGGCCGGCTCCTGATTCAGGAACAGATCCCGGATCATCCCCGCTCTCCTTTTGCCCGGAGTCCCATCACCAGGGAAGGCGATTCAGGAAAATCCAGTCATAATTCCATCGATAACCATCGGGTGGAACTCGAAACGTCAGAAGGGCGAAATTGCCTCCTCCTTCCCAGAATACCTGATAACGTCCCGGCGCAAGCGGTTCTTTCCACTCCCAGATCTCCGCCACGACCTCGCCCGCCGATCGAGCCCCTGGGAACCACCCTTCAGGAGGCGTCAGGCCCACTACGATCCCGTCAGGGGATCGAAGGAGCAAGCGGTGTGTATCCTCTTCCATGGGCCGATCCGCTCGCCAGACGAGATGCACCCGCCATCGCGGCGTGCCGTCGATCTCCGTGTGCCACGCCTGGCTTTCCAGTATGGTGATCCCGATGGGGAGCGTGGGTCCCGGACGATGGGATTCGTCGAGCAGCGGACGGATCTCGACGAAGCCGATCGATACCGCATCCTCCCCCGTTTCGGTTCGCAGGCGCCGCCATCCAGATCCCACCGGCTCATACAGGCCGATCGCGACCCGATACTGGCCGGCGGGCAGAAAGGGCGGCACGCCGATGGCGATGGTCTGGGTGATGGGCAACCCGACCTCCCACGCCTCCGTGGGCGGCGCCGGTTCGCGGTCCGTCCCGGCCCGGTAGCGCCCCTCTGAATCCCAGAGATGGGCGAAAACCACGTAACGGTGGGCAACCGGGTGATCGGCCCGCCAGCGCAGGGCGATCCGAATGCTCCTCCGGGGCTCGGCAACCGGATCCAGCAAGGCGATGGCCTCCAGGCGAATCCCCTCCTCAAAGCGGACATGGAGAGGCTGCCAAGATAGGGAGTCCGGCCATGGCACGAAGCGGAAGACTTCCGCCATGGGATACCAGGCATGGCGGTCAAATGGTCCCTGTCGGGCGAGGGCCTCCGCCACCGGCCGGTAAAGTTCCTGGAAGAAGGTCACACCGATCAACCAGGTGGGCTCATGCAGCCGACCCTCCTGGCGAATGAAATCCTCCAGCGAGCGCAGGCGGGGTCGGGTCTCCGGGTAGAAGAGGGCCATTTCCGCCTGGTTCCAGTACCCATGAAAGACCAGGCGATCGGTCGGATAGGCAAGGGTATGGAGGGTGGCGTAGAGCTCCCGCTGGGCTTCGACATAAATCGGCGCGTTCTCATAAACCGCCCACGTTCGCCCGATGCCGTAAATCCCCAGGATGAGGAAAAGGGGGGTCAGGATGCGCCGCCATCGGCGGCTCCAGCCGGTGGCCAGCATCCATACATAGAAAGGCAGGATCGGGGAAAAATAACGGGCGGCATAGAAGGGGAAACGGAGGGCCAGCGCCAGCCCGATCCCGATGGGAAGGACCATCGCCAGCCCGGGGCGGAGGGTTTGAGCGGAGATCGCCGCCCCGATCTCAACAGCCGTGAGCATGGCCCCGACCCCGCCCAGCAGCCCATCGGCTCCAATGCCGATCCCCAGAGCGCCCATCAGGTTGGCCAGAACTTCGAAAGGGGTAGGGCGAATGGGGATCCGCGCCAGGGTCTGCACCGTATGGGCCAGCGAGGGGCCCAGCGCCCCGATCGACCAGAGGAGCAGGGGAAGGGTTGCCAGGGTGATGAGGAGGGTTTCTCGAAACCAGGCGCGCGGACCCCGGGCTAGAAGGCGCTGGGCGGGGAGGAAGAAGACCCCATAGAAGTGGGTAAGGGTCAACCCCCAGGCGCTGAGTAACCATCCCCGATCACGCCCACGCAGGGCATGCCATGCCCCCAGGGCGCTCCAGGCAATCGCCATGGAATACATCCGGCCGATCGTAGCCATGGCGAAGAACAGCGGGTTCAGCCCGAGCAGGAGCATCGCCAGCGCTGCGGTGCGCTGGTCGGCCGCCGCCCTTACCAGACGGTAAACGAGCGCGAGGGCCAGGAGGGCGAAGAACAGCGAAACGAATTTCAGGGCGAAGGGGTGCGGAACCAGCCGGAGCCATCCCCAGAGCAGAACATAATAGAGGGGCGGGTGGCTGTCCCGGGCCACCGCTCGCAGAGTGTCCGGCAGATTGTAGATCAGGACGATGGCTCCATGGGCCTCGTCGTTGTGCACAAAGGCTGAAGGAAGTGCGATCAGCCCTAGCGCGAAGAAAAGAGCGAGCAGACCCAGAGGGATCGCTGGGGATCCCCGCTGGCTGGATCCAATCGAATGGGGCTGGCTGAGGCGTCGGGCGTTCATGAGAGTTTGCCGGAGATGAAAAAGCGGATCCGGGATCTCCACTACGGCCGTCCGTGGCTTTCCTCGCACAATCGAAGGCCCTTCGATGCGTTTTCCTCCTGGGGCGAGAGGGAAAGCGCAAGCGCGAACCAGGGGCGCGCCTTTTCGCAATCCCCCAGATAATACTGAGAGAGCCCCAGGATGTAGGCCATCTCCACCAGACGGGCGCAACGGGGTTCCTCGCTCACCGTCTCTGGGGTGCAGGCCTTTCCTTCTTGGCGCAGGACCTCCTGGAGCCGGGCGATGCCTCGGGGGAGATGATCCTCCCGAACGACCTCCTCATACCGGCGGCGGGCATACAGGATGATCCCCAGATGGTAAAGGATCCGCCAGTCATCGGGGCCATAGGTTCGCGCCCGCTCCAGGGTTTGCTGGGCCTCCTCCAGACGCCCTAGGTTGTAATAGAGCCAGCCCAGCTCATCCAGAACCCGCGGGTCCTCAGGCCGCAGGGCGGCCGCTCGCTGGAACGCCTCCACCGCGACTGGGGTCTGGCGAAGAACCAGGGCGTTGCGCCCCAGGGCCAGCCAAACGATCACCATATGGGGGTCCCGGGTCAGGGCTTCCCGATAGGCCGCCATGGCCTCGGCGTAGCGCCCCATCGTCTCATACACATAGCCCAGCGCTCGATGGGCGTCCGGATGTTCTGGATCCAGGGACAGGGCTTTCTGGGCCGCAGCCAGGGCCGCTTGCGGACGATGGGCGTCCGCGTAGGCTTCCGCCAGATAGGCGTGGAGGGGGGCGGATTCCGGTGCCCGGGCGATGGCCTGCTCCCCCGCCTGGAGCGCTTCCGGGATCTTCCCCTGCCAGTCCAGGATCAGCGTCGCCATCCCGAGGACCATGGGATCCTCCGGGGCCAGCCGTCGGGCGCGTTCCATCCAGGTTGCTGCTTCTTCCAGGCGATTGCTGAACGCCAGAAGGCGGATCAGAGGAGGATACCGGGCTGGATTTTCGGGTTCCAGGGAAAGGGCCAGCCGGTAGCTTTCCTCTGCCCGCCGGAGATCCCCTGCCCGGTAGGCGGCTTCTGCCTGCTGAGCATAATGAGCCGCGGAGGGAGTCGGGGTGGGGGGAGCGCCTTCACCGATTGGCGAACGGTTCGCCCCCAGCGACCGATCGATCCAGATCAGAACGGCCAGGGCCACGAGATCCAGGACCAGCCAGAACAGCCAGCGGCGCCGGCTCATCCTTCCTCCAGCCCCCGGAGGACCATCGAGGCGGTGGCCAGGTTGGTGGCCAGCGGAACGTTATGCACATTGCACAGCCGCATCACTGTGCGGATGTCCGGTTCGTGGGGGTGGGCATAAAGGGGATCCACCAGGAAAATCACGGCGTCGATCTTCCCCTCTACCACCATCGCGGCGATCTGGGCATCCCCTCCCTGGGGACCGGAGCGGACGCAGGCCACTTCCAGGCCCAGGGCTTCCTGGAGCGTGCGCCCAGTTGTCGCCGTCGCCACCAGATCATAGCGGGCCAGGCGGTCCCGCTCGTGCCGGGCCCACTCCACCAGCTCCCCTTTCTTTCCATCGTGGGCGATGATCGCGATCCGCTTGGGCATGGCCGGCGATCCGGATGAGGATGGATTTCCTTATCGAGTTTAGCTCAATCGGATGCGGGGGAGGGCCGGCCACGCGGTTCACGAGCTCCGGAACATCCGGGGCTTCTCGCCTGCTCTCCGATTCCCATCGGGAACGTCCTCCGGTTATACTGGGAGCCGGATGCTTCCCCTCCGTGGAGCTCTGAAAGGTTGGAGGTCGCTCCATGCGCATCCTTCTCGTGGGAGGTCTTGTCCTCAGCGGTTTCCTGTTGCTGGCCGCCCTGATCGGTCTCCAGCCCATCCAGGCAAACCATTTCTCCGTTTCGATCGCCTCCCCCTCGGATCCGGTGGTCCCGGTTCCCCTCGCCGAAACCCTCCTGGATCCCGGACCGGGCTTATCTCCGGGGGTCGCCAGAGTCCATCCGGTCTCCGGAGATGTGTGGATCTGCCGGGCCGGCGGGGCCACCGTCCTCCGGGGCGCCGCGCTCCGGGAGATCGTGCCCGGCTTCTGCGCCATGAGTTTCCATGCGCAAACCCCGCACTGGTTCACAGCGGATGGCCGCTCGGTGGTGATCATGAGCGGGACCATCCCGATCGCGTGGGTGAACCTGCCGTATACGGTGACTGGAGGGGTTTTCCATCCCCGGACCCAGCTGCTGTATGTGACCATGCAGGCAGACCCCTATCCGCCGATCTCGACCCACCTGGCCGTCATCAGCGCCACGTCCGTTCTAACGATCATGAGCGCTCCCGGCGCGTCTCTTCCAGTCCCGCATCCGGAGAGCGGGGATCTGTATCTGGGCGTTTACACCGGCACCCAGAGGCTGTGGATCCTGAACGGGACGGAGCGGGTGGCCTCCCTTCCTCTGAATGGCTCCCTTCGCTTCATCGTCTATCATCCTTACAGCCGCCTCACCTATGTGGCCAGCGAGAACGAGATGAAGATCCTCCACGGCCGCTCGGTGAGCGCCACCCTCCCGGTGACCGAGACCCACGAGATCGCGGTGGATCCAGATAGCGAGCGAGCGTATGCGACCCATCAGATTCCGGATTTCATCACGGTCCTCTCGCGGACGGAGGTGATCACCCGTATTCCCTTCCCGCACGGTTACAATCCGATCGGTGTCATCCCCTCCTCTGGGGAGATCGTGGTGGGGGCTTTCTTCGATCAAGAGATCCACATCTTCTCCCGCGAGCTGTCCCGCTTAACCGTGATCCCCATGCCCGTTCGTCCTCGCTTCATCGCGGCCACCCCCTCCCAGTGGGTCTACATAACCGGGAAGGCATCCGAGCCCGGGCTGTCCACGGATCTTCGGGTGCTCAGTCGGACCACTCCGGTTGCCGAATACCCAAATGGGTTCGGCCTAGGCTCCCTGGCGCTCTCTCCCGACGGGAAGCGGCTTTACGCCCTGAACACGTTCGAAGGCACATTGTATGTCCTGTCCGGAACTGAAGTCCTAACGGTTAGTCATCTTGCCCCATGGAGCTCTTCGATTCTTTTGCCTTCGAAACGATGGATGACGGTGGACGCGGGAACCGGATGGGTATATGTGGCGCATCCTCAGTTCCCGTTGTTATGGATCCTTCGCGAGGGAGAATGGATCACCCAGCCCCTGAGCGCTTCTGTCTCGACCCTGTTTTCGGATCCGGCGCATGGCGTGGTCTGGGGAGGGGCCTCGGACCAGCCGTGGCTGCTGGCGATCACGGGGACGACGGTCCACACCCTTCCGATCGGGGACATGCCGTTCTGGCTTCCCGTTGAGGAGATCGCGGTGGATCCTGGACGCCATTACCTCTATGTGAGGGGCAGCGCTCAGGTGGCGGTTTTCTCTTTGACCAATCCCATCACGGCTTCTTTCTGGCTGACCACGACGGGGGAAGTGTATCCTCCCCGGGCCCTAACGGTGCAGCCGGCGAACGGCCTGGCCTATGTGGGATCTGGGATCGGGACCACCGGCACGGTGTGGATCCTGGAGGGCCCCACGCGCGTGGCCCGTCGAACGGTCCGGGGGGTGCCCGTGGCCCTCGGGGCGGATCCGGAATCCGGCTGGGTCTACGTGGCCTTGAGTGGGACCCGTCAGGTGGCCGTGCTGACCGGGACGCAATGGGCCTTCACCATCTCTCTCCCCTTCGAACCCCGTCGGATCTGGGTCAGCCCCTGGAGCCGGCTAACGTATGTGGCCGGCGATTTCCAGATCGCAGCCCTGGAGGGCCCCAGCGTTCGGAAGATCATCACCACCGGGATCTTCCCGCGGGATATGGTCTTTGATCCCGTTGCCCGGCTTGCCATCCTCAGCCATGAAGGGGACAATCGCCTCGTGTGGATCGAGGAGCGGATCCTGGATCGTCGCGTCTGGCTTCCTGTGATCATGAAGGGGCCTTAGCCCAACGGTGATCTGATCAGGGTCTCCAAAAGGGGCCCCTCGAAAGGAATGGTCCCACGAGGTTAAGGGCCCATTCTTCAGGCTTCGGTGTGCATGGTGGCGGTTGATGAAGGGGGGAGGAGAACTCAGAGCGATGGAGTGGATTATCCTGGCGTGGATAACCATGGGGATCGGGATCCTGGGCGTTGGAGTAGGGCGACGGCTTCTCGGCCGGCGGGGGGCCAGCCTGGCCATGGGCCTCGCCCTCACCGGAGCCCTGGGGCTCTGGCTGCTGGCGTGGCGCCAGCCTCCCCAGGAAGTTGCCCTGCGCCTGGAGCGGCCCTTCTCCGTCTTTCAGACGGCTTGGGTCTTCCGTCTCACTCCTTCGGTCTGGGGGCAGGGCCTGGGGGTTCTGCTGGCTGGGCTCCTGGTGGCCTGGATGTGGGTGGCCCATCCCGGTCAGGGCCGGGGATGGCCGCGGGCCCTGGCCCTCGGGATGGTGATTGTGGCCACCGGGGCTGCCCTCACGGCAGATCTCTTCACCCTTCTCATGGCCTGGGCCGCCCTGGACGCGATGTTCCTGGCTTTCCTTCTGATTCGGCGGGGCCAGGCCGTCGCGGATCGGGCGGTTATGGCCGGCCTGGTGAACGGGGCAGCCCTTTTGAGCCTCTGGGCGGCGGCCTGGCAGATCTGGCGTTCCGGCGACAGCCTCTTCTGGAGCCGCATGGAGGGGATCGCTCCGCTCCCCTTCCTGGTGCTCGCCGTGCTGATCCGCCTGGATATTTACCCGTTTCATGTCGGGCGCCCGCCGGAGCTGGCCGATGAGGTCCATCGCGTCGCCTTGTTGTATGTCTTGCCGACTGCCGTGGGGTTGATGCTATGGGGCCATCTTGTCCCTTGGATCCGCGCATGGCCGGGGATGCCGTGGGTGGCCACGGCTCTGGCGGTGACGGCTCTACTGGGGGGACTCTGGGCATGGGCGGAGCCTGATCCGCGGGCGGGGCTGGTGGAGGCGGCATGGGGAAGCGCCGCCTGGTGGGCGCTGGCCGGGCTGGCCCATCCGGATGTCGCTCCGCTGGCGGCCATCTTGTGGCCGGTTGGCTTTGCGCTGATCTTCGCTGGCCGTCCCTTCGATCGAACGTCCCTGTGGGGGGTTCCGGCCCTGGCGGCGATCCTGACGATCGCCGGCCTGCCCATGATGCCGGGCATGCGGATCGCTGTGGCTCCCTTTCAGGCATGGCCTTTCTGGGCCTGGCCCCTCCTGACGATTCCCTCAGCTTTGCTGCTGGGCGCTCTATGCCGGGACTGGCTTCGGGCGGTGGAGGAGCCTCTGCCTTCCGAACGAATCGGGCGAGCCGCTTATGGCCTTGCCCTGGCGCTAGGGATGTTCGGGTTGATCTCACTGGGCGGGCTGTTCGGGGCCTGGCAAGATGTGCCGGTGGTTTTTCGCCTTCCCCTGCTCACGAGTCTCGGGCTGGGGATCATCGGCCTATGGCAGGCGGATAAGTTGCACGCAGCGGCTCGGGGCTGGGCCCGGGTGCGTCCGTTCCTATCGCTGGAATGGATGTATGAGGGCCTCACGCATCTCATCTCCCATCCTGCCAGGGCTTTGCAGCAGGGTCTGGAATTTCTCAGCCACCCCGCTGTGATGTGGCTGTGGGCACTGGTGATCGCGGGGATTCTCTTCCTCTTCTGGCAGGAAACTTCCCGCTAGCGCTTTTCAAGGACGTTATTGGAGCGGGTTCCAGCGATCGCTGATCGTTGGAACCTCGTTCTTGCGTGGTTTGACAGGTTTTCCCTCTGCCGCTATAATTTTGCGTTGCGTCTGCCGGGTAGGGCTTCCCCGGGATCCTCTCTCCCGCTGCCGTGCTGCGAGGGCGTTCCGCAGTGTGGCAAGCCCAGCAGGGTGGTAACGAACGGCTCTTCGGAGCTTCCGGAATCCAGAGGAGATCCATTTGTCCTCCCCGAGGCAGACGAATGCATCTCGGTCGACAGGAAGGAGATCCATGCGACGGGGTCGTGCACCGAAACGAGAGATCGCTCCTGATATCCGCTATAACAGCGTGTTGGTCGCCAAGCTGATCAACAAAGTGATGATGAATGGCAAAAAGAGCCTGGCGATGCGGATTGTCTACAGCGCTTTCGATTTAATCGAGCGCCGCACCGGGCGGCCGGCCATGGAGATTTTTGAGAAAGCCCTGGCGAACACCAAGCCCCTGTTGGAGGTTCGCCCGCGCCGGGTGGGCGGTGCCACCTATCAGATCCCTCTGGAGGTGCCGCCGGATCGCCAGGTCAGCTTAGCGCTGCGCTGGATTGTGAACGCTGCCCGGGAACGTCCTGGGAAGTCAATGATCGAGAAGCTGGCGGCCGAGCTGATCGACGCGGCCAATGGGACGGGGGCGGCGGTTAAAAAACGTGAGGATACCCATCGCATGGCGGAGGCCAACCGGGCCTTTGCGCATTATCGGTGGTGAGCGGCCGATCCCGGCTTGGGGAAGGGTGTTCCCTTCCCGAGATTTCCGGATCGGCGTTACGCCGTTAACCCTCTCGGGGGAAGGGCTCTCCTGCAGAAGCCCAACGGCGTCGGTCTGTGGAAGAGGATGGCCGTTCGCGGCAGGCGAGACGGCTTAGAGCCGTGACCCTGTCGCTGAACAACCCGCTGGTTTCCCGCCGGTTTCCGAAAAATGGGCCAGCCGCTAAAGGCATCTGGCCGGAAAATCTTTTTGGGACAGACGGGACAACAAGGGAGAGGAGAAAGGGCTTGATTTCCCCTCAATGTTCCATTGCGTCCATCCAGCTCATCCGACAGAGTTACAGGAGCAAGGAGAGATGCCGCGGGAAGTTCCCATTGATAAGATTCGGAATATCGGAATCATCGCTCATATCGATGCGGGCAAAACCACCACCACCGAACGCATCCTGTTCTATACCGGCAAAACCTATAAGCTGGGCTCCGTCGATGAGGGGACCACGGTTACGGATTATATGGAACTGGAGCGCGAGCGGGGGATCACCATCACTGCTGCGACAGTAGCCTGTTACTGGCGGGGACACCAGATCAACATCATCGACACCCCCGGGCACATCGATTTCACCGCTGAGGTCCAACGGAGCCTGCGTGTGCTGGACGGGGGTGTCGTTGTTTTTGACGCAGTGCATGGGGTGGAGCCTCAATCCGAGACGGTGTGGCGTCAGGCGGATCGTTACGGTGTTCCCCGCATCTGTTTCGTAAACAAGATGGATCGGGTGGGAGCGGATTTCTGGAACACGATCCAGATGATCCGGGATCGCCTGGGGGCGAATCCGGTTCCGATTCAGATCCCGATCGGGGCAGAGGCGGATTTCCGGGGGGTGGTGGATCTCCTGGAGATGCGGGCGATTTACTGGGTGGATGAGCTGGGGACCCAGATGGCCTATGAACCGATCCCCCCCGACCTGGAGGAGGAAGCCCGGCAGGCCCGGGAGACTCTGGTGGAACGGATCGCCGAGACGGATGATGAGCTGACGATGAAATACCTGGAGGGCGAGCCCATCACCACCGAAGAGCTCCGGGCCGCCCTCCGCCGGGCCACGATCGCCGGAAAGCTGGTCCCGGTGCTGTGCGGCTCCGCGCTCCGCAATAAAGGGATCCAGCCGCTGCTGGACGCGATCGTGGATTACCTGCCCTCTCCCGTGGATATCCCGCCCGTGAGGGGGGTGAATCCGATCACCGGTCAAGAGGAAACCCGGCCGGCTTCGGACGACGCCCCGCTGGCCGCGCTGGTGTTCAAAGTGGTGACCGATCCATATGTCGGTCGTCTGGTCTATTTCCGGGTCTATTCGGGGAAGATCACGGCAGGCCAGCAGATCACCAACTCCACTCGTGGGAACAAGCGGGAGCGTGTGGGTCGGGTCCTGCGGATGCATGCGGATCGTCGGGAGGAGATCAAAGAGGTCTATGCAGGGGATATCGCGGCCACGCTGGGCCTGAAGGATACATTCACCGGCGACACCCTGTGCGATCCGGAAGCTCCGATTATCCTGGAAAGCATCACCTTCCCGGAGCCGGTGGTCTCCGTAGCCATCGAGCCCAAGACGATAGCGGATCAGGATCGCCTGAGCGAGGCCCTGCGCAAACTGGCGGAGGAGGATCCGACTTTCCGGGTCCGCACGGATCCGGAAACGGGCCAGACCATCATCTCCGGGATGGGGGAGTTGCACCTGGAGGTCCTGATCGAGCGGATGAAGCGGGAGTTCCGGGTGCAGGCGAATGTGGGGCGCCCGCGGGTGGCTTATCGGGAGACGTTCACCCGGCCGGTGAAGGGCGTGGAGGGGCGTTTCGTGCGGCAGACGGGCGGCCGGGGCCAGTATGGGCACGTGATCATCGATTTCGAGCCCTTGGAACGGGGCAAGGGGTTTGAGTTCGTTGATGCCACCGTCGGCGGGATTATCCCTAAGGAGTTCATCCCGGCCATCGAGAAGGGCCTGATCGAGGCGATGGAGGCCGGGGTGCTGGCCGGGTATCCGCTGACGGATATCCGGGCCACGCTGGTCGGCGGCTCCTATCACGAGGTGGACTCCTCGGAGATGGCCTTCAAGGTGGCGGCCTCGCTGGCGCTCCGGAACGCGGCGGAGAAGGCCGCTCCGGTGCTGCTCGAACCCATCATGCGTGTGGAGGTCATCGTCCCGGAGACCTACACTGGCGATGTGGTGGGGGATCTCTCCTCCCGTCGGGCTCAGATCCAGGGGATCGAGAACCGAGGGAAAGGCATCCAGGCCATCCGGGCGCTGGTGCCGCTGGCCGAGATGTTCGGCTATGCGACCACCCTGCGCTCGATCACCCAGGGCCGCGGCACTTTCTCGATGGAATTCGACCATTACGCTGAGGTGCCGCCGCACATCGCGGAATCGATCATTCGAGCGGGTGAGAAGAAGCCGGTAGGCCGATAGCGGCAAGGATCTTGCATCCAGATCACCTTAGGGAGGTGCAACGATGTCGAAGGCGGTGTTTGTGCGGGCGAAGCCGCATGTGAATGTAGGGACGATTGGGCATATTGATCATGGGAAGACGACGCTGACGTCGGCGATTACGAAGGTGTTATCGTTGCGGGGGTTAGCGGAGTATGTG
>NZ_JBHOQR010000023.1:0-139398 GCF_042408815.1 Thermoflexus sp. | reverse complement strand
TGAATAGGCTGGCATCCCGTTCGATGGGGAGGTCGCCCGCGAATGCCCGGACCGTCATGGCGTTATGGGGACCTGATTCTGGTGGCGGGTTCCGGCCATCCGCAACTGGCCGAGGAAATCGCGGAGTGCCTGGGGGTCCCCTTGCTCCCCCGCGAGATCATCGTTTTCCCAAACGAAAACATCTCCTTCGGGTGCGCTGCCGATCGCATGTAAGATCCCCCGGGCTTCCGACCTCTCATGAGTAGAGCGCCCCGATCGCAGGGCCACACCGGTGGAAGCCGGATCGCCCGGCGGTCTGCGCGCGACGGAGGGATCGGCGCAGCCAGACTCGCGAAAACCGGAGGGGATATCCTATCCCAACTCAAGGAGGAGCCCATGCTCCCCATTCGTTTCTTCCGTCATGGATTGGGATCCTTGCTCGTGGGGCTTCTGGCTGTTGCAGTGGGGGCGGCCTGCCAACCGCCTACCACGCCTACACCCGCGGCCACGCCCACACCTACGCCCAAGGCTACACCTACACCCAGCCCTACGCCTACGCCAACGCGCAGGCCTACGCCAACGCCCAGGCCCGCGCCTACACCCACGGTGTCGCCAACGCCCACCCTGACGGCCCCGGCGGCCTGCACGGCCCCCGCGGCGCCCAACGTCCCCGGCGGCACCCTGGTGGGCCAGGGTTGCGTGGTCCTGAACATACCGGCCATGGGGGTGGCCGAGGTGAACGCCCAGCAGCTCGGCGGCGTCAACATCGCCTGTGCCGGTGCCCGCAGCACTCACGGCTGGCAGGTCTGGTTGCCGCCGGGGGCCAGCGTCACCCTTTACGGGATGCACCAGGGCATCCAGATAGGGAATTGGAGCGGCAACAGCGGCACCGCCGGCGGATATTGCGGTCACATAACGGTGGAGAACCCCAACAACTTCCCGGTGACGGTGCACGTGAGCTGGAAGATGTGGGACTGCACCGCCGGCACCTGCCAGTAGGCCCAGGGGAGACGGCGCCGGCGCTGGCCTCTGGGAGTGGCTAACGCGTCAGCTCACGGTAGAGCTGGGTGATGCGGGAGGGCAGCGCCTCGACGTCGGGCGCCACGGCGTAGCCCACGTCCTGACACATCTGCTTCAGGTAGTCGTGGCCGTAGCGGTCGACGGTCAGGCAGAAGGGCACCACCCCCCGCCGCTTGGCCTCCAGCAGGGCCATATGGGTGTCGTGGATGGCGTCCTCCTTCTCGGTGCGGTCGCGCCCGCAACCGTGATCCTCATAGAAAAGTTGCAGTGGGGGCGGCCTGTGGGCCTACACCTATGTCCGGAAAATGCAGGGGGGCGGGGGGTGTCATCCCCGCCCATCGGAATCCCGGTGAACGACCCGGCATGGACCCCGGGTTACATCATGAGGATCCAACAAGACCCGTCCGGGGGAACGGCGATATTCTTCGCGGTCAAGGATACCGCCAATCGATTCCGGAGCAACTGGGTCTCCATCCCGCCCAACCAATGGGTGCACGTGGCGATGGTGCTCAGGAGGAACCCACTCAACCTGGAGTTCTACGTGAATGGAACCCTGGCGCAAACGGGCGTGGGTTCCTCCATTCTGGGTGACATCAGCAACGGCTTCCCGTTCCTGATCGGTGGTGACGGGGTTGAATCCGGAGAGCTGGTTGTAGACGAAGTCGAGTACTTCAACCGGGCCCTCACACCGCAGGAGATCCAGGCCATCTTCAACGCCGGCTCGGCGGGCAAGTGCAAGAGGTAAGGGCCCACCGGGCAAACGGTCGGGGCAGAGGCCTGAGCAGGACAATCCGTCCTTCCGTGCCGAGGTGGCTTCTGCCCTTCGGCAGGCCGCTTCGCGGCGCCGGTGTTTGACAATGGCCGTCCCCATAGGGGACGCGGTGGACCTCTTTTTCGCAGGGCGCGGGCCGCTGAGGATAGCCCGCGCCCCGCGAAAGCGCCGCCCGATGAAATCCCCCAGCCGAACGAAACCCCTGAATCCCCACCCGTTCTTTTAGATCTCCGGGATTCCGGTTATGATGAATAGGCTGGCATCCCGTTCGATGGGGAGGTCGCCCGCGAATGCCCGGACCGTCATGGCGTTATGGGGACCTGATTCTGGTGGCGGGTTCCGGCCATCCGCAACTGGCCGAGGAAATCGCGGAGTGCCTGGGGGTCCCGTTGCTCCCCCGCGAGATCATCGTCTTCCCAAACGAAAACATCTTCGTCCGCCTGCTCGCCAGCGTCCGCGGGCAGGACGTTTTCGTGATCCAGAGCACGGCCTCGCCGGTGAACTATAACCTGATGGAGCTCTTCATCCTGCTGGACACCATCAAGCGGGCGAATGCGGGCCGCATCACTGCGGTCATTCCCTATCTGGCCTATGCTCGGAGCGACAAGAAAGATCAGCCCCGCGTGCCCATCACCGCGCGCCTGGTGGCGGACTTCATCGCCGTGGCCGGGGCTGACCGCTGGGTGACCATCGACCTGCACGCCAGCCAGATCCAGGGCTTCTTCAGCATCCCGGGCGATGAGCTGACGGCTTTCCACCTCCTCAGCGATTACCTGCTGGAGAAAAACTTCTCCCCGGAGGAAGCGGTGGTGGTGGCCGCCGACCTGGGGTTCGCCAAGAAGGCGCGCAACTACGCCGCCAAGCTCAATCTGCCCATCGCTTTCGTGGAGAAGCGTCGGACCGGGACGCAGACGGAGGCCCTGACGGTGATCGGAGAGGTGGGGGGGAAGAAGGTGATCCTGGTGGACGATGAAGTGGACACGGCGGGATCAGTGAGCGGCGCGGTGCGCGTCCTGAAGGAGCATGGGGCGGAGGAAATCTACCTGTGCTTCACCCATGCGGTTCTCTCCGGCCCCGCGGTGGATCGCCTGCGCACGCTGCCGCTGAAGGAGATCATCTGCACGAACACCATCCCGATCCCCCCCCACAAGCGCCTCCCGAACATGACCGTTCTCTCCATCGGGCCGATGCTCGCCGAGGTGATCCGTCGCATTCATGAGGGCCGCTCCGTCGGCCAGCTGTTCAATGAGTGAGGGAGACGAGCATGGGAGAGGGAGGCCGGGCCCGCCGAGGGAAGGGCTTGGAATGGATCGGGCTGGCCGCGCTGTGGCTGGGGATGGGCCTGCGGTTCTATCGCCTGGAGGCTCAGAGCCTGTGGTATGACGAGGGAACATCCGCCCGTCTGAGCGAAGGTCCTCTCCGCCACATCTTGGAAAGCGCGGCCCAGGATATTCACCCTCCGTTATATTACGTGCTGCTGCACGGATGGGCCGCCCTCGCCGGCCGTTCCGAGTTCTCCCTTCGGGCCTTCTCCGCCCTCACGGGCGTGCTCCTCATCGCGGCCGTCGGGAACTTAACCGCCCGGCTCTTCAGCCGGGAGGCTGGCGGGCTCGCCATGCTCCTGATCGCCCTCCACCCTCTGGCCATCTACTACGCCCAGGAGGTCCGGATGTATACCCTCCTGGGGCTGTGGGCGGCGTTGCATTCCATCTGTTGGCTCGCCTGGCGGCGACGGCCCCGACCGGGCCGCGCCCTGGGGCTTCTTCTGACCGGGGCCATGGGATGGTATACCCACTACGTGTTCCCGGCCATCCCCGCGGCCCATCTTCTGGGCATGCTGATCGACAGAGGGCATGGCGGGTCCCGACGGCTCCTCCGCTGGCTGGGCCTTCAGGCGTGGATCGGACTGGTGGTCCTGCCGTGGGCTCCCGTCGCCTTCACCCAGCTACGCCAATGGCCGGCCCCCGCGCCTGTCCCGCTCGCCGAGGCCCTCCGAGCCATCCTGCGCGCCCTCAGCGCTGGGATCACCCTTCCCCCCGAAGTCCCCTTGGCGATCGTCGCGCTGCCGCTGATCGGGGTCAGCCTGGGACTCCTACGGGGTATCGTGGACCGCGCGGTCTTTTCGCAATCTAAGCCGAGGGGATCCTGGATCGCCCTCATGCTGATGGCGAGCCCGATCGGGCTGGTGCTGGGGCGAGGAGCCTATCGGGAGGCGAACCTCAAGTTTTTCATGGCCGCCCTTCCGGCTTTCATCGCCCTGTGGGCGGCCGGCCTCGAGCTGATCCGGCGGCTGCTCAGGCAGCGCGGAGGCCGGTGGGGAGAGCGGCTCGGCCTCGCCCTCGCGCTGGGCCTGATGCTCGGCCCGCTGGGGATCAGCATGGGGGCGCTCTATTTCGATCCCCGCTTCTCCCGGGATGATTACCGGGGGCTGGCCCGGATGCTGGCCGCCGTGATCCGACCCGGGGATGGGATCCTGCTATATGCTCCCGGACAGGTCGATGTGTTCACTTACTACTGGCCGGACGCCCCCTTACTCCCTGCCCCGTTGCGGCGTCCGCCCCCGCTGGAGGAGATCCAGGAAACCCTGGCCCCGGCGCTGCGTGAGCGGGACCGGCTTTTTGTGCTCTGGTATGGGGAACGGGAGGCGGATCCGGAAGGCCGGGTCGAAACGTGGTTGGACGCCCACGCCTTCCGGGCGGAGGAGCGTTGGGTCGGCCGCATCCGCTTCGCGGTTTACGGCTTGGGGGAACCGGACCCGCATCCAGCGCCTGGGGTTCAGTTTGGAGAAGCCATTCAGGTAGATGGGTATGGGATAACCCCTTCCCCCCTACGCCCTGGGGATGTGCTACGAGTGATGATCCGATGGCGAGTTCGGGCTCCGGTTTCCATAGCTTATAAAGTCTTCGTGCATGTACAGGGCCCGGATGGCCGTCCGGTCGCCCAGACGGATCGGGAGCCCCTGGGATGGCATCGCCCGACCACCACCTGGCGCCCGGGCGAGGTCCTGGAGGATCGTTACGGCGTGTGGCTGCCGCCGACGCTGGCCCCTGGACGCTATCCAGTGCTCATCGGTTTCTACACGCCGGATGGGCAGCACCTACCGGTGTTTCGCCACGGTCAGCGGGTTGGGGAGGCATGGGAAATCGGGATTATCGAAGTTCAATAGGCATGATCCCGATGGCCTTCAGGCCGTGGGGGGGAATAGAGAGAGGGATCCGCCCTTCTCAGCCTTCGCACCTGCCGGTATCCTGAATATATTCGTTGTTCATACTCCAACGGGAGGGAACCCGCCGATGGTGGGAACGCTCATCAACGTCGCGACCGTGGTGGTGGGCAGCAGTGCGGGGATGCTGGTAGGCAGCCGTCTTCCCGAGCGCATCCGCCAGACCGTGTTGCATGGCCTGGGCCTGATGACCCTGGTCATCGGGATGAGCATGGCCCTTCAAACGCAGAATCCGCTCCGGATGCTGGCGGCGTTGCTCCTCGGCGGGATCATCGGAGAGGGGCTGCGCTTGGAGGAGCGCCTTCAGGCCCTGGGGCGCTGGCTGGAGCTCCGGGTCTCCGGGAACAGCGGGGAGGGCAGCGCCTTCGTGAAGGGCTTCGTCACCGCCAGCCTGGTCTTCTGTGTCGGCCCCATGACCATCCTCGGCTCCATCCAGGACGGCCTGACCGGCAATTACACCCTCCTGGCGATCAAGGCTACCCTGGATGGCTTCGCCTCCCTGGCCTTCAGCGCCTCCCTGGGCATGGGGGTGATGTTCGCCGCTCTGACCGTGCTGATCTATCAGGGATCCCTGACCCTGGGGGCAGGGCTGGTGAAGGCGCTCCTTACCGAGACGATGATCACCGAGATGACCGCTGTCGGCGGGGCGATGATCCTGGGGATCGGGCTGCTGTTGCTGGACATCCAGCGCATACGCGTGGCCAGCTTTCTGCCCGGGCTGCTGATCGCCCCGCTCCTCGTCGCGCTGACCCCCACGGTGAACGCGCTCCTGACTCGGCTGGGGATCCCTCTGACTCCGTAAGGTGGATCTTATCGGAGGCTTCTGGAGGGAGGAGCCGGATTCCAGAGCGTGGGGGTTTCTGGGAGAGATCGAGCGGGATGCTTTCCATTCAGGAGAGGAACCGATGCTCATCCGGAACGGAACGCTGGTAACCGCCGATGGGATGCTGCGAGCGGACCTTCGCGTGGAAGGGGAGCAGATCGCCGCCATCGGGGATCTTCTCCCTTATCCCGGAGAGCCCGTGGTGGATGCCGCGGGATGCATGGTCCTTCCGGGCCTCGTGGATCCCCACGTCCATATCGCCTTGGACACCGGGATCTACCGCACCGACGACGACTGGTTCATCGGAACCCGGGCGGCGGCCTTTGGGGGGGTGACCACGGTGGTGGATTTCGCCACCCAATTCCGCGGGCAAACCTTTGAAGAAGCCCTGGCGTCCCGCCTGGAAGAGGCTCGCGGGAAAGCGGTGGTGGATTACGCGCTCCATATGATGGTGACCGATCTCCCCCCAGGGAAGGAGGGGGAGCTGGGGAAGCTGGTCGCTCAGGGCGTGGCCGGCATCAAGCTTTACACCACGTATCGTCCGAACTACTACGCGGATGATGCGACCCTTCTACGCCTGATGCGGGCCGCCGGCGCCCTGGGGCTCATCACGATGGTCCACTGCGAAAACGATGCGATGGTGACGGAAGCCATCGAGCGTCTGCAGGCCGAGGGCCAGACCAGTCTGCGGGAACATGGTCGCTCCCGGCCGCCCTTCGCGGAGATCGAGGCGGTACACCGGGTTCTTTTCCTGGCCGCCGAGGCCCACGCCCCCGTCTATATTGTCCACTGCTCCACTGCCCGCGCGGTCGACCTGGTCCATGAGGCTGCTCAGGGGGGCCAGCCGGCTTTCGCCGAAACCTGCCCCCAGTATCTCCTCCTGGATGAAACCGTTTACGGAGGGCTGCATCCCGAGTGGTATATCCTCCAGCCTCCCCTGCGACCGGCCGCTGAGCGAGCCGGGCTGTGGGAGCAGCTCCACCGGGGATGGATCGCCGCCATCGGGACCGACCACTGCGATTATGCGCTCCACCAGAAGACCGCCACGGGGTCCTTTCTCACCACCCCGGGGGGGTTGCCCGGGCTGGAGACCATGCTGCCGCTTCTGTATACCTTCGGCATCCTGGAGGGCCGAATCGGATGGCCGGACCTGGTGCGCCTGTGCGCGACCAACCCGGCGAGGCTCTTCGGGCTGTATCCCCACAAGGGGACGCTGCAACCCGGATCGGATGCGGACCTCGTCCTTTACGATCCGGAGCCCGAGGAGATCCTCACTGCCGCCCATCTGCATTACATCGCGGGTTACACGCCCTATGAGGGCTGGCGGGTTCGAGGGCGCGTGCGTACGGTGATGGTCCGCGGCCAGATCGTGGTGGAGGATGGCGTCTTTCGGGGAACTCCGGGATGGGGACGCTTTGTTCCCGCCGAAACGTTCTCCCCCCAGATGGCCCGTTCGGCTCTGGGCTGACCCGCCCGAACGATGGGGGACCCGTCGATCTCTGGGGCCGTTTGGTGCGGTGGGGCGCGCTCCCCCTCGGTAGGGATTACGGCCCCTCCCAGCGCCGGATCACCAGCACGCTGTTGTGCCCACCGAAGCCAAAGGCGTTGGTCATCGCGATGCGAACCTCCTTCCGCCGGGCAACGTTGGGCACATAGTCCAGGTCGCACTCCGGATCCGGGTTTTGCAGGTTGATCGTGGGCGGGATGATCCCCTCGCGGATGGCCATCACGCAGAAGATCACCTCCAACGCGCCGGTGGCCCCGATCATATGGCCTGTCATGGACTTGGTGGCGCTAACCGGGATCTCATAAGCTCGTTCGCCAAACACTGTTTTGATGGCCATCGTCTCCGTCTTGTCATTGAGCGGGGTCCCGGTTCCGTGGGCGTTGATATAATCCACCTCCTCCGGGCGGATCCCGGCTTTGCGAAGGGCCTTGGCCATTGCTCGCGCCGCCCCAGCCCCGTTCTCATCCGGAGCGATGGGATGATAGGCATCCGAGGTTGCCCCGTAGCCAATCATTTCCGCCAGCGGCTCCGCGCCACGGGATAGAGCGAACTCCAGATCCTCCAGCACCAGGATCGCCGCTCCCTCCCCCATCACCGTCCCATCCCGATCTTTATCGAACGGCCGGCAGGCCCCCGCGGGGTCATCGTTGCGGCGGGACATGGCGCCGATGCGGTCGAAGGCCGCGATGCCGATGTAGGTGATGCTGGCCTCGGCGCCCCCTGCGATGCACACTCGGCAATCCCCGCTGCGAATCAACTCGTAGGCAATGCCGATGGCGTCGGCCCCCGCCGCGCATGCGGAGACCGTGGCGAAGTTCGGGCCCCGCGCGCCCAGCTCAATCGCGATCTGGGCAGATGCCCCATCCGTGATCACCATGGGGATCACAAAGGGGTGGAGCAGACGGGGGCTCTTGTGAAGCGCCGTCTCCACCCCATCGGCGAAGCTCTGAGCTCCGCCGATGGCGGAGCCGATGATCACCCCCACCTCGTCGGCGATGGAGTCAGTGATCCGCAGGTTCGCCTGACGCACGGCCTCTTGCGTGGCGGCCACCGCAAACTGCTCAAAGCGATCCCGCCGTCGCGCCTCCCGGGCCTCCATGTAGTTCAGGGGATCGAACCCCTTCACCTCGGCGGCGATACGCACATTCAAGGAGGAAGCATCGAAAAGGGTGATCGGCCCCACGCCGGAGCGGCCGGCAATGGCGTTGGCCCAGCTGGTCGGTACATCCAGGCCCAGCGGGGTAATGGCCCCCATACCGGTGATCACAACCCGACGTGACGGCATCGAAACCTCCTGGCTGGAAAGTCCGGCAGACATCTCCCTCAACCGACACGGGTCACATACTCCCCGGTCCGTGTGTCCACGCGGATGATGTCTCCCTCGTTGACGAAGAGGGGAACCCGGAGCCGGTAACCGGTTTCCACCACCACCCACTTATCCGCTCCGGAGGCCGTATCGCCTTTCACCCCCGGCTCCGCCTCCACCACTTGCAGGTCCACCGTCACCGGCAGCTCCACCCCCAGGGGCTCGCCTTCGTATTCCCGCAGGATCAGCGTGATCCCCTCTTTCAGGAAGTTCACCGCCTCCCCCAGCCGCTCGGACGGGACCGGGATCTGCTCATAGGTGCGGGTATCCATCATGTAGTAAAGATCGCCGTCCCGATATAGGAACTGGACCTCCCGGTTTTCCACCCGGATATCCTGCACCCGATCCCCAGAGAGGAACGTCTTATCGATGATGGCTCCCGTGCGCAGGTTGCGCAGTTTGGTCCGGATGAAGGCGTTTCCCCGACCGGGTTTATGATGCTGATATTCCAAGACCTCGTAGATCTGCCCGTCCAGGATAAACGTGGTTCCCTTTCGCAGATCGTTCACATCGATCATCGGTCCGTCCTCCCGAACATCACGGGGTTTGTGGATGTCCGGTGAGCCTGGGCCCTTCCCGTGGCCCCATGGACTTCCAGCCCGAGGGGCATTATAAAAAAGAGGGGGAAGCCCGTCAATGGGAGGTGGAGTCCGATGCCGGAATTCTTCACCGTGCTGCCACCGGAGAAGGCACTGGAGCGGCTGCGGGGCTATCTTTCCCCCCTCCCCCCGGAGCCAGTGCCGCTGGCCAAGGCCCTGGGGCGGGTCCTGGCGCAACCGATCTTCGCCCCGGAGCCGCTTCCCGCCTTCCCCCGCAGCACGGTGGATGGGTATGCCGTGCGGGCGGCGGATACCTTCGGCGCCACGGAAAGCCTCCCGGCTTACCTTCGTCTCGTCGGCGAAGTCCCCATGGGCCGGTCCCCCGGACTGTCCATTGGCCCTGGCGAGGCCGCCCTGATCCACACCGGCGGGATGCTCCCGGAAGGGGCAGATGCCGTGGTGATGCTGGAGCGAACCCAGCGACTGGATGCGGAGACCATTGAGGTGCTGCGGCCGGTCGCCCCGGGGGAGAACGTGATCGGGATCGGTGAGGACATCCCCGCCGGAGCGCTTGCCTTCCCGGCCCACCATCGCCTTCGCCCCCAGGATCTGGGGGCCCTGGCCGCCCTGGGCGTCATGGAAGTCTCCGTGGCGCGGGCGCCCCGGGTGGCCATCCTCGGCAGTGGGGACGAGATCGTTCCCCCAGAGCAAACGCCTCGGCCCGGGCAGGTTCGCGATATCAATACGTTCTCCCTGATCGGCCTGATCCATCAGCACGGCGGAGAGCCGATCCCTTGGGGGATCGCGCCGGATCGTCTGGAGATCCTGGAACAGATGGCCCGGGAAGCCTTCGAAGCGGCGGATGTGCTCGTGTTCACCGCAGGCAGTTCCGTCAGCACCCGGGATCTCACGGCGGCCGTGATCGAGCGCCTGGGTTCCCCAGGGATCCTGGCCCACGGGCTGGCGATCCGCCCTGGGAAACCCACCCTGGTCGCCTTCTGCCGCGGAAAGCCAGTTCTGGGGCTGCCGGGCAATCCCGTCTCCGCCTTCATCGTCGCTCGGATGCTCCTGGTCCCCCTGCTTTACTTCCTCCAGGGCCTGGAGCCGCCGGCCCCTTCCCTTCAATCCGCCCGCCTGACCCACAACATCCCCTCTGCGCCGGGGCGCATCGACTGGGTGCCCGTTCGGCTGATCCACCGCGAGGGAACATGGTGGGCGGACCCGTTGCTCGGGAAAAGCAATATGATCTTCACCCTGGCTCGTTCCGACGGCCTGGTGATGGTTCCCTTGGATCTCAACGGCCTGCAAGCCGGGGATACCGTAGAGGTCTGGCGATGGGAATAGGCTCCGCAAGGATGGCGCGGTCCCCCCTTCCGGGCTTTCACCCGGTGGCCTCCCTCCCTGGGCGAATAGGGCTCAATCCAGCTCTCCCAGCGGCTCGAACCAGGCGGTGAAGTGACGCAGGAGCTTCGACGCCCGAAGGATGCGGAACCCCTTGATGCGCTCCCGCTGGGCGTAGACCTGGGCGCACACCTCTACTACGTAATCCAGATGGCTCTGGGTGTAAACCCGTCGGGGGATCGCCAGCCGCACCAGCTCCAGACGAGGGGAAAGCACCTGCCCTGTCCGAGGGTCTTCCTGGGCCAGCATCACGCTACCGATCTCCACACCCCGGATCCCCCCTTCCAGATAAAGATACACGGCAAGGGCATGGCCCGGGTATTCCGAGGGAGGGATGTGGGGGAGAAAGCGGCTGGCATCCAGATACACCGCGTGTCCTCCCGGGGGCACCACAATGGGGATCCCGGCCTGCTGGAGGGATTCCGCCAAATAGCGCACCTGAGCAATGCGGTAGGCCAGGTAATCCTCATCCAGCGCCTCCCTCAAACCTACCGCGATGGCCTCCAGATCCCTCCCGGCCAGCCCGCCATAGGTCGGGAATCCCTCCCGGAGCACCAGCTGGGCACATAACGCTTCATAGAGTTCGGGGTCCTTCAACGCGATGAACCCCCCGATGTTGGCCAGCCCATCCTTCTTGGCGCTCATCAGACAGCCATCCGCGTATCCGAAGAGCTCCCGGGCGATCTCCTGCACCGGCCGGTCGGCGTAGCCTGGCTCGCGCAACTTGATGAGGTAGACGTTCTCCGCATAGCGGGCCACATCTAGGTAGAGCGGCTTCCCATACCGGTGGGCTATGGCCGCCACAGTGCGGACGTTCTCCATAGAGACCGGATGTCCGCCCACCGTGTTGTTGGTCAGCGTCAGCATCACAAAGGGAATGTTTCCCGGCCCGACCTGTTCGAAGAACGCCTCCAGCTTGGCCGGATCCATGTTCCCTTTGAAAGGGTGCTCCAGAGTAGGATCATAGGCCTCATCGATAACCAGATCGACCGGGTCAGCGGGGCGGGCCAGGAGGTTCGCCCGGGTGGTATCGAAGTGATTGTTGCTGGGGACCCGCTGGCCGGGCTGCACGGTCACGGCGAAGAAGATATGTTCTGCCGCGCGGCCCTGATGCACGGGCACCACGTAAGGATAGCCCGTGATCTCCTGGACCGCCTCCTGGAATCGGTAGAAACTCCGAGCCCCCGCGTAGGATTCATCCCCCTGCATCATTGCCCCCCACTGGCGGTCGCTCATCGCCCCCGTCCCCGAATCCGTCAGCAGATCGATGAAGACATCCTCGGCCCGCAGGCGAAAGAGGTTGTAGCCCGCCTCCTGAAGGCGTCGCCGACGATCCTCTCGCGAGAGCTGCCGCAACGGCTCCACCACCTTGATCCGAAAGGGTTCCGGCGGATGGATCGGCATGGAAAGCTCCTCCGGATGGGTTCAGGAGTTCCTCGCCTGACGCTCAGCGCGCTCTTTCCTCGGATACGATCGCAATCCCGGTGAGAATCAATCCGCCCCCCAGGATCTTCACCCACGTCGGCGCTTCCCGCAGGATCACATAGGCCAGGATCGTTGAACCGATGGGCTCCCCCAGGGTAGTCACGGTGACCACCGCCGTCGGCAGATAACGGAGGGCCCAGTTGAAGGAGGAGTGCCCGATCAGCTGGGGGAAGACCGCCACCAGGGTCATCCAGAGGTAGGTCTGAGGCGAATAACCCAGGATGGGGAGCTGGAACCCGGCTACGATCAGCAGGCAGACCACCGCGGCAAACCCATAGACGAAGCCGATATACACCGGGAGAGAGAACCGGCTGCGCACCCGACGGCCGATCATAAAATAGCCCGCCACCATGATCGCCCCGATGAGGGCCAGGAGGTTGCCGACCATGGGGAGGCGGCCGCCTCCCTCCAGCGTGCAGCGCAGCGGCGGCCACGAACACGCGTCGCTGAAGCCCACCACCGTGCTCCCCGTTAGGGCAATGAGAATCCCCAGGACAACCCGCGAAGGGATGGTTTCGCGCAGGAAAACCGGCGCGGCGATGGCAACGAAAACCGGCGAGAGGGAAACCAGCACCACCGAGCTGGCCACGGTGGTGTATTCCAGGGAGGTGATCCAGGTGACGAAATGCAGGGCCAGGAAGACCCCGGACAGCATCATCCAGAGGAGATCCCGGCGGGTCACCTGCGCCAGCTCATGGCGATACCGCAGAAAGGCCAGCGGGAGGATCAGCAAGGTGGCCAGGGTCAGACGATAGGCGGCGATGGCCAGGGAAGAGGCTTCCCGCTGGGCGAAACGAATGAAAATCGAAGACGTCGAAACGGCCAGAAGGCCGACGAAGAGAACCAGGTAAGGAGGAACGGGAGGTTTTTCCAGGTTGCGCACGCTGTCGGCCTCCAGTGGAAGCTTCCTGAGTCTGCGCATGAAGTCCGATTTCGGTATAATTCGATTGAACGCTTCTGACAAATCGCCTGAGCAGCGCGCCGGGATCTCTTCCCCACCCCCGGATCATCACTAGCCCGTAAGGAGAGCGACCCCGAGCGGAGTTCCATGGGGATGGAAGAGCAGAGGATTCCGGAGACAGGCCAGATGAACGAAGAGGGCCTGGATCGCACGCTACGGCGGAACGGAAGTCTGGGAATTCCCTCTCCTTATCCCCTCCCTCGGGGGGAAGCGGAGGCGATGGCCAGGCGGGCCGCCCAGGCGCTGGAGATCCGCCCCATCCCCACGCCCCACCCCCGGCTGATCCTGATGGTCGGTCTGCCTGGGACCGGGAAATCCACCTTGGCCCGCCGGCTGGCCGCCCTGCTTCCGGCCCCCATCGTGGAGTCCGACCGGGTGCGACGGATCCTGTTCAAGTGGCCTCGACATACCCTGAACGAAAGCCGGCGCGTTCATCAGGTTTGCCGAGTGCTCATGGAGCAGCTCCTCCGCCAGGGCTCCTCGGTGATCTTCGACGCCACCAACCTGATCGAGGCCCACCGCGCCCTGATCTATCAGATCGCGGACCGCCTCCAGGTTCCCCTGGTGATCCTCTTCGTCACCGCCCCTCCCGAAGTGGTGCGCGATCGCCTGGAGGAGCGCGTCCGTCAGCGTCATCCGGAAGATGCCAGCGAGGCCACTTGGTCGGTTTACGAACGGATGCGACGCCATATGGAGCCCATCGGTCGGCCCTATCTCGAGGTGGATACCTCCCAGGATCTGGACACCCTGCTCCCCCAACTGGTGAGGGCCATCTATCAGGGGGCCTACCCGGGTGCGGGGACTCCTCATTCATAACGGGAGGGATGATGAAACTGGAGGATGAACTGACGTTCGTGCGGGAAGGGGTGGCAGCCCTGGAGGATTATCTGGCCTCGGACATGGTTTACTGGCCCCTTCGCCCCTTCTCCACCATCTTTCCATCGCTCAGCATCGGCGGCCTGCTGGAGAGCCTGCGGCGGCTGGAGGCGCTCCAGAGCCGTCTTCCAGCACAGGCCCGCGCGGAACTGGAGGCCCTGAAAACCCATCTGGAGCGGGTGCGAGAGGTCCATCCGGCCCGCTACCGGCAGAAGCTGGAGCGGGAGCTCAGCAGCCGCCTGGACGCCTGGGCATGGTATCTGGAGGATTATGAGAGACATCCGGAGGAGGTCGCTCCGAGCTATCCAGCACAGGCACATATTCGCTTAAAGATCGAGCTTCTGCTGGAAGAGGGGGAGCGCCTCGGATTCGATATGGAGAGCATTCGAAACCGCGTGCGGACGCTGGACCAGACGCTGCGACGAAACTGGGAGCCTGGTCCATTTCTATGGGAGGAGGCGCTACAAGAGGTTTTCCCGCGCGATCGCTTCTGGTGGCTCTACGGCCGACCCCGAGGGGGATGAAAAGCCTGGAGGGCAATCGCCTTGCCGTTGACATTTGAGCTCATCCTGTGCATGATCGAGCCATCTTGGGCGCGAGCCCATCATCGAACTTCCCTTCCATGCCGCCTGCGCCCACCGGATGCGCCATCCCACAGAAAGGAGGTGATGCGACATGGACGAAAAACGTCGGACAGACCTGAAAGAGGCGGGCCGTCGCATCACCTCCGGTGAACGCTGATCGGCGACGGCCCGCCGGGAGAGGCCGCTTCCCCTCTGGAAGCGGCCTCTTCATTCAATTGGGAAGCCCAACGGCAAGGTCCAGATAAAAACCGGACCGGCCACCCTGCGCGGCCGGTCCGGTTTCTGAAATCCATCTCGGGGAAGCCTTTTCAGGTCAGGAACTCCCGCAATTGGCGGCTCCGACGAGGGTGACGCAGCCGGCGTAGAGCCCGCCCCTCGATCTGCCGGATACGTTCCCGCGTCAGCCCGAATTTCTTCCCCACCTCCTCCAGGGTGTAGCACCGCCCGTCCACCAGGCCAAACCGCAGCCGAAGGATCCGGGCCTCGCGAGGGCTGAGAGTCGAGAGGATCTCCTCAATCTTCTCCCGGAGCAGGTTCTCATAAGTGATCTGGTTCGGAGAGGGAGAGGATTCATCCTCAATGAAGTAGCCCAGCTCGTCCTCCTCATCCTCCCCCACCGGGTTTTCCAAGCTCAAGGGCTGCCAGGAAACCCGGAACATCCACTCCACCTTCCGCGGATCCACCCCCAGCTCGGCCGCGATCTCCTCCGCAGTCGGCTTGCGGCCCAGGCTCTGCTCCAGCTCATGGGCCACCCGATACAGCTTGCGGATCCGATCGCTCATGTGAACTGGAACGCGGATTGTGCGGCTCTGATCCGCGATCGCCCGGGTGATGGTCTGGCGGATCCACCAGGTGGCATACGTGCTGAAGCGGTAACCCCGCCGGTAATCGAACTTCTCCACCGCCTTCATCAGCCCCAGGTTCCCCTCCTGGATCAGGTCCAGGAACGGAACCCCGCGGCCCATGTATTTCTTGGCGATGCTAACCACCAGACGGGTATTGGCTTTAATAAGATGTTCCCGGGCCTTGCGGCCTTCCTCCACCAGCCGCTCCAGCCGGGCCCGCTGTTGAGGGGAAAGCCGACGGGCTTCCCGGAGCCGGCGGGCGGCCTGCTGGCCTCGGAACACCTGCCGGGCCAGCCGCACCTCCTCCTCACTGGTCAGCAGGGGAACGCGGGCCATCTCCTTCAGGTAGAGCCCTACCGTGTCATCCACGTCGATGTCGGCCAGGTCGTCATCTTCCCCCAGGACCACATCGCTGGTCTCGAAATGTTCCTCCGCCTCCTCTTCGTCCTCCTCCTCGATCTCGCGAAGGAACCGCTCCTCCTCCTCGATGTTGATCCGGGTGTCGTCGTAGAGCTCGATGCCCGCCTCCTGCAACCACAGGCAGATCTCATCCAGTTCCTCGGGGGATTCCTCCGCCTCCGGATAGATCTCCAGAATATCTGTAACCGCCAGGTAACCCTGCCGCTCCGCCAGAGAAAGAAGCTCTCCTAGGACCTCATCAAAGCTCGCCATCGTCGCTCCTCTCCGATCAGGTTCAGCCACCTTCCCGGGATCCCCGGATCGGGCTTTCATTACGTCTCCTCACAGACAGCAGCCGGATGGTTGCTTTCCCCCATGGATCCCGGTTGCCGAGGATCCTCGACCCCCGGTCCCCGGCCATCGGGGCAACCACCCGGGCCACCTTCTGCCATCCACCGCCCGATCATTCGGATCGGCGAAACACCTGCAGGGCGGCCCATCGAGGATCCGGCTCGCGGACACAGCCGCAATCCCCCTCATTCAGATTCTGGCCGCACTCCGGGCACAGCCCCCGGCAATCCGGATGGCAGAGAACCCGCAACGGCGTGTTCAGCAGGATATGCTCCCGCAACGGCGCAGTCAGAAAGAGATACCCATCATCCGTTACCGCATAAAATGTCTCCCCGGGGATATCCACCGGGGATAGAAAAAAGGCCTCCTCAAACTCAAAGGTCAGGGGGAAGGCGACCGGTTCCAGACAACGGGCGCACGAAGCATGGATCTGCGTGGAGATCGTCCCAGAGGCCAGAAGCCGGCGATCGGAACGGACCAGCTCAATCTCCCCCCGAAGATAATCCACTTCTACCCCGTAGCCCAAATCTCCCGGTCCTTCCTCCAGGGATAGCACCATCCGGCTCCCTATCGGCGCGCCCACCAACGCGCCCACTCGATAGCGTAACATCTTCATAGAGCCCTCCGGGATAGGCCGCTGAATCCCACGGCCGGATCCAGGTTGGGGCCGTTCGGGAAAACCTACTGGAAGAATTATAGCACGCAGGGGATCTCGCCGTCAAGCGAAAAGTTGGAATTTATTCAACACAGGATAGATCCAGCGGAGGGACCGGCACCCTCCGAATCCGCCCACCAAATCATAGCCCCGATTCACCTTAAATAAGAGTTCCATTTTTGGGTGTTATGGTTTTTATGTAGCATTTTAAATCGATATTGAGGAACGGATCAACCGGCATTAACCCCCGGTTAGACGCCCGCTGGATTGCACTCGTCCGGCCAGGCGGTGGGCGGCCGTGGCCAGGGGGCCATTCGGATGGCTGAGGATGAGGGGAGTGCCCTGGACCAGGGCCACGGCCTGATTGGGATCGAAGGGCACGGTGAGGATGGGCGCCCGGCCCAGCGCCCGCTCAATCGTTGGGGTGCTCAATGGGCTGGGCCCCGCAGCATGGTTCACAACGATATGGATCCGCTCCATCGGTATCCCCGCCGTTTGGAGGGCCCGCAAAGTCATCACCGTAGTTTGCAGAGCGCCCACCTCGGGGCTCATCACCAGGAATATCGGATCCGCTTGTTGACAGAAGGCCAGGCCCAGAGGCACCAGCGTGGAAGGCCCATCAATGACCACAAAGCGAAACCGCTCGCGCAGGAAATCCAGGGTCAAACCCACCCAGGATTCCTCTAGCGCCTCCGTGACCGGCATCAGAGGAGCGGGGAACAGACTGAGCCCTGTGGGATGGGATATCAAATGCGCTTCCAGATCCCCTTTCGAGCACCCATCCCGCCACCAATCCAGCCAGGAGATCCGGGGAGCGATCCGGAGATGAAGCCCGGCATGGCCGGAGCTCAAGCTGGCGTCCCACAGCACCACGGAACCGTTGCGAGCCAGGGCCAGCGCGGTGTTCACCGCCAGCGTGGTGGTCCCGGTTCCTCCCCGGAGCCCCAGGAAGAGCACCACCGAACCCTGGCCGCTCCCTCGCTGGCGTCGGTTCAGCACCTCCTGGATCCGATCCAGGAGCTCCTTTTGAGAGACCGGCTTGGCCAGGTAAGCATCCGCCTGGGCGGCGAGGGCCGCCTCCCGATCCACCGGCTGCGCCCGGGCGGTGAGGACCAGGATCGGCGTGTCGCTGACCAGCGGATCGTTTCGGATGGCTTGGAGGACCTGGAAGCCGTCGATCTCCGGCATCATCAAATCCAGGATCACCAGATCCGGCCGAAGCTGGCGGGTTTTTTCGATCCCATCCCCACCATCGGCGCTGGTGAACACCTCGAACCCTGTTCGTTCCAGCATCCGGCGGACCATCTGCAGGAGCTCGATATCATCATCAATCACTAGGACGCGGGTCATCCCTGAGCTACCTCTCCGATGAGCGAAAGCAATTCAATGAAATCTCGATTTACAAAAATCAGCTCGCCGGCGAAATCCATCCCGGGCCGATCACTCCGCACCGCTCTTGCGTTCATGATCGGGATGAAGCGCTCTACATTGGTCACCAGAAGGGCATGGAGATCCGGTCGGCCCGCGAATTCGATGGTTCCCTCAATCTCAAACCTGGGTATAGTGGCGAACACGCCATACGTTTTGCGAGAGCCGTATGCAGGGGAAACAGCCTTCAGGGCCATCTCAATCCCCACATTCACAATTGCCATCGCAATATGGTTTTTGCTGAGGATCGCCGTTCCGAAGCTTTTGAGAATACGGGCTGGTTCGTCCAGGCGGGAGAGGAACACGGTCTCCAGAGGAACAAAAGAGGTGCGCACATCGTTTAGAACATCTCCCAGAACCCGGCCTCTCAACACCATCTGGGCCGAGATTCGATGTGTAGGGGTCAGGAAATCGACAGTAATGGTGCCCGTTCGAACTCCGGGTTGGGTCATGGGGATCCCCTTCCCCTTTCGATCGCCGGGAAAACCGACCACCTCATTCCCGAGGAAACAGCTCTACGCATTCGGATGGCTGGGCGAAAGGCGAGGGAAGCGTGTCTTCCATCGCCTTCTCTTATCCGGAGCCCACGGCCCGCTCCTGAATCGGCGAACGCGCCATATGATGGAGAAAATAGAACGCCAAGGAGGCGGAGGCCATCGTTTCCTGCTCCTTCGCGGATGGCAGCCGAAGGGGAACCGCGATCCAGCGCACCATCCGCCACAGGGTGAAGGCGGGATGGAATCCCAGCATCCGTAAAACCCCAGTCAACTCCGGAGTCTCCTGGCGGACCTGCACATAAACCGGATGTCGCCAGCGGATGCCCAGATCCGCAAGGGTTTGCGCCAGTCCCGGGAGCGGATCTTCCGACGTGCTCCGGATTTCCTCCACCCAGGCTCCCTTCGCCCCTCGATAAAGCGCCCACGACGAAGCATGGAATGGAGACTCACAACCGGCCAGCGCTTGGAAGGCCCGCTCTACCACCCGAGCCGGTCCGGCCCACACCGCGTAACGGCGGGTTCGCTCGAAGCCCAGGCGCTGCAGAAGGGCCGGCCGCAATTCATCCAGCGCCACCTCCGCCACCAGACGCCGGATCCCATGCGCAGCCGCCCATTCAACAATAGCCTGAAGGAGGAACTCCCATTCGACTGTGGACTCCAGATCCAGGGTCGCCGGCGCAGGCGCCATAAACAGCAGGCGTCCTTCCTCCCCGCGGCGCCGATAGTTCAACTGGAGGAAATACGATCCCGAGGGATCCGAAAGCGTCCGCACCGGCGCCAGATCCGGGAAGAATAGGGAAAGGGTGGCGGCCTCAATCGGATGGAAGCGATCCACCCGCACCGCCCGCTCGTCCAGATATAAACCTGCGTGGGCGGCCGCCAGGAAACGCGGGCCATCCCTTATCCGCAAGGATCGGATCATCAGCGGGAAGCCTGTCGGACGATTTCCAAGAAATACTGATGGAACCGGGTGTCGTCCGTCAGCTCGGGGTGGAAAGCGGTGGCCAGCAGATGTCCCTGCTGAGCCGCCACAACCGTTCCATCGCCCAGCCGGGCCAGGACCTCCACCCCGGGTCCTACGGCTTCGATCAGCGGGGCCCGAATGAAGATCGCATGGAAAGGCCGGAGATCCCCCACCCGGGCCAGGGCCGGGATTTCCAGATCGACCTCGAAGCTGTCGATCTGGCGGCCGAAGGCATTCCGCCGCACCCGGACATCCATCAGACCCAGGGTGGGCTGGGGGCGGCCCACGTCCCGGGCCAGAAAAATCATGCCGGCGCAGGTGCCCCAGATCGGCATGCCGGCCTCCGCCATGCGGTGGAGCAGTTCCGTCAGGCCATAGCGCTCCGCGAGGGCGCCGATCGTGGTGCTTTCCCCCCCGGGGATGATCAGACCATCCACTCCCTCCAGATGCCGAGGGAGGCGGACATCCACCGTCTCCACGCCCAGACGACGAAGCATCTGATGATGTTCCAGGTAATCCCCCTGCAATCCCAGCACCCCGATCCTCACCGCACACCTCCCTTAGGGAGCTGATCCGCAACAAACAATCGGGTTTCGTTCTCCCAGATCCCGCGAAATCCCCGAGAATTTCACCACCCACGCAGCGCGAGGCGCTGCGCCTCGGTCAACTGCCGGACGTCGATGCCATACATCGGCTCGCCCAAGCTGCGGCTGACCATCGCCAGGATCTCCGGCTCCTGCCAGTAGGTTACGGCCTCCACGATCGCCCGGGCCCGCTTATACGGATTCTCGCTCTTGAAGATCCCACTTCCCACGAACACCCCATCCATCCCCAACCACATCATCAGCGCCGCATCCGCCGGGGTGGCGATCCCCCCCGCGGCGAAGAGGACCACCGGCAGGCGCCCGAGGCGCCGGGTTTCCAGGACCAGCTCATAGGGAGCGCCGATCTCCTTGGCGTAGGCCACCAGTTCCTCCTCTCCCATCCCTTGGATCCGCCGGATGGCGCCCATGATCGCCCGCGCATGGCGAACGGCTTCAACCACGTTCCCGGTTCCAGCCTCCCCTTTCGAGCGGATCATCGACGCCCCTTCGGCGATCCGGCGCAGGGCCTCCCCGAGATCCCGCGCCCCGCACACGAAAGGAACCTTAAATTCCCATTTGTTGATGTGATATTGTTCATCAGCAGGGGTCAGAACCTCCGACTCATCGATGAAATCCACACCGAGGGCTTCCAGGATCCTGGCCTCCATATAGTGGCCGATCCGGCACTTGGCCATCACTGGGATCGTCACCGCCTCCATGATCTCCAGGATCTTCTCGGGGTCCGCCATCCGGGCCACGCCACCGTGCGCCCGGATATCCGCAGGAACCCGTTCGAGGGCCATCACGGCCACTGCGCCGGCTTCCTCAGCGATCTGGGCCTGCTCCGCATTGGTGACATCCATGATCACGCCGCCCTTCAGCATCTGGGCAAGCCCCCGCTTCACCGTTACGGTCCCATAGACGTGCCGAGCTTCTCCCGTCATCGTGGACCTCCCTCCAGAGAAAGAAAAATCTCCGCCGGCGGAGCATCAGGTCATCCCACCGGCTGTCCTTTGCGCTCACCCGCTCTCGCCCGCTCCAGACGGCATCCTGTATCTATTTTAATGCAACTCGCTGCCCGATCTGCGGAGAACAAACATAAGAAGCCCAGCGAGTTGCCTTCGGTGACCGGCCCAGCTCCCCAGGCCTCTCAGGGGAAAATCCACATCGGTTAAGATAGTAGGAGAATCCTGTTGGACAGCCGTGGGGCCTGCCCGGTCCACCCGGCTCAGGGGTTATGAAAGCAAGAGAGGAATCGTTATCAGGTTTGTAGCCAAATAAGCCTGCATCAGCCAGGTTTTTAAGGAGACTGGAAGGCATGAAAGAACAGAACGAACTGGGGCGGATCGAAGTGCTGCCTGCGGCGATCGCCACCCTGATCGCACGGGCCCTGGCCCAATGCTATGGAGTGGTCGGCCTGGCTTCGCACCGCATGACCGACGTGGTCGTGAACTTCTTCGCGCCAGACGCCCGACGAAGCGTCGAGATCCGAGAGCGGCCGGATGGCCTGGTGATCGATGTCTATTTGATCCTGGCCTATGGGGTCCGATTGGTCGCCGTCGCCCGCAGCGTGCAACATGCCATTAAATATCAGGTGGAGAAAACCACAGGCCTGCCGGTGGCGGAGGTGAACGTTCATATTCAAGGCCTGCAACCCCAGTGATGAAGCGTTCCTTATGGAAAGAGGGACATCCTTCGCTTCTCAGGAGGAGGCCGTGCAACCGGAAGGGTCTTCTTCCTCGCGACCAGCCCTTCAAGCCATCGATGGGCCCACGTTTAAAGCGATGATCCGGGCTGGATTGCTTTGGCTTCGCCGTCACTATGAGCTGGTGAACGCCCTAAACGTGTTCCCGGTCCCGGATGGCGATACCGGAACCAATATGCTGCTGACAATGGAGGCGGCCTGGCAGGAGATCGCCCCCGTGACAGACGCTGAGGTGGGTGTGCTGCTTCAGCGGATAGCCCGGGGAGCATTGATGGGCGCTCGGGGGAACTCCGGTGTGATCCTCTCTCAGATCTGGCGGGGGATGGCCCAGGCGATTGACCATCGCCCGACGATCACCGCGGAAGATCTCGCCCTCGCCCTTCAGGAGGCCACCCGCACGGCTTACCGCGGGGTAATGAAACCCGTTGAGGGAACGATCCTGACCGTGATCCGGGAAGCCAGCGAGGCGGCCACCCATGCCGTCCAACGCGGCGGGGATCTGCTCGACGTGATGGAACAGGTGGTGCGCCGGGCCCATGAGGCGGTGCAACGCACGCCCGACCTGCTCCCCATCCTCAAAGCAGCCAGGGTGGTGGATTCGGGCGGACAGGGCCTGTATCTGATCCTGGAAGGGATGCTTCGCTGTCTGAAGGGAGAGCCCATCGAGGAGGCTCCGAGGATTGCTCCCTCCCTCGCCGGCGCTCAGGCGACCGAGGCCCTGGAGCCCGGATCCGAGGGCTATGGCTACGATGTCCAGTTCATCCTGGTGGGCCCCCACCTGGATGTGGACCAGATCCGTCGCGACCTGGAGGCGATGGGTGATAGCGTCCTGGTCGTGGGCGATGCGAACACCGTAAAGGTGCACCTGCATGTCCATGATCCCGGGCAGCCGCTGAGCTACGCTATCCGCTGGGGCAGTTTACGCGATGTAGTGGTAGAAGATATGCAGGCTCAGTATCAACGATTTATCCAGGAGCGGGCCCGAGGGATAGAGAGTCCCCCCTCTCCCCTGCAACCCGGCCAGGCAGCTACGATCGCCGTGGTCCCCAGTGAGGGATGGGCCCGGATCTTCACCAGCCTGGGGGCCAGCGCGACCCTTCGCGGCGGGCAGACCATGAACCCCAGCGCCCAGCAATTCGTGGAGCTCATGCAAACGCTGCCCGCGGATCAGATCATCGTGCTGCCCAACCATCCCCATGTGATGTTGACGGCCCGACAGGCCGCCGAGCTGGTTCCGGATAAACGCGTGGAGATCCTCCCGACCCGCACTCTCCCTCAGGGCGTGGCCGCCATGGTCGCCTATCGCGCCGAGGCAGATCTGGAAAGCAATCTGCAGGCGATGAAGGAGGCGCTGCGGCTGGTGCGGAGCGGGCAGATCACCCGGGCCACGCGGGATGTGGAGCTGGAAGGCGTGTTGGCCTGTCAGGGACAATGGATCGGGCTGGTGGAGGATCATCTGGTGGCCGCAGGGGATGATCTGGAGGAAGTCATCCAGAGGACCCTGGAGGCGATGGATACTTCCTCGGCCGAATTGCTCACTCTGTATGTGGGGGCAGAAGCAGATCCCTCCCAAACGGTCCAACTGGTTGAGAAACTCCGTTCTCGCTATCCCCAGCTGCAGATCGAGGTGGTGGAGACTGGACAGCCCTACTATCCTTTCATTCTGAGCGCGGAGTAGGAGCCCGCCGGGCTCACGGACGGTGTTGGGGGGAGAGGGATGGGCGGAGCATTGGCCTGCCCCAGGCTAGGGGAGGCTCTGAAGGTGGAGCGAGGCGTTTTCCGTGCTCATCATTGCCAGCGGAGGGAACTTCATCCATGCCCATCCGGGTGCTTGTGGATAGCGCGGCCATGCTGAGCGCAACGGACCTGCCAAATGACATACTGGTCTGGATCCCGCTGACCATTCGGGTGGATCATCAAACCTTCCGGGAGGGGATCGATGAGATCCCTCCCGAGCTCTGGCCGCCTGCGGATCGAACGAAGGCGTTCACCATCGAGCCGCCGACGGAAGAGGAGCTCCGGGCGCTTTACACCCGGCTGGCCCCCAGCACCTCGGCCATCGTGGCTGTTCTGCATTCCGGCCGGCTCTCTCCGCTGGTCGCCCGGGCACGGGCTGCGGCTTCCGTCGTGCTGGGGCGGTGCCCAGTTCACGTCATTGATACCCAAACGATGGGGATCGCCCAGGGCTGGATCGCGGAAACGGCCCTTCGCCTGCTCGCTCAGGGCCAGCCGGTTCACGAGATCGTTCGACAGCTACGAGGGATGCTCTCACGCCTCTACGCTGTTTTTGTGACGGAGAGCCTGGAAGCCCTGGAGCGCAATCGTTTGTTAAGCAAAACCCAGCGCATCCTAGGAACGATGTTGGGGATCCGACCGTTCCTGATGATGGAGGATGGCGCCCTGCTCCCACTGGAGAAAGCCCGCTCCACCGAGAAGGCGCTGGAAAAGCTGATCGAATTCGCAGCCGAGTTCTCCCAGGCGGAACGGGTGGGAGTCCTGTACGGGCCGGCTCGGTCCCCCCAGGAGGCCCATGCCTTCGCTCAGCGCTTGCAGGAAGCGATGCAGGCTCGCGAGCTCGTCGTCCGCCCTTACGGCCCTTCCCTGGCGGCATGGGTCGGCTTTGATGGGCTGGGAGTTATGATTAAAGAATGAAGTGTAAACCCATTCCGATAAGGAGCGCATGGATGCTATCTCGCGTGCTCTCCGCTCTGATCGTCCTCTCGCTACCGGCTGTGTTGCTCCTGCTGAACGTCCGGCTGTTGATGAGCGACTGGTTCATTCGCCTGGAATATGGGCGGCCGGATTTCCCGCCGGATTTCTACGGGATGAGCCCGGAGGAGCGGCTGGAACTCGCCCTGACCGGGCTTCGCTCAGTGACCCAGCCGCCTGGGGCCAGCATCCTGCGGGAGATCCGATTCGCCGATGGGCGGCCAGCCTTCAACGAGCGGGAGATCCGGCACATGCAGGATGTGTATGTTCTCCAGAGGTCCGCCTTCCGGGTAGGCCTGATCCTGGCCCTGGCGCTCATCGGGGCTTGGGCGTGTCTCTGGTTCTCCCCCGCCACCCGCCCGCTGGCCTGGCAGAGCCTGGGCTGGGGAGGACTCCTCACCCTGGGGCTGGTCCTGGGCATCCTGTTGGGCTTTCTGCTGAGCTTCGATGCCGCCTTCACCCTGTTCCACCGGGTGTTCTTCGAAGGAGACACATGGCTTTTCCTGCCCACGGATACGCTGATCCGCCTGTATCCGGAGAAATTCTGGTTTGACGCCGCCGTGGGGATCGGCGGGCTCACCTTGCTGGAAGCCATCGCGCTGATCCTCCTCACGCACTGGAGGCTTTCCCTCCGTTAATCAGCAGGATTTATGCCGTTGAGCCCAGGCCGCAGGTTCTCAAATCCCGAGCTTTAGGTGAACCGCTCCATGCGCATCCTGATCACCGGCGCCGCCGGCTTTATTGGTTCCCATCTCTGCGATCGCTTCCTCGCGGATGGCCATGAAGTGATCGGCGTGGATAATTTCCTGACCGGAACGGCCGATAACATCGCCCATCTGATCGGGCACCCACGCTTTCGCTTCATCCGCCATGACGTGACCCACTTCCTTTATGTCGAGGGACCGCTGGATGCGGTGCTGCACTTTGCATCGCCGGCCAGCCCGGTGGACTATCTGAAATACCCCATCCAGACCCTGAAAGTCGGCGCGCTGGGGACTTATAACACCCTGGGCCTTGCGCGGGTCAAGGGGGCCCGCTATATGCTGGCTTCCACCAGTGAGGTCTATGGGGATCCCCAGGTTCATCCGCAGCCGGAAACCTACTGGGGCTATGTGAACCCTATCGGGCCGCGAGGAGCCTATGATGAGGCCAAACGGTTCGCCGAGGCCATGGTGATGGCTTATCATCGGGTTCACGGCGTGGATACCCGCATCGTTCGCATTTTCAATACCTACGGTCCCCGCATGCGGCTGGACGATGGACGGGTGGTGCCGAATTTCATCGGCCAGGCCTTGCGAAGGGAGCCGCTGACGGTCTACGGGGACGGCTCGCAAACGCGCAGCTTCTGTTATATCGATGACCTGGTGGAGGGGATTGTGCGGCTTCTCGAGATGGAAGAGCACGAGCCGGTGAACCTGGGGAACCCGGAGGAGGTCAGCATCCTCATCGTTGCGGAGCTCATCAACCGTCTGACCGGGAACCCCGCCGGAATCCGTATCCTGCCGGATCGACGGATCCCAGGGGATCCCCAGCGCCGCTGCCCAGACATCACGAAAGCCCGCCAGCGCCTCGGATGGAGCCCGCGGATTCCCCTGGAGGAAGGGCTGCGACGGACGATTCAGTGGTTTGAGGAACGGCTGAAGAGGCGATAAGCCTCTCTATTCCTCTCCCCGAGATTCGGCCAGGTAGCGAGGAGGAGCGAGGCGGCTTATCCATCACCCCGGATCCGGGTTCGCGACATGGCCGGCATGGATCGATCCCCTCATGGACTCCAGCTGAGGCTACGCTTGTTTGCCCAGAAGCGCGGGTGGGGGATTCTGGCCCTCGTTCTGGGTTTGCTACTGGCATGGAGGCCGGAGCGCTTGATGGGGATCAGTATGGCCTTCGCGGGTCTGCTCGCCCTCCTGCGGGTCCCCGAAGCTGGCCTGGGGGCGGCGTTGCTGACCGGGCCCCTGGCGCCGCTGGAGGGCGAACGCTGGCATCCCCCCCTCCCCAGCGCCCAGATCTTCCTGGGTCTGGCGCTCCTGGGCTGGATCTGGCGAGGGCTGGCCCACCGCACGTTCTCTCTGCCGCGATGGAGCTGGAGTGGGGCCTACGGGCTGTTCCTGGGTTACACGCTCCTCTCCCTTTCCTGGGCTCCATCGTGGGAGGAGGGGCTCCCGGAATGGATCAAATGGGCGCAAATCGGGGTGGTGGTGATCATCACCCTGACCGCCTCGCCGCGCATGCAACGCATCCTTCTGGGGATCGCGCTGGTTTCCGGTGCTTTCCAGGCAGGCATTGGGATCTGGCAAGCCCTCCTGGGGGGAACCGGGCCGGGGCATTTTCAGCTTCCCGGCCTTCCCTTCTATCGGGCCTATGGAACGTTCCAGCAACCCAATCCCTTCGCCGGAATGATGGGGCTGATCGCGCCGGTCGCGCTGGGCCTCGCCTTCGGGCTGCTCTTCCATCCTCAACGATCCCTTCAGGAGAGGGCACTGGGGCTGGGAGCACTGGGCATCGGAGGCATGGCGCTCCTGGCACTCGTCCTTTCCTGGTCCCGGGGCGCATGGCTGGGAGCGGCCGTGGCAATGGGAACACTCATCGGGATGTTACCCGCTCGAGGCCGATGGGGTCTGGCCACTCTGACGGCCCTGATCCTAACCGGGATCTTTCTGTGGACGGCCGGGTGGATCCCAGCGCCCATTCGAGATCGCCTGATGGGGGCGATGGAGGAGATCCAGGTCATCGATGTGCGCGGGGTGGGGGTGAATGATTCGAACTTCGCCATCATCGAGCGACTGGCCCACTGGCAGGCCGCCGTGGAGATGATTCGGACTCATCCGTGGCTTGGGGTTGGGTTTGGGAACTACGCCGCCGCTTATCCTGCCTTCGCCCTGATCCGCTGGCCGAATCCGCTGGGCCACGCCCATAACATCTACCTGAACATGGCCGCGGAAACTGGCCTGATCGGCTTGCTGCTTTACCTATGGCTCTGGATGGTGATCGGATTTCAGACCGGGCGGGCCTGGCGGCGAAACACCGGATGGCGAAGGGGGCTGGCGGCGGGGATCATGGCCGCGTGGATGCATTTGCACATTCATCAGCTCTTCGATAATCTTTACGTGGCCAACCTGCCTCTGCTCATTGCCCTCTATGGAGCGTGGGTGGAGCTTCTGAACGCGGACTGACGACCTTCGGCCCAGAGCCCGAGATGGAGGACATCCCGTGGAGAGACGGCTTTCCCTTCGGCTCGCTCGGGGAGATCTTTACCGAACGTATCGCAAGGAGATCGTGCGCTTTCTAAAGTTCTGTGTGGTCGGAACGGTGGGCTTTGTGGTGGATACCGGGATTCTGAACAGCCTGATCTTCCTGGGCGGATGGATCCCGGTTATGGCCAAGGCCGTTTCGTTCACCGCCGCCGTGATCAACAATTTCCTGTGGAACCGCTACTGGACCTATCCGGAATCCCGATCGAAGCCGATCGGGCAGCAGATCTCCCAGTTTTTCATGGTGAACACCGCTGGCTTGGGGATCAACCTCGCGGTGTTCGGGACCGTCTCGGGGTTCCTCATTCCCCGCCTGGGGCAGGGGTGGGGCGTGAACATCTCCCAGGTGATCGCTGTAGGGATCGCCCTGTTCTGGAATTTCCTGGCAAACCGTCTCTGGACGTATAACGATGTGCCGTAAGGCAGGAAATCCAGGCCGGGACTTCAGCAGCCCTCACCCCCCAAAGGCCATACGCAAGACCCTTTCACCACGAACCCGGTGCGCGCGGACAGAATCCTGATTCAGGAGGAGGTTCAAATGCTGCGGGTTGAAATCGAATACTGCGCGGTCTGAGGGTATCTCCCTCGAGCGGTCAGGTTGACCGAGGAGCTGCTCAAGGAATTCGAAGGCCAGGTGACCTCGTGGACGCTCATCCCCTCCAGCGGGGGCGTCTTCGAGGTCCGGGTGAACGGAGAGCTGGTGTTTTCAAAGAAACAGCTGGGGCGACACGCAGAGGTGGAGGAGATCCGCCAGGCACTGGCGGCCCGGCTGCCCTCATAACGCCAGGAGGGGCGGGCGTCCCACCCGCCCCTTCCTTCATCGCCCCCGGCTGGCGGTGATCGTTCCCACCCCGAAAATCTGGGGGGATAGGCGGATCCCGGTCGGCCGATGAACCCCTTCCACCTTACCCATATGCCTCCCCGATCGCTTTCGCCTGGAAGACGAAGGGATCCTGCAGCACCACCGTATCCCCTTCCATCCCCTGGATCTCTGTGACCCGGGTGATCTTCCGTCGCGAGCCATCAGGGAGACGGGCGTCGGCCATGGGCCACGCCCGATCCACCTTGCGCCCCACGGGTCGAAGGATGCGCTCAATGACCTCCATCCCATGCGACTCGTCCCGGAATCGCACATCGACCTCGACGATCTTACCCGCCCGCTCCACATAGACCTGATGAGGACCATTGACCATGATCTCGGTGATGGAGGGATCACGCACCAGCAGCCCAATGGGGCCGTAGCCCACGACCTCGTCTCCGACCTCATCCACCAGCCGCTCCAGCGCCTCGGGGGGCAGGGAGATCCGCGCGGAGGCCAGCAACTGGCTGACCCGATCCCGGACCCAGCGCCAGCTCTCCGGGGTCATTCCCATCGGCGGCGGCTTCGAACCCCTTCCGCAGCGGCTGGATCAGCCAGGTCCGAAGCCGAGCATAATGCTCGGGGGGATCGGCAGCTCCTGCGGGTTCAAGGCGCCCTCCTTCCCCTCGCAAGCTCCAAGATCTCCTCCGCCCATTCCCGGATGCGATGCGCAGTGGGACTTTCCGGCTCGACCTCCTGGATAGGCTGACCATCCTGCAGCGCCCGATGGGCCGTTACCGGATCCACCGGCCAGACCCGAATGGGAACCCCACCCAGGCGGTTCTGGATCTCTGTCTCCGTCCATGGCTCAGGAACCGCCCAGCGCCGCACCCAGATGGGCCAGACTCGTGGCGATCGAAGGTCCAAGCCTTCCAGTTGACGGAGCACGAGCCGCGCCCGCCGCATCCCGGGTCCATGGCTCTCAAAGGCGAAGAAGATCCGCAGACACCGAGGGAAGATAGAGGCCGCCACCGATCCGATCGGATCTCCCACCATCCAGACCATAAATCCGGCTTGGGAGGCCAGCCGCTCCGCCACCTGCTGGACAGCGACCGGGCTGGGTCGTCCATAGACGGACCAGACATGGAGCTGCTCCCGAACCGGGATCAGACCTTGGGCCGGATCCCGGCCCACCTCCAGGTCCTCCACTGTGAGATGAGGCTCCAGATCGAAGATCAGGGCTCCTCGCCCTAGTCCTTCGACATCGATCAGGAACGTCGGGGCATGGGCGGCCAGAGCGGCTGCCAGGGCCGAAGCCAGGAACTCCCCAGCGCTGCCCGGCCAGCTCTCCCCACAGGCGATCTCCAGCGCCTGATTCCCCGAAGGAAGGAGGGGGCGGGCGGCTTGCAGCGTTTCCTGGACCGTTTGCAGCAGGGTTTCGGCGGAGACCGGCTTAGTCAGGTAGGCCTGCACGCCCAGGAGCTTCTGCTCCGCTGCGGGGGCCATCTGAGCTTTCGCGGTCAATCCAATCACCGGTAGGCCTCGCAGATCCATCCGCCGGCGCGCGTCGGGATCATCGTCCACCACCAGCAGCCTCGCCATGGGAGTGCCTCCTCCGCGGTGTGGCCTATCCCTGGCCCTTTCTACAGCAAACGGGGCTGCCGGGCGGAGGAAATCACATCGGCTCCTCCCGCCGCCAGGTGGGCCAAGCGGGTGGGCTCTGGAAGCCGGTGACCCCGAACGCAGGCCATCACCGTAGCGATCGCGTTCTCTAGGGAGATGCGATGGCCAATGGAGACAAAAAGCGGACTGGTCCCCACCTGAGTGCGCAGGACGGCCCCGATGATCTCCTCCCCATCCCAGAGCGGCGTCCAGGCCCCTGGCTCATCCGGCGGCATCTCGCAGCGCCCCCACAGCTTTGACTTCGCACATCCAATGGACGGAAGATCCAAATAAACCCCGAGATGGGTGGCGATCCCCAGCCGGCGGGGATGGGAGATCCCATGGCCATCGACCATCAGCAGCTGAGGTTCGAGCGTCAGACGGTCCAGAGCCGCGAGGATCGCAGGGGCCTCCCGGAAAGCCAGCAGGCCCGGGATGTAGGGGAACGTCACCGGGACCTCCGCGACCGCCTGAGCGAGGGGCGTGAGCTCCGGGAACCGCATGGCCACGGCGGCAGCACGGGCGAGATCCCCTCGAAAGCCGACATCCACTCCAACAATAATGGCGCCGGGTTCCGGCATGGAGCCATCCCGGATCACCAGAGCGCGAAGCTGTTGCTGGATCGCGATCGCCTCTTCCGGCGAGACATCCCAGGGATGGCGATGGCGAGCCTGGATCGGCATCTTCACCTCGTGAGCGCTACCAGACGTCGGGCCAGCTCGCGGAACTGTTCCGCCAGCAGGCCATCCGGCTGCAGCATGACGATGGGGACCCCCTGATCGACGGCCTGATGGGCCAGCTCAGGAGCCGGGGAGAGGAAGCCGATCGGCTCAATGGAAAGCGCCTCCTCAATCTGCCGTCGGGTCAGGGCGACCCCGGAGACCGCACGGTTCACCACCACCAGACCGAGTTGCTGGGCAACCCACCCGAGCTGGGATAACATCGAGATGACCTCACGGGCATGGACTAAAGCCAGAGAGGTTGGCTCCATAACCAGCACGAGATAACGCAGCTCCCCCAGCAACGCCCGAGCTCCGTCATCCAGGGTATGCCCCATTTCAAAGAGCACGTAGTCCCCCAGCGATGCCAGATGGCGGGCCAGGGTGCGAATGGGGGCGGCAGAGAACACTACCGGCCGTGGCATATAGGGAGCGAGCAACATCCGCAACCCGCTGACATGGCGCGTGAGATATTTCTCGATCGTCAGGGGATCCAGCTCCTGGGGCGGGTAGGCCAGGACATTCGGCAGCCCCAGGGCCTGGGAGAGCCGAAGCAGGCAGGCCAACCCCCCATGCGGGGCCAGATCGGCCAGGACCACTCGAGGATAGCGGAAATCCGGAGGGGGCGTTCGGACCGCTGGGGGGAGGTGGCCGGCTCCCTGGGCGAGGACGACCGCAGTGTTCAGCGCCACGGTGGAAGTTCCCACCCCGCCCTTCACGCCCAGGAAACCGATCGTGGCCGCCTGGATCCTGGCGGTCGCCTCGGCCTTCAGGCGGGCCGCGCGCTGCAACAGGGCCTCCACTCGGGAGATCAGCTCCGCCGGATGCACTGGCTTGGTCAGGTAATCGTCCGCGCCCGCCTGGAAGCCAGCGATCTTATCTGCCACGGCGGTCTTCGCCGTGAACATCAGGATCGGGATCCCGGAGGTTTTCGGGTTCGCCCGCAGGCGCCGGCAAACCTCCAGCCCATCCATACCCGGCATCATCACATCCAGGATGATCAGATCGGGCTGCTCGATCTCCGCCCTGGCCAGCGCCTGCGCGCCGCTGGTCGCCGGGATGATCCGATACCCCTTGCGCTGGAGGATCAGGCCGATCAGCTTCACCGCCTGCAAATCATCATCGACGACCAGGATCGTTTCCGCCATCCCATCCCCATCCTGTTTGTGAGGCTCTTCTCACAACGCTTTCGCGGGGCATCGACAGAACATGGCCTCCGGACGACAGGGAAGAACCGCTCATGTCGGTTCTGAAAGAATCCTCTTCCGGTAGAGGGCATCGGTTTTCGCGGCCATGATGAAATCATTCCGATGCAACCCGCGGATCTTATGCGTCCACCAGGTCACGGTCACCCGGCCCCAGCGGGTCACCAGCACCGGATGATGTCCCTCGCTCTCCGCCAGCTCCCCCACCTCCCGCGTGAACTCCAGCGCCTCTCGGAAATTCGAAAAACGGAAGGTCCTTTCCAGCTGAGGGATACCATCCCGGACGACCACCTGCCATTCCGGAACGCTGGGAAGCAAGGCCATGATCTCCGCTTCGGTCAGGGGGGGCTCATCGCCTCGACACGGAACGCATTTCATCTCTTCCAGCTTCATCCTGCGCCCCTCACGATTTCGCCGAAAGCTTGAATCTGGAAAACCGGGTGGTTCCTTGACCGCGGCCCTTCGAGATGCGGAAAGGGGATAATGAAAACGTCCTCCCATTGCTAAATTAGCACCAAAACGGGAGCGCGTCAATGAACACTGGGGGCTCCGCTTTCTTCAGGGGATGGCGCGCTGCGGGTGGTTCCCCCCTCGGATCTAAGCTTCTTGGGGGGAGCATTCGCGCGGTGCAGGGCGCCGAGGGCCTCATGCCCGGCCTTGAAATCCTCGCCGAGCGATTGAAAAACCGGGGACCCGATAAAATAGAGGGGGCAGAAGGGACACACCGGACTTCCCCGTGGGGGCTCTCATCAGCGAGGAGCGGAAGCGTTTTCCGGATTCCGCGCAGAATCCTGAAGACAACTTCGTCTTTCTCAGCGCGGAGGCGAACAATCTCCCAAACCCGCCTTCCAGCGACATGGCAAGAAAACGGGAGCTTTCCTCATTCGCTGTCTCATCGGGCGAGGTGGACGATGCGACAACCACTGATCGCCGGGAACTGGAAGATGAACAAGACAGCCGCAGAGGGGCAAGCGCTGGCCCGGGCGATCCGAGAAGGCCTCCGGACCCAAACAGTGGAAGTCGTGCTCTGCCCTCCCTTCACGGCGATCCCTGCTGTTCACGCCGTGCTGCAGGGCTCCTCAATCCTTGTGGGAGCCCAGAACGTTCACTGGGAGGACGCCGGGGCCTTCACCGGGGAGATCTCCCCGGTGATGCTGAAGGAGTGGTGCCGATATGTGATCATCGGCCACTCGGAACGCCGACAGTATTTCCATGAAGATGATGAGATGATCCGCCGCAAAGTCCTTGCCGCCCTGCGCCACAGCCTGACCCCCATTCTCTGCGTGGGGGAGACGCTAGCTCAGCGCGAAGCCGGGGAGACCGGAACCGTGGTGGCCACCCAGACCCGACGCGCGCTGGAAGGGCTCTCGCCGGGGCAGGCTGCCCGCCTCGTCATCGCCTATGAGCCCGTCTGGGCCATTGGGACCGGCCGGGCGGCCACCGGAGCGGATGCGGAGGAGGTGATCCGGCATTGGGTTCGAGGAACCCTGGAAGAGCTCTTCGGGTCAGAAGTCGCGCAACAGGTGCGCGTCCTTTATGGAGGGAGCGTGACCCCCGAGAACATCGCGGAATTCGTCAGTCGCCCCACCATCGACGGAGCGTTGGTGGGCGGGGCGAGCCTGAAGGCGGAGACGTTCCTAGGGATCATCCATGAGACGGCGCGGGTGAAGGCCTGAGCTCGTCATGTCGGTGAAACCCCTTCCCGCCCGACGGATCCTGGTCTTCGGCGCAGGAGCGGTCGGAGGATATCTGGGGGCGATGCTGAGCGCCTTCGGCCATGAGGTGATCCTCCTCGGCCGCCCCGCTGTGGTCGAGGCCATCCGACGCCATGGGTTGATCCTCCTGCGCCCCGATGGGTTGCAGCTGACCACCCAGCCCCACGCCATCCCGGATCTGGATGCCATCCCTTCGGAGGTGGATGCTATCTTTCTCACCGTGAAGGCTTACGATACGGAAGCAGCCATCGCCGCGATCCAGCGCCAGGGATGGCGTTCTGCGCTGCTGTTCTGCTGGCAGAACGGCGTCGACGGGGAAGCCCGGCTGGCCGCCGCGTTCGGGGCCGACCGTGTCGTGGCGGGGGCCCTCACCCAGCCCCTCTCCACCGTCGCGCCAGGGATCGTCCGGCTGGAACGGACCCGCGGTGGATTAGGCCTGGCTCCCATGGCTCCGATTCAGGATCTGCGAGAGTGGCAGGCGATCCTGCAGCTGGCTGGCTTCTCCACCCGTCTCTACCCGGACCCCCAGGCGATGAAGTGGTCCAAGCTGTTGCTCAACCTCATCGCCAACGCCACCTGTGCGATCCTGGACTGGCCCACGGAGCGGGTGCTCCGGGATCCCCGGACCTTCGCGGTGGAGCGGGCGGCGTTTCGGGAAGCCCTTGCGGTCATGCGCGCGTTGGGCTTACGACCCGTTTCGCTTCCCGGATATCCGATCCCGCTGCTGGCATGGGCGATGCGCTGGGGGCCTGCCTCTGTCGTTCGACCGCTGCTGGCTTTCATGGGGGCGTGGGGACGGGGAGGGAAACTTCCCTCCCTACACCAGGATCTGCAACGGGGGGCCCGGCTGGAGATCGAGGCTTACTGCGGCGCGGTGGCGCGCTACGGGGCTCGAGTCGGAGTGCCCACACCGATCCACGACGCCCTCGCCGGCATCCTCAAGGATCTGAGCGAGGGCCGGGAGGATCGGGCCGCATGGTGCGACAACGTCACCGCGTTGCTGGAGCGGATAGGGCTATCGGTCCCAGGCTGATAGAACGCGCGGCGTCCTGAAAAACCGGGGAGAGAGGAATCCGAAGAGCCGATGCCTCACCTGAAAATTATCCGATTGACCCGTCGCTACGGTCCTCAGGTGGCCCTCGATCATGTCACATTCGAAGTCGCCGATGAGGAGATCATGGGGATCCTGGGCCCCAGCGGGAGCGGGAAAAGCACGCTCCTGCGCCTGATCGCGGGCCTGGAGCCCCCCGATGAGGGGCAGATCTTCCTGGATGGCCAGGACCTTTCGGGCGTCCCTCCACACCGCCGTCGAATCGGCTTGATGTTCCAGGAATACGCGCTCTTCCCCCATTTGAATGTTTTTGAAAACATCGCCTTCGGATTGCGCATGCAGCGGCTTCCAGAGCTGGAGATCCGGGAGCGCGTGCGCGCCCTATTGAATCAGGTCGGGCTACCCGGTTATGAGTCGCGCGAGGTCCACACCCTCTCTGGGGGGGAGAAGCAGCGGGTCGCCCTGGCTCGCAGTCTGGCTCCGCGGCCCGCGGTCCTGCTGCTGGATGAACCCCTGGGATCCCTGGATTGGGCGCTGCGGGAGCAGCTGATGAGGGAGATCCGGGAGCTCTTGAAGGCCGAACGGATGACCGCTCTCTATGTCACCCACGATCAGAGCGAGGCGATGGCCGTGGCGGATCGGGTGCTGATCCTCCACCAGGGAAGGATCGAGCAAATCGGCCCGCCGGAGGTGTTATATCAGGATCCGGCCACACCCTTCGTGGCGCGTTTTCTGGATTTAGGCACCTTCCTGGAGGGCCGTGTGCTTACTCCGGGGGCCATCGCTCAGGTCTGGACACCCCTCGGGATCTTGCAGGGCCGGCCTAGGGGACCCATTTCGCCGCATGCTCGAGCCCGGATCCTGATCCGCCACACCCCTCGATCGAACCCGTCAGACCATGCCAATGTGCTCGCCGGCGAAGTGGTTGCCCGTTCCTTCCGGGGGCTTTATGTGGAAATATGGATGCAGATCGGGACAGAGCGCCTTCGCTGGCTTTTCCCCGCGAACACTATCGAGGCCCGCCCGGGAGAACGGCTTTCCATCACCGTTCCGGCGGAGGACGTCGTGATCTGGCCCGTGGAGGATCCGCAATCCATCTGAGGATCCCACTCCTAAGCGATCGGGAAGAGGACCCCGTCTTGCTGGCCGTCCCCATCACCGTCGCCCCTTCCGACGAACCGGCCGGAGGGCTAGCCGCAACGCCCGCAAGCCGCGCTCCAAGGCCTCTGGATCCAGAGTGTAAAATGTCTGACGTCCCGCCTCTCGAGCGCGAAGGAGCCCTGCCTGCTGCAAGACGCGGAGATGATGCGAGACGGCAGGCTGGGAAAGACCCAGGGCCTGGACCAGATCCCGCACGCAGAGCTCACGGCCCCACAACAGCCGCAGGATCTGCTGCCGATGGTTATCCGCCAGGGCTCGGGCGAAGCGAACCGGATCTCCGCTCATGGCCTTTTCGGGTTTCAGAGATCGGTCAAGGGGAAGGCTTGGGATCTTCGTGCCAGATCGCAGCGGATTTCAGGGAATGGGCAGCGCCCAAAGGCATCCCGCCTGACCTCCAAAAGCCGCAGGGGGGCCGACGGCGCCCGCTGTGCAGGTTTCAGCCCAAGGAGATCGGCTTCAGATCTCGATAACGCCAGCGGAGCTCCCAGACTCGCAAGGCCGCCTCGATCTTAATCCGCCAGTTCATCTTCGAACGCCCTACCCGTCGATCCTCGAAGAAAATCGGGATCTCACACACCCGATAGCCCAGCCGCTGTGCGATGTAGGCCATCTCCACCTGGAAGATATATCCGTTGGATCGCACCCGATGCAGGGGCATATGCGCCAGGGCATCCCGGCGCCAGCATTTGAAACCGGCCGTCGCGTCCCGGACCTGAAGCCCCAGGATGGCGCGGGCGTAGAAATTTCCCCCGCGGCTCAGCCAGTAGCGTCCAGGCCCCCAGCGGGGATCCACCCGTCCTCCCGGCACATAGCGGGATCCAACCACCACGTGATAATCGGCCATCCGCTCTAGCATCCGGGGGATCGCCGAGGGAGGATGGGAAAGATCCGCATCCATCTGGATGATCGCTTCCGCGCCGATTTGCAAGGCGCACCGGAAACCCTCCAGATAGGCGGGTCCCAGGCCCCGAGGGCCATCCCGGTGCACCACCATCAGGCGGCCCGGGTGGGCCCGGGCCATGGCCTCCGCGACCTCGCCTGTCCCATCGGGGGACCGATCATCCACCACCAAGATCTGCAAATCCGGCAGGTTCAGCCCGAGCAACGCCTCCACCAAGCGGGGCAGATTATCAGCTTCGTTGTAAGTGGGAACCACCACCATGGTTCTCGTCATCGCTTCTCAATCCTCCTTCCATCGCGCGTAAAGATCGTTCTCGATCCCCAGGCGCAGGAGCACTCGCCCCACCGTTTGATCGATGAGGTCCTGGATCGTGCGGGGGCGGCCGTAGAAAGCCGGGACCGGCGGCATGATGACCGCTCCCATCCGCGCCGCCCTTCGCATCAGGTCCAGATGGCCGATATGCAGAGGGGTTTCCCGCACCACCAGCACCAGCGGCCGCCCCTCTTTTAAGGTCACATCTGCTGCCCGGCTCATCAAATCCGAGGTGTAGCCGCTGACGATCGCCCCCAGCGTCTTGATCGAGCACGGAATGATCACCATCCCCATCGTCCGGAAGGATCCAGAGGCGACGGCCGCCCCGATGTCGTGAAAGGCATGAACGACATCCGCCAACTCGATCACCTGGCGGACCGTGTAATCGGTCTCCTGGACAATGGTGAGGCGGGCCGCCGGGCTGAGGATCAGGTGGGTCTCGATCTCCGGGTTCGGGCGCAGGACCTCCAACAGCCGGATCCCATAGATGACCCCGCTGGCCCCACTGATCCCCACGATGAGACGTCGTTTCATTTCATTCGCACCCTGATGGCTCAATGCAGGAGCTACGCAAAGCGTCCGGGTTCCATGAACCCATGTTCCCTACCAGACCGACAAACGGTCCTCGGGGGCAAAGGCATCCTGAAGGATAGGAGGCAGGATCCGCAGGGCGTGCCGCAGGCGGGTGCCATGCCAGAACAGCAGGCTTCCATCGATCCAGCGCACGCGGCCGGTCCGTCCTGCGGGGGTATCCGCGAAGCATGCCCGGACCGTTTCCGCATCCTCCGGCCGGAAGGGATACGGCTCGCTGGGGAGCAGAATCAGCTCGGGGGCTGCGCGCCGGATTTCCTCTTCCGAAAGGCGCGGATATCGGTCATCCCGCGCAACCGGTCGAGCGGGTATCTCCGGGTTCAGATCCGCAGCCAGCGGATACCGCCGTCGGCGCCTCGCGAAGACGTTATCGCCCCCGCATTGGGTCAGCACGTCGTGGGCATATGTCTCTGCGTTGAAGGTCATCCATGGATCCTTCCAGATAGGGCAGAACACCCGAGGGCGCTGCTCGGAATTCATCCGCTGACAGGCCACCCACAAGGTCTCCAGCTCCTCGAGCACCGGTGAACGGTGGATCCCGAAGAGCACCGTGAGATACCGGACGAGGGCGAGGGCTTCCACCACGGAACGAGGGAAAGACACCGCCACTGGGATCCCCCGGGCCGCCAGGGCCTGCGCGTCCGCCTCCCGGTTCTCTTCCACATTGACGAACACCACGTCCGGTCGCAGCGCAAGGATCCGGTCGAGATCCGGGTTCTTCGTCCCCCCCACTGAGGGAACCGATCGCGCCTCCGCCGGATGGATGCAGTAGTCCGTCCGCCCCACCACCCGATCCCCCAGCCCCAGATCGAACAGGGTCTCCGTCAAACTGGGCACCAGGGAGACGATTCGGCGTAGGGGGCGCTCCGATCGAAACGGACGACCCCCCAGATCCCAGAGAGGGGCCTTTATTTCGGAGCTCATCGAGCCTCCTCGCGATCCAGCCAGCGGGCTCCGAAGATCACGGTGATCTCCCCCTCTCCCCAGCGCTCGATCTGATCGCCCGGGCCGAGGGCAAGGGCCGCGCCCTCCGCCAGGCCGATCCCGTAAGCGAAGGGTCGCCGGTGAAGGGCCGCCTGAAGAGCCCGCGCAGCCCCCGGTGTGTAGTGGCTTACGATGAAAGCGCCTGGCAACCATCCCCAGGCCCCCAGCGTTTCCTCCCAGCCGGAGCGCAGCACCCAGGTTCCCATGGCCTCGGCCCCCGCCCCGATCCCCAGCACCACCGCGCCGGAATGATAGGCGGTGATCATCGCCTGAAGGGCAGGCGTGTCGAAGAAAGTTTCCAGCAGGCGTCGCACATCCCCATCGGCGATCAGGATCAGACGGGCATCCAGGAGCAGGCGGGCATGAGCGGTCTGGAAGGCTTCTTCTCGAGAGCGAAGGGTGAGCACTCGGCATGGAGAGCTTCCCCATTCTCGATACTGCCGTTCATATCGCTGAGCGCGTTCCGGATCTTCGGCGGCGGCCATGACCACCACCACCAGGCCTTCAGGGGCGCTCCGGGCCATCGCCATCCGGTGCACCTCTTCCGCCTCCTCTCCCCCACACAGCACCAGCCATCCGTGGCCGCCCCGCCAGCGCAGCGGGCCTTTCTGCCCCATCCCTTCCTCCTCCCTTAATTTTGCATCACTGGACAGGATCTGGACAGGACCCAACGATGAAGCCGGAACGCATGGCATCCTACAAGGAAGGAGAACTCCCGGCCTCCAATCTAAGGTTCGACCGAATGCCCCCCGCATGCGATATAATCTCAAACAGGGCGCAGACGTCGGCGCCGCATCCTCTGGCTGGTGGACGCTTTGCCTGGAAAACGATATACAAAAGGGGGAAGCGCCCATGCCTGAGCCTGCAAGGACTTATATCGATCTCGGATGGGAGTTCCATGTGAAGAAGCAATACGATCAGGCGATCGAGCAGTTCCGCAGGGCCATCGAAATGGATGGGAATGCGGTAGACGCTTATTACGGGCTTGCCCTCTCCTGCAAAGCGAAGGGAGAAAAAGAGAAGGCCATCCAGGCTTTCGAGAAGGTGATCGAACTGGCCCCCACCCTGGACGATCGCGCCAAAGCTCAAATCCTCTCCCGGCTTGCCCAGACTCATCTGGAAACCATACGAGGCGCCGATGGAGAAACGTGAGCGGCTTCAAGCTGCCATTCGGGGCGATGCGGTGGATCGCCCGCCGGTGGCCCTGTGGCGGCATTTCCCGGTCGCGGATCAGGATCTGAGCGCCTTCGCCGAGGCGGTGATCGGATTCCAGCACCGCTTCGACTTCGATTTCGTGAAGATCACCCCTGCCTCCAGTTATTGCGTCCGGGATTGGGGGGTCGAGGACCGCTGGGAAGGCGATACTGAAGGGACCCGGCGCTACATCCGGCACCCGGTGCAGGAACCCCGAGATTGGGCCGCCCTGCCGGTCCTGGATCCCACGCGGGGAGCCCTGCGGGAACACCTGGAAGCGGTGGCGCGGATCCGCCAGGCGCTCCCGGAGGTTCCTGTGGTGGTGACTGTGTTCAGCCCCCTGGCCCAGGCGAAGAACTTGGCAGGTCCCGAGCGACTGCTGCTGCATCTAAGACGTCATCCCGAAGCGCTCGAGATGGGTCTCCGGACCATCACGGAAAGCACCCGCCGTTTCATCCGCGCGGCCCTGGAACTCGGGGTGGACGGGATCTTCTACGCAGTCCAGCATGCGTCTTACCTCCTGCTTTCCCCAGAGGAATATCGGGCCTTCGGTCGCCCCTATGATCTGGCCATCCTGGAGGTGGCGGTCGACGCCTGGCTGAACATCCTCCACCTCCATGGGGAGGCGGTGATGTTCGATCTTTTCATGGATTATCCGGTCGCCGTTTGGAATTGGCACGATCGGGAGACGCCGCCCGCGCTGGAGGAAGGAAGGGAGAAAGTACGGGGGGCTGTGCTGGGAGGGCTCTCCCGGATCCAGACCCTGGTGCTGGGGACCCCTCAGGACGTGGAGGCAGAAGCCCGGGAGGCTATCGCCCGGACCGGCGGGCGGCGGTTCATCCTGGGCACCGGCTGCGTCGTTCCAATCCACGCGCCAGAGGTCAACCTGCAGGCAGCCCGGCAGGTGGTCGAACAGGCGGCACGGAGCGGGAGCTTGTGAGGCTAGGGCTTCGCCTCTCGAAGGCCGGCAAGGAGATCCGCGGTCAAGAATCCCCAGGAGGCCATGCAATTGCTGGCGGAATCCATCCACTACGCACGCCAGGCCTAGGTCAAAGCGATCCGGGCGCTCCAGCGCCCTCAGGCCCGCATGCCTTGAACAATCCCCTGAATGGGGGATGGGCTTTCTCCCCCATCCCCGCTGGATCCCCCAAAACCGTAATCCCCCCTCATGGCTTGAAGCTTCAGGAGAAGGACGCTGTCGCCCTCTCGACTTATGCTTCGTCACGCACCTGCAATGGGGAGGGGATAATCGGTTGCGCTAAAATAGGGGGAAACGCTCTGGCTGGAGCGCGCATGACACGGGTGCTGGTGATCGATTATGGGATCGGGAATCTGGGAAACGTGGTCCGGGCGTTCCGGCGGCTGGGGGCGGAGGTGCGCCTCAGCGAGCGCCCGGAGGACCTGGGCTGGGCGGAGAAGATCGTGCTGCCCGGAGTGGGTGCCTTCGGGGATGGGATGGCCGGGCTGATGGCGCGCGGGTGGGTCGAGCCGCTGAAGCGAGCAGTCGCCAGCGGGATCCCCTTGCTGGGCATCTGCCTGGGGATGCAGCTGCTCTTTGAGGAAAGCGAGGAGATGGGCCACCACAGGGGTCTGGGATTGCTGCGTGGCCGGGTGCGCCGTTTTCCCCCTGAGGCCGGCAAAGTGCCTCAGATCGGCTGGAACCGCCTGGAGCATGCCGGGGCCCATCCCCTGCTCGACCGTGTGCCTCCCGGCGCTTACGTGTATTTCGTTCACGGCTATTACTGCGAGCCGGAGGATCCGGCCGATGTGATCGCCACTACGGTCTATGGGATCCGCTACGCCTCGATGGTCGCGCGAGGGCCCGTGATGGGGGTCCAGTTCCACCCCGAGAAGAGCCATCGCGCAGGCGAGCAGATCCTGCGAAACTTCCTGAGGCTTTGAGGGGCCAACCCGCCTCTCCCATGGCTGGGGAGAAAATCACCCGCAGGCTGGGTCGGTCGCTTCCGATGGCTCGCCCAGTCCCCAGATCCAGAATCAGCGGCGTAATCCCTGTCCCCATGGACGTATCCGAGCTCATGAAGATCGAGCTGATCCCTTCCATTGATCTCCTCCAGGGCCAGGTCGTCCGGCTGATCCAGGGCGATCCCCGGCGCCGCATCGTGTATGCCACGGACCCGATCGAGCAGGCTCTCCGATGGGCGGAGGAAGGAGCCCGCTGGCTCCACGTGGTCCACCTGGATGGCGCCTTCGGAGCAGAGGGAACCAGCATGACAGGGATCGCTCGGCTGGTCCGCGAAACGCCGCTCATGGTGCAGCTGGGAGGCGGGCTGCGCACGCTGGAAGACCTGGAGCGCGCCTTCGAGCTGGGCGTTCAGCGCGCTGTGGTCGGGACAATGGCCGTGCGGAATCCGGCCGCGCTGGAGGCGGCGCTGGCCCGCTTCGGACCGGACCGGCTGGTCCTGGCGGTGGAGGTTTGGGAGGGACAGCTCACCGTGGCCGGCTGGCGGGAAAAAGCCGGAGACCCCATCGCCTTCGCTCGGGAATGGGCCGCCCGGGGCGTGCGCTGGGCCCTTTACACGAACGTGATGCGGGATGGAACCCTGGCCGGCCCGGATCTGGACGGGGCCGCCCGGGTCGCCCGGGCCACGGGCGTCCGGGTTCTCGTCTCCGGAGGGATCGGGGCTCTTTCCCACATCGAAGAAGCCGGACGGCGGGCTTTCCCAGGCCTGGCCGGGCTGATCCTCGGACGGGCGCTGCATGAGGGGTATTTCACCCTGCGAGAAGCGATCGCCCGCTTGCGGGATCTGGAAGGAGAGAACCATGCAGCCGTGCCTTTTCCTTCCGCTGAATGACGAGAGCGCCTGATCGAACAGCGGCAGGCGCTAATGGAGGCGGATATCCCATTCGCCACCCTCTTTGGATCCTTCCTGGAGATTGAGAGACTGCCTCTGCAACCCAGGGGATCGCGGAAAAGGGAGCGCTCAGACCATGCTGGCGAAGCGGATCATTCCCTGTCTGGACATTCACGCCGGGCGGGTGGTGAAAGGAGTGCGTTTCGTCCATCTGCGGGATGCGGGGGATCCCGTTGAGCATGCCCGCGTGTATGAGGAGGAAGGGGCCGACGAGCTGGTCTTCCTGGACATCACCGCATCCTATGAGGATCGCGCCATCCTGCTCGATGTAGTCCGACGCGTGGCGGAGGTCCTCTCTATTCCTTTCACCGTGGGCGGGGGAGTCCGAGATGTAGAGGATTTCCGGGCCCTGCTGCGAGCCGGGGCAGACAAGGTCAGCATCAACACAGCGGCAGTGCAGCATCCCGAGCGGATCACCGAGGCGGCGCGGCGCTTCGGCTCCCAGTGTGTGGTAGTGGCCATCGACGCCAAACGGGTCGGGCCCTCCCGGTGGGAGGTTTACATCCACGGGGGGCGCACGCCGACCGGCCTGGATGTCGTGGCATGGGCCCAGGAGGCGGAACGGCGCGGGGCGGGGGAGATCCTGCTCACCAGCATCGATGCCGATGGCACCCAGGAGGGCTATGATCTGGAACTCACCCGGACCGTGGCGGAAGCCGTGGGCGTCCCGGTGATCGCCTCGGGCGGGGCCGGCGCCCTCGCGCACTTTTATGAGGTGTTCGCGGTGGGGAAAGCAGACGCCGCCCTGGCCGCTTCGGTTTTCCATTTCCGGCAGCTACGCATCGCCGAGGTGAAGGCTTACCTGGCGGAACGCGGGATCCCGGTGCGCCTTCTTTGAGGACGTGGCGCCGGTGTGGTGGAGCCTGAATCCAGAGGGAGAGGGAGGACACGGATGGAGCGACGCCCCTATCGTTTCTTCGATCTGGTAATGGCACTTTTCGTGACCGTCCTTATCGTCAGCAACATCGCCTCATCAGCGAAGATCGTGGACTGGGGGGTGAGCCTCTTCGGGGTGCGGCTCGCCTTCGACGCGGGCACGATCCTTTTCCCAGTGAGCTATATCTTTGGGGACATCCTGACCGAGGTCTACGGCTATCGTCGCTCCCGTCGGGTCATCTGGACCGGGTTCGCATGCCTAACGCTGAGTGCGCTGATCCTCTGGATCGTCCGCATCCTGCCGGGGGATCCGGAATGGGAGCGAACCGCCGGACAGCGGGCGTATGAGGCCATCCTGGGCGGCATGAGTACCGGCGGCATCGTCCTGGCCAGTCTCCTGGGCTACTGGTCCGGCGAATTCGCGAACTCCTTCACTCTGGCCAAAATGAAGATCCTCACCCATGGTCGCTACCTGTGGACTCGGACCATCGGCAGCACGCTGGTTGGCGAGCTGGTGGACACGGCCGTCTTTGTGGGAATCGCCTCATTGACCGGCGTCTTCCCATGGAGCCTGTTTGTCACCCTGGTGCTGACCAATTATTTGTTCAAAGTCGGCGTGGAAGCGGTGATGACGCCAGTGACGTATCTGATCGTGGGCGCCCTGAAACGCCTGGAACAGGAGGACTATTACGACTATGACACCGACTTCAATCCCTTCCGACTGGAGCTCCGCGTCTGAACCGGTGGAGGTCGAGGCAGCAGCCCCTCCTACAGCAGTGCGCCCCGCCATTGTCCAGGATGCGCGAACCGGTCGAGTGCTGATGCTAGGCTGGATGAACGATGAAGCCCTCCGGCGCACCCGCGAGACCGGGATGGTGCACTTCTGGAGTCGATCCCGCGGGCGGCTCTGGCGAAAGGGGGAGACCTCCGGCAACATCCTCCGCGTGGTGGAGATCCGCCTGGATTGCGATGAGGATGCGCTGCTGATCCAGGCGATCCCTGCGGGGCCCACATGCCACACCGGCCGGCCCAGCTGCTTTCATCGGGAACTCCATGACGGGGAGCTTCCTCCTCCATCTGGACACATCCTCCATCGGCTGGAGAAGATTATACAGGATCGACAACGGCGCCCGGTGGAGGGCTCTTACACCACCCAACTCCTGACCGCGGGGCTGGACGAGATTGTAAAGAAAATCGGCGAAGAGGCCATAGAGGTCGCCCTGGCCTTGCGGCATCAATCCGACCAGCGGTCCCTGGAGGAGGCTGCGGACCTTTTATATATGCTGACCGTGGGACTGGTGGCGCGGGGGCTGAGCTGGGATGCTGTGCTGGAAGTCCTATCCGAACGACGGGGAATGGGGGCGATCCCCGGGGATCGCCCTTCCGGCGACCGCTGACCCATCGTGAGGCGCTTCCTCCCCCACCCACGTCGCTTCGCGGCGAGCGGGGGAGGGAAGGCCCGGATATCACTCTGAGAAGCTGCGCGCGAGAGGGGAGGAAGAATGCCGATCGAAATCTATCGCTGGGAAGCCCTGGATGCGGGAACGCGACAGCGTCTGCTGATGCGCGCCCGGGCGGATCTCCAGCAGGTCCTTCCGGACGTGAAGGCGATCCTGGAGGACGTGCGGCGGCGGGGGGATGCCGCGGTCGTCGATTACCTGCGGCGCTTCGATGGGATCGACTGGCCGCCGGAACGCTGGCGGGTGAGCCCGGAGGCGATGGCCGCCGTCTGGGAGGAGCTCACCCCGGAGGTCCGGGAGGCGCTGCGCCGGGAAGCGGAGGCTGTCCGGCGGTTCCATGAAGCCCAGCGGGAGCGCCCCATCTGGCTGATGGAGATGGCTCCAGGGGTGATCGCCGGGCAGATCGTTCGCCCGCTGGATTCGGCCGGGCTCTACGTCCCAGGCGGCCGGGCCGTCTATCCCACCATCGTCCATGCCCTGGGGATCCCGGCCTCCGTGGCGGGAGTGCGCCGGATCGTCGCCTGCACCCCGCCCGCCGGGCGTCACCCTGCGGTGCTGGCCGCTGCCCACGCCGCCGGAGTGACCGATTTCTTCCTAGTGGGCGGGGTGGCCGCCATTGCCGCCATGGCCTACGGCACGGAGACGATCCCCCGGGTGGATAAGATCGTGGGGCCCGGGAACCTTTACGTGCTGGCGGCCAAAGCCCTGTTGATGGGGGAAGTGGCCATCGATATGCTGGCCGGCCCCACGGAAGTGATCGTCCTGGCCGATGAGACGGCGCGCCCGGATTGGGTGGCGGCGGAGCTGCTGGCCCAAGCCGAGCACGATCCCCATACCTCCTGTCTTCTGGTGACGCCGGTGGAGGCGCTGGCCCATGCCGTGCGGCGCGAGATCGAGCAGCAGGGCCCTCTACTCCCGCGATGGGCCATCGCCCGCCAGGCACTGGAAACCTATGGGGGGCTGATCGTGACCGCGGATATGGAGACGGCCATCGAGGTCTGCAACGCTTACGCGCCAGAGCATCTGGCCATCTACACCCGGGATCCCTGGGCGATCCTCCCAGCCATTCGCCATGCGGGATCCGTGTTCCTTGGCCCTTGGTCCGCCGTGGCGGCGGGGGATTACGCCACCGGCACCAACAACACCCTGCCGACCGGCGGCTGGGCCCGCGCGGCCTCTTCGGTTTCCGTGGACACCTTCGTAAAGAAGATCGAGGTGGAGGCCCTGACCGAGGAGGGTTTGCGCCATCTGGCCCCGGTGATCACTACGCTGGCAGAGGTGGAGGGGCTCCACGCCCACGCCGCTTCCATCCGGATCCGCCTTCCGGACCTGCCGGCGTCCTCCTCTACAGCCTAATGCCAATTCCTGGGGCATAGTTCGGAGAAGGCGCATGCTTGGCTCCAATCTCAGCGTAAGGAGGTTGCAGCCATGGCCGGACGAAAGTTCGCTATGGACGCTGGGATGCACCCTCCCATTGGGGGCGTTTGACAACCCCCTGCCATGCCGGTTAGAATGAAATGGTGGCATGGGGCGGTAGCTCAACCGGCAGAGCAGCGGCCTTTTAAGCCGACGGTTGTGGGTTCGAGTCCCACCCGCCTCACTTCAAGGAAGCCTTCTGCGATGGGCTCATCGCGGAAGGCTTTTTGCTTTTCCATCCTTAGGGTGAACGGATTAGGGAACCTGAAGGGCCGGCCTGAAAAAGCAGCCGGCTATCCCCTGGAAATGATCCGGGAAGCACAAGACCCATCCCAACACCGATCGGGAGGATGGAGAATGGCCCAGGGAGCGCTGGCCGAAGATCCCTTCGAAGGGATGCGATTGACCTTCGCCGAGGAAAGCACGATCACGGCTGTCTATCAGGTCCGGCGGGTGCTGGCTCATGAGCGGAGCGCCCTGCAGGAAATTGCCATCCTGGAACTCGAGAACTGGGGCAAGGCGCTGGTCCTGGATGGCGTGATTCAGTTCACCCAGCGGGACGAGTTCTTCTACCACGAGTCTCTCGTCCATCCGGCGATGATGGCCCATCCGAACCCGCGCCGGGTGCTGGTGATCGGCGGGGGGGACGGTGGGGTAGCCCGGGAGGTCCTGCGATATCCCACGGTGGAAGAAGTGACCGTGGTGGAAGTGGACGGCCAGGTGGTGGAGCTGTGCCGCCGGCATATGCCGGAGTTCGCCTCCTCTTTCGATGATCCGCGGGTCCGCTTGATCATCGGCAACGGGCGCGCATTCCTGGAGGAACAGCCGGAGGCCTACGATGTGATCCTGCTGGACTCCAATGACCCCCTGGCGGAGCTGGCCCGCAGCCTGTTCGATCCTGAGTTCTTTCGACTGTGTGCGGAGCATCTCCCGGATGAGGGAATGCTGGCCTTGCACCTTTCCGAGTCCCTGTTCCGGGAAGGATACCTGGGCTATGAGGCGCCTATGGTGCGGAAGGCGCTGGGCCAGCTCTTCCGGTATGTGGAGACCCTTCCCATGCCCTATTCCACGTATCCGTGCAATTGGTGGAGTTTCATCATCTGCTCCAAGGGGCTGGATCCGCGGGTCGTGCGCAATCCTCATCCCTTCCGGGGACGCTACTATGACCCAGACTACCATAGCTGGCTTTTCGCCCCTCCTGCCTTCATGGACCGCCTGGAGGAACTCAAAGGGACCTTCTGATCGAACAGGGATCACCTTCCCGATGGGAGGCCAGGCGGGCTCGCAAGTCGAAGGCTCTGTCCCGTGACTATAGGGAGCCCAATCGCGCGAGGGATCCTGGCTGGACAACCCTGTGCGGAGATTCAGGGGCTCTATGGAAGGCCCGTCCGGTTCTGGAAGAGCCAGTCATAGCTCCACCGGACATCCGGGGGGAAGAGCCAGATCGGGCGACGGACCAGGAGCTTCCCTGCGTAGCGGACCTCCAGCCAGCGTAAGGCAGGGCGGCCTCCCCGAAGCGACGGGCTGACCCAGGTTTCCACCAACCACCCCGAGCTACGGACGACCGCTTCCGGAACCGGATACGGACGCCGCAACGGGATCGGCCCTTCCGGCGTCTTCAGGACCACCTGCCATGCGGTGAGGGAGGCTGGATCCTGGCTCCGCCACTGGATTCGAACCCAGACCCGGCGCCCATCCGGCCCGGATCGGACGGAGATTTGAGGGGGATTCAGCTCCACAGGGGGGACGGTTCGCATGCCGAATCGCGGAGGCTCCCGCTGAGGCAGGACCTCCACTTCCCCAATAGAAAGCGTATCCCCCTGGCCCTCCCGCAAGGGAAGCCTTGGGAACCCCGCCGTCCCCGTCTCATACCAGCCAATGCGGACTTCATAACGTCCAGCGGGCACCCAGCGAGGGATCAGAAGGCTGCGCCCCACCTCGTAAATCCGACCCGGTATCCACTGATCCGTTGGGAGCTCCGGCTCCGCGTCCCAATTGGCCCAGAGGTGTCCGGCCGGATCCATCAGGTGCACGAAGAGCGTCCACCGGCGATCCAGCGGCTGGTCCGTAGAGAAGCGCAGGTGCCATTGCACCGAACGGCCCGGCTCCCCCACCTCCTGGGTCCAGCCGATGTCGTGCAGCCGGATCCCATTGGCCCACCAGGCATCCCGATGGATCCATCGAGCGGCCGGGGCCTTGCGGACCAGATGGAACACGGCGGCTCGATATTCGGGGATTTCGTGGGGGAACTCCGCCTGGAAGTCGACCAGATGAGTGGCCTGGAGCTCCCGCAGCCAGCCCTCCCAGTCCGCCCGATAAAGGGCAACCCCCACGAACCAGAAAGAAGGAGAGCGGCTCACCACCTGAGCGCGCTGCGCCGGATCCGGCCACTCATAGCTGGGGAAACCCGATTCACTCGACCAGAGGAGGTGCCAGCGCGCCTGGGCCAGCACCGGCTCCGGAGCGGTCCAAAACTCCAACTCTGACTCCAAGCCCAAAGGGAGATTCAGCACCGGGAAGCTGGCGATCCCCATCATGCCGGGCAGGATCAGGATCAGAAGCATCCCTTTCCATCGGGAGCCCAGCCCGATGGAGAGGATCAGGGTGAGGGTGGGGATCACCGACATGGCGAAGTAGCGAGCGGCGAAGAAAGGCCAGCGCATGGCCATTAGGGCACCTGCCCCCAGCGGGAGCAGCGCGACGGTGACCAGCTCCAGCCGGATTCGCTTCCATGAGCGAAGGGTGGGGAGAAGAAGCCCGATGAACACGCCCGCTCCCGCAGCGAGGATTCCCGCAAGCCTTCCATCGGCGAGCGGGCCAACGAGGAGGTTGGCCCAGAGATGCCCCAGCACCTCCCACGGCATAGGGTGGACCGGGATGGCGGAAAGGTTTCGCACGGTGTTTTCCAGGCTTCCCGCATAGGCCTGGGCGATCCAGACGCCGAAGGCAACCATAAAGGGAAGCGCGGGCAACCCGCCCATGCGCCATCCAGAGGGGCGACGGATCAGGAGAACCAGCCACTGCGCGCCGATGAGGAGCAGCCCATAGTAGTGGGTGAACATCAAAGCGCCCTGGGCCAAAGCCCAAGCGAGCCATCGGGAAGTCGTGGGCTGCCGCAACAGGCGAGCCCACAGGAACATCGACAACCCCCCTAGAGCTACCACCAGCCCATACATGCGAATCATGACCAGCAGGAACAGATAGAAAGGGTTCAGCATCAACCCGGCCACCAGCGCCAGGCCCAGCCGGCGTCCTCCCCACTGGCGCCCGACCTGGAAAGCCAGGGGGAGGGCCGGCAATCCCAGGCAGATCGAGAAGAACCGATACGCCCATGGGTGATCGAAGCCACCCAGCTCCCGCCAGCCCTTGACCAGCCAGTAATAGAGCGGCGGGTGGCTGTCCCGCATTAGGTTGCGGGCCACCTCCCCCCAGCTGTAGGTGCTGACTTGCCAGAGCACGTGCTGCTCATCGAATAGCCTCAGATCCCACGGCATCACGACCAGCGTCACCCAGAAGGTCAGCCAGACGGCCAGCAGGACAACGAAGGCGATTCGATCTTTCACCGCATTCAGCCTCCCCTCGCTGATGCAGATCAGGGCATCCGATTCCAGGAGATCCAGCTGTAATTCCAGCGCCAGCGCTGCCGGGATAGCGTCGGAGCAGGAAACTCCGCCCGGCCGCCCGGGCACGTGACGATCAGACGAAGGGTGCGCTGTTCAGGAGCCACCTCCCCTTCCCAGAAGCCGGTTGCTATCTGGCCCACCGGGTATCGAACCTCCCACGCCAGCGGTTCCTTGGGTCTCAGGATGTGAACACGCCCATCCGCGTCCACCATCAGCCCCGGCGGCGCGCCATGATCGGCCTCCACACGCCAGCTCCCCTGAACCCACAGGCGATCCGGACGACCGGGCTCTGGGAAGATATCCGGCCCTTCCTGGCGATAATCCGTGAGACGGATCACCATAAAGCGGCTCAACGTCATGGATCCGCATCGCACAGCCGGATGGCCTTCCGAAAGGACAGGACGAGGACGCATCTGCACGATCCCGAGCCGAACGGTATCCGCTCCTTCCCGGGTGCGCAGGCGTGGCCATCCCCCGGACCCCGTTGGATAGGCGCCGGCGGTCACCGTGTAAGTTCCGGCCGGCAGCCATGCCGGAACCTGCAGCGCGCGCCAGAACACCATCGGAACGCCCAGCTCCATCGCGTTCGTAGGGACAGGCGGCTCCGCATCGCTGCCTGTTATCCAGCGTCCCCCGGGATCCAGCAAATGGACAAAGAACGTATAAGAGCGTGGGATCGGGCGCAAGGTCCGCATCCGCACGCCCACCCGCAGGATCCCGGGAGGGCCTCCAGCATCCAGGGCCACCGCCTCCAGGATGAATCCTTCCTCGAAGACCGCTCTGAGGGGCTGCCATTCTGGAGCCTCCATCGGCGGCACATACCGGATCAGGATGGCGTCGACGGGAAGCGGCCATGCCCGAACCTCCTCCCGAATCCAGCCCTTCATGGTGCGCTCGAGAGGCTCCCAGTTTCCACGATAAGCGGGAACCCCCAGGAACCAGACGACGGGACGGTCCTGCATGGCCTTCCGCCAGCGATCCTCCTCCTGGAGATCGAAGAGCCGCCAGGGGGCGTCGGGCGCAACCATCAACAGGGCTTGATAGTGCCATGGCGCCTGGGCGATCACCACGTCGCCGGGAGCGACACGCTCCAGAAGCTCTACGGCGATCTCCGCATACCAGGGGTTGTTCTCCGGCAACATACGATAAGCGAGGGCGATCCGCGAGAGGCCGACCAGTCCGATCAGGCCGGCCCATCCGATGGCCACAGCCTGACCTCGACGGGGCGCGCGGGCGATGATCATGGCGATGGCCAGGAGGAGGGAAGGCAGGGCGACCACTGCGTAGCGCGCGGCGAAGAAATTGTAACGCCATCCAGCCACCAGGAAGCCGAAGAGAGAGAGCGCCCCGGTCACGAGAGGGAAACCTGGCACGGGGAACCGCCAGCGGACCGCTGGGATCAGCGCCCATGCCAGAATGAGGAACATCGCACAGCCGGCCGCGATGGCCAAGCGGGCATCCGCTGCCCATCCGCTCCAGAGGGTGAACCAGAGATTCCCCATCATCTCCGGCGGGCTGGGGTGGATGCCGGGGCTTCCTTGATGGCGGATCACGATGGCGATGGCGGGGGCGAGCGCGATCCTCGCCCACAGGGCCCCACCTAGCCCGGGCAGCGCGGCGCCGAGCAAAGCGGCACGCCAGCGGGGACCTCCCCGGGGTTGTCGCAGGAGCCAGAGGAAGGCGGCGGCGACCAGGAAGATCCCATAGTAGAACGTGAAGACCAGCGCGAGGCTGGCCAGCCCCCAGGTCAGACCGCGGGCCCCAGTGGGATGGCGATCCGTGCGCCACGCTAGCCAGAGGGCGAGGGCACTGAGCATCAGCGTCAGGGAGTAGGCGCGCAGGAACATCATCATGCCGGCCACGAGGGGATTGAAGGCCAGGAGGGCCAGGAGCAACGTCCCGGCCCGTTTCCCGCCGAGCGAACAGGCCAGCCGGAACATCAGGGAGTAGAATGGGAAGGCCAGAAGGAGGCTGGCGAGGTAAAGCATGGGGACCGTATGGAAAACCGGGAGATGCTGGATCCCCCAGAGGACCAACGGGTAAAGAGGAGGCTGGCCATCCAGACGCAGCCCGGTGGCGACGAGACCAGGGAGGTCATGGACGCGGATCGCCCACAGGACATATGCCTCATCGTTGTGGGCGGGGGTGGCTCGCCAGAGGGCCAGGACCAGGGCCCAGGCGACGAGGAGGAGGACCTCGGTCATCCCAACGGGCGTGCGCCGCATCGGAAGGAGCCCCTCAGGGAGTCGCCGGGGGGCCAAGGCGGCGCCGCATCCTCCAGAGGGTGAGCGGCCATAGGAGAAACACGGTGAGGCCGCTGACCCCCGCACCGACGTAAAACGAGGTCGGCCGGAATCGGAAGACCACCTCGCTCTCTCCCGCTGGCAGATACACGGCCATCAGCACACCATCCGCGCGGCGCAGCGGGGCGGGGTGGCCGTTGACCGTCACCGTCCATCCGGGATACCAGGGATCGCGGGTGATGAGCAGCCCCGGTTGGCCCAGTCGCGCCCGATAGCGAACCTCCGTAGCGGTCCGGCGCAGGAGCTGAACCTCGTCCGGCGCTTGCCTGTCCGTCGCCTTCACCGGCTCGATAGGGCCCAGGACCACAGCCTCCTCCGCCGGGCGGAAGGCGGGATCCCGGAGCGCGGCCAGCATTTCCTCCACCGTTTTCGCCGGGCGGATGGCCCGCACCACCCAGGCCCAGGGGAGCGGAGGATCCAGCCGGTAGATGCGGGTGACCTCGTTCCCTTGGGGGATCTCTTGAAGCAGGGTGGCCGTGCGCCCCAGGGCGCGCATGTCCGGGAGCTCCCGCCCCCAGGTGATGACGTAGCGCACCCCCAGCAGCCACCACTGCATCGGCTCGGGGGTTTGTTTCAGAAAGCGGAAATAGGGCTCGGGATGGATCGAAGTGGCCCCCCGGATGTCCTCTTCCCCCACCCAGCATCCATAGTGGTCGGGCAGCCGATATTCGTCGAAGAACCGAAACGGACGATGGGGATCCGGGGCCATCCAGGCGGCGGCCGGATGATCCGGATAGATTGGGGCTGGAGGCACGGCATCCAGATAGCGGTTGAAGGCGGCAAGGTTCATGCTGACCAGCCCCAGGGCGGTCAGGGCCAGTCCATGCCGGCTCCGCCAGCCTCGGGCCCGGGCCTGCCACCACCCCCACGTCCCCAGGGCGAACAGGAGGCTCAGGCCCACCTCCTGGGGCAGACGCCGGTGATCGCTGGGATCGATACCCTGGCGGGCCAGGAAAGTGACCACGGGCAGGCTGAGGGCGAAGGCCAAGGCCATGGCCCCGCTGAGGCGGGTCCCAGCGGAGAGAATCCAGCGGCGGGCGCGGGGGAGGCCCCGCAGCAGGGCTGCCAGCCCGTGGGCGCTCAGGGCAGCGAGGGCCAGAGAGACCCAGAGGGCGTGCCGTTCCTGGCTGCGGGTCGTGGCATAGAAGGGCACCAGCTGGAAGAAAGCGTCATAGAGGGGGAAGTTGGCTCCGAAGGAGAGGAGCAGGCCGAGCAGCGCGATCCCGGCCCAGAAGCGCGCGTGCCGCCCACCCCGGGCCAGGGCGGGCAGCACCAAGGTGAGCGGGAGGAGGCCTGCATAGAGGGGCTGCCAGTGGCTCACCAAGCCGGGCTGGAGGAGCTGGAGGATATCCTGGATGGGGAAGCCGCTGCCTGACTCCGGGAAAGGGAGGCGCACCCGGTTCGAGTGCTGGTAGTATTCCAGGGTGGGGAAAAGCTGGATCGCCGCGGTGCCGAGCGTCAGCGCCCCGATCCAAACAGCCTGCAGAGCGAGCTTCCAGCGCAGGGAACGCTCGGCGGATGAGAGGCGAAAGGTGAAATAGGCGATGCCCAACAGGACGCTATAGAGCATCATCTGGGGATGGCCGATCAGCAGGATGAAAAGGCCGGCCACACCGGCCGCAAGGGCGCCGGCGATCCTTCGGCCCTCCGCCAGCTCCCGCAGCCCCAGCAGGAACAATGGGGTCCAGGCGGACGTCTGGACGATAGAGACCTGTAAGATCGGGTAACCGGTCATGTAGCCACCGAAGGCGAACGCGATCGCCCCCATCAGGCCGCCCCACCGGCTTCCGGTTTCGCGCGTGAACAGGAGATAGGCCATTGCCCCTGCGATCCACAAATGGATCAGGGATTCCAGATGAAATCCATCGAGGGAGGCATGAGCGGTTCCGGATGCCATGGAGAGCAGCAAGGTCAGCCAGGTCCCGGGATAGAAGAGAGCCGACTGTGGATAGGCCTGGTAGGGATAGCCGCTGAAGAGGCAGAGGGACCGAAAGGGAAACTCGCCGGCCCGGAGAGCGCGGTAGGCCAGATCACGGAACACGTAGTAAGTATGGGTGAAATCTCCCAGGGCCAGCATCAGGCGATCGGCAGGCACGGGAGTCAGATATCGCCACACGAACCACCACCAGAGGACGGTGAGCCAAAGCAGGGCGGGAACCACGGACATCCAGGGCCGGCGGGAGTCCTCGCGATGCGTCCCCCATCTTCGCCAGATGTTCATAAGCGCGCTCATGGCAAAACCTCGACGGTCGCAATCTCCAGGTGGTCCTGACCCCCAACGACCATCCGCGTCCCAGAGGTGCACAAAAGTTACAACCGGCGCGGCCCGTTCCTGCGCATGCTCTTCCCTTCGGATCCATTCCGTCAACACGTGAAGGGATGTCCCACGGCGCGCGCGCCTTCCAGGCTCCAGCCACACGTTAGACAGGGCGAGGCCATCGCGCCAGATCGCCCCATCTGGAACGGGGATGGCCTCCCACTGCCCGTTAACGGCTTGCGGATCCAGCGTGGCCACGCGAAGCGCAGTGGTTCCATCTGCCTCGCCAACGAGGGGATAGCGAACCATCGTTTCCGGATTATACATGCCGATGGATATATGGTGAAGGCCGGAGATCGAACCGGCAGGCATAGAGATTCCGACAAAGAAAGTGATCGGGACATGGGCAGGCCAGCGGGCAGCCGGATAGAAGCCGCGGGCGAGCATAGATGATCAAGCAGCGGACGAAGAGGAGGATGGCGATCACGGGCCACCTGTCTGAGCCCTTCCTCTATGGACATGCGGGCCACCCACCAGCTCCATCCCTCATCGAACCAGATGGAGGGCCAATGGACATTGCGCCAGGCCAGAGCGCTCATCCCCAGCAATAGGAGAAGCACAGCCGTCCGCTCACCTTTCACGGCATGGTCCTCCCTCATCCCATCGCTTAAGAACGAGGGTCTCGACGTCGCCAGCCGGAAGAAGAAACCGCGCCCGCACGCTGCGATTGGGATCAAACAATCCCAGCTCCAGATGAAGCGGGCAGCGAGCGGCGCCCCCCGGGAAGGTCAGCTCGGTGCGATCGATATAGATGTCACCGATTCGCCACAGGTAGCCCGGCACTCCCCAACCGCTGGGATTTTGCAACTGGTGTCCCTCTGGATCCAACAGGTGGTGAAACGGCTGGTAATGCCATGCCCATCGCATGGGATCCGAAGGGACCCTTTCGATCTGCCAGTAAGTGGTGACCGTGAGGCGCTCACCGTTCTCCTCCAAATCGTATCCCAGAAGCCGCCAGCCCAGATCGGTGGAGGCATCCACCCGGCGGGAGGGGTGGATCTCCCCCGGGAGGACCTCATAAAGCGCCAACCATGCGCCGTCCGGCATCCAGCGAACCCATGCAGGGTCCCGCCGCAGCGGCTTCAAGACCGGCAGCCTTCCCCGACCATACAGAAGCATCAGGGTGGGATGGCGTGTGTGGGCGAAGGCCAAGCGCTCGGGGTGGAACCCGCAACGAACATCCATGGCGCGTCCAACCAGACCCATCAGCCAGGTTGGAGTAGTCTCCGCGCAGTCGGAGGGAAGGACCACCTGAACCTGGGGGTCTTTCTCCAGCCAGCGGATCAAACGCTGGGCCAGGGCGGCGGATTCGGAGAGCGGCAGCTCCTCCACATTGCCGGTCCACGGATGCATCCGGGCGTTTCGATCCGCAGCGAATAAGATTATGAGCCAGACAAAAGCGGCCCCCCAGGCCCATGCTTCGATCGGATAGCGTTTCCAGGATTTGGGAGGCAATTTCCTCCAGGGCCAGATGGCGAGCAGGGCCCCCACCGGCATGGTAGGAGCCAGATAGTGGACATGAATGGGATACGGCCATGGGAAAGCCAACCAGAGGGCTGGGAAGCCCCACCAGATGGAGAGCAACAACCCATGCCCGTTCCGCTGCCGGATCCCCCGCGCCACGGACTCCGCTACGGCGAGGGCGATCGATAGCTCGATCCCCAACGCGATGATACGGGAGAGATGAACGAGCAACCTGCGATCGGGAGAGAAAGCCCCCATCCAGACCTCGGCGAAATCCTTTCCGGAAACCATCCGCATGGCATGGGCGAAGGCCACCTCCTGCCACGGCCAAAATCGGGAGGGCAGGCGGAGGGATCGAGGGCCCTCCCATGCCGACCATGCGGTGACCCCATACATCAGAACGACGATCAGCATGCAAGCGGCGCCCAAGCGATGCAACCGACGTCCCCCGGACATCCACGCGGAAAGCAGCGCCGGCGGGATCTGGAGAAGCCCCACCGGGTGCACCAGGGCGGCCAACGTGATCCCGACCCAACCCATGCCGATGCGGGCCGGCGAGGGAGATTTCCCCCGGCCCAGAAAAGGGCTCCAGCTGAAGAGGGCGAGCGCAACAAAAAATGGAAACCAGGCAGGCAGCCAGGTGCCCCGGGCAAAGTAGATATGCCATGGGGAGAAGGCGGCGAGGATCGCCGCGAGGCGAGCCAGCCACGCAGACGCCGCGGCCCGCGCGGTTCGATACACCAGGGCGATGGCCAGCACGTCCAGCGCCACGGCCATGAAATGTGGAAGCCATGGCCCTGCGCCGATCCCCAAGACGGGGGCAATCAGCCCGCTGATCAGAGGCGAGGCCGGGAACCCCAGGGTGGATCGCTGTCCCGCCATGGACCAGAGCCCACGTTCCCGCCCCAGAGCGGCCTGAGCGATGGGGAACGAGTGATCGTAATTGTGTCGGAGGGCCGGCAGACCTATGATCCGGGCACCGAAGGCCAGCACCAGGATCAGCACGACTGTCCGCCAGCGCCCCATCGCCCACCTCTCCATTCTCTGAGAGGGGATCAGGGCCCTCCCGAGAGGGGCAAAAGGATGAGATCGCCGATTCGATCTGCCTCGCACGGAGCCGGCAGGTGCTTCAGGGAAGGCCACTCGTAGATCCCGATGCCCAGCCACCGCGCCTGCCTTAATCCTCCGGCCGATAGCCTTCGAACATCCATGATCCGCTCCCCGGGCTCCCAGCAGAGAAAAGGATACCCACCATGGAGAGGCGGTCCATCATGCTGAGCGATTTTTTCTTTCTCGCTGTCAAAAGCCTGCACGGTGATCGAATAGCTGCCGGCCGGTTGCGTGCCCGCTTCCCACTCGAGCCAGACCTCCGCTTCCGTTTCCGAAAGCCAGCGGACCCCATAGCCCCGCAAGACGGCCACCCTCCCGAAGGGAATACGGATCGAACGCAATTCGGGGGGATCCCCCCACTTCCGGGATGGCTCGATCAGCTCGAACACCCAGTAGGGCTCCATACGGATCACCGGCATGAAGTGCGGATCTCGAGACACCTCGCAAATCCCTGTGGTGGAAAATCCATGAAGCTCCGGCTTGCTCTCGTCCACCAGCACATAGCGCACGCCGATGGCGCGCAGGGCAGCAAGCGCTTCCCGGGCTTCCCGACTCGGGAAGGTCCGCAACCGCTCCCGCAGCTCCCGGATATCCGGCGGGATATATCCGCTGTAGGCAATGATCAGGGGCTTGCCGTGGACCAACGCGGCATACATACGCATCGTTTCATCGGCATCCAGAGGGAGCAAGACGGGCAGTTCCACGACAGCGAATGTCCCAGGCTGCTGGGCCAGCCAGCGGTAGACTGGCGGCAGCGCCGACGGCCGGGGAAGGGGCGCCAGCGGGAGGGGGACCGCCCAGGCCTCCAGGATGCCCAGGCCGAGGATCCCGAGGGCAAGGGGCATGGCCCTCCTCCGGAGAGATCGAAACGCCTCTGCGAGGCCAATCCCGGCCAGCCCGTGCAGGCCGATCAGCGCCAGCAGGAACCAACGTGCGATGGCTCGGATCAGTGTGACGCCGGGGAAGAGGGTGGCCATGCCGGTGTAAAGGCCCGGGAGGATGATCGGGCCCAGGGTCCAGCGAGGGCCCAGAGCCATCGCAGCGCCTAACCCCAGGCAGACCCACGCCATCCGCTGGAGGGCACGCGCCCACCCGCGCGATGACGCTCGAAGGGCGATGGCGGCCATCAGGAGGGGAGCCAGGCCCGGATACAGCTGCACCTCATGGGTGGTGTGTCCGGGGATGCGGAAAGGGGCCGTGAGCGGCCCCAGGATCCGCAGGAGCGGAGCGGCGGCCAGCCCGTCGATGGGCCATGCGGCGAACTCCTGGGCCAGCTGCAGATCCCGATGACGGGCCAGCTCGGGGGCCACCCGGAAGTAAGGCACGGCGATACTCCCGATGAGAAGACCCCCCAGGAGGATCACGAGGGCCATCTTTTTCAGGGCCGGCGGGAGGAGAGGCTGCTCCCGGAGACCCCAGAGGCCCAGGAAGGCGAGGGCGAGGCCACCGAACACCGCGAGATGCCAGCTGGAGAGCATCATCAGAAGGAGAGAAAGCAACAGGTCGAACACCCGCCGCCACGTGGGCCGCCGCAGGTATCGGATCAGCGCGGCCATGGCTATCGGGATCCATCCGGCGTAGAGCAGCTGCAGATGCATCAGGTGGGCGAAGCGATAGGGGGCTGCGGCGAACAGCCACCCGGCGACAAACGCCGCCCGACGGCTTCCGCCCCACGCCCGCACCAGCCGCGCCATCCCCAAGGCGGCGATCCAGAAAGAGAATAGGAAGGCCATATTGTAGCCCAGGGCCGGGATCCCCGTTCCCAGTATGAAGGGGAAGGCAAAGGGCAGGATCCCCAGCAGGGGCTCGGAATACGCCAGCGTCCCGCGATGCGGATAAAAGATCGGCGCGTCGAAGAAAGCGCCGGGGCGCTCCACCAGCGCCCGGGTTTCCCAGGCCAGGATCCACGTATTCAGCAGGGGATCCCCCAGGTCCTGAGGAAGGGCATCCGCCATTCGAAAGATGAGCGGAGCAGTCAGCAGGATGGACCAGAGGGCATAGGCCAGGGCGATGGTTCCGTCCTGGAGGAAGGCGCGCCGCTTCACGGGCTCACCTCGATCGGATGGGGAAGGATATAGGCAGTCTCCCCAGAAGGAAGGTTCAGATGCGCCAGCGAGGGCCATTCATACCAGCCGATTCGGAGATGATACCAACCTGCATGATCGATCCCTTCCAGATCAACCGGGATGGCGATAATGATTCCCGGAGGCCAGCGGAAGGTTTCGAATGCGCCGGAATAGGGCGGAGCATCCCGCTGCCCTCGAACCGCTCCGCTTTCATCCGTTCGATGAACGAAGAACGTATAGGAGCGATCGATGGGACGCACTGCCTCCCAGTAAAACCAGAGCCGCCACGGCTGGCCCCTGGGAATCTTCGTCGGTAGCTCTGCGCCGACCAAGCGGAGAACCCCTCCAAAGGAGATCGGCTCCGGCAGGCGGGCGGCGGGCGGCATCGGCCGGTTGATCAGCAGGACATGCGGGAGCATATATCCGTTTTCCCCAGAGCCATCCACCGAAAGGGTTTGCTCAGGGTGATCTTTCTCATATAATCCCACCTTTAACCGATAAGGCCCGGGGGGAAGATCCGCTGGGATCCGAATGACGTGGACATCCCGAATATACCGCTCCTCTCGCCACGGGGATGCCGTGGTAGGCATGTCCCCCGGATGCATGTGATCGCTCTGGAACTGCAACCGGTAGGGCGGAAGGGCCTCCAACCCATGCACGTAAACGCTGTATTGCGTGTTCATCTCCTGCAGCCCGCGCCACCACAGGGTTAGGACCAGGCGCTCTCCCGGTTCTATCACCCATACGGGGGGGGAGGCCGCATAGCCCAGCAGACGAATGCGGCCGCCGAAGTCGACATCCGCCCGCTCGCGCATGCCCGGGGGATGATCTGGATCAGACCGCGGACGAAACCAGCGGGTGTGAGGATCCACATAGAGAAACTTCACGCCCAGGATCAGGGCCCAGAAGGCGGCCAGGGCCATCCCTTCCCTCTGGGAGAGAGCGCGGGGAGAGATCGAGGCTACCGCTTGCGGTCGGGAACGAACGCAGCGAGCCCACCACTGGCCGAGGCCGGCCAGCCCAAGTCCCAGCGAGAACAGCTCCAGCAACTGCCAGTCCCATCGGCCGCAAAAACACAACCGGATCTCATGGCTTCCAGCAGGGACGGCAGCATGAAGCAGACCCAGCTCCCCGATTGCCCCCACGGGAACCGGACGCCCATCCACCTGGACCTGCCAGCCCGGGAATGCAAAGACCCAGAACCGCAATGTGGCATCCACCGGAAGATCGACCCGGAAACGCTGATCCAGCGGGCCCAGGGAGAGCGGACGGGCCGTCGCGCCAGGGGGAAGCGAGGCGGAATCCAGGCGAACCGGCTCCTCGCCCCGGCGGTAGGCCTCTTCCAGGGGAGAGGGGGGGATCTCCCGAGCGAGCACCGTGCGAGGCAGGAGCTCGCCCACACTGGTGAGGCCAATCAGGCCCGCTGCTCGATCGAAGGCCTGCAAATCCGCCAAGGTCGCCTGGCGGAGAACGGTAAACCGCCCGAAGGGATACAGCAGCGGCGCAACGCCCAGCATCAGAGCCAGCCCGGCGATGGCCGCTCCCATGGCCCGCCATCCGGATCGCCGCAACCCCTCCATCCCCAATCCGATCAGCAAGGCGATGGGGAGCCCCGCGATGCCCAGCCAGCGCCACGGGAACTCTGAATAGGCGAGCAACGGCAAATGCTCCCACAAGGGGCGGGAGGGCGCCGTCATGAGCCCGATCATCCCCAGCCCGCTCAGCCCGGCCCCGGCTGCCAGGATCCGGTGCGGGCGGGTCCATTTCCTCCAGCCGAGAAGGGCCGTGGCGGCCAGCAGAACCTGATGGGCACCCAGGGTCAGCACCTCCTCGGGATTGCCCATGCTCTGATCCTGCATGGGCACGAAGGAGAGCAAGCGATCCAACCCGAGGAAGTGCTTTCGGAAATCAAAGTGGCCCTGCAGCAGGCGATCCAGGTGAACCAACGGGCGATCGCGCAGGGCCGGAACCACGAAGAATGCCGCCAGCCCCACCCCCAGCCCGAAGGCCCACAGGGCTCCCCATAACCGCCGGCGTGGAGGGCGTTCTGTCACCCAGACCAGAACGCCGTAGCCGAGAAGGGCGATAGTGCCCAGCATGGCCGTGATGTTGTGGCTGAGCAGGAGCAGGCTATAGGCGACCCCGGCTTTCCAGCGCTGGGCCCATCCCCCTTCCTGCAAATATCCATGGAGGGCATCCATGGCCCAGGGGAGCCAACTCAGGGCCAGATACTGCGGGAAGTCCCCCTGCCAGTAAAGCTCGCGAACCCGAAACGGGGCGTACACGTAAGCCAGCCCAGCGATCATGGCCCCCACCTCGTGAATCCCCCATCGGCGGGCCAGCCGGTAAACCCCGGCGCCCCCCCACCCCACCAGAAGGGCCAAGACGAGCTTCACGCTGCTCTCCAGGTCGAGCCCCAGCCGCATCCCCAGCGCGCCCAGCCAGGGGAACAGCGGGCCCAGAAAATGAAACAGCGGATAACCCAACCCGGACACCAGATCGGGGGCCCAGCGGGGATAGAACACCCCCGCGCGCCACATACGATCCATCTCCAGGACGCGATACACGTGCAACACGCCATCATGGGAGGGGGGGAAGCCGGCCCACAGCAGCGGTCCGCAAACCGGTATCATCCCCATCCCCATCAGCCAGAGGCCTCGTTCTCGCCAGAGCCCTCGCATTCGTTCTCACCTCACCTCAATCGGCACCGGGTAAAGATAGAAGGTCTCCGCCATGAACTCCGGAGCCAGATGGCTCATCTCCGGCCATTTATACCACCCGATCCGCAGAAAGTAACGGCCAGGATGAGGGGGTCCCTCCAGCTCCACAGCGATGGGGATGCGGACTCCCCCCGGCCAGCGCGAGGTGGGTTGCCAGAGATCTCGCTGACCCTTCCGCACTCCTCTCTCATCGACCACATGCACGAAAAGGGTGTAGTCCGCTTCCATAGGGGATATGGCTTCAAAGGCCAGCCACAGGGTCCATGGCGTCCCCGGCGCTAAATGGGAGGGCAGCTCTATGCCGACCAGGCGGATCTTTCCCCCAAAGGAAATGGGCTGCGCCAGTGTGGGGATCGGGCGGGTGACCACCAGGAGCGTCGGGAGGTCGAACCCATCTTCCCTCGAGCCATCGATCCGCAATCGGCTCTCTGGGTGGAGCCGCTCATACAGGCCCACCCGGATCCGGTAGAGCCCGGGCGGGATCTCCGGAGGCACGCGCAGCAGATGGTCATCCATATAGACTCGTTCCACATCCCAGGCGTTCGTGGGCACATCCGCTGGATGCATGTGATCGCTCTGGAAAGCCAGACGGGGCTCTCCGCTGGCCGGATACGCGTGGACATACACGCTGTATTGAGCTTCCATAGGCCGGAGGGGACGCCACCACAGGATCAGCCGTGCTTCCCCCCCCGGCGGCACGTGGGGAGGCTCCAGACGATATCCCACCAGGCGGATCTGGCCTCCGTAATCCGCCTGCACATAGGCAGCCGGCCCGTGGGGCCGATCCAGCGGCGCGCGGGTGGCGTTCCAGAGTCGATAGGGGGCCTGGCTCATGAGGCCAACGATGAAGAGAGCGGCCATCGCACGCTGGCCCACCGACCATGAACGCCAGCCTGCCCCCACAGATCCGGGAAAAGCCACGGCCCGGCGGAGGATTGAAGGCATTCGCCGAAGGATCCTCCCACACGATGGGAACACCCACCGCCAGACGCCCAATGCCGCCAGCCCGGCGGAGAACAGCTCCAGGAGCCGCCAGTGGAGCAGCGGCTCAAACCGGAGGCGGATCTCATGGGACCCCGGGGGGATCTCGGCCCGCAATCTCCCGGTTCCGGCCTCCGCCCACGTAACGGCCGGCCGCCCGTCCATCCGCACCGTCCATCCAGGGAAAGCCAGGACCTCAAACCGGAGATCAACCCCCACCGGGAGCACCACCTGATAGCGCTGATCCAGCGCGCCCAAATGGAGGACACGGACGTCTGCGCCCGGTGGCAAACTGCTCAGATCCAGTCGGATCGGCTCCTGGCTTTCCAGATCAGCGGCCTCCAGGGAGGAGCTTTCGATCTCGCCATGCACCCATCGCGGGAAGAGCTCTCCTACACTGGTCAGGCCGGGATAGCGATGCCGGCGCTCGTAAGCGTGGAGATCGGCCAGGGTCGGCCGAATCAGACGAACCGGTGTGCCTCCGTTGTAGAGCAGCCCCAGGATTCCAGCGATTAGAAGCATAGAGAAGAGGAGAGCAGCCCCGTCCCGCCAGCGAGGGGGCATGGCGTCCACAGCGAGGCCAACCAACAGCGCCAGGGGAAGCGCGGCGATCCCGAGCCATCGCCATGGGAACTCCGCATAGGCCAGCAGGGGGATCGCTTCCCATACCGGCCGGGAGACGGGAAGCATCATCGCGATCATCCCCGCCAGTCCTCCCGCGCAACCGAGGGTCAGCGCCCGTCGTTGATCCGACCGGGCCAGCCCGCACAAGGCCGGCAACGAGAGGAGCACCTGGTGGAGTCCCAGGGTCAGGATCATCCGTCGATTCCCCAGCCGATCATCCCAAAGGGGCGGCATGGAGAGCAGCGTCCCCAGATCTACGAAATGTTTCCGGAAGTCATACTCCCCTTGGAGCAATCGATCCAAATGCACGAGGGAACGATCAGCCAAAGCCGGCAACACGAAGAAAGCGGCCAGGCCGGCGCTAATCGCCAGAACATGCAGGATGCGGAGGATACGACGCCAGGACATCCCCTCCATCCCAATGACCAGCAAGCTGTATCCGAGAAGGATCGGGGCGCTCAAGAGGGCGCTGATGTTATGGCTTAAAGGAAGCCATGCGATCGTCCATGCGGCAGCAAAGCGCCAGCTCCCCCTTCCCTCCCGCAGCACACGGTGAAGGGCGAACAGAGCCCATGGCAGTAGACTGGTCGCCAGATACTGAGGGTAGTCGCCCTGCCCGTAGAGCTCCCGCACCCGAAAGGGGGCGCTGGCGAAGGCGAGACCTGATATGAGGCTGGCCGGCTCCGAAAGGCCCCAAAGACGCGCCAGCCCGTAGACCCCCGCACTCCCCAGCAGCAACAGACCGGCCAGGGGGATCTTGATGCTGAGCTCCAGTGGAAGCCCTATCCACCTCCCCAGGGCTCCCAGCCATGGGAAGAGCGGCCCAAGGAAGTGAAAGAGCGGCGTGCCCAGGCCGAAGGCCAGATCCGGCGCCCAGCGGGAGTAAAAAACTCCGGCCCGCCAGAGGCGCTCCATCTCCAAAACCCGATAGGCGTGGATCACCCCATCCTCCGTGGGGGGCAGGCCAGGACGGATCATCGGCTCCACCAGCATCAGGAGACCCAGCATCATCAGCCAGAAGCCCCGCTCCCGCACCATCTCAGCGCCCCTCCAGGATCCGACAGGGACTCGGAAGGATCTCGACGGTTGCCCCTACCGCCGCGGCATACTCCCAGAGCGGCGCGCGGGCCGATCGGATTGGCCAGCGGCTCCCTGGCTCCGGCTGACCCAGCGGGTAGAGCCCAACCACCATGGAGGCCAGGCCAGGAGGCAGATCGGGCGGAAGAGTCACCCGATACCCTTGAGCGATCACCTCTCCCGGCCCCCATTCGCGGAAGGATTTGGTTCCGAAATCAAGGGGCAGATCCCGACCTCCCACCATCCGGCCTCCTCGATCGTGAAGGTGGAGAAACACTACGGGCACATGCTCCTGAGCCCGAAAGGCCTGCACATCCCCCACGTTCCAGAGCATGGTGAACTCAAGCGCCTCGCCCGGACAGAAGGCCTCTCCACTCAGGACGATCGCCCCCAGGATGATGCCGTTCTGGAATTCGATCAGGGGCATGCGATAGGTGGCCGGAAGGGCGGATGAAGGTTCCTCCAGAAAGACCACGCGCCGGAGGGGGATAAGCCGGGCCGGAGGAAGCGCCAGCCGCCCGCTGTCCCCTCCCTCCACCCAGCCCTCCACTCTGAACGCCTGGATGTCTGCCGGCAGGGGGAGAACCCCGATGGGCAACTTCTCCAAGTAGAACGGCAGAACGCGCGGGAGAGCTCCCTCCAGGACATAAGAGGGCGGGACGCTCGCGCGGTTCAGCGGAGTGATCTCCAGTCGATAGCGACCGGGTGTGATGGAGATCCGCCATGGCCACGCGCCCCGTGGGAGATTCAGGAAGATCCAGACCCGATCCCCCACGCGTACGCCGGCGACGTCGATTCCCCCAACCGTGGACCGGGGGCGCTCCCGTATCCGGTAGAGCGTCCCAGCGGGCGTTTCCGCCTCCTTCTCGAAGAAATCCCGGAACAACGCCCAGCGGGCCTCCAGGGCCTCCCGCTCCCCCGGAGCCCAGCCATCGGTTCGAACCAGAACAGCCCGCACGCCCAGATCTTCCAAAAAAGCCAGACTCTCGCGGGAAGGGAAGACCAGGAGGCGATCCGCCACCTCCCAGAACAGGGGAGGAAAGAACCCGCTGTAGCCAATGGGTGTCGGTTGCCCTCGATACAGGGTGGCAAACTGGGCATGGGTCAACCGGCGCATCGTCTCGGCATCGGACAGCACGTCCAGGGTTCGGAGGGTGGGGAGCTCAATGAAGGGGCTTGTCGGGCGATGGCTGGCGAGGCGCTGGTCCAGATCCGGCAACGGCTGCGGCGCTGGATACCGGGGGAAAGGACCCCGATAGGCTTCTAGAGTCGCCAAGGCCAGCACGGCGAGAAACCCCCCAGCTCGAGGGATCCGCCGGGGGCGCCACGTGTGCCAGCCAAGACCGGCCAGCCCGGCCAGGCCCAGCTGGGCCAGCACAAATATCCGGGCGGGGACGCGGATGGCCTGAAAGCCCGGGAAGAAGCGCCAGAGGAGAACATAAGGCATCGCCGGGATCAGCGGCGGATCCTCCAGCCGCAGACGAAGCGCCGGGCCGAGGGAGAACACCCATCCCAGGGCCAGCAACAGGGCGAAGGGCCGGCGCCAGGGGGAGCGGCTCCGCCAAAGGCCATAGGCGGCCAGCCCCAGTGGCACGACCCCTGGGAAAAGGGTCTCCACATAAGCATACCGGTGGACCTCACGGAAAGGTGGGAGCGCGGCATAAAGATGCCCGTGGGGCACCAGCAGGTAGCTGAGCGCCCCGAAGAGGGCCTGCTGATCTAGCCCCCGCACTCCCACCCAGCGGCGCGCCTCTAGGTAAGGCCATGTGACCGGAAGCAGAAGCCCGGCCGCGGCGGCCATGGCGAGGGCGATCCTCCCCCAGAGGACGACCCGGCGGACCCGGGGGTTGCGCATAAGCTGTTCGGCCCCCACGCTGATTAAACCCACCGCTGTGAACAGGCCGAGATAGAGCGAGATCAGAAACTGGAGCGTGAAGACCCCCCCCAACCCCACCACCTCTCGACAGCGACCGGTCCGCAGGGCCCGTAGGAAGAACAGAAGAGCCAGTGGGAGCCCGAAATTCAGCAAAACCTGGAGCTGGGGCGAAGGCCCGAACCGAAGCGTCATGGAGGCGAACAGCATTCCGCTCAGCGTTGCCGCCGATCGATCCCCTGTCATCCAGAAAACGAGGGCATACATGGATCCGGCGGAGAGAACAAAGGCGGAGAGGAAGAGTATATTGTAGGCCAGCACCGGGTTGCCCGTGATTCCGATCACCGGCGCGATCAGCAGCGCAGCCCCGATAAGATGTTCGGAAAAATACAGCGTGTAAGGGTAAGGATAAAAATTGGGCGCGTGGGGGAGCTGGGCAGGATGCCGCAGATGAGCCGCCACCCATCCCAGCGTCCACGCGTTCAACACGGCGTCCCCATTGTTCTCAAGATAAGAGGACATTGTCAGCGCCACCGGCCAGGTCAGCGCGACCGATAACGTAGTGAACAGGAGGGTCGGCGGCCCATGGCGTCGCGCGACCTCAGCGAACCTCGAGGTCCAGAAGATCCACCACTTCGCCATGATCGGAGAGCTCTCGACTGCCTGTCCTCTCATCGTAGAATCCGATGCGCAGGATATAGCGGCCAGGCGGTAGATCGAGCAAAAACCCATAGCGGTCCAGAACAGGCCAGCCCGGCATCCACTCCTCGATCCGTTCCCACCCATCTCGAGGAAGACGATCCTGTTGCAACAAGGGCGGCTGATCCGGATGGCCGATGTGCACAAACACTTTACGAGAGGAAGGGGAGGGACGCACCGCTTGCCAGATCAGGGTCAGACGCAGAGGAGCCCCCCGTTGCAGGCGGAGGAGAGGCTTGTCTCCCCCGGAGATCGGGGCCGTCTCCCCCTGAATGGCCGCTGCGCTCAACTCCAGCCCGTTGGCCCAGCGGATGCCTCCCCCAACGATATGCCACCTCCCTCGAGGGCTTAGGTAGAGGATCAACCTCATCCAGTCTTCATAGTCGTTTTCACGAACCCTGTAGGCGTGCTCCAGCAGATAGCGCTCGATCCCGGGCTCCTGCTCATGCCAGCGATTCCACGGCCGCATCAGCCAGACCCGGGGATGCCGGGCGAGGACGCGGTCCAGTAACGTGCGCTGGGGTTCCGGGAGGGGGAAAGCAGCGGAGAAGATCCCATACCAGTCCACAGGTGCCCGCAGCCAGTTCAGGAAGTAATCGCCGAAATACGGATAGGTCATCAACAGCACGTCCCCCGCTTGCGCCTCCCGGTTGAGGTCCTCAATCATTGGCCGCAGGAAGCGGGCGTTCTCGTGGAAATCGTAGCGTGGATCGTCCGCGATCGTGTGGAGGGACCATGCCGCCGCCAGGAACGCCCCCACGCTGATCCCCCCGATCAGAAGGAGGTTTCGCCCGGGCAGCGTCTCGGAAGCCTGTCGAAGCTGGTGGAGGATCCCCAGGGCGCACAGACCGGCCCCCAGACTGATCGCTATCGGAAGCCAGAGGATGTGCCAACCTGGCCCCTTGCGGATCCATGCGGGCGCCGGATCTGTCCCATCCAGCATCCGCCAGTGGCCCAGGATCGGGTTGTAAGCCAGATCCCAGGCCACGCGCTCCATTGCCTGCGGATAATCCCTCAGCACATGATATAAGGAGCGATCCAGCTCGCCTTCAAAGACGCGGGGATCCACCAGGATGCCAGCCAGCTGGGGAAGCAGGGCCAGCAGCCCGAGACCGATCAGCAAGGGGAGACCCCAGCGGCGGGGCAGCTGGAGGAGATGAGCCACAGCCGGGGCAGCGGCAAGCATCATCCCAGGAATCAAAGGAATCATATATCGCGGTCCCCAGCTCAGGCCACCCCACCAGATGATCTGACGGCTGTAACCGATTAGATGAAGCGCCGCGAAAACCGTCAGGCCTCCGGCAAGAAAGGGATAGGTTCGAAAGAGCCTCCCGAGCCCCGCCAGGGCCAGCAGCAAGGCTGGCGAATAGATGAGCACCCCCTTGCCAGGGCTAACCGTCAGGGCCAGGGCTCGACGGACCATCTGCTCCGGCTCAGAGAGCACCAGCTCCGGTGAGCGCGAATACTCCACCACATTGCGGGCAAACGCCGGAACGCCGACCAGAGTGGTGCGGTAATACAGATGAGCCGGGATGATCACCATCATGAAGCCCGCCAGCGCGGCCATCCCCGCCTGAAGCGCCATCCGTCGGGAAGGAAAACGCATCGATGGATAGAGAGCAATGAGAAGGCCTGGGAGGGCGATCAGAGCGGATTGCTTGGTCGCCACCGCCCCTCCGAAAGCCAGCCCAGCCAGGAAGAAGAGAGCTTCAGGCGGCCTGGGGATAAGAAAGGGCGCCCCGAAGGCCAGCAACAACCAGAACCCGGCCAGAGGCTCCCGGAACAGCCGCTGGCTGTAGGGCCAGGCCATCGTCCCAAAGGCGAACAGAAACGCGGTGGCCGTAGCCGTCCGAGGGGAGAAGTTCAGACCTCTCAAAATCAGATAGAGCGCGCTGACCGTGGCCGCGGCGACCAGCGGGCCCAGCAGCATGGCCGTCTGGAAACGCCCGGTTCCCAGAAGATCGCTCAGCCCGAGCAGAGGAACCAGTGCTACGATCTGAAGGGGCTCATAATTGGGGACCATCTCCCCAGACACTGTGTACATGCCTACGTTCGCGCTGCCGGGCTTGACATCCAGATAGTAAAGGGGGTGGATGGTGAAGCGCCCGATCTTCTGAAAGCTCGAGGCAGAAGCGAACATCGCCCGCTCGTCATCGCTGATGGGATAGCCGGAATAGGTCAGGAAATACACCGCGAAGGCCAGCAGCCCCAGCCCTAGCGACCATCCCACGTCCCGTCGTGTGATCATGGGCCGACCTCAACGATCCCGAGCTCGAGGTGATCCGAAGTCTCCACCGGGATGCGAATCAGGGTCTCCCAGTTGTATCGCCCGATGACCAGGCGGTAGCGACCCGGAGCCACATGTTCGGGAATCTTTAAATCGAAATGCTCGAACAGGATCTCCCCCCTGGACCACGCCATGGAGGGATAAGATCCTCGGCCCACCGGATGATCGTCCTGAGCGATCAGGCGGCCGGTCTCATCCAGGAGATGCACAAACACGCTGTGCTCCTCCCGAACCTCCCCCCACCGCCGCCATGCGGTCGAGACACGCAGACTTCCGCCCCGGGGCACAGCGCTCTCAGGCTCGAGCCGGAAGGCCACCAGCTCGATCCCATCCGCCCAACGCGCCGTTGCTGGGCGCATCTCCGCCAGGGCGCGCGCCTCCGGCCGGAACGCGAGCAGCCGCAGCGGGCCGAAGGCCAGTTCCTCCTGAAGCTCCGCGTGCAGGCGCAGCCAGCGCTCGACTTCCTCGGATCCCGGCCACATGGGCAGGTGAATCGGGATCAGCCAGATCCGCTGATACTGCGAAGCGAGGCGCTCCAGGGCGGCGAGGGTTTCCGCCCGCTGAAAAGGCTGTATAGCAGGTAGCATCCCCCAGGGAATGGCGTCTCGATGATAATATGTGAACGACGGATCGGGAAATGTGATCAGCGCGTAATCCCCTGGCTGGGCCTTCCGATGCAGCTCAGCGGTCAGCTCCCGGATTGGAGGGCTCTTGGCATATCGAGGATCCGCATAATAATGCACTAGGCTCTGGACAAAACCGATCCCGATCCCCAGGCTACACAGGCTCAGGACCCCCCAGCGCCATGGCTTCCCGCCCCGGAGCTCCCCCATGCCGATCGCCGCCAGAAGGATCCAGAAGGGAAGAGCGGTGATCATATAGTGGGGAGCGAAAACCGATCGGCTCCGGGCCACCAAGAAGGTCGCTGCAATCGGCGCAGCCAGGTGCCCAATCAACCAGAGGCCCTCCTCCCGCGAAGTCCGGATGGACCGCCACGCCCCGATTCCGGCAGCCAGCGTCCAGCCGGCGATCGCCACTGCCGCCGCCAGGCCATCCCCGGTCGTCCCTACCGTAAACGCCCGGACGATCGAATATAGCCCGTCCAGGAGCGCGGGGGCACGCTGCGCCGTTCCTGAATACGAAGCCAGCGCATGCCCGGCCAGAATCGCCCCGGGGAGAAAGAGCACCAAGATCGCCCCCTGGGCCACTCCCCATGGCCAGAGAAGACGAGGCCGGAAAGCGACGATCCACAACCCTTGCAGCGCGAACAAGATAATCAGATTGTAATGATAATAGGCGCCCAACGTTCCCATCAGGATGAAGATCACCCAGTCCCGCTTCCGGCCCGTGCGCAGCGCCTGCAGGAGCGCCGCCGGCTCCGCCACGCCAAAGAACGCCAATGTCCCATACTGTCGGGCGTCCTGGCTCTGCCAGACCAGATAGGGGTGAATGCTGGCCAGCGCCATCCCTGCCATGGCCATCGCCCGATCGCAGCCGAGAGATCGAAGCCACCAGCCCACCAGCGGGAGGATCAGGAAGGTCAGAAACAGCGAATGGAAACGCAGCGCAAACTCCCCGTCGCCGGCCCATCCTATCCATACCTTCATCCAGAGAAAGGGCAGTGGAGAATGGGGCTCCCGGGCCTCCCAGATGAACCGGAGGATCGACCCGGGATCCTGGCGGGCGATCATCCACGAGAAGGCCTCATCTCCCCGCAGGGAGGGAAGCGCAATCCGCCACACGCGCAGAAAGAAGCCCGCCCCCAGGAGAGCGAGAGCGGCAACTGGGATCGCCCGGCGATGTCCCGCCGCTGTGCCTCGCATCACGGGAGGACCTCGATCTCGTCCAGGATATAGGCAGTCATGGAGGCCTCTCCAGGCGGTTCTACCCAGACCGCCAGCCCATAGCGGCCGGGGGGTAGATCCTCCGGAAGGAACAGGTCCCGATCATCCACGATGAGGGGACCCACCGGCCACTCAGCGGGCGGATGCCGGAGAAGGAGACCATCCCGAGGGGGAAGTGCCTCCCCGCGGATGCGTCCCTCGGAATCCATCAGCGCGGCGCGGAGATGGACCTCGGAGCGATGAGCGGCCTTTCGCTGCCAGTATAGAGTGAGATGGAGCTGACGGGTTGGCGGGAAAACGCCCCAGGCTCGCGGGCGCACCCCTCCCGAGCCTGCATGCTGGAACCCCCGCAGGATCCATCCGCCCGGGAACGACAGGATGGTGGGTCGAGCCCCTGGAGGAAGATCCTCCCGCTGCCAGCGGATCGCGTAGGCCCGGATGCGGATCTTCTCCGGGAAAACTTCCATCCGAACCGGATACCGGGACCGCAGCACCTGATCCACCCAGTCCTGGGGATCGGCCCAGTCGGCGTGGGCCCGCACATACCAGAGGGTTTCATACTGCTCCAAGCCCAGCTCGTTTAAGGTCCGCTCGGCGGCGGAGCGATCCGGAAGGGGATGCGCAAACGCCCGATGCTCCAAGGGCTTCCGATAATAATGAAAGAACGGGAAGCGAATATATTCCGCAAAGAAGAGCGCCCCATCCCGGGGTCCAGCATATGCGGAAATCCATGCGGCCGCTCCGCGCCAATCCTCCTTGGCGCTCCGGGGCGACCAGAGCTCCCACAAGCCGGGGACGCTGATCCCCACCCAGCCTATCCATGCCGCGATCATCCACGCCCAGCTCCGAGCAGAAGGCTTTCCCCAGGCGATGAGGGCCGCCAGTCCGATCAGGAACATGGGGGTGAGGCTCATCCAGTAGCGCGGAGAGGTGAGGGGAAACCGCTGGCTCGCCAGATACCAGAGCCCCCATCCGAGCCCCAGGCTGATCCCCCACCGCACGGGGGAGAAACCCCGAAGCCGAAGGAGGCCGATGAGCAGCACGGCTCCCATGTAAACCCAAGGGACAACCTCTGGAAAACCGGGCGGGATCTGATAAACGGTCCAGGTGATGATCAGGAGCTGGGCAGCAGCTCCCAGGGGCTGGGGAGGATTCCACCAGAACACAGTGCCCTGCTGGCTGCTCCACGCCCGCAGGGCCAGGGGCCATCCCGCAAGCAAAAGGGCCGTTAGAGCAAGCAGCCAACGCGGCGGCCGCCACAAACGTCCCCCTTCCCATGCGGCTAGCGCCAGATGCGCCGTGATCATCCAGAGTGCGGTGAGATGGGTATAACACGTGGCCACGATGGCCATGCCATAGCGGAGCCAGCTGGACCAGCGGTTCCGTTGAAGCGCCCGCAGCAGCTCCAGCGTGCTCAGGCTGCTCAGGGCGAAGAGAAGGCCATAGACGCGGACTTCCTGGGAGAACCAGACCAGGTAGGGCTGGAACACCCCCATGGCCAGGGCCAGTCGACCGACCGCTCGACCGAAGGCGATCCGGCCAAGCGGAAAGAGGAACGCCAGGCCGATCAGCATCCATCCGGCCGAGAAAAAACGCAACGCGAAATCCCCGTCCCCAGCCAAAGCTATCCATCCTTTGAGCAGGAGGAAATAAAGGGGAGGGCTCACCTCCTCTCGAAAGGCCATGGTGCGTTCGAGCAGCACTCCCAGGGGCAGCTGGGCAATCCAGAGCGCTGCTCCTTCATCCAGCCAAATGCTATGGTAGGCCAAACCGTGGATCCGGAGCCCCCAGCCTAACCCCAGCAGCGCCAGGGCCACAAGATCCCCGCGCCAATGGGTGCGGATCCATGGACGGATGGGTGGGGAGATGGACACGACGCGCATCCCGCACCGAGGATCTGGAAAGTTGTGGCCGGCTTCCGCCGCGCTCTCCGGCCCGCCTTTACCGCAACGCCGACCGGACCGTGGAGTAAAGGGATTCCGCTTTCAGCTCCTGGAGCGTATAGCAGGGGGCGCCCAGATGATCGGCCAGCGCCTGGGCCAGGCCCTGATCGAAGGCCGCATGCTCCATGTTGATCACCACGCACGGGATCCCCCGCTCCCGAAAGCGGTCGGCGATCCGGTGGGCTTCCTCCTGGGGCGGCAGCTCGCTCATGGAAACGTTGCCTGCTCCGTCCGTGAGCAGGATCATCAATGGGCGCACCTCGGGGCGCAGGAGCATCTCCCGACAAAGCACCTCATACGCCAGCAATAGGCCTGCCGACAGCGGCGTCTTGCCCCCCACCGGAATGTCCTCCAGGGCCTTCTTGGCCAGGTCCACACTGGAGGTCGGGGGAAGCACCAGCCGGGCCCGATCTTTCTGAAAGACGATCAGCCCCACCCGATCCCGCCGCTGATAGGCGTCCGTCAGCAGGGAGAGGATCGCCCCCTTGGTGGCCTCCATCCGTTCCGCCACCGCCATGCTCCACGAGGCGTCCACCACGAAGAGGATCAAATTCGCGGCCTTGCGGACCCGAACCTTGCGATGATAATCCTCCGGCCGGATAGCCAGGGTGGTCTGAGAGCGGTCCCGTTCGATCTGATGGGGGGCGGCAGCCCGGAAGGTGGCGTCGAAGGCCAGATCCTCGGCCTGGCCCGGGGAGGGACGCGCCCAGATGTAACGGCCCCGCTTGCGGGCGGAACGGGTGGCGCTCCGGCGACCACCGATCCGCCGCTCCCGCCGATCCTTCGGCGTGTCCAGGCGCTTCACCCGGAAGGTCTCCCCAATCGGGACCTGCTTCCCTCCCTCCCACCACACGCCTTCCTGCCGGGTGACGGTCTGGCGCTGCAGCGGTGCCGATTCCTCTCCGACGGGATGGCTCTGATCACGGAGCTCCCCGTCGGTGCGCTGGGCTTTTTTTGGGATCCCCCCCTCCGAACCCGAGGTCGGCTGGGAAGGGGCATTGCCTTCCATCTGGCGCCGAACCTGCTCCATGCGTTCGGCCAGCTGCTCCAGGGTGAGATGGCCGTCCTCGTCGAAGGGCCGGCGCTTGAGCCGGTGTGGAAGCGCCAGCTCGGCCGCCAGCAGGATGTCCTCCTCCGTAATCTGATCCCGGCCCTTGAAGGCCGCATGGGCCCGTGCCGTCTTCAAGATCACCAGATCCGCTCGATGGCCGTCTACCCCCAGGCTGGCCACCAGCCCAGCGATCAGCAGGAGATCCCGCGGGGTATGGATGACCTGAGGGAGCCGCTCCCGTGCCGCCGCGATCTCTTCCGAAAGCTGGCGCTCATACGGCTCCCACTCCGCGCGGAACCCCTCCGGGTCCTGTTCGAAGGCCAGGTTGCGCCGCAGGATCTCCGCCCGCTGGGCGGGATCCCGCACCCCTTCCACATTCACGCAGAGGGCAAAACGGTCCAGCAACTGCGGCCGCAGATCCCCTTCTTCAGGGTTCATGGTCCCCACCAGGATGAAACGAGCCGGGTGCTGGAAGGAGATCCCCTCCCGCTCCACCACATTCACCCCCATCGCCGCCGCGTCCAGCAGCACATCCACAATATGATCGTCGAGCAGATTGACCTCATCTACATAGAGGAGACCCCGGTTGGCCATCGCCAGGACCCCTGGCTCAAACCGGCGCTCCCCCTTCTGGATCGCCCGCTCGATGTCCAGGGTGCCCACCACGCGGTCCTCCGTGGCGCTCACCGGCAAGTCCACGAAACGGGTCTTGCGCCGGGCCACCGGTAGGCTCTCGCCCCGGGCGGCCCGCTCCTGACAGAGGGTGCACCAGGTGGCTGGCTGATGGGGATCACAGGCGAAAGGACAATCGGCCACCACATCGATTTCGGGAAGAAGGGCCGCCAGGGCGCGGGCAGCCGTGGACTTGGCGGTGCCCCGTTCCCCGCGGATCAGCACCCCGCCGATCTGTGGGTAGATGGCGCAGAGCACCAGCGCGCGTTTCATTCGCTCCTGATCGACGATCGCCGTAAACGGAAAAACCACACGCATCGGAACCCCCTTCCGGACAGAAGTCCATGGGCGGCGAGCATGGGGCGTGGGCGATTGCTTTTCATTGTAGCGGAAACAAGGAACCGGTCAAAAAATGGGGATAGAATGGCGGGAGATGGCGGGAAGAGTGCTTCTGCTCTCCCCTGCAAACGCCATGGCATGGTCCGGCCATAGGAGGCTTTCGCAGGAGATGGCCGAGGAAGGCCACCCACCCCCTCCCTCAACCCTCGAAGATGGAGCAAGGGATATCCAGAGGAGGGAGCAGCGATGCATGAAGAGGACGCTTATCTCGCAACCCTGCAGGAACTGTTCGGACGGGCCAACTTCGAGACGCGCCGCCCTCGTGCGCCGGAGGCCTTCCGGCTGGAGCCGATCCGACGTCTGCTGGAGAAACTGGAGAATCCTCACCGCCGCTATGCCGTGATTCATATCGCCGGCACCAAGGGGAAGGGCTCCACCGCCGCGATGGCCGAGGCGATCCTCCGAGCAGCCGGATACCGCACGGGCCTTTACACTTCCCCCCATCTGCATACCATGCGGGAGCGGATCCGCATGGGAGGGGAGCTGATCCCGACTTCCACTGTGGTGGAGCTCTTCGAGCAGCTCCGTCCAGCCATCGAGGCCGATCCCGACCTCACGGTCTTCGACATCCTGACGGCGATGGGGTTCCTGGCCTTCGCTGAGGCCGGCGTGGAGATCGCGGTGGTGGAGGTCGGCCTGGGAGGACGCCTGGATTCCACAAACGTGGTCTCCCCGGCTGTCTGTCTGATCACCGCCCTCAGCATGGATCATACCGAGATCCTGGGGCCGACGCTGGCCCATATCGCATTCGAGAAGGCCGGCATCCTGAAGCCTGGGGTCCCCGCCGTGACCGCCCCTCAGGCGGAAGAGGCGATGGCAGTGCTGCGGCAGGTAGCAGCGGAGCGCGGGGCTCCGCTCTGGACCCTGGAGGGCTGGCGTTACGGTCCGGAGGAGATCGCCCCGACCGGACAACGGGGGGAAATCCATTCCCCTGATGGGTCCCACTGGTCCATCCGCCTGCCGCTGCTGGGACGCCATCAATGGGAGAACGCGGCCCTCGCGGTGGCCGCCGTGGGCCAGCTGCGGGAGCAGGGATGGACGATCCCCGATGAGGCGATCCGGGAGGGGCTGGAACGGGTGCAATGGCCAGGGCGCTTTGAGGTCCTCCAGGAAGAGCCCCCGCTGGTTCTGGATGGGGCCCACAACGATGCCTCCGCGACGCGGCTGGCCGAGACAGTGGCCGAGGTGTTCCCAGGACGTCGCTGGCAACTGGTCTTCGGGATTTCCGCCGATAAAGATCCGCTGGCCATTCTGGCTCCCCTACAACCGCTGGTCGCAGGGATCTGGCTCACCCGCTCCCGCCATCCCCGGGCGGCGGCCCCCCAGCGCCTGGCGGAAGCGGCGAGGACGCTGGGACTTCCCGGGCGGATCCGCAGCGAAGTGGCCCATGCCTTGGAGGACGCACTGGCGGAAGGCGGCCCGGTCCTGGTCACTGGCTCCCTGTTCGTGGTGGCCGAAGCCCGGGAGACATGGGCCGCCTGGGGCCGGATGCCCATGCCGGAGGTGGATCCCATCCCGGTGCGGGTCGGAGGGCGGTGAAGCGACGCTGCTCAGGCCGCGCGGGGTGCCCCCGCAAGGTATAATCGAGACAGGTGGAGCGCCCTCTCGTCCTGGGGCCCCAGCGGGCGGAGAAGCCTTCCAGTGCTCTTTCCGAGAAGGGCCCGCCCATTTCCATACTTTTCTTGGAGGGGGAAGGCCATGAGCGGCCGCTATGCATTCTTCAAGGGTCGCATCGTGCCCATCGAGGAAGCCGTGATCAGTGTGCGGACCCATGCCTTTAATTATGGGACGGGGGTCTTTGAAGGGATACGGGCCTACTGGAACGATGAGGAGCAGCAGCTCTTCATCTTCCGGCCCCGCGAGCACTACGAACGCCTCCTTGCCTCCGCCCGAATGCTCCTGATGAGCTTGCCCTACAACCCCGATGACCTCACCCGCATCACGGTCGAGCTGCTTCAAAAAGAAGGATACCGCGAGGATGTCTACATCCGCCCTATCGCCTACAAAGCCGACGAGGTCATCGGGGTCCGCCTACATAACCTGAAGGAGGAATTGACCATCTGGACCACCCCCTTCGGCCACTACATTGAGGGCGAGGCGGCCCACGTGATGGTCTCCTCATGGCGACGGATCAACGACAATGCCATCCCCGCTCGCTCCAAGGTCACCGGCGCTTATGTGAACTCCGCCCTGGCTAAGAGCGAGGCGATGCTCAACGGGTTTGATGAGGCCATTGTGCTCACCGAGGATGGCCACGTGGCCGAGGGGAGCGCAGAGAACCTGTTCATCGTTCGGAATGGAACCCTGATCACGCCCCCGGTGACTGATGAGATCCTAGAGGGAATCACCCGGCGCACCATCATCGAGCTCGCCCACAACGAGCTGGGGATTCCCACGGTGGAGCGACATATCGACCGCACGGAACTTTACTACGCCGATGAGATGTTCCTCTGCGGCACCGGTGTGCAGCTTGTCCCGGTGGTCTCGGTGGATCGGCGGCCGGTGGGCAATGGGGAGATCGGGCCGATCACGCGGCGGCTCCATGATCTGTACTTCGATGTGGTCCGCGGGAAGGTGCCAAAGTATCGCCACTGGTGCACGCCAGTTTACGCACCGGAGCCCGTGCGAGCTTCCGGCTAAGCCGCCGCATGGCCGCAGCGATGCTCCCTCGAGAACAGGGAGTGGTGGGGCGGTCGGCTCCGCGGATCGTTCCACCACTCTCTTTATTTCCCACCCGGCCCAGCAAGCTCCCCCAAGCAGGCTCCCCGTACACCCCATTCGCGACCGGCTCGAGTTAGAATGAGAATAGATAGGGAAGGCTAGCCCGAGGCCGGATGGTCGACCCGGGAACGGCCGTTGGAAGATGGTGGACTCCCTTCGTCCGGAGCGGCGAGAAAAAATGACCCTTCGAAATAGCGAGCTGGGATGGTTGCTGGAGCGGCGGCGGATGCGGCGGGCTCGCCGCCGCCGGGGGCTCAGCGCCTGGGTCCGCCTAATGCTGACGGGTGCGATCTTTCTCGTAACCGTCTTCGGCGTGCTGACCGCGGCGGGCGTGGCCGGGGCTGCTGCCCTGTATACGAGCCTGGTCCGGGATCTCGATCCCTCCCGCATCGAGGCCAGCGCCAGAGCATTCGAAACCACTAAAATATACGACCGCACCGGCCGCGTCCTGCTCTACGAGGTGATCGACCCCACATGGGGCGATCGGACGTGGGTCCCCCTGGACCAGATCCCGCTCTCCCTGCGCCAGGCCACTATTGCTATTGAGGATCGCTCGTTCTATGAGAACCCAGGGATCAACCCGAGGGGCCTGCTGCGGGCCTTGTGGATCAACCTGCACACGGGCGGTGAGGTTGTTCAGGGGGGCTCTTCCATCACCCAGCAGCTGGTCAAAAATACCCTCATCGATCCTCAAGAGCGCTATCAGCGCTCCTATGTTCGCAAGATCAAGGAGATCCTCCTCGCCCTGGAGCTCTCCCGACGCTACTCGAAGGATCAGATCCTGGAATTCTATCTCAACACGAACTTCTACGGGAACCTGGCCTACGGCGTGGAGGCGGCGGCTCAGATCTACTTCGGGAAGCACGTGTGGGAGCTGAACCTGGCGGAGTCGGCGATGCTGGCCGCCATCCCCCAGTTCCCCAGCCTGAACCCCATCGATGCTCCCCAGGAGGCCAAGCGGCGGCAGGAGCTGGTGCTGGATGCCATGGTAAAAGAAGGCTACATCTCGCCGGAGGAAGCCGCGGCCGCCAAAGCGCAACCCATCCCAATCCGGCGGAAACCCGCCGAGCGCTTTGATATCAAGGCCCCCCACTTCTCGCTCTACGTCCGCCGCTGGCTGGAGGAGCGCTTCGGGCCGGACCTGGTGAACCGTGGCGGGCTCCGGGTCTACACCACCCTGGACTGGGACCTCCAGCAATACGCGGAGGAGGCCGTCCGCCGCCATGTGGAAAAGCTGAAGGCCGAGAACCGGAACGTGACCAACGGCGCCCTGGTGGCCATCCGCCCGAAGACCGGCGAGATCTTGGCAATGGTGGGAAGCGTGAATTACTGGGATGAATCCATCGATGGCCGTTTCAATGTGGCGGTCGACGGGCTGCGGCAGCCGGGTTCCGCTTTCAAACCCTTTACCTATGCCACCTTGCTCAGCCAGGGCGTCCCAGCCTCCCACTTGTTCTGGGATGTTCCCAAGACCTTCGACCAGGGGCCGGAGATGCCGCCCTATGCCCCGGAGAATTACGATCGCCGCTTCCACGGCCCACAGCGGATGCGGCTGGCCCTGGCCCGCAGCTATAACATCCCGGCCGTGGAGGCCCTGCAGATGGCCGGGATCGCCAATGTGATCCGCCTCGCCCACCGCATGGGCATCACCACCCTGGATAAAGGCCTGGACTACTACGGCCTGGCCCTTACCCTGGGCGGCGGCGAGGTCCGTCTGATCGATATGGTCTACGCTTTCAGCGTCTTCGCCAACAACGGCTTCATGGCCGGAGCGCCGGTTCCGGAAGAGCGCCGTCGGCCCGGCTATCGCGAGCTGGATCCGGTCCCCGTGCTCCGGGTGGAAACACCGGATGGGAAGGTCCTCTGGGAATACCGCCAGCCGGAGGTGCAGGCCGTCCTGGATCCACGGGTGGCGTATCTGATCACCAGCATCCTCTCGGACAACACCGCGCGTTGGGAAGCCTTCGGGCGGGGGAACGTGCTGGAGCTCTCCCGGCCCGCCGCCGTGAAGACCGGGACGACAAACGATTTCCGGGATAACTGGACCGTCGGCTACACGCCGCAACTGGTCGTGGGGGTTTGGGTGGGGAACACCGACAACCGCCCAATGCAAAACGTGTCGGGGATCGCCGGGGCAGCCCCTATCTGGCATGATGTGATGGAATACGCCCACCAGGGCCTCCCGGTGGAGCCCTTCCAGCGGCCTCCCGGCTTGATCGAAGAGACTATCTGCGCGGTCTCGGGGAAGCTCCCCGGCCCTTACTGCCCGACGGTGCGGGAGCTATTCATCCCCGGCACCGAGCCCCATGAGGTCTGCGACCTCCACCAGGCGTTCCTCATCAATCGCGAGACGGGCAAGCTGGCCACCGCCAGCACGCCGCCAGATAAAATCGAGGAGAAGGTCTTCCTGGTGGTCCCACCGGAGGCCTTGGGCTGGGCTCGGGAAGCGGGCATCCCCCAGCCGCCCACGGAATATGACACCCAGTTCGCCCAACCCGTCGGCGATGTGGCGATCCTGAACCCCGCCCCCTACGCCTATGTGCGGGGGATTGTCCCCATCATCGGGAATGCGCGGGGGGACGTGGCCTTCTATCGGGTGGCGGTGGGCGCCGGCCTCAACCCCACCGCCTGGATCCCCATTGGTCCTGATCATGGGAACCCCGTGGATAACGGATTGCTGGAGAACTGGGACACCACCGGATTCGCCGATGGTCTCTATACCCTCCAGCTCACGGTGGCCCGCCACGACGGCAGCATGCACACCGCCACGGTGCCCGTAACCGTGGATCACACGCCGCCATCAGTTCGGATTGTGTACCCACGGGAGGGCGAGCGTTACCAGCTCTCCGATGAGTGGATCAGCGTGAACACCGAGGTCTCGGATAACTACGCCATGGATTGGGTGGAGTTCTACGTCGACGGCCAGCCCTTCACGGTGCGAGATGTGCCGCCCTTCAACGCCAAGTGGTACTTCCGACAGGTGGAGCGGGATCGGCTGCTGGGCTGCCATGAGTTCTGGGTGAAAGCCTACGACAAGGCTGGCAACGAGGCCGAAAGCAACCACGTCCGCGCCTGTGTGGGACGTTAAGTCGGGCGCACCCCTCGCAACCCACCTAGCCCTTCAGGCCGCGAAATGAGGAGAGCCCGTTCCTCCCAAACCATCGCCGGGGCGGCTCTTGCTCGAAACCCGCTTTCCCGTTATACTCATTGTTGCTAACGCCTCTCCAACCATAGCAACAGGGGATCCCAGGATCCGCTACCTCGAGGCCCTGCTTGCCCTGGCGGAAGGGACCCTGAAGGGCGGGGAGCCCCAGGCCGCTCTGGCCTGGTTCCAGCAGGCCCTCACCGCCGACCCCTATCTGGAGGCGGCCTGCCTCGGGGTCCTGCGGTGCTACCTGGTGATGGATCAGCCCGCCGCGGCCCTGGCCTTCTACCGGCAGTATGCCGTCCGGCTGGAGCGGGATCTCGGCCTGCGTCCCTCCCCGGAGGCCCGTGCCCTCTACGAATCGATCCTCCGCACCCAGGACCGTTCCCGCTGAGGGAGCCGGATTTGGATGTAACCCATTCCCAGGAGGACCCGGGCGGATCCCGACGCCCGCCCGGGGAGGACCTTCCCTCACCGTGGGCCGGAGGGGATGGCATTGGATTCCGTGGAATCGGCCCATCGGCCATCGCCCCGCCACCCCCGCCCGCCGGCGCGGGCTCCTCCTCCCCGATCCTCCCCCTCTGTTAGAAATCCTTAGCCTTCTTAGCCTTCCCCGTGAGAATTCCGTGAGAGGTCCCCCGTAAGATGGAGCCAGAACCCTAGAGGAGGAAGCGCCATGAAGACCCATGGGCTCGCGCTGGCGATCTGGCTGATGGCCCATCCTCATGCGCTCCGCCTGGCCCTGCTCGCCGTCTGGCTGGTCGGGGTGGTCTTCCAGCTGGCCAACCCGCCGATGGATGGCGGCAATCCCACTTAATCCTTTGAGATTCCAGCCCTTGGAATCCGGATCAACAGCTATGTCGGCGGCGGCGATCGATGAACTGGTGGGCTGGGCCCTGATCGATGAGCGGATCCGGCAGGACCTGCTGAGCGCCCGCCGGGCGGAGGTCCTGGCCCGTTATGATCTCACCGAAGAGGAGCGGCAGTGGCTCCTCCAGGTGCAGGCGAAGGACCTGACGGATTTCGCGGCGGCGGCGGCCCGCTGGATCGAGCATCGGTCCTCGCAGGAGATCACCCCCTATCCCGATTTCCTGTTCATTAGGTGAGCGATGAGACTCCTGATCGTAGAAGAAAACAACGATATGCGAATGCTCTATCGGATCGGCCTGGGGAAGCTCGGTGTAGAGATCGTGGAGGCCACAACGATGGCTGAGGCGCTGGAGAGGATCCGGGAGGGCCGTCCCGACGCCGTGCTGATCGGCGACGCCCTCCCGGATGGCGATCCCTTCGAGCTCTGTCGGCGGATCAAGTCGGATCCCGAGACCCGGGACATCGTCGTGGCCATCGCTGTCTATTATATGGATGGCGCGATCCGCCGGCTGAGCCAGGAGGTAGAAGCCGATGCCTGCTGGCTGGCCCCGGTCCCGCCCCGGGAGATCCCCAAGCGGATGGAGGAACTGCGACAGCGCCGGCAGGCTCCCTCGACGGGCGAGAACAACGGCTCCCACAAGCCCCCGCCGGAGAGCTGAGGGATCGCTCCGTCCAGGGGGGACGGCTCCAGCTCGCTCCTCGAGGCCGGAGGGATCATCGGATCATGGCGTATAAGCACGAGAGGAGACACGGGCGCGGCAGACGCTCGTGCGGTGGGTTCTTTGGATCAGGAGCCCGGAGGCGGTTTGATGGTTCACCCCGGGCTCCTAAATTTTCATGGCCACCGTGCCTGGATCTCACATCCCCGCCCCGGATCCCCACGGAACTCCTCATTTCCGGCGATCCGGATTGGGTTAAGATAGGAAATGCGCAGCTGGCTTCCTGGTGGTGGGGGAGGCACCGTGTTCACAGGTCGCAAGCCACCAGAGGCCCGCTCGCATTCCCTGGAACCCGACGCAATCTGCGCGGAGGTCTTCCCAATGCGGATCCTCTATGCGGTAGCGGAAGCGGCGCCTTTCGTGAAAGTGGGCGGGCTGGCGGATGTGGCCTATGGGCTCCCCCGGGCATTGCGGGCCCTGGGCCACGATGTGCGGGTGATCCTCCCTCGTTATCGCAGGATCAACGGCTCCGCTTATAACCTGCGCCCCCTCCGCCCTCCTCTCCCGGTCCCCGTGGGCTTAACCGGCGAAGTCCGCTTTGTGGAGGTTGAAATCAGCGAGGCCACCGGCGTTCCCACCTATTTGATCTGGGAGGAACATTACTTTGGCCGCGATGAGGTCTACGGCTATCCCGATGACCCTCAGCGGTTCATTTTCTTCTGTCAGGCGGTCCTGGCCCTCATGCGCCACATGAACGAGCGGCCGGAGATCCTCCATGGCAATGACTGGCACACCGGATTCCTCTTCCTTTGGTTGGCCACCACTGGCCGGCGGGACCGTTTCTACCGGCCGATCGCCACGGTCTTCACCATCCACAACATGTCCTATCAGGGGATCACTGGCGACGCCCTGCTGGCCTTCGGAGGGATCCATGAGCATGTGGACCGGCTGGAGGTCGAGCCGCCCGGCCATATCAATTGGCTCGCCCGTGGGATCGCCCACGCCGATGTGGTGAACACGGTGAGCCCCCGCTACGCCCAGGAGATCCTAACCCCAGAGTTCGGCTTCGGCCTCGAGCCGCTGCTCCAGCGCCGGGCCGATCGGCTCTTCGGCGTCCTCAACGGCCTCGATCCCGAAGCCTGGGATCCCCGCTCGGATCCCGCCCTGGCCGCTCGCTTTGACGCTGAGAGCCTGGAACGGCGGGCAGAGAACAAGCGGGCCGCCCAGCAGGCCTTTGGCCTGCCCGTGCAAGAGGAGATCCCGCTCTTCGCCTTCATCGCCCGACTGATCGAGCAAAAAGGGGTAGAGCTGTTGCTGGAGACCGCGGACGCCCTGTTCGCCCGGGGCATCCAGCTCGCCCTTCTGGGGAACGGAATGCCGGAGTATGAGGCGGCCTTTGCCGAATGGCCTTCCCGTTTCCCGGGCCAGGCGGGGGTGCGGATCGCCTTCGATGAAAACCTCTCCCGGTTGCTTTACGGCGGGGCCGATGTGTTCCTCATGCCCTCGAAATTCGAGCCCTGTGGCCTGGGCCAGATGATCGCCATGCGCTATGGCGCCCTCCCTCTGGTCCACGCGGTCGGCGGGCTGGCGGATACCGTGCGGGATGTGAGCCAGGCGGATGGGACAGGTTTCGTGTTCGCCCCATTCGCTGGGGAAGCCTTCCTGGCCGCCGTCGATCGCGCCCTGACCCTCTACCGGGATCCTGCCGCTTGGCGGGCGGTCCAGCGCCGGGCCATGGCCCAGGATTTCTCATGGACCGCCTCTGCCCGGGCTTATGAGGATCTTTACCGGCGGGCACTCGCATGGCATAATCCATAGTGGAGGGCTATGCGGAACAGACTGGCACGCGGGTTGGGTTGCGGAGCGGGTCGTTTCGCCGCCTGTCCCGCAACTTCAGCCTCACAGAACTTTGACGGTGGACAAGCGATTTTATGCGCACAGTCGCGATGATCTTGGCGGGTGGCAAGGGCACTCGCCTGAGCATCCTCACCCAGAAGCGGGCCAAGCCTGCGGTCCCTTTCGCGGGGAAATACCGGATCATCGATTTCACCCTCTCCAACTGCGTCAACTCCGGGATCTACCTCGTCGGCGTATGCACCCAGTTCCGGCCCCGCTCCCTCCATGAGCATATCGGCAGCGGCGCTCCGTGGGATCTCAACGGCTTCCACCGGGGGGTCTGGATCCTCACCCCCTACCTAGGGCGGGCGGACTCCGATTGGTATCAGGGGACAGCGGACGCGATCTACCAGAACCTGGACTTCATCGAGCACCACCGGCCCACCCACGTGCTGATCCTGGCCGGCGACCACGTTTACAAGATGAACTACACCTCTATGATCCATCTGCACACCGAGAAAAACGCCGACCTGACCATCGCCGCCCTTCCGGTGGCTCCTGAGGAGGCCTCACGGTTCGGCATCTTAGAGACCGATGAGGAAGGCCGGGTGATCCGCTTCGAGGAGAAGCCAATCCGCCCCCGGGGGACCTTGGCCTCCATGGGGATCTATGTGTTCCGCCCCGAGGTGTTGCGCGAGGTCCTCATCGAAGACGCGCGGGATCCGAACAGCAGCCACGACTTCGGGAAAGATGTAATCCCCCGCATGATTGAGGCCTATCGGGTCTACGCTTACCGGTTCAGCGGCTACTGGGTCGATGTAGGGACAGTGCAGGCCTATTGGGAGGCCCACATGGATTTGCTGGCCGACAACCCGCCCCTGGATCTCCATGATCGGGAATGGATCATCCACACCCGCAGCGAGGAGAGGCCGCCGGTCAACATCCGCACCGGCGCCCACGTCGCCCACAGCCTGATCTCCGACGGCTGTATCATCGAAGGGACTGTGGAATACAGCGTGCTCTCGCCGGGCGTCCGAGTGAAGCGCGGCGCCGTGGTTCGCTACTCGGTGGTGATGACCGACTCCATCATTGAGCCAGGGGCAGTGGTGGATCGCTGCATCGTGGACAAAAACGTGGTCGTGGGGGCAGAGGCACATCTGGGCTACGGGATGGACTACAGCCCCAACCGGCTGGGGGATCTCTCATCGGGGCTGACCCTGGTGGGCAAGAACGCCATCATCCCCCCCCACGTCCGTGTGGGCCGCAACTGCATCATCGCCAGCGATGTGGCCCCCGAGGATTTCCCCGATCTTCACATCCCCAGCGGCAACACCATCGGAGCCATCGCGCCCATTTGAGAAGGAAGCCGAATGGCCGGACCCCTATCCGTTCTCCCGGACCAGCAGGCTCAACCCGAAGCTGACGATCGAAAGCAGCACCGCGCCGATCAGGGCGGCGAGGAACCCGTGTACCTCCAGAGGGGTGAGCGCAGCCACGAGATACAGGATGACCGCGTTCACAACGAAGGTGAAGAGCCCCAGGGTGAGCAGGTTGAAGGGCAGCGTGATGAATAGGAGGATAGGACGGATCAAGGCGTTGGCCAGCCCGAGTACCAGGCCGGCCAGCAGGAAATCCGTCAGCCCGGAACCGGCCCGGAAGGAAACCCCGGGATAGATCCGGGAGACCACCCATAGGGCAATGGTGTTCAGGATCCAGCGCATTAGGAAGTGCCGCATCCGCCTCTCTCCCGCAGTGAAGTGGGCACGCTCCGTCGTTCTCTAAATTCCCTTTGAATGGAACTCGCTGCGCCGGTGGGCCGCCGGGCGGTTATTCCCAATTATAGGCGAGGACCGGGCCGACGGATCCCTCCATTGTGAGATGGGAAAAGGACATGCGGCCGTCTGGTCGCCCTCGCGCGGACGCGGTAAGATCAGATCAGATGGACAGGGGACGGCAAAGCCCCACCCCACCCGCGAACGAGGAGGATATCATGCACCAGCGCATGAAGATGGCAGGGCTGCTCCTGTTGGGCATGGCGGCCCTGGCGTTCGCTTTCTCCCCTGTCCTGCGGGCAGCCGCCCACGATTTCCTCCAGGGCTTCCGCTTCCGCCGCCTCCTCGTCATCCCGTATACGTTCTCCATGCCCGCCACGACCAGGGAAACCCTCTCAGGGATCCTTGGCGGCGATCTGGCCTTCGAACCCGCGGAGCCTCGGACGGTCCAGCGCCTCGCTGAAGCCGAGGCGCTCCTGGGTTTCCCTGCACGCTCCCCAGCGGGCGTGCGGGAGTTCCTCGCCCTGCAGGTGATGCCAGCGGCCTCCGTTCGCTGGACCGTCGATGTGCACCACCTGCGGGAAGCCCTGCATGGGGCGGGGGCAGATGACGTGATTGTCCCCGAGACGCTTCACGGGACGGTCCTGACGATGACGGTGGGCCCGATTCTGCTGGCCACCTTTGAGGCGGAAGGCATCCCCTATGGCTGGGCCCAAGCCCCATTGCCCGCTTACACGATGAAGCCAGAAGGGGACATCCGGCCGCTGGCGGAGGCTGCCCTGCGGCTGATGGGGATGCCCGCAGAGGAGGCGCGGCGACTGGCCCGGACCGTGGACTGGCAGACGACGCTGCTGCTGCCCGTCCCCATGGCCCCTGGGATGACCATCGAGGTGGAATCCATCTCCATCGACGGGCGAGAGGCGACGCTGTTCACCTTCCCCCAGGCGGCCCATACACCGGACGGGGAGGCCCTGCCGATCCGCTTCCTGCTCTGGCACGACGAGGCCTTCCTTTACCTGATCGGCGGGCCGGGCGCGGAGACCGGCCGGCTGATCGCCTGGGCCCGCTCGATCCGATGAAAGACCGCGGCCACCGATCCCTACCCTGGGGAAGATCTTTGGGCGCAGGTGGGATCACTGCGAGCCATGGCCCCGTCAGGAGATAGGGATGAAGGACCCTTGGATCATTGAGACCGATGGCCTGCGGAAGGTATTCGGGGATCGGGTGGCGGTGGCGGACCTCACGCTGCGGGTCGCGGAGGGGGAAACCTTTGGCTTCCTCGGCCCCAACGGGGCCGGCAAGACCACCGCCCTCAAGATGCTCCTCGGCCTGATCCGCCCTACCGCCGGGACCGGATGGGTGCTGGGGCGACCCCTGGGCGACCGCCATGCCCGTCGGGCCATCGGCTTTCTGCCCGAGGGCTTTGCCTTCCCCGACTGGCTCACCGCGGAGGAGATCTTATGGTTCCATGGCCGCCTCGCCGGCGTGGACCCCCATCGCCTGCGGCGCCGGATCCCGGATTTGTTGGAACATGTCGGCCTGGCCACGGAAGCGCGACGCCCCTTTCGCACATTCTCCAAGGGCATGCGGCAGCGCCTGGGGCTGGCCCAGGCCTTCCTGCACGAGCCCCGCCTGGTCTTCCTGGATGAGCCGACCTCAGGCCTGGACCCCGCCGGGCGGATCCTGGTGCGGGATTTCCTCCAGGAGCAGAAAGCCCGGGGGGTCACCATCTTCCTGAACTCCCACTTGCTGAGCGAAGTGGAACGGGTTTGCGATCGCGTCGCGTTCATTAAGGCCGGGAGGGTGGTGGAGACGATGGATCTGCGGGGGGGAGAGGCCGACACGCTGGTCCTTCAGCTGAGCCAGATCCCCCCGGGCCTGGAGGCGGAGCTGCAAACCTGGGGGGACGTGCTGGCCCGGGTCGATAACCGCCTGACCCTGCGGCTGGCGCCCGGCCGTCGCCCGGCCGACCTGGCCCGTTGGATCGTGGGCCAGGGATGGGACCTGGAGGCAATGATCCCCCAGCGCCCCTCGCTGGAGGAAATGTTCCTTCAAATTGTGGGGATGGAGATGGGGTAAGCCCAGGGAGGGCGCGGCGGCGCAAGCCATGTTCTACCGGAGCTGCTCCTCCAGCCACGCGGCGATGGCTTCCACACCCTCCCGGCTCAGATCGAACCAGCGGATGCGCGGGTCGTTCAGGCGGAACCAATTATACTGGTGGTGCACGAAATCTCGGGTGGCGGATTGGATCTGCCGGATCGCCTCCTCCAGGGAGATCTCGCCGCGCAGATAGGCCCCGATCTGTCGATACCCTAACCCCGTCATCGCCGGGAGATCCCACGGATAGCGCTCCGCCAGCCGGCGCACCTCTTCCACCAGCCCCTGGGCGATCATCCGATCCACCCGTTCATCGATCCGCCGATAGAGCTCCGCCCGGGGACGGGTCAGGCCAATGAGGAGTGTCCGATAGGGGGGCGGGTTCTTCCGCCGCTGGGCGGAAAAGGGCCTCCCCGTCTGATAGCAGACCTCCAGGGCGCGGATCACCCGACGGACGTTGCGCGGATCGATGAAGGAGGCGGCCTCGGGATCCAGGCGCCGCAGCTCCTCATAAAGGGCCTGCGGCCCTTCCCGCCGCGCCCGCTCCTCCAGGGCACGGCGCAGCTCGGGGTCCGGCGCGGCGGGCGGGATCTGCCATCCTTCCACCACTGCCCATACGTAAAGGCCGGTTCCCCCAACTAGGAAGGGCAGCCGTCCCCGACGGTGGATCCCCTCGATGGCCTCATAAGCCATGCGCTGATATTCAGCCAGGGTCAGCGGGCGGTCTGGATCCGTCACATCGATGAGGTGATGGGGGACGCGGGCGCGTTCCTCCAGCGTCGGCTTCGCCGTCCCGATGTCCATCCCCCGGTAGATCTGGCGAGAGTCCGCGGAGACGATTTCCCCCTGGAAGCGCTCCGCGAGCTCCAGAGCCACCTCGCTCTTGCCGACAGCTGTCGGCCCCACGATGGCCACCAGGGGACGATGCGGGGAAGAACGCTCCGCCATTCACTCGCCGCTCAGAGGACTTCCGCGATGAGCCCACCCAGGAGGGCGGTGACCAAGCCCAGATAAAGAAAACAATGGAGCGTCGCCAGGGTGTCGAGGACGGGGAGGCCGGGGGCAAGCCGATGGAGGAGCAGCAAAAGGAAGTCGAGAAAGATCAGGCCCACCCCGATCACAACAGGCAGGCCCTTATAGCGAGCCAGGAATTCCGCCGTGTGCTCAATCCAACGATTCAGCGTCGACATCTCGAGAAGCCCACCGGGTAACCCATCGTGCGACCCGCAAGAGAGAAGAAGCCCTCAGGGCCCGCCCCTACCGGTTCCATGACATCGAGTAGCGGGGCGTTGCCTCCGCCTCCCCAGGTTCTAAGTAAGGCCGGAAGACGGCCAGTAACCGGCCGGGCAGTCGCCCGAAGAGGGTAACCTCGCTGTCCGTATGGGCCTCCCATTCCACCACGCCCTGCTCGTAGAGCAGGGCGATGAGATCCCCACGGCTCAGGGGCAACCGCACCCGCACCGGCGTGAGGCTCTGGTAGAGGATCGCCTCCACCTTCCGCAACAGGTCCTCCAGGCCGATGCCGTAAGCGGCCGAGATGGCCACGAAATCCGGATGCTCCGCCGCCAGCGCCCGCACCGCCTCTGGGTCCGGGAGCCGATCGATCTTGTTGAGAGCGGTGATCATCGGGATGTCCCGCACCCCGATCTCCCGCAAGGTCTGGATCACCACTCGGGCCTGCTGGAGGGCGTTGGGATGGGTGATATCCAGGACGTGGAGGATGAGATCGGCTTCGTTGATCTCCTCTAGGGTGGCCCGGAAGGCCGCCACCAGTGGGTGGGGGAGCTTCTGGATGAACCCCACTGTGTCCGTGAAGAGGGCGATCCCGCCCTCCGGGAGCTTCACCCGGCGGGTGGTGGGATCCAGGGTGGCAAACAGCTGGTCGGCTACCAGGACATCCGCCCCGGACACCGCGTTCAGCAGGGTGGATTTGCCGGCGTTGGTATAACCGACCAAGGCGACCACGGGGGCCTGGGCCCGGCGCCGGCGCTCCCGGTAGCGCTGGCGATGGGCCCGCACCTCCTCCAGTTCCTTCTTGAGATGGGCGATGCGATCCTTGATCCGCCGGCGGTCGATCTCCAGCTGCTTCTCACCGGGCCCTCGCAGGCCCACCCCGCTGATCCCGCCCCGGCCGAAGGAACCCCCTGCTTGCTGGGCAAGGTTCTGCCAGCGGCGGGTCAGTCGGGGGAGGCGATACTCATACTGGGCCAACTCTACCTGGAGGGCTCCCTCGCGGGTGTGGGCGTGCTGGGCAAAGATATCAAGGATCAGGGCTGTGCGGTCCAGCACGCGGACCTCGTCGCCGAAGGCGTTTTCCAGGTTGCGCTGCTGAGAAGGGGAAAGCTCGTCGTCGAAGATGACCATATTGGCGTGCATGGCCCGCACCAGGGCTTTGATCTCCTCGACCTTCCCGGGCCCGATGTAGGTGGCCGGATGGATACGGCGGAGCCGTTGCACCGCGCGGCCGACCACCTCCACCCCCGCGGTGCGGGCCAGCTGCGCGAGCTCATCCAGGGAATCCTCCACCGGCAGCAGCCCCGGCTTGCCGTAGATCTCAGTGCCCACCAGCACCGCTCGATCCACGGGAGCCACTGTTTCCTGCGTTCCGCGCCCGATCGCACACCTCCGTCCCGCGGTTTCCTGGAAATCGAATCTGCGCCCTCCAGCTCCCCATCCGGGAGGCCGAAAGGGGTTCTCTCCCCTTTCCCGACCCTCCCCGGGCTCCCGAGGCGCTTGCAGGAAAGCCAGCGGGCGGCAGAGCGGCCCGCCGACTATCCCCTTCCTTATCGCGATCGCGGGCGGCTTTCCTGATACGCCGTCCAGACGGCCCAGCCGAAGACCAGGGCCTCGAAGATCGCGGCGGCGATCAGATAGGGCACGTGGCTCATCGCGCCTCACCTCAGGGAAGCGTGGAAGGCCTGGATGCGATGCACCGCCTCCTCGAGGCGGGGGACGGGCTGGACGAGGGAGATCCGGATATAGCCTTCGCCAGCCTCGCCGAACATCGCCCCGGGGGCCACCGAGACCCCGGTCTCCTCCAGGAGGCGGGCAGCGTAATCGGCGCTGCGCCATCCCGATGGAAGGCGCGCCCATACATAAATCGTGGCACGGGGCCGCTCCGCCGTCAAGCCGGCGGCGTTCAGGCCGTCCACCACCACGTCCCGCCGCCGGGCGTATTCCGCATTGCGCTCGGCCATCCACTCGTCGTCATGGGTGAGCGCAATGGCTGCCGCCTCCTGAATGGGCCGGAAGTGGCCCGAGTCGATGTTGCTCTTGAGCTGGGCCACCGTGCCCACCACCTCCGCGTTTCCTACCAGCATTCCCACGCGCCAGCCGGCCATATTGTGGGATTTCGAAAGGGAATAGAACTCCACGGCCACCTCTTTCGCCCCCGGGATGCTGAGCACACTGGGAGCCCGGTAGCCATCGAAGGCGACGTCGGCGTACGGGTTGTCGTAGGCCAGGAGCAGATTGTGCCGGCGGGCGAAAGCCACCGCCTCCGTCAGGAACTCGAGGGTAGGACAGGCCGCGGTAGGGTTGTTGGGATAGTTCAGCCAGAGGACCTTCGCCCGGGCCAGGACCTCGGGGGGGATCTCTGAGAAATCCGGGAACCAGCCCCGCTCCTGCCGCAATGGCATGTAGAAGACATCGGCCCCAGCCGCCAGGGCGCCATCCGTGTAAGTGGGATACCCCGGGGAGGGAACCAGAGCGATGTCCCCCAGGCTCAGGTAGGCCAGGCTGAGGTTGAAGATCCCCTCTTTGGAGCCGATGAGGATCAGGACCTCGCGGTCGGGGTCGAGCTCGACCCCGAAGCGGCGGGCGTAGAAGCGGGCTACCGCCTGGCGCAACACCGGGATCCCTCGGTAGCCGGCGTAGCCGTGGGCGCGGGGGTCCCGCGCGCTTCTTTCGAGCGCGTCCAGGATGAAGGACGGGGGAGCCATATCCGGGCTGCCGATGTCCAGGCGGATGATATCACGGCCCTGGGTCTGCAGCTCCGCGATTCGCCGCTCTAAGGCGGCGAAGGGGTAAGGCTTCAGACGTCGCATGCGCTCCGAGGGGGCTGGCGGCATTTTCCCTTCACCTCCAGGATTTCTGGGCATTTTAACTCAGGCCGCACGGATTCCGGTAGCCGCCCGACCCGGCCCACGAGGGGTGACTACGTGACCCCGGCCCTCTGCAACGCCTGCAGGTGGACAGGCTTCAGGGCCGCATAAATGAAGGCGTGGGCCGGCGTGGGAACCCCGCGGCGCTGGCCGAGGCGGACGACCGCTCCGCTCATGGCCTCGATCTCCAGCGGGCGGCCCGCTTCCACATCCCGCTGCATTGAGGCGGTCGCGCCAGGGGCCAGGTTATCGATGAAGGCCATTGTCTGGGGCACCACATCCGGGTCCAGGATCACGCCCTCCGCCCGGGCCACCGCCTCGATCTCGCGCATGGCCTGCTCCAGCAACGCCCGGGTTTCCGGAACCGCCCGCCAGGCCCCCACCGGGAGGCGCACGACGCTCCCCACCCCACCAATGGAAGCGATGAACAGAAACTTGGTCCACAGCACCTTCCGGATCTCCGCCGTCGCTTCCCCTTCAGCGCCGGCCTCCGCGAAGGCGCGGGCGATGGCCTGGGCCCGCGGGGTGAGCCGGCCGTTGAGCTCCCCGACCACGATCCGACGAAAGGCGCTCTCCTGCCGGATCACACCCGGGGCCTCGATCTGGGAGACCACCCAGACGGCCCCAGCCAGCGTCCGTTCTGCCCCCACCACGGCGGCCACCTGATCGGGTGCCTCGATGCCGTTCTGGGTGGTCAGCACCACCCCTTCCGGCCCCAGCAGTCGCGGGAGGGCCGCCACCGTCTCTGGGATGTGGTAGGTCTTCACCGCGTATAGGACCAGATCCGCCGGCGGCGCTTCCTCCAGCCGATCCGTAGCTCGCACCGGGTGGAGATGGAAATCCCCATGGATGCTGTTCACTTGGAGCCCCCGAGTGCGCATGGCCTCCAGATGGGAACCCCGGGCGATGAAGGTGACCGCGTGGCCCGCGCGGGCCAGCAGCGCCCCAAAATAGCCACCCACCCCTCCACTTCCGAACACCGTCACGCGCATGGTCTCGCCCCTCCGAGGTTCACCGGATAACCGCCTGAGGTTGTCCACCCTGCCAGCACATGGCGCCTCCTGGCGGGCTCTGCCGCCTCCTCAATCCACCACCGCATCATCCGTGATCTCCAGCCCCCGATCGATGATCTCGAGGCCCTCCATGAGCTCCTCTTCCGTAATGCACAGCGGAGGATTGGTGAAGAACGTATTCCAGCGGATGAACGTGTAAAGGCCGTTCTCGAGGAAGAACTCCCGCAGGCGGTTCATGATCCCCATCTCCGAAGGCCGAGCGTTAAAGGGGACCAGAGGCTCGCGGGTCTCGCGGTTCCGAACCAGCTCGATCACCCCGAAGAGGCCGATGCTCCGCACATCCCCCACGCTGGGATGGCGCTCCTTCAGGCGGGCCAGCTCCCGCGCCAAGATCTCCCCCATCCGCCGCGCGTTCTCGATCAGGCGATCCTCCTGATAGACCTGGAGGGTGGCAATGGCCGCGGCCAGACAAAGGGGATGCGAGTTATACGTCAGGCCTCCCGGGAAGGGGCGCTCGCGGAAGAACTCCGCGATCCGCTCCGAGATCAGGACGGCGCCCAGGGGGAGATATCCGGAGGTCAGCCCCTTGGCCACCGTCATCAGATCGGGGACCACGTTCCAGTGGTTCACGGCAAACCATTCCCCGGTGCGGCCGAACCCGCTCATCACCTCATCGCAGATGAGCAGGATGCCGTAGCGATCGCAAATCTCCCGCAGGCCCTCCAGATAGCCCTCCGGCGGGATGATGATCCCGTTGGTCCCGGTGACGGTCTCAATGAACACCGCGGCGACCGTATGGGGGCCTTCCAGTTGGATCACATCCTCGATATGGTTCAGGCAGTCCAGCGTGCATCGTTCCTCCCGCATGCACCAGCGGCAGCGGTAACGATAGGGATCGAACACATGGATGACCCCCGGGATGCCCGGCTCCGCCGGCCAGCGTCGGGGATCCCCGGTGAGGGTGATGGCGCCGGCCGTGGCGCCGTGGTAGGACCGGTAGCGGGCGATGATCTTGTGGCGGCCGGTGTAGAGGCGCGCGATCTTGATCGCGTTCTCATTGGCGTCCGCCCCACCCAGCGTGAAGAAGACCTTTTTAAGATCCCCCGGGGCGATCTCCGCCAACATTTGGCCTAGGCGGGCGCGGGGCTCAGTGGCCATGAACGGGTTCACGTAAGGCAGGCGGGCGGCCTGCTCCTGGATCGCCCGGATCACCCGTTCGTCGCCGTGGCCGATATTGACATTCATTAGCTGAGAGTTGAAATCCAGATAGCGACGGCCCCGGGCGTCCCAGAAATAAACCCCCTTCGCCCGGACCACCGGGATAGGATCGACGGCATCCTGGGCCGACCATTCGTAGATCGTATATCGCCGGCAAAGGGCGACGATTTCCTCAGCCCTCATCGGGGAAACGGTTTCGACCATGGCGACCTCCCGGCCAAGCGGTAACCGTTTGGGTTGCGTGATAGAATGATAGTGAAGCCTGCCGATCCCGCCAACCGGCGCCATGCCGGCGAATCTCCAACCAGGAGGTGGATCCCTGAACACCCTGGATCTGGCGCATCGGATCGTAGACGCCATCCTCGACAAAAAGGGGATGGATGTGGTGTTGATGGATATCCGGGCCCGTGCCACGTTCGCCGATTACTTCATCATCTGCACGGGAGCCTCGGAACGACAACTAAAGGCGATTGTGGAGGGCATCGCGGAGGCCACCGCCCAGGGCGACCGGGTCGATCCGGCCCGGGTAGAGGGGGATCCGGCCTCGGGGTGGGTGTTGATGGACTATGGGGACATCATCGTTCATATCTTCGCGCCCCCCCAGCGCCGCTACTACGACCTGGAGTCCCTGTGGCGCGGAGCCCCCATCTTGGTGCGCGCCCAGTGAGAAACAGGCAATCGGGAGGATGGGGAATAGGCCCCTCACCGGACTCTGGGGCCCATGAATGAGGGGTGGGGCCGCCTTCGGCGGCTCCCCCCGCTCGATGGGCAGCGTCCCCGCTCCGGGCCCGCCGGAAATCGACAAGTCCCAATCGAATGGGAAGGATTCCATCCCCTGCAACCTATCCGGTGAAAGGGAGAGGTCTCCGTGACTTTGCACTATGAAGAGACGCTGGAGCGCTTGGATCGCATCCTGAAGGCGCTTCGGCCGGAGCCCGCATCCCGGGAAGACGAGAGAGAAGAGGTCCCAGAGGGATTCCCGGTGTTGATCGTAGGGTTGGGGAACCCGGGTCCCGAGTATGCCCGCAACCGCCATAATGTGGGCTTCCGGGTCGTGGATGTGTTCGCCCAGGCCCATCAAATGGCTTTCCGGCGGATCCTGCACCAAGCTCTCATCGCCGAGGGGCGTCTGGCCGGACAACGGGTGATCCTGGCCAAACCCCAGACATTCATGAACCTGAGCGGGCGCTCCGTGCGCCCCCTGGTTTCGTATTACCGGGTGCCTTTGAACCGGTTGCTGGTCGTGTATGATGATATGGATCTCCCCCTCGGGGCAATCCGGCTGCGGCCCCGGGGCAGCCCGGGCGGCCACAACGGGATGAAATCCATCGTCCAGGCGCTGGGGACCATGGATTTCCCCCGCCTGCGCATCGGCATCGGGCGCCCTCCGGGCCATATGAACCCGGCCGATTATGTCCTGCAGGATTTCCGGCCGGATGAGGAGGAGATCCTGGAGGGAGTGCTCCATCGGGCCGCGCAGGCCATCCGCACGTTTATTGAGGAGGGGCTGGAAGCAGCAATGAATCGCTTCAACGTCCAGCCGGCGATGCGGCCAGTGGAGAAGACGGGCGAGTAGCTCAGGGGTGAGAGCATCCGCCTTACAAGCGGAGGGTCGCAGGTTCGAGTCCTGCCTCGCCCATCTCGCCTATGCAGGAGAAGGGGCGCGGATGGCGCCCCTTCTTTTACGGGGATGCTCGGGAGGGCAGCCCGCCGCGGGGGGAAGTGGGCCTTCGGCCAATGGTCGGCCTGCGCCAGCTAAAAGTCTTTCCCGTCGGCGGAGGCCGAGGCGGGGGCGCGCAGCACCCAGAAAGGCCGATTTCCAATCGGCATGAGAGGCCAGGGGACGGCCTGCGCCGGCCGTTGCGTCGGACTTCGCCCACGTTTCGCGCGAAGCGCCCTATGAGGGCGATTGGAACCCGCGCAATGGATGGGGGCGAGCACCCGAGGACCCGGAATCGCTGAGGAAGGCGCCATGGACAGCCGGTATGCGGTGGTGCATTACGCAGAGATCGGACTGAAAGGTCATAACCGGGGCTTCTTCGAGCGGATGCTGGCCCGGCGGATCAAGGAGCGCCTGCAGGATATCGGGCCCGCTTCGGTGGAGCGTCTGCCCGGACGACTCCTCGTTCGGCTCCCGCGCCCGGTCCCGGAGGCGATCTGGGTCGAGCGCCTGCGCACCGTGTTCGGGATTGCCTATTTCGCCCCGGCGATCCCTGCCGCGAAAGACCTCCACGTCATTACGGAGATCGTCCTTCGCCACCTCCCCTCCGAGCCTGTGCCCTCTTTCTGTGTTCGAGCCTCCCGCGCGGATAAATCGTTCCCCATGACCTCCCAGGAGATCGAGCGACACATCGGCGCGGCGGTCCAGCGCCAGACGGGCTGGCGGGTGGATCTCGAGGAGCCAGCCTGGGTGGCCTACATCGAAATCGCCACCAACACTGCCCTCATTTACTTCGCCCGCCATCGAGGCCCCGGGGGATTGCCGGTGGGGGTGAGCGGGCGGGTGGGCCTGCTGCTCTCCGGCGGCATCGACTCCCCCGTGGCGGGTCACTTCATGCTGAAACGGGGTTGCGAGGTGATCCCCATCCATTTCCACAGCGGGCCCTTCGGGGATTGGGCGGCCTCGGAGGCGAAGGCGATGGCCATCGTCCGTCAGATGCGCCCTTATGGAATGCCATCCTGGCTGTATGTGGTGCCCATCGGAGAGCCTCAGCGGGCCATTGTCCTGGCCGCCCCCGCGCCCTATCGCCTGATCCTTTACCGGCGGCTAATGGTGCGGGTGGCGGAAGCCCTCACCCGACAGGAAGGCGGGCTGGCCCTGGTCACCGGGGATTCCCTGGGACAGGTGGCCTCCCAAACGTTAGAAAGCCTGACGGCGATCGAGGACGCCGCCACCATGCCGATCCTACGGCCCCTCATCGGGCTGGATAAGGTGGAGATCATCGATCGGGCGCGGGCCATCGGAACCTATGAGCTCTCGATCCTGCCTGGGGAAGATTGCTGTCAGTTCTTGATGCCCCCCCGGGTCATCACCCGCCCCTCCCTGGGGACCGTTCGAGAGATCGAAGGCCGGGTGAGGATGGAGGAGCTGGTGCAGCAGGCGCTGAGCCAGGCCATGCGGGTCCCGGTGAGCGATCTGGCGCCCATGCCTTCGGTTCACCGCTGGACCACACCGTAGTGCGCAGCAGGATTTCCACTTCACCAGGAGGCCATCATGTCGACGCCGACCCTGCTTCGATCCGCGGATTACATGGAGATGGAGGACACCTACAGCGCCCCCAATTATCAACCCATCGACGTGGTCATCGCGTGGGCGGAAGGGGTATGGGTATATGACGTGGAAGGGCGCCGCTATCTGGACGGCCTGAGCGGCTATTCGGCCCTGAACCATGGCCACCGGCATCCCCGCATCATCCGAGCCCTGATCGAGCAGGCCGGGCGGGTGACCCTCACCTCCCGGGCCTTCCGCAACGACCAGCTCGGCCCCTTCCTGAAGGAGCTGTGTGAGCTGCTGGGATATGAGAAGGCCTTGCCGATGAACACCGGGGCCGAGGCTGTAGAGACCGCCATCAAGACGGCCCGCAAATGGGGCTACCGGGTAAAGGGCGTCCCGCGAGATCGTGCGGAGATCATCGTGTGCGAGGGGAATTTCCACGGCCGGACCACCACCATCATCAGCTTCTCCACGGTGCCCCAGTATCGGGAAGACTTCGGCCCTTACACCCCCGGCTTCGTGATTATCCCGTATGGGGATGCGGAAGCCCTGGAGCGGGCGATCAACCCGAACACCGTCGCCTTCCTGGTGGAGCCGATCCAGGGCGAGGGGGGCGTGCAAGTGCCGCCGTCCGGATATCTGGCCCGAGCCGCCGAGATCTGCCGCCGGCACAACGTGCTCTTCATCGCCGATGAGATCCAGACCGGCCTGGGGCGAACCGGCAGACTGCTGGCCTCGTGGTGGGAGGACGTGCAGCCCGATGTGGTGATCCTGGGCAAGGCCCTCGGCGGGGGCGTGCTGCCGATCTCCGCGGTGGTCTCCCGACGGGAGATCCTCGGTGTGTTCCGGCCGGGCGATCATGGGAGCACCTTCGGGGGCAACCCGCTGGCCGCCGCGGTGGCCCGGGAGGCGTTACGGGTGATCGTGGAGGAAGGCCTGCCGGAGCGGGCAGCGGCCCTGGGCGAGCAAGCGATGAAGCGCCTGCGGGCCATCCGCAGCCCCTACATCAAAGAAGTGCGCGGCCGGGGTTTGCTCATCGGCATCGAGCTCCATCCTGAGGCCGGCGGGGCGCGGCGTTTCGCTGAGGCCCTGAAGGAACGGGGCATACTGGTGAAAGACACCCACGAACACATCCTCCGCTTTGCCCCGCCCCTGGTCATCTCCCGCGAAGACCTGGACTGGGCGCTGGATCAGATCCAGGAGGTGCTGGAAGGCTGAAGAGACCAACAGGAAGCTTCTCCCGTCGATCCGTCGACGAGGCCAGATCGGTTACTCCCGAGGGGATGGGGCCAGCAGCCCGGCCAGGGCGCCGATTGCGGCAGATCCCAGGGCCGTCACTACATCGGGGATTTGATCTCCCCTTCCCACTGCCGTCAGGATAAGCGCGCCTAGGATCGCCGCCAGGCCAATCGCGCCCAGGGCTCCCACCACCATGCGATAAATCCACAAATCCGACTGGAGCGGCTCGGGCACAGCCAGATTTCGAAGCGCCCCCGCCGGGTCTTCCTGGATCTTACGGGCCAGCTCTGGATCCCGCTCCACCGCTTCGGCCAGCTCCGCGATGGATCGCATTTGCACCTCTTCACCTCCTGTGTAGAACGGTAGGAGCACCGAAAACCTTCACGCTCTGCGGCGGGGCAACGGGATTCCTCCCAGCGCCCCGATAGTGAGAAGGAGCGTGAGCAGACTGATCAGCAAGGCGAAGCCATGGCTTCCAGCGATGAAGGGGCTTCGCATCAGAAAGAGGCGATGGGCCCAGATATGGACCTGATAGAGAAGCATCCCTCCCAGGATCCAGCGAGCGGCCGGTGATCCGCTTCGCCACCAGAGGCCGGCCGCCGCCCCGAAGGCCAGCGCCCAGACCAGCGCAGCCACCCCCAGGTAAATCCAGGGCCCATGGACCCCCTCCTCCGCCCATACCGGAGGGATCATCCCCAGATAGTAGACGGCCCGCATCCCATTGCGCAGGGCGAAATACAACAGCCACAGGGCTCCCAAGAGGCGTCGCCATCGGGTCATTGGATCGCGTCGACCGCAAAGACGATCTTCCCGAAGACCGCCCCGGACTCCAGCAGGCGGTGGCCCTCCCGCGCTCCCTCCTGGGTCAGCGGCAGCACCCGGTCGATCACCGGCCGCAGCCGCCCAGCGAAGATCAACCCCATCACCGTCCGGAAATCATGCTGAGTCCCCATGGTGGAGCCCAGGATGCTGATCTGTCGAGAGAACACATACCGGATGTCGAAATCCTCCGGGTTCGGGCCGGAGGTCGCCCCCACCACCAGCAGGCGCCCGCCCGGCCGCAGGCACCGGATGCTCTTCATCCAGGTGGCCTGCCCCACGTTATCCACCACCACATCCACGCCCCGCTTCTCCGTCCATTGCCAGACCGCACGGGACCAGTCCGGCTCCTGGGAGCGATCGATGACGTGATCCGCCCCCAAGGCGCGGGCCCGCTCCACCTTGGCGGGGCTTGAGGCCACCATTACCACTCGCGCGCCCGCCAGCTTCGCGATCTGAAGAGCCGCCGTGTTCACACCCCCGCCCGCCCCCACGATGAGCACGTCCTCCCCGGGCCGGAGGCCACCCCGGGTGATCAGCATGTGCCATGCGGTGAGGAAGACTAGGGAGGCCGCCGCCGCCTCCTCAAAGGGGAAGCCCTCCGGCAGTTTCAAAACATTGCGGGCCGGCACCACCACGTATTCGGCATAGCCCCCTCGCACGTGCTCGCCCAGGATGCCCCCCCGACGGCAGCGGTTGTCTTCCCCCCGCAGGCAGAACTCGCACTGCCCGCAGCTCAGGGTCGCGTTCACCACCACCCGATCCCCCACCTGGATCCCGGAAACCTCGGGACCAACTTCGGTCACCACCCCAGCCACATCCGAGCCCGGGATGTGCGGCATCTCCAGCCGCAGGGATGGGATCCCCCGCCGCACCCACAGATCCAGGTGGTTCATCGCACAGGCATGGACGCGGACCTGCACCTCGCCCGGCCCCGGGTGAGGAGTGGGCAGGTCCGCCGCCTGCAATACCTCTGGACCTCCGTGCTGGTAGAAAACGATGGCCTTCATGGCAGATCTTCCGTTCCTCGAAGGATATGGGCCTCACACACTGCTTTTGAACCCCAGGATCTGGCGGGCGATCACCAGGCGCTGGATCTCGCTGGTGCCCTCGTAAATCGTGGTGATGCGGGCGTCCCGGAAATAGCGCTCTACGGGCATCTCCCGACTGTAGCCCATGCCACCGTGGATCTGGATCGCTTCATAAGTGATCCACTGGGCGGCCTCGCTGGCGAACAGCTTGGCCATGGCCGCCTCCAAGGTGTAGCGCTCCCCGGTGCGCTTGCCCCGCTCCCGTTTCCAGGCCGCCTGGAGGGTGAGCAGCCGGGCCGCCTCCAGCTTCACCCGCATGTCGGCCAGCTTCCACTGGATGGCCTGGAACTCCCCGATCTTGCGGCCGAAAGCCTCCCGCTGCTTCGCCCAGGCCAGGGCGGCCTCATAAGCTGCCTCCGCAATCCCCACCGCCTGGGCTGCAATCCCCACCCGTCCGGCGTCCAGGGTGGCCATGGCGATCCGGAAGCCCTCGCCCTCCTCCCCCAGCCGGTTCTCCACCGGGCATTCGTAGTTGTCCAAAACGATCTCGCAGGTCGCGCTGGCCCGGATCCCCAGCTTCTCCTCCTTCTTGCCTCGGAGGAAGCCCGGGCGGTTCGTCTCGATGATAAAGGCGCTGATGCCATGATGCTTCTTCTCCGGCTCCGTCATCGCGAAGACGACGATGTAATCCGCCACCGGCCCATTGGTGATCCAGGACTTGCGCCCGTTGAGGATGTAGACATCCCCCTTGCGCACCGCACGGGTGCGCATGCCGGCGGCGTCGGAGCCCGACTGGGGTTCGGTGAGGGCGTAGGCGCCGATGGCCCGGCCGGTGGCCACCGGCGTCACGTACTTGCGCTTTTGCGCCTCGGTCCCAAAGGTCAGGATGGGGAAGCAGAAAAGGGTGTTGTTGACAGACATGATCGCGCTGTGGGCGGCATCGGCTTTGGCGATCTCGATCATGGCCAGGGCCGAGGCGATGGCGTCCAGCCCCTGGCCACCGTATTCCTCAGGGACCTCAAGGCCCATCAGCCCCATGGCCGCCATCTTGCGCACCGTTTCCCAGGGGAATTCCCCCGTCTCGTCATAGTGCGCGGCCACCGGGGCGATCTCCTTCTGGGCGAACTCCCGCACCACTTGCTGGAACATGCGATGCTCTTCGGAGAGCTCGAAGTTCAGCCCCGTCTGGGCAAGAAGCTGCATCTCCATCACGAACCTCCTCGGATCATCGGGTTGCCCCATCCTCGCAGATGGAGCCCTCACGCTGGATACGTGTAAAACCCTCGCCCGCTCTTGCGGCCCAGCCAGCCGGCGGCCACCATGCGGCGGAGCAATGGCGGGGCTGCATAGCGAGGATCCTTGAGTTCCTCGAACATCGCGTCGGCGATGAACAGCAGTGTATCCAATCCCACGAAATCCATCAGGGTGAAGGGGCCCATCGGATGGTTCAGCCCCAGCCGGATCGCCGTGTCGATGTCCTCCATGGTCGCCACGCCTTCCTCCAGGAGCCGGATGGCGTCCAGCAGGTAAGGGATCAGCAGGCGATTGACGATGAACCCCGGACGATCTTTGGAGATCACCACGGTCTTGTTCAGGCGCTCCGCCAGAGCCCGGCCCAAGGCCACTGTTTCCTCCGAGGTCTTCAGCCCCACCACGATCTCCAGCAAGGGCATCACGGGAACCGGGTTGAAGAAATGGAAACCGATCACCTGCTCCGGGCGCCGGGTGACACTCCCCAGCTCCGTGATCGAGAGAGAGGAAGTGTTGCTGGCCAGGACGGCATGGGGAGGGCAGATGCGATCGAGATCGGCGAAGACCTCCTTCTTGGTGTTCATGTCCTCAACCACCGCTTCGATCACCAGGTCGCAGGCCCCGAAGTCCGTCATATCCAGCGTGCCCCGGATGCGGCCCCAGGCTGCCTCCATATCAGGCGCCCTCAACTTCCCCCGCTCCACCGCTTTCGCCATGGAAGCCCGGATGCGGTCCAGGCCTTTCCGGAGGAGCTCCGGGTTCACCTCGCGGACGATCACCTGGAAGCCGGCGCGGGCGCACACCTCCGCGATCCCGGAGCCCATCAGACCACAACCGACCACCCCAATGGTTCGCACATCCTGGATGTTCATGATGGCCTCCTCCGGTGGGTTCCGCGCAAGTCCTCACTCGATCTCCACCGCCATGGCCACGGCCTCGCCACCCCCCAGGCACAGGGTGGCGATGCCGCGGCGCAGGCCGCGATCCCGCAGGGCGTAGATCAGGGTGACCAGGATGCGGGCGCCGCTGGCGCCGACGGGATGGCCCAGGGCGATCGCCCCGCCGTTCACATTCACTCGGCTCCAGTCCCACCGGTATCCCTGCTGCTCCATGGCTTTGGCGTCGGCCAGGACCTGAGCGGCAAAGGCCTCATTGATTTCGATGAGATCCACCTCCTCCCAGCGCCAGCCGACCCGCTCCAGCAAACGGGGGATCGCCTTCGCCGGAGCATAGAACAGCCATTGGGGGTCGACCGCCGCCTGCGTGTAGCCTACAATCCGGGCCAGCGGCGGGATCCCCATGGCCTCCGCCTTCGCCCGGCTCATCACCACCACGGCGGCCGCGCCATCGTTCAAACCCGGGGAATTGCCGGCTGTGACGCGACCGTTGGGCCGGAAAGCCGGCCGGAGCCGGGCCAGGGCCTCCATGGAGGTGTCTCGTCGAGGCCCCTCATCGGTGTCCACCATCCGTGTCCCTCCCTTGCCATCGGGCACTTCCACCGGCACGATCTCCGCCCGGAACCGGCCCGCATCGATGGCCGCAACCGCCTTGCGGTGGCTCTCCAGGGCGAAGGCATCCATCTCCTCTCGGGTGACCTCGAACTGATCGGCGATGAACTCCGCCAGCTCCCCCATCAGCACTTGATGGAACGGGCAGCGCAGCCCATCCGCGATCAGGCCATCCTCTGCCTGGAGATGGCCATACCGCATCCCGGCGCGCAGGCGGATCAGATGGGGGGCATTGCTCATGCTCTCCATCCCGCCGGCCACCACGAGATCGGCATCACCCGCCCGGATGGCCTGCGCCGCCAGCATCACCGCCTTCAACCCCGAGCCGCAGACCTTGTTCACCGTGACCGCACCGACCTCCACTGGGATCCCCGCGAAGACCGCCGCCTGGCGGGCCGGGGCCATGCCGCTGCCGGCCTGGACCACCTCGCCCATGATGACCTCATCGATCTGGCGGGGATCGATGCCCGCCCGGCGGATGGCCTCACGGACCGCAATGGCGCCCAGCTGAGGAGCGGACAGCGGGGATAGCCCGCCGAGCAGTTTCCCGATGGGCGTGCGCGCCGCCCCTACGATCACCGGATCCCGACCGTTCTGCTCCATGGTTGCCCTCACCTCCGTCCTTCGGCATCATGCCCAGCAACGATCGCTCTGTCGGGACAGCCCCCGCTCGTGTTCAGGATGGGGAGGATTCGGGGGATCCGTAGAGGAGAGGGGTCAGCTCTTCGAACAGAGGCCGGAGACGGCGATAGGTATCATCCAGCCATTCGGGAAGCACCCGGGTGTTCCCAATCACCGGCATGAAATTCGTATCTCCGGTCCAGCGGGGGACAATATGGATATGGACGTGGTCTACCACCCCAGCGCCGGCCGGCCGACCGATGTTGACCCCGATGTTGAATCCCTCCGGCCGATACGCCTCGCGCAGGGCCCTCAAAGAGAGGGCGATCAGCTGCATGATCTCCAACATCGTGGGAGGATCCAGATCCTCCAAGCTGGGCACGTGGGCGTAAGGGATGACCATCAGGTGGCCGTTATTGTAAGGATAACGATTCAGGGTGATATATGCCGTGCGTCCACGCAGGAGGATATGTTCCGCCTCATCGGAGTTGTCAACCTTCCGGCAAAAGACACAACCCTGCGCTGCCTCGCCCTCTCCTTTCAGATACGCCATGCGCCACGGGGTCCACAGCCGTTCCATCGCCGCTCCGCTCGGGATAGGTTCGCCCTCATTTTATCGGATTCGTCTGGGATGGACAACGAAACCCGGGGCTTCCGGTCGGGCTTGGGGAGCAGTGCGGAGAACGGCATCCGACCGCTGGAGAAAGCGTCACCGTCGCCCTTTCGAGGAACCCTTCGAACCCTGATCGCCAGAGGAAGGAGCATCGGAATCCCGGGGAGGACGAGGCGTGTTCTGTTTTTCCTGCCCAGGCGGCGTGCGCTCGGCAGAAGGGGTGCCCTTCTTCTGCTGCCCAGGCGGCGTGCGCTCCGGGCGCGGTGTTTCCTTCTTCTCCAGACTCGGTGGCGTATGCAGGGCAGGCGGCGTGGCCTGCTTTTCCAAGCCGGGCGGCGTGCGCTCCCGCAGGATCTCCGCAGTGGGCTCGGACGGGAGCGGCGTCTCGACGACGCCGGAGGGCGTAGGGATCCCTTCCCCAGGATAACCAAGAGGCATGGCCAGATCCGCCCAGCGCTGGCGCGCCCGGGCCAAGCGAGCTCGGACATCCGGGGGAGCGTCCTGCGCCGCTTGCTCCAGAAGGACACCTTGACGCTCATATAGGGCGCGCAGCCGCGTTTCTCCTCCGACCGGACGCCCTGCTCCGGCACGGAGGGCTTTCTCCAGATAACCCAGGCTCTCCTCCGCGAGGTCCGGGAGCCAGCGGCCCCGCGAGGCAGCCACCTCGAACTCTGACCAGCGGCGCTCGGCCAGGTAGAGGGCCTTCCCCGCGGGGGACATCCCTATGGTCACCAGACCTTCCACCGCCCGCTTGACCGGGTAGAGGGGCTCGCCGGGCAAGCTGGCCTCCGCTGCCCCTCCGATACGCAGGAGCCCCAGGAGCAACGCGAGGACGACGGCCATGGCCCATGCCCATCGGAAGGCCCGCCCGGAAGCCTGGGGGTGGGCCGCCCGTCGGGCCGCATAGGATTGTCCTTGTCGGATCATCCGCTGGCGGGCAGCTGTAGGTAGGGAGGCAGCCTGCCCCCGCTGGAGCCAGAGAGCAGCTTCCAGAAGCGGGCGCAAGGGAAGGGCTTCCGGAACCTCCTCCAGGCATGCCTCCAGATCCGTCCCCTGCTCCAGACAGCGCAGGCAACGCTCCAGGATCTCGGCCTCGCGGCTGTTCTCATGGAAAGTCATCACCGCATCTTCTCCAGATAACGGGCTAACGCGGCGAGCGCGCGATGCTGCAGGGCCTTCACCGCCCCCACGGATTTCCCCATCGCCCGCGCCACCTCCTCCAGGCTCATCCCGACCAGGAACCGCAGGACCACCACCTCCCGCTGCTCTTCAGTGAGCACCCGCAAAGCGCGCTCGATCATCTCCGACGTGGCGATCTCATCCTCCGGGATATCCTGGATCAGCTGCGGCCCGGTCTCTGTGTTATCCAAGGCCACCGTCGGACGCCGACGCTGACGCCGCCAATGGTCGATGAGGCGCGCTCGGGCGATCCGGAACAGCCAGGCGCCGAAAGGAAGGCCCCGCTCCTCATACCGCGGCAGGTCCTCGATCATCTTCAGGAAGACATCCGCGGTGAGATCCTCCGCCAGCTCCGCATCGCCGACGCGATATAGAAGATAGCGGTAGATCCCATCGGCGTAATGCTGGTAAAGGGCCGCCACCGCCTCTGGGTCTCCCTTCCGCGCCCGGGCAATCCAGCGTTTCTCCTCGGGATGAGGGGTGAGTAAACCCATCCCTCATCCTCCTATGAAACCGTATCAAAAATGACAAACGTCACACGCATCTTCTCGAAGCGTCCTAACGGTTTATCGGATGCGTCCCATCGTTGAATCGATCCGATCCCTTGCCCACAGGCTGGGGATCCGGCACGACCTGCCCAACCCACGGCCAAAATCCCCGAGCCTGAATCGAATCCCTTGAACAGGAGGTGTACCCCATGCGCCGTATTTTCGCTGCCGTGGTTGGCATTTCGTTGGGAATCGGGCTGGCCCTGGGATGGGTGTGGGCGATCCCACGGGGAGTGGGAGCAGCGTCCCTGGAGGAGGTGCTCCCCCCCACGCCGATCGGGACGTCGACGCCCGCCCTGACTCCCCCGCTCACGCCCACGCTTCCGGCCACCCGGGTTCATCCCGTGGCCCTGGCCCTGGCGCAATGGATCAGCCAAACATTCCCCACGGCAGGGATCACCGTGACGATCTCCGCCGCCGATCTGATGGCGCTTCACGCCCAAGGCTTCGGTTACGGCGAGATCGCCCGGGCGCTGCAGCTGGTCCTGGCCTCTCGAAGGGATCGAGATCCCACCAACGATCTGACCTTGGCACAGGCGCTAATGCTGGGCCGTCAGATCGGATGGGGCCAGGCCTATCGTCTCTACAACCTGCATCCGGGCGGTCGGGGCCTAGGCGCCATCATGCGATCGGCCAAACACGGGCCCTTCGCCCTACCATCCCCTTCCCCAACGCCCCCTTTATCCACCCAGAGCGCTCCCGAGTTCCCGCCGGGTCTTCGCAAACAGAAGGATACGGACAACAAGCCGCCCGGTGGGATCCGCCGAGGGCGAAGGTAAGCCTACCTTGAAGCAAAACACAGGGGCACTGGACGTGGAAAGGGGTCCGGTGCCCCCACCTAGCTACGCCTCCCGGCCGAACTGCCGGGCCAGCTGTCCGATCGGGAATCGCAGGAGCGTCGGCCGTCCGTGAGGGCAAGTCCAGGGCATTGTGCACTGCTCCAGCGCCCGAACCAGATGCTGCATCTGTTCCATGCTCAGGACCTGACCGGCTTTCACGGCCGCGCGCTTACAAATGCTTCGGATCAGCCGGGCCTCCAGAGCCCCCTCCAGGGGACGACGGGACTCCTGAAGATCCAGCAGGAGTTCCTGGAAGACAGAGAGGATGGCTTCGGTGGCAAGGACCGCGGGCACGGCCTGCACGCGGACGCGGCGCGGGCCGAAGGGCTCGATATGAAACCCCAGCCCCTCCAGGAGGCCCCGGTTCTCCTCGAGGAGGCTCATTTCCTCCGGCAACACGTCGATCAGCACCGGCTCCAGCAGGGGCTGGGCCGGGAGGGGTCCTTCCTGTCGCTGGGCCTGAAGGGCTTCGTAGAGCACCCGCTCATGGGCGGCATGCTGATCCAGGAGATAGAGCCCATCTGGCCCTTCAGCGATGATGTAGCTGGCCTGGATCTGCCCGATGACCCGGAGCGGGGGAAGCCCCGAGGAGGCGCTTTCTTCCACCGGGGTTCCCGCGAGATCCCTTGGGCCCATAGAGATCGGCTGCGCGGGAAACGCGGGAGCTCCCTTGAAGGTTTCCACCCTCTGGAAAACAGGCACGGGCGTAGACTCCCGCAGGGTACGATGCACGGCCCGCTGAACGATGCGGAACACCCCATCCGAATCCCGGAAGCGGACCTCAATCTTAGCAGGATGCACATTCACATCCACCTGGTCCGGAGACAGCTCCACCCATAGGAAAGCCCAGGGATAGCGGCCGCCTGGGAGCAGGGTATGATAGGCCTGCAAGACCGCCGCCGGCAGCATGCGATCCTGCACCCAGCGTCCGTTCACGAAGAACACCAGCTCCTGGCGATCCGGCCGATCCACACCGGGCGGGCTGATCCAGCCATACACCCGGATCCCATCGGCCTCCTCCGCCACCTCTAGCAGGGCATCTCCCAGTTCCACCCCGTAGAGCGCCGTCAGGCGATGGCGGGGTTCCCGAACGGCCGGCAGCGAGAAGATCTCTCGACCACTGTGGCGCAAGATGAAGTGAACGTGGGGATACGCCAGGGCGTAGCGCGTAATCCAGAGATCGATCTGCCGCCGCTCCGTCCCTTCCCCTTTCAGGAATTTCAGCCGCGCCGGGGTGTTGAAGAACAGATCCTCCACCACCATCTCTGTCCCTGGAGGGCGGGCGATGGGGCGCTGCTCCAGGATCTTCCCTCCTTCGATACGGAGCTCCGTGCCCAGCGCCTCCTCGGAAGAACGCGTTCGACAGGTCACGCGAGCGACCGCAGCGATCGCCGCGAGGGCCTCTCCACGAAAACCCAGGGTGGTCACCCGGAATAGATCCTCTGGGGAGGAGAGCTTGCTGGTGGCATGCCGCGCGAAAGCCAGGGGGACCTCCGCCATGGGGATCCCGCAACCGTTATCGGCCACCCGGATCCGTCGACGCCCCCCACCTTCGGTTTCCACCTCGATCCAGGAGGCACCGGCGTCCAGGGCGTTCTCTACCAGCTCTTTCACCACCGAGGCCGGGCGCTCGATCACCTCTCCCGCCGCGATCTGCGCCACCAGCCCGGGATCCAGGATCCGAATGGGCATCCGCGCGCCCCCGAAACCGTCCTGACCCACGAAAGAGGCCAGTTGTGTGATTCCTATTTTGCATCCCCTTGAATGGAAGGACAACGCGGCGTAGAAAACGCGAGGCTCACAAACCCAGCGCTTCGAGGATCCGCTGGGCATCCGCTTCCCCCTGAGCGATCAGAGCCTGGGTTCCCGGCTGATCGTAACGGAGAATGCGGGAGAGAGGAAGGGGGACTGTTGGCGCGATCACGTGACAGTGGATCTCCCGATGGCCCGGCTTGAGGGGACGGCCCTGTCGCACGGCCCGGTTGATGGCTTCCAGCTGCCGGTAATCGTTTTCAAACGTCGCCAGGAGCGCCAGATCCAGCACCAGGGCCAGGGCTTGAAGGGGATGGCGGGGAAGGGGCCAGCCGCCCGCTTTCCCGGGCATCGGCGCCAGCAGAACGGCCACGATCTCATCCGCCCCGGCTTCGATCGCGGCGTTCAACGGCGTGTTGGCCATCACCGCCCCATCCCAGAACAGGCTGCCCTCCACCGAGGTCGCCGGGTAAATATAGGGGATGCTGCAGCTGGCCAGCAGGTGTTCGGGCCCAATGCGAACGCGCCTGGCCTTAGGAACCGGCCGGTTCGAGAAGACCACGGGGCATCCCTGGCAGAGATCCGTGGCCAGCACCAGCAACACCCGCGGGTTGTCGGGATCATTCAGGCGGTCGAAGTCCAGATGGCGGAGGAGCGTCGCCCGCAGGGGAGCGGTGGTGAACAGGCTCCGCCAGATTTGCCCGTGAAACCGATGAACGTGAGAGGTTCGCAGGCGCATCCAGAAATCCACCAGCCGCTCGGCGGTCCAGCCTGCCGCGAGGGCCGCTGCGTTCACCGCGCCGATGGACGTGCCCACAAAGATCTCTGGGATCCACCCGGCCCGATAGAGCGCCCGGATCGCCCCTACCTCATAAGCGCCCCGCCCACCGCCTCCCGACAGAACCAGCGCGCGTTTTCCCATTGGTCCACCTCCATGGATGCCATGCTCTGCCTTCTCCTAATCGGGATCCTCTTCATCCCACCCTTCCGGCCCTATCGGATGACGAGCGGCCAACCAGAGGAAGAGCGGCACCGGGAGGGCCAGAAGGGGAAACCACGCAGGCAGAAGCGGAGACGTGGAGAGGCGATCCAGGTTCCACAGGATGAGAATCAGCGAGAGCCACACAACGGCGAAATTCGGCCAGGGGTCCACACTCCGCATCCATCTCAGGCCGGGGGTGCGGCGGCGGGTGAAGGGCCAAAGGAGGTTGCTCCCCATCCATCCCAGTTGATCCTCCAGGATATGCAGCGCATACCCGAGCCCCATAACCCACCCGATCCCTGCGCCCCCCACCAGCCCGGCCGCGATCCCCAGGAGGGCCGCCAGGACCAGTGAGTGGCTCCACGCGCGATGCCAGGGCAGGAACAGGATCCGCACCGCGTTCCCCTCCGGTACAAAGGCCAGCGAGGGGCCGGAGAAGACATCCACCACGATTTCTGGATCGTAATCGTAACGAAGGGGGATATGCAGCGGGAGACGCAGAGGAGAAGCGGAGGATCCCTCCGAGGTGATCCGGCGACCTCCTGTACTCACCATGGGGCCAATGGTGACCTCGACCGCTGACCTCTCGAGATCGAAGCGCAACCGGTAACGCCGCCAGGCGTCCGGCCCCAGGCGTAGGGTGTGCAATATGAGGCGAACCGGGCGTCTCTCTTCCCAGGCCTGCTCCACCGCCTCTTTCACCATCCGCGCGATCTCATCGGGATCAGGGGGATCCGAGTCGGGGTCCACTGCGCGATCCGGCTGCTCCAACCAGCGGGCGAAGCGGAAATCCAGCGTATCCGGCAGTATCGCGGCGATCCCTGCCAGCACCGGACCGATCGCGCCATGCGCTGCATCCCGCACCACTTCTGGAAAGAACGTCGCCAGCGCGACGCCCGAGATAAAGTGTGCGAAGCCTTTCATGGCGATATCCGGAAGTCATCGGCATGCCGGGATTCCAGGAGGGCTTCCGCCCCCATCAACCTTCATATCCCCATTATGATGATAGCCGAAGGGGCAATCCCCGATCCGGATGAATCATTCCCTCCGGGAGGCATGCCGCAGAATCTCCGTCCGGTAGAGGGTCTCCAGAGGAGCGAGGGTTTGTTCCCAATCATAACGAGCCACGGCGAGGCGACGCGCGGCTTCCCCCAGTGCCCTCCGTTGGGATGGATCGCGGGCCAGGGCGATCATGGCCGCGGCGAACGCTTCCCCATCGGCCAGCCACACATGCTCCCCATCGACGACGGCCAGCCCATCACAGCCCATCGGCGTGCTGACGATCGCTTTCCCCATAGCCATCGCCTCAAGGATTTTCAAACGCGTTCCACCTCCCGCCCGCAAGGGCGCCACATAGACGGTCGCCCCGGCCAGATAAGGGCGCACATCGGGGACCTCGCCCACCACATGAACGCCGGGAATCGCCTGGAGCTGGCGCACCGCTCGAGAAGGTCGGCGACCCACCAGGTAAAGCCGGGCCTCCGGAAGGGCGGAGCGCACGGCCGGCCAGATCGCCTGAGCCAGCCAGCGAGCAGCATCGATGTTCGGGCGATAATCCATCGATCCGGTGAAGACGAAAGCCGGCTCCCCGAGGGGGAACGGCGCTACGGCCTCCGGATGGAAGAACGCGGTGTCGACCCCATTCGGCGCCACCACCGGCGGACGGGCGGTTCCCAAGGCCTTCAGATCCCGAGCATCCGGTTCTGAGACCGCGACCACCCAATCCACCCGGCGCACGATGCCGGCTTCGTAACGCCGCAACCGGCGCGCCTGCAGCCCGGAGTAGAGCGCGCCAAGCCAGCGCCGGGGATCCCCCCGATCCGCCTGGAACAACCGTTCCTGCAGACGATACTCTGCGTTCAATTCGTCCAGGACCAGGGCCGGCCGGGCGCCCCGGGGACGGCCCAGGAGGTCCTCCACCGCCCAGGCCATCTCCAGGCCCTCGATATGAATCGCGCAAACCGAACGCTGCGAAAGCAGGCGCTGTAATGTCCCTGCCAGAGCAGGAACCCGGTACCGAAAGGCGAGGTCCGGGCGGGAGGAAAGGAGGAGCTGGCGAAGGCGGGCCCAGAGGGATCGCGGGCGCCATGGGAAGAGGAGCACCTCATGGGCCAGGGATCGCCAGATCGCCGGGGGCTCGCTGGCCTGCTCGGCGAGCGCCAGAACCCCTACCGGCACCAGCCGGGCCAGGCGCCGCAGCACGTGGAAAGCCCGGATGGATCCCCCTTTGTTCGGGGGGTCAGGGAGCTCAGGGATCAGAAAGAGGACGATCGGCGGCATTCCACGCGCCTAAGGAAGGATTTCATCGGCCCAAGACCCGTCGGTAGACCGCCCAGGTTTCCACCGCCGCGCGCTCCCATGAGAAAGCCGCCGCCCGCTCCAGGCCCTTCCGCCGCATCCGCTCGCGGGCCGCGGGATCCTCCAGGAGCGCCTCCATCGTCCCCGCCCAGCGGGATTCGTCCTCAGCGGGGAGAATCATCCCGGCGTCGCCAACCACTTCCGGCAGGGCGCCCCGATCGCTGACGATCACCGGCGTCCCACAAGCCATCGCCTCCACGGCCGGAAGACCGAAGCCCTCGTAGAGGGAGGGGAAAACCAGGAAGATCGCCCCGTTATAAAGGGCCGCCAGCGTCGGATCATCCGGCCCCTCGATCCAGCGCAACCGATCCGCGATATGAAGGCGATGGGGCCACTCCAGGATCTCCTGGTAGAGCCAGCCCCGACGCCCGGCCAGGACCAGCGGCGGGGCCCCTGGACGGCGATCCAGCAACCGGGCGTAGGCCCGCAGCAACATCGGGAGATTCTTCCGCGGCTCCCAGGTCCCTACAAACAGGATGTATCCTGGCTCCAGGCCCAGGCGATCCAGCCTCTCCCGCACGGCCTCTGGAGGAAGAGGCTGGTAGACCGCGCTGGCCGCTTCATAGACCACCGAGACGCGATCGGAGGGCAATCCAAAGTAGGCCAAGAGATCCGCCCGGGTCGTTTGGGAGACGGTAATGATGTGATCCGCCACGCGAACCGCCTGCTCGATCTGCCCGGCATAGTAACGCCGGCTCTCCATAGTCATGAAATCCGGATATTTCAGGAAGTGCAGATCGTGGATAGTGATTACCCTTCGAAAAGAGCCGGTGAAAGGGGGAATGAAATCGGGGCTATGGAGGAGGGCCACGCGCCGGAGGGCGATCTCCAGCGGCCACAGCCGCTGCTCCCAGCGATGATGCGGAGGTGTCCAGACATAAGCGGTCCGCACCTGCGGGCCGACGATGCGGGTGTTGAAATCCTTGCGGCTCTGAAAGATCACTAGGCGGACCTCTGGATCATCGATGACATGGGGAAGGCGAGTGGCCAGCTCCAGGATGTATCGGGCGATGCCCTCCCGCCGATACGCCAGCAACCGGGCATCCAGTCCAATCCGTATCATCGGATGCTCTACCCTCCTCAATCGCGGAGGTTCACCCTAAGAAGAACGGACCTCCTCCTGAGCGCGCATGGCCCGCCGCTCCATCTCAGCGAGGACCATGGCCACCGCCTCAATCGCGGCCCGCTGCTTGCGGTAAAGGTCCGATTCGCTGAGGGCCAGGCGCTGGGCGATCTCCCGGACCTTGCGGCCCTGGATGAAGCGCATCTCCAGCAGATTGTAAAGCAGCCACTCCGGCGCGGTCAGTTTTCGCTCCCCATCCGGCCGCAGCTGCTCGATCGCCTCCATCAGCACCGCCCGCAGCGCGCGGATCGGATTGCCATCATAGGTTTCCATCGCCTGCTGGACGATCTGAAGTTGCAACAGGGGACTCTGGAGCAGCCGCGGCCCGCCCCAGTAATGCGCCAGCGCCTCTTTCACCCAGTGGGTGAATTCCGGATGCTCCACCAGGGCCATGGTGGAAGGCGCCTGCTCCGGCTGGCGCAGGCGGCGGACTTCCTCTGTAACCTGTTCCAGCGCGCTCAACGCCCGCTCCTGGAGGATCCGATCCTCCAAGGCCGCGGCCGCGCGGGCCACCCATCCACGGAGGGTGTCCTGGAGAAACTCCAGCGTCACCTCCCCGGTCGGCTGAGCGACGGCGATGGCGCCCAGGAGGATGGGTTCGCCCCGGCCCCGCAACGGCCAGATCCAGAAGCCATCGGCCACAATGGGGCCATCGGCGGATCCCCCGACGACCGAGAGCGTTTCCTCTATGGAGGCCTGTTCGATCGACCCGAAAGCAGCGACAGGCTCGATCCCATTCGGTGTGATCCGCACCACAAACCCGGTGGGGGAACGGAGGGCTTCGCACATCAGGGCCAGGATCCCCTCCAGGAACTGCCGGAGATCCCGAGCGGTGATCATCGCATCGCTCAGGCGGCGCATGCGGATGAGTTCCGAGACATCCCGCCGAAGGAAGAGCCACTCAAAGAGGGGTCGGATCGCGTCGCTGAGGATCTCATAACTCACGATGGCCCATGCGGCAGCCAGGGGCAGCAGGAGAGGAAGCGGCAGGCCCAGGACATGGCTCAGCCGGCTTAGCCCGAACATCACCAGCACCACGAAGATCGCCAGGACCGGCCCTCGGAGGAGATAAGTGATCCACCGCTGCTTGATCACCCGATCCGGGACCAGCACGTCCAGATAGGCGACCGCATACACCATGCCGAACAGCATGGTCCCGATGATCAGGTTGCTGAGGCCAACCAGCCCCCAGAAGACAATGGGGAACGAGGGGAGCGTGCGCCCCACCAGAAGCAGGTAAGGGAAGACCCCAACGGCGGGAGCGATCATGGTCACCGCCAGATATGTCATCCGCCGCCGGTGGGTGGAGATTAGAGTCCGCCAGCGCGCCCGCCAGACATTGAGGATCCCCCACATCACCCCACCAATGAAGTAAACCAGGAACAGGGGGAAAAGCGGGCCCGCCCACAGGTGGAAGGCGCGGCCATCCGCAGTCCCGTCATGGACCAGCAGATCGGTCCAGAGGGCCAGCAGGAACCAAGCGATCCCAAGGCCGTAAGCGCCACGCACCGCCCATCGGCGCCATGGGGAAAACGAGCCGGTTCGCTCCAGCAGGGCATCGGTCAGATGGGCATAAGCGGCTGGGGCGATGGCGATCCCCAGCCACTGCAGCCGCAGCCAACGCTCCGCGGAATGGGGGTCTCCGATGAAGAAGAGAACCAGATCGCCCAGGTAGACAGCGCTCACGGAAGCCAGCAGCCAGGCCGCTCCCCGTGCGCTCCGGCTTCGGAAGTAGTAGGCCAGCAGATAGATCAGGAGGGAGAACGACGCGATCAGCAGGGCCGCGATGATGACAAAGTTGATTTGAAGCAATAGCTCCAGCGAATCCATCGGCTCCTTATGATCGACAGATGGTCTCCAGCCAGCGCTGGATGCGCTGGATCATCACCCGGCGCCGCCCGGTGTAGCGGTGGTCTCCCCCATCGATGAGGGCGAGATCGGTGTTCAACCCCGCCCGGTGGTGAAGCGTTAGGCTCTGGCGATGATGCACCACCGGATCCGCTGTCCCATGCATAATGAGCAAGGGCCGGGGGGACAGCTGATCCACCACATCTACAGGTTGCGGCCTTTCGGCCTGAGCCCTCAGCTCCTCCCGCAGGATCTCGACCGTCATCCCGTTCATGAAGCGAACCCAGTCGACGAGCATCCCATCCTCCGGGGCCCAGGTCCGCAGGTCGCTGACCGTGGAAAGGGTGATCAGGGCGTAAACCCGGGGTTCCTGAGCAGCGGTCAGCACAGCGGCCCATCCCCCCATGCTATAGCCCAGCAAAACCAAACGATGGGGGTCGACCGTGGGCTGCGCCAGCGCCCACCCGATCGCGGCGCGCAAATCCTCCACCAGGGTGGCGATCCGATACGGGCCTTCACTGCCCCAACAGCCCCGGTAGTGGAAACTCAGCACATTCCACCCTGCATCCCGCAGGGCATCCGCCAGGTCCAGGTTGAGCTCGACGCCGGCGATCCCATGGGCCATCACCAGGGTCGGATGGGGCCCCGGCCCATCCGCCTGATAGAAACGGCCCAGCAACCGATAGCCATCGCTTTCGAAAGTCACGCCGATCAGCATGGGGCCGCCCGCTTGAGGATCGGGTCATCTCCCACCCGCGGATGAGATCGGGAAGGGTGGGATGAGCGACGTCGCCGCCTGCTCCCCCACCCCGCCTATCCCGCCCACGGGTTAATCGATCACGGTCTGGCTCTGCTCCCGCATATACTGAATCAGATAATAGGGCCCGCCGGAACCCCGGCCGGTGGAGCCGCTGGCCTTCCAACCGCCGAAGGGCTGATAGCCCGGCCATGCGCCGGTGGTTGCTCCCGCCGCCCGGTTCACATAAGTCACGCCGGCCTCCATGTGATCGAAGAACCACTCGATCTCCTCCGGATCGTTGCTATAAAAGCCAGCAGTCAGGCCGTAATCCACGGCGTTGGCATAGCGCATGGCCTCCTCCAGGGAGTCCACGGTCACAACGCAGGTGATCGGCAGGAACATCTCCTCCTTAAGAAGAGGATGATCCGGCGGGAGGCCATCGACCACCGTGGGCTCCACAAAGTATCCCTTGGCGAACTCGCCATCCGTCAGGACGTTGCCCCCGAACAGCACCACCCCATCGCGGCGGAGGATCTCCATATATCGCTGGAATTTCTCATAGGCGGTACGGTTGATCACCGGACCCAGGAAGACATCCCGTTTCGTCGGATCGCCAATCCGGATCTTGCTGGTGAGATCCAGGAATTTCTCCAGGAACGCATCCCGCACCGGGCGTTCCACATAGATCCGCGAGGCAGCCGAGCACTTCTGGCCCTGGAGGCCGAAGGCGGAGCGCATGCATCCCAGCGCCGCCCGATCCAGATCCGCATGGCGGCTGATGATCACCGGGTTCTTGCCGCCCATCTCCAGGATGATGGGCCTGGGATACTTCGTGGAGGCCGCCACCTTCCGATAAATGGACATCCCCACCTCATAGCTGCCAGTGAAAGTGATGCCCGCTACATCCGGATGGAGAACCAGGGGGTCGCCGACCTCGCTTCCCCCACCCGTGATGTAATTGAAAACGCCGTCCGGAACCCCCGCATCCCGGAAGATCTCATAAAGTTTATAGCCCACATAGGGGGTGTCCGAAGCTGGCTTGAAGACGACGGTGTTTCCCGCCAGCAGCGCTGCCCCCGAGGGGCCGCCCGCCAGAGCCAGCGGGAAGTTGAAGGGGGAAATCACCGCCCACACCCCATAGGGCTTAAGCACGCTGCGGTTGTGATGCTTGGGGGATTCCTGCTTCATGGGCCGGATATAGCCGTCGTTGGCCTCCATCTGGTCGCAGTAGTAACGGATCAGATCGGCGGTTTCTTCCACATCCCCCAGGGCTTCCAGGCGGTTCTTCCCCACCTCCAGGCTCATCAGGGCGGCGATCTCAAAGGCCCGTTCGCTGATGAGATCGGCCGCCCGGCGCAGGATCTTCACCCGCTCCCTCCAGGGAAGACGGCTCCACGTGGGGAAGGCCGCTTTCGCCGCCGCCACCGCATCGTTCACATCCCCAGGTGTCCCTCGCTGGAAAACCCCGAGGAGCCAGTCCGTGTTGATCGGGGAGCGATCCTCAAAGGTGCGCTCCGCATAGCGAGGCTGACCGCCGATCACCATCGGGAACGTCCCCCCTAGGCTCTCCCAGACCTTCCCGAGGGCGACCTCATAGCGGATATGGAGCTCCTCACTGGGAACGGCGAGGGTGGCGTAGGTGATCTTGAAGGGTTGGGCGGGCGTTTCCGCCGTGGGAGTGGTTTTCCGACGTGGGGTTGCTCGAGCGGGCGCTTTGCGGGCCACCTTCTTCGGGGCCGCTTTTTTCGCCGCTTGTTTCACCGTTTTCTTTTTCGCTGGCATGCCGAACCTCCTCACAGTTCTCGCGAGCGACCGATGGGCTCCCGTATCTCCTGATCGATGCGAACGACCCGTTGCCTCACTGAAAATAGGGAATCCGCAAGCCCCCGGTCAGAGTTTCCCGCTTCAAAGGAAGCGTCCGGCCGTGCAGGGCTTCTTCGGGAACTTTCACCCGCTTCCCTTCCAAGGCGCGCAGTCGTTCTTCCGTCAGCAACGGATCGTCCAGACCCTCCGGGATCTGCACCTCCTGCAGCGTCACCAGACGGCAGAAGAACCGACGCATAACCGGGTCCTCCCCCTCAACCACCGCCTGAAAGCGCGCGGTCACATACAACCCGTGGACCGAACGCCAAGCGAATCGAAGCTCAACGATCGGTTTGGAGGTCTCCATGGGGTCAGAGCCCCTTCTGTCGCTTTATTTCGGACTTACGCCGCTCAGCTCTGCCTGGGAAGGCGGGATACTCCCTCCTCATCTTGGGCCGCCTGCCCAGCTCCTGAAGCCCCTCCGGGGAGAGCCCGCTGGGACGCTCCTACTGAATTATAACCCGGACCGGCGGGGTTTCGGGCGCGGAGGACAGCGAAGCCGTTTGCCCTGCCCCCCCACCCTTGAGCGGTGTGGCGCCCCCCTTCCCTCAATGAACGAGCCATTGGGGCGATGCCCGACGACCCAAAGGGGTTCTCCTTCCGCTGCGCACCACAGGGCGATCCGAACTGGCAGCCCCCAGATCAAGCTGGCGTCTCAGATAACGATCCCTCCTTCCTCAAAGAGGATGAATCCTTGGCCCGGTGAAGGTCTTCGCCTCTGCTCTCTTTACTTTTCGGCCGCCTCCCCGGCCAGCCATTGTTTCAAGATCTCCCGGGCTTTCCGGGCCGCGCGAGCCCGGTGGCTGACCTGGTTCTTCATGGCCGGAGGAAGCTCCGCCATCGTTTTCCCGAGCTCCGGGATGTAGAAAATCGGATCGTAACCGAACCCATAGGTCCCCCGGGGCTCCCAAGCGATGTAGCCCTCCAGGCATCCCTCCACCAACACCGGTGGTTCCCCGGGCCGGGCCATGGCGATCACGCAGCGAAACCGCGCTGTCCGCTGGGGCCAGGGGACGCCCGTCATGAGCTCGAGGACCTTCTGAATGCGAGCCCAGTCATCCGCCTCGGGCCCAGCGAACCGGGCGGAGTGAACGCCAGGCGCACCCCCTAGGGCATCGATCTCCAGCCCCGAGTCATCCACCAGGGTCCACAGCCCGCTGCGTTCCGCATAGAACATCGCCTTCCAACGGGCGTTATCCTCCAGGCGCTCATAGGGTTCCACGGCCGCTTCGACAATCCCAACCTCGCGTAGATCCACCAGTTTCACCGGGAGATCAGAGAGGAGAGCGGTCAGCTCCCGGCGCTTCCCGGGATTGTGGGTCGCAATCAGGAGCAACCGTTCAGGATTCCGGGGATTGAGAGGGGTCATCCGGATGCTCATTCTGGAGCTTCTCGATTCCGTTGCGGACGATCTGAAGCAACTGAGAGAGGGTTTCCTCCAATTCGAGAAGCCGGGTCAGGGCGTAGTCATCCGCATCCGCCTTCAGGCGTTCCGCCTCGCGCTGCGCCCGCTCGATGATCACAGCGGCCCGTTGCTCGGCCGCCTGAACGACCTGGTGCTGAGCGATGAGCTCGCTGGCCTGCTCCTGGGCCAGCCCGACGATGCGCTCGGCCTCCTCCTTCGCCTGGGCGATGATCCGCTCCCGCTCCTGAGCAATCCGTCGGGCCTGCTTGATCTCCTGTGGAATCGCGACCCGCATCTGATCGATCAGGTCCAGAAGCCGCCGCTCTTCGATCACCACCCATCTCAGGAAGGGGAGAGGACGACTGCGGAGAACCAGCTGCTCCAACTGATCGATCAGATGCAGGATATCCATACCCAACCCCTCCGGGCTTTGATCCGGTTGAGAGACGCTTGCGAGAGCCCCCCAACCCCCTCTTTCATCTGCCTTTCCTGGAGCCCGGGTCAGCCCGCGCCCTCACTCCCAGCCGGGCCCAATTGCTACTCTCGAATGGAGATGATGGGCACCATCTCTCCGGCGCGTTCGGCCGCCTTCGCCGCCAGGGCGCGGGCAACGTGGGGCGGGACCATGGCCGAAACATCCCCGCCCAGCAGGGCGATCTCGCGGACGATGCTGGAGCTGATGAAGGCGTAGTCCCGGCTGGTCATCAGACACACCACCTCGATCTCCGGGGCCAACTGCTTGTTGGTCAAAGCCATCTGGAGCTCCAGCTCGAAATCCGAGATCACTCGAAGCCCCCGCACAATCACCCGCGCGCCGATCCGCCGGGCGAAATCAACCGTCAGGCCACTGTAAGCGGTGACCGTAACATTGGGGAGATGCTGCAGGGCCTCCCTCACCAGGGCCAGACGCTCCTCCAAGGAGAAGAGCAGGCTCTTGCTGGGACGATCGTAGACGCCCACCACCAGCTCATCGAAGATCGCCGCCGCCCGGGTGGCGATATCGATGTGCCCATAATGGATCGGGTCGAAAGACGCTGGATACAGTGCTCGGGTCATCACCGGCTCCCGTGGGCGGGCCCGGCATGGTTTCGCACCGGAACCGGCCCAAAGATTTTCTAGGGATCCAGGATCTAACCACAACCCCAGGGATCGTGTTAACTGGGCTCCACCGGACCATGCCAGAAGCGCGAGACCGCTTCCGCCAGGCGACGGTGCTCTGGAGCCTGAAGGTCAGGATCCCGCTCGGCCAGGCGCTCCGCCGCTTCGCGGGCGATCTCCAGCAGGCGCAGATCCGTCAGATCGGCCAGGCGCATCTCGGGGAACCCGCTCTGACGCGTGCCCAGGAAATCCCCAGGTCCGCGCATCTCCAGGTCTTTCTGGGCGAGCTGGAAGCCATCGTAAATCGTCTCGATGGCCCGCAGGCGTTCCACGGCGCTCTCGGAGGGAGATTCCGCTAGCAACAGACAATACGATTGATGGCTGCTCCGCCCGACCCGGCCCCGGAATTGATGGAGCTGAGCCAGCCCGAACCGATCCGCCCCTTCGATCAGGATCACCGTGGCGTTGGGCACATCCATGCCCACCTCCACCACGGGCGTCGCCACGAGGATCTGGATCTCCCCACGGGCGAAGGCATTCATGATCGCCTCTTTCTCCTCGGATTTCATCCGCCCGTGGATCAGGCCCAGCCGGAAGTCGGGGAAGATTTCCCGCTGCAATCGCTCATACTCTTCCACAGCGGCCTTCGCCTCGATTTTATCGGAGCCTTCCACCAGGGGACAAATAATATACGCCTGGCGGCCCTGTTCGACCTGACGGCGGATGAAGGCATAAGCCCGTTCCCGCTCCTCCGGCATCAACCAGCGGGTCAGCACCGGCCGTCGGCCCGGCGGCATTTCGTCCAGGACCGAGAGGTCCAGGTCGCCGTAGAGGGTGAGGGCCAGGGTGCGGGGGATGGGCGTGGCCGTCATCACCAGCACATGGGGGTTGTAACCCTTGCTCCGCAAGGCCGCCCGCTGCATCACCCCAAAGCGTTGCTGCTCATCGATGACCACAAACGCCAGATCCCGGAACGTCACCTCCTCCTGGATCAGGGCGTGGGTTCCCACCACCAGATGACACGTCCCTTCCGCCAGCTCGCTGTAAATCTGAGCCCGCTCCGCTCCGCTCACCCCGGAGGTGAGCCGATGAATGGTGGGGGTGGGAAGCCCGGCGCCCGCCCAGCGCTCCGCCAGGGTGATCAGTGTCCGATAATGCTGTTCCGCCAGAATCTCCGTGGGGGCCATGATCGCGCTCTGAGCGCCCGATAGGAACACCGCGTAGGCGGCCAGAGCGGCCACCACCGTCTTCCCGGAACCCACCTCGCCCTGAAGCAGACGGTTCATCGGCACTCCGGACCGTATGTCGGTCAGGATCTGATCCAAGGCCCGACGCTGGGCGCCGGTGAGGGCGAAGGGCAGGGCTTCCACCGCCCGTTCGAGAGCCGCCTCATCGAATTCCAGCGCCCGTCCAGGGATGCTGCGCCATCGCCGGCGGACTTCCAGGAGGCCGATTTGCAGATAGAACACTTCATCGAAAGCCAGCCTCCGGCGCGCCTTCTCCAGCGGCTCCCAGTCCTCTGGGAAGTGAACCTGCTTCAATGCGGTGGGGAGATCCGGGAAACCATAAGCCTCCCGGATCCAAGCCGGGATCGGATCCTCCACCCGGTCCGCCCAGTAATCCACCACCCGCTTGAGGATCGACCGCATCATGCGCTGGGTCAGGCCTTCTGTGAGTGGATAGATGGGAACGATGCGAGCCGTGTGCAGTAGCTCCCGGTCGGCGGGCTCCCACTCCGGGGAACGGAACACCGGGCGGCCGAGGAATTCATCCACCCGCCCGCTCACCACGATGAACTGACCCGGCTGGATGCGATCCAGTAGATAGGGCTGGTTGAACCAGGTGCACTCGATGACGCCGGAGCCATCGGTGAGCAGCGCCTTGATGACCGTGAGGCCGTTCCCGGTCTGCTTGCTCCCGATATCCATCACCTCGCCGATCACAGTCACCTCTTCCCCAATCCGAAGGCGATGGATGGGCTTCAGAGCTCGGAAATCTACATACCGGCGGGGAAGCAAATAGAGCAGATCCCGGATGGTCTGCACCCCCAGGCGTGCCAGGCGCTGCGCCCGCTCCCGGCCCACCCCATGGATCAGGTGAACCGGCGCGTCCAACCTCAGGGCCTCCACCTTCGCCGCCAGCTTCGGGGGAACCGGAGGAGCTCCCCGCGGACGCGCGCGGGCGGGCGCGGTTCGCTCCATCCGTGAAGGCGGCGTGGGCCTCGCCGGCTCCTCCTGGGGTTTCTCCACCGGGGGAGCCAACAGGGGTTCTGGAGACGGAGGCGCAGCCGGTTCGCCTTTCGCAGCCAGCGCCGGCGGGGAGGCTCGCAGCTCCCGCTCGCGCCGCAGAGCCTCCTGAATCCGGGCCTCGATCCCCTCGATTAAAAGCCGGCGTTCTTCGATGCTCGCCGCCTCATACCGGCGGAGATCCGCATAGATCGCTTCCAGAAGGAGGAGAAGGTCCGGATCGTGTTCCTTCAGGGAAGCGCGAGCCTGGCGATACCAGTGATCCGCGAACCGGCCAATTCCTCCAATCACAATCCGGTTCCGGCAGCCATCCTGGCTTTCATGTTTCAGGATCTTTTGAAGCTGTGTGAAGGGCGAAGCCATCGCGCTTCCTCTTCCCGCGTAGAGTGAAACGGGCTCCCAGCTTTCCATGGAGCTTGCGCAGCCGGGCCCGGATGCCAGAAGGCGGCATATCCCCTTCCCGCGGCGCAAAGGGCCATCAGGGGGAGGATCTCCTCTGAATTCAGGCCGGCCCGGAAAGCCCCCCGAGAAACCCCTCCGCCTGTCCGGGAGGAGCGGGCCATGCGAGCCCTTCACGACCTGCGGGATCCAGTATAATGCAAACCTGGGCTGCGCTTTCGACCCACTCCCGGATAGCCCGGCCAGCGACATGATTCCCACCGGAGCATTCTGATTCCTATGGAGGCCACTGCATGACCGAACGGCTCTACTGGCTGGATCCCTACATGCAACAGTTCACCGCCACGGTGATCGCATGCACAGCGCATAACGGTCAGCCAGCCGTCATCCTGGATCGGACGGCATTTTACCCGACCGGTGGAGGGCAGCCCTGTGATCGGGGGACCCTGAACGGGATCCCGGTGCTGGAGGCGGTGGAGCGGGAGAGCGATGGGGCCATCCTGCACATCCTGGCCTATCCGCTGGAGGCGCGGGAGGTGGAAGGTCGTATCGACTGGGAGCGCCGCTTCGATCATATGCAGCAGCACACCGGCCAGCATATCCTCTCCCAGGCGTTCCTGCGGATCACCGGGGCGCAAACGGTATCCTTCCACATGGGAGAGGAGCGGGTCACCATCGATCTGGACCGGATCGGATTCCCGCCAGCGGCCATCGAAGCGGTGGAAGAGCTGGCGAACCAGGTGGTCATGGAGAATCGAGAGGTGCGGACATGGTTCGCGGAGACAGAGGAGACGAAAGAACTGAGCATGCGCCGTCCTCCGAAAAGGGGAGGCCGAATTCGGATCGTCGAAATCGCCGATTTCGATCGGAACGCATGCGGGGGGACCCATGTGCGGCACACGGGGGAAGTAGGGCCCATCAAGATCGTGAAGCTGGAACGGCAGGGGGATGTAACCCGGGTGAGCTTCCTCTGCGGCTGGCGGGCGCTGCGAGATTACGCGAGGAAACATCATCTCCTGCGGGAATCCGCAGGATCCCTTAGCGTGGGCGAGGCGATGCTGCCGGAAGCCATTCGAACACTGCAGGCGGAACTCAAAGAAACCCGCAAGGCACTGGGAACACTTCAGGAGCTCTATCTGGAGCTCGCTCTCCCCAGCCTGGAGCAGAGGGTTCAGCCGGCCCCTTTCGGAGAGATCCTCGTGCATCTGTGGCCTCAATTGCCTTCCGGCCTCCTCCCCCTTCTGGCCCGACGGCTGAAGGAAGGACATCCCCGCCTGGTCATCCTGGCCTCTGGGGGCGCGGATGGCCTTCTGATCGTCGCCTGCGGCCCGGGAGTTCCCATGGACGCCCGGGAAGTCCTCCAGCGCCTCCTCCGCCGGCTGGGCCGGGAAGGAGGGGGCGGCCGCCCGGATTACGCCCAGGCTCCCCTTCCCCAGGCGGACCTGTCAGCCCTCCATCGGGCGCTGAGCGAAGCCTTCAGAAGCTGGAGCGCTTCGGACGGAATAAGCTAACGGTGAGAGAGATAGGGCCTGCCGGGCCACCGGATCACGGACCCGGTGGCCGAATAGATGCCCTCAACCGACGAAGGCGGGCCACTGCCTCGCGCAGGGTCTCCTCCCGCTTGCAGAAGGCGAACCGCACCTGCGTGCGTCCACGGTCCGGATGGGCGTAGAAGCTGGAGCCGGGCACCACCGCCACCCCGATCTCCCGGACCAGGCGCATGGCGAAGGCGGTGTCATCCTCAGCTCCCAGAGCGCGGAAATCGGTCATCACATAATACGCTCCCTGGGGCCACCACACCTCGAACCCCAGCTCCTCCAGCGCCTCCACCAGCAGATGCCGGCGCCGATCGTAATCCGCCCGCAGCTGCTCATAGTAATCCATCGGGAACCGGAGGGCTACCTCACTGGCTTCCTGGAGCGGAGCGGGGGCGCCGACTGTGAGGAAATCATGGACCTTGCGGATCGCGTCGGTGAGATCCTCGGGGGCAATGCACCACCCAATGCGCCATCCGGTCACCGCATAAGATTTCGACATCCCGCTGATAGTGACCGTTCGCTCCCACATCCCGGGCAGCGTGGCGATCGGGATATGGCGGTGCCCATCGTAAACAATGTGCTCATAGATCTCATCTGTGATGGCATAAGCGCCGTAACGCTGGCACAGCTCCGCGATCCAGCGGAGCTCCTCCTCGGAGAAGACATGACCTGTCGGATTGTGGGGCGTGTTGAGGATGATCGCCCGCGTTCGGTTAGAGAAAGCACGACGCAATTCGTCCGGGTCGAAGGTCCATGACGGCGGCCGCAAGGGCACATAGACCGGCTTCGCCGCGCTGATCCAGGTATCCGGACCGTAGTTCTCATAAAAGGGCTCGAAGATGATGACCTCGTCCCCGGGATTTAAAAGAGCCAGCAGGGTGGCGATCATGCATTCGGTGGCTCCACAGCACACCGTGATATGGCGCTCCGGATCGAGCTCCATTCCGTAAAAACGGCGATATTTCTCTGCGATCGCTGCCCGCAATCGCGGGCTTCCCCAGGTGATCGCATACTGGTTATAGTCCTCCCGGATCGCCTGAACAGCTGCCTCTTTCAGCGCTTCAGGGGCGGGGAAATCGGGGAATCCCTGGGCCAGGTTAATGGCCCCATAGTGCTGCGCCCATCGGGTCATCTCCCGGATGACGGATTCCGTGAAATGCTTCACCCGTTCGGCCACGCGAGCCATCCAGGCCCCTCCCAATGATGGTTCATGGGATCACAATACCCATCCCTTGCTAAAACAACCCAATGCCCAAGGGATCACCGATCTCCCGCCTCATATCCCCGCTTCCCTATGGGAATCAAGGCGAGGGCGGGGCCGGCCAGTCCGGCAGGATGTAAGGGATCGACTCCGGAGGAGGAACCGGAGTCAGAAGATAGACGTCCACCCAGCGATACCAGAGCACCAGATCCTCATCGTTATACCCCAGATCGATACGACGGCCGATGATCCCCCCGCCAGTATCGGCGGCCAGACCCACCCCATAACCGGGCACATACACTTTCCACCCCAGCCGGATCACCCGGGGATCCACTGCCACAATCCCCCGCTGCATGGGCAGCCCGGTCCGGGTGCGACCAAAATACGCCGCAGAAGGATGAACCCCCGCCGTGGAGCGGCTGTAGGAGGTGGCCAGCATGCGGATCCGCCGCCAGTATTCGATCGGCCCGTCCGGCGTCTCCAGCGTGCGTACCACGACCTTCGTCCCATAGACCCATACCCGGGGCTCCGGAGGCCGGATTGTGGTTTCATCGACCACTTCCCGTGCCACCTCCTGCCCGTTCTCATAACGCACCCGGATCCGCCGCTGAAGCACACCGTTCCGGCCAGGGGATCTCTGAACCCAGGTATCCAGCTCCCGATTGGGATCCGGCTCCCATATGGTCTGAAAAGGAATAGAAGTTTCCTCGATCTCGAAGCCTTCCACCACCCGGATGACCCGAACAGTCTCTCCGGCCTGGAGACGGCTTTCTTCCCCTGGAACCACTCGATCCTGGCCATGCAATGAGATGCCCAGCTCCCACAACAACTCCCGGACCGTGCGCGCGGTGGTGGAGATCACCCGGATGTGTCCATCCGCCTCCACCGTGATGGGACGGGCCCGGAACAACGAAATCTGCATGCCGCCATTTAGCGGCGTTTCCGGTCCGGGCAGCAGTCGGTCCGCCGGGTCTAGAAGCATCCCGGCCTCCCGCAGGGCCGCCCCCACCGTGGGCGCAGTCGACCAGATCAAGTGCCGCCTCCCATTCTCCAGACGCACCACCAGTGGAACGGACCGCACGACCCGGATCTCGCGGGGAGGTTCCCTGCCGTCGAGCGCCGGAGAGTCCACCTCCCCTCGCCGGCCATCGACCCACAGGGCATCCCCGGGCCCCAAGGGGATCCCGGCTTCCGCCAGAATGGCACGGGGATCCGAGTGGAGAGTGTAAATATCAATCCAACGGGACGGCTCAACACCCCGTCCCTCGATCCAAATGCGAACGGGTCTGGCCCGTCGGATCGAGATCATCGCCGGAGGCTGGATCGGATGGGTCAGAGGCGGGGAAACCCTATCCTCCGGACGCACCGTCAGGCCCGCCTCCTGGAGCACATCGCCCACCGTTCGTTGATGGGTTCTAATGGAGAGGATCTGACCATCGAGGACAATGGTGACTGTCTGCTGCGAGCGCCAGTAACCCCAGAGGCAAAACGCGCCCAGCCCAAGCCAGGCGATCCATTTGAAGAAGGTCCATCGGTTCATTGCAGCGAGCGCGGAACCTGAAAACCCCAGATTGATGGGATGGGTTCCATCCCGGCTGTCCTTCAGGTTGCCCAGGGAACCCATCGCCTGTTAGTACAAAAGCGGCCGTGCGCCCCTTGTCGAGCCCGCCTCTCCCCACCGGCGATCCCTCGGACGGCTCCGGCCCGGCACCCCTGCGGCGCGCGAACCGGGACGGCTTACCGTTGCTCCCTTCCGGGCCTGGCGGGGTTCACCGAGGTCCGCCGCGCAGGACCGGACCTTCATCACCGGGAGGGATCCTCGGGAGGGGCCGCGCTAACCCTCGAAGGGGATGTCAGCCCCGCGTCTGGCGGATTTCGGGTTCAGGGAACCGCCACCTCCCCGCCTGAGCACGGCCGCCGATTTTAGGGTATCGGATTCCCACCCCTGTGTCAAGCCGACCCAAGGCCACCGCCCGGCCTCCTCATTTTGCCCCCCCAAAGCCCGGGCCGTGGGGGGTTCCCCTCTCCCGTTCAAGAGGCGCGGGAAATCACCCCCCTCCCACGAAAGCGACACCCGAGGAAGCCGCACGATCCCATGGATCGAGCGATCAAGATAAAATGCGGGCAGGAATAGGTCGGACGGAGCTGGAAGGTTTCTATCAGCCTTTCGGCTTCCAGAGGGCTTCACGCCCGGAGATACCTCCCGACTTCCGCTGGGTTGATCGGCTGGCTCGATGGCTCTGGCGATCCTGGGTGGTCATGCACTGGGAACCGGGGAGGGCCAGACGAGGAGGGAGATGAAAAGGGTGGAGGAAATCCAGCGCGAATTGCTCTACGGGCGCCACGCTGTGCATGAGGCCCTGCGGGCCGGGCGGCGGCGCATCTACCGGCTGTTGATTGCCGAAGGCCTCCGGCCCCGACCGATCCTGGAGGAGATCCGCGCCATGGCGGCGGATCGCGGGATCCCTATCCTACAAGTGCCCCGCGCTCGCCTCGACGCCATCGCCGACAGCCATCAAGGGGTAGTGGCAGAGGCCGATCCGTATCCCTATGTGGACTTGGAGCAGGCGTGGGCGGAGAGCGCCAGCCGACCCGCTCCGCCCTTCTGGCTGGCCCTGGATTGCCTTCAGGATCCCCAGAACTTCGGCACCTTGTTGCGAACCGCCGAAGCCGTAGGCGTGCATGGGGTTTTGTTCCCCGAGCATCGTAGCGCCCGGGTAACCCCCGCCGTGGTGAACGCCTCCGCCGGCGCCGTGGAACACCTGCGCGTGGTCCGGGTGACCAACCTGGCGCGGGCGCTGGAGCAATTCAAAGAACGGGGATTGTGGATCGTGGGTCTCCAGCAGGATCCACGGGCTATCCGTTATGACCAAGCCGATCTCAGCGGCCCGATCGCTCTGGTGATCGGCAATGAAGAGTCCGGCATCCGCTCACTGATCCGGCGGGTCTGCGATTTCCTGATCTACCTCCCGATGTGTGGCCGGGTTGCCTCGCTGAACGCCGCCACCGCCGGCGCTGTCGCTCTTTACGAAATCGCCCGACGACGGGGCTTCCAGTAGCCTGCCGCCCGCCGATGTCCTCCCGGGCTCTGCTTGCTTTCTTCCTCCCCTTGTGGATTAAGAAATTCCCTGGTAAAATATGCATTTGCGGTTGGCGTCTTTCGCAAGCTCCCGAAGCAATTCGCCATCCTTCTCTGCGTAAGCGGCCATCTTCGAGCCGCCGGGCTTGCAAACCAAATAGGCAGCCGTTCCGGCTTTTGGCATACGTCGGGTGTCTCCGATGATGCCGGGTGCGGAACCCGTGCTGCCTATTTGCTTTGTAGGGGACGGTGCGTGCGGAGCCGTTTCCCTTCCGGCGCCGGAGGGCGCCGATCACATTCCGGGGAAAGGAGGTGAACGATGGCGGGGGAGATCCTGACCCTGGGGCGCTCGGAGCTGGCCCGGCTCCTGCGTGCGATCCTGCGGGAGGGGGATCCCTGGCAGGCGGCGGGCACCGCCGGGCTCCCCTTTCCACGCGTGGTCGAAGGCATCCAGCAACTGCTGGATGCCGGAGCCCTTGTCTTCGATGGGAAACTCCTGCGATTGACTGAACCAGGCCAGCGCCTGGCCCGCGAGCTGAACGTGACATCGGCTCCCGACATCCAGTGCCCTGCTTGCCAGGGAACCGGGATCGATCTGGGCTTTTTCCAGGAAGTGACCCGTCGTTATGAGGAACTGGCCAGGGGGCGCCCCGAGCCGCTGGCGGCTTACGATCAGGGCTACCAGACGATCGATTCCGTGATGCGGCGAGTCGCCCTGATGGCCGCCCAGGGGGATGTAGAGGGCAAAGATGTGGTGGTGTTGGGAGATGATGACCTGGCCAGTCTCGCCCTGGCCCTGACCGGGTTACCCCGCTCGGTCGTGGTCATTGAGATCGATCAGCGCCTGTGCGCCTTCATCGAGCAGGCCGCCCGCCGCGCCGGCCTGAACATCACCGTCTACTGCCGCAGCTTGACGGACCGACTTCCCCCGGAGCTCCTGGGGCAATTTGACACCTTCCTCACCGATCCGACGGAGACGGAGCACGGCCTTCTGCTGTTCCTGGAGAAGGGGTTCATGTGCCTGAAGAAGGGAGAAGGCCGTGCGGGTTACTTCGGCATCACTCGCATCGAGTCGAACATCAGCAAGTGGCACATCTGGCAGCGGGAGCTCCTGAACCGGCACGCCATCACGTTCACCCACATCCTCCCAGACTTCAGTCTCTATGCCAACTGGGAGGAGCCCGGCGAGCAGCCTATTCCGGATCTCCCGCCCTTCGCCCGCCCTTCGCCGGTGCCCTGGTATCGCTCAACGTTCTTCCGGGTGGAAACCCTTCCCGAATTCCAGCCGCCGGAGGACTATGTCATCGAAGGGGGGCGGGAACTTTACGAGGATGAGGATGCGATCGATAAGGTGTGGCGCAGCCCGGATGTGAACACGGCGATCACCGCTTCGGTGATGACCGCTGCCCCCACCCCTTTCCCAACCCAGCTGACGCTGGGGCGGCATGTGATCGCGGAGTTCTGGAAGTGCCAGAACCGGGAGCCTTTGCGGAACCTCAAGCAGGTTCTGGAACTCGCCGTGCGTCGAGCCGGCGCCACCCTGCTGAACATGAAGATCCACCGCTTCGTCCCGGACGGCTTCTCAGCCCTGGTACTGCTGGCGGAGTCCCACATCTCTCTGCACGCCTGGCCAGAGTATGCTTACGTGGCGGTGGACGTGTTCACCTGCGGAGAGGCGGACCCGGAGGTGATCATCGAGGTGCTCAAGGACTACCTGCAGCCTGCCGAGTCCGCCCAGATCACGCTGGAGCGCGGCCTGGGGCCGCTGATGGTCCTCCCCGCCATGCGCCCGGAAACCGAGACGGCTTCTCTAGGCTCCCCATCGCTTCCCCTAACGATTTAAAGGAGGGCCAGACCCAAGCTCGGGGGCGGGCGGCAAGGCCGCCCGCCCCGCTCCTCCAAAACCCGCCGCGTAAAATCTGCGCCATGTTTTCTGGAATCGCACGACATGCATCCCTCAACCATTGCCCTCCTCCCTCTCCGTCGGATGGGGCAGATGATCCATCGCATGGCTCAATAAGGAGATTTGATCCTCAATATCCAGCGGACGTGCCGGAAGGAGCACGCTGACTGCCGTGCCAGACTCTCCTTCGCTGCGAATAAACAGATCCCCGCCCTACGCCTGAGTTGAGCCAGGCCAGGAGCTCCGGAGAGAGGCTCCCATGGGTGTCCACGATCTCAACCAGCAGAACCGGCTCCTTCACATCCCCCCGGATCTCCATCCCTCCCCCTTCCGGAATGAATGTATCGCGCGATGCCTGTTTCAGATACCCTCGGCTCATGGGCAAAGAAATATCCAAACCTGGGAATGGAACATCGCACCCGCTGGCTCGTGGGACCCACCTGGGGATTTCCGGGGAGGCGGTTTGTCTCCGGCGGCCTCCATCCAAAGGTGGAGGATCCCGATAGCCTGTATCTGGGGAACGACACCGGAAACAGGCGCTCGCTGGAACGCCTCAGGCGACCCGGATGGACAGCCGATGGGGTCATGGGTCAAAATGGCGTTGTTTCTCAGCTGGGCTACGTGGAGATCCTCCCCAATCCTATGGGACAAACCCCCCATGATCCCCTTCAGAGGGGGGCATTGCGTCTACGGAGGACATCCTCGAGGGAAAACCGAGCAATGAACCACCGGGAGCGATTTCAAAAGCTGATTCGTTCGATCGCCGGGGAAGAGATCGAAACCTTCCATCTGGCCCGCGATGCCATGATCATCGCGGCAGGCAACATCGCCAGCCGCCTCATCGGGCTGCTTCGGGAGACCGTCAAGAGCGAGCTGTTCGGATCCACCGGACCATTGAGCGCCTTCGAGGCCGCGGCGGTGGTCCCGATTCAGCTCTACGATCTGTTGGTCGGTGGGATGGTGAGCTCCGCCTTGGTCCCCGTATTCCGGGAATATGCGGATCGGCTCCCAGAGCTCCGGCGGCTGGCCGGCGCGGTCCTCGTCTGGGTCTGGCTGGTGATGGGCCTCGCTGTGCTCTTTGTGGAGCTTGCAGCAGAGCCGGCGGCCTGGTTGCTGGCAGGCGGCTTGGATCCCAAGCTGCTACATCTCACGGCCGCCCTGCTCCGCTGGACAATCCTGGCCGTCTGGTGGATCGCGACCGCGGGGGTGATCAGTGGGCTCCTTCAGACGTTCCAGCGGTTTACCCTCCCCGCTTTCACCGCCGCGGTCTTCAATGCTGCCATGGTCGCCGTAGCGCTTCTGCTGGGAGAGCGGCTGGGGGTTACCGCTCTGGCTCTGGGCATGGTGGCAGGATCGATCTTCCAGGTTCTGTTACAGCTTCCCGCCTTGTATGGCCTGTGGCCTCAGCTGTCGTGGTATCACCCAGCCCTGCTGCGCATCCTTCAGCTCTATTCCCCCGTGGTCTTCGGCCTGGCTGTCAACCAGATCGCCATCCTGCTGAGTTATAATCTGGCTTCCCACACGGGCCCGAACAGCATCGCCTGGATGCGCTACGCGACCACACTGATCCAGTTCCCCCTGGGCTTAATTGTGACGGCTATCTCGGTGGCCATCCTCCCTCGCCTCTCCCGCCTGAGCGTGGAGGCGCGTCAGGGCAGGGAAAGCATGGAGGCTTTTCGCGCCACCCTGGCTGCCGGGTTACGCATGGTAATTGTGATGATTGTTCCTGCCGCCTTCGGCCTGTATGTGCTAGCAGACCCGTTGATCGATCTCCTCTTCCAGCACGGCCGTTTCACCGCGACAGATACCGCGGTGGTCGCCGGGGTGTTGCGCGGATATCTTCCTGGCCTCGTCTTCGCTGCCATCGATCAGCCGCTGGTTTTCGCCTTCTACGCCCGCCAAGATACCCTCACCCCCGCCGTGGTGGGTTTGATCTGCAACGTGGGGATCTACCTGGCGGCCGCTCTGGCCCCTACCCTCTTTCGTCCCCTTCAGGTGACCGATCTGGCGGTGGCCAATTCTGTGCAATGGGCAGCCCACGCCCTGTTGATGAGCGTGTTCTTGGTTCGCCAGATAGGGCCCATGCGCCCCTATGGTCTGGGTCGATGGGTATTGCGCGTCCTGATCGCCTCCACCGTCATGGCCGTGGGGATCATGTTCGTATGGCCTCGAATGTTTTCTTTTATCCCTTCCTCCACCCATCTGGAGGAAGCAGCTCGCCTGCTCCTAACGGGCGGTCTCGGTTTATTGATCTACAGTCTGACCCTGGGGGGGCTCGCCAGGCTCTCCACCCCCCATGGGTCCTGGACCCGCTCGTAGATCTCGGCTATAAGGGCGACCAAACCCACTCAGACGCTTTGCTGCTGATGATGGGGAAATGACCCATGGGGCCCCAGGTCGGGGAAGGGCCGGATAGGAGCCCTCACCGGCCCCTGGAAGGGAGAGAAATACGCCCCAGCGCTCCAGCCTCCCCCACCCCCATCGGCTGGCTTCAACGGGAACCCTTCCCCTATGCCGGACGTCTTATCTGTCGGGATCAGCCCATAAAGGGGCCCCGGATGGATCACAGATCGGCGAGGGGCCCTCTTCTGGGCGGAAACGAAAAAACCCATCTTCCGGGAGGCTGTATATGAAAAGCTTACGCTGGCGATGGCTCTTCCGGCGGGGAGGGATGATCGGGCTGATGCTGATCAGCGCGTGTCGCCCTGCTTCCACACCCTCCGGTACAGGAGCTCTATTAGAACCCGATATCCACGCGGGGGCCTTAACGGTCTCGAACGGAGCTTCCACTGGGCTCACCGTGATTGGGATCGGAACAGTGCGGGCACGGCCGGATCAGGCGGTGGTAACGCTGGGGGTGGAAACCGAGGGTGAGGCGCTCGCCGCCGCCCTAAATGAGAACAACCGCCGCGCCTCGGCTGTGCTGGCCGCGCTGAAAGAACACGGAGTGGCGGAGGCGGATATCCAGACCACTTCCTTCCAGATCCAGATCGAGGAGCCCCGTGATCGTCAAACCGGCCAACGGACGGGCCCCCCAATTTACCATGTGACCCATGTATATACGGTCATCTTTCGGGATCTAGATCGGGTGGGCCAGGGGGTGGATGCGGCCGTCGCCGCAGGGGCTAACCGGGTGAATGCGATCGCCTTCCGGATCGGGGATCCGAACCGCCTGGCGATGGAGGCTCGGCGACTGGCAGCAGAGGACGCCAAGGCCCGGGCGCAGGCCCTGGCCAGCGCCCTGGGAGCCCAACTTGGCCGCATCACCCACATCACCGAAACCGCGAGCCCGTGGCCGGTTCCCATGGCCCGAGCTTCTGCCTCCTTGGAGGCCGCCGCCGCGCCCGTAGCGGCTGGGGAGTTGGAGATCACCGTTCAGATCCAGGTGACCTGGGAGCTGCGATAACTCGGTCCGGGCGGCGCCCGCTGTCGAAGACGACCTGCGCCGCCCGGACCCCTTCCAGAAGCCGGGGGTGAACAAAGGCCATCACCCCTATAAGGATGCTTCCGTCAGGAGGCGGCGCACGATCTCCTGCACCTCCCGGCCATCCGCTCGACCACGGACCCTGGGCATTAAGCGCTTCATCACCTCTCCCAATTGAGCCGACGAAGTAGTGCCGACCTCGGCGATCACCTCGCGCGCCATTGCCTCGATTTCCTCCCGGGTCAGCGGCTGGGGAAGATAAGCCAGCAATGCCTCGAGCTCGGCTCGCTCCGCGGCGAGTCGATCCGGCCGGTTGGCCTTCTCCAGCTCCTCCAGTGTCTCACGACGCCGCTTGACCTCGTTCTGCAGCACCCGCAGGATCTCATCCTCGCTGAGAGGACGGGCAGCTTCCACCTCCGCCATGCGGATGGCCAGCAACGCCATGCGGATGGCTGTCTTTCGGGGTTCATCCCCCGCACGTATCGCCGCCTTCAAGTCCTCTTGGAGCCGTTCCTTTAAACTCATCGACTCCCTCCTTCTCTGGACTCTGAATGCTCCACTCCAGTCTGGCTCATCGCGGATGGCACAGCAAGTCCAATGGTTTTCAGAAGCTGGGCCGAGGCCCCAGGACTCCTGGAAACTCCGGGTATAATGAATGCAAGAGCATCCCTTTCGTTTGGAGCCTTCGATGAACATGCCGCGATGGATCCTATGGGGGGGCGATCTCCTGGTGTTCCTGCTCTTTGCGGCCCTCGGGCGGGCCAGCCACGGCCTGCTCAACGAAGGCCCAGTGCTCTGGGGCGTCGTGCGGGCGGCGGCTCCCTTTTTCCTCGCCTGGGCGATAGTGGCGTGGGCGGCCCGTCTGGATCGCATAGATCCCATGCGCTCGCCGGGGCATGGGGCGCTGCGGACCGGATTGGCCTGGTTGGGAGCAGGGATCCTGGGACTGATCCTCCGGAGCCTGACCCTGGGCCGTCCAGCCCCAATCCCCTTCGCCGCCATCACCCTGCTCGGCAATGGACTCCTACTCGTCCTCTGGCGAGGGCTTCTGCAGCTGTGGATCCTGCGCCGAGAGGGAGCACGGCTTGCCGAAAAGTAGCCTCTCTCCCGGAGGGGAAAACCCCCTTTTGGGATCCGGGGACGCCTCTGGTGCCCCGGGACCCCAAAGCCCTCCGGAAACCCAACTGGAGCGCCTGGATGAGTTCGGCAGAGACGCTGGCTCGGATTCGGGAAGTGAAGCGACGGCGAGAAGCCGAGCTGCTACGCAAGGCCAACGTGGTGGCTGTGGGGATCGGATATCGCCAGCGGGGCGGCCGCTCCACCGATGAGCTTTGCCTCGTGGTCTCCGTCCGCCGCAAGGTCCCGATGGAATCCCTCGCACCGGAGGATCGCATTCCTCCGGAGATCGATGGCGTGCCGGTGGACGTTCAGGAAGTCGGCGCCTTACGGGCATTATAGGGCTGCGATGCTCCCGCGCGCTGCGTGGAACGAGGGCCCGGGATGCTGATGACAGGTGTTTTCCTTCTGTTGCTGGCGCTGGCCATCGGAGGCCTCGGATGGCTTCTCCAGCAACGGGCCGGCCTTCCGCGCGGTGAGGTTCTGGAGGAGGACATGTCCAGTGCCAGAGCCTCCCCTCCGCTCTTCGCCCCTCGCTATGGTCTGATCGGCAGACCGGACTACCTGATCCGGCAGGGGAAAACGATCATTCCCGTGGAAGTGAAAGCCACCTCAGCCCCACAGCATCCCTATCCCTCCCATGTGATGCAGTTGATCGCCTACTGCCTGCTGGTGGAAGAAACTCTGGATGTCCACCCACCATACGGATGGATCCGCTATCGAGATCGATCGTTCCGGGTGGAATACACCTTCGAGCTTCGGGAAGAGCTCCTGAAGATTCTGGCCTCCATGCGGCGGGATCTGGAGCGCGGGGAGGCGCACCGCCAGCATCAATCGCCGGCCCGCTGCCGCGCATGCGGGTTCCGAAGGATCTGCGAGGAGGCCATCGATGGAGGGAGGATAAGAGTCGGCCAGCCTCGATAACCCCTCCGGGGATTTTCAAACCGCCTGGCCCGGATCCGGCTGTCGATTTCGTTGCAGAAAGCGTTCCAGGGCAGCCCAGTGGGCGGGAGCTGCCCAGAGACGAGCGAACCGCTCCCGCTCGAGCCGAAGGGCTTCATGGAAAGGGAGCACATCTCCATCCCGGATCACCGCCTTGATCGCCTGCACGGCCCTGGGATCCCAGCGCAGGATTTCCCGAGCCAGGGCGAGGGCTTCCGCAAGCGCCTGACCAGCGGGGGCCAAGCGCTCAACCAGCCCCAGGCGGAACGCCTCCTCCGCACTGATCTGCCGCGCGGTCAGGAGGAGCTCCAGCGCCCGGCCGGACCCAACCCGCCGCCGCAAACGCTGCCCTCCACCCCATCCGGGAGTGAGAGCCCAGGTGACCTGCACGAAAGCCAGGTCGGCGTCCTCAGCCATCACCCGCAGATCACAAGCCAATGCCACTTCTACGCCGCCGCCCCTCGCGGGCCCATTGATGGCTGCGATACTGATCCATGGGGCCTCTTCCAGCTGGCGCAATGCCTCGCCCATGACCTGCCCCAGCCGATATCCATCCGCCTCAGTACGATAATGTGCCATCTCATATAGATCCGCTCCGGAGAGGAAAGCCCTTCCCGCGCCGGTGAGGATCACCACCCGCAACGCGGGATCCCGGAGCGCCTCCTCCACCGCCTGGGCGAAGGCCTGCATGGTAGCCCAATCCATCGCGTTTCGTCGCGAGGGGCGATCCACAATCCAGATCGCCAGCTCCCCCTCACGCTCCACCCGCAGCATGGGCAGGCTCCCTCCTGACAGGGATGTGGGAGAAAGGTCTTCTAAACAACAAGAGGCCGGCGACATCGAGTGCCGGCCTCTTGATCCTTGATTGACGAGGGTGCTCAAGCAGCCTTCAGGAACTCCCTCATCTGGCGCACCTTGAGCTGCTTGCGCAGATAACGCAGAGCCTCCGCCTCGATCTGGCGGATCCGCTCCCGGCTCAGCCCGAACCGCTGGGCAACCTCCTCCAGGGTGTAGGATCGCCCATCTTCGAATCCATAGCGCAGCCGGAGAACCCGGGCGTGGCGGCTGGGCAACTCATTTAGCATCTCTTCGATCTGCTCCCGCAACAGCTGATCCGCCACCACCTCATCGGGAGCTGGGCTCTCCACATCTCGGATCGCCCCTTCCAGCGTGGTCTCCCCCTCGTCATCCATGGGTTCTTCCAGAGAGAGCAACGGCCGGGCAGCGTTCCAGAGCCACTCCACCTTATCGGTCTCTATCCCCAGCCGCTCTGCAACTTCTTCTGGGGTGGCTGGCCGGCCCGCCTCCTGCTCGATCTGATGGGCAATCCGCTGGGCCTTTCGCAGTTGCTCCTGAGCATGGATCGGCAGACGGATCGTTCGGGCCTGCATGGCCAGCGCCCGGGTGATCGCCTGGCGGATCCACCACGTGGCATAGGTCGAGAAGCGACGGCCCCGCTTGGGATCGAAGCGCTCCACGGCCTTCATCAGGCCCAGGTTCCCCTCCTGGATCAGGTCCAGCAGGGGCACCCCGAGGCCCTGATATTTCTTGGCCACACTGATCACCAGCCGGAAGTTCGAAGTGATCAACTTCTCGCGAGCCTGGCGGCCTTCCTCCACCAACCGCTCCAGACGCTGGCGGACCTCTGGTGAAAGATTTCCATCGCGGGCCAGGCGACGAGCGGCCTCTCGCCCGCGGGCCATCCGCGTGGCTAACTCCTTTTCCTCCTCGGCGGTGAGCAGGGGATGATCGGTGACCTCCCGAAAATAAAGGGAGATTAGATCCCGATCCTCCGCCAGTTCACCCAGGACCGGGAGGGATGTTTCCTCATCCAGTTCATGCTCCAGGTCGAGCTCCTCCAGAGGGGCCTCCTCCTCCCATGGCTCGGCCCAGAACGCTTCGTTTTCCAGCTCCTCCTCCTCGTCCGAGAGGATAGGGCGATTTCGACGCTCCATAGCCACCTCCTTCGGGTCGCCAAGACCCATTGGGAATCCCACACAGTGGGGACGTGGAAATAAACAAAGGGGCGAGCGGTCACTTTACCGTCCGCCCTTCCCACCGGGGTGCAGGAGGAGGATTTGGCGGAACCCACAAAGTACGGCACAGCGCGAAATCACGCCATGCCTCATCCCCACAGTTGCGGGGGCGGGATTCGAACCCGCGACCTCCAGGTTATGAGCCTGGCGAGCTACC
>NZ_JBHOQR010000016.1:0-69163 GCF_042408815.1 Thermoflexus sp. | reverse complement strand
GGAGATGGTGATGCCGGGGGACAATGTGAACCTGCGGGTGCGGCTGATCGCGCCGGTGGCCATTGAGGAAGGGTTGCGGTTCGCCATCCGGGAAGGCGGCCTGACCGTCGGCGCCGGCGTCGTCACCAAAATCCTGGATTAGATGAGGGTTTCGGATCCCCAGCTTCATGATCCCAGATACTTGTGGTGAGGCCTATGGCCAAGCAGCGATTGCGCATCCGTCTGAAGGCATACGATCACCGGATCCTGGACGAATCCGCTCGCCGGATTGTGGAGGTGGCGGAACGCACCGGCGCGCGGGTTATCGGCCCGATCCCGCTTCCGACGAAACGGGAACGGTTCACCGTGATCCGCTCGCCGTTTATCGATAAGGATTCTCAGGAACATTTCGAGATCCGCACTCACAAACGGTTGATCGATGTCCTCGATCCGGATCCGAAAACCATCGATCAACTGATGCGCCTGAACCTTCCAGCAGGCGTGGATATCGAAATTAAGATCTGATGAGTGGATGGATCTGGGGGATGATGGGCCGGGATAGGCGACCAGTCCCCACGGGAGGCTAACCGATGAAAGGTTTGTTGGCGCGCAAAATCGGAATGACTCAGATGTTTAATGAGCAAGGCGAAGTGATCCCGGTGACGGTTCTCCGGGCCGGACCCTGCTATGTGACGCAGCTCCGGACGCTGGAGCGGGATGGTTATGCTGCCATCCAGCTGGGCTTTGAGGAAACCAAGCCCCGACGGCTAACCCAGGGCGAACGGGGGCATCTGCTCAAGCGGAATCTCCCCCCACTGCGGGTGTTGCGGGAGATCCGCCTCCCTGGCCCAGAGGCCCTGGCCTCTTATCAGGAAGGTCAGGTGTTGACGGTCTCGATCTTCTCACCCGGGGAACGGGTGGATGTGACCGGCTGGTCGAAAGGACGCGGCTTTGCCGGAGGCATCAAGCGCCATGGTTTCGCCCGACAGGCGAAAACCCACGGCCAGTCTGATCGCCATCGCGCCCCCGGATCGATCGGGACCAACACCGATCCCGGTCGAGTGGTGAAAGGAAAGCGGATGGCGGGCCATTATGGAAATGAGCGGGTGACAGTCCGCAATCTCCAGGTCGTCTGGGTGGATCCAGAGCGCCATCTGATCGCCCTCAAGGGCGCTGTCCCAGGTCCCCGGGGCGGGCTGGTGATTATTCGCCAGGCCAAACGGCCGTATTGAGGGGCGCTTTCGCCATGGGCAGGCTACGGAGACGGCCTGTCCGCGAAGGTGGTTGGGGATACGTTTCAGGAGGCGTTGCGATGCGCGTGCCGGTCTGGAATATGGAAGGACAGCAGGTGGGGGAGATGGAGCTGCGACCGGAAGTGTTCGAGGCCCCCATTCATATTCCGTTGATGCATCAGGCGCTGGTCCGGCAGTTGGCCAACGCTCGTCTGGGGACCCACAAAACGAAGACCCGGGGGGAGGTGCATTACAGCAGCCGTAAGATGTGGCCCCAGAAGCACACCGGGCGGGCTCGCCAGGGCAGCCGGGATGCACCGCACTGGTATCACGGTGGAATCGTGTTCGGGCCGCGGCCGCGCAGTTATGAGCAGAAGATGCCCAAGAAAATGCGCCGTGCCGCTTTGCGCTCCGCCCTCTCCGTGAAGGCAAAGGAAGGTCAGATCCTGGTACTGGATCGCCTGGAGCTGCCGGAGCCGCGGACCCGGCTCATGAAAGAGATCCTGGGGCGGCTGCCCGTCGGCAAAAGCGCTCTGATCCTGCTCGCTGGACCGAACGAGAACGTGAAGCGGGCAGTGCGTAACTTGCCCAATGTGGCTTATCTCCATGCCATGTGCCTGAATATCCGGGATCTTTTCAAGTATGAGACTCTGATTATTCCGCGGGATGCGCTGGCCATGATTGAGGACTGGCTGACGCGTCCGGTGATCCGTAAGAAATTCGCGCGGCCTCCAGCGGAGGCCGCATCGGCGGCTTGATCGAGAGCCCTGAGCGGGGGACGGGAAAATGGACCTGTATGAAGTGATCAAACGGCCGGTGATCACGGAGAAGACGACCCGGCTCAAGGAGATGAATCAATACGTGTTTGAGGTGGATCCGCGGGCGAACCGTCACCAGATTCGGGAGGCCGTAGAGAAGATCTTTAACGTCCGTGTTCTGGATGTGCGGATTATCAACGTCCCGGCCAAGCGACGACGAGATTGGCGGGTGCGGATTCTCAGCAACAAGCCCAAGCAGGTGGTTCGCCGCCCGGGCTGGAAGAAGGCGATCGTTCAAATTGCCCCGGGCCAGCGGATCGATCTCTTCGAGGTCTAAGCGCCCGTAATCCCGGTCGAAGGCCTGTCGAGCAGGGCGGGGAAGGCCGGGGCGCCGGCTCCCGTCGGTCGGTTCGGCGAGGAGGGATCCCAGCAGTGGAGGAGGACCCATGGGGATCAAGGTCTACAAGCCGACAACGCCCGGTCGCCGCAATGCGACCGGTTATACCTTTGAGGAAATCACCAGGGATGAGCCGGAGAAATCCTTGGTTGTTCCTTTGAAAAAGCACGCCGGGCGAAACTTTCAGGGCCGGATCACGGTTCGCCATCGGGGAGGTGGCCACAAGCGGCTTTATCGCATCATCGACTTCAAGCGTCGGGACAAGGAAGGCATTCCGGCGAAGGTGATCAGCATCGAATATGATCCCAACCGCACGGCCCGCATCGCGCTGTTGCAATATGCGGATGGGGAAAAGCGTTACATCCTGGCGCCCCTGGGCCTGCAGGTTGGGGATATCGTGATGAGCGGACCGCAGGCGGAGATCAAGGTGGGCAACGCCATGCCGTTGGCCAACATCCCGGTGGGGACCCTAGTGCATAACGTGGAGCTGTATCCCGGGCATGGCGGTCAGATCGCCCGGGCGGCAGGCGCGGTCGCGCAGTTGCTGGGGAAAGAGGAAGGATATGCCATCCTGCGCCTGCCCTCCGGGGAGATCCGGAAGGTCCGTCTGGAGTGCTATGCGACCATCGGCCAGGTGGGGAACCTGGAGCACGCGAATATCCGGCTCGGCAAGGCCGGCCGTAAGCGGTGGCTGGGCATCCGCCCCACGGTGCGCGGCTCGGCAATGTCGCCGCGGGATCATCCGCACGGCGGCGGCGAGGGCCGGGCGCCCATCGGCCTGCCCTATCCGAAGACGCCCTGGGGTAAGCACGCGCTGGGCAAGAAGACACGGCGCAACAAGGCCACCGATAAATACATCATCCAGCGCCGCCAGAAGAAGAAGTGAAAGGAACCCTGAAGGGGGTGATCGAGTATGGGGCGTTCGCTGAAGAAGGGCCCGTATTGTGATCCTAAGCTGCTGAAGAGGATCGAGGAGCTGAATCGTCGAGGAGAGAAGCGGGTCATCCGCACCTGGTCCCGCGCCTCGGTGATCTTCCCGCAGATGGTAGGGCATACCATTGCTGTCCACGACGGGCGGCGCCACGTGCCCATTTACATTACGGAGCAGATGGTCGGGCACCGTCTGGGGGAATTCGCTCCCACACGGACCTATCGCGGTCACACAGTTAAGGAAAAGAAAACGGGAGTCCGGTGACTGGGGAAGGGGGCTTCCCGCCTCTCGGATTCGGGCACCGCTGGGTCAGCCCGGGGAATAACTTTTGAGATCGATGGGGGATGGCAATGGCGAATCGGGTTCGGGCAGTAGCCCGCTATATCCGGATATCGCCGTATAAGGCGCGTCTGGTCTGTCATCTGGTGAAGGGGATGCGGGCCGAGGACGCGTTGAGCGTGTTGCGTTTTACCCCTAAGAAAGCGGCCCGCTATGTCGAGAAGCTGATCCGCTCGGCGATGGCCAACGCGGAGAACAACTACGGCCTCTCGCCCGCGGATCTCTATGTGGTGGATATCCGAGCGGACGACGGGCCCCGATACAAGCGGATTCGTTTCGCCGCTCGGGGCCGGGTCCGTCCGATCCTGAAGCGGACCACCCACCTTACGGTGGTTCTGGAAGAGCGGATGGGCTGAGCCTGCTGTGTGGATGGAGAGGCTGTACCCATTGCGCGCGAGGAGGCGACCTTGGGCCGTAAAGTTCATCCGATCGGTTTCCGCCTGGGCATCACCAAAAACTGGCTGGCCCGCTGGTATGCGGAGGGCCGGGAATATGTGGAGCTGCTCCATGAGGACCTGAAGATCCGACAGTTCGTGAAGGAGCAGCTTAAAGAAGCGGGGATCGCTCGAATTGAGATCGAACGGTTTCCCAAGCAAGTTAATTTGTATATTCACGCGGCCCGGCCGGGCATCGTGATCGGCCGTCGGGGCTTGGGGATCAAGCAGCTGCGCCAGGCTGTTGAGGAGATGACCGGGAAGAAGGCCCGTGTGGAGATCGTGGAGGTCCCTAAACCTGAGCTCGAGGCGGCCATTGTGGCTGAGAGCATCGCCCAGCAGATCGAGAAGCGGGTCAGCCATGCCCGGGCGATGAAGCGGGCGATCCAGCAGGCCATGCGGGCCGGGGCGAAAGGGATCCGGATCACGGTCTCGGGCCGTCTGGGGGGGGCGGAGATGGCCCGCACGGAGACGCTGATGGAGGGCCGGGTCCCTCGCCATATGCTGCGGGCGGATATCGATTATGCCCTGGCGGAAGCGATCACCAAGTGGGGGAAGATCGGCGTCAAGGTCTGGATCTACCGTGGGGATACGGAGCCCGGCGCCTACGTGCAGCAGACCGCGGAGATGGTCGCCCGGGTGACATCGGCGCAGCGGGGAGGTTAAGCGATGTTGATGCCGAAGCGGGTCAAATACCGCAAGCAGATGCGGGGACGGATGAAAGGCCGGGAGACGCGGGGAGTTGAGCTAGCTTTCGGGGAATATGGTCTCCAGGCCCTGGAGCCGTGCTGGTTGACCGCCCGTCAGATCGAGGCCGCCCGCCGCACCATCGTCCGGTTTCTCCGCCAGCGTGGCAAATATTGGATCCGGGTCTTCCCGGATAAGCCGGTCACTCGCAAACCGGCCGAGACCCGGATGGGGAAAGGCAAGGGGAACGTGGATCACTGGGTGGCTGTAGTCCGGCCCGGCCGCATCCTCTTTGAGATCGGTGGGGTGAGCGCTGATATCGCCCACGAGGCATTGCGGCAGGCTTCTTATAAATTGCCGATTCGCACCCAGATCATCACGGCCGAGGAACAGCAGATCGGATAGCCTGGGGAGGGCTCCCAGCGTTGGCCTTTGCTGAAGAGACCGGCCCGACGAGGTCTTCCCCCCACATGATGTGCCCGATGGGCTCTTGGTCGTCAGACATCCGGCAGGGAGGGAACTGTGGCCCTTCGTCCTGAGGAAATCCGTAACTGGTCCGATGAGGAGCTTCGAAATCGGCTGGAGCAGATCCGCCGGGAGTTGTTTAACCTGCGGATCCAGTGGGTGATGGGCCAGCTCAAGGATGTTAACCGGATCCGCGCTTTGCGGAAGGATATCGCTCGCATGTTAACCATCATGCGGGAGCGGGAGCTGGCCCGGGGAGGTGGGCGATGAAAGATCGGCGCAAACGCTTTATTGGGCGAGTGACCAGTGACAAGATGGATAAGACTGTGGTGGTGACGGTGGAGGAACTGGTGCGCCATCCGCTTTATGGGAAGGTGATCCGCCGTCGCCGTAAGTTCATGGCCCACAACGAGGGGAACATGGCCCGTATGGGGGACTTGGTGCAGATCGTGGAGTCCCGCCCGTTGAGCCGTCGCAAGCGCTGGATCGTGGAGGCGATTCTGGAACGGGCTCAGAAGCCGGTGGAGCCTGTGCCGGAGCAATTGCCCGGTGAGGAGATCATGGCCGAGTAGGGATCGATCGACTCCTGGGAAGAGGTTCCGTCAGACTGCGAAAGAAGTCTGACCCCGGGTGAGCGAGCAGGGGAGGCATCACAGGAGGCGTATCCATGGTTCAGCAGGAGACCCGTCTCAAGGTGGCAGACAACACCGGCGCTCGGGAGATCCTGGTTATCCGTGTGCTGGGGGGCTCTTATCGCCGCTACGGCTATGTCGGGGATGTGGTGGTGGCCACCGTCAAAGATGCGATCCCGACCGCCACGGTGAAGAAGGGCGAGATTGTGCGCGCGGTGATCGTCCGGACGGCGAAGGAATATCGTCGTCCGGATGGGTCGACCATTCGCTTTGATGATAACGCTGCGGTGATCCTGGATGAATTCGGCAATCCAAAGGGAACGCGGATCTTTGGCCCGGTCGCCCGAGAGCTTCGGGATAAGGGCTTCACCAAGATCATTTCCCTGGCTCCGGAGGTGCTGTGAGCGCGGCAAAGAGGGGACGGCGCGCGGGGAGAGGAGGAAGAATCCCGGACAGGGGGATCAGTGGCGTTCATGAAGCGTTGCGATCCATAGATCGGGGGAAGAAGGGCTATGGCAGCTAAGGTCAAGCGAGGGGATCGGGTTCTGGTGATCGCGGGAGATGACCGGGGCGCCCAGGGGGAGGTCCTGCGGGTGCTCCGGAAGGAAAACCGGGTGGTGGTCTCTGGGGTCAACCTTGTTAAGAAGCATCAGCGCCCACGCCCTACCGGACGTGGGCAGGTGGGCGGCATTATGGAATTCGAGGCCCCCATCCATATTTCCAATGTGATGCTGATTTGCCCGAAATGCAATCAGCCCACGCGTGTGGGATTCGCGATAGAGCCTGACGGACGTAAGCTCCGTCAGTGCAAGAGGTGTCAAGCGACCTTTGTTTAATTGGGATGTGCAGGCCGGCCCATCCCCGGCTTGTGGGGATTGCTCCAGTCCCCATCTTTCTCCATTTGGTGAGATCAGGGGAGGCGATCAGGATGGCGGAGACAACCACCAAAGGGGTTCCGCGTTTGAAACAGCGTTACCTGGTGGAGGTCCGGCCGGCCCTTATGCGGGAGTTCGGCTATCGCAACGTCATGGAGGTCCCCCGGGTCTGGAAGGTGGTGGTGAATGTGGGGGTTGGGGAAGCCGTCACCAACCCCAAGGCCCTGGATTATGCGGTCCAGAACATCGCCACTATCACGGGCCAGAAGCCGCTGATCACCAAGGCCCGTAAATCCATTGCGGCCTTCAAATTGCGGGCCGGTCGCCCCATCGGGGTTAAGGTGACCCTGCGGGGGGATCGGATGTGGGCCTTCCTGGACCGGTTGTTCAACGTGGCTCTTCCGCGCATCCGGGATTTCCGGGGGGTCTCGCCTGATTCCTTCGACGGCCGGGGGAATTACACGCTGGGGCTGCGGGAACAGTTGGTCTGGCCGGAGATCGATTACAGTCAGGTGGATAAGGTTCGGGGGATGGAGATCACGATTGTGACCACGGCGAAAACCGATGCGGAGGCGCGGCGGCTGCTGGAGCTGCTCGGCATGCCGTTCCGCAAAGGTTAAAAACCACGGACGTCGGACCCAGGGAGGAGGACGTGGCCCGAAAGTGCATGATGTATCGGGAGATGCGGCGGAAATACAGGGTGCGGGTGCGGAACCGGTGTCGTCGGTGCGGCCGGCCCCGTGCATATATCCGACGGTTTGCGCTGTGCCGGATCTGCTTTCGGGAGCTGGCCCTCCAGGGGCTGATCCCCGGCGTTCGCAAGGCCAGCTGGTAACCTTTCGGCCATGCCGGATTCTGCGGGGGAAGGGTGCTGGGTGCCCGATGAGGAATATCCGGACAGGAGTGAAAACGATGAGCGCTGTGACGGATCCGATTGCCGACATGCTCACCCGGATTCGAAATGCTTCTATGGTAGGGCACAGCCGGGTGGCCATCCCCAGTTCCAAGATTAAAGTGGCCATTGCCCGGGTGCTCAAAGAGGAGGGTTACATTGAAGATTTCGAGGTGACAAATGATCAGCCACAGCCGAAGCTGGTCATTAAATTGAAATACATCGGTGAGCGCCGTTTCCGAAAGCCGGCGATCTCGGGTCTGAAGCGGGTGAGCAAACCGGGCCGTCGGGTGTATGTCGGCAAGGAGGATATCCCCCTGGTGATGAGCGGGATGGGGATTGCGATCCTCTCCACCCCAAAGGGCATTCTGACGGATAAACAGGCTCGCCGTCTGGGCGTCGGCGGCGAGGTCATCTGTTATGTCTGGTAAGGGGAGGGAACCGTGTCGCGTGTGGGCAAGAAACCGATCCCGATCCCACCCGGGGTCCAAGTGCGGATCGAAGGCTCAACGGTGACGGTGAGCGGGCCAAGGGGAACCCTGACTCAGACTTTCCATCCGTCCATGCAGATCGCCATGGAGGACGGCCATCTGGTCGTGCGACGGCCATCGGATGATCGAAAGCATAAGGCCCTCCATGGCCTGACCCGAGCCTTGCTGGCGAACATGGTAACCGGGGTGACCCAGGGGTTCCAGCAGCATCTGCGCATTGAGGGCGTGGGCTATCGAGCGGAGCCCATGGGGAAGGCCATCGTGCTGTATTTGGGGTATTCCCATCCGATTATTGTGGAACCCCCGGAGGGGATCACCTTTGAAGTCAACACGCGAGATCGGATCATCACCGTCTCGGGGATCGATAAACAGCTGGTGGGCCAGGTGGCGGCCAAGATCCGGGCCCTGCGCCCCCCGGAGCCTTACAAGGGCAAAGGGATCCGCTATACCTACTGGAAAGGCGATCATTGGGAGGACGAGCCCATCCGGCGCAAGGCGGGAAAGGCCGGCAAGGCCAAGTGATTCGAAAGGGGAGGGCCTTGAACCCATCCAGCATAGCCCTGCGGATGAAATACGGGGCGCTGGGGTGAGACCGATGGGATAGGGAGCGGGTTTCCTCTCTGGGGATCTTCGTTGTCCTTGAATCTCCGAAAACCCTCAGGGGGGAGGAAGCGATGGAAATCCTCGGGCTCAGGGATAGAATCCTGGCCCTCAGGAGGGATAGTCGATGAGCTGGGAACATCCACGGGATGAAGGGCGTCAGCGACGGCATCGGCGGGTTCGAAAAAAGGTTTTCGGCACTCCGGAGCGACCTCGGCTTTCGGTCTTCCGGAGCCTGAAACACATTTACGCCCAGATCATTGATGACACCCGGGGAGTCACCCTGGCAGCGGCCTCCACGCTCGATCCTGAGCTTCGGGAGCAGCTGGATGGCCTGACTAAGACGGAGAAGGCCCGTCTGGTGGGTCGCCTGATCGCTCAGCGGGCTCTGGCGAAAGGGATCCGTAAGGTCGTGTTCGATCGGGGCGGCTATAAATACCACGGCCGGGTAAAGGCCCTGGCCGATGCGGCCCGCGAGGCCGGGTTGGAGTTCTAAGCAGCCCTGATTCATCCGGGATGGAGTAAAAGGAGCTCACAAGGCGAGGTGGCAATGGCGGAGATCCGGGAAGTTCCCATCGTGGAATACGAAGAGCGCATCGTGGATATCGCCCGTGTGGCGAAGGTCCATAAGGGCGGCCGATCCTTCTCTTTCCGGGTGGTCGCCGTGGTCGGCGATCGCAACGGACGGGTGGGGGTGGGGATCGGCAAGGCCCGGGCGGTTCCGGAGGCGATGCGGAAGGCCACGGAGCGCGCCCGACGGAACATGAAACAGGTAGCCTTGCTGGGAACGACGATTCCCCATCCGGTCGTGGTGAAGTTCGGGGCCACGCGGCTGGTTCTGAAGCCCGCCTCACCGGGGACCGGCGTCATCGCCGCCGGGGGGGTTCGAGCGGTTCTGGAGGCCGCCGGAATCCGGGATGTGCTGACCAAGATCCTGGGAAGCACGAATCCGGTCAATGTGGTTTATGCCACCATGAAGGGGCTGGAGATGTTGCGCTCCCCTGAGGAGATCGCCAAGATCCGAGGGAAGCCCGTTGAAGACGTTATGCCACCATGGAGCCGGAAGCGCTATGAAGGGTGAGGGGATTCGACAGCTTCGGATCACGTTGGTGAAAAGTCCCATCGGGTATTCCCGGCGTCAGCGCCATACGCTGCGCACGCTGGGCCTGCGCCATTTAAACGATGTGGCGGAGTGGCCGGATACGCCGATTGTCCGTGGGATGATTCAAAAGGTCAGCCATCTGGTTCATGTGGAGGAGGTAGAGCGTGAAGCTTCATGAATTGAAGCCGGCGCCGGGCTCGAAGAAAGAGCGCAAGCGGGTGGGCCGCGGGCTCGGTTCGGGTCACGGGACCTACGCGGGGCGGGGTCGGAAAGGGCAGAAATCCCGTTCCGGTGATCGGAAGATGCCCCCGTATTTTGAGGGCGGGCGCACTCCCCTGGTCCGGCGTCTCCCTAAGGCGCGGGGGGAGGGCTTCACGCTGGTGGAGAAGGTCCGGTATCAGCCTGTCCATGTGGGGCAGCTGAATCGTTTTCCTCCCCATAGCGAGATCACTCCCCTGATCCTGGCACAAGCAGGCCTGCTGCGGGATCCAGAGGAGCCGGTGGTGATCCTGGGGGATGGGGAGCTGGACCGCCCGCTCCTCGTTCGGGCTCACCGCTTTTCGGCATCCGCCCGGGCGAAAATCGAGGCCGCCGGCGGCCAGGCAGTGGTGATCCCTCATTGAGGACCATGATGGATCTGGGGGATTGTCTTTCCCCTCGGTCGGTCTACGAGAAGGCGAAGGGGAGGGATGAGGCTCTCTCCATCGGTGCATCGGGGGTGGATCGCTTCAGTGGCCGCATGAAGGGCCATGGCATCAGATCGTTGGGGCGGCTGGGAGCTTCTAAGGAGGGCTCATGCTGGACGCGTTGCGAAACGCATGGCATCTACCGGATCTGCGGCGCAAGATCCTTTACACGCTGCTGATCCTGGTCATCTACCGCCTGGCTGCGCATATCCCGGTGCCCGGAGTGGATCGAGCGGCGCTGCAGCAATTGCTTCAGGGCACCACCGCTGCCGGGCAGCTTTACATCATCCTGGACCTGCTCTCGGGTGGTGCTATTGCCAACTTCTCTATCATGGCGATGGGAGTTTATCCCTATGTAACGGCTTCGATTATCCTTCAGCTTCTGGTTCCCATCGTCCCACAGCTGGAACGGCTGGTGAAGGAAGGGGGATCGGAGGGCCGGCGCAAGCTGGAGCAATACACCTATTTCCTCACGGTCCCCCTGGCCGCCCTCTACGCGATCGGCCAGGCTAATCTGCTCAGTGCCCCGGGGCGGGCGGTGCTGCCCAATTTCGGCTTCGCCCCTCATCAGCTGTTGCCGACCCTGACGGTGATCCTGACCATGACCGCGGGCACGATGTTCGCCATCTGGTTGGGTCAGTTGATCACCGAGCAGGGGATTGGCAATGGGCTTTCACTGATTATCTTTGGCGGGATCGTGGCGCGGGCCCCATACAACCTCGCCCAGATCTGGACAAGCAATGGCCTGATGGGCATTCTGGTGTTCCTGACCCTCACCGTGATCACGGTGGCCGCGATTGTCTTCATCCAGGAAGGACAGCGGCGGATCCCCGTCCAGTATGGCCGTCGAGTTCGGGGTCACCGCATCTATGGGGGCGGCAACACGTATATCCCCCTCCGAGTGAACATGGCTGGGATGATCCCTCTCATCCTCGCTCAATCGGTGCTGGCGTTCCCAGCCATCATCGCGCAATTCTTCCAGTATTCCAGCAATGCGATCGTCGCAAGTATCGCCAACACCATCGTCAGCGTTTTCTCTGGGTTCCATGACGCCTACTGGCCCATGTATTTCGTTACTGTTGTTGCCTTTACTTACTTTTACACGGATGTGATGTTGCAGCAGATGAACCTGGCGGATACCCTGCAGAAGCAGGGGGGATTTATCCCGGGCATCCGGCCTGGGAAGGCCACCGAGCAGTATATCAACCGGATCTCCCGGCGCATCACCCTGGTGGGAGCGCTGTTCCTGGGGATCCTGGCCATTCTGCCCTGGCCGGTGCGTTCGGTGCTTCAGACCAATGTGCTGCTTTTCAGCAGCGCCGCGCTCCTCATCGTTGTTGGCGTGGTCCTTGATACGATGCGGCAGCTGGAGGCGCAGCTGGTGATGCGCCACTATGAGGGCTTCATCCGATGAGCCGTTTGAGCTTCGATGGAGTCATGGAATGATGCCCTTGGATCTGATCCTACTGGGACCTCCAGGTGCGGGGAAAGGAACACAGGCCAAGATCCTCAGTCAGCGCCTGGGCATCCCTCATGTGGCCAGCGGGGATCTCTTTCGCGATCACCTGCATCGTCAGACCCCCCTGGGCCAGCTGGCCCGTCAGTATATGGATCGAGGGGAGCTGGTGCCGGATGATGTGACTATCAGGATGATTCAGGAGCGATTGGAGCAGGCGGATTGCCGTCACGGAGTGATCCTGGATGGGTTCCCCCGAACGCCTGCTCAGGCTCAGGCGCTCGATGAGCTTCTGGCTGGGATGGGCCGATCCCTCACAGCCGTCCTTTATATCCGGGTGCGTGACGAACTGCTGCTTCGGCGTCTGGCAGGGCGCTGGACCTGTCGGACATGCGGCGCGGTGTATCATGGGGAGTTCAACCCGCCCCGCGTGCCGGGCCGCTGCGATCTGGATGGGGGCCCGCTCTATCAGCGTGAAGATGACACCGAAGAGGTTCAGCGGCGGCGTATCCAAGTTTACCAGGAGCAGACGGCGCCTCTGGTTTCGTTTTATCGGGAGCGGGGCTTGCTGGTGGAAATCGATGGGGAACGGCCCATTCCGGAGGTGACGGAGGAGCTGATCCGGGCGATCGAAGGGCGGAAGGCGGTGGATCCATGAGCCCGCGGGTGATCCCTCGAACAGGTCGAGCGGCGGCCGGGATCCGGCTGAAGACGTGGGCGGAGATCCGGATGATGCGGGAGGCCGGCCGGATTGTGGCGGAGGTTCTAGATGCCATGCGCACCATGGTCCAGCCCGGCGTTGCCACTGCCGAACTGGATCGGTGGGCTGAGGAATACATCCGCCGCCGGGGAGGGATCCCGGCCTTCAAGGGTTACCCCAGCATGAAGGATGAGGGTGGCCCCCCCTACCCGGCTACGCTTTGCACCTCGGTGAATCATGTGCTGGTCCATGGGGTCCCCGGACCCTATCGGCTGAAAGAAGGGGATATCATCAGCATCGATGTAGGGGTCAACTTCCGGGGCTATTACGCGGATGCGGCAATCACCCTTCCTGTTGGCTCCATCCCTCCAGAGGCCCGTCGACTTCTGGAAGTTACAGAAGCGGCCCTGTGGGCGGCGATCGCTCAGGCCCGGCCCGGTCGACGTCTGGGGGATATCCAGTGGGCCATTCAACATACGGTGGAATCTCAGGGATTCCATGTGGCCCGCGAATTCACCAGCCATGGGATCGGGCGAGCCCTCCATGAGCCGCCCTCTTTTGTGAATCGGGGCCATCCCGGTCGGGGTCTCCCCCTGCGACCGGGGATGACGATCGCGATCGAGCCAATGGTCACGATGGGCGATTGGCGGACCTCTATTCTGGAGGATGGATGGACTGTTGTCACCCTGGATGGAAGCCTGGCCGCCCATTTCGAGCATACCATTGCCATTACGGAGGGGGATCCGATCATCCTGACTGCTCTGGAGGAGGATCCCCGTCTGGCCTCGTGAGCTTCGATAAGGTCCGGAAATGAAGGGGGAGGTTCCCGGGGGGTCTGGTGGCCCGCCCTGAAATTCTTCTATGGGGAAGCCTGCTGCGTGGCTTCCTGTTCCATCAGATATGGCCATTGAAAGCCATTGAAAGCCATTGAAAAGCCCGGGGGCTCCGGGTGGAAAGTGGAAGCCTCTCCTTTATTTAGATAAAATAAGGGCTTGCTGATCTCATCGCAGACACTCCGTTGTGGGGAGGGGTCGAGCGGCTCACTGGAGGTCCAGAGCGCCTTCCATAATCCGCGAATTCTATCGTGGGAGGGTGCAATGAAGGTCACACCATCCGTCCGCCGGCGATGTCCGAAATGTAAAATTGTTCGGCGCAAGGGGGTAGTGCGGGTGATCTGTGAAAACCCCAAGCATAAGCAGCGGCAAGGATGATGGAGGGGTGACCAAGCGATCAAGAGGAGGGAGCATTCGATGGCCCGAATTGCCGGCGTGGAATTGCCTCGGGATAAGCGAGTGGAGATCGCCCTCACCTATATCTTTGGAATCGGTCGTTCTCTCGCCAAGAAGATCTTGCAGCAGACGGGGGTGAACCCGGATAAACGGGTGAAGGATTTGACGGAGAGTGAGGTGAACCTCCTGCGGGAGACCATTGAGCGGAACTACAAAGTAGAGGGCGATCTGCGCCGCGAGATCGCGATGAATATCAAGCGGCTGATCGATATCGGGTGCTATCGAGGGTTGCGACATAAGATGAATCTCCCCGTGCGGGGCCAGCGGACCCGAACCAACGCCCGCACCCGTAAGGGTCCGCGGAAGACGGTGCCCGGTCGCGGCCGCAAGCGCGGCGCCAAGAAGAAGTGAAATTATAGAAAGGGTGTCTCGGATGCCCTCCGTAGCCCATGGCCTCGGTCCGGAGGATAGAAGAGGGTATCCGGTTTCATCCTACTACATCATGCGCGATTGCTGGGAGGGAGGCATCTATGGCCCGAGGTTCGAGGGGTGGTCGAAAGGCTCGGAAGAATGTCACCCGAGCTCACGTTTACATCCATGCAACGTTTAACAATACCATCGTCACGGTGACGGATCCCAACGGGGATACCCTCACATGGGCCAGTGGGGGGACCATTGGCTATAAGGGTTCAAAGAAGAGCACTCCCTACGCGGCGCGTCTGGCGGCCGAACAGGCGGCTCGGAAGGCCATGGATATGGGGGTTCGGGAGATCGATGTCTTCATCAACGGCCCGGGCCCCGGGCGCGAGGCGGCGCTGCGCGCGCTACACGCGATGGGGCTGAAGATCCGATCGATCACGGATGTCACGCCCATCCCCCACAACGGATGCAAGCCGCCTTCTAAGCGCCGGGTGTAGAGTGAGTTTACGGCTCAGGAAGCAAACGGTGCGTCCATCTGAACTTCATGGGAGCGAGACCCAGTCGGGAGGAGCGAATGGCACGTTATATCGGACCGGTCTGTCGGTTGTGTCGCCGAGAAGGCGAGAAGCTTTATCTGAAAGGGGAGCGTTGCTTCAGCCCGAAGTGTGCGATTGAACGACGAAATTATCCCCCCGGCCAGCATGGTCGGGAGCTGCAATTCCGCCGAAGTCGGCCTTCAGATTACGGACTTCAGCTTCGGGAGAAGCAGAAGCTGCGGCGGATCTATGGGGTGTTGGAGCGCCAGTTCCGACGCTACTTTGAAATCGCCCAGCGGGCGCGGGGGATGACTGGCGCCCTCCTGCTGATCCTGCTGGAACGCCGTCTGGACAATGTGGTCTATCGTCTGGGGTTCGCCAGTTCACGGGCTCAGGCGCGACAGCTGGTCCGCCATGGTCATTTTGAAGTCAACGGCCGCAAGGTTGATATCCCTTCCTATCAAGTGAAGCCGGGCGATGTCATCCGGGTGCGAGAGAGCAGCCGGGAGAAGGCGTATTTCAAGAACATGATGGAGCGCCTGGAGGGCCATCGCCCGCCGCCCTGGTTGCAGCTGAACCCCCAGGATCTATCCGGCCAGGTGCTGCGTCTTCCGGTGCGGGAGGAAATCGACACACGGGTGCAGGAGCACCTCATTGTGGAGTTCTATTCACGATAACGGGGAGGGATCCGGAACGAGCTCCCCGGATCTTCCTCCCCCATGGCTCCTTCCGCACAGGAGGATGTCCGAGGCTGGACCTATCTCCCGAAGCCACGAGGGGAAGCCCATGTTCCCGTTTGATCGGCAAAGGAGGCTTGAGTGGCGGGCGTAACGTTGGTTCTGCCGAAGGTGGAAGCGGAAATCCTGACCCAGTCCTATGGGCGTTTTGTCATCAGCCCGCTGGAGCCGGGCTATGGGGTGACCATCGGGAACGCCCTCCGGCGGGTGCTGTTGAGCTCGTTGCCGGGTGCAGCGGTGACCAGCATCCGGATTACGGATGTGCCCCATGAATACTCGACGATCCCGGGCGTCCGGGAGGACGTGATCCAGATCATTCTGAACATCAAGCAGCTTCGAATGAAGCTCTACGGGGACGGCCCGGCCCGTCTGCGGCTGGAAGTGGCCGGCGAAGGGGTGGTCACGGCGGCGGATATCCAGTGCCCCCCCGAAGTGGAGATCGTGAATCCGGATCTCTATTTGTTCACTGTGGATGATGATCGAGCCCGTCTGGAGATCGAGATGACCGTCGAGCGTGGGCGGGGGTATTCGCCAGCGGAAGAGCGGGGCCGCCTCCCGATCGGGGAGATCCCGGTGGATGCCATCTTTAGCCCGGTCCGGCGTTGCACGTTTGAGATCGATCGGGCCCGTGTGGGGCAGCGGACCACCTATGACCGGCTGGTGATGGAGATCTGGACGGATGGAACGATGGGGCCGAAAGATGCTTTGATCGAAGCGGCCCGATTGTTGTTGCAGCACTTCTCCCTGATCTCGGAGTTCGTGGGGCCCGAGGAGGTGGAAGCCCCGCCCTCGCCGGCGCGGGAGATGATCCCACCTCAGGCTTACGAGACATCCCTGGAGAGCCTAGAGCTGAGCGCGCGGGTGATCAATCCCCTTCGACGGGCAGGCATCACCACCGTGGGCCAGGTTCTCGAGCTGTTCTATCGGGGGGAGGAGGCGCTGCTTTCTGTTCGCAATTTCGGGGCCAAGTCCTTGGAGGAATTGAAGGAGCGCCTGATCGAGCGGGGCTTTCTGAGGCCTGAGGATCTGCCGCAGCCCGCGGAGGAGACGGAGGAGGCTTAACCATGCGCCATCGAGTTGCCGGGAAGACATTGAGTCGAGATAAAGACCATCGGGAAGCCCTGGCCCGGAATCTGGCGACTCAGCTCTTTCTGCATGGCGCAATTGAAACCACCGAGGCCAAGGCGAAGTTCGTCCAGGCCTATGCGGAGAAATTGATCACTCTGGCTAAGCAGGCGCTGGAGGATCCTTCGAAACAGGTGGCCGCGCGGCGGCTGGCAGCGGCCCGCCTGTATGGCCGCGAGGTGGTCAAAAAGCTTTTCGATGAGATCGCCCCGCGCTATAGGGACCGGAACGGGGGATACACCCGGATTTATAAGCTTGGATTCCGTCGAGGAGACGCGGCACTGGTGGCCCGTCTGGAGCTGGTTCAGGAATAGCCTGGCCTTTTCCGGGTCCTGCCCAGGGGCAATGCGGCTGCTCTCCCCAGAGGGATGGGCGTCATCCCTGTCCGGCGTTGCCGGCGTTGGGGCCGAGCGGGCCTGCTTCTCTTCCAGAAGCCTCCTGCCGTGGGATGCGGAATGCGGATCTGGGCGGCCCTGGCTTATGAAGGCACAAGGTATCGGGGGTTCCAGCGCTTGGCCCCGTCCCATGAGCCGACGATCCAGGGCGTTCTGGAAGCGACCCTCCAGCATCTGGCCGGAGCTCCGATCCAGGTGTGGGGAGCCGGCCGCACGGATGCGGGGGTTCACGCGTTCGGCCAGGTAATCGCCTTTGATATCTCCTGGCGGCATTCCCTGGAGGATCTGCAGCGGGCCCTGAATGCCCTCCTGCCATTCGATATGGTGGTCTGGGCTCTGGGGGAGGCGCCGCCGGATTTCCATCCTCGTCGGGAGGCCCAGAGCCGGATTTATCGCTATCTGATCTACAACGGGCCCCAACGGGATCCTTTTGGGCGCACGCTGGCCTGGCATGTGCCGTCGCCCTTGGATGTCGCGGCGATGCGTCAGGCCGCCGCCCTTTGGGTGGGGCGTCATGACTTCGGGGCGTTTGGCCGCCCCCCCAGCGGTCAGAATACGGTGCGGGAGGTCCGAAGGGCCACCGTCGCCGTCGACGGGGAGTGGGTGGCGTTTGAGATCGAGGCGGATGCGTTTCTTTATCGTATGGTTCGCATTATGGTGGCGGTACTGGTCACCATCGGCCGGGGGGAGCGACCCCCGGAAGCGGCGGCCGCCTACCTGAGGCGACCGGATGCCTATCCAGCCCATGCGCCGGCTCCGCCGTATGGCCTCTATTTTGTGGGCGCGCACTATGAGCGGATTTCGGTTCCGCCGCCACCCAAGTTCCTGCCCGATCGCCTTCGAGGCTTTCAGGACCTATAGAGCTCTGTTCATCTCAGCCTGGTGCAGGAGGGAAAGCGCCGTGAAAACTTATGTCACCAAGCCAGCCGATATCCGGGCGGAATGGTGGATCGTGGATGCAACTAACCAGAATCTCGGTCGGTTGGCCAGCCGGATCGCCCAAATCCTTCGCGGGAAGCATAAGCCGTATTTTGACCCTTCGCAGGATTGCGGGGACTATGTGATCGTGATCAATGCTGCCAAGGTGGCGGTTCATCCCCGCCATCTGGAGCAGAAGGTGTATTACCGTCACAGCGGATATCCGGGGGGATTGCGGGAAATTCCCATGCGCCGGATGTTGCAGACCCACCCCGAGCGGGTGATTCAGAGGGCGGTGTGGGGGATGCTGCCGAAGAACCGTCTGGGGCGGCGCATGCTGAAGAAGCTAAAGGTCTACCCTGGGCCGGAGCATCCGCATCAGGCCCAGCAGCCCAAACCGCTTCCCTTGTGAATGTGTTCCGTTCGCTCAAGCCGGGCTTACGCCGTTTCGCTTCGATCGGTGAGGGGGAACAGCCCTTCTCTCTTCTCGGAGCTCCGCAACGTAAGCCTGCTTCCCTTGTTCACTTGATCAAGAGGGAGAGGAGCGCCTATGGCCGCTGTTGTGGAAGGGCTCACTTTTGAGGTTTTCAAAGGCCGTCCTTATGTCGAGGGCGTGGGTCGACGCAAGCGGGCCGTCGCCCGGGTTCGCCTATATACGGGTGGAAGGGGAGTTTTTATTGTGAATAACAAGCCAGTGCAGGACTACTTTGTCCGCGAGCAGGATCTTCATCACCTGCTCCAGCCGCTCCGTCTGGCCGGTCTGGAAGGGAAGCTGGATGTCACTGTGAAAGTGGAAGGGGGCGGCCTTACGGGCCAGGCCGGCGCGATTCGCCTGGGGCTGGCCCGTGCGCTGCTTCTGGTGGATCCGGGTTTGCGCCCCCTGTTCAAACAGCATGGCATGCTAACTCGTGACCCGCGGGAGAAAGAGCGCAAGAAGCCCGGGCTCCGGCGCGCGCGCAAGGCGCCTCAGTCGCCCAAGCGTTGAACACCCCGCTTTCCTTAGGGGCCAGATGGGCCTACCCGAGACGGCCCATCTGGCCCCGACGGTGTTTCTCCACCTGAGGACTATCCGGCTCTAAAGGCTCAGAATCCGCTGGAGCTCCCGAAGGACCAGGGTGGGTCGTTCGTCTCGCAAAAGGGGCAATCGAATACGGGTCCGGCGGATTTGATCGAGGTCGATGGAGGCTAGGATCAGGGCTTCGTCGAAATAAGGGCCTTGCACCACCAGATCCCCGCTCGGATCGAAAATGGTCGATCCCCCCCAGAAGTTCTGTCCATCCTCAAATCCGGCGCGGTTCACATGGATGACGAAAACGGTGAAAAGGCTTGCATAGGCCTGATTGACCAGTTCGACCCACTTTGTGCTTCCGAACTTCCCCGGAATTCCCAACCCGCGTCCTGGGCTCGCTGAGGTGAATATCAACACCTCCGCCCCATCCAGCCAGAGAAGGTAAGGCGGGCTGATATGCCAGAAATCCTCGCAGATCAACAAGCCGAAGCGTCCGAAGCGGGTATCGAAAGCTCGAACCTGATCCCCAGGGGCCATATCCCGGCCCTCATCGAACATTCCATAAGTTGGAAGATAAATTTTGCGATGGCGATGGATTATCTGTCCCCCGGCCAGATAAGCGCCCGTCGTATAGTAGCGTCCCCGCTCATCCATCTCCACGAACCCGACGACCAGGTCGGCCCACCGGCTCGCTTCCAGCAGGGGCTGGAGAATAGGATGGTTCGGTTCAGGACGTATGGCCACTTCATATGTGAGATCCTGGAGTACATATCCGGTGAGGGAAAGCTCAGGGAACACAATCAGCTCGGCGCCTCGCGTTACGGCGTCCTCAATGACCTCCAGATGTTTGTGGAGGTTGGTCTGCAGATCACCCAGCCGTGGATAGATCTGAGCCAGACCGATTTTCATGGCCTTCATTTGGAGACCTCCACCCCGGCCGTTTTGTGAAATAATAACCTGGGGTGGAGGTCTACCGCCAGAGGTGGTCTTAGCGCAGGCATCTACCGGCTCAAGGGTCGGGGAGAAGCATGCGACCCTCTTTGCCAGCCCAATGAACGAAACCCTGGATGGGGAGAGGTCCCGGCCATGCAATCTTCCGGGCGATGGGCTTGGGTTCTGGTTCTGGGAGTGGCGGCCTGCACAGCGCTGACGAGGCCTCCGAGGTTGCTTGTCCTGTGGCATGCCCTGGACCCGGAGCGGGGTGTTGCCCTGGCCCGGCTCACAGAGGCCTATATGGCGGAGCATCCTAACATCGCAATTTATATCGAGGCATTCCCCACGATCCGAGAGCTGCTCAACCGGCTGCAGCGGCCATCGGAGCGAGGGCCGGACCTGGTTCTGATCCCGGCGGAGGGAGTGCCGGAGCTGTGGGAGGCCGGGCGGTTGGTTCCTCTTCGCCGCTGGCTGGAGGATCCGCTGCATGGGCTATCGGCGGAGGAGCGGGAGGATCTGCTGGCTCCGGTGACCCCCGGCTCCATGCCATTCCTGCGGGATGGGCTCATCATGTATGCGGATGAGGATCGATTGCTGGAATCTGGTTTTGAGCAACTTCCGACGGATTGGGAAGGCATTCGTCAGGTGTGCATGCGGGGAGCGCTGGATCTGGATGGGGATGGGCGTCCGGATACTGCGGGCTGGATCGCCCCGCGGGATGCGCATGTGCTCCAGGGATGGCTGGCCCAGCGGTCTGTAGCGGACCTGAAGGGATGGGTGGAGGATGTGGCCTTCATGCTGAGGGCGGGGTGCGGCCGCATAATGGATCCCCCATCCGCGTTACAGGCTTTTCGGGAAGGCGAGACCGTGATCCTGTTCGGCCCTACGCGCTGGCTTCCTATCCTGGAACGGGAGGCCGAAGCCGGGCGGTTAAGGTTCCGGCTGGCACTGGCTCCCCTGCCTGGCCCATCCGGGCAGGGGAGGGGGATCCTACCTGGATGGGGATGGGATCTGGCGATCACCGCTCGGGATCCGGAGCAGCAAACGGCGGCGTGGTGGTTCCTGCGCTGGGCTGTGGGGGTAGAGGCGCAGACCCGTTGGGCCCAGGATGCACAATCGATCCCCATTCGCCGCGCAGCTGCCATGCGATTGCGCCAGCTAACGGGCGCGGAGGTCCAGCGGCGTATGCTGCTCAGCTGGGTGCTCCAGGGATACTGGGAGGAACCGGCAGCGGGGCAAAGCGCTTTGAATCGCTTCGATGAGGCGATCAATCTACTGGAAGGCGGAGCCGATGTTTCGGTCATCCTGGACCGATTGCTGCGTCCATAAGGGGGGAACGCTCGGACATCTCTACGGCCACCCGATCTCTCTTTAAAGGAGGGAAACGGTGGGTTCCTCTGGCGCTCATCTCGAAGTCTGGCTGCTCGCGGCCATTGAGGCCGTGCTGGCTGGCGGAGCGGTCCTTCGCGCCTGCTGGCCGATGTCCCGCCAGGTGCACGAGAAAGGGTTTCGGGATTGGGTGACCTCCGCGGATCTGGCGGCCCAGGAGGCGATCTTGGCGGTCATCCGACGCCATGGTCCGGAACATCGGATCCTGGCGGAGGAGGGAGATCACGGGCCAGCGGGCGTGGATATCGCAGATCTCATGGGGGAAGGGCCTGTCTGGGTTGTTGACCCCTTAGATGGGACCACTAACTTTGCCCGACGGTTTCCATGCTTTTCGGTATCGGTCGGGCTGCTGGTGGATGGCGAGCCCGTGGTCGGGGCCATCTACGATCCGCTGAAGGATATGTTGTTCACGGGGGCGCGAGGACGCGGCGCTTTCCTGAATGGAAAGCCGATTCGAGTGAGCGAGACGGAGCGGTTAGAGCAGGCGCTGATCGGGCTGGATTGGGGACACCAGAATGAGACTCGAGAGCGAATCTTGGGATGGCTCGGCCGGCTGGCGATGCGCTGCCAAACCGTTCGCGCCATCGGATCCGCAGCCCTGGGGATGGCCTATGTGGCGGCCGGATGGCTCGATTTCTATTTTCACTTTGCGCTGCAACCATGGGATGTGGCCGCCGCTGCAGTGATCATTCGCGAGGCAGGGGGGACCATTTATCAACCGGATGGCGCGCCGTGGTCCTTCCGAAGCTCCGCTGCCGTGGTGAGCAATGGGCGGCTGGAGCGCGCGGTCTGGGCTGCGCTGGGGATGTAAAGCGGGGTTTCAGCACGGGAGCGAAGACCGGAGGGGGGTCGGATGTTCCCGGGGTGTGGCCGGCACCGTCGAGCTTCTATTTGGGAGACAGGAGCCCAGGGATTTGACAGATCCGCATTTCTCTGCTAAATTAAAAAGTGTGGTGAGCGCACGCGTGAAGGGAAGTCGAAGGCTGGACCGCCGGTCGGCTGAGACGCCCCGGCGGTTCTTTGTTGCTCTGGAATCGGCCCCACGCCGTCCTCCAGGCGATCGCCAGACCCCTTCTCTCTCAACAGAAGCCCTGCTCAAGCTTCACCCTCAAAATTTTTTCAAGGAGTTCGTCCGATGTCTGAAGCGCGCATGAAAGGGACCGTTCGCTGGTTCAACCGCACCAAGGGTTACGGGTTCATCCGGCCTGATCACGGGGAGAAGGACATCTTCGTCCACTACTCCGGGATCGCAGGGGATGGTTTCCGGAACCTGGAGGAAGGGGACCGGGTGGAATTCAGCGTCCGGCAGACCGCGAAGGGGCCACAGGCTTACGATGTGATCCGCACATCCGCCTAACGGATCCTTCGTTCATCCGAACAAAGGCCCTGCCCAAAGGCAGGGCCTTTGTTGTTTGAAGCGGGGTCGGGGGCCGAAGGGACGCCTTCGCTTCGCTTGTCGGATGGCTTCTATAGCACATAAAATCGAATCGTGCCCCTCCTTCCTGCATCGCCGTGTTGCGGGAGGAAGTGCGAGGAACGAGAGGAGGGGCAAGGGCTTCATACCGCGTGTCTCTCCCTGGGGACCAAGATCCGTTGGATTTAGTAAGGAGGCCGAAAGGTGGAACGGAATGCCCGGGGGATTCTACAGGTTTGGGGAGGGCGACTGGACAGGATGACTCTTTTCCTGCGCCAGTCCGTCCAGGGGGGCGCGCTGTGGGTTCCGGTCCTGGCCGTCTTCACGGCGCTGGGGATCGGGGGCATCGTGGTCGCTCTGGCCACCGGTCAGCCGCGCCTGGCCCTCTTGGCCTACCAGGGGCTCTGGGAAGGCGCCTTCGGATCTCCGAAAGCTCTCAGCGAGACCCTCGTCCAGATGACACCTTATGTCTTCGCTGGTCTAGGCATCGCCCTGGCGTTCCATGGGGGCCTTTTCAACATTGGCGCGGAAGGGCAGCTGGCCCTGGGCGCGATCGCGGCCGCATGGATCGGTTATGCCCTGCCACCTCTGGTGGGTGGGACCATCCCACTCTTCCTGCATATGCCTCTGGCCATCTTAGGCGGGGCGCTGGCTGGCGCCCTGTGGGCAGCGATCCCGGGCTGGCTGAAGGCGCGCACCGGCGGGCACGAGGTGATCAACACGATTATGATGAACTACATTGCGCTTCTCACTGCCAGCTACCTTCTGAACGGGCCCATGCGGGATCCCAGCCCGACCAACGTGGTGGCGCGGACGCCCCGGATCGCCGAGACCGCTCGGCTCCCCCGGCTGTTTGCGGACCCGGATCTCCGCCTCCATGCCGGTTTCCTGATCGCTCTCGGGATGGCCCTGCTGGTGGCCTGGCTCCTCTGGCGGACCACGCTGGGATTTGAGATCCGGACGGTGGGGTTGAATCCCCACGCTGCCCGCTATGCCGGCATCCCGATCGTCCGGATCACGGTGCTCACAATGGCCATGAGCGGCTTTCTGGCCGGGATGGCTGGCGCGGTGCAGGTGACCGGGCTCAATTACCGTCACGAGCTGAGTTTCAATCTGGGGTACGGCTTCGATGCCATCGCTGTCGCGCTGCTGGGCAAGGTTCACCCCCTCGGGGTGGTGCTGGCGGCTTTCCTCTTCGGCGCACTGCGCAACGGGGCCAGCCGCATGCAGTTTCTCACCCAGGTTCCAGTGGATCTGATCTCGGTGATCCAGGCGCTGATTTTGATGTTTGTGGCGGCGGAAGCGATCATCCGCGCCCTCTACCGGCCGCTCTTCCGCGGGGCCGTCGAGGCGGAACAGATGGTGCTGACCCGCGGGTGGGGAGAGCTGTGAGGATGAAAAGACGGCGATGCGTTATCCTAACCCCTTTTTCTTTCCGTGTGTCGGAACGCCGTCCGGCATTGCTGGAAGAGGGGGCCCCGAAAGCCCCATGAGGGGATCGGTGGCGCGACCTCTGTTCATGGAGGCAGGGTAGGCGGCCTGTTTCCAGACCTGCTCGGAGAGGATGCGGGATGGATGCGCGGCGATTCGGCTTTATCATCGGCGTGATCGCCCTGATTTTTGGAACGGCGGTGGTGCTGGGCTATGGGCGCTATCCGGCGGTGGTGATCCTCGTCAGCATGCTGGCCACCACCATTCGGGTTTCCACCCCGCTGGTGCTGGGGGCCCTCTCCGGCATCTTCTGCGAGCGGAGCGGGGTGGTGAACATCGCCATTGAGGGCATGATGCTAACGGCGGCGTTCACCGGGTTCACGGCCTCCCTCTATATCTACGACGCCGGCGTTCCGGGCCTCCTGGCTCTTCTCCTGGGCGTGCTCATCGCCATCCTCACCGGGGCCCTCCTGGGTCTGCTCCACGCCGTCCTTTCCGTCACTTACAAGACCGATCAGATCATCAGCGGGACCGTGATCAACATCCTAGCGGTAGGGATCACGGGTTATTTGAACCGCCAGCTTTTCTTCGGGGGCCAGATGCCCCATTCCCCCGGCGTGCTCCCCCGCATCGCCCTCCCTGGGCTTTCCAAGCTTCCTCTGGTGGGCAGCATCTTCAGCCAGCAGCCGATCACCTGGCTGGCGCCGATTCTGGTGATCCTGGTGCATATTCTGTTGTTCCGGACCGTATGGGGTCTGCGGACGCGGGCCGTGGGGGAACACCCACGCAGCGCGGACACCCTGGGGATCGATGTGATCCGGCTTCGTTATATCAATGTGGTCCTGGGAGGGGCGATTGCCGGCCTGGCTGGTGCGTATTTCACCCTCGAGTCAGTGCCGGCCTTTGAGCCCCTGATGACCAATGGCCGGGGCTTCATCTCCCTGGCCGCGATGATCTTTGGGAACTGGACGCCGTTCGGGGCCTGGGCGGCCACGCTGCTGTTCGGGGCCGCCCAGGCCCTTCAGGCCAATGCCCAGCAATTCGAGTTTCCTGCCCCTTCCCAGTTCGTGGGCATGGTGCCCTATGGGATGACCATGCTGGTGCTGACCGGCATCGTCGGGCGGACGATCCCGCCTGCGGCGGACGGGCAGCCCTATGAGCGGGAGACCCTGCCTCCCCGTCGTCGGGCCGCTCATCCCTCTCCGCTGGAGCTCTCCGGGGATGGGGAGATCCTGCGGGCGGTGGGGATCAGCAAGCGCTTCCCCGGGGTGGTGGCCAACGATCATGTGAATTTCTCCTTGCGTCGGGGGGAGATCCATGCCGTCCTGGGGGAGAATGGAGCGGGGAAGACCACGCTGATGAACATCCTGTATGGCCTCTATCATCCGGATGAGGGGGAAATCTACATCCGGGGTCAGCCGGTGGAGATCCGCAGCCCCAGCGATGCCATCCGCATGGGCATCGGGATGGTCCACCAGCACTTCATGCTGGTGCCCGTGTTCACGGTGGCCGAGAACATCATCCTGGGCCAGGAAGTCCGGCGCGGGCTCTTTTTGGATCTCCGGCGGGCGGTGGAGGAAGTCCGCGCCCTTTCCCAGCGCTACGGGTTGGAGGTGGACCCGGAAGCGCTGGTGAAGGATCTGCCGGTTGGGGTTCAGCAGCGGGTGGAGATCCTGAAAGCCCTTTACCGGAAGGCGGATATCCTGATCCTGGACGAGCCCACGGCGGTGCTGACGCCTCAGGAGACCGAAGAGCTGTTTCGGGTGATGCGCAACCTGCAGCGGCAGGGGGTCTCGATCATCTTCATCACCCACAAGCTAAAGGAGGTCATGGCGATCGCCGATCGCATTACGGTGCTTCGAAATGGCCGCGTGGTGGGCACCCTGACCCCTGGGGAGGCGGATGAGGCGCATCTGGCGGCGATGATGGTCGGGCGTGAGGTGATGCTGACGGTGGAGAAGACCCCCGCCCGGCCCGGTCCGGAGGTCTTGCGGGTGGAGGATCTCCGGGTCTGCGACGATCGGGGCGCGATGGTGGTCAATGGGGTCAGCTTCTCCGTGCATGCGGGCGAGATCCTGGGGATCGCCGGGGTGCAAGGCAACGGCCAGACGGAGTTGATCGAGGCCCTGGTCGGACTGCGGCCATCCGCCGGCGGCCGGGTGCTCCTGCTGGGCGAGGAGATCACCCTGCAGCCGCCCCGTTATCGGACCGAACGAGGGATGGCCCACATCCCGGAAGACCGCCAGAAGCACGGCCTGGTGTTGTCGTATTCTGTGGCGGACAACCTGGTCCTCAACACCTACTATCAGCCCCCCTTCGCCCGGGGGATCCAGCGGCAACCTCAGGCGGTTTGGGAGCACGCGCGGCGTTTGATCGCCCTCTACGACATTCGAACGCCCAGCCCCGATACTCCAGTGCGGAGCCTTTCTGGGGGGAACCAGCAGAAGGTGATCGCCGCCCGGGAGCTTTCCCGCCCCATCCGCCTGCTGGTGGCCAACCAGCCGACCCGGGGTCTGGATGTGGGGGCGACCGAGTATATCCATCGCCAGATCGTGGAGATGCGCGATCAGGGAGCGGCGGTCCTCCTGGTCTCCACCGAGCTGGATGAGATCTTCTCCCTGGCGGATCGGATCGCGGTGATGTATCGGGGCCGTATCGTCGCCATCCTGGATCAAGCGGAGGCCACGCTGCAGCAGGTGGGGCTGCTGATGGCGGGCGTGTTCCCGGCGGAGCGGTGGCCGATCACCCAACCTTCGGAGCGCGCGTGAAAACCCATGGCCTTCTTGGGCCGAGGGGCGGAAGATCCTGAAACGCCATCGTCCTCACGAGGTCTCCAGGGAGGGGCGAGCCTCCCCGGTGCAGTTCTCCCTTTCGCGGATCACCCCTTGGGAGGTGGGAATGAAGCGGATCTGTGTGATCGGGGCGGGGTATGTCGGGCTTACCACTGCGGCGTGCCTCGCCGACCTGGGCAACCGGGTGACATGTGTGGACATCAGCGAAGAGAAGATCGCCATGCTCCAGGAGGGCCGCCTCCCGATCTTCGAGCCGGGGCTGGAAGAGATCGTCCGTCGCAACATGAAAGCGGGCCGCCTGTTCTTCACCATCTCCTATGAGGAGGGCATCAACGGCCTGCCGGCGGAGTTCGTCTTCATCGCCGTGGGGACGCCGGAGGGGGTAGACGGCGAAGCGGATCTGCGGTATGTGCGCATGGCTGCGGAGCGCATCGGCGAGGTGATGGATCATCCCTTGATCATTGTCAACAAGAGCACCGTGCCGGTGGGGACGGGGGACTGGGTGGCGGACATCGTGCGCAGCCGCCAGCGCCGTCCTATCCCCTTCTGGGTGGTCTCCAATCCGGAGTTCCTGCGGGAAGGATCCGCTGTTTACGATTTTATGAACCCGGACCGTATCGTGCTGGGCTCGCTGGATCGGGAGGCGGCGGAGAAGGTGGCACAGCTGTATCTGCCCCTGCGCAGCACGATTATGATCACTGATCTGCGCACCGCAGAGATGATCAAGTATGCTTCCAATGCTTTCCTGGCCACCAAGATCTCCTTCATCAACGAGATCGCCAACATCTGCGAGGCCCTGGGGGCGGATGTAAAGGAGGTGGCGGCCGGCATGGGGTATGACAAGCGCATTGGCCGCGCCTTTCTGGATGCGGGGGTAGGGTGGGGTGGGTCTTGTTTCCCCAAGGACGTCAAGGCCCTCATCCACATGGCGGTTGTCCACGGATGCCATCCGCAGCTGCTGCAGGCGGTGGTGGAGATCAACCGGGACCAGCGGCGGCGGGTGGTGCGGAAGCTGAAGGAGATCCTGGGGGATCTGAACGGCATGGTGATCGGATTGCTCGGGCTGGCCTTCAAGCCGAACACCGATGACATCCGGGAGGCTCCGGCCCTGGAGATCGCGGGATATCTGCTTCAGGAGGGCGTGATCGTCCGCGCTTATGATCCGGTGGCCATGCCCAATGCTGCCCGGGTTCTCCCCCAGGTGATCATGTGCGCCGATCCCTACGAGCTGGCGGCGGGGGCGGACGCCCTGGTGGTGGTGACGGACTGGAACGAGTTCAAGCACCTGGATCTTCCGCGCATCAAGCAGCTCATGCGGCGGCCGGTGCTCATCGACGGCCGCAACATCTACGAGCCGGGCCTCATGCGTGAGCTGGGCTTCATCTATCGAGGGATCGGTCGGGGCACCGATGCGACGGCGGAGGGAGGCCAACCATTCGCCGCCGCGGCAAGGGCCGGCCTCCCAGAAGGATGAGGCGGATGGAGCAGTCTCCGGATCTTCCAGCTCTGCTGTCAGGGGGAACATCCGATAGCGAGGCACGCCGGGCGGACTGTTGGGCGGGGCCGGCCCCTGGGATGGGGGAGGATCTCCATTCGGGTCAGGGGGCGTCCGGCGGGAACATCTCGCTCAGGGTGACCAGCCGGAAGCGGGCCGCTAGGTCTGGCAGCGCCCGGCGGGCTCCTTCGACGTTCCACGAGCTGACATGCAGCAGGACGATCTCCCCACCCCGCACGTGCTCCCGCAGGAAGGCGGCCACCCGCTCCGGATCCCGCGTGCCCTGTCGATCCAGCGTCCAGTAGATATCCAGCGTCCAGAGGGCGACCCGCATGCCGCGCCGCCGCACCGCTTCCAGGATCTCCGGATCCGCTTCCATCGTGAAGCCTGCCATCCCCGGCGGCCGAAACCAGCGGGTGGGGTAGGGCTGGCCCAGGGCCTCTTCCACCGCCCGCTGCCAGCCGTCGAGCTCCGCGTCGATGACTGCGGGGTCTGGACGGGGCGCCAGCCCTCGATGATGAAGGGTGTGATTGCCCAGCTCGTGGCCGCCGGCCACCAGGCGCCGGACCAGCTCCGGGTGGGCGCGAAATACCCATCCCACGCAGAAGAAGGTGGCCCGAGCTCCCGCCGCCTCCAGATCCTGAAGCAGGGGTTCCAGCAGATGGGGAAGGAAGCAATCATCGAAGGTCAGCGCCACCATGGGAGGGGATCCCCGGCAGACCACGCCGGATGTGGCACAGGGAGGCGATCCTGCCCGGCGGGGCCTGGAAAGCCCTCTCCGGGCTTCCCGCAGGGATTGGCGCAATACCTGGGGGTCTTCATCGGGAATTGGCCGGCGCGGCGGGGGGGCAGCCTCTGGCCATCGCGCGCCGAGCAGGAGGAGCAGCAGGAGGAGGTTTTCCAGGAAGATGCCAGGGGATCGGATTGTCGCGGGGCTTCTGCGGATGCCCATGGCGCTATACCTCCCGCGATGGATGCGCCCATCCTCATTGCAAGATCCCGCTTTGCAGAGGGTTTTCTTCGGGAAGGCTCAGGGCACCGGAACGAGTCAGTCCATCGATTCCCTGGGGGAGTGCTCCTAGTGGGCTTGGATCCAGGTGATGGCTTCGCGGATGGGGGATGAATTTCCCTTCCGGCCACAGCGATTCCACCACCAGATTGGGCACGCCCATCACCCCGCGCTCAGTGATCCGATGGGCCTGCTCCCGGGCCACGAACAGGATATCCGGCTCATGCATCTGGTCTGGGGCCAGCACCAACGGCGTGCGGGATCCCCGCACCTCCCCAGATCGTGAAGCTCCACATATACCCGTACAATCGCTCGTGGATGTTCAGAGCGGGCGAGGGCAAGATCATCACCCCGTTGATGAGCTCAGCCTTGCCATCCTCCGATGTCAGCTTCAGGAACTCCTCTGCCGTCATTCGTTCGTTCCGCCATCTCCACCCGCGTGCCGAACTTCCATCGTCCCATCTCCGCCTCCTTACCCCTCTCAATTTCCGCTTTGGCATCCCGATGGAGGCTCTACTTCTCGGATCCATAGCACGCCAGGCCCAGTCCCCCCGGCCCGGCATGGGTGGCCACGGCGGGACCGGCCTCGGCGACAAGGATCTCCACAGGTTGGAATTCCTCATGCAAGGTGCGGGCGATCGCTTCCGCCACTTCCGGAAGTCGGGTGTGCATCACCCCGATCCGAAGATCCCGCCGCCCGCGGGCATACTCCCGGATCAGCTCCAGGAGGCGGGCCCGAGCCCGCTGAGTGGTTCGCACCCGCTCATGCGCCTCAATTCGACCCTCGTGGAGTTTCAGGATCGGCTTCAACTGGAGGAGGTTTCCCATCAGCGCCTGGATGTTGCTCACCCGTCCTCCCTTGGCTAAATACTCCAGGGTATCCAGAACGAAATAAAACACCATGCGGCTCCTCATAAACTCCAGGCGCTCCAGGATTTCCCGGGCGGTCGCCCCGGCGCGGGCCATGCGAGCGGCTTCCAGCACCAGCATCCCCTGAGGGACGGAGATCCAGTGGGTGTCCACGACATGGATCTCCGCCTCGGGGAGCATCTCCCGGGCCGCCATCGCCGATGCATAGGTCCCGCTCAGCGCCGAGGAAAGATGAATCGAGAGGATGGGATGCCCCTCCTCGCTCAGCCGCCGGTAGGCCTCATAAAATCGACCCACCGGCGGCTGGGAAGTCGTGGGGAGCGTCGGGGAGGTCTGGAGATATCGATAAAAGGTCTCCAGATCCAGATCCTCTCCCTCATAGTAGGTCCGCCCGCCTATGTTCACCACCAGGGGGACTACCGTGATCGCATGCTGGCGGAACAATTCGGGCGGAAGATGCGCGCCGCTATCCGTGACGATCCGAACCATCGCGTTCCCATTCCGGTGGGGGTAAGCAGCTGGTCATCCACCATAATACCATCCTGTATCCCACATCACCAGCGGCTTCGCATCGGGGTCTCGCAGGCCGGCCTCGATCACCTCCGCCACGAACACGGTATGATCGCCCCGGCGCACCGCATCCGTCACCCGAGCCTCAAACCATGCCGGCAGGTCCAGGAGGAGCGGCGCGCCGGTTTGGGGGCCCCGCTCGAAGGGATAGCCGTTTAACCGCCCTTCAGACACCTGGGTGGGGCGGAAGAAAGCCGCAGCGATCTCTTTCTGCCCGGCCCCCAGGATGTTCACGGCGAATTGGCCGGTCCGCTCAATCAACGCATGGAGATGGCTGTCCCGTTTCACTCCCACCATCACCAGGGGTGGGTTGAATGAGGCCTGGGAGAGCCAGTTGATGGTTCCGGCGGCGATCTCCTCGCCGTCCGCCGTGGTCAGCACGTAAAGGCCATAGGTGATCAGCCTGAGGGTGCGCTTGCGGATCTCGGGATCCATTGTTTGTCCCTCCTTCCGTTGTTTGGGCTGGTGTGGGCGCGCTCGCCTTCGGAGGCGGAATGGCCCCTTTCCGTGGCCCACCGAACCGCGGAGAGGGGATTGTTTCATAGCTTACCCAGAACATCTAGGAGCCGCTTCTGCGGCGATCTCTGCGCGACATCAGGGAGATAGGGCCTCCAGGTGAGCTCGGGCCGTCTGAAAGTGGGGGTTAAACCGTAGGGCCTGCTCAAAGAGCGCCCGGGCGCGCTCTCGATCCCCTAACGCCAGCAGCGCTTGGCCCTTATAGTCATACCATTCCTCGACATAAGGTGTCACCCGCAGGTTCGCATCCACCAGGGCGATGACATCGGCGTAACGGCCAGCCGCCAGATAAGCTTCGAAAGGCTCAAAACGATACCACAGGATCCGCCAGGGTAGCCCCAAAGACCGCGCCTGATCGAAGGCTGTTGCAGCATCCTCGACCTGCCCCAGATGCAACAGCGCGGCGCCCGCATTGAACCAGGCGAAGGCCTCCTGAGGATGGGCCGCGAGCTCCTCCTGCGCCCGGGCCAGCGTTTCTTCCCACATCCGGCGGTCGTCGTCCCAGGTCGGGCCGATCAGTTCCCGGAGGCGGCCCTCCGCCCCGGGTGGATAGATCACGATATACGTGCGATTGAAGTGCCGCCAGTAACGGTCCACCTCGGTATATGGAACGCCCTGATTGGGACCCATATAGGAGTCCATGAGGATGAACTGCCCCGCCCGCTCGCTGTAACCGATCAGGAGCCTATAATGCCCCATCCACCCCTGCCGGGGATCGGGCTCAAAGCCGGTCTCGATGATCACCGGAAAGCCGGATCGGAGCAGACGCTTGAGCAATTCGATATCCCCATTCACCCGCACCCGTGCCCCCAGCCCCAGGCTTCGGGCGAAGGCCGCCATTTCCTCCGGCGAGACGTTTTTGTCCTCCGGATCCGGCTTCAGGACCGCGGCTGCATCCCGCTGGGACCCATGCCACCCATAGAAGCTTAAAGCCATCGCCAGGGTGGCAGGCCCGCAATTGTTCCAGGTCTGGAACATGTGGCGCACGCCGTAAAGCAACACATCGGCCTGATCCAGCGCCGCCGGGGTGTTGCGCGCCGCTTGGGTCGGCCCCGGGAACGCCGGCCGGGTGACGGTAGGCGTTGGCGTCGAGCGAGGCGGGGTGAGGGTAGGCGATGGAGAAGGGACCGGCGTCGGGGAAGGACGGGCAGTCCTTGACGGGGAAGGGCGCGGAGCAGCCGGCGTGAGAAGAGCCGCCAGCCGTTCCGGGGGCACCGTTGCCATCGGCGTGGGGACCTCTTCCGGATGCGCCGGCCAGAACCAGGGCTGAAGGGGCTTCGGGACCAGTCGAGCAATATGGCGAGGGGGAAGGCGATGAAGGCCCTCCCAGATCGTCCCCAGGCTCAGGAACGCCACCAGCAAGCTGAGCCCGATCCATTTCCGATGGAATCCCATTCAGCGTCCCCCTTTCCAGCTTGGGAACCGATCGCTCTTACTCTATGGAGATGCGCGGGATATCGAAGGCGCTTTCCAGCAGCGCCACGAGGCCTGCGGCAACCAGCGTATGGCCTCCCACCAGGAGGGCCAGAGGCGCCCGAGCCGCGGCTTCCATCCATTCCCGGATCACCGGATCGCGGATCTCTGAGGCCGCAAAGAGATCCGCGGCGTAGCGATCTGCGGGCGATGGCCAGCGGCCGGCGGCCGCCATCCAGACCCGGATGTCCAGCAAGGCTCCATCCCCCAGCTCCGCGAGCGTCTCAAAGAAGCGTGTGGGCCCTACTGCCTGAAGATAAGCATACACCAGGGAGCGCACTTCGCCCCGTTGCGTCCGGGCGCTGGCCTGCATCCCCCGCTCCTCGCTGAACACACGGGTCCAGACCTGAGTGTGCCGTTCCAGGGCCGCCCAGGCCCATGAGGGGACACGTCCCGCCACGATCAGACGGCTCCCGGGGGTTCGCAACAGGGCCTGGATCCGGTGCACCCGGGAGGGATCCCATCCGGTTTGCACCACGGCCTCCCGGAGAGCAGCAGGCGCCTGGGGGTGCTGGGCGGCGATCAGGGCATCCACCGGTGTATCCAGATCCAGGAGAGAGGCGGTGGAGCGTGGCCAGACCTGGGCCGGAAGCCCGGCCTCCCGATGCAGCACCCATGCCATCGCATTGTCCGTGGGAAGCCGCCGGGCACAGGCGGGGATGATCTCCGCCGGGGCCACTGCGATCCAGTCGCTGGAATGCAGGTTGTTGGTCAGCAGGCCTTCCCGGATTTCCGCGAACGCCGTGAGCACTGCTTCCCAATCCGCCGAGCTCATCAAGGGCGCGGCGCCCGCCCCTACGTAGAGCAGGCGGGAGATCCGATGGCGCTGGATCAGCTCGGCCAGGCGGGCGCCGAATTCGAAGGGCTGACCCCCCGGATCCAGATCCACTTCCAGAGGGAAAGGGGCCCCTTCCAGGGCTTCCAGGCCCTCTCGATCTGGAGTGGCCAGGATGACCTGAGCCACCTGCCCGGTATCCATGATCTGGCGAATGGTTTCCTGAGCTGCCACCCGGAGGATCCGCCCCATTTGCTGTTCCAGCGGGTGGTTCCCCATCGGGCTCACCATCACCAGCAGGGTGAGATCTTTCATGCAATCCCTCCAAGCTTTTCCATAATCTTAGCCTTGTGACATCGGGGATTGTACAGCCGTCTTCCCTATGGGATTGGGGATGGCGGGTTCTTCCCCCCACTCTCTGAGTTAGAATCATAACCAGGGGCGTGGAGAATCCCATTCCTTCCGGTCGGAGGACTCCACGATGACGACCGCACGAGGCGCTGCCACCACCTGGCCCCAGTGGATCGCCCTGAGCCTGTATGGGCTGGCTTTGACCATGACCGCCGCGGTGGTGGATCCCCCCTGGCTGAGCCAAAAGGCGAGCGAGCTGGCGGGCCCGGGCTGGCAGAACACCCTGCTGGGCAGCGTGGCCTTCATCGGCCTGCTCTGGGCCGCCCTGGTTCAGCCGGTCTTTGGAGCCTGGAGTGATCGGATCCACAGTCCCTGGGGACGCCGCAAGCCGTTCCTCTGGCTGGGCAGTCTGCTCCTGGCCGTGGCCCTGGCCCTCCTGGTTGCCGCGCCTTCTGTGCCGCTGCTCCTCCTGGCCCTGCTCCTGGTGCAAACATTCTCCAACATGGTGCAGGCCGCTTACCAGGGGTTGATTCCCGATCATGTGCCCGAAGATCAACGGGGCCGGGCCTCCGGGATCAAGGGATTTATGGAGATCCCGGCGGTGGTGATTGGCCCGCTGATCGCCGGTTATTTCCTGGGCCGGGGGCAAATCTGGGGGCCCTATCCAGTGCTAGTGATGCTCTATCTTCTGGTTGGGCTGATCACGGCGGCAGCGGTGCCCTCCCAGGCCCTAGCCGAGCCGCCGTCTCGTCGCCCCACCTGGATCTATCAGGTGGAATGGGGCCACGCCCCCACCTTTGCCTTCTGGCTGGCCCATCGCCTCATGTTCTGGTGGGCTTTGCTGACGCTGCGCACCTTTCTGATCTTCTTCTTCCGGGATACCATGGGCCTGACAATGGAGCAGGCGCAGGCTCTCAATGGCACCCTTTCAGCAATCCTCGGGGTGATGATCCTGTTGCTCATGGTACCTTCTGGCGCCCTGGCCGATCGCTGGGGCGTGCGTCCACTGCTCCAGGGCGCTGGGATCTTGGCCGGCCTGGGAACCTTCGGCTTCCTCGGTGTCTCCCGGCTGTATGGACGGCCGGAGCTCCCAGTGCTGGTGGCTGCCTCGCTGGTCATCGGAGTGGGCGTGGCCCTGTTCGTGGCCGCCAGCTGGACCTGGATCACCCGTATTGTGCCCTCCGATGAGGCGGCGCGCTATCTGGGGCTGGGGAATATCGCCACGGCAGTGGGCAGCGCCATGGCTCGTTTGAGCGGACCGGCCATCGACGCGCTGAACCGGACCACAGGCAGCCTGCTGGGTTACGACGCGATCTACGGCCTGGCCGGCCTGCTGTTCCTGGGCAGCCTGCTCGTGGCACGCCCCCCCGTCTGGACGAACAAACGCCTGTGAGCCTTTGATACGAGCGCGGGGGGAGCCAAGGCCTCCCTGGGTCCAGAGTCCAGTAGAATGCGGAGGTGCCCGTGCGGTTACGCGAATGGATGGAGGAGCTTCCCAAACGACTTCAGCCGCTCCTTCCACCGGACCTCCGGGGGTTCCGATGGTCCGCCCGGCCATGGCTGGTGCAGGTCTACTATCGCGATCCGGCGTTTCACTACGAGGTGTGGCACCTGGGGGAACGACGGGGGCGCATCGAGATCGGCCTGCATTTTGAGAGCCGGGACCCGGAGCGGAATCGGGACGCCCTAGAGCGGGTGAGCCGCCACATCTGGGAGATCCGGGATCGTCTAGGACCTTACGTGGAGGCTGAGTGGTGGGATCGCGGATGGGCCAAGGTGTTTGAGACCCATCCGCTTCCGTCGCTGGATGAGGAAAGCATGGAGCGCTTCGCCCGGCGCCTAACGCTCTGGATCCAGACGCTGGAGCCGATTCTCGCCTGGGAACGAGCCGGCGCCCATGACCCTCCCACTTCCCCCATAGAGGGCATAAGGCGTGGATCCGCTCGAAGTTTTTCCACCCGATAGCATTCGAGGGAAGTCCGCGGCTTCTCCCTGAAGAAAGAAGATCCCGTTCTGGAAGACCACCCCATCGGAGCGCCTATGCGCCACCTTCCTTCCTTTCTCAGGGAACTGAGCCCCAGCCAGCAGGAAGCCGTCACGGCGCCGGACGGACCGATGCTGGTGCTGGCCGGGCCGGGCAGTGGGAAGACTCGGGTGTTGACCTATCGGATCGCCTATTTACTCACGGTTCGGCGTGTCTCTCCCTTCCACATCCTGGCCGTCACCTTCACCAATAAAGCGGCGGAAGAAATGCGAGCCCGCCTGGAGGCCCTGTTCGGCGAGCGGGCCGCCGAGCTCACCCTGGGGACTTTCCACGCCATCTGTGCCCGCTTCCTGCGCCGGGAAGCCTCGCTCCTGGGCCTGAACCCTCAATTTGTGATTTACGACGAGGAAGACCAGCTGGAAGCCGTCCGTCAGGCGCTGCGGGATCTCCGCCTGGATGAAAAGCGCTACCGGCCCGGGGCGCTGCGGGCAGCCATCTCCCGGGCCAAGAACGAGTTCATCCGCCCAGATGACTACCCCATTCAAACCTACTTCGATGAGATCGTCGCTCGTGTTTACAGCCGTTATGAGGAGCGCCTGCGAGCCGCCGATGCTCTGGACTTCGATGATCTCTTGCTGCGGGCGGTCGATCTGTTTGAAAACCACCCCGAGGCCCTGGCCCGCTATCAGGAACGCTACCGCCATATCCTGGTGGACGAGTTCCAGGATACGAACACCGTGCAGGTTTTCTTGTTGCGGCTGCTGGCCTCCCGGCACCGCAATCTGTTCTGCGTGGGGGATGAGGATCAGAGCATCTACGGCTGGCGCGGGGCGGATTTCCGAAATGTCATCCGCTTTCGGGAGCATTTCCCCGAGGCCCGCATCATCATCCTTGAAGAGAATTATCGGTCCACCCGGACCATCTTGGAGGCGGCTCAGTCCGTCATCCGTTTCAACCGGGAGCGGTATAACGAAAAGCGCCTGGTCGCCGCCCGCGGGCCTGGTTCCCCGATTACGGTCTATGAAGCGTTCGACGAAGAAGACGAGGCCGCCTTTGTAGTCCGCCATATCCAGGAGCTGATCGAAACCCGTGGAGTTCGGCCTCAAGAGATCGCCGTGATGTATCGGACCAACGCGCAATCCCGGGCGCTGGAGGAAGCCTTCATCCGGGCCGGTCTGCCCTACCGGCTGGTGGGCGGTGTTCGCTTCTATCAGCGCCGCGAGATCAAGGATCTTCTGGCTTACCTCCGCCTCGTTCTGAACCCCCATGACGATATCAGCCTGATCCGTATCCTGAACGTGCCCCCACGGGGGATCGGACCGGCGACGCTCTCCAAATTGACGGCGCTGGCCCAGCGTCAGAACGTCTCCCTGTTCACAGCCATCGAACAGGCCACGGGCTCCTCCTCCCCGTTTCCTCCCCCGGATTGGGGGAAGGGTGGGATATCCCTTTCCCAGAAAATCCGCCATGCCCTCGCCGATCTCAGCGAGCGGATCCGGGCCTGGCAGGCGGCCCGCGAGGGCATGGGCGTGGCCGAGTTATTGCGGCGCATCATCGAGGAGATCGGCTACGCGGAATATCTGGAGAGCCTGGAGGATCAGGAGCAGGAGATCGGAGGACGGCGCTGGGATAACGTGATGGAGCTGCTGCGGGTCGCCACCCCCTATCAACCGGGCGCTTTCGAGGATCCTCTGGCAGCCTTCCTCAGCGAGGCCGCCCTGATCTCCGATGTGGATACCCCCCTGCCCTCCCCGTGGGAGGTGGATGCGCCGATCCTGTTAACACTCCATGCCGCCAAGGGACTGGAATTCCAGGCGGTGTTTATCACCGGCCTGGAGGAGGGATTGCTTCCCCACAGCCGTTCGCTCGATAAGCCGGACGCTCTGGAGGAGGAGCGGCGCCTGTTCTACGTGGGGATGACGCGAGCCAAAGATCTCCTGTTTCTGACCTATGCCTTCCGTCGGTATGATGAGATCCGCACGCCCTCGCGGTTCCTCCGGGAGATCCCCAAGGAGTTGCTGACGGGGGCGATCCCCCGATCCCGACCGGATCGTCAAGTAGCCGCTTTACATTTACAGGAAACCCCGGTGGCCTCTCCCTCCAGCCTGCGTTTCCGCCCGGGCATGCGGGTTCGTCATCCTCAGTTTGGGGAAGGGCTGGTCCTGGAGAGCCGGCGGGCTGGCCCGGACGAAGAGGTGGTGGTGATGTTCGAGGAAGTTGGGCTTAAGCGGCTCCTGGCTGGGTTTGCAAATCTGCAGATCCTTCCGGATCCGACACGACCCCCTTCGTAGCGTGTTGTCCGGTTATGACCTTGGAATCCGCTTGCCATCGGCGCCTTCGATAGAAATCGCACTGGCGCTGCACTGGGCAGAGTTCGCAACGCGGTCGCTGGGCCTTGCAGATCTCCCGGCCGTGGCGGATCAGGAGCAAGTGGAAGGGGAGGTAACGTTCCGGTGGAACGAGCGCTTCCATCCAGTCATGGGCTTTCTCCGCGGACATCCCCTCGGGGATCAGGCCCAGACGGGTTCCCACACGGTGAACGTGCGTATCCACTGGGAACGCGGGCTTATCCAGCGAAAACAGGAGCACAATGGCCGCCGTCTTTGGCCCCACTCCATCCAGCCTCCGCAGCCATGCTTTGGCTTCCTCCACCGGCCATTCCGCCAGGAAGTCGAGGGACAGCTCCCCGCGCTCCTCGGTGATCTGCCGCAGGATCCGCTGGATACGGGGCGCTTTCTGGGCAGAAAGCCCGGCGGGCCGGATGGCCTCCCGCACGGCCTCCACAGGGGCATCCCGCACCGCCTCCCATGTGGGAAACCGTTCGCGCAACCGCTCGAAAGCCCGCCAGCTGTTGATGTCGCTGGTGTTCTGGGAGAGGACAGTTAGGATCAATTCCGAGAGGGGATCCAGCCGCCAGCGGGCCGGGATCCCGTAATAGGCCTCCAGCGCTCGGTCGATTTTTCCCGCCTTCCGCCTCAGGGTTGCACGGGGTCGATCCATATTCGCCGGTTCTGCTGCTTGATGGTTTTCATCGCTTACACCGCGGGACCACAATCGGGGAGGCGGGATGATCCCCTCCCTTTCCCTGTGGCTCGGAGCGCCACAGGGAAAAAGGGCGGGTCATCCAGGGCGGCTCGTGCGCCTCCTCACCCTCGGGGGAACATCCCGCCAGGCGACCGCGAGGGAGCGCTTCTATTCCCCGAACCAGGCCCGGAGCCGCTCCGCCTCGAAGGCCCGTTTTTCCTCCAGGTAGCGGGGGGAAGGTTCGGTGAGCTCGATCTCGGGGGCCGGATCCGTGAGGAAGCGCCCGCGCACCAGCATCGCCTCACCTCGCCCCATCTCCAGGTAACAGAATCCTTCTCCCGTGAAGGCGGTCTCCGACTCCCGACCTGCGAACACCGCTGCGATCCGCTCCGCGACCACCTGGCCTTCCGCCTCCGCGAAGACCCCCGCTTTAGGCAGGGGCATGCCGTTCGGAAGGAGGATCTCCGTGATGTCGCCGATGGCGTAAACGCCCGGGAATCGGGTTTCCAGCGTCCGCGGATTCACCCGCACCCATGCTCCGCCATCGGTGAGGCCGCTGCGAACCACCACTTCCGGACAGCGGTGGGGGGGCACTCCCAGAAGCAGATCAAAGGGCCGTCGCCGCTCGCCGAAGCGCACCGCTCCCGCTTCCACGGCTGTGGCCTTTTGGTTGGGGGAGAACTCGATCCCATGCTCCGCGAGGCGGCCCTCCAGAACGGAGCAGCCGGCTGCACCCAGAACAGGGAGGGACATCGGCTGGGGGGTGAACACCGACAGATGGGCCCGGATGCCCCGCGCCTCGAAGAAGTCCTTCAATAGGAAGGCCATCTCGTAGGGCGCGGGCGGGCACTTGTACGGAGCGCCGAAAATCCCGATCACGACCTGCCCGCCCTGGAACGCCCGCACCGCCTCCGCCGCCCGGGGGATCTCCTGGGGATCGTATACATTGATCGCGTGCTCCCGGAAGCCGGGGATGGCGTCTGGATCCAGTTCGGCGCCCAGCGCGATTACCATCGCGTCCCCTTCCAGGCGCTGGCCGTCCGCTTCCACGGCCCGATTGGCCGGGTCGATAGCGTGGATCGTGGCCTGCAGGACGCGGATCCCCAGGCGCTCCAGCGCCTTCAAGGGTCGGCGCCCTTCCTCGAGGGTGCCCCGGCCGATCAGGGCCCATGTCTTGCGCAGGCCCATCATGAAATATGGACGTCGCTCGATCAAAAGGATCTCATCCTCCGGGGGGAGCCGTTGACGGAGCGAATAAGCCGTCGCCACTCCCCCGAAGCCGCCACCCAGGATCAACACCCGTCGCATGGAAACCTCCTGTTTCAAGGCTTTCGGGGATCGAACCTTTCAGATCCGGAAGGCCCGATAGCCCTCCCATCTGAAGGAAGCCGCTGTGCGCCTGCTGATGCTTCAAGCTTACACGGGGGAATGGTGTGCATGCCAGCGCTCCTCCACCGCGGCGGCTACCTGAGCGGCCTCATGCTCCAAGCGGACCCCCCGATAGCGTTGCGGCTGGTTGAGGTAATCCTTCAGGTAGGCCAGCAGAAACCCCAGGAGGCCCTTCTCCCGCCACTGGCGGATATGGACCAGCTCGTGGACCAGGAGGAGGAATCCCGGCAGCTGATCCAGCGGCCCGTAATCCGGATCCATAAAAATGTGTCGTCCGAGGGTCACAGCTGCCGGATTGACCCCGGGAATCGGATCCGGCATCAGCCGCAGGATCAGCCGGGAGAGCGGAGTCCCAACATGCAGGCATGCGTGTTCCCAATCCATCTCGGAAAGCCAGGGGTCTGCAAGCTCGCGCAGCAAAGCCCGTATCGACTCGGGGATCGGTCCTCGGTAAGGGATCATCCCGGTTGCCTCCATGTCCATGGGGTTTTCGAGATCGCGCGGAACCCCGAAGATGCCCCTCCCTTCTCCAGTTATAGATCATACAGGGATGGGAGCCGAACGGGGCCAATTCCATCCGGACTCACGGCGATCATGGGTTGCCTGGTCATGGGCGCTGTCCCGGAAATGACTACAATGTATTGGATGAGCTTTTCGCTCAGGGGAAGAAACCATGAGCTGGACCCGCTATCGTGAGGTGGTTCTGGATCAGCTGCAGCGCGCCTTCGAAGCGAATCGGGACACGATCCCTGCGGCGGCCCATCTGATTGCCGAGGCCGTGGCCAGGGATCGGATCGTCCATGTGTTTGGGAGTGGACACTCGCAGCTGGTGGCTCTGGATATCGTCGGTCGCGCCGGAGGGCTGGCGGGTGTGAATCCCCTATTTGATCCGCTTTTCGGGCGGGCCGAGCGCCTGGAGGGGTTCGCCTCTGTTCTTCTGGCCGCCCACGCCTTTCATCCGGGAGATGTGCTGATTGTGATCTCCCATTCGGGCCGCAATCCGGCCCCCATTGAGGTCGCCCTTTACGGCAAACAGCATGGCCTTCCGGTGATCGCCGTGACCGCTGTAACCTTCAGTCGCTCCATTCCCTCCCGCCATTCCTCGGGCAAACGTCTTTTCGAGCTCGCGGATGTGGTCCTGGATACCATGGGCCCTCCGGGCGATGGGGCCATCCGCCTGGATGGGGAGCTTTATGTAGGACCCACCTCCACCGTGGTCGGCGCCGCCCTGCTTCAGGCGGTGATCGCGGAGGCAGCCTCCCGGCTGATCGAGCAGGGGATCCGCCCCCCATTGTTCCGTTCCGGCAACCTGGAGGGATCGGACGCCCATAATCAGGAGCTGCGCGCCCGTTACCGGGGGCGGGTGCTGTTCCTGATTTAGTCCGGTTTGGTCTCATGGTCCACCCATGTTGAGCCTTCCAAGCCAAAGCGCCAGATGGAATATACGGGCTGGGCTGGGGGTCATGATCCTTTTCGCCTTTGGCCTCCGGCTCTATCGACTAGGCGAGCCTTCTCTCTGGAACGATGAGGGCCTGACACTCTATCGAGCGCAGGCCCCATGGGCGGAGCTCCTCCGTGGGCAGATTGTCCTGCAGGGCCTTCGACCTATTCTGACCATAGACAATCACCCCCCTCTTTACTTCGTTGTGCTGAAAGTTTGGATGGCGCTGGCTGGCGATACGGAGTTCGCTCTTCGGTTCCCATCCGTGTGGGCTTCGATCCTCATCATCCCCCTCGCCTGGACGATCTGGAAACAGCTTGGGGAGCCGGCCGCGGCCTGGATCAGCGCCCTTCTCCTGGCCGTCTCACCCCTCTATTTATGGTATGGCCAGGAGGCCCGGATGTATACGCTTCTGGCCCTGGAGAGCCTGTTCCTTTTCCGGCTCTGGCTTTCCTTTTCCAGGAATTCCTCGCGAACTTCTTCCCGGTTTGTCATGATCGCTGCGATGGTTTCTATGCTGTTAACGCATTATACTGCTATCCTGTTGATCTTTTCGCTCTGGCTTTGGGCTCTCTTTCAGCCTCAACGTAGCCAGCGCCGTATGGCACTCCTATCGCTTCCTGCTTTTGCTATATTGGGACTTTTTCTGCCCTTTCTCTATCAAAGGCTGCTCAGTGGTCCAGAACGGGATTACCACTTCATCCCTTTCCCAGGCCTTCTGATCGACATACTCCGAGCGCCTGCCTTTGGAACCTCTTTTCCTTATCGGAACCCCGAGTTGTGGCCTATCCAGTGGGCATGGGTGGGAGCGATGGGGATAGGGGGATGGCATCTCCTGCGTCACAAACGATCTGTTGGTTTCCTGTTTTTGTTCTCTTTCTTCGGTCCCACGGTTCTTCTTTATGGGCTTTCTTATATAAAACCCCTCTATCAAAACATCCGCCATCTGTTCCTCATCACTCCGATGGCCTATCTCTTGGCATCCCTGGGATTTGCTCTCCTGATCCGCCGCGGTGTTTACGTTGGGATCCCCATCAGTGCCTTGGTTTGCGCTGGCATGCTCCTGAGCGATGGGCTCTATTTTTGTGAACCCTATTCTCTCAAGGATGACTGGCGGGGTGCTCTGGCCTGGACGAACCGAGAGGTCACTGCCAAGGATCTGGTGATTCTTCAAGATCTCACACTGACCCCACTGGCCAGGTATTACTATCATGGCTCTGCTCCTCTTCTTTTGACCGGTCGGGAGGGCGAAGAGCAGGAAGCGATGATTCAAGCGCTGGAAGCTTCCACCCAGCGTCCAGAGCGCATCTGGTTGATCACGGGCCTCTCTGAGGAAGATCTCCTCCGGCCCAATCAGGCTCTCCCCCACTGGTTGAGCGCGAACGGTCTCTATCTGATGCAAAAAGTATTCCCCAGCCGGAATATATGGGTTCGTGTGCTGGTCTATGAGCTCTATGCCTGGGATCATCAGCCATCCCCGGAAGCGATCCCGGTGGATCTTCAGATCGGATCTTATCTTCGCCTTCGATGGATAGAGGGGCCGGAGCTGGCATATCCTGTGCTCCGCTGGTGGTTTTTCTGGGAGAAAGGATCGCTCTCCTCGCTGAATCTATGGTTGGACATTCGACTTATGGATGGGGGTGGTGAGGTCTGGGCTCGGGAAGTTCAACCGATCTGGCCTTCGTTCCCGCCGGACCGATGGCCGGAGGGCCAACCGGTTCGCCAGCAGGTCCGTATGCGATTGCCTCCCGGCCTTCCTCCGGGGATCTATCGGTTGCGGGTGGAAGCCTTCGATCTCGATCGCCGCATCCCGGCGAATGGGGCACCAGCGTGGGAATCGCCATCTTTCTTTCTGGAAGGCTATACCCATCCTCCGGATTTCATGACCCCTGGGGTTCGCTCCATGGGCGGGGTCCAGCTGCTTGCCGCCCGGCTGGTGGTGGATCCTCCATATTTCCCTGGTCTTGGAGTGCCTGTTCACCTGCTCTGGCGAGCCGAAGCCGACTCTCCCGGTGCGCGTTCGATAGCTTTATTCTGGCAGCAAGGAGCCACGCGTCGTCTCCTGTTCCGGGGAGAGCTGGGCCCTGCGTTCTTCCCCTCCGATCGGTGGAAGGCTGGCCAGATCGTCGCGCAACCGCTCGTTGTGCCATTGCCGCCTGACCTCCGGGGCTACGGGCAGGTCCGGCTGGTTGTCTATGACGAGCGGGGGGAGCCGATCCCCTGGGAGACCATGTGGCCTTTTTATCGCCAGGGTTATCCGGTTTTCACACTGAACCTCTCCCCTTGGCCGACCCGTCGCAAGCCGATCCCGCTGAGCCGAGAAGGTCGCGCATGTTTCGAGGATCGGATCTGTCTGGATCGTTATGAGATCCGCCCGGAGCAGGCTGCCCCAGGTCAAATGGTGGAAGTCCGTCTAGCCTGGCACGTGCGGCGTCAGCCGGAGCGCCCCGGGGTGGTTTTTGTCCATCTGAGCCGGCGACCGGACCAATCGCCTCTCACGACAGGGGATGCGCCGCCACAGGGAGGCCAGCGACCGATTTTGACTTGGGAGCCGGGGGAATATGTGGAGGATATCCATCGACTGCAGATCCCGAAGGATCTTCCCCCTGGCCACTATGGGATCTTCATAGGCTGGTACTCGGAGGAAGGGCGCTGGAGGGCCGTGGATCCTTCGGGGGCGCGTTATCCGCTGGATGCGGTCCCGCTGGGAGCGATCGAAGTTCGACCGTAAATGAAAAGGGGGATGGATGCCTGGCCCATCCATCCCCCTTTCGATGCGATGGCGTTTCATCAGGCCGGAACCGGGACTGGAGCCGGCCCGGTGCCGGGGGCCGGGGCGCTGGGCTGGGGGGCAGCCGGCTGGGGGGCAGGGCCGGCGGCTCCGGGCGCCTTCCGTTCCGGCGGCGTCCGCCCTTCCATAATCGCCCGGAAGGTCTCCGCGTCCAGGGTCTCCATCTCGATCAGCTTCTGAGCCACCGCCTCCAGCTTATCCCGGTGCTCGGTGAGGATCCGCTTGGCCCGCTCGTAGGCCTCCATCACCAGTCGGCGGACCTCGGCGTCGATCTCCTGGGCCACGGCGTCGCTGTAGTCCCGCTGCTCGGCGATCTCCTTGCCCAGGAAGATCAGCTCCTCTTTCTTCCCGAAGACCATCGGCCCCAGCTTCTCGCTCATCCCATACCGGGTGACCATGGCCCGGGCTAGCTCGGTGACCCGCTCCAGGTCCTCCGCCGCGCCGGTGGTGATATCGCCGAAGATGATCTCCTCTGCGGCGCGGCCGCCCAGGGCCATCGCCATGTCGTCCAGGAACTTGGAGCGGGTCCACAGGGTGCGATCCTCCTCGGGGAGGGCCAGGGTGTAGCCGCCGGCCATGCCTCGGGGGATGATCGTCACCTTGTGCACCGGATCGCAGTTGGGCAGGTAGTAAGCGACCACTGCGTGGCCGGCCTCATGGTAGGCAATGATGCGCTTCTCGCGCTCGGTGATGAGGCGGCTCTTGCGCTCCGGTCCGGCGATCACCTTCTCGATCGCCTCCTCGAAGTCCTTCATGGAGATCTTCTTTTTGTTCTTGCGGGCGGCCAGGATGGCAGCCTCGTTGACCACGTTGGCGATATCCGCGCCGACGAAGCCTGGCGTGGCCCGGGCCAGCACCGACACATCCACATCATCGTCCAGCGGCTTGCCCCGCAGGTGCACTCGAAAGATCGCCTCCCGCCCCTTCACGTCCGGCCGATCCAGGATCACCCGGCGATCGAAACGCCCGGGGCGCAGGAGGGCGGGATCGAGGATATCTGGGCGGTTCGTTGCGGCCATGACGATCACATTGGTGTCAGTGTCGAAGCCGTCCATCTCCACCAGGATCTGGTTGAGGGTCTGCTCCCGCTCATCGTGGCTGCCACCGATCCCGGCTCCCCGGTAGCGGCCCACCGCGTCGATCTCATCGATGAACACGATGCACGGGCTGTGGCGCTTCGCCTGCTCGAAGAGATCCCGAACCCGGGCGGCCCCGACGCCCACAAACATCTCCACAAACTCGGAGCCCGAGATCGAGAAGAAGGGCACCCCCGCCTCGCCGGAGACCGCCTTGGCCAGGAGGGTCTTGCCGGTTCCCGGCGGGCCGACCAGAAGGACCCCCTTCGGGATCCGGGCGCCCAGGGCAATGAATTTCTCCGGCTCTTTCAGGAACTCCACCACTTCCTGAAGTTCCTGCTTGGCCTCATCGACCCCGGCCACGTCATCGAAGGTGACTGTGGGGCGCTCCCCGGTGAACATACGGGCCCGGCTCTTGCTGAAATTGAAGGCCTGGTTCCCGGGAGCCTGGGCTTGGCGCAGGATGAAATAAAAGAGGCCCACCACCAGAAGGACCGGCAGCCCATAGGTCAGGAAGGCGATGAGGATGCCTCCCCACTCGTTGGGGCGCTCCGGGACATACTGGATGCTCCGGAGCTTATCCTCGGGGACTCCCAGGGTTTTCATCTGATCCAGGAAAGTCGAGCCGTTCTCTTTAACGGCGCTCAGGATCTTCCCGTTTTTGAGCTCGACCTGGACGTAGTCTCCGCTGACGACGACCTTCTTCACCTCGCCGGCCTCCAGGCGGGCGGCGATATCCGTCAGGGAGACGGATTCTCCACGGCTCCCGCCCCCCCGACCCATCGCCAGGAAGACAATCAGGGTGACCGCGATGAGGAGCCAGATCAACCCATTGCGCAATCGCGCCGAATTCACCAGCGGCCTCCTGTTCTCCGATTTCCACCCTGATTATATCACGCAAATCCTCGGATTCCCCCTTCCGATTAAAGCGGGCTGTGCCACACCAGCTTCTCTGGATAAGGAGGCCAGAGGACTTGTTGCCGGAGCCATTCGGGCGCGGAGGCTTTGTGGAGATGATGCCGGAACAGGATGAGGGGACGATCAGAGGCACCCGGCCTTCCTGGTAGGCTTGGATGCGCTCGATCAGCTCCTGGCGCTCCAGATCAGGCCGCATCCGCTGGAGGTATCCCAGGGCGTGATGCAGAGCGTTGGCGACCCGGCCGCGGGTGAGCAGCTCCCCCATTGCTTGGGCCAGCTCGGCCTCATAATCGGGGAGGATGTCCGGCTAGCGCCGACGCTGGCGGCCAGCCGCCCGAGGCATTGCAGGCAGGTAGGGCTGGCGGGCCATGCGGAGCGATGCCGGATCCCCGACCAGGATCACGGGCTCCCGGGGGATCCCCATCCCGACCTCTGCTTCGGGGAACACTGGAACCCACTCCACATAGGGGTTCAGGAGGCGCTACACGAAATCATCCCGGCGGTGCCCTCCGTCGAATCGGACCGGCTCCCCTAGCAGACATGCACGGATTCCAATGCGCAGGCGAGGTCATTCCATCGTCAAGCTCATAAAGAGCAGCAAGATAACGGATTGCCCCTTGCTCCCCAGCGATTTCCCGGGCTAGTGTCCGGCTGGATCACCCCTTACCTGGTTCTACCGACGCCGGTGGGTCCAAATCCGCAAGAGGGTGTGGCCGATGCGGGTCGCGACCAGGGAAGGATGGGCCCATCCGATCCCCCCAGCCATGGGGATCGGGCGTGGCCCAGGGAGCGGCCCATGGCCAGGGGAAAGCGGACCCATCCGGAAAGACCCCCGATGGACTGGGCCAGCCATATCGGGATGGCGCCCTTGAGGAATTCGAGGTGGATTTGCTCCTTCCGCCTCCCCGGGCGTCGAGCCACGCCGGGACGCTGCGGCGGCTTTCACGGGCTTCGGCTTCCAAGGCCGCCCACAGTGCCTGTCGCGGCGAAAGCATCCCAAAGCGCAGGTAGGGGGAAAGGCGGGATCCTCCCTCCCCATCGATCCGCCTCCGCAGCGCCCGATAATGAAAAATGGGCGCATCGTCTCCTTTTGCGGTGCGCCTGGGGGTTGCTCTGCAGCCCACCAACATCCTGCGGGATGGGGGAGGATCTGGAGATGGGGAGGGTGTATCTTCCGTTACAGGAGCTGCGCGCCTTTGGTCTGAGTGAGGAGGATCTCCGAGCCCATCGGGTGGATGAGCGCTGGAGGTCCTTCATGCGGTTTCAAATCGCTTGGGCTCGTCAGCTATATGCGGAGGCTTGGCCGGGCATTGCCCTTCTTCCATCCAGGGCCCGATGGGCCATTGCCGCGGCGGCCGATCTCTATCGGGGCATTCTGGAGGTTATCGAGCGAGAGGAAAGCCAAGGGCGTTGCGGCTCCATGTCCGGAAACCCATGGCCGAGAGGGGGAAAGCCTACCAGGAAGGGGAGGCCGGCGCTACAATAGAGGGCGAGTGCCGGGGGCGGGAGTCGAACCCGCACGGCCTTGCGGCCACCTGATTTTGAGTCAGGCGCGTCTTCCTGTTCCGCCACCCCGGCGTGTTCTCCGCATGCTTCATTCTAAAAGGGGCCCTGGATGAGTGTCAAGACGGCGGAACGTGGGGTTCCATCCTCCATCCGATGGCTCACGTTCGAGCTCTGGATCTATTTGCGTCTTATCTCCTAACCCTGATCGGCCCTTTCACCCCCCGGGCGAGCACACCGTTCCTGCGGGTGCTCACCGGGGCCTTGTTCGGGAGCGCCTTCGTCTGGACGTTTTTCCCGCGCCTGTGGCTTCCGGAGTGGGCCGCATGGGAGGAGCGGTCCCGGCCGGTGGAATCGCCACGGCTTTCGAAAGGGCCGGAGCGCGGCAGACGGCCTCCGCCCCCCAACGTTCCCGCGAGAGTCCGCCAAAATATAACCGGGCAAAGCCCTGCCCGATGGCAATCCCACCGGAGGAGGCAGATCGGTGAATGAACAGGAGCCGTCGCCGGTTTTACCGGAATACGAAGCAGTTCCTCCCGGCCATCGTTCCGGTTTCGTGGCCATTATCGGCAAGCCCAATGTGGGGAAGTCCACGCTGCTGAATGCCTACCTGGGCGCTAAGATTTCGATTGTCTCGCCGAAACCGCAGACCACCCGGCATCGGATCCTGGGTGTGCTGACGCGGCCGGACGCCCAGGTGATCTTCATGGACACGCCGGGCATCCACCAACCGTTCCACAAGCTGGGAGAATACATGGTGGAAGTGGCCCGACGCACGATCCCGGACGCCGATGTGATCGTTTTCATGGCCGATGTCTCTCAGTGGCCGGATGATGAGGATCGCATGATCGCCGATCTGCTGAAGGAGCAGGCGGCGGACAAGCCGGTGATCCTGGCGTTGAACAAGATCGACCTCTTGCGGTCCGACCGAGAGAGCCGCCTGGCGGCCTACCGGGCGCTGGCCCCCACGCCGTCGGACGCGGAGCCTCCCTTCCCTTGGGAGGAGGTGCAGATCTCGGCCGTTCGAGGCGATAACCTGGATCTCCTACTGGAGCGCATCATTGCCCATCTTCCGGAAGGGCCTCGATACTACGATCCCGAGGTGCTCACAGATCAGCCGCTCCAGATGATCGTGGCGGAGCTCATCCGGGAGAAAGCCCTGCTTCTGCTGCGGGAGGAGGTTCCCCACGGGATCGCCGTGGAGATCACCGATTGGGTAGATCGGAATCCGAACCTAACCTATATCGCGGCCACGATCTACGTGGAGAAGGAAACCCACAAGCCGATTGTGATCGGCGAGAATGGCCAGATGCTGAAGCGCATCGGGGCCGCCGCCCGCCAGGAGATCGAGGCGCTGCTGGGGCATTCCGTGTATCTGGAGCTCTGGGTGAAGGTCCGAAAGAACTGGCGTCGGGATCCAGAGCAGCTGCGCCGCCTCGGCTACGCCCTGCCGCGCGAGCGTAAGGAGCGGCGGTGAATGGGATGGAACATAAGGGCATCTTTCCTCGTTTAGGCTCAACCGCGCATTCTATACATGAAAGCGCCTGCCGGGCTGCTGGTGCTGGATAAGCCGAAGGGGTGGACCTCGCACGAGGCGGTGGAGCGGGTTCGGAAGGTCACCCGGATCCGGCGGATCGGCCATGCCGGGACGCTGGATCCCCTGGCAACGGGGGTGTTGGTGCTGCTGGTGGGCCCGGCGACCCGGCTGGCCGAGTTCCTGCTGGGCCATGATAAACGCTATCGGGCCACGATCCGTCTGGGAATCCGCACGGATACCGATGACGCCGAGGGACGGATCCTGAGCGAGCGGCCTGTGGAGGTCTCCCGGGAATCTTTCGAGGAAACGCTGCGTTCCTTTGTGGGGGAAATCCTGCAGATCCCGCCGGCTTTCTCGGCCATCCGGCAGGGCGGGGAGCGCCTGTATGAGAAAGCCCGGCGTGGCGAGATGGTAACGCCATCGCCCCGGCGGGTGCGGATCGATGCGCTGCATCTGATGGAATGGAATCCGCCATGGGCGACGATCGAGGTCGCCTGTTCCGCGGGAACCTACATCCGGGCCCTGGCCCGGGATATCGGGGAACGGCTGGGATGCGGCGCTCATCTCGCTGAGCTACGCCGGCTGGCCAGCGGCCCTTTCACCCTGGCGGATGCCATCCCGTGGGAGACCCTCGAGGGCGCCGCCCGGGCCGGGGATTGGCTTCGCTATCTTCGATCGATGGCGGACGCCCTGCCGGATTGGCAGCCGATCACGCCAGGGTCAGAGATCCTGAACCGGCTCCGGCACGGGCAGCCCATCCCGGTCGAGGCGCTGCCCTATCCTGGCTTCCGGCTTCGGGTGCATGGGCCCGGTGGAGGGTTGCTGGCGCTGCTGGAGCGCCATGGGGAGCGCTGGCAGCCGGTGCGGGTGTTTCCGGAGGATCCGTGAAGGCAACCCGCCGGCCAACCCGGGCAATGGCTATCTCTCTGCAGATCCAGGGGGCATCCGGATGAAGTTCGCTCAGCGTTTCGAGGAGGTTGAGCCCTTTCCATCGGTAGTGACCGTTGGGGCCTTTGACGGGGTGCACCTGGGCCACCAGGCCCTGATTGGACAGGTGGTGGCGATGGCGGGCGCGCACGGCTGGCGTTCGGTGGTGGTCACGTTCTTTCCCCATCCCGTGGTGGTTTTACGCGGAGAGCCTCCTTTTTACCTGACCTCGCCGGAGGAGAAGCGGGCGCGCATCGCCCGCCTGGGGGTGGATGTGCTGATCCAGCTTCCCTTTACGCTGGAGACCGCCCGCACCCGGGCGGCGGATTTCGTGGAACGCCTTGTCCAGATCGGCATGCGGGCGCTATGGGCGGGGCCGGATTTCGCGTTGGGATACCGCCGGGAGGGCACTCTGCCCGTGCTGGAGGAGCTGGGACGCCGTTATGGCTATACCCTGCATATCGCGATGGAATTCCAACTGGGTGGGCGCCCGGTGCGGAGCAGCCGCATCCGGGAGGCGCTGCGGCGAGGGGATGTGCGCACCGCGGCCGAATGCCTGGGGCGGCCCTTCTCAGTGAGCGGCGCGGTGATCGCCGGCGCGGGCCGCGGGCAGCGTCTGGGGTTCCCGACGGCCAATCTCGCCATCTGGCCGGAACATGCGCTCCCTGCGGATGGGGTTTACGCCTGCTGGGCGGAACGGCCGGATGGCAGCTGCCATATGGCCGTTGTGAACATCGGGGTGCGGCCGACCTTCGATCAGAGCAGCGAGCGGGTGGTGGAAGCACACCTGCTGGACTGGACCGGCGACCTGTATGGACAGACGCTGACGCTGCATTTCGTCGAAAGGCTTCGAGAGGAGCGCCGGTTTCTCTCCATCGCCGAGCTGGTTGCCCAGATCCACGGCGACATCGCCCGGGCCCGCGAGATCCTGGGCGCTGCCCCGCTTCCGGTTTAGGAGGCAACGCGATGAGGCGGCCTCCTGCTCCGGTTTCCAAAGGCCCGCAGGCCACCTTGTGGATCCCGCTTTGTCTGCGGCGAAACATGACCGGGCTGCAAACTGCGATCCCCGCGAAAACCACTCACTCCGGGAGGTCAGGATGAACACGCTGAACCGTGTGATCGTGGTGCTGATGCTCCTGATGGCCATTCCCCTGTGCAGCGTGGTGTTGATCACTCCGGTGGAGCTCGCCCAGCTCATCCAATCCACTGCGCGCACGGTGATCGAAACCCTCAGCCAGATCCGCCCGGAGATCCGCTACGGCATGGGGATTCTCCTGGCGCTGGTGCTGGACGCCCTGTTGATCCTGTGGTTGCTTTTCGAAGTGCGGCCCCCGCGCCGGATCATCCGGGTGCCCACGGTGAGCGGCGCGATCGTAGCGGTGGCTGTGGATTCCATCCGGGAGCGCTTAAAGTATCACCTGGACCAGCTGGCGGATGTGATCGAGGTGTATCCCCGGGTGATTCCTCATCGGGAGGGGCTACGGGTGGAACTGGACGTGCTGACCACTCCAGAAGTGGAGATCCCCAGCAAAGCCCAGGAGATCCTGCAGATGACCCGGATGGTGGTAGAAGACAAGATGGGCCTTCGCCTCTACGGCCAGCCCGTGGTCCGCATCCGCCACGCGCCATATCCGAAGGGGGGCGAGGCCCCTCCTTCACCGAGGGCGCATTAGATCAGGCGTCGGGTCCTCAGACGGGAAAGGAGGAATCCCCGGCGGGATCCCCAATGGGGCCCGTCGAATCGGAGAGGCAAGGCGGGGGTACATCTGCATCACCGACGGCGGTGGGCCTCGCGGACGTTGGGGATTTGTTCGATCCGCGTCAGGGCCCGATGGAGTTGGGCCGCGGAGCGGACCTCTAGGGTGGCCTGGAAGACCGCGAAGCCGTTGCGGGTATCCACGCTGATACGGGCGATGTTGATCTGTTCGTCCTTCAGGACCCCGCTGATCTCATGGAGCAGGCCCACGCGATCGATGGCGATGATTTCCACCTCCACCGGATAGCCTTTCTCTCCGGCTGGGAACTGGACCTCGATCAGGCGCTCCGGCGTGCGCACGTTCAGGATGTTGGGGCAGCTCCGGCGGTGGATGGTAATCCCCCGATTGCGGGTGATGTAGCCGATCACCTCATCTCCGGGCACCGGATTGCAGCAACGGGCCAGCTGCATCAGGAGGCCCTGGGGGTTGTTCTCCACCAGCACCGGCCGTGAGGCATCGTAGCGTTCGGGGGAGGCTGGGGGCTCGAGGGCGGCCTTCTGTTCCTCCCGGCGCCGCTCTTCCTCCATCCGGATCAGGCGGGGGGCCAGCTGTTCTGGGGAGACATCGCCCCAGCCGATGGCCGCCAGCAGGTCTTCGGGCTCCTTGTAGCCGAACTCCACGTAAAGCCGGCGCGTCGCCTCATCCACCGAGAAGGGGACGCCCAGGCGCCGGATCTCCTGGGCCAGGATCTCCCGTCCGTGCACGATGTTCTCCGCCCGGCCCTGCTGTTTGAACCACTGGCGGATCTTCTGACGGGCGCGGGAGGTCTTCACATACCCTTTGGCCGGATCCAGCCAATCCCGGCTGGGGCCGCCCTGCTTTGCCGGGATGATCTCCACCTGATCGCCCATCTGGAGGACGTAATTAAGGGGGACCCATTTCCCGTTCACCCGGGCGCCGCGGCAACGATGCCCCAGCTCGGTGTGAATATGGTAGGCGAAGTCGATGGGCGTGCTCCCCCGGGGCAGGTCGATGACGTCCCCCTTCGGGGTGAACACGTAAATTCGATCCTCGAAGACATCCGTCTTGAGGGACTCCACGAATTCCTTCGCGGAGGTCACCTCATTGCGCCACTCCATTAGGGAGCGCAGCCAGGCCACCTTCTTCTCGTAGGCCAGGTCGCGCTTCGAAACCTGTTCTTTGTAGATCCAGTGGGCGGCGATGCCGTATTCCGCCTCCCAGTGCATTTCCCAGGTGCGGATCTGCACCTCCAGCGTCTTGCCGTCTTCCAGCATCACTGCCGTGTGCAGGCTGCGATAGGAGTTGTCTTTGGGGTTCGCGATGTAATCGTCGAACTCTTTGGGGATGGGGCGCCACATGGAGTGAATGATGCCCAGGACCTGATAGCACTCGGGGATGGTGTTCACGATGATGCGCACGGCCCGCACATCGTAGACCTGGTCGAAGGAAACGCCCTTGCGGACCATCTTGCGGTAGATGCTGTAGATGTGCTTGGCCCGCCCAGTGACCTCGGCGTGAATGCCCTCCTCCGCGAGACGGGCCTTGATCCGCTCCACGATCTGCTGGATGTGGCGCTCCCGTTCCGCCCGGCGCTCGTCGATGGCTCGGGCGATCTCCCGGTACTTCTCCGGCTCCAAATAGCGGAAGGCCAGGTCCTCCAGCTCCCATTTCAGCTGCCAGATCCCCAGGCGATTGGCCAGGGGGGCGTAGATCTCCAGAGTCTCCCGGGCGATGCGTTTCTGCTTCTCCGGGGGAAGCGCCCCCAGGGTGCGCATGTTGTGCAGGCGGTCAGCCAGCTTGATCAGCACGACGCGGGGATCCTCGACCATGGCGAAGAAGATCTTGCGGATGTTCTCTGCGCTCTGCTCATCCCGCGCCGTGCGTCGGGCCTCCCCGTCCTCCGGCTGGGTCCGCAGCCGGTCAATGTATTTCAGCTTGGTGACCCCGTCCACCAGGCGGGCGATCTCCTCCCCAAACTCGCGCCGGATGTCCTCCAGTGTGATCCCGGTATCTTCCACCACGTCATGAAGCAGGCCGGCGGCGATCACCGGAGGATCCATGCGGAGCTCGGCCAGGATACCGGCCACGGCCAGACAATGGTAGAGATAAGGCTCCCCCGAGGCACGGGTCTGCGCACAGTGAGCCCGCTCCGCCAGCGCGTAAGCGCGCTCGATCAGCGCGCGGTCCGAGGGGCTAAGGGGATCGCGGATCTGTTCCAGCAGGAACTCCAGGGTGGTCGGGCTCTGCACCCCCACCATGCCGTTGCCGCCTTTCCATCCCTTTCCTTGAAATTTTATCACTCCTGAGGCAGGGGAGCTATCCGTGGAGGTCCTGTGGCCATCCGGCCCGGGCGGCGGCCTCCGTCAAGGCCCGACGGAGCAGCACAGCGACCATCTCCCGCCGGTATTCGGAAGAGCCCCGGAAGTCTCCCGGCGGGCTCACCCGGTTTCGGGCCTCTTCCGCGGCCATGGCGAAACGCTCCGGATCCGGCGGATGCCCTTCCAGCATCCGTTCGGCCTCGATGAGCCGCACCGGCCGCGGCGCAACTCCGCCAGCTGCGATCCGTACCCCATAGCAAGCCCTGTCCACCCCTCGGAACAGCCGGACCGCCACGCCAACGATGGGGGCGTCGGCGGGCGTGCGGGCGACCTTGTGGAAGGCCGCTCCCATAGGAGCCGCGGAGAGCGTGAGGCGGACCTCCATGAGGAGCATCCCCTGGCGTTGCAGGGCTTCCCGATAGTCATAGAACGCCTCCATGCGGATCGTCCGCGGCCTTTCAGGCTCCGTGAGCACCATAAGCTCGGCATCCAGGGCCAGCAGGACTGTCGTGAGAGGCTGTTCAGAGGAGGCGCCGACCACCGCCCCGCCCACCGTGCGCTGGTTCCGGAGGGGAAGGGGCGCGGTCTCCCGGGCGGCGACGGCGAGGATGCCCCCTCCATATGCGGCGCTCTCCGGGGCTTCCACCAGCGCCTGCAGCGGCGTGGTCGCTCCGATCCGAAGGATGTTCCCTTCTAGCCGGATGAAATTCAACCCCAGGTCCTGGAGGTCCACCACAGCCTCTACCTCGCGCGCCCCTTCGGCCAGGAGCTGAGTTCCTCCGCCGATGGGCACGGTTCGAATATCCGGACGCCGGAGAAGGGCGAGGGCCTCGGCTAACGTTTTCGGACGGTGATACTCTCGCAGGTTCAACGGCATGGTCCGGTGCCTCCTTCGGGATGCGTGGGAAGGGAGGGCCTTCCGCACTCTTCCTCCGGATATACCCGCCAGAACGGTCGTTCCGCATCGAAGGTGGACCAGATCTCGGGGGGGACGTTCACCAGGATGGCTTCCGCCTCCGCGCAGAGCATTCCATCCGGCCGGCGGAGCTCCGCGCGCGCCCGGGCCAGGCGCGTTCCGGCCCGGATCGGATGGGCGATCAAAAAGAGCCTTTGCCCGATGGGGACCGGATGATGATACCGGATGGTCAGCTGGGCGGTGACCATGAAGCGCTCCGGGGCTCCGATCATCAATGCGCGCCCAGCCGCCTCATCCAGCAGAGCGGCGACGATCCCCCCGTGGGCCACACCGGGATATCCCTGATACTCCTCGGGGATCATTACCTCTGCGCGGACCGTATCTACCCCGTCCTCGTAGAAGCGCACCCTCAGGCCGGCTGGGTTCTGCAGGCCGCAGACGAAACACATCCGGGAGTTCGGCTGGGGCGTTCCCTTCATGGCGGTCTTATGCCTGGGCGAAGATATCGATCATCAACCGGACATCCCCCAGGGGGTAAAGGACCGGGCAAGTGCACCCAGCGGCGCGGTATTCCTCCACCTTGCGGCGGACCTCCTCGGGCGACCCGCTGGCGGTGATGAGCTGCACGATGTCGTCGGGCACTCGCTCCATGGCCCGCTCGATCTGCTCGGGGGTCGCCGGCCAGGTGAGGATGCGCCCGATCTCATCCAGCAGCTCCTGGGGCACGCCGCTGGCCTTCATAATATGCGGCTGCTGACCCAGATACTGGGTTACCAGCTTGCGGGCGCTATCCAGGGCCTTCCTGCGGTCACGGTCGACCGAGCACACCACCAGCTGCGGGCGGTCGATATCCTCAAGGCGGCGGCCAGCCCGCCGCGCGCCGATCTCCAGGTGGTGGAGGGCCCTCTCATTATACTTCGGCGAGACCAGGTAGTTCAGCAGCACGCCATCGGCGATCTCGCCGGCTAGCTCCATCATCTGCATGCCGGTGGCCCCGATGTAGATGGGGACGTTGCGGGGCTCCCGGCGCCCATACACCACGTCCAGCTCCACATCGGTGAGGTGCACGAACTGACCGTGAAAGGTCACACGCTTCATGGCCAGGAGGTCGCGCACCACGGTGACCACCTCGCGCATGGCTTGGAGGGGCTTCTCCCGTTTGATGCCCACCTTGGAGGCCAGGGGATCCCACCAGGCGCCAATGCCGAGGATAATGCGGTTGGGGGCGAGGTCGTCCAGGGTGAGGAACGTGGCGGCGATCAGAGCCGGGTTGCGGGTCCAGTTGTTGATCACGCCGGAGGCCACTTTGATCCGTTCGGTCACAGCGGCGTAGGCGGCCATGGGGACGATGGCGTCGCGGACGAGCCGGGATTCCGCCTGCCAGACGGCCTCGAAGCCGCGCTGTTCGGCGTATTGCACGTAGCGCATGGCCTCCCGCAGATCGTGGGCGTCCTGGAGGTAAAGGGCGACGCGCTCCGGCATGGGGGCCTCCGTATGGGATGTTTTCCCCCATTTTAACCGGAAGGCCGGACACCTGCCGGGATGGGCGTCGCTCCTCGCATGCGTTTCGGGGCCTCAACGTAAGGTCCTCCGGGCCAAGAGCCCCCAGGCGATCCACCAGGCGACGGAGGTAGCGGCTGGCGCCAGTGGGGGAGAGGCCCCAGCGGGCGGCCAGGGCCTTATGGGGAAGCCCGGCGGCCAGATCCTGCCAGCGACGCCAGTTCCGGGGAGAGCGGCGGCGCAGCCACCAGCCCGGGGTGCGGTCGAAAGCAAGGGACTGCTCAATCCGATCCAGTAGCCAGGCCATTTCCCCTCGGGCCAGGTGGGAGAGGATTTCCTCCCACTCCTCCAGGGGTTGGGTGAGGTCCAGGAGCGCGTTCAGGTCGATTTCCCTGGCGATTTGATTTAGGCTTTCAGGTGCCTGCGGTCACGGGGGATGGGCGCAGGAGGGGAGAGTAGAGCGGGGGAACGATACTCGCCGAAGGTCGAGGGCCGCCCGGCCTCCATCCCGGCGGGCGTTCCGATCTCCGGAGGGCCGGCCGCCCGGGGTCTGGCGCGGGTTCCCCGCTTAGGGCTCGAGGAAGCGCTCGATCACCCGGCCGACCGCCTCCAGAGTGGCTGGGGAGATGCGGTCTAGGGTGTCGGCGGTGGTGTGCCACATTGGGTAATCAAAATCGACGATGTCGACGGCGGGGATGCCCCGCTGGAGGAAGGGAAGATGGTCGTCGATCAGTGCCCAGCGGGGCTCGGGGATGAACCATGCCCCGTATCTTAGCTCCGCCGCGATCCGCCAGAGCTGCTCCCGCAGCGCGGGATCCGAGTTCCGCTCGTAGTAGAACTGGGGATCGGCGTCCCCCACCATATCCACCAGGATCATCGCCGTGGGTGTTACCGCCATGGTGGCGGCGAAGTGGGTAGAGCCGAGGATCCACGGCGTTCCATCCAGCTCTCCCTGATCCTCTGCGTCGAAGAAGACCAGCCAGACCTCGTGGCGCAGGCGCGGGCGATCCAGGACGCGGGCCAGCTCCAGGAGCACGGCGACCCCGCTGGCTCCATCGTTGGCCCCGGGGACTGGATCCTGAGGCCGCTCGGGATCCCGATCCGCCCGGCGCCGGGTGTCGTAATGCGCCCCCACCAGGATCCCCGGCCCTCGCCCGGCCCGGGCGATCAGGTTGCGGCCGGAGATCCCGGGGGCGGTAAAGGGCTGGACTTCAAAGGTCCAGCCCGCCTGGGTCACGTGGTCCCGGATGTAGCGCTGGACGGCCTCCCATCCCGGGCTGCCGGGGTAGCGCGGGCCCATGGCCAGCTGGGCCTGCACATGGCGGAAGGCTTCCCGGCCATCGAACCGTCGCTCCGCCATGGGCGGGAGCGACCGACAGGCGACAAGCAGGATCGGGAGGAGCAGGCGGATCGGACGGGAGGAGAGCGGGGCGCCGGTGCGCATTGGGGATCCTCCTCCATAGGTTGGGAACTGCTCGATCCGGGGGAGCTTTACGCGCCCAGGCGGCTCAGGCGCCCCGCGTGGGCCAGGATCAACGGCATCAGATCCGTGGCCATGCAGATCCCCAGCCCGCCGGTCCGGCATGCCCGCTCCCCGAAGCCTGGAGCGCCGTCGGGCCGAGCGGTTCGCGGTGCCCACAGGAGCACCGGCACCGGGTGCCAGGTATGGGTGCGCAGGGCGGCGGGCGTGGAATGATCCCCCGTGATCACCAGGACGTCCGGCGCGCGCTCCAGCAGGATGGGAAGCGCGGCGTCCACGGCCTCGATGACCCAGACCTTGGCGGCGAAGTCGCCATCTTCCCCTCGGCTGTCGGTGGGCTTGATGTGGATAAAGAAGAAGTCGAAGCGGTCCCAGTGGGCGACGGCCTCCTGGAAGAGAGCCTCCGGGCTGTCCCCGTGGGCCTCCAGGACTTCCATCCCCACGAGGCGGGCGACCCCTCGATACATCGGATAGGCAGCGATGGCGGCGGCCCGGAGCTTATATACATCGGGGAAAGCGGGAAGGCGCGGCGGACGGTCGAATCCGCGTAGGGTGACCATATTGGCGGGGTAAGCGTCGGCCAGCAGGGCCTGCGCCTGGGCGATCCACTGGTTGATCAGGGTTGCGGTGCGCTCCGCCTCGGGCTGTAGGGCTCGGACCGGGAAGGGCGGCACGCCCGTTTTCCCCGGATCGGTCTCGGTGAGCGCCGGGGAAAGCCCCTCGCCCCGCAGGACCAGGACGAAGCGATGCTCCTTGACGGGCTCGACGAAGACTTCCACGCCTTCGAGGCGGATGGACCGCAGGCGCTCCACCAGGCGGGCGTTGACCTCCGTAGGGATGCGTCCGGCCCGCCGGTCGACGATCCGGCCCTCGGCGTCGACGGTGACGAAGTTGCCCCGGGCGGCGACGTCGTGGGGCTCCAGGGGGAAGCCGATCCCGAGGGCCTCCAGCACGCCCCGGCCCACGGGGTAGATCAGCGGATCATAGCCGAAGAGGGCGAGGTGGGCGTAGCCGCTGCCAGGGGCCAGCCCGGGTCGCACCGGGATGTGTAATCCCAGCGTGCCTTCCGCCGCCAGGCGGTCCATGTTCGGCGTGCGGGCGGCCTCCAGCTCTGTGGGCCCGCCCCGCTCGATGGGCATCCCGCCCAGCCCATCCATCACCAGCAGCACGATCTTTGTCGTGCCTTCCGTGGCGAGCTCCGCGATCAGGGAAAGGTCGGCCATCGAAATCCCTCCATCGGGATGATCGAGAGAGGATAGGTCCAGATGCGAAGGGAGGCAGGAGGATGAGCCCAGCTCATTCCTCCACCAGGGACTGCAGGCGCTCCCGGAGCTGCCGGGCGATCGGAAGGATCGTCTCCGGCGGGGCGCTGGCGGCCGTTAGCGCCTGGAGCTGCCGGAAATCAGCTGCCCCCTGTTGCACGTCCATCGGACGGGCGAGGGCCAGATGGCCAGCGGCTTTCTCAAAGGCCGACTGAGCCCGCTGCAATGCCCCCCGGGCCTCACCGGGAGCGGCTGGGTAGGTTTCCAGGAAGCGATCCAGCTGGCGGATCGCTTCCTGGAGCTCCCGGCGGGCCAGGACAGCCGTCTCCGCTTCGGTGCGGGGCCGCAACCCCCAGACCAGCCCGCCCAGCAGTCCGAACCCGGCCGCCAGACCGGCCAGGACCAGCGGCCATTGGGCACGGAGCCATGACATGACGAAACCTCCGGGCCGTATGGATCTTCGTGTCTCCATCTTAACGAGATCTCCAGTTTGCGTCCAGGGGATTCGAAGGGAGAGCGAGCGGAGATCCTTAGCGCTATGCACCAGGGGCTTGAAACCAGATGGGGGTCGGGAAAGGCTCTCCCGACCCCCGCCGGATCGTTCGGAGCCGTGCCGTTCTCAGAGGATCTTCGCCGGCTCCCGGAGCTCTCCACGGGGCCACAGGAGCCCCATTTCGGCCTGCTCGGCGGCCTCCTCGGCCTCCCGCGTCACCCGCAGCCCGTAGATATACGCCCACACCGGCCCCTCCAGGCCTGCGCGGCGCAGTGCCTCCCGAAATCCCTCTGAGCCTACCCGGCTGGCCCATGCCCACACGTGATCTGCAGAGAGCCGGAGCTTCACTTCCACCAGCACCCATCCCCGCTGGCCCTCCCGATCCTCCACCGGGGCCGCCAGATCGATCTCCCAGCCGTCCACGATGAGCGGAGCGGGGCGGGCCAGGGCTTTCATTCCCCGCTCCCGAAGGATCGTCAGGAGGACATCATGGGCCTCCTCTTCGGCGGTGGCGCCCATCGTCTCCGTGAGGCGGCCGACCTGAGCCGCCAATCCTTGGACCACCGTCTCGAGGCGATCCAGACGCTGCTCCGTGCGCCGCTGGGCCTCGGTGAGCTCGGCGAAGCGGCGCTCGGTCTCGGCGCGGTGCTCCAGGAACTCCTGGCGCAGGGTGGCCAGGGATTCCTCTGTGTGTTGCTGGACCTCCACGAGGGTGGTAACGGATTTCGTGAGGGCGCTCACGGTTTCCGTCAGGGCGTTCAGGGCCTTTTCCACCCGACCCAACCGGGTGGAAACACGCCGCAACGTCTGCGGCGACTGCATGAGCTCCTTCGTCAGCAGCCGTTGACGCAACGCCTCCAGCCACTGGGGATGCTTGTCCAGGAGGCGGATCAGATCATCCAGGTCCCGAACCGTGAACGCCATGGCGCTCTCCCCGCAGGCTCGCGCTCATTTTATCACGGAAGCATGGCAACAGCCAGCCCTCCACCCTTCCTGGAAATACGTTCCATGACACATGATAGAAAATTAAGAGAGCCTGGAGGGGGCCCATGGGGCTCATGGGCGGATCGGTAGGGGAGGCGCTTTCCTCGATCCGATCGCCTGAGAGACGGCCGGGCGAGAGGGCTTCCTTCGTATACGGCTCTCTCCTGTGATAAACAATGAAACGCGGGCGCCTCCGATCATGCCATACTTCCTGTACTTCAACGGAGGCCGGAAGCGATGCGGTCTGTTTACGGGCTGCTGATCTCTTTCCTGATCATCGGGGTTCTTTTCCAGATCGTGACGCCGCTGTTTGAGACGCCCGATGAGATTTGGCATGTCGGGATGGCGGCGCACCTGGCCCGGGGTGGCGGGTTGCCGGTGCAGCGGCCCGGCGAGGAGACACCCTGGCGGCAGGAGGGCAGCCAGCCCCCGCTCTATTACGCGATGCTGGCCGCCTTCGCCCGTCTTTTCCGCTGGCCCCTGGAGGACCTGGAGGCCGTGCGTGTGGAAAACCGCCATCCGTCCCCAGGGAACGCGGATTTGCCGGACAACAAAAACATGGCCTTGCATGGCTCCTGGGAGCGGTTCCCATGGCAAGGAGTGGTGGGCACGCTCCATCGCTGGCGTCTCATCTCTTTGCTCCTCGGGCTGATCACAGTGGGAGCCATCTACGCGGCGGTCCGGACGATGGCCCCAAGTCGCCCGCGTTGGGCTCTGGGAGCGGCTGCGCTGACGGCGTGGAATCCGATGTTCCCTTTCGTGATGAGCGCGATCAACAATGACACGCTGATCAACGCCCTGTCCGCGGTGACCCTATGGCAGCTGGCCCGCCTCTGGCGATACGGGATAAGGGGCACCCGCGCTCTCCTTCTCGGGCTCCTGCTGGGGCTGGCAGTGCTGAGTAAGCTGAGTGGCCTGGCCCTCTGGGCCTTCACCGCAGGGGTTCTCTGCGCTCTCGTCAGGAAAGGCCGGCTCCGTCTTCCTGAGCTGCTCCGATATGGAGGATTGATTTATGGGATGGCCATCGCCCTCTCCGGGTGGTGGTTCCTGCGCAACTGGGTGCTGTATGGGGATCCTACCGGCCTGAATGTCATGCTGGAAATCTTCGGTCGCCGCACGGTCTCTCCCGCGCAGCTGCTTGCTGAAACCCGGGGCTTCGTCTGGTCCTTCTGGGCGGTCTGGGGCTGGTTCAACATCCTGGCGGATCCGCCGGTCTATCTCTTCCTCGAAGCCTGGCTGTGGCTATCTGCCATCGGGGCGATGCTAGCGATGGGCCAGGCGTGGAGGAAGCCAGATCCCGATGGCCAGGCGCTCTGGGTCGGCGCCCTCGGCTACACCGGCCTGGTCTTCGCTGGGCTGGTGCGATGGACCTCCATGACCTCCGCCTCTCAGGGGCGGCTGATGTTCCCGGCCATCGGACCCATTGCCTGGATGCTCTGGGCGGGTTGGGAACATATCGTGGATCGCTGGCTTCCCCGAGGTCGGACCGTCGGGCGCTGGGCTCCGGCCGTGATTTGGATGGCGATCGCTTGGATCGCCCCAGTGCGCTACATCCTGCCCGTATATGCTGGCCCCATCCCGATCGCGGATCTCCCCCCAGAAGCCCGCCGAGTGGAGGTCACGTTTGATCGTCATCTACGTCTGCTCGGTTATCTCCCGGGGGTCGCGACGCCCGGCAGCTCCCTCACGCTCACCCTGTTCTGGGAGTGCCTGCGGCCCACCGAACAGCCCTGGAGCGTCTTCCTCCACCCGGTTCTCACTCTGCGGGTTCGCGACGTTCGGCAGGTTGATCGCCATCTGGGGAGGGGCTTATTCTCCACCACCGATTGTCGTCCGGGCTTCCGGTTCGCTGATCCTTACTGGGTCCCTATCGGCGTGCAAAACGAGGTCCCCACTGTGATCCGCCTCCATGTCGGTCTCTACGATGCGAAGACCGGTTGGGTGGCCCCGGCGGATGATGACCAGGGACGACCGGTGGAATACGTGATCCTCGAGGCTGGCAAACTGCGGGGCATGGAGCCGCTCTTCCCCACGAGGCGCCTGGATGTGCGGATTGGGCCAGCCCGGTTGATGGGAGTGGATCGCCCTGTGGAGGCCCGGGCGGGGGAGACGATTACGGTGACCCTTTACTGGGAGGTGGAGGCAGCCTCTGGAGAGGACTGGCATGTTTTTGTGCATCTGGGAGATCCCGATCGTCCGCCCCAGGCTCAGCATGATGGCCCTCCGGCTCTGGGGGAGTTGCCCTCCAGGTGGTGGGAGCCCGGCGATCGCTTCGCGGATCCGCATCCTATTCGGATCCCCATGGATTTGCCTCCCGGCCTCTACGGTCTGCGCGTCGGCCTCTACCGGCTAGATGGGGAGCGTGCCGAGGTCATCGAGTCGAACGGTGAGCGGCCGCCCCATCGGGCGGTGGAGCTGGGGGCCATTCGGGTGCTCCCATGATCCAGGCGGCGCGATGTGGAGGTCCGGGAATTCGGATATAATTTCTGGCAACCGGACGGCTCATCTTGAGAGAGGATCTAAAACGCATGGATCTTAATGATCTGATCCTACTGCCTGTGGCGTTCCTGGGCGCGACCATCGCAGCCTTCTGGCTGAGTATGGTGATCTGGACCTTCCGGGATATTCGATCACGGACCCGGGATCTGCCCACCCAGTTCCTAGCGACGTTGCTGGTAGCCGTGCTGAACATCCCGGGGTTGCTGATTTATCTGATCCTGCGTCCGCGGGAGACCCTGGCGGAGGCGTATGAACGGGCGTTGGAAGAGGAGCTGATCCTGCAGAGCCTGGAGGAGATCGAGCAATGCCCGGGTTGTGGCCGGCGGGTGAAGGCGGAGTTCATTGTCTGCCCGTATTGCCACACTCGTTTGAAGCAATCCTGTCCGCGCTGCGAGAGGCCCTTGCGCCTGGAGTGGAGCCTGTGCCCATATTGTGGTGTCCCCTTGGGCGCCCCTGTTCCGTCTTCCACCGTGCCGGCTTCTACGCGAGAACATTCGTAAGATCCAGACTCGGGGTGATGGAATCCGAATCCGGGAGCTGGGATGGTTCGGTATTCTCGCGGTCCTGAGGGCGATGGAGAGCAGACGTCTGCCTCCTGGATCGGAGCCCGGCTGTCGGCATATCCCGGTTATGGAGGGTGGAATGGACCGCTATCGGCCGCCGGATGCCCTGGAGTTTCCCCGCTTCGCGGGCATCCGCACCTTCATGCGATTGCCCCATGTCCAGACCACGGAAGGCGTGGATGTGGCGATCGTCGGGCTCCCCTTCGATACGGGAGCCACGTTCCGGGTGGGGGCCCGCTTCGGCCCTGAAGCGATCCGCAGCGCCTCCGTTCTGCTTCGCCCCTATCATCCCGTTCTCCGCGTCCATCTCTTCGAGCGTCTTTCCATCGTGGATTATGGGGATGCACCGGTTGCCCCAGGTTTCATTGAGGACTCCCTTCGGCGGATCGCCGACTTTCTGTCCCAGTTGACGCTGGCGGGCGTGATCCCTATCGGCCTGGGGGGAGATCACTCGGTGCTCCTGGGGGAATTGCGGGCGGTGGCGGCCGCCTATGGGCCGGTCGCCCTCGTTCAGTTCGATAGCCATCCCGACACATGGGATGCCTATTTCGGGCATCGTTATACCCATGGCACGGTGGTCCGACGAGCGATCGAGGAGGGATTGATCCTCCCGGAGCGTTCCATCCAGGTTGGGCTGCGGGGGCCAGTGTATGGTCCAGAGGATTGGGAGGCCGCGCGGCGCCTGGGGCTGGAGGTCATGTCTGCGGCCGAGGTGCGGGCGATCGGTCTGGAGAGCGCCACCCGTCGGATCCTCCAGCGGGTTGGCGATCATCCGGCCTTCCTCTCGTTCGATATCGATTTCTTCGACCCGGCCTATGCGCCTGGAACGGGCACGCCGGAGGTGGGGGGGTTTACATCGTGGGAAGGGCTTTCCATGCTCCGGGAGCTGGTGGGCCTTCCCCTGGTGGGTATGGATGTGGTGGAGGTGCTGCCCGCTTACGATCCCGGCGGGATCACCGCGTTGCTGGCCGCCAACGTGGTTTACGAAGGGCTGGCCCTTCTGGCCGCTCGCCGGCGGGAGGGCCTGCCGCACGTGGCGACTCTGGGGGCCCGGCCGGAAGGGCTCTGATGGGTGCCCTTACGAAGCTCGCGCCATTCTGTCCTGGAGGGACAGGGGATGGTGTATGCGGTGGAGCTGCGAGAGGTCAGTAAGCATTTCGGCGAGGTGGAGGCTGTGCATCAGGTCAGCCTTCAGATTCAGGATGGGGAGTTTTTCTCCCTGCTGGGTCCTTCGGGCTGCGGGAAGACCACCACGCTTCGGATGATCGCGGGCTTCGAGCGCCCTACGAAGGGGGAGATCTACATCAAGGGCGAGCCGATGAGCGATGTGCCTCCCTTCCATCGGCCGGTGAACACGGTGTTCCAACACTACGCTCTTTTCCCCCATATGACGGTCTTCGAGAACGTGGCCTTCGGCCTCGAGATGAAGCGCCTTCCCCGGGATGAGATCCGCCGGCGGGTGGAAGAGGCCCTGCGTCTGGTGCGCCTCACCGGGTTGGAGAACCGCTATCCCCGCCAGCTCTCCGGTGGCCAGCAGCAGCGGGTGGCCCTGGCCCGCGCCCTGGTCAACCGTCCGGCCGTGCTGTTGCTCGACGAGCCCCTGGGTGCTCTGGACCTGAAGCTTCGCAAGGAGATGCAGCTGGAATTGAAGGCGCTTCAGCATCAGGTGGGCATCACCTTTATCTATGTCACGCATGATCAAGAAGAAGCGATGACCATGTCCGATCGCATCGCGGTGATGAACCAGGGGCGCGTCCTTCAGGTCGGAACCCCCGTGGAGATTTACGAGCATCCGGCCACTCGCTTCGTGGCGGACTTCATCGGTGAGACGAACTTCCTGGAGGGGCAGGTGGTGGATCTGGAGCAGGGGATGGCTCGGGTGGAGGTCGAAGGATTCCCGATCTTCGCCGCACTGTCGGAGGGGATCCATCGAGGTCAAAGGGTCACCGTGGCCATCCGGCCGGAGCGGATCCGTCTATGCGCGGAGGAGCCCGGGGATACCCCGAATCGCTATCCGGGGGTGATCGAGGAGGTCATTTACATTGGAACGGACACGCTCTTTCGGGTTCGGGTGGGCGAGCGGATCGGGCTGCGGGTGCGCATGCAGAATCAGGATGGCAGCGCTTCCATCCATCGCTATCGTCCCGGAACGGCCATCTGGGCGGCGTGGATGCCGGAAAGCGCGCGTGTCCTCACCGAATAGGAGGGATCGGTGTTTGGGATGGGCCTCATCAGCCGGAAGGGACGTTCTCTGGAAGCATTCGGGGTCCTGGTGCTCAGCAGCCTTCTGGCCCTTCTGATGGCCGGGAGAACCGCTGAACCGCCCTGGCGGATCCTCTTGGGCGGGATCGGGCTCCTGGATGCAGTCCTCGCCGCCGCGTGGATCCTCGGGCTTCCGGTGATCCCCACCATGGTCCTGGTCCGGGCGGCCCTTGGATTTGTCCTGGGCCTGGGGCTGATGTTCGCCATGGGCCTGGCCATTGGCCTGGGCCTTTGCCTCACGGCGATGGCGCTGGGGATCGCGGCCATCCCCCGGGCCCGGCTCCCTATGCTGCTGATCCTCCCGGGCGCTTTTTATCTGCTGACTTTTTTTGCCTTCGCGGTGGGCATCATCGCGGTGATCAGCTTCCTGAAGCGGGGGCCTTATGGAGGGATCCGGTGGGTGTTCGTTCTGGAGAACTATCAGCGCGCTCTGGATCCCCTGTATATCCAGGTCATTCTGATCTCTCTGTGGATGGCGTTGGTGACCACGGTGCTGTGCCTTCTCATCGGCTATCCAGTCGCCTATGCGATGGCACGCGCCCCGGCGCGATGGCGCAACGCGCTTCTGATCCTCACGATGATCCCCTTCTGGACCAATTTCCTGGTTCGCACCCTGGCGCTGATGTTTGTGCTGCGCTCAGACGGCCCGATCAACGGCCTTCTGATGGCCCTTGGTCTGGTTCAGGAGCCCCTCTCGCTGCTCTTCACCCAGAACGCGGTCATCCTGGGCCTGGTGTATGGCGAGCTGCCCTTTATGATCCTTCCGCTTTATGCGACGCTGGAGCGTTTCGATTTCTCTCTGGTGGAAGCGGCCCATGATCTGGGGGCGAACGAATGGCACGCCTTCCGGCGGGTGATCTGGCCCCTCACGCTACCGGGCGTTCTCGCGGGATCGACACTGGTGTTCATCCCCTCGGTGGGCGCCTTCATCACCCCCGACCTGCTGGGCGGGGCGAAGACGATCATGATCGGCAACGTCATCCAGTATCAATTCCTCACTGTCCGCCACTGGCCCTTCGGCTCTGCCCTCTCGTTGATCCTGATGGCGATGGTGCTGGCTGCCACCATGATCTATCTCCGGGTTGGCGGAGGAGAGCGCGCGCTATGAGCGTCCCGGTTGTCACCCGATCTGAGCAGGCCGCGATTCGTGCCCTGCCCCCTCTGGTGCTGTATGGGGTGGAAGGGCTGGAGTGGACGGTTGGCGGGCTGATCGCCTTGCATCTGGGGGGCGCCCTGGCGACGGCGATCCCATGGTTAACCGGCTTGGGCGTCCTGGGGGATCTGCTGGAGCTCGCTCGTCGGTGGACGGGCCCGGAGGGGCCGGGCTGGCCCCGGCTGGTCAGCGGCTTGCTGGCGTGTTACGGAGCGCTGCTCATCGCCGGTTGGCTCTGGCGTCGCCCGGGGCGGGCGGGAAGGATCCTGCGACATCTCCTGACTTGGGGCTCGCTGACCCTGATTTTCCTGGGGCTGGTTCTCCTGGATATCCATCGGGAGCATGGGTTGCGCCGCTTCCTGCGGGTAGAACCCTGGCCCGTTCCCGCCTTCCGTTTCGCTGCGGAATGGCGTGCCGGGATGATCGGCTTGACCTTCCTCTTTCTTTATGTTCCGATTTTCATTTTGATCGCCTTCTCTTTCAATGCCTCGCCCATCGCAACCGTGTGGAACGGGTTCTCCACGGCGTGGTATCAGCGGGTTTTACAGGACGATCTGGTCCTGGATGCGGCGAAGCGGAGCCTGTTCATCGCCTTCCTGGCTGCGGCGATCTCCACCGTCCTGGGGACCATGCTGGCTCTGGGGCTGGATCGCTACCGGTTCTTCGGGCGGGTGGTCCTTGAGGGCCTGCTCTATCTCCCCATCATTATCCCAGAGATCGTGATGGGGGTGGGGCTGTTGCTGTTTTTTGTCCTGACGCGGACGCCCCTGAGCGTGTGGACGATCCTGCTCGCTCACGTGGCTTTCTGTGTGCCTTTCGTTTACGTCATCGTCCGCGCCCGGCTGGCGACCTATGACCGCACTCTGGAGGAGGCCGCTCAGGATCTGGGGGCCAACGAGTGGGAAACCTTCCGGCGGATCACGCTTCCGCTGCTGATGCCGGGGATCCTAGGCGGCGCTCTGATGGCCTTCACCCTTTCCATTGACGATTTCGTGATCACGTTCTTCGTCACCGGCCCACGATCCACCACGCTTCCTGTGCTGCTGTATTCTAAGGTCCGGCTGGGGATCACGCCGGAGCTCAATGCCGTTTCCTCTTTGCTTTTCGGGGCCTCGATGACTCTGGTGCTGCTTTCCCTGATCACCCAGCGTCGTCGCTGACATCCGTCAGGGCGCACGCTGTTGGGCTCCATATCCTGAGCCCGGCGATCTCGTCTTACCGTTCAGTGGATCCGCCCCGGGTTCGGATGGGTGAAGCGATGGCCACTGGATCGCGTTCCACAAAGGAGTTTCGAAAACGGGCCCGATCACCGATGGCGTATCCTCGCTCAACCGGCAGGGTTCGAGGGCCCTCGAGGTTGCCTTTGCGAACGCTCATCCTGT